>NZ_JBLWZO010000003.1:0-397093 GCF_048266405.1 Celeribacter sp.
CGACATCCTCGACCGCATCCACGATCACACGATCAACCGGCTTGAAGAGTTGTTGCCATGGAATTGGAAGCCTCACGCCTCGAGAGCTGACACTCAAGCAGCATAACCCGCGGTATCAATGAGGCGGTTACGAAAGAAGCCCCGACAATTTTCCATCTTTGAAAACAAAAAACCGGACACCCAGCCCCACTACAGGTTGGTGTCCGGTTCAGACGGCGCCGAAGCGCCGCCTCAGAGCAAAACAAGTGTCGGGTTTAGTTGACCAACAACGCAGCTTCGTGTTTGCGCAGGACGCGACGGGCTGTCACGTAATCCTCGCGGGTCTCGACGTCGCGCAGCTCGGGGAACAAGGCGAAGATCTCTTCGCGGCTCTCCTTGCCAATCCCAGCCAGAGTGTAGTCCCCCGGTTGGAAGCTCTCGGACCATGTACCGTCAGAGAGAACGACTTCGTGGCGATCGAACATGATGTGGATGTAAGTTACATCGCAGGCATCAAGCTCTTCGACGCCCTCACGCCCCACGAGGTGCTTGGCTGCGACGAGGACTTCGTAGTCTTCGAACAACAGCGCCGCTTTCTCGGAGGTCACGAGCATACGGTGGTTCGGGGACACGATCATATCGCGCTCCGGTAGACCCTGACCAAGCGCACCCTTGCGGATGAGAATGGGCTTGAGTTCCGTCCGTTTCGTCATCTCTTCCACGGTCATCTTTTTGGCACCGACCCAACGGATCGTCTGCATCCCGTTGTCACGGGTGATGACCTTGTCACCGACTTTGAGGCTCTCAACCGCACGTTCCCCTTCTGGGGTCGCGATCATCGTTCCGGGGGTAAAGCACGGAATGACTTTCTCGATATTCGTGTAGTTGATGTTGGCGTAGGCGTTGTCGTCAGCGTTATAAAGCTGAACCTGACCGTCAAAGCCGTTTCCATCGCTGTCGGGGTTCTTGACGTGGTTTGTTACAACCCAACCGTTGTCGATCATGTCGGAGAAGTCGAGCGTGTCCCAATCGAGACCACCGGCACCGCCATGCACAGTTGTGTTGTTCAGACCCGATGGGCTCTCGGAGACATAGATGAAGTCGTTATCATCGCCGCCAGAGAGGACGTCATTGTCCCCGCCGCCGTAGATCGTATCCGACCCTGTGCCGCCGTCGACCGTGTCAAAGCCTTCACCCGCCGTGATGGTGTCGTCGCCGTCACCGCCGATGAGAGTGTCGTTGCCTGCGCCACCGTCGATGATGTCGTCGTCGATGCCGCCGTCGATGGTGTCATTGCCATCTTCACCATAGAGCGAGTCTTGGTCGTCGCCACCGATGATCGTGTCGTTGCCCGCACCGCCATAGACCGTGTCCATGTCGTTGTTGGGGAACGGATCGGTTGCATCGTCCTCGTCGGTGTAGTTCATCACCTTGAACGCATCGGACGCGTCGATGTAGTCGTCACCGTCGCCACCCTCGATGTAGTCGGAACCATGTCCGCCGAGGATGTAATCGTCGCCAGCGCCACCGTAGACCGTGTCGTCGTCGATACCTGCTTTGATGGTGTCATTACCAGCATCGCCGTAGATCAGGTCGGCATCGTCGCCCGTTACGATGGTATCGTCGCCGTCACCACCGTGGACCTCGTCCTTCCCGTCGATCTGGTTTTGATCGTTGAGGAACGGATAGCCCGCAGATGGAAGGTTCGGATCATCGCTGATGGTGCCATTGGTGTAGTCGGAGAAGGTGTCGAAGCCGACAATAATCGTGTCGTCCCCTGCTCCACCCTCTACATAGTCGGCGCCTTGGACGTCTTCGATGTAGTCATCACCTGCGCCGCCATAGACGATATCATCGTCGATGCCCGAGTAGATGGTGTCGTCGCCGTCACCGCCCTCGATATAGTCCGCATCGTCGCCTGTGATGATGGTGTCATCACCCGCGCCACCGATGACAGTATCTTTGTCGTCGTTGGGATCGCTATCGACAGGGATGATTTCGGAATAAGGCGAGTAGTCCAGATCGGCCAGATTGTTTGGATCGGTCAGACCAAGCAAGTCCGCGATTGTGTCAGGGCTGTCGCCGCCTGCCACGTCGATGACGTCATCGCCTTCGCCGCCATCCACCGTGTCGGAGCCTTGCTCGTCCACGATAATGTCGTCGCCGTCTTCACCAAAGATGGTGTCATCACCGGTCCCGCCGTCGATGTCATCGTCGCCTTCGCCAGCGTAGATCGTGTCATCGCCGTCGTAGCCATAGATGATGTCGTCGTTTGGACCTTCGCCCGGCAGGATTTCGTCGTTGTTGTCGACCATGTCACCTTCGGGGTCGCCCGTGTAGGTCACATCGATGAGGTCATCACCGCTTGTGCCTTCGACGATACCGTCAAGTGGCTGTTCGTCGACCGTGACTGTGACTTCTGCCGTGTCCTGAAGACCACCGTCGTCTTCAATCGTGTAGGTGATGGTTGTCTCACCTTCAAAACCGTCAGTCGGAGTAAAGGTGATGGTGCCATCGGCATTGATGTCAACGGTGCCGTCGGGGCTTGTCGCCGCGACCACTTTCAAATCATCGCCATCCACGTCCGTGTCGTTGTCGAGCACGTCAATGGTGACAGCTGTGTTGAAGTCTGTGGACGCGGTATCGTCAACCGCATCAGGTGCATCGTTCACAGGTGTGACGTCAACTGTGACGGTGCCCGGTGTTTCGTTGCCATCAGGGTCTTGGGCTGTGTAGGTGATCGTGGCTGGGCCGTTGAAGTCAGGCGCAGGTGTGAACACCAACTCGTTGCCAACGATTTCCACGGTGCCTTGATCTGCAGGCACTGTCGCGTCCGAGATTGTCAAAGGCTGACCGTCTGGATCCGTGTCGTTGTCGAGCACATCAATGGTGACCGCAGTGTCCTCAGGTGTTGTCGCTGTGTCGTCTTCGGTGACAGGTGCGTCGTCGACAGGTGTCACGTTGACGGTGTGAACGCCTGTGTCTGTGCCGCCATTGCCGTCAGAGATTTCGTAGCTGATCGTCGCTTCGCCATTGAAATCTGGAGCCGGCGTGAAGGTCACAGTGCCATCGCCATTGTCAACGAGCGTGCCTTGGTCCGCAGGAACCGTGGCGTTGATCACTGTCAATGTGTCGCCGTCCGGATCTGTGTCGTTGCCGATCAGATCCACGGTGATGGCTGTGTCTTCGAGTGTTGTGTCTTCGTCGTCATTTGCAACAGGCGCGTCATTGACTGCACCGACAGAGATAACGGCCTGACCGTCATCTTCGCCACCCTGACCGTCAACAACGGTGTAGTCGATTGTGACCGGGCCGTTGTAATCAGGTGCAGGTTTGAAGGTGACTGTGCCGTCGCCATTGT
Source organism: Celeribacter sp. (assembly GCF_048266405.1). GTDB lineage: Bacteria > Pseudomonadota > Alphaproteobacteria > Rhodobacterales > Rhodobacteraceae > Celeribacter. The sequence continues at coordinate 3,341 of NZ_JBLWZO010000003.1, forward strand.
CCACCACTGTCCCGAAGGCAGGGTCGACAGAGACGGAGCCAAGGCTCAGCGGATCGCCGTCAACATCAGTGTCATTGCCGATCAGATCAACCACAACTTCGGTATCTTCGTCAGTGGTGTCATTGTCGTCCACAGCCACAGGATCGTCGTTCACAGGCGTGACGTCGATGGTGTGGGTCGCAGAAGACGTGCCGCCGTTGCCGTCCGTGATGGAGTAGCTGATGGTGGCTTCGCCGTTGAAGTTTTCAGCAGGCGTGAAGGTCACAGTGCCGTCGCCATTGTCAACGAGCGTACCTTGGCTTGCAGGCACAGAAGCACCTGTAACCGTCAAGCTGTCGCCATCTGGGTCCGTGTCGTTGCCGAGCAGGTCCACGGTGATGGTTGTGTCTTCGAGTGTTGTATCGCTGTCATCGTTGGCGGTTGGGCCATCATTAACTGCCCCAACGTTTACAACGGCTTGGCCGTCGTCTTCGCCGCCTTGGCCATCCACAACCGTGTAGTCGATGGTGACTGGGCCGTTGTAGTCAGGTGCGGGTGTGAATGTCGCTGTGCCGTCGCCATTGTCCACCACTGTCCCGAACGCAGGATCAACAGAGACAGTGCCGATGGTCAACGGATCGCCGTCCACGTCGGTATCGTTGCCGATCAGATCGATAACAACCGCTGTGTCTTCGTCCGTATCAAATGCGTCGTCCACAGCCACAGGATCGTCGTTCACCGGGGTCACATTGACAGTGACTGTCGCCGTGTCCGTGCCGCCGTTTCCGTCCTCGATGGAGTAGGAAATGGTTGCAGGGCCGTTGAAGTCCTCTGCTGGGGTGAACACCAGTTTGCCTGCCACAATCTCAACAGACCCTTGGTCGTTTGGAACTGTTGCGCCTGTGATCGTTAGCGTGTCGCCATCCACATCCGTGTCATTGTCGAGCACGTCGATGGTGACAGCCGTGTCCTCATCCGTGGTGATCTCGTCGTTTACCGCATCAGGCGCGTCGTTCACAGGTGTGACTGTGACGTCGACCGTTGCAGTGTCCTCGTTCCCTTCGGGATCGCTGACAGTGTAGGTGATTGTGGTCGAGCCGTTGAAATTTTCGTTTGGCTCGAAAGTCAGCGTCCCATTGGGATTGATGGTGACGGTGCCATCGGGGCTTGTGGCTTCATCAACGGTCAGAACGTCGCCGTCCGGATCGGTGTCGTTGCCAAGCACATTGATGACGGTTGATCCGTCTTCTTCAACGGTCGCAGTGTCGTCATGCGCTTCGGGCGGACGACCAACATCGTCGCCACGAACTTCTTCGATTTCGGTGAAGGTGATGGTCTCGCCTGTGGGCTCGCCATCGTCATCCACGAACACAACTGTGCCGTTGATGCCATTGCCGTTAAGATCGTCGGTGACGTTGTCGAGGTAAAACGGACCTTTGCCCGTGAGATCGAGAATGTCCCAATCGTCGCCGCCGTCGCCGCCATCAATGATGTCGCCTGCGCCGCCAAGAATGGTGTCGCTGTCGTCGCCACCGGAAATGGTATCCGCACCTTCGCCGCCGTCGAGCGTATCATCGCCGCCTTCACCGAAGATCAGATCGTCACCTTCGCCGCCGGAAATGACATCATTGCCTGGATCGACGATGTCAACGACAACAGGAGAGTCGATCACTTGACCGTTCAGAGTGAAGCCCGAGTTGACGTCACGCGATGTGAGCGTGAATTCGATGAAGCTCTCGTTTTCAAAGCTGGCCGAGAACCATGCGTCTTGGTCGCTCGGATCATTCTCTTCGGTGCCTTGGGCGGTCACTGTGCCCGAGCCGGTTGTCACGTTCAAGGACGTGTCCGCAGTGGTGCCGTAGTTGCTAAAGGTCTCCGTGGAGATGGTGACTTTTTCAGGCGTGTTCGTCAGATCGAGATCGCCAAAGGTTGCAACCGAGTTGATCGAAATCGGCTCGCCTGTCGCTTGGTTATAGAACTCGAGACGGAAGGAGGCTTCTTTGCCGCCATCAGAGGAATCGTTATTGCCGTTGAGCAAAATTTCGGAGCCTTCGCCGCCTGTCAGGTCAACGTTTAGACCTCTGTCGACGTCGACGACGACGAGTTTCGCCATGACCACGGTGCCATCGGCAGTGGTTGTGACGTTCTCATAGATGACGCTATCGCCTTCGGAGGCACAGCCATCAGCCCCTGTTTGCGATCCTGCGCGGACATTGGAAGCCGAGAGCGACAGGGCGTCGGCATTGTTGCCTGAGGGTGTCGAAATGCCACCGTTGTCGCCGTAGAGCGTGTCATTACCTGCGCCGCCGTCGATGATGTCATCGCCGTTGCCGCCAAACACTTCGTCGTTGCCTTCGCCTGCAAGAACGGTGTCGTCACCGTCGCCTGCCATGATGATGTCGTCATCACCGACTTCGCCGTCGAGAATTGCGTCATCGTTGTCGACCATGTCACCATCCGGATCGCCGGTGTAATCCACGTCGATCAGATCGTCGCCGTCTGTGCCTTCGACGATACCATCGAGATCACCACCTGAGGTGATGCTCGGATCTGAGAACACAGCGACATAGGCAATCGAGCCGTCAAAGTATTGGTCGTAGGAACCATCGTCCACTTCACGCGCGCCGAATGTGAAATTCTCGTCGTCGTTGTCGCCGATGTCCATATTGAGACCGGCGCTGTCGAATTCGGTTTCGTATGTCGTACCTTCAGACAGGTTCTCGACAACGAAAGACCCCTGCCCGTCGTCATCCCAAGAATAGGACACGCGCAGTTCGTCACCTTCATCAAAGAAACCCGCACCCGTGCTCAGGGAGAGAGAGTCCGAGCCAGAATAATGAGCCACAGTTACAGCGCCGTTAGCTGTCACCTGAATGTTGAAATAGCCTTCGCTATCTTTGTCGCAATATTCACCGCGGTTAACGATCGTATCAGGCGAAGAGCCGACATGGTCATCTTGGGTGAACTGGACCTGCACTGTGCCTTCTGAGAGGTCAAACGGTGCATCCTGTCCAGAAACGTCAAAGTAGTCGCAGTTTCCATCGAGTTTTAGCGCCCCGTTTGAGGCATGGGCTCCGCCATGGAAATGACCGTTCTGAGCAATGTTATCGGCAAGCCCGGTGTCTTTTGTCGTGGCCCCATTGGAAAATTCCCAAAGGCCGACCAGATTTTCTACCAAGCTGCTGTTGAAATCAGGTTCTGAAGAACCGGTCGGGGTGGTTGAACCACCGTCATTGCATTTCCACCAAAACGTCATCGTATGTCTCTCCAAACATGAACGCGTCCGAACGGCTCGGAACGCGGAACCAAAACTCAACTGAGCCGGCCATAGTCAAATGCCGATCCACGAAGGAGAGAACCAAGTTTAGAATATACAACAACCGTGGGGGCTGCTTTACAAGCAACCCCGTGAAAACCAGCAGCTATTCACCACCGACACTTGCGTGTCGATTTCCACTGCGGTCACGAGCGTTGTACGATCCAAATATGGAACGTTAACTTCGTGGCCGCCCCCGTGGCCTTGATGCCCCCCAGTTGGGCAAGGCAAGAGATGACGACCTGTGCCGTGCCGTGCAACTGAAATTTTGTCGGAAATGTGTTTCTCACCCTACGTTAACCACGATTTCCCACTATTTATGGGGAGGGAGAGAAATGTTAACTCTAGGTAATATTGTGTGTTTTTTAATTAATTCAATAGTTTATCTTTGATGGTCATTCCCGAAACCTTTATGTCAATAGTAAGGCGGCTCGTGACGTAGTGTTTTTTGAAAAAATAATTCGCTCAATCTGCAGTTGCGCAACGTTCGGTGGAATATGGCAAAAATGTGCCGAAAAACGAATCGTTTCCAGATTGGGAACATAGATTCTCAAACGAATAGTTTTCTTGGTGTGAACAAATAGTTAACGGCAGCGCCAAAAGACTTCAGTCAAAGAAAATACGCGGAAATGTGCTGACAGTAGGTAAAAACACGCGGAAATGCGCTGACTGCAAAGGTAAAACGTCTCCCTGCCCAAATTAGGACATGAACCTCGAAACACACATTTACATTTTTGGAATGGTACCCGTGGGCGGACTCGAACCGCCAAGCCTGTTACAGCGGGGGATTTTGAATCCCCTGTGTCTACCAATTCCACCACACGGGCTGAAGTGAGACGCGGTTTAGCCGAGGTTTTCGTCCTCGTCCAGACCCATATCGCATGAAAATTCGTTTTTATAGCCGCTCGGCGCTAAAGGTGTCGCAGGCGGCTAGGTCCGGCGTCTCAAATCCTGTCGCGAACCACCGTTGCCGCTGCTCGGATGTGCCGTGGGTAAAGGTGTGAGGTGAAGGCACTCGCCCCGCATTACGTTGCAGTGTGTCGTCGCCGATTTGTTTGGCTGCATTCATAGCCTCGGCAATGTCGCCCCGTTCCAGAGATCCAAACCGCTCTTGGGCGTAGCGGGCCCAAATGCCCGAAAAGCAATCGGCCTGTAACTCGATGCGTACAGATATGGCGTTGCTGTCTTCTTCACTCACTTGTGCACGCAAGCGGTTGGCTTGGCTCAGGATGCCCAATTCGTCCTGAACATGGTGGGCGATCTCATGGGCCACAACATAGGCCGCAGCGAAATCTCCGCCTGCCCCCAACTGGCGTTCCATCGTGGTGAAAAAGTCGGTATCAAGGTAAGCCTTTTGATCAGCGGGGCAGTAGAATGGCCCTGTTGCGCCTGATGCTCCGCCACACGGGCTTTGGGTCACACCTTTGAACAGTACCAGAATGGCGGGGTCGTAGGGTTTGTTGACTTGCGCTGCAAAAATCTCGCTCCAGATTTCTTCGGTGTCGGCCAATGTGACAGAGACGAACTCGCCTGCGCGTTTGTCGGCGGCCGTAATCTGTGCGCTGCCACTGGTCCTCACGTCAGTTGATCCCATGCCAACCTCGTTAAGCAAGGGGGTGACATCAACGCCAAGCAGGCCTCCGATCACCACAATGGCGATGAGGCCGAGTCCTCCAACGCCGCTGACTGCTTTGCCCCGTGACATGCCGCCTGCGCTGCTGCGACGATCCTCGATGTTGCGCGATCCGCGCCGCCCTCGCCATTTCATAGTGATGCCCTCGCCAAATCTGTTGGCCCGTACCATAGAGCCGTGCGCCCTGCCCTCAAGCAAAATTACGCGACACGCAGAGGCGCGCCACACGCGGATGTGTGTATGTGTGGTGCGACGCGCATCTTGACCCTGTGGGAGCTTTGGTGCCTAAAGGGCAAAAGTCACGAAGAGACGAGAGCAGATGATCAAGCGCCTTTATCAATGGACCTTGCAGTTGGCCCAAAGCCCCAACGCACTCTGGGCGCTCGCCATTGTCGCCTTCATCGAAAGCTCGGTCTTTCCTATTCCTCCGGACATCCTGATGATCCCGCTGATCATCGCCCGACCGCGTGAGGCGTTCAAAATTGCGGGGATTGCCACTGTGGCATCAGTTGCAGGCGGGATGCTCGGCTATTGGATCGGCTATGGGGCCTTTGAAACCATCGGGCGCCCTGTGTTGGAGTTTTATGGCAAGGACGCCTATTTCGACGAATTCGCGGTCAAGTATAATGAATATGGCGCTTGGGCGGTTCTGATCGCGGGCGTGACGCCCTTCCCCTATAAAGTCATCACAATCCTGTCGGGCACCACGCAGCTGTCCCTGCCCGTCTTTATCGCGGCCTCCATTGCGGCGCGGTCGCTTCGGTTCTTTATCGTGGCGGCGCTGTTGTGGAAATTCGGCACGCCGATCCGCGATTTCATCGAGCGCCGCTTGGGCCTCGTCTTTACACTCCTAATCCTTATCTTTGTGGGCGGCTTTTATGCCGTGAAATACCTATGACCCAAATCGACACTCTCTCCTCTGCCCTGACCCGTTCGCGCCTGGTTGCCTTGGCGGCTGTTGGCTCGCTCGCCGTTCTGCTCGGGGCTTTTGCCTTCCAAGCGGCGGGCTATGCGCCCTGTGCCATGTGTCTGTGGCAGCGATGGCCACATGCTATCGCCATCGGCCTCGGCCTGCTCTTTGCGCTAACACGTGGTCGTTGGGTGGCGCTATTGGGTGCGCTGACGATGATCGTTTCTGCGAGTCTTGGGGTGTTCCACACGGGTGTGGAGCGCGACTGGTGGGAGGGGCCGACCTCCTGCACATCAACGGGCGATAGCTTGTCGGGCCTGTCGGGCGCGGATTTGCTGCCCTCCGCGAGCATGGATGTGTCGATTGCGCTGTGTGACGAAGTGGTTTGGGACTTGTTCGGTCTGTCGATGGCCTCGTATAATGCGCTTGCCTCCGTGGTGTTTGTGGCACTGTGGCTCTGGGCATGGAAATCCCGCGCTTGAGCACCTATTTATACGCGTATGACCAAAGAACAGCCTAAAGTGATCCCGCTCAAACCGCGCTCGCGCCGCCTTGGATCGGAGTTGGCTGACCTGCGTGCGCAAGCGCTCAAAGACCGCCTGAAACGCGCCAATCCGCTCAACCGTCTCAAGCGCCGCAAAAAGTAGTGCGCAAGCGCCGATTCTGCGGTGTTTGACGTCAAATATGCCTCTCTTGTCGCCCAATGGGATCGCCCATTGCACCCTATATCCCGTATGGGGTAGAGTGCCGTACAACACGATATAGATCATAGACAAACAACAGGCGGACAACGTGAGCGACACTCCCCAAACCCCTGATAACGAAGACGAAAATATCCGCACACCCTTTCCTTGGGACGGACAGCATGTCTCCATCACCCATGAGATGAAATCGAGCTATCTCGATTACGCCATGTCGGTGATCGTGAGCCGTGCTATTCCCGATTTGCGTGATGGTCTGAAACCCGTCCACCGCCGCATCCTGTTTGCGATGTATGAAGCGGGCAATACCCATGACAAGAGCTACCGCAAATCGGCGCGTGCCGTGGGCGATACCATGGGGAAATACCACCCTCACGGTGACAGTGCGATCTATGACGCGTTGGTCCGTATGGCGCAGCCGTTCTCTATGTCTCTGCCGCTGTTGGATGGTCAGGGGAACTTCGGTTCGATGGACGGCGATATGGCCGCTGCTATGCGCTATACCGAAGTGCGCATGGATAAACCTGCCGCCTATCTGTTGTCTGATATCGACAAGGACACCGTTGATTTCACGCTGAACTATGATGGTAAGGACAAAGAGCCAACGGTTCTCCCTGCCCGCTATCCCAATATGCTCGTCAATGGCGCGGGCGGTATTGCGGTCGGTATGGCCACTAATATTCCGCCGCACAACTTGGGCGAAGTGATTGATGCGACGCTGGCGCTGATCGAAAACCCAGATGTGTCGACCGAGCGGTTGATGGAGATCATCCCAGGTCCCGATTTTCCAACGGGCGCGATGATGCTTGGCCGTTCCGGCGCCCGCAAAGCCTACCTTGAGGGCCGTGGTTCGGTGATTATCCGCGCCAAAACCCGTGTCGAGGAAATCCGCAAGGACCGCTACGCCATCGTCGTCGACGAAATCCCCTATCAGGTGAACAAGGCCACGATGATCGAAAAGATCGCCGAGCTTGTGCGCGACAAAAAGGTGGAGGGCATCGCCCACGTCCAGGATGAATCCGACCGTGTCGGTGTGCGCGTTGTGGTCGAATTGAAACGTGACGCGACGCCCGAAGTTGTGTTGAATCAACTCTATCGCTTCACACCGCTGCAAACCTATTTCGGCTGTAATATGCTGGCGCTCAACGGTGGACGTCCCGAACAGATGACCCTGCGCCAGTTCCTGGAGCATTTCATCACATTCCGTGAGGAAGTCGTCGCGCGGCGGACCGCGTTCGAGCTGCGCAAGGCTCGTGATCGCGCCCATGTCCTGTGTGGCTTGGCTGTGGCTGTGACCAACGTGGACGAAGTGGTTGCGACCATCCGTGCATCTTCTGACGCAGCAGAGGCGCGCGCAAAATTGATGGAGCGCCGTTGGCCTGCCGCAGACATCGCGCCCTATATCCAGCTGATCGACGATCCATCTCACAAGATGAACGACGACGGCACCTATAACCTGTCCGAGACCCAAGCCCGCGCTATTCTGGAATTGCGCTTGCAACGCTTGACCCAGATCGGGGTCAAGGAAGTCACGGACGAGTTGCAAGACCTTGCAGGGAAAATCAAAGACTACCTCGCCATTCTCGCGTCGCGTGAACGGATCATGGAGATCATCTCCAACGAATTGAGCGAAGTGAAAAACCTCTTTGCTGTACCCCGCCGCACCGAGATCGTGGACTGGTCAGGCGATATGGCCGATGAGGACTTGATCGAGAAAGAGGATATGGTCGTGACCATCACCTCCTCGGGATGGGCCAAACGTACCCCGCTTGCCGATTACCGTGCGCAAAAGCGTGGCGGCAAGGGCCTGTCGGGCATGTCGACAAAGGACGAGGATGTTATCACGACTCTGTTCGTGGCCAACACTCACACGCAACTGCTGTTCTTCACCGATGACGGCATGGCCTATAAGCTCAAGACATGGCGTCTACCGCTTGGCGGCCGGACGGCTAAAGGCAAGCCGCTGTTGCAAATCTTGCCCATTCCGCAAGGCGTGTCTATCGCGGCAATTATGCCCGTGGATCGTGACGAGTTGGAATGGGATGATCTTCAGGTCGTATTTGCCACCTCCAAAGGCTCCGTGCGTCGCAACCGCCTGTCTGATTTCACCAATGTGAAATCGAACGGTAAAATTGCGATGAAGTTCGAAGGCGAAGACGAAAACACCCGTCTGATCAATGTGCGTATCTGTGATGAGAACGATGATGTGATGCTTGTGACCTCAAGCGGTCGCGCCATCCGCTTCCCCGTCACCGACGTGCGCGTGTTCAACTCGCGTAGCTCCACCGGTGTGCGTGGCATCAAGTTGGTCAATGACGGCGACGAGGTGGTGTCGATGTCGGTGATTAAACACTTCGAGGCTGAAAGCTACGAGCGTCAGGCCTATCTCAAAATGCGTCGTCAACTGGCGGGTGCAGATGAAGTCGAGGCCGCCGATGACGACGAAGAGGTTTCGGAAGGCTCCATCAACATGGAACGGTTCGAAGATATGAAAGCCGCCGAAGAACTTCTGGTGACGATCACCAAAGGCGGTATCGGCAAGCTGTCCTCCTCGCATGACTATCCTGTGCGTGGTCGCGGTGGCCAAGGGGTGACCGCAATGGAGAAAACCATGCGCGGTGGTCCGATCGTGGCCTGCTTCCCTGTCGGCATGGAAGATCAGATCATGCTCGCCACTTCCAAAGGCCAATCGATCCGCTGTCCCGTTGGCGGCATCTCCTTCCGCTCGCGTGGCGCAGGTGGCGTGAAGGTGTTCAACACCGGCAAAGGCGAAGAAGTCGTGTCCGTGGCCTATATTGCGGAAAGCGATGAGGACGAGGGCTCCGCTGTTACGGACGCGCCAAGCAATGAGACGCCAGAGACAGACGCGGAATAATCCGCCGCTCTGACGGTTCCAATCACGACAGAACGCGGGGGCAAAACGCCCCCGCTTTCTCTTTTCAATTCCTCAAATGCGCATTAGATGGGCCCTATGACAGATAAAACACTCCACATCGTCGGCGGCGGCATGGCAGGCTCCGAAGCCGCATGGCAGGCTGCGAACCTCGGCATTAACGTCGTCCTCCATGAAATGCGCCCTAAGGTCGAAACCTTTGCGCACCAAACAGGCAATTTCGGAGAGATGGTGTGTTCCAACTCTTTCCGCTCGGATGATGACGAGCAAAACGCCGTTGGGCTGCTGCATTGGGAAATGCGGGCAGCAGATGGTCTTGTGATGTCTGCGGCCGATGCCAACAAGCTGCCTGCGGGGGGCGCCTTAGCCGTTGACCGTGAGGCCTTTGCCGAACACATCACCGCCAAAATCAACGCGCACCCTAATATCTCCGTCGAATTCGGTGAGATCGACGCATTGCCCAAGGATGGCATGTGGATTTTTGCCACGGGACCACTCACCTCCCCCACGCTCGGCGCAGCAATCGCGGCGGAAACGGGCACGGATCGTTTGGCCTTTTTCGACGCCATTGCGCCGATTGTCTATGCCGATAGCATCAACATGGACATTGCATGGCTCCAATCGCGCTATGACAAAGGCGAGACAGAGGACGAGCAAAAGGCCTATCTCAACTGTCCAATGACCAAAGAGCGGTATGAGGCCTTCATCGACGCCCTTGCCGAAGCTGAGAAAACCGAGTTTCACGAAGGCGAAACAGCGGGCTATTTCGACGGCTGCCTGCCGATTGAAGTTATGGCCGAACGCGGGCGCGAAACCCTGCGCTTTGGACCGATGAAGCCTGTGGGTCTCACGAATATCCATGACCCTGAGAACAAGCCCTATGCCGTGGTACAGCTTCGCCGCGACAACAAGCTCGGCACGCTCTACAATATCGTCGGGTTCCAGACCAAGATGAAATACGGTGCCCAAACCGAGGTCTTTAAAATGATCCCTGGCTTGGAGGATGCGGTCTTTGCGCGCCTCGGCGGTATCCATCGCAACACCTTCCTGAACTCGCCAACATTACTTGACGACCAGATGCGTTTGAAATCGCGCCCAAATATTCGTTTCGCGGGTCAGGTGACGGGTGTTGAGGGCTATGTGGAAAGTGCCGCCATGGGCTTGCTCGCGGGCCGTATGGCTGCGGCTGAACTTTTGGGGCGCGATCTGCCACCGCCACCCTTTACCACGGCTATGGGTGCATTGATCAATCACATTACAGGCGGCGCGGAGGCCAAGACCTTCCAGCCGATGAATGTGAACTTCGGCCTCTTCCCTCCGCTCGACGGGATGCGCGGAGGTCGCAAGGGCCGCAAAGAACGCTACAAAGGCTACACAGATCGCGCCAAAGAAGATTATAATCAATGGCTTGATGGTCAAGGTTAATGCAATACGTGACGCGATTTGCACCTAGCCCCACGGGGCCGCTGCACCTCGGTCACGCGTACTCGGCGCTGATCGGTCACAAGATGGCGCGAGCGGCTGGTGGGCAATTCCTGCTGCGGATGGAGGACACGGATCTTGAACGTTCCAAGCCCGAATGGGCCGCTCAGATCGTTGAGGATCTTACGTGGCTCGGGGTGGATTGGGACGGCGAGATTCTGTCTCAGGCGGCGCAACTGTCCTCATACGACAGCAGCCTAGAGCGCCTCGACGCGCTCGGCCTGCTCTACCCCTGTTCGTGTTCCCGCGCCGATATCCGTGCCGCACTGGCCGCCCCACAAGAGGGCGTTCCCCATGATGTCTACCCCGGGACATGCAAACATCGCACGATGGATAGCCGTAAGACGGGCGACGCGCTGCGGCTGCACCTCGACAATGCGCTTGACCGACTTGCGGATCGTGAGGTGAGCTTTGTGGAAACGGGTGCGACACACCAAGGCACCCACGTTATTAACCGCGAGCGGGCCTTGCGCGAGATTGGTGATGTGGTTCTGTCACGTAAGGGCGACGAGATCGTGGCCTATTTCCTCGCCTCTGCCCTCGATGACGTGGCGCAAGGGATCACCCATGTGGTGCGCGGCGAGGATCTCTTTGATTTTACGGCCATTCAGGTGATCTTGCTGACGCTGCTCGACCTGCCTGTCCCGACGTATCACCATCATGGCTTGATCAGGGATGAGAATGGTAAACGCCTCGCCAAACGCGACGATGCCCGCGCCATCGCAACCTACCGCGACGCAGGACTGACACCACAAGAGGTCATCGCCCTGCTGCCGCCGTTTTAAGCGCCTAGTCCATAGGTTTCATCAACTCGACAACTTCACCATCCCGCACCGCGCGATAGAAACAAGTGCGCCGGTTGGTGTGACAGGCCGCGCCCGTCTGGTTGACCAGAACCAGCAGGCAATCGCTGTCGCAGTCATATCGGAAATCTACCAGTTCTTGCACGTGACCCGATGTTTCGCCCTTGATCCAGAACGCCTGACGCGAGCGCGACCAATAGGTGACTTTTCCCGTCTCCAAGGTCATCGCGACAGCTTCCGCATTCATCCAAGCCATCATCAACACCTCGCCCGACGTAGCATCCTGTGCGATTGCGGGAATTAACCCTTTGTCATCAAATTTCAGGGAGGCGGGATCAAAGGTCATGTTCGGTTCTTTCCTTGTGGCACGGCTTGCCCTATCTAAAAGGCCTTGAGATGAAAGGCAAACTATGTCCACCGATCTGGCCAAGCTCTATTCGGGCAAATTGCTCGCCCTTGCCGCTGATATTCCCCATGTCGGTCGCCTCGATGCACCACAAGTTTCTGTGCGTGAACGGGCGCCCCTATGTGGCTCTACCGTGACCGTGGATGTGGTCATGGAGGACGGCAAGGTGGCGCAGTTCGCCCAAGACGTCAAAGCCTGCGCCTTGGGTCAGGCCTCTGCGGCAGTGCTCGGCGCACATATTTTGGGGCGCACGGCGGAGGAGTTGGACCAAGCTCGCGATGAAATGACCGCCTTTCTCAAACAGGATGGTCCCGTGCCATCGGCCCCTTTTGAGGGGTTTGAAGCCTTATTGCCTGCGCGAGACTACAAGAACCGCCATGCGTCCATTTTGTTGGCTGTCACCGCCGCTGCAAAGGCTGCCCATGAAGCTGAGACAGCCAAACAGGTCTAGTTTTAACGGACAGGTAATCGAATTGCTGTAGGCCTCTGCTAAGAGCGGAGGAGCCTATGATTCCAAATCCAACCTTTGAGGCCGCATCCAATGCGGACCCGAAATTGAGCGAACTTGCCGATCACGCAGGGCGATTGGGCTATGAAATCGTCGATATCGCGGGTTTTCTGGATGCAGTGGATCAACAATCCTCAAGCCAACTTATGGTGCTCAAGCAGGTTGAAAAATCTGCCGAGGGTGTGCTTGAAGCCAATTCGACAGTGCGCAACGCCTTGGAAACAGTGACAAGCGTGACCGAAGACACGCTCACGAAAGTCGAGGGATCAGTGGGGTTTGTGCGCGAAAACGGTAAACGCTCCAACACCGTTGCCTCATGGGTAAAAGCGCTATCCGAACGGATGCAGCAAGTCGCCTCCTCTCTTTCCGCCGTTGAACTCGACAACAAGAACATCGCCGACATTGCGCGGCAGGTGAATATCCTCGCGATCAACGCCAAGATTGAGGCGGCGCGTGCGGGGGACTCCGGGCGTGGCTTTGGCGTTGTAGCCGAAGCGATCAATGAGCTGAGCCGTAAAACCGCCACCGCAGCCGAAGGGATCGAGGAAAATATTCAGGCCCTGTCGGGATGGGTCGAGAAATTGAGAACAGAGGCGTCGAGCGTATCCAATGACGCCGCAGTGGTATTGGATGGCTCCGAGGAAACCGATCGCGCCCTGACCGAGATTGCCGATGGGGTGCGTCAGACAAGCGATGCGACCCGTACTATGGCCTCTGAGGCGGAAAAGGTGCGTCTGGCGGTCGAGGAATTCCAACCCGCCTTTGCCTCAATCGGCCAGTCGGCAGAGGCCACCGCATCGGGCATCCATGAGGCACACAGCCGCGTCAACAACCTGATCGACACGTCCGAAACCATTTATCGCACCACTGTCGATCTCGGTGGCGCGAGCGAGGATTTGGTCTTTATCGAGCGCACCAAAGAGGCCGCCAAACAGATTTCGGCCCTCTTTGAAGACGGCATCGCCGCGGGCCGTATTACCAAAGAGGACTTGTTTAACCGCACCTACACACCGATGGGCGGCACAAATCCGCAGCAATATCGGGCGCGGTTTACCGATTTCACTGATGCTGTCCTTCCCGCTGTTCAAGAGCCGATGTTGGAGTTTAGCGACAAGGTCGTGTTTTGTGCTGCGATCGATCCAAACGGCTATCTGCCGACCCATAACAAGAAATTCTCACAGCCTCAGGGCCAAGATCCCGAATGGAATGCAGGCCACGCACGCAATCGACGCATCTTTAATGACCGTGTGGGGTTGAAGGCAGGCCGCAACACCAAACCGTTCCTGCTACAGGTTTACCGCCGTGATATGGGCGGTGGAACTTTTGTCATGATGAAAGATATCTCTGCGCCGATCATTGTGGATGGCGAACACTGGGGCGGTTTGCGTGTCGCCTATACGTTTTAGGCAACCTTGCCCGCACAGAGCGTCTTCCCCCCTGCTCTTTTGAGCCTTAGACAAAAAACCGCCGCACTTCGGGGACGAAGGCGGCGGAAGTATTGATCTGGCGACCGAAAGTGTCGTGATGAGGCACCGACACCTGACGGGACAGGAAAAGGTCAGACATTCAGGGGACGAATGAAGGGTCGCAGGGACAGATCAAGGGCAGAAAGGTAAAATCAAACAGAGGCCAATTAGACGAGAGCCGGCAGGGACAGGCCAGCCATCAGGATCACCATCAAAGAAATGACACCAATCATATCTTCGATCATCGTGGAGCGGGAACGGGCAACGATGGCTTTAATCTCGGTCAACATATGATGTCTCCTACGTGCTGGCGATATTGCGTGATCGCTAAGTGGTTGATGTTTCGTTGCTCATTTGTTCTCACTTTTACCGACCTGTGTAAAGAACTTTTTGAGAACATTTGCGAACAAAATAGAACACCACCTAGGCGCATGTTGTTAACCGACTGATATTAAACGAATAGCTTCGTCTCGCCCCATCAGCCACAAAAGCAGGCGAACCACTGCCCCACGCGGGCTTTCCAGCTTGGGATCTGTCGCCAACAGCGCCCTTGCGTCGTTTTGCGCCAAAGCCATCAGCGCCGACTGGCGCTCCAGATCCGCCACACGAAACCGCGGTAGTCCCGATTGCGCCGTGCCCAAAACATCACCTGCCCCACGGATCGCGAGGTCTTCCTCAGCGATCCGAAACCCGTCATCGGTGTCGCGCATAATATCAAGCCGTCTGCGCCCGCCCTCGGTCAACGGCGGTTGGTAGAGCAGCAGACAGGTCGACACCACATCGCCGCGCCCGACCCGTCCGCGCAATTGGTGCAATTGCGCGAGGCCGAAATGCTCGGCCCGTTCAATCACCATAATCGAGGCATTTGGCACGTTGACGCCAACCTCGATCACCGTTGTCGCGACCAAAACTGATATCTCGCCCGCCGAAAACCGCCGCATGATGTCGTCCTTGGCCTCGGGCGGCATTTGCCCGTGAACCAAGCCGACGCGTCCCTCGCCCAAGGCGGCGCGTAAGACCTTGAACCGCTCCTCGGCGGCGATCATGTCCATGACCTCGCTTTCCTCGACCAAGGGGCAGACCCAATAGGCCTGCCGTCCCTGTTCGGTTGCGGATTTGAGGTGCGCAACCACGTCGTCCAAGCGCTCGGTGGAACTCAAAGCGGTTTTGACAGGTGTTCGCCCAGGTGGCTTTTCATCAAGCACCGACACATCCATGTCGCCAAACTGCGCCAAGGAAAGCGAGCGCGGGATCGGCGTTGCCGTCATCACCAAGACGTCGACACCTTTGCCCTTTTTCGCGAGCGCCATGCGCTGCGACACGCCGAAGCGGTGCTGTTCATCGACAATGGCAAGACGCAGATCATGATAGATCACCTCATCTTGGAACACCGCGTGGGTGCCGACCAAAATCTGAATATCGCCCCGCGCCAAAGCCTCGAGTTTGGCCTTGCGCTCGCGTCCTTTGTCGCGCCCTGTGAGCAGTTCAAGCACCACACCCGCCGTCTCGGCCAAGGGGCGTAAACTCTCCAGATGCTGCCGTGCGAGAATTTCGGTGGGGGCCATCATCACGCCCTGCCCGCCCGCCTCAACGGCGATCAAAAGCGCATCGAACGCAACCAGTGTCTTGCCCGATCCGACATCGCCCATGAGCAGTCGGTTCATGCGTTTGGGGCTGGCCATATCCTCAGCAATGGCGGTCATGGCGCGGCCCTGAGCGCCCGTGGGCTCAAAGGGTAACGCCGCCAAAACCCGACTGCGCAAAGCACCGTTCCCTTTGTTTTCACGCCCTTTTCCGCGCCGGACCTGCGCACGGGCCAAGGCTAATGTGACCTGATGCGAGAACAATTCATCATAGGCCAGACGTTGACGCGCGGGCGAGCTGGCGGCCACCTCATGGCCTGACAGCGGCTCATGGGTTTGCTCCAATGCCGTGGCAAAATCGGGCCATCCCTCGCGGGCGCGCAGGTTGGGTTCAATCCATTCATCGACCTCAGGAACCAAGGCGCGAGCGGCCGCGACGGCCTTGGCCATCACCTTTTGCGTTACGCCCGCTGCGAGTGGGTAAACCGGTTCGAACTTGGGTAATTCGTCGGCCTTGTCCACCTCCAGAATGTGGTCTGGATGGGGCATCTGGAACTGACCGTCGTACATCTCGACCTTGCCCGAAATCAGCCGTCGCTCGTTGAGTGGCAGTTGCTTTTCGATCCAGTCGGGGGCTCCGCGAAAGAACACGACCTGAAAGGCGAGCGCGTCGTCCTCAACCGTGACGCGGTAGGGCAATCCTTTTCGGGCGGGTTTCTGGTGGCGCAGCACCGTAACCTCGACGGTCACGACCTCGCCCACATTGGCCCCTTGAACGGTCGCGCGGCGACGGCGATCAATGACCGAATTTGGCAATGTAAACAATAAGTCACGCGGACGCTCGACATTCAATCCCGCCATGGATTTGGCCGTTTTCGGACCAACGCCCGTCAGCGTTTCCAACCCCGCGAAGAGTGGGAAAAGGATATCGGGGCGCCCTCGGCTCATGCGTCACCGATCAGCGCGAGCCAGCCATCCTCATCAAGGATCTCGATCCCGAGTTCTGTGGCTTTTTTCTCTTTCGATCCCGCACCTGGCCCCGCAACAAGCAGGTCGGTTTTCTTGGACACGGAACCGGCAACTTTGGCCCCAAGCGATTCCGCGCGGGCCTTGGCCTCGGCGCGGGTCATTTTCTCCAAAGTCCCTGTAAACACAACAGTTTTTCCGCTCACTGGGCTGTCCGCTTTGGGGCGTGCGGCGTCCTCTACGGTCAAATGCGCCACGAGGCGGTCGATTGAGGCGCGCTCACCCTCTTGGTGGAAGGCCGCGACGAGTGAGCCTGCCATCACCTCGCCGACCCCGTCGATGTCCAATAGCTCGGCCCATGCGGTGCCGCTGCCGATTTCGGCCTGTGTCATGGCACGCTCGAACGCCTCCCATGAGCCGTATGAGGCGGCCAAAAGCGTGGCGGAGTTTTCACCGACATGGCGAATGCCAAGGGCAAAAATGAGTTTGGCGAGGGGTATTTTTCGTTTTTCGTCAATAGCTTCGAACAGGTTGGCAGCAGACTTGTCGCCCCACCCATCTCGGTTCTTGAGCTGTTGCAGGCCAGAGCCGAAACGCGCGCGCAGGGTGAAGATGTCGGCGGGTTCGCGCACCCATCCGTCATGGTAGAATTGCTCGACCTGCTTGGCCCCGAGCCCCTCAATGTCAAAGGCGCCGCGGGAGACGAAGTGCTTCAATTTTTCCACCGCCTGCGCAGGGCAGATCATGCCGCCAGTGCAGCGGCGTACGGCGTCGCCCTCCTCGCGGATGGCGTCTGATCCACACTGCGGACAGGTGGTCGGAAAGCTGTATGGCAACGTGTCGGACTTGCGTCGGGCAAGATCGACATCTGCGACCTTCGGGATCACATCGCCCGCGCGGTAAACCTGTACCCAATCGCCCACGCGAATGTCCTTGGGCTGCCCCTCCTCATCGGGACGAATGACCTCGCCTTTCGAGCCGTAGCCCGCGATATAATCCTCGTTGTGCAAGGTCGCGTTGGAGACCACGACACCGCCGACGGTCACGGGGCTCAGACGGGCTACGGGAGAGAGTGCGCCCGTGCGGCCCACTTGGATGTCGATGGCCTCAAGGTGGGTCCATGCCAGTTCGGCGGGGAATTTATGGGCGATGGCCCACCGTGGCGTGGTTGAGCGAAATCCCAATCGGCGCTGCAAGTCGAGGCGGTCCACCTTGTAGACCACGCCGTCGATGTCATAGCCGAGTGTGGCGCGGGCCGCTTCGATTTCGCGGTAATGGGCCAAGAGTGCGTCGATCTCGGTAAAGCGTTTGGTCAGCGGATTGGTGGCAAAGCCGAATGCGGCGAGCCGTTCGATAGCTTCCATTTGGGTCTCGGCCAAAGGTTCGGACAACTCGCCCCACGCATAGGCGAAAAACGCCAAAGGCCGCGCGCGAGTGATTTCGGGATCCAACTGGCGCAGCGATCCAGCGGCGGCGTTGCGCGGATTGGCGAAGGTCTTTCCACCGCGCTCGGTATGGCGCGCGTTCAGGGCGGCGAAATCGGCATGGGTCATATAGACCTCGCCGCGCACTTCGAGAATGTCGGGCGCCCCGTCGATATGCTGCGGGATGGAGGCGATGGTGCGGGCATTGGCGGTGACGTTTTCGCCTACGGCCCCGTCGCCGCGCGTGGCCGCATGGATCAGCTCGCCCCTCTCATAGCGCAGGGACAGTGATAGCCCGTCAATCTTTGGCTCGGCGGTATAGGCGATCTCTCCTGGAGCGCCGAGATATTTGCGCACGGACGCGTCGAATTCGTGAATGTCGGCATCGTCAAACCCGTTGGACAGCGACATCATCCGCACCGCATGGGTGATCTTGCCAAATCCGTCCGACGGCTTTGCGCCCACCTGTTCGGAGGGGCTATCCGCGCGTTTGAGATTTGGGAATCGGGCTTCAATGGCGGCATTGCGCCGTTTGAGCGCGTCATAGCCGGCGTCATCCATCACGGGCGCATCATTGGTGTGGTAGGCCGCGTTGGCCTGAGCCAAGAGATCGGCAAGACGCGCCAGTTCGGCTTCCGCTTGGTCGCGGGTCAACGCATCTACACTTACCTGATCCAAAGAGGTGTCGGCCGACATGAAACGATCTCCCAATTTCGCGCCCCTCAAGGTTTAGGAGAGCGCGGCGGGGAGGTCTAGATGAAGATGATCAGAAAGACAGGCAATTTCACAATCGAAAGCCGTCAGGTTCGGAGAAACCCAACGGCCACGACGGGAGGAAACAGAGGAGGAAAAACGTAAGCCTTAAGCCCCGATAGCGAGAGGATGGTCCATCTCGCTCGGCTCAGGATCGCGCAAGACATAGCCACGTCCCCAAACCGTCTCGATGTAGTTGTCGCCACCTGTCGCTGTGGCGAGTTTCTTGCGCAGCTTACAGATAAACACGTCGATGATTTTCAATTCGGGCTCGTCCATGCCACCGTAGAGGTGGTTCAGGAACATTTCTTTGGTCAAGGTTGTGCTCTTACGTAGGGAAAGAAGTTCCAACATCTGGTATTCTTTGCCCGTGAGGTGAACAGGTCGTCCGTCGACAGAGACCGTTTTGGCGTCAAGATTGACCTCGATTTTGCCCGTTTTGATAATGGATTGCGAATGCCCTTTCGAGCGGCGGATGATGGCATGGATACGAGCCACCAATTCTTCGCGGTGGAATGGTTTGGTCAGGTAGTCATCAGCGCCGAAACCGAAGCCTTTGATTTTGTTCTCGGGGTCATCCGCCCCAGAGAGGATGAGAATCGGAGTATCAACGCGGGCCAATCTCAATTGGCGCAACACTTCGTGGCCGTTCATGTCAGGTAGGCCGAGATCCAAAAGGATCAAATCGTAATCATATAGTTTTGCGAGGTCGATGCCCTCCTCGCCCAGGTCCGTTGAATAGACATTTAAATTCGCGTGGGAGAGCATCATTTCAATGCTTTTGGATGTTGTTGGATCGTCTTCTACGAGCAAAATACGCATAATAGCGGTTCTCCGATTTATTTCTCTGTCGTCCGTTAACAAACAAAATGGTTTAAAATGGTTAACCACACGTTACCAGATATGTAAATCCTAACAGCGCAACTTATGGTTGTCTATATTTTTGCACCGCCGTTGCTTTGAGTGCAGCTTCCCCGTGGTCGCGAATAGCAGTTTTCCATGACTGGAATTCCTCATCGGACAGCCCGTACATCTTGAGCGCTTCGCTCTCGGAAATCAGTCCGAAAACAACACCTTTGACGACACAGGCTTTGCGTGAGGCTACCCAGCGGCGGGTTGTTTTCGGTGGCAGGTCGGCCCGTGTCATAACCGATCCATCAGGAAGGGTTACAGCGCGCGGGCCATCAACTTTTTTTAGATACATCACGTCACCCTCTTGGCTTGCTCACCGACTTTTGCCGCAAATCTCTTAATGGGTAGTGAAACCAGCCCTTGAGAGTACCTCGCATTTTCCTATATTCCGTCAGTATTCCCGAAAGGATTTGTAAATGGCTCATGACGGCGCACATCCGCTGAACTCTCTTGGCTTTGCCAAGCCCCCTTCCGAAACCCGTGTGGTTGTGGCGATGTCGGGCGGCGTGGACAGCTCCGTTGTGGCGGCCCAGCTCGCTGAGGAAGGCTATGACGTGGTGGGCGTGACGCTTCAGCTATATGACCATGGCGCGGCTTTGGCCAAAAAAGGCGCCTGTTGTGCGGGGCGCGATATTCACGACGCGCGGCGCGTGGCCGAGGAAATGGGCTTTCCCCATTACGTTCTCGATTATGAAAACGTGTTCAAAGACGCGGTGATTGACGAGTTTGCCGACAGCTATCTGGCGGGCGCGACCCCTGTGCCGTGCATTCGCTGCAATGAAAAAGTGAAATTCAAAGACCTGTTGGAGACGGCCAAGGATCTGGATGCCGACTGCATGGCGACGGGACATTATATCCAACGCAGTGTCGGCCCGAATGGCCCCGAGTTGCATTCCGCCGCTGATCCTAACCGTGATCAGTCCTACTTCCTGTTCTCTACCACACCCGAACAGCTCGACTACCTGCGATTCCCGCTCGGGCATTTGCCGTCCAAGGATGCCACCCGCGCGCTCGCGGCGAAATACGGGCTGTCGGTGGCGGACAAGCCCGACAGTCAGGACATCTGTTTCGTGCCCAATGGCAACTACGCCAGCGTGATAGAGAAATTGCGCCCCGGGGCTGCGGAACCGGGTGAAATCGTGGACCATGAGGGCAATGTGCGCGGCACCCACAACGGGGTTTTGCATTATACCATTGGTCAGCGGCGCGGCATTGGCATCGGCGGCCTGTCCGAACCGCTCTATGTGGTCAAACTCGACGTGGACAAGAAACAGGTCATCGTCGGCCCCAAAGAGATGTTGGCGACCCGCAAGATTCCCGTGCGCGAGATCAACTGGCTTGGTGACGAGCCGTTTACGTCACGCGAGGAATGGCATGTGCTTGTCCGTGTACGCTCGACCCGTCCGCCACGCGAAGCCATCATCCGCCCGATTTCCGACACCGAAGCCGAGGTCGAGTTGATCGTCGCTGAAGAAGGCGTTTCTCCGGGTCAGGCCTGTGTGTTCTATGACGATAAAAGCACGCGCATCTTTGGCGGTGGGTGGATCTGGCGCGGATATTGAGCGGGACATTGCCACCGAGCGCCCTACTCCGCCGATCCAAACCGGTTTGATATAGTCCAAAGCGTCCCGCCCATGTTATGCTTTAAAGACATGACGAGGGACGTAAACCTATGATTCAATGTCAAAGCTGCGGCCTGCCACTCAAAAAAGACCCGAAGGGTGGAGGAACGGAAAGCGACGGGGCGCGCTCGACCAAATTTTGCTCCTATTGCTATGAGGGTGGTGCCTTTCTAGACACCTGTAAAACCGCCAAGGACATGCAAGACTTGTGCATGGAACATTTGCGTAAACAAGGAATGCTCCGACCGAAGGCGTGGCTCTTTACCCGCCAAATCCCGCATCTGGAGCGATGGCGCGACGAATAAGGGCGCGCTTACTCTCTCAAACCTTCCAGAATGGCGCGTGCGGCTCGCACACCCGGAGCCTCGCCGCCCCGTCCTAAACGCTCCATTGTGAGATCAAGGGCACGGGCCTGTGCGGCAGGGGTTTCAAGCAAGCGGACCAAGGCCGGTGCGATTTTCTCCGCCGTACAGCGCGACCCCAAAAACTCGGGCACCTCGCGCGTCTCACTGACCAGATTGACCAAGGTCACGGTGTCGATCATCAGTTTGCGCGACACAATATATTGCGTGAGCAGGTTCATGCGGTAAGCGATGACCATCGGCGTGTCGTTCGCCGCCAATTCCAAGGATACCGTACCACTGGCGGCCAAAGCGACATCCGCCGCTTTGAAGGCCGCGCGTTTTTCGCGGGCATTTTCGGCGGGGATCAATATCGGATCGACATCCCACTGTGCCACCTGCGCACGGATGCTTTCCATTCGACCATGCGCCACGGGCAAGGCAAAACGGGCGTCGGGATGGGAGGCGGAAAACAGATCAAGAGCTGCGCCAAAGGTCGGGGACAAACGAGCAATCTCGCCTTCGCGCGATCCGGGCAGGACAAGCACCACAGGGGCCTCGCCTATGCCGTGGTCGTCGCGGAACTCACGCACATCCTTTGCCGTTGCGGTCTCTTCGCTCACCACAGGATGGCCGACGAAATCACAGCGCAGCCCGTGGGCTTCGAAATAGGGTGGCTCAAACGGCAAGAGCGCCAAAACCTGATCCACCCGTGCGGCCATTTTCTCGGCCCGTTCGGGACGCCATGCCCAGACAGAAGGCGCCACATAGTGACAGACGCGAATGTTGGAGCGGGCTTTGATGATGTCGGCCACGCGCAGGCAAAAATCGGGACTATCCACGGTCAGCACGACATCGGGTTTCCACGCAATCGCGGCCTCGGCCACTTCACGGATGCGGCGTTTGAGGTGAAAATACTTCGGCAGAATTTCCATCAGCCCCATCAGTGACAACTCGTGCATCGGGAACTGGCTGTCGAGGCCTTCCGCCTTCATCATCGGGCCGCCCACACCGCGAAACTCAACGTCGCCCGCAAGGGATTTGAGCCCCGCCATTGCCGCAGCCCCAAGGCGGTCGCCTGAGGCTTCGCCCGCAATCACAAAGACTTTTAACGGCTGGTTGCTCATAGGGCCTGCAGGAATAGCCCTGCCTCCTCGATGCGGGATTTCATTGCCACATGATCCAACACGATCACACCGCCCGCAGGGATTACCATCCCGCCGATCCCCGCCGCGATCACGGCCTCGACGGTGTCCAACCCGATGGTGGGCATGTCGATGCGCAAATCCTGTCCTGCCTTGGGCATTTTAACGAAAACGCCACGTTCGCGGCGCAGAGATGCGGGTGTGGCGGCGACGAAGCCGAGCATGGCATCTGTGCCTTGGAGCGTTTCGATCCCGAGCATTTGACCGCCTGCGCAGACCGCACCTTGCCCCACGTCGAGCGGCGACAGCGCGTCGAGAACCGCCTGCGCGCGCGCCGCATCGTCGAGGTCTGTGGCCGAGGGCTTGCGCCCCCAGAGCGTGCCCGCAGGCAGGGTGAGGTCGGGGCAAATTTCGGTGGCGGCGCGGACCGTGAACCCCTGCCCTTCGAAGGTGGCAATCACCTCGCGCAGGAGCGCGTCATCGCCCTTGCCCAGCGATGTGGCCAAGCGCAGCGCGTGACGGTCAAGCAAGACGGGATTGACCTTAGGCCGTGCCATAGCGCCAGCGAAGGCGACGGACGTCACATCGCGGGCTTTGAGGGCTTTGAACAGTTTGCCGAGTTTCTCGATCCGCGCGGTCACATGGTCCGCGCCATCGGGCACCGTCACATCGGACAGCGTGACATAGACAGGGGCCTCCAAAGCCGCCGCCAAAATCTGTGGCAGTTGGCCTGACCCTGCAATGATCGCTGTGCGTGTCATTGTCGACCTCAGTTCGGGGTCAAAAAGCCGCGATCGCTGTCAGCCATGACAAAGGCCACCATCGCGCGGACATAGTCGCTATCGAAGTCCTCACCCAAACGGGACGCACGATCCTTGAACGACCCTTCGCCCTGTTTGAGCATCTGAAAGGCAGCGCGCAGCGCGTTGATATCGGCGCGGTCCACGCCTTTGCGCTTGAGCCCGACCAGATTGAGTCCGTCCAATTCGGCCCGTGGCCCTTGGACCAAGGCGTGCGGCAAGACATCGGCCGTGACCATCGACAAGGCTCCGATAATGGCGCCCTGCCCGATGCGTACGAATTGGTGGATGCCAGACAGGCCGCCCACGATCACATCGTCCTCGATCACGCAGTGACCCGCCACCGCGACGGAATTGACCAACACCACACGGTTGCCGATTTGCACGTCGTGGGCCACATGGCACGAGGCCATGAACAGACCATCATCGCCCACACGGGTGACTCCGCCACCGCCCTCGGTGCCAAGGTTCATCGTGACGTATTCGCGGATGCGGTTGCGTTTGCCAATTTCCAGTCGGGATTTTTCGCCCTTGAACTTCAAATCCTGCGGAATGGCACCGATGGAGGCGAACTGGAAGATCACCGTGTCGTCACCCACCTGTGTATCACCACTGATGACGACGTGGGATTTCAACTCTACCCGTTCGCCGAGCGTAACATCGCTGCCGACAACGCAGAACGGACCGATTTTACAGCCTGCGCCGATGACGGCGCCGTCTTCGATCACACTGGACGGATGGATATCAGCACTTGAATGAATGCGCATGGGTTATTCTTTCGGAAGGTCCATCATGGCCGTAAATGATGCGGTGCAGGCCACCTCACCGTCGACTTCTGCCGATCCCTCGAACTTCCACACCTTACCGCCACCGCGTTTGGTGGTGATGTTGAGGCGCAAGACATCGCCGGGCACGACTTTGCGGCGGAATTTACAGCTATCAATCCCCATGAAGTAGACGAGGAAGTCCTTATCTGCGAGGTCTTGATCCACGCCAACCATCACGGCGGCGGCCTGTGCCATCGCCTCGACAATCGTCACGCCGGGCATGATTGGTGTGCCGGGGAAGTGGCCCGTAAAATGTGGCTCGTTGAAGGTCACATTCTTGATGCCCGTGCAGCTTTGCGAGCCGTTGATATCAATCACCTTGTCCACCAACAAAAACGGATAGCGGTGCGGGATAATCCGTTGGATCAGTTTGATGTCGGCGGTTTTCAGGTCATTGCTCATCTGACTCTTCCTCTTGGACGTTTGTCGTTATCTGTTGTCGTTTTATGTCGCATGAGCGCGACCGTTTAGCCTTCCTACCAAGGAAAGCGGGGGGCTGACAAGAAACCCCTTAATTTCATTGGCAGTTTACGGCCTTTGGTGGGGATTTTATCAGCAACAGTGATGCGCGGGGTCACTCGGATGTGGCGGGAGCATCGGGCTCTGCGGGCGACGGGCTTTGCGCGTCTTCGGCGGGGGCGGCTCCGTCACTGTTCTCCTCGGTCTGCACTGTGGTGTCTTGCGTTGCAGCATCGAGAACGAAATGCGCGTCAAGACGGCGGATAATCTCGGAGGACACATCAATTGCCCCTGACATCATGTAGACCTGCTGGCGCTCGAACACGACCAAGGCCCGCACTTCACGGGCGACAGCGCTCAACGCTTCGTTCATCTCCTGCTCAACCGCCTGTAGCTTCGTATCATAGAGCGTCTGGATTTCAGCGGATTTGCGATCTTGCGCCGCGCGCACGGCGGTCACTTTTTGATCAAAGGCATCAGCCTTTTGGGCAAAGGCCTCTTCCGAAAGCGTGGGGCGCAAGTCGGACAACTCGGCCTCTTCTTCCTCAAGAGCGTTGTATATCTCGTTGTTTTCTTGAATTAAATCCGCGCGCGCCTTTTCGATGTCATCCTCGAACGCCTGACCGATCAAACTGTCGGATAGGATTCGGGCGCGGTCGAACACCAGAACGGGCAAGACGGGTAAGGATGGTGTCGCGTCCAGAGACTCGTCTCCCCCTGTCGCCACGCCCAAGGGCGTTATATCCGCCCCTGTTGTCGCATCGTCATTCGTCGGGGCGGCCTCTTGAGCCACCGCGCTTAACGGCAGCGCCAGACAGAGACAGGCGGTCAGAATCCAACCGTGGATCACGCCGCCATCCCTCCGCCACTGGCGCATGATCAGAACTCCGTCGAAATGGTCAGATCGAAGGTTTGCTCATCATCGTAGGATTGTTTGTCCAAGGCTTTGGAGAAGTTAAATCGCAATGGACCAATCGGAGTATCCCAGAACAGCGAAGCCCCTGCCACGGTGCGGAAGGTGCGATCATCACTGCCCGCGATAATGCCAGTTGTATCGTCAAGTCCCCAGACCGCGCCGTGATCAAGGAACAACCCGCCCTTGAGGCCGTATTCTTCGGGCAGACCCAGCGGGAATTGCGCCTCAAGACGGGCTACTGCAAAGTAGTTACCGCCCAGAGCGGCATTCGTTCCTGAGTCACGCGGGCCGATACCACCTGGCTCAAAGCCACGTATCATATCGGAACTGTTAAAGAAGCGATCATTGACCATGGAACTCCCATCGGCGTCAATAACACCCCCCTCGATCACACCGAGCAAGGTGACTTGGTCATTGAACACTTTCATCTGGCCACGCAATTCTGCGGTGGTTTTGATGTATTCCACGTCGCCACCAAGCCCCGCGTATTCCTGTCCGAAAGTGAACAGAATGCCAGCATCAGGGTTCAACCCGTTGCGACGGCTATCGAAGGAATAGGTATAGCCGACGGACTGCGTTGTCTGGCGACCCAAAACAAGATCACTCTGCACCAAGCTGGGCAGTGTTGCCCCGTCCGGATTGCTCATCTCCGACATCTGGAATCGGTAGTCGAGGCGCAGCTTGCCGCGTTCGGAAATCGGGAAGGTCAGGCTTGGCGAGACATAGGCCGTGCGTGTGGTGTGCAGGGCGTAGGATGGCTGTGATGAGGAGAGCCCAAGGCCGAAGCCCAAGGCCACATTACGTCCCAAGAAGGCAGGCTCAATAAAGTTGAACCGCAAGGTGCCATCATCAATATTCGTGGTTAAATCTGCCGAAACAGTCTGGCCACGGCCAAGGAAGTTACGCTCGGAGAAAGAAGCGATCAGAACGAAGTTGTCTGACACCGAGTAGTTTGCACCAAAGCTGAACGAGCCCGTGGGGGCCTCTTCCACGTTGACATCAACCACGACCTGATCGGGGCTTGAGCCTTCGCGGGCGTTCACATCGGTGTTGGAGAAGAAGTTGAGCGCGCGAATGCGGCTTGCGGCTTCGCGAATTTCACGCGGATTGAAGGGATCGCCCTCAACGGTGCGGAACTGGCGGCGCACAACACGGTCAAGCGTGGTGGCGTTGCCTTCGATATCAATGCGCTCAACAAAGATGCGCGGGCCTTTGCTCAGGACAAATTCGACATCAAGCGTCAAAGAGCGCTCGTTGCGGGTCACGCGAGGTTCGACGCGCAGGAAATCAACGCCTTTATCCTGAGCGATTTTCTCCATACGGGAGATGACGTTTTCAATTGCCACGGGGGAATAGGTTTGCCCCGGACGCAGATTGATCGCGCGTTGGTAGTCGGCGGCATCCACACCGTCGATCTCGGAGACGACAGAGGTATTGGCAAAATCGTAGCTCTGCCCCTCGCGGACGGAGAAGGTCACGAAATGCGCATTACGCTCACGCGAGAACTCGGCGGTGGCATTGAGAACGGAGAAATCAATATAGCCACGCGAGGTGTAGAAATCGGTCAGAACGCGTTTATCAAAGGCAATGCGATCTTCGTTATAAGTGTCGCGGCCAACGATGAAGCGCAGCAACCCTGCCTGTTTCGTGCCAAGCACGCGGCGCAGACGGGCATCCGAGAAAGAGCGGTTGCCGACAAAGGACAAGCGTTCGATTTCAACGCCCTTGCCTTCGCTCACGTCAAACACAACGTCGACGCGGTTGCCGCTGCGGCGGATGATCTGTGGGGTTACTGTTGCGACCAACTGGCCTTTGGCAGCGTAGGCTTCGGTGATGGCCGCGGCGTCGGCCTCAACGGTCGATGGCGAAAACACGCGGCGTTCGCGGGTCTGGATCAAACTGGCCAAAGCCGCGTCGTCGAGAGCACGGTTGCCTTCGATGTTGATGCGCGACACGATGGGGAATTCCGTGACCTTGATCACAAGGCGGTTGCCCTGTGGAATCATTTCGACGCTTTCGAACAGGCCGGAGCCCACAATACGCTGGTAGGCGTCGTTCAAAGCAGCGGCAGAAATCTGTTCGCCACGAGCGATTCCCGCATAGGACAGGATCGTATCGGCGCCGACCCGTGTATTTCCGTCGATTGAAACGGATGAAAACGCGTAACTTTGCGCGACAACAGCACTCGGAAATACCGTGTAAGCCGTTGTAGTTAAGGTTAAAGCCGTCAAAGAAAGCGCGAAGGCTTTGCCTGTGGTGCTTTTGACCCGTTTGTCGGTGTCACACGTTTTGTTTTTCATAGCGGTTCTCGTTATGGCCCCAGTGTTAAGATTGAGTAACGTGAATGGCATCTGTTGTCAAAACTCTGCGCCACAAATGCACACAAAAAAGGCCCCCACATCGGGAGCCTATGCCGTCAGAAACTGCTAGATGTTGTGGTGAGGACCAAACGCGATGGCGTCCCCCTCGCTGCTCATTACAAAAAGAGCGATCCAAAAAACGATCCCGCGACCAGTGCCACGGCGATCGTTACACCGTAGAGGAGACGATCCGTGTTCAAAGAGGCCAGATAGGCAAGGCCACGATATCCAGAGCGAAGTGCCGTCATGTTCAGGCTCCTTGTGATGAAGCAAAGCGGTTATGCATCAGATCCGTTAGGCCTTGCCCGCCGTATCTGATGCTGTTGAACCGACTATAAACACTGAATATGGCAAGAATTGGGCCATGACCCCAAATCCTTATCAACGGTCCCTGCCCTATGGCGCGCTATGTGTCAGGTGCAGAAGAAATCCGAGACCAGACCCATCGTCATAAAGAACAGCACAATCACAAGGCCAATGGTCATCATGATCCCCACCGCGCGGTCGGGAAGCGGTTTGCCGCGCACGGCTTCTGCCGCGTAGAACACGAGGTGGCCGCCATCAAGCACAGGGATCGGAAACAGGTTGATCAGGCCAATCGCGGTGGAGAGGAAGGCGATGACATTGATGTAGCTGTCGATGCCTTGGCTGGCCATTGTGCCAACCGCCCCTGCCATGCCGACAGCGCCGGTCAGGTTACACGCGGAAATGTTGCGCACGATCATGTTGTAGAGACCCGACAGGCTGCCTGTGATGACAGACCAGACACCTTCGACACCGCCCCACAGGGCAGAACCGATACCAACGGGGTCCGTTGCGGGCGTGTAAAGAGTCGAGCCGTAAATGCCAATCAGCCAGCGGGTCTCAAAGCCGCCACCATCCGCAGGAATATCGCGGCGGCGCGCGGTCATGGCGCTCTCGAAGGTTTCGCCATCGCGCCAGACGGTCAGGGTCATCTCGTTGCCCTCAGCGGCGGCAACGACATCGCGCAATTCGTAAAAGCTGTTGAGCGTCACATCATCCACTTTGGTAATGACATCGCCCACCTGCAACCGCGCATCGCGGGCGGCGGATTTAGGAGTGATGCCGCCAACGATCACGGGGAACGGATGTGGTCCTGTGACGGTCAGTTCGGTGCCATCACGTTCGACGGTGTAATCCATTTGCGCGGCCCGTGGCAGGGTCTCGATAAAGTCACCCATTTGGGAGAGTTCGGGCACAGGCATGCCCGCAATAGCCACGATGGTATCACCGCTTTGCAAGCCGACTTCGAAGGGAACGGGTTTGACCTCTGCGATCTCAAGCGTGTCTTTGACCTGCCCCGTTGAGAGCAGAAGACCCGCAAAGACGATTGCGGAGAAAATGAAGTTGAACATCGGCCCTGCCGCAACGGTCAGGGTCCGCGCCCAAAGCGGCGCACCTGGCATGGTGTGGCGGGCGTCTTCGGGAGCCATACCGTCGACCGCATGGGGATCAGGTGCAGAGGCCGCATTGGCGTCGCCTGCAAATTTCACATAGCCGCCCAAGGGGATTGCCGCCACTTGCCAGACCGTTCCGTCCTTGGCTGTCCGCTGCAAGAGCGGTTTGCCAAAGCCCAAGGAAAAGACATCCGCTTTGATCCCGCACCATTTGCCAACGATGTAATGGCCGTATTCGTGGACGGTCACGATGATCGACAGGGCCACAATGAACACCACCACCGTAAAGGCAGAGTTTCCGAAAATGGCGGATAGGTTGGATAAATCCATAGTGACATCAGTCCCTTGTCTCACGTGCATTGGGCGTCATGGCCCTAGCGGTCAATCGTCTTGTCTCAGGTGCGCGGCGCACGTCCCTTATGAGCGGGCATGGCAGGCCCGCGCACGGGCTCGCGCCTCTTTATCGGCTTCAAGCACCGTATCCAAGGTCAATGCGGCATTTCCAAGGCTTGTTGCTGATGACATTTCGTTGAGGACAACCTCGACAATCCGCGCCATGTCCAGAAAGCCGATCTCTTGGGCAATAAACATATCGAGTGCGGCTTCCTTGGCAGCGTTGAACACCGCCCCTGCAAGTCCGCCGATCTCCATGACGTCGCGGGCCAAACGCAGCGCGGGAAAGCGCACCTCGTCGGGTGGTTCGAAACGCAGCGTGCCGACCTGCGCCAGATCAAGCCGCGCCACGGGCAGATTACGCCGTTCGGGCCAGTGCAGCGCATAGCCGATAGCATGGCGCATATCAGGCGCGCCAAGATGCGCCATCAACGCCCCGTCCTTGAACCCCACAAGCGCGTGGACATAGGAACCGGGATGCACAAGCACCTCGATCATATCGCCCGCAAAGCCGAAATATTCGTGGGTCTCGATGATTTCCAAGGCCTTGTTGAACATCGACGCGCTATCAATGGTGATGCGTTGGCCCATGTCCCATGACGGGTGTTTACAGGCCTGCGCCAATGTGGCCCCCGCCAGTTGTTCAAGGCTCCAGTCGCGAAACGGGCCGCCAGAGGCCGTGATGATGACGCGCTCCACCTCGGAACGCTCCTCGCCCACCAAGCCCTGAAACACTGCAGAATGCTCGCTATCGACGGGCAAAATCCGCGTACCGTGGGCCTGTGCCTCACTCATCAAAAGTGGTCCTGCGGTGACAAGGCTCTCTTTGTTGGCAAGCGCCAAGGTGGTCCCGTGTTTGAGCGCGTGCAGACCAGGCGCCAGACCCGCAGAGCCGACAATCGCGGACATGATCCAGTCGGCGGGACGGTCGGCGGCCTCAATGAGTGCGTGTTCGCCCGCGGCGGCATGAACGCCAGAGCCTGCAAGCGCGTCCTTGAGTGCGGGGAGTTTGTCCTCATAGGCGGTCACGGCGACTTTCGCGCCGAGTTGACGCGCGTCATGGGCCAAAAGCTCGATATTCGCGCCACCTGTGAGTGCGACGACCTCATAGGCCTCGCGGTCACGGTGGATCAGGTCGATGGTAGATTGGCCAATGGACCCAGTAGAGCCGAAAATGGAGATACGTCTCATGCGGGCTCCTTAAATGAGAGAGAAGATCAACCCGAGCATGATGACACTGGCCGCCAGAAGCGCATCAAAGCGGTCAAGCACCCCGCCATGCCCCGGGATAATGTTCGAGCTGTCCTTGACACCCATCCGCCGCTTGAGCGCACTTTCAGCGATATCACCCATCTGCGAGGCAAAGGACATGGCCACGGAAAACAGCACAAACATCAGGGTCGAAATGCCCTGCATGATGTCGAGTGAGGAAAACAGCAAGGCCAACACAGCCACACCGGCCCAACCGCCCAAAATGCCCGCCCATGTCTTTTTCGGACTGATGGAGGGCCAGAACTTCTTGCCGCCGACAATGCGCCCGACGAAATAGCCAAGCGTATCGGTGACGATCACCAAGAGGATGAGATAGCCGACCCCGATGATATCTAGCCCCGCGTGAAGGAAGATCAGGCTCACCGCCGCCAGACAAAGGAAGAAGGCGTAGCCGGAGAGCAGAAAGAAATCGCCAAAGGCAAAGCCGACATTTGCCGATTTGAAACGGCCCATTTGGACCAACTCCCAAATACCGATCAAAACGACGATGAGGACAAAGACGCTAAAAATGATCGTGCCGGACAGGACCGCAAACACCCCGATCGCAAGCAAGACAAGCGCGGAGATGATACGGACGCCAAGATCGCCCCACTTTCCGTGGAGACGCTTCACGAGTTGACCCCGCCAAAGCGGCGCTCACGCACGCCATAGCGGCTCAACACATCGGCAAAGACCTCCATCGAGAAGTCGGGCCAGAGCGTGTCGATAAACTCGTATTCCGCATAGGCCGATTGCCAGAGCAGGAAGTTGGAAATGCGGGCCTCGCCAGAGGTGCGGATCACCAGATCGGGATCGGGCAGCACCTTTGTATCAAGGTAGCTTGTCAACGTGGTCTCATCCACAGACTCAGCATCCAACACACCCGAGGCCACATCGCGGGCCATATCCTTAACCGCGCGGGCCACCTCATCACGGCCACCATAGTTGAGCGCGATGGTCAGGTGGGTGACATCGTTGTCTTTGGTTTCCGCCTCCAACTCGTCCATCAGATTGGCGAGTTTACGGTCGAGGCGCACACGGTCGCCGATGAACCGCACCCGCACACCCTCTTTCTTGAGCGCGCGCATTTCGCCCCGAATATAGGTGCGAAACAGGGACATCAGACCCGCAACTTCGGTCTGTGTGCGTTTCCAGTTCTCGGTGGAAAAGGCGAATATTGTCAGGTATTTAACGCCCTGCGCAGGACAGGCTCGTACGATCTCTTTGACCCGCTTGGCGCCGGCGTGGTGTCCAAACAGGCGCGGCTTGCCGCGTGATTGGGCCCAGCGACCGTTGCCATCCATAATGATAGCGACATGCTTTGGTCCCGTTTGCGTATCGCCCATTCATGTATCCTCGTTTCGCGTGACATCACTTCGATGCGCCAGTGTCACCACGACTTTAACCACAACAAGACGTCTCCGCAACGAACCGTCCTGCACATTATTTACGTCACGCGCCCCAAAGGGACGCGTGCACCTACAGGATTAAACCTGCATAATCTCTTCTTGTTTATTCTCAAGCATCTCGTCGACCCGCTTGATATGGGCGTTGGTCAGGGATTGGACCTCGTCTTCCCATAGCTTCTGGTCGTCCTCGGACATGCCGTCGGCCTTGGCCTTTTTGATCTGCTGCATCCCGTCCTGACGCACGTTGCGGATCGCCACACGGGCGTGTTCGGCGTAGCCACCTGCCACTTTCGTCAATTCACGGCGACGTTCTTCGTTCAGCTCGGGGATCGGCAGCATGATGATAGTGCCGTTGAGCTGCGGATTAATGCCAAGGCCGCTTTCGCGGATGGCTTTCTCAACCTTGCCGACAAGTCCCTTGTCCCACACGTTGATCGTCACCATACGTGGTTCGGGCACGTTCACGGTGCCTACCTGGTTGATCGGTGTCATCTGGCCATAGGCATCGACCAAAACGGGATCGAGCATGGAGCCAGAGGCGCGCCCTGTGCGCAACGAGGCGAATTCGGAGCGCAGGTTGGCCAAAGCACCATCCATACGGCGGCTCAGATCATCGGTATCGAGAATGAAATCTTCGGACATTGTGCGTCCTCCTTGCAGTATTGCTCTTTGCCTGCGCCCTCATATGGCCGTGGTCCGAGCCACAGTCACATGCTGACGAGTTTGATGTTTTTTACGGTGTCCTGCCCCAATTGTATAGCCGCTTTTGCCTGTCCTTTTACGGCGTTATCCGGCACGCGCGAAACCTGACGCCTCTTGCGCCGCTCGCATGCCATGGCAAGACACAACGGCCGCTCAAACCAAACGCCCCTGCGGGAAGCAAGGGCGTCTTAGTCGTATGATCGTCGATGTCGCGCGTTCGCCCGTGTTCAGCTCACCGTGGTATAGGTGCCCTTGCCCTCAAGGATGGAGCGGAACCCGCCCGGCGCGTCGAGCGGGAAGACAATCAACGGCAATTTGTTATCGCGGGCCAAGGCAATGGCGGAGGCATCCATAACTTTGAGGTGCTTGGACAGAACCTCGTCATAGCTCACATGGTCATAGCGTTTGGCATCCGGATTGGTCTTGGGGTCTTTGTCATAGACACCATCGACGCCGTTTTTCCCCATGAAGATCGCTTCACAGGCCATCTCGTTGGCCCGCAGCGTCGCCGCTGTATCTGTGGTGAAATAAGGGTTGCCTGTGCCCGCTGCGAAAATGCAAATCCGCTTTTTCTCAAGGTGGCGCACGGCGCGACGGCGGATATAAGGCTCAGCCACTTCGTTCATGGTGATCGCTGAAATCACACGGGTGTTGATGTTGAGCGCCTCAAGAGCCGCCTGCATCCCGAGCGCATTCATCACCGTGGCGAGCATCCCCATGTAGTCAGCTGTGGTGCGCTCCATCCCCTGTGCCGAGCCTTGCAGCCCGCGGAAAATATTGCCGCCGCCAATGACCATGCAAATCTCGACGCCCATATCGTGAACAGTTTTGATCTCTTTGGCGATGCGTTCAACCGTTGGCGGATGCAGCCCGAACCCTTGGTCGCCCATCAATGCTTCGCCTGAAATCTTCAAAAGCACACGTTTATATTTCATGGAAGGGTGATCCTGTTCCGTGTCGTTCATGGCTTGACCTCGCCTTACATGTCCGTGATTTCGGGCAAAATGCGCTAAAACCGCTGGAGGTTCAATGCGCTGTGTGAGAAAAATACGCACAAACTGCATGGTGGCGCGCAAAATTTACACAGACACGCCCGTTTAACGCCTTTGGCCGCCCGCCGACGGCCTGTACCCCGCCTGCCCGACCCGCTTGATGAGGAGCCATCGACATGATCCCGCGTGATCTTTCTGCCGATCAACCCGTGCTGATCGCGGGCCCCACGGCAAGCGGGAAATCCGCGCTGGCCTTGGAGATTGCCGAGACACAGGGCGGCGTTATCGTGAATGCGGATGCATTACAGGTGTTCGAGAACTGGCGCGTTCTAAGTGCGCGCCCCTCTGAGGAGGATGAGCGCCGCGCGCCTCATGCGCTCTACGGCCATGTTCCATATGATGCGCAATACTCCGTGGGGCATTGGCTGCGCGATGTGGCCCCCTATCTCGACGGGGAGATGCGCCCGATTATTGTCGGTGGCACGGGGCTGTATTTTTCCGCTCTCACCGAAGGATTGGTCGACATTCCCGCCACCCCGCCCGAAATCCGTGCCGAGGCAGATGCGCGGCGTTTGGCGGAGGATGGACATGCGGGCCTCTTGGCCGAGCTTGACGCCGAAGACCCTGTGACAGCGCAAAAGATAGACCGCGCCAACCCCCTGCGGGTGCAGCGGGCATGGGAAGTTTTGCGCACCACAGGGCGCGGGATTGCCGCATGGCAGGCCGAAACCCCGCCCCCGCTTTTGCCCCTGTCATCAGCCTATCCGATCGTGTTGGACGCAGACCGTGACTGGCTTGGCGCGCGAATCGCACGACGGTTTGAGGACATGGTCCATGGCGGCGCATTGGCCGAGGCGGAGGCAAACTTGCCCAATTGGAACCCCGCGCACCCCTCATCCAAGGCCATAGGAGCGCCGGAATTGATGGCGTATTTGCACGGAACCTGTGATTTGGAGGCCGCAATCGAGGCAGCGACCATTTCTACGCGACAATTCGCCAAACGACAGCGCACTTGGTTTAGGGCGCGGATGAAGGCCTACCACAAGATATCGTTGCCCTGACTACAGATCGTGGCTGCATGCGAAGATGTTCTTCTATGCCATTGAAAAATCACATTTAAATCTTTGACTCTCTTTGCCTTGGGCGTAGAATTGTACAAAGCGAACATTCCTCAGGACTGTCGCGGCTTCATGTGACCCTCAACGCGCAGGCAGACCCAATGCCAAACAAGATTTTTCATACTCCGCCCCTCGGCAATCTGAGCGACACACCACAGGCGCTCGCGTCGCAGGCGACATCCGCCCGTGTGGCGACCCCTGCGCCCAAAAAACGCAAAGCCGCAACGCCCAAAATTCCCGACATTCCCATGCCCCCCGCCTACCGCGTTATTCCACTGGCCCGTTACAACGGCGCATCGACGGCAAGCGGTCACGGCGACAAATGGCGCACTCAGGCGATGCGGTCGCACCGTGTGCCGACCCTGATCTGGTTCACCCGTGGTCAGGGACGCTTTACCATGTCTGGCGTGACACGGGGCTTCGGGCCTCATAACCTCGTCTATCTCCCGCCGCGCACTATGTATGGCTTTGAACCCATTGGGCAAATTTCGGGTTACATTGTTCACCTGCCGCAAGTGAACGAGATGGAATGGCCCGAAGAGCCGCTACACCTGCGCTTTACCGAAGTCATTCAGCAAAACGAAATTACCGGCCTGATCGAGAATCTCGCCCGTGAAATCGACAATGACCAACCTGGTCATGACCGCGCTTTGGCGCTTCAGGCAGGGATGATTTCGGTCTGGTTGGAACGGCAAATGTCGGTGATGCCGGAATACGAGCTGACGCCCGATGCGTCGCGCCGTCTTGTCGCCGCCTATACTGCTTTGATCGAGGAAAAGTTCCACGAGACCCACACCGTTGCGGACTACGCCACCGCGCTCGGCGTGACGGCGACGCATTTGACCCGTGCGTGCAATATTGCCAACGGGCATCCCGCGTCGAAAATCCTCGCGGATCGCGTGCATTTCGAGGCACGGCGGATGCTCAAAGAAACCGACCTGCCCGTGAAAGACATCGCGGCGAAATTGGGGTTCCATTCGCCCGCCTATTTCTCACGGTCTTTCCATAAGGCCACGGGCGTCTCGCCACGTCAGTTCCGCCAGTCCTGCTAATTCCCGTATTATCTAACGAAAGCCCCCGTCACAGGATATGTGGCGGGGCTTTTCGGTGCGGTCTCGTGATTTGCACAACCGATGGATCAGAGAACAAGAGCGGTCGTTAGCTGCCCCAAATGATGCGCACGTAATTGCGGGTCTCTTTGTAAGGTGGCACGCCGCCGTATTTTTCAACCGCTTGCGGGCCTGCGTTATACGCCGCGAGCGCAAGACGCCATGTGCCGAATTTCTCATACATCATGCGCAGATAACGCGCCCCGCCTGACAGGTTTTGTGCGGGATCGTTGATATTGACGCCAAGCAGACGCGCCGTGTCGGGCATCAGTTGAGCCAATCCCTTTGCCCCCGCATGGCTGACGGCATTCGGGTTCCAGCCGCTTTCCTGCTGCACCAGACGCAAGAACAGGTCGGACGGCACACCGTGACGTCGTGCGGTATCGCGCGCCACCGCCAACCACGGCCCCGAATAGGCCCCGCGATAGGCCGGCCCCGCAAGATCTGCGCCAAAGCGTTCGGGCTGCAAGCTCACCGAGGCAGAATATTGCTCGGCTGCGCGGCCTTCGAGGACTGATAATTGCGAGGCATAGATAGATGAACGGTTTTTGGTGGAGAAGATATCCCCAGAGACAGCTGGGGCTGCGCTCACCCCGATCAAAAGGAGCGTAGAAAATGCGGCACCGCTTGCGGTCTTCACTTGGATTGGCATTGTTATCCGTCCCTCATTATATCACTGCGCGAATATAGGCGTAGTTGCGCCATTCGCCAAGGGGCTGTGCCCTCGCATGACCCGCCCTGCCCCATATCTGCGGATTTTCGCCTTTCAAAACGGCCGTCACAATGGTGTAACGGGTCAAAGAGATTCTTACTGGGAGACATGGGTATGGCTGGTTCGGTCAATAAAGTGATCATCGTTGGCAACTTGGGGCGTGACCCAGAAGTGCGCACATTCCAAAACGGTGGCAAGGTGTGCAACCTGCGGATTGCGACCTCCGAGACGTGGAAAGACCGTACCACGGGC
The DNA here is from genome assembly GCF_048266405.1 of Celeribacter sp. Lineage (GTDB taxonomy): Bacteria > Pseudomonadota > Alphaproteobacteria > Rhodobacterales > Rhodobacteraceae > Celeribacter. Next base: position 40,902 of record NZ_JBLWZO010000003.1, read on the forward strand.
GAGCGTAAAGAGCGCACCGAATGGCATTCGGTTGCAATTTTCCAAGAGGGTCTTGTTCGCATTGCGGAGCAATACCTGCGCAAAGGCTCGAAAGTGTATATTGAGGGCAAACTCCAAACCCGCAAATGGCAGGACCAATCAGGTCAGGATCGCTACACGACCGAAATCGTTCTGCAAGGCTTCGACGGTGTGTTGACCATGCTTGACGCGCGCGGTGGCGGTGATGGCGGCTTTGGCGGCGGTCAAGGTGGTGGCTACGACCAAGGCCCATCGGGTGGCTATGACGACGGCGGCCAAGGCGGCGGTTTTGGCGGCGGCTCCCAGAGCGGCGGCGGTGGCCGGTCGTCCATGGATGACGACGAAATCCCATTTTAAGCAATCGATCTGCACGGCTGATTTAAGATCTGCTGTGATTTGGTCAAACAGTTTCAGACGAAGAAAAGCCGCGCCAGGAGCGCGGCTTTTTGCTGTGTCGACCTGTTGTAATGGCGGCGGATGATGCGACGTCTATCCGCCTTTACGCTGCTCCGCTTAAAGGCGGCGCGTGGGGGGACTGTGTGTCGGCCTCAATGTGGAACCGCTGGACGATTTCAATGAGATGCTGCGCCTCGGAGGAGAGCATTTGACTGGCCGCAGTCGTTTCCTCGGTCATGGCGGCATTTTGCTGCATCGTGGATTCCAGTTGGCTCGTGGCGGTATTGATCTCTTGCAAGCCAATCGATTGTTCGCGCGACGACGTGGCGATGCCGTTGACGTTCGAGGCGATCTCGGACACCGAGGTGATAATATCCTTGAGTGTCTGGCCCGCCTCGCCGACCAAATGCACACCGCGTTCCACATGTCCGTTCGACGCCGTAATCAGTTGGCTGATTTCGCGCGCCGCATCCGAGGAGCGTTGGGCCAAGGCCCGCACTTCGGAGGCCACAACGGCAAAGCCGCGTCCCGCCTCGCCTGCCCGCGCCGCCTCGACCCCTGCATTGAGCGCCAAGAGATTGGTTTGAAACGAAATATCGTCGATGACGTCAATGATTTTGGAGATTTCGCGCGAAGAGCCTTCGATTTCGGACATGGCCGTTATGGCCTCGCTCACAACGGTTTGAGATATGCCGGCTCGATCATTTGTCTCGCGTGACACGCTATTTGCCACCTCGGCATTTTCCGCAGCAGAAGCCACCGCCGCCGTCATTTCGTGAATGGCCGAGGCCGTGTGTTCAAGAGACACTGCCGAGTTTTCGGTCCGGTTGGACAGATCATTGGTGGCCAAAGCAATCTCGGTCGACGTGTTGTCGATACGCGCTGCACTTGTTGCGATTTCGGAAATCATATCGGAGAGCGAGGTGATCGCGCTGTTGAAATCGGCTCGAAGGGTTTCATAGGCGGGCGGGAATTGGTCATTGATCTGGATTGCCATATCGCCATCGGCCATACGCGACATGGCCTGCGCCAATGTGCTGACGACAACGGCTTGCTCATCGGCCAATGCACGGCGCTCTTCTTCGGCAATGCGGTTGAGTTCCGCCTTTTCTTCGAGCAGGCGGGTTTCCTGTTCGAGGCGCTCACGCTCCATCTCGGCAGCTCGTTCGCGCTCTTCTTGTTCGCGTTTTTGTGTCGCAGCGGCCTCACGGGTTTTGCGTGCCTGTTCTTCGGCCTCGCGTGCGCTCTCTTCGTCGCGCAGCCGTTCGCGTTCAATCATACCGTCGCGGAACACGGCCATTGCCGCGCCCATGCGGCCAATCTCATCCTTACGGGTCTCAAACCCTGTTACGGGGCGCATATCGCCTTTGGACAGGCGTTCGGTCACGCGTGTGACTTTGAGAAGCGGACGGATGATATAGAGGAATGTCACGGCCAAAGCCACGAGGACGGCCACCAAAGACAGGCCTGCAGCGATCAACATCGTCTGGATGTTCTTTTCGGCATTGGTTTCCGTGATCTGGCTGGTGTCCGAAATGCCTTGAAGGATTTCTTTGCCATGAGCCTGCGCGCGCATGGAAAGCGCGGAAATATAACTGCTGGCCTCATAGGCAGCTTCATCTGCGGCCTCACGCGCCTCTAAAACCACCTCACGCGCCGCCAGAATACCGGTGTCGTCGGTGGTCCATTCCCAGATTGTGTCAAAATGGGCCGTCAGCTCTTTCGGCAGGGTCAGCGTCTGAGTTCTTTGCCTGATAGCGTCAAGTAAGGCGAGCGCGGTTGTTTGGGCTGCGGCCAAATCCTTTGCGTGATCTGCCGAGGCGCCTGTGAGAACGACCGAGTTGAGCACCCCAAGGTCATTTGACAAAAGGCGTTTGTTTTCAATGTCATTGAGGGTGAATGTCGCCTCTGGAATCTCGCCGGCACGGGCGAGCATGGCCGTCATCGTTTGTTCTATCATTCCCGATAATGCGGATTGAATGGCGATGATGGCTGCACTCAATTCGTCTGCGCCTTTGAGGGTTCGACTGTCATAGGTGATTGCATCAAGCTGCGCGGATTGGACCTCGGCGATATAGCCCTCGATCTCCGCGGCGGAATTGAGAACGAAGTCGCGCTCGTCGTCGGGCAGATCACGCGCGATGCGGCTGATTTGTTCGGTGTAACGAATGACATCGCTCATCGCCACGTCCATATCGGCATTGTCGGAGGCCTGTAGGGTTTGGGACAGCCCTTCGGTCACGAGACCAATCGCCTGCACCATCCGTGCGCTGCGTTCCAGGTCGGGCACCACTTCGGTCCGAAAGGCATTGACCGCGTCTTTGGATTGATGGGCCGACGATAGGCCTTGATACACTTCGATCCCCGTCAAAAGGGCCATGAAGGCCAGCACACTAACGAGTTTCACTGCAACGCTTCTGAACAATCGGATCAGTTTGTTAAACATACATGTCGCCCTTCGAGATAATCCTCACAAAACCCGATGTGAGAGGCGACAGGAAACAAGAGGTTTCCAACCATCCACAATCAGGCGTTGAGTGGGTTTATCAAGGAAAGGCTTAATTCTGATTTAAAACGGTTCGAAAAAAGGGGTGCCGTAAGGTCAGTGCTGCACGCTTTAACCTCTTGTGCGCAACGCATCCTCGAGCACCGCAAGCACCACATCACGCGGCACATCCGCTGTTACGAAACTGTCGCCAATGCCACGCGCGAGGATAAACCGTAACTGCCCGTCAACGACCTTTTTGTCTTGGCCCATGAGGTCGACAAGCGCCGTGGCATCGGGCAATTCGCCCTCGATATCCGACAGGTCGCATTTCATGTTCATGTCTTTGAGGTGGGCACGGACGCGGCTTGGCGCCTCTTGGCTACACAACCCCAATCGGGCCGAAAGCTCAAAGGCAAGTGCGCAGCCGATGGCCACGCCTTCGCCATGCAGCAGGCGATCCGAATAGCCCGTCGCGGCCTCAAGCGCGTGACAGAAGGTATGTCCGAGGTTCAACAAAGCGCGGTCGCCCTGCTCCGTCTCGTCGCGCTCTACAATGTCGGCTTTCATCTGCACCGAGCGTTTCACGGCGTAGATGCGCTTTTCCACATCGCCCGCCGCAAGAGCGGGCCCATTGTCCTCAAGCCACTCAAAAAACGCGGCATCGCCCAACAGACCGTATTTTTGCACCTCTCCATAACCCGCAAGGAAGTCACGAGGGGTCAGTGTGCCGAGTGCGGAAACATCGGCCAAGACCAATGCGGGCTGGTGGAATGCGCCGATCAGGTTCTTGCCCCGTGGCGAATTGATCCCCGTTTTGCCCCCCACGGAGCTGTCCACCTGCGCCAGAAGCGAGGTTGGGATTTGCACAAAACGGACACCACGACGCAGGATCGCCGCAGCAAAGCCCCCCAAATCGCCGATCACACCACCGCCAAAGGCGACCACGACATCACCGCGCTCAACGCGGTGCTCGATCAACCACTCGACCGCCACCTGCAACTGCGCCCAGCATTTCGTGGCCTCACCCGCGGGCAAGACCAAGGCTTCGCTGCGAATGCCCTGCGCTGCGAGCGCAGTTTTGAGCGTGTCGAGATGCAGCCCTGCCACATTGGTATCGGTGAGAATGCAAACCGATTTCTTACGTCCCAAGAGCGGCGCGATATGTGTGCCTGCCGTCTCGATCAACCCTTCGCCGATGCGCACGTCATAAGCGCGATCACCAAGGGGCACGTGTACGGTTTCAAAATCACTCATTCTTTGGCCTCCACGCCAGTCTCAGAGGACGCAGGCTTTGGCGGGCTATCCTCATCGAGAATTCCACCATAGTCGCGCAACGCGTCGATGACCTTGTCGGCCATGCCCTCAATGCTCAAACTCAACTCCGCCTCAACGATGATCCCTGCCTCCTCGTAAAAGGGAGTGCGGGTACGCATCAGCTCGCGCAGTGTTTCATAGGGGTTATCGGTGCGCAGTAAGGGGCGCGTATTTTTGTGGCGCACGCGATTCCACAAGATATCCAGATCGGCCTTGAGCCAGACCGCCACGCCCTTTTCCGCAATCATGTCGCGATTGACGCGCGACAAAAATGCGCCGCCGCCAGTGCTCAATACCACTTTCTTGGAATCGAGCAGGCGCGAAATCACAAGCGTTTCCTTGTCGCGGAAAAAGGCTTCGCCGTAATCGGAGAATATCTCGGCGATGGAACAATTCGCCGCCTTTTCAATTTCGGCGTCCGAATCGAGGAATTCGACACCGCACTTTTGTGCAAGTGCTTTGCCGACTGCGGTTTTTCCCGCCCCCATCATGCCGACCAAAGCGACCGTTTTTTTCAGTCCAACTGCCATGTCGACCCTTTTGCACTGTGCCGCGCCCTGCGGCAACATCTCGCTCACGAAAAATTCGCTCCTTCAATGACGTGATCTTCGCTAAAATACCATATATAAAACAGCGACACACCCGAGCCGGGACCAAAACCCGCGCCGTACCGCACGAATGGAGGCAGTTCCTTGCGCAAATTTCTATTTAGACTGATCGTGATTTTGTTGGGGTTGGCCGCAATCGGTCTTGTTGGTTTTGCTTATGTCGGCGATTTAACGCCAGAACGCAGTGAACAATCCGTTCCTGTCACAATTGATTTCGACTGAGGCGCAGCGCAGTGATGCTCTCGCGCCCCTCTGACCTGTTGCGATCGGTCTGTCGCATTGCCCTGTTGTGGGCCGTGCCATGCGGCGCGTTTGCACAAGGGGCGCCGATGTCGGCGATTGACTGGATTTCGCAAACCTTGGAGCAGCCGCGCGCGGTTGCCAACCCTGCGGCCCAGACACCGCCCAAACCCTCGGACATTTCGGAGAATGCTCTGCCCGAGGATATTACCGTGCGGCCCTTGGGCGAGATCAACATTGATGCCACGGGCCTGTTGTCTGCCGCCTCGACAGGATTGCCCCGCGGGCTTTGGGGGGCGTCAACCGCAACCGATCTGGCGCGGCGCATCACCACGATTGCGGCCCGCTCCGATCTGTTGCCCGCTTCACGGCGTTTGCTCAATACGCTGATCCTGACCGAGTTGGACCCGCCCGTGGCCTCTGGCGGCGATGGGCGGTTGTTTCGTGCCCGCCTTGATGCGCTGCTCGCACAGGGGCTGTTGGATGAGGCCGATGCGATGATGGCGCGTTCAGGCACAACCGACCCCACGATTTTCCGCCGCTCGTTCGACACCAAACTGTTGCTTGGCACCGAAAACGAGGCCTGCGCCCAACTCACCTCGACCCCGGGTTTGTCGCCAACGCTTCAGGCCAAGGTGTTCTGCCTTGCCCGTACGGGCGATTGGAATGCTGCGGCCTTGACCTTGGAGACCTCCGATGCCCTCGGGCTGATTGACGAGGAGCAATCCGAATTGCTTGCGCGGTTCCTTGATCCTGAATTGTTCGAGGAAGACCCACCGCTCAAAGCGCCACAAGATCCTTCTCCGCTGACGTTTCGGCTGATGGAAGCCATTGGCGAGCCGCTACCTACAGTGACATTGCCGCTGGCCTTCGCGCAATCCGATCTGCGCTCCACCAACGGGTGGAAAGCCCGCGCCACCGCTGCCGAACGCCTCGCGCGGGTTGGCGCTTTGGACCCCAATCGGTGGCTTGGCATTTGGACCGAACACTTGCCCGCCGCCTCTGGCGGGATTTGGGATCGCATCGACGCGCTGCAACGGTTTGATATTGCGCTCAGCACCAATAACCCCGTCGCCACCGCCCATGCGCTTGGCCCCGTGTGGGTGGAAATGCGCCGCTCTGGTCTGCAAACGGTGTTTGCCGATCTTTACGCGGCGCGCCTGAACGCGATGCCTCTTAGCGGTGCCGAGGCCGAGATTGCCTTTGAAGTGGCCTTGCTGTCGAAGGACTACGAAGTGCTCGGCGTCGATTATGACGCAACACAGAGCGACCGTGTGACTTTGCTCAAAAGTCTCGCCTCTGGTGAGGTACCAGCCACCCGCCCACGCGACAATCTGGAGCGGGCGATTTTGGACGGGTTCCGTCATGACGGTGTGCCAGTACGGCTCAAGGGATTGGTCGATAGCCGCCGTTTGGGCGAGGCCATTTTACGCGCCATCGAACTTTTGGAGGGCGGCGCTGCGGGCGATTATGACGAGTTGTCCGACGCTTTACAGTTCTTCCGCTCCGTGGGCCTTGAGGCCACCGCACGGCGTGCAGCGTTGGAATTGCTGTTGTTGGAACGGCGCGGATGAGCCTCAATGACCGTTGGATATCCGCCTTTGCCGAGGCGCAAATGGCCGAACTGGGAGCCGCCGAAAACACGCGGCTGTCCTACGGGCGTGACTTGGTGGATTTCTCCGATTTCCTGACAGCCCGAGGGGTGGATTTTGAACGGGCCACCCGCAAGCACGTCGAGGACTATCTCATTGACTGCGAGGCGCAGGGCTTGGCGCAATCCACCCGTGCACGGCGGCTCTCCTCCATCAAGCAAGTGTTTCGATTTGCCTTTGAGGAAGGGTGGCGAACGGACAATCCCGCGATCCTGATCAAAGGACCGGGACGTGCCAAGCGGCTGCCCAAAACCCTGACCGAGGATGAGGTGTCACGCCTGCTAGAAGCTGCACGCACTACGGGGCGGTCGGCCTCTGACCGGCTGCGCAATACGGCTTTGATGGAAATCCTTTATGCCACGGGAATGCGCGTGACCGAATTGGTCTCGCTGCCTGTGGCCGCTGTGCGTGGCGATCCCCGCATGATCCTCGTGCGCGGGAAAGGCGGCAAGGAACGCATGGTGCCGCTCTCGCCCCCTGCCCGTGAAGCCGTGACCGCATGGCTCGCTGCCCGCGACGCCGAACAGGATCTTGCCCGCACCAAAGGCGCAAAGCCCTCGCCCTATCTGTTCCCGTCCCGCGGCAAGGACGGCTATCTGACCCGCGTGAGTTTCTATCAGCAGATCAAGACATTTGCGGTGGCCGCGGGAGTTTCGCCCGCTAAGGTCACGCCGCACACGTTGCGTCACGCCTTTGCCACGCATCTGTTGGCCAATGGCGCAGACCTGCGGGCGATCCAGACGCTTTTGGGACATGCGGACCTCTCAACAACCGAGATTTACACCCATGTTCTTGACGAGCGCCTCAAAGAACTGGTGCTTGATCATCACCCACTCGCAAAGGACTAAGGCCACAGTGGACGTCGCACCCTCTTGCGCCGCGCCCCTTGCGCCCCCATAACAATTTCCATGACAGACATTTCCTCTTTCCTCGACTTTGCCTTTTGGGGCACCTGCGCCGCCATTATCGGGCTTTTGATCCTTTCCGCCTTTTTCTCAGGCTCGGAAACCGCACTCACGGCTGCGTCGCGCGGCAAGTTACGCGCTCAGGCGGACAAAGGGTCCGTGGGTGCCGAACGCGCTCTTGACGTGACCGAAGACAGCGAACGGCTGATCGGATCGGTTCTGTTGGGCAATAACCTTGTGAATATTCTGGCCACCTCACTGGCCACGGCGCTGTTCACCCGTGTGTTCGGCGACAACGGCGTGGCCTTGGCCACTCTGATCATGACGGGTTTGGTCTTGGTCTTTGCCGAGGTACTGCCCAAGACCTATGCGATCACCAATCCCGAACTTGCCGCTTCACGCGTAGCGCGACCGATTGCCATTGTTGTCGCCGTGTTTTCCCCTGTTGTGGCCTTTGTGCGGGCCCTTGTGCGCGGGCTGCTCGGCCTGTTGGGGGTCGAGACCGATCCAGAGGCCGATATTCTGGCCGTTAAAGACGAAATAGCAGGGGCCATTGCCCTGGGCCATGTAGAAGGCACCGTCGAGAAGGAAGACCGCGACCGTATCCTCGGCGCGCTTGATCTGTCCGAGCGCACCGTCGAAGAGATTATGCTTCACCGCTCGCAAATCGAGATGATCGACATTAACACCTCCGCAGTTGAAGTGTTGGAGACCTGTCTCAAGTCCTCACACACCCGCTTGCCGCTCTACCGTGACGATCCTGAAAACATCGTCGGTGTGATCCACGCCAAAGACCTGTTGCGGGCCATGTATAAAGACCGTGAGGAACGGTCGACAGGACAGATCGACGCCGAGTTTGATGTGCTGTCGGTAGCGATGAAACCCTATTTCGTGCCAGAGACCACCACGCTTGATGACCAGATGCGCCAATTCTTGCGCCGTCACACACATTTTGCACTTGTGGTTGACGAATACGGGGCGCTGCAAGGCTTGATCACGCTTGAGGATATTCTCGAGGAAATCGTGGGCGAGATCACCGACGAGTTCGACGATACCGAAACAGCACCCGTGCGCTCAAAGGAAACAGGTGACTGGATCATTGATGCGGCCATGACGATCCGTGATTTCAACCGCTTCACCGAATGCAATCTGCCCGACGAGGAAGCCAACACCATGGCGGGTCTCGTGATCCACGAGGCACAAACGATCCCAATGGCGGGTCAGGTGTTTTCCTTCCACGGCTACCGGTTCGAGGTCGCTGCCCGCAAAGACAACCGCATCACCGAATTGCGCATTCGCCCTCTCTCGGACGCCTGAACGCGCTCCCATGCTACAAACGGGTTAAGCCCGAAGGATATCCATATGCTTTCCTATCAACACGGTTTTCATGCGGGCAATCTTGCCGATGTGCAAAAACATGCGCTGCTTGCGACCATGCTCGACTACATGACGCAAAAAGACAAACCTGTGAGCTATATCGAGACTCACGCGGGGCGCGGTCTGTATGATCTGTCGGGCGAACAATCGCAAAAAACGGGCGAAGCTGCACAGGGCATTGAAAAGGTTGGGCAATGGTTCAAGGGCGATCACCCCTATGCCCGAGCGCGCCGCGCCATTGCCAAGACACATGGGCCGTCGATCTATCCTGGTTCTCCCGCAATCGCACAGGCCCTGCTGCGCCCGACCGATCAGATCCATCTGGCCGAGATGCACCCACAGGAATTTGCTCACCTCAAAGAGGCCACTGCCGCGTCGTCCTCCATGGCGGGTCTACACCTCAAGCAACAAGACGGAATGCAGTTCGCGCAGTCGATCTGCCCGCCTGAGCCGCGCCGTGGCTTGATGCTCATTGATCCGTCCTACGAGATCAAGACAGAGTTCGAGGCCTTCCCCTCGATGATCTACAAGCTGCACCGCAAATGGAATGTTGGCATCATCGCGCTGTGGTATCCCGTTCTGAAGAACGGCACGCATTTGCCGCTTGTGGACGGAATGAAACGCGCCAACTTCCCGAAATGCCTGCACCACGAGGTCCGCTTTCGCCCTGCGCAAAAGGGCCACGGGATGCACGGGTCGGGCATGTTCATCATCAACGCCCCGTGGGGTGTCGCGGATGAGGCGGCGCGTCTGACCAAACTGTTCAACGTGTTGTAAGACGCGGTACTCGGGCAGTGCGTGGTGAAAACACCCTTGCCCGAGCCCGTCTTTGTGGCGCCTCGCGCGAGAGGCGTTAGCGGCCTTTGAACAAGCCGCCCAGAATGCCGCGTACGATGCGGCGTCCTGTGGTGCCTTTGAGTTCCTTAATTACCAGATTGGTAACGGTTGCCGCAACGCCGCTGTCTTTACTGGAGCGGCGCGAGGTGGAGCGACCGTAGTCTTTGGTCTCGTAGCGCCGCGCCTTGGCAAACTCGCGCTCCAACTCCTTGCGGCGTTTGTCGTCCTCTTTGGCCTGTTGCGCGGCCAGTTCGGCCTCCTCTTCCGCAGCTTCGGCGGCTTCTGCCTCTTTGGCGGCAGCGTCCGCACGTTTACTCAGCATTTCAAACGCGCTTTCGCGGTCGAGTTTGGCCTCATACTTGCCTGCAATCGGGGACGCCGCAATGAGCGCCTGACGCTCGGCGGCGGTGATCGGACCCAACTGGCTTGAGGGCGGACGGATCAGAGTTTTCTCGGCAATCCCCGGCGCGCCTTTAGCTACGAGGAACGAGGTCACAGCCTCACCTGTACCGACGGATTTAATCGCCTCTTCGATGTCAAAACGCGGGTTGGCGCGGTAGGTTTCGGCGGCCATGCGCAGCGCTTTTTGATCGCGGGCGGTAAAGGCGCGCAGCGCGTGTTGCACGCGGTTGCCCAACTGGCCCAGAATATCCTCAGGCACGTCATCGGGGTTTTGCGTGACGAAATAGACGCCGACCCCTTTGGAGCGGATGAGACGCGCCACTTGTTCGACCTTATCGACCAGTGCCTTGGGCGCATCGTCAAACAATAGGTGCGCCTCGTCAAAGAAGAACACGAGCTTGGGCTTGTCGGGGTTACCGACCTCGGGCAGTTCCTCGAACAACTCGGAGAGCAACCACAGCAAGAAGGTGGCATAGAGTTTTGGCGAGGCCATCAGTTTGTCGGACGCCAGAATGGAGATGCGCCCGCGCCCGTCCGTATCCGTGCGCATCATGTCGGCCAGGTCCAAGGCCGGTTCACCGAACAGATTGTAGCCGCCTTGGTTCTCAAGCACCAAAAGAGAGCGTTGGATCGCACCGACCGACGAGGACGAAACGTTGCCATAGCGCAAAGACAGCGTATCGGCATTCTCGCCCACCCAAACAAGCAAAGCCTGTAGGTCTTTGAGGTCGAGAAGCGGCAGGCCCTGTTCGTCGGAAACGCGGAAAGCGATGTTGAGCACGCCCTCTTGCGCCTCGGTGAGCTGCAACAACTGGCTCAGAAGCAGCGGCCCCATTTCGGCAACGGTCGTGCGGATCGGGTGGCCCTGTTCACCGTAGAGATCCCAAAACGTAACGGGGAACTTGTCGTAGGTGTAATCCTGCGCAAAACCGATGGTTTCAGCCCGCGACATAAAGGCATCGTGCAGTTTGAAATCCGCACTGCCCGCATGGCCCAAACCCGACAGATCGCCTTTGACGTCAGAGAGAAAAACAGGCACGCCCGCAGCCGAGAAGCCTTCGGCGAGAATTTGCAGCGTTACGGTTTTCCCCGTGCCGGTGGCCCCCGCGATCAAGCCGTGGCGGTTGCCGTATTTTAACAACAACTCCTGTGCCTCGCCGTAGCCTTCGCCACCACCGCCAACAAAAATGCTCTGTTCCGTCTCGCTCATACCACGCGTTCCTCATGATTCGTCCCAATTACAGGGCTTTTCAATGTGTTCGGTGACACAATACAATTTTAACCATTCACTGCCAGTCTTAGTGCATCCGGACATCTCCCTGTCTGGATTGACTTCCTCCCTGTCAGACTGGCCGCGTGATTTATCACGCGGCTTTTTTCCAATTCGCGCCGATCAATTTCAGTCACGCGTCATCACAAATTGACGAAAAAAATCGTTGACCTGTTCACGCGATGCTCTTAGCGTTTGTCTCATAAGTCGGCCCAGTCCGACGGGGAGAAGAATTGATCACCAGATCAGGAGAGAGCTTCGGCCTAGCCGAGGCTCTTTTCCTTTTATTATTTTTCGCCCCTAAACCTGTTTTAGGATCACGAAACGATCACGGCTTTGCGTCCGCAAGAAATCGCTAGTCGCGTGTTTTCAAAACATTTCTCGCCTGACACTCCCCAAAAGCCATGATAGAATTCGCGCAACAGGAACTCAGGAGTTATACATCCAAATGGCATTTAAGTCCCAAACGGCTCTCACGCTCGCCCGCATCGCAGGTCTCGCCGCACTTTTGGCAGGCACCGCACTGGCTCCGACCTTTGCGCAGGATGCCACATCCGAGGCAGCCACCACCGAGGACGCCGCACCTGCTGCGCCCGCTGACGCAGCAGCCCCCGCCGCAACCGAAGACGCAGCCGTCGAGGACTCCAATATTGGCAAAACCTACACCGCCGAAACCCACGGTGATTGGGAAATCCGCTGCGTAAAAATGCCGGAAGGTCAAAAAGACCCCTGCACCATGTATCAGCTTTTGATCGATGATCAGGGCAATCAGGTGTCCGAGATCACCCTCTTTCAACTACCTGAAGGTCAACAGGCGGTTGCTGGCGGTACAATGGTCGCCCCGCTTGAAACGGCGCTCCAGCCCGGCATCGGACTGGCCGTCGATAGTGGTCAAGGCAAACGCTACCCCTTTGCGTTCTGTAACCAAATCGGCTGTTTCTCCCGCGTAGGCTTTACCGCTGAGGAAGTCGCCGCGTTCAAAGCAGGCGCCAAGGTCAAAGTCACGCTTGTGCCGATTGCTGCCCCAGAGGGCAAAATGGTCGAAGTGACCGCGTCGCTCAAAGGCTTCACCGCCGCCTATGATGCTGTCGCCCGGATCAACGCTGCCGAATAAGGCTGTCAACACATTCGAACAGAAACGCCGCCCCAGTCGGGCGGCGTTTTTTATTTCTAATCAGCATCTTAAAGGGCGATCTTATCCCGCTTTGCGAAGGGCCAGAACTGCGTTCAACCCACCAAAAGCAAAGGCGTTGGACAAGACCACATCCACCTCAGCATCGCGCGCCTCATTGGGCACCACATCGAGCGCACATTCGGGATCTGGCTCTTCGTAGTTGATCGTGGGTGCGATCACGCCGTCCTTGAGCGCCATGATACAGGCAAGCAGTTCCACCGCCCCTGTCCCGCCGATCAAATGCCCGTGCATGGATTTGGTCGAGGAAATCATGATGTTATCGGCATGATGGCCAAGCGCGTCAGCGACTGCGGCGCATTCGGTTTTGTCGTTGGCTGCCGTTCCCGTGCCATGCGCGTTGATGTAGCCGACCTCTTCCGGATTGACCTTGGCGTCTTGCATTGCACCCTCGATGGCGCGTGCCGCCCCTTGTTTGGAGGGCATCACAATGTCGGAGGCGTCGGAGGTCATCGAAAAGCCGATCACTTCGGCCAAAATTTCAGCGCCACGTTTTTGCGCGTGCTCGTAGTCTTCGAAGACAAAAATAGCAGCGCCTTCGCCTTGGACCATGCCATTGCGATTGAGCGAGAATGGACGACAGGCGTCTTTCGACATGACGCGTAGCCCTTCCCAGGCCTTAACGCCGCCAAAGCACAGCATCGACTCCGAGCCGCCCGTCACCATCGCCGTCGCCATTCCACAGCGGATCATGTTGAAAGCTTGGCCCATAGCGTGGTTGGACGAGGCACAGGCCGTGGCCACAGTAAAGGACGGACCTTTGAGGTTGTATTCCATACTCACATGCGAGCAGCCGGCGTTGTTCATCAGCTTTGGCACCACAAAGGGGTGAACGCGGTTCTTCCCCTCCTCGTAGACCATGCGATAATTGTCGTCTTGAGTGGTCAAACCACCGCCAGAGGTGCCCAAAATCACGCCGGAATGCGCGGCCAAATCACCGACAAATTCCAGCCCCGATTGGGTAATAGCCTCTTTGGCAGCCACAAGAGTGAATTGGGTAAAACGATCGTAGAGCGCCATTTGTTGACGGTTGAACCGACCTGTCGCGTCCCAGTCGTGAACCTGTCCGCCGATCTTGATCGCCAGACGATCCACATCGCGGAAGTTCAGGTCGGAAATACCGCATTTGCCTTCGCGCATCGCGTCGAGCGTCGCGTCAACAGTCAGGCCGAGAGCGTTAACTGTGCCCGCCCCCGTGATGGCAACACGTCTCATGCGTTTTGTTCTTTGATCAGGCCCGTGACCGCAGCCACGATTGAGGCAACAGAGGAAATATCGAAATCGGACTGTTCAGGCTCATTGGCATTGAATGGCACGGAAATATCAAAAGCCTCCTCGATAGCGAAAATACTCTCAACAAGGCCAAGGCTATCGATCCCGAGATCGGCCAAGGATTGATCCATCGATACATCGGAAGGCTCCAAAACAGCCTGTTCCGCGATAATCTCGATGATCTTTTCTTTCACATCTTGCGACATTGACGCCTCCGGTCCAAAAACTCGCGTTTGATTTAGTCTGTCTTGACCCGTTTTTAAACAGGTATTTGTAACGCGTGGGTGTAACGCTACGGCTCAGGCTTTCCGTAGCGGCATCAATCCTTGCCAGACAGCTTCGCCAACAGGCGTGGCAAACGGCGCAATGCCTTATACATCTCGACATGGGTTTGCATAGCCACCGCAGGGTAGCCCATCATGGAGCGTCCTTTGGGTACGTTGGATAACACACCCGTGCCAGCACCGATAATAGCGCCTGATCCAATGCTGAGGTTATCGGCAGCGCCCGCCTGTCCGCCCATGACGACGTAATCGCCCACAACGGTCGATCCCGCTATGCCAACCTGCCCACACAGCAGGCAATGCCTGCCAACCACAACGTTATGGCCAATGTGCACTTGGTTATCGAGTTTACAGCCATCGCCGATTTTGGTCGCCCGAATGGTGCCTTGGTCAATCGTGACATTGGCACCGATCTCGACATCATCACCAATCTCGACACCGCCGATGGAGGCTATGCGCTGCCATGCCTGCCCTTCGGCTTCGACGGCAGCCCCGAGGCTTTCGCGGGCTTCTTCCACATGGCTTTTCTCGACTGTGACAAAGGAAAACCCGTCCGCGCCGATCACAGCTCCGGGCTGAATGATAACGCGGTCTCCGATCTTGGCCCGCGCACCGATTTTCGCCCCTGCGTGGATCAACGCAGCCTCGCCTATCGTCACGCCCGCTCCGATAGAGACCTGAGGCGCGATCTTTGCCCCTGCGCCGACAGAAGCCCCAGCTCCGATCACAACAAGCGGGCCGATTGTGGCACCCGCGCCGATCTCGGCACTCTCGTGGATCACCGCCGTAGGATGGATGCCCTCCTCAAGGCCGACGCCGTGATCAAACGCCGCCGTGATGCCCGCCATCGCCAACCGCCCGCGCCCGACCAGAATGGCCGCCTCAAGCCCGAGAGCCTGCCAATCCGCATCGGCCCATAGAACAGCCGCCTTGGCTGCTCCGTCTTTGAGGTTTTCGGCAAACCGTGGGTCCATCGCGAGGGCCAGATCGTCAGGCCCCGCATCGCGCGGTTCACAGGCGCGCGTCACGCAGAATTCGCCATTGCCCCCAAATGGAGCGCCAAGCTGTTGCGCCAAATCGGCGATGGTGATGGAACGGGTCATAGCGCCTCCAAAGCAAGTCTTGCCAAGGACATAAGGGGTTTGTCGGGGTTTGGAAAGCTCTGGCACATACAGGCAGGAAGCAAGTTGTCATTCAAAACCACCATAAAAAAGGGCGCCTCAATCGAGACGCCCCTTATCATAACATGTGCGACGGCTTAGCCGCCAACAGCGCGCAGCTGCACACCTTGTTTTTGCAGCGCGTTCCAGATTTTCGCATCGCGCCCGTAGACGTCACGACGATATTCCATGCCACCTTTCGGCTGCGCAAACGCGGTACGGTACACGATGTGGACCGGCACTTGTGTCTCAAGCGGCACAACCGATTCACGGCCCGTTTTGAGGTGCGAATGGAATAATCCTTTTGGATCATTGGTTTGCTTGGAGAGCAGCGTGTAGGCGAAGTCAAAGGGGTCCGCGAGGCGGATACAGCCGTGACTAAAGGCACGGGTTTCGCGTCCGAACAGGCTCTTTGACGGCGTGTCGTGCAGGTAGATGTTATACTTGTTCGGGAACATGAACTTCACCAAGCCAAGCGCATTCCCGTCCGATGGTGGCTGCTTCATCGCATAGGGGAAGGTTTTCGCCGTGTAGCTTGCAAAGTTGATGGCGCTACGAGGCACGGTGCGTCCACGGCTATCAACAATCCGCAAGTGACCTGCGGCATTCGGGTTTTTCTGCATCAGCGGCAGGTATTCCTTGGTCGTAATCGAGCGTGGAACGTTCCACGTCGGGTTGATGACCATATGTTCCATCACGTCGGAAAACTCTGGCGTACGACGATCGCCGCGCGTTGCACCAACAACTGAACGGGTCTGGAATGTAACCTTATCGTTGTCGATGACCTTTGCGGTGTAATCTGTGATGTTCACCCAGATGTGACGTTTACCACGTGGCATGTTGGTCCAGCGTTCACGCTCCAGAGCCACCAGAATGGATGCCAGACGTTCGGCTGGCTCAACGTTAATCTCTTGGATCGTGCCAGGACCGGCAACACCATCGGCGGCCAAACCGTGACGCAATTGGAACTGCTGCACAGCTTTTTGCATGGCACCATCATAGCTCGCAGCGGCAGAGCGCGGCAGATACCCCATAGCAATCAAACGGTTGCGCAGAATCACAACGCCGTTGCCAGTTGATCCCGGCTGGTATTTCCCACTTGGAACCTTTTGTCCCCATCCACCTGCGCCGAGCGTTTTTTCAAGCTTAGCTTTCTCTTTAAGAAGACGCGCATACTCAGGCGAGGATGGCATAAGTTTGCGCAGATATGCTGCGGGGTTCGACTTGGTGAAATTGGTCAGCAGGCTGACACCGTCACGGTATGGCACCTGACGAACGATGCCGCTGTCGATACGCGACGGGATCAACTGACCCGTTTGCATGTCGCGGGCGTAATCAAGGAACAACTGTGCCATTTGCACTTCGGCGCGGCCCAAATCACGTTCTGATTTGATGGAGCGCAGGTTGGCTTCCAACAACGAGGTGTCATAGGGCGCAAGGCCATGCGCAGGCGCGTCGCGCAAGGCTTTCACCAAAGCGGCGCGGCGCGATTTGGCCCGTGCGGAATTATCAGCAAAGACGGGTTTATACCCCGTAGCGCGGTAGTAGGCCGACAAATCTTTCGACTTGGATGCGGCTTCAGCGATGGATTGCATCATCGCTGTGACCTGTTGCGCAGAGGCCCCAGACGGTGCGACGGCTGTTGACAGCAATGTCAGCGCCATGAGCACACGCAGTGCTTTTGCAATTTTGCCAGTCCCCGACGCACAACGCGCCATGCCAGACCGGAATACAGGATACAGAACCATAGAAAGCCCCCAAGTAATGTCAGCGGTAACGTGAATAACAGATCAGGGAAGCGTAGCCGAAAAAGCCTATCCCCGTGAAGTCCCAACCTCCCTAATCCACCCAACATCCGCGTGATGCTGTCCCTTTGGTCACAGAATAGGCGCAATACGGACCGATGTGGGACTAAGCACTTGACGCATTGAATATACGCGCCCTTGCATAACAGAGAGATTGAATCGCGGCTAAAGCATTGCGATATCGGGAAAATTCGTCAAATTTTAACCACACCAAAGCCCCGCACACCTCACGAAGTGCGCAAATTCCTGCCGATTTTTGACGATTTAAGGAATCTGGGAAAACTGTGGCTTGGTTGAAGAATCACTTCGTGCCATAAGGTTCCCACGGTTCGAGACGCCAAAGGCGCAGAACCAAAAGGGAAACGCCGACACTGCCATGTCGGTTCCCGCCGAGACCATAATTTACGCAAAACTGATGCGGATCAAAGTGGTGGTGGGAAATACGGTTAAGAATGTCGCAATAAGCGACGCTGTAAAAGACAGCCGCGTGAGGCGGGACTTAAGGTAAGCGACGGGACGCTGATAGATATGACGAAAAATGGTTCTAACGTGATTACACGGCGCGGAGTTTTGCGCGGATTCGCAGCAGCTACCCTTTCGGCAGCTCCAGTTTATGCCAACGCCGCGGGATTCCTTCGCGGCTCTGGCGATATTCGCCGCATCCGGATGTATTCGGGACGCACTGGCGAAAGCATTGACACGATCTACTGGATCGAAGGCGAGTATATCCAAGACGCCTTGAAAGAAGTGACCTACTTCATGCGCGATTGGCGCAACAACAAACTCAAATCAATTGATGCCCGCACCGTCGACATTATGGCGGCGGCACATGGGTTGATGGACGTGAACGAGCCTTACATGCTGTTGTCTGGCTACCGCTCCCCTGAAACCAATGCGATGTTGCGCGCCCGTTCGCGTGGTGTGGCCAAGAATTCGCTCCACATGAAAGGCCAAGCTGCCGATCTGCGTCTCAAGTCGCGTTCGGTCAATCAGATGGCCCAAGCCGCACAACAATGTTCCGCAGGTGGCGTTGGCAAATATCGCGGCTCCAACTTTGTTCACATGGATTGCGGCGTTGTCCGCTCATGGAACGGGTAACCGACCGACACATCGAGAAACGACAGTGAGGCACCTTCGGGTGCCTTTTTCTATGGGGCCTTATCAGGTCCATACCCGCAACAATTGCGAAGGCACGGTATCCGCGCATCAAGTGACGACAAAAAGGGCGGCCCCATGAGGCCGCCCTTTGTCAATTCCCCTACCCGCTCCTCTATTCGGCGGGTGTGACGGGTTTCAACCGATTTGGCTCGTTGGCTTCCAGATAGGCTTCCTGTGCAGGCGTGAGATCAATCTCGTCGTAACCCGTGACCATCGGTTTGACATGTGCGCGAAACCCGTGACCCGTGGTCAGCAGGTAAACGTGAACAATGATAAAGGCCAAGATGACATAGGCCGCCAACAGGTGGATATTACGCACCACTTGTAAAATCAGCGTCGCATCCGATCCACTATCCCAGAAATTATAGGTCAGGTAGATGATGCCGGAGACCCAGATAGCGGGAAACACAAACCACTTCAGACCGAAATAGGTCGCCGCTTGCAGCGGGTTATGCTTGCGCCAGAACACCTTCTTATAGGGAGCCTCTTCACCCTTGAAGATGCCATAGGCATAGTAGCGGGCCGTTTCCAACATCCCCTCGATTTTCGGGATGAACTGCCGCCATGTGCCTGTCGTGAACAGCCAGAATGTCGCAAAAACCCAGACCACCAAAAGCACGAGTGCGGCGATGGTGTGCAACATCACGGCTGGACCAAAAGGGATCAGATGATGCACGCCATTGAGGCCCAAACCCGTGAGCAATAGCACCCCGATCAACAATGCCTGAACCCAGTGCCATGCCCGCTCAAAGCGCGGATAGACTTTTACAATACGTTTGGTCATAGCTCTGTCCCTCCCGTGTGAGACGTGGATTTGCCGCGCGAGATCAGGCGTAAAATACCGTGCCCCGCAACACCCAAAAGGGTCAGAAGCACGAGCAGCCGCCCCAGTTGTCCGACGATGGACCCTGAATCGGTGCCGGGCATGACAACACCTGTGATCCCCGCAAGGCGCCCGTTTTCCACGTGGCACTCGGCACAATCAACAGCTTCCTCGGATGGCGCGACCATGTGGGTGATCGGCCAATACATATGTGTGTCGATGAACCCGAACTCGCCCGAATACTCCGAACCCGCCGCTTTCATCCCTGCCTCGATGGCTTTGCCCCAATCGAAGTTGGTCCAAAACGCGGTGTCCGTGGTTGGTCCCCACACATGGCTATAGGCCAGTTTGTTGAAGCCCGCGTCATAGGCCTGACGACCGATCATCTGTTTGAACGGCCAGATGCGGCTGTCTTCGCCATCGGGTGTGCCGAGAACCTTGTTGATCTCGACCACCTGGCTCGGGTCAATTGTCTCCTCGGGCAGTGTGTATTCAATCGCGCCGTTGAACCATGCGTAATAAGGCGTGACGTTCTCGCCCCATTTGAAATCGCCCTTGGTCGACAGGTAGGTGTGCAATTCAGCGCCATCGCTTTGGATGAAGTTATGCTCGGCAATCGGATTGCCCGCTTCGTTCAACCGCCCTGCTGTGGACCAATCCCAGAAGGTCTTGGTCGCGACACCGCCACGGGCAAAGGATGGAATATGACAGGTCTGACAGGCGACTTTGTCGACGTGATCGTTCAGCTTGACGCCCTTGATATTAATCGGGTGAGGCTCGACCCCGTGACAGCTTTCGCAGGACGCCGCATCGCGCCTCTCTCCGGGTTTGCCTGTGCCGATCTCATCTTTGGCATCTAGCAAATAACGCGAGCCCGCCCATGCGTGATCTTCCTCAACGTGGCAATCGGAACAGACCATATTGGCCCCGTCTTTGGACATATGCACATCAGTGTGAATGTCGGGATCAAAGAGCGCGGAGGACAGATCGCCGTGTTTTACGTTATCACCGCCACCGCCATAGAAGTGGCACTGACCACAGTTGTCGCGGTCAGGCATGCCGACGCTTTGCGCCGATTCCATCAGGTCCACGGCCCACGCCTTCTCCCCTGTGATGGTCTGCCCAGTGACGTCATCGCCAAGAGGCGGATGCCCCGCGCCCGTGGCGAGTTTGGTGTATTGGCCCGATTGGTCGTGACAGACCAAACAGTCCACAGCCGAGGATTGTTGCGGCGCGGGTTGGGTCATGTCGTCCCATCCGTAGCCCGCGTGACAGGAGGTGCATCGCGCCTCATTGCCCACAACGTTGCCACAAAACGCGTTTATGACTTTGGATTTTCCGAGCGTCTGCCCTGTGGCTTCATTCTCGAAACTCCACTCGAAGTGGATCGAGTGCATGGCTTGGTCATCGGCCTCGGTGTGACAGGTGATACAGGCCTCTGTCACCTCGGGACCGCTGGCAAAGGGCTTTTGCAGGATTTTGAATTTGGAGTGATCCGCAGTGGTCCCTGCCCATGAGGCCATTGGGGTGACAACCGATTCCGACGCCTCTTGCGCCTGTGCCTCACCCGCCATTGTGGTGATGGCCGCAAAGGCGGCAACGAGACCTGATTTTAGCCAGTGCGTGTGCATATAGCCCTCCTTCACGCAGACGACTCGCGCAATCGCGTGCGAAACACATTCACATCATTGAATGATTTTTGATGGAGATGTGCTTTGATCTAGCGCAAATGGGGCTTTGCTGCGCGGGACAGTGATAAGCTACAGTCCAAAATATATGGAGGACGTGGGGAGGAGTGTTTGGTGCACCCAGCAGGATTCGAACCTGCGGCCTCTGCCTTCGGAGGGCAGCGCTCTATCCAGCTGAGCTATGGGTGCGCACGGGCGTCTATAGGACACCGAAAGCGGCGGCGCAATCCGTTTTGACCGCGCCGCGACATCTCATTTAGGCAAAGAACTCACGACACAACTCCAAGGCCTCGATCAGACGATCGACCTCCTCTGTGGTGTTGTACATCGCAAACGACGCGCGGCAGGTGGCCGAGACACCGAATTGCGCCATCAAGGGCTGTGCGCAGTGATGCCCCGCGCGGACCGCAACGCCCTTTTTATCAAGCACGGTTGAGAGGTCGTGCGCATGTGCACCCTCCATCGTGAACGAATAAATCGCGCCTTTACCGACACTTGTCCCCTGAACACTGAGCCAGTTCAGCCCTTGCAGCCGTTCGGTTGCATAGCTGGCCAGTGTGGCCTCATAGGCGGCGATATTGTCCATGCCGATGCCCATGAGATAGTCAATCGCCACACCCATGCCGATGGTTTGCACGATACCGGGGGTACCTGCCTCGAACTTCATCGGCGGCTTGTTGTAGGTGACGGTGTCTTTTGTCACCACATCAATCATGTCACCACCGCCCATGAAGGGACGCATCTCGGCTTGGCGTTCGGCACGAATATAGATCGCACCAGACCCGCTTGGGCCATAGAGTTTGTGACCCGTGATCGGATAGAAATCACAGCCCAAATCCTGCACATCGACAGGGCCATGCACAGAGGCCTGACTGCCATCGACGAGCGTGGCGATGCCGAGGGCACGCGCCGCCGCACAGATGGATTTCACATCGACCTTGGCCCCCGTGACGTTGGACATATGGGTGACTGCTACCAGCTTTGTGGAGGCCGTCATCGCGGCGATGACCTTATCCGCGTCGAGCGACCCATCAGCCTCGGCATCCACCCATTTGAGGGTCACGCCCATGCGTTCTCGCAGGAAATGCCACGGGACAATGTTGGCATGATGCTCAAGCGTAGAGAGCAAAATCTCGTCGCCTGCCTTCAGGTTTTCCATCGCCCACGCATAGGCCACCAGATTGATGCCCTCGGTGGTGCCAGAGGTGAACACGATTTCATCCTCGGACCCTGCGTTCAAGAACCGCTGCACAATGGCGCGTACGCCTTCGTATTTGTCGGTCGCAAGGTTGGACAAAAAGTGTAAGCCACGGTGAACATTGGCATATTCATCCGAGTAGGCCTTGGTGATGGCGTCAATCACCACCTGCGGCTTTTGCGCGGAGGCGCCATTATCAAGATAGGTCAACGGCTGGCCGTTCACTTGGCGGGCAAGGATCGGGAAGTCGGCTCGTATTTTTTGAACGTCGAACATATCGGTTATCTTTCTCGTGGAAAGGCGACCTCTCGCAGGCCCGCCCCCCAAAATATCAAGAAGGCCACAAGCGCCAGAGCGCCCGTTATCGTGGCCGCTGGCCCCTGCCCTATGAAGCCCATTGTCAGCCCCCACAACAGCCAAAGCGGTGAAGCGGCCAAGAGCGGCCAAAAGGTCGCCATGCGCCCCTCATAGCCACTGGCCTTGCCGCCCATCAGGTTCAAAGCCGCCGTCAAAACAGCAGCCAAGACGTAGAACACCAAAGGCATCATAAACAGCCACGCCAAAAGCGCCCCGCCGAGTAACATCTGCACCTCTTGGCCCGTCACGAAAGCCTCGCGCGACAAACGCGGCCATTGCGCCACAAAGATCAGCCCGCAAGCGAGCATGAGCGTGACCAAGGCCCCGCCTTCGTTCTCGGTCGGGCCAAGGCGGTGACGCACCACCGCACCAGGGGCGCGGTAGGTGCGAATGATGTCAGCGGCAACGCCCAAGGATCAGCTCCCGTGCCGCGCAAGCCAGCCTTCGAGACGGGACAGGATATCCTCGGCAATCGCCGCGTCCTCGATCTCGTCAATGGCTTCGGCCAGAAACGCCAGCGTCAACAGGTTGGTGGCATCTTTGCGCGATACACCGCGCGACTGCATGTAGAACAACGCGGTCTCGTCGATGGCCCCAACCGTAGAGCCGTGGCTACAGATCACGTCATCGGCGTAAATCTCCAACTCGGGCTTGGCGAGGAACTGGCTGTCTTCATCAAGCAAAAGACCCTGAGAAATCTGGTAGCCGTCGGTTTTCTGCGCGCCGTCTTTGACGAGGATCTTGCCTTGGAAAATGCCTTTGGCGCCGTTGCGCAGCACCTTTTTGAACACCTGACGGCTTTCACCGCGCTCGGCGTCATGGGTGATAAACACGGTGTCATCGTGGTGAAATTCACCATCGCCCATTGCCGCGCCAGCCACATGGGCAACGCTGTCGTCGCCGTTGATCTCCAGATAGACCTCATTGCGCGTCAGCACACCGTTGGCGGTCATGGTAAAGGATTTCAACCGGCTCTCTTGGCCAAGTGTCGCAAACAGATGCGTCACCGCACGACGTTCATGGTCGCGGCCTTGGGTGCGGACATGGTGGAACGACGCGCCATCAGCGACCTCGACTTCCATCGTTTTGTTGAACCGTGCAGCAGCAGGACCGTTTTCAAGAATGGTCAGCTCGGCGTCTTTTTCGAGCTTGATCACATGGTGCAAAATCGCATCCGAGGTCTCGGAGGTGTGCAGGTAAATCAGGTTCACGGGGCGCGTGACCTTACCCGTAGCGCGGATCACCATGCCATCACTCGCAAAGGCGGTGTTCATCGTGGCCAAGGGACGTGCGACGGGCGTTTGCGATTTGATTTCGATCTTGCCGTAGAGGTCAGCCGCCCAATGAATGTCGGTCGCCAATGCATCAGCCAGAGACATAATTTCAAGGTTCTCACCCGTCAAATCATCGGAGGCCTCCGCGTCGAACACACCGTCCACAAAGACAATTTTCAACCGGTCAATCGCACCGAACATTGGCGCGTCATCATCGGCGAACACGGCGGCAGATGGGGCTGTGTCAGCCGTCAGCGTGTCAGGGCGCGTCCAACGCCAGTATTCGTCACGCCCTTCGGGCAGCCCCATAGACAACAGACGGTTGAGCGCGTCTTGACGGGCGTCATTCGCCCATCCTGCGCCCTGCGGCATCGCCATGCCCTGAACCCGCGCGGCCGTTGCGTCGAGTTTGCGTTGCAATTGTTGTGCGCGTTTCATTAGGCCTCTACCCCCTCGTCTTTGAGAATATCGGCGTAGCCATTGTGTTCGACTTCAAGCGCCAGTTCTGGCCCACCCGATTTGATGATACGGCCGTCGGCCATGATGTGCACCACGTCGGGTTTGATGTAATCCAGAAGACGTTGGTAGTGGGTAATAACCACGAAGGAGCGTTTGCCATCGCGCAGCGCGTTCACACCCTCGGCCACCAGTTTCATCGCGTCCACGTCGAGACCGGAATCTGTCTCGTCAAGAACGCAGACTTTTGGCTCAAGCATTGCCATCTGCAGAATTTCGTTGCGCTTTTTCTCGCCGCCCGAAAAGCCGACGTTGACGGGACGTTTGAGCATATCGGCGTCGATCTTCAGGCTCTTGGCCTTTTCGCGAACGACTTTGAGGAATTCACCTGCGGACAGTTCTTCTTCGCCACGGGCTTTGCGTTGCGCGTTCACAGCCGTGCGCAAGAAGGTCATGTTCCCCACGCCGGGAATCTCGACAGGGTATTGGAAGGCAAGGAAGATGCCCGCCGCCGCGCGTTCTTCTGGTTCCAGTTCCAACAGGTCCACCCCGTCCATCGTGACGGAACCTTCGGTCACCTCGTAACCATCGCGGCCCGACAGAACGTAGGAGGTTGTGGATTTACCTGAGCCGTTCGGACCCATGATGGCGTGAACTTCGCCTTCGCCGATAGTCAAATTGACGCCTTTGAGGATTTGCTTATCCTCTTCTTCAAGTTTGACGTTCAGGTTTTTGATTTCCAACATGTTTTATCCTTTCAACGAAGAACGGTCCGCGCGATCCCATCGGATCGGCGAACAGCTTTGTGCGTATTTTGTGTATGAGTGGCGGTTGCGGGCACGGTGTCGCGCTCGCAGATGTTACGGATGGCCTGTGACGGCGTTAGATGCCGACGTAGCGAATGTAACCGACAACGAGTACGCTCAGCAGACTGACTTTCATCAGTCCTGATTGCAGTCCTACTCGCATCAATTTCATTTTGGAGGGCCCTGAGCGTTCTTGCAGAGATTGGGCCTGTGTCACCTTCACCTTTTGTCGCTTGGGGGCATTGCTGTTTTGAACACCACAATAGACCGTCCCGAAGGTGTTGGGGCCACCCGCTTGAATGCGGGCGATACGGTCGGTGAACTGCGTCTTTTGCGTCATATCCATGAGGCTTTTGCACTCCTGCTCGGGGGATATCCCCGTGTTGGACTACACTTTGGCCGCCAAATGGGATCGAAATTGGACGAGACTGCGGCGATGTTAACAAAATTTTAGCTAACGTCGCGGAAGCCTCGCGGATTTCCGGCTCGATCAGATGTGGTAGCTGTGTCCGCGAAACTGCAACGTGCCCGCCTCGGTTGTCGATTGCACATTGGTCACCCAAGCAGGTGAGAACAGCCGCGCAAAGGGCGTTGGCATCGCGTGTACAACGTTGTGCATGGTCATGATCGCCAACAGAATACCCGCGAACTGTGCGCCCATCCGCTTGACCGCGGACAACGACAGCACTTCGCGCAGCAAAAATGCGACGGCGATAGCCAGAACGATGTTGAGCGTCAGGTCGATGTCCGGATGCAAGGTACTGCCCGACTGTCCCGACAGTTGGAACCGCAGAAACAGCGCGATAATCGCTGCCATCCAGCCCATAGAAAAGGCCAGAAGCACGGACAGAAACGGTGCGACCGCCGCGACGGGATCTTGGCGCCATTTCGAGCGTTTGGCGCGCCCGAGCAATTCCTCGTGGCGTTCGAGCATGGCGGCGAGGTGCTGATTGCGGGTAAACGTCCTGTTTTTCGACGGACCAGCAAGAGGGAGTTCCGTCCTCGACAGATGTCCGGTGGCGTTCAACCGTTGGTAAAAACGCAGGTGCGACCTTTCCATACTCAAACCCCTTGCAATGATATAACGCGCGACCCCACAGCCCGACGAATACCACCTCATTGCGGCGATATTCAGGCAGGGAGATCCCCGAGATATGAACATTAGGTGTCAACATTATGGAAAAATTAACCAAGTAGCCCTTTCAGAACGATGGCCACGAACCAAGCGCCCATCGACGCGAGAAACGCCGTGGCATAGACCGATCCGCGAAACAGCCAATCGGGATTGCTCCCAGAATTGCGACGGGAAATGGCGATGCCCACCAGTGCGCCAATAAAGACGCCAACGGCCACGCCCATCGTCGAGAGCGCCAGTGTGGGAAGCATATCAGGGGTCATGGCGTGTCGTCTTTCTTGTTGCTGTTGGCTTTCGTCTTTACCCGAAGGTACTGATATCGCGCAAAGAACAGTTGGAGGATCAGAAACACCGCCGCAAAAGACAGCGCTGTTCTCAAAAATCCGTCATTCACCCGCATAAGATAGCTCATGGACGCCTCTGCCTCAGACGGCATAAGCGCGGATAGGAACGGGAACAAAAGTCCCGCGATCACCGACGTCACCCACGCGCTGCGAAAATATGAGCTGCTCCAGAACCCTTGCATGGCTTAGCCTACGGAGCCTTCGAGGGAGATTGCGACAAGCTGTTGTGCTTCCATCGCAAATTCCATTGGCAGGGCTTGCAACACGTCTTTGCAGAACCCGTTGACGACCAAGGCCACGGCCTCTTCCTCGTCCATCCCGCGCGAGCGGCAATAGAACAGCTGATCGTCGTCCACCTTGGAGGTGGTGGCCTCGTGTTCGACGCGGCTCGAGTTGTTTTTCACCTCGATATACGGGACTGTATGCGCCCCGCAGTCCGACCCGATCAGCAAGCTGTCACACTGGGTGTAGTTGCGCGATTTTTTGGCTTTGGGGTGCATCGACACCTGACCACGGTAGGTGTTTTGCGCCTTGCCCGCCGAGATACCTTTGGACACGATCCGCGACTTGGTGTTCTTGCCCAAGTGGATCATCTTTGTGCCTGTGTCGGCCTGCTGCATGTTGTTGGTGATGGCGATGGAGTAGAACTCGCCTTGGCTGTCATCCCCGCGCAGAATACACGAGGGGTATTTCCACGTCACAGCAGAGCCGGTTTCGACCTGTGTCCACATCACCTTTGAGCGGTCGCCGCGACAATCTGCGCGTTTGGTTACGAAGTTATAGATGCCACCCTTGCCCTCTTCATCGCCGGGGAACCAGTTCTGCACGGTGGAATATTTCACCTCGGCATCTTCCTCGATGACAATTTCGACCACGGCGGCGTGCAACTGCGCCACGTCGCGTTTGGGGGCGGTACAGCCTTCAAGGTAAGACACAAATGAGCCCTTGTCGGCGATGATCAACGTGCGCTCGAACTGGCCTGTGTTTTCCGCGTTGATACGGAAATAGGTCGACAGTTCCATCGGGCAGCGCGTGTTTGGCGGGATGTAAACGAACGAACCGTCCGAGAAGACCGCCGAGTTCAGCGTCGCATAATAGTTGTCCGAAATAGGAACCACAGAGGCGAGGTATTTTTTGACCAACTCGGGATGCTCTTTGATCGCTTCCGAGATCGAACAGAAAATAACGCCTGCTTTTTCGAGTTCCTTTTTGAAAGTAGTACCGACAGAGACAGAGTCAAACACGGCATCCACAGCGACCTTGCGCTCGGAGTTGTCCCCGTCTGCGGGCACATTGCCGGCACCCTCGACACCCGCCAAAATCATCTGCTCTTTCAGGGAGATACCGAGTTTTTCGTAAGTGGCCAAAAGTTTGGGATCGACCTCATCCAGAGACTTTGGTTTGATCTCCATAGATTTGGGACGCGCGTAATAATACTGGTCCTGAAAATCAATTTCGGGATAGTCGATCATCGCCCAATCAGGCTCTTCCAGAGTGAGCCAACGGCGGAAGGCTTCAAGACGCCACTCCAACATCCATTCAGGCTCTTCGTTCTTGGCCGAAATCAAACGCACAATGTCCTCATTGAGACCTTTGGGCGCATAATCCATTTCGATGTCGGTTTCCCAACCGTATTTATAGGTGCCCGCAAGCGCCTGTACGGCTGCCACGGTTTCTTCTTCAACACCGTCTTTGACCTGAACGTCATCCACCATTTGGATGTCTCCTTCATGTGCGTATCTCGAGGCGCTATTTGGCCCCGTCGTTTATCTTATGCCGCCCGTTTTTTACGGGCATATGCGGCAAGCCAAGCCTCGGCAAACCGCTCAATCTCATCCATTGTCGTCTCGGGACCAAGCGATACACGCATGGCACAGGACGCCTCACTTTCGGAATATCCCATTGCACGCAAGACGCGGGACGCCTTGACCTTGCCACTGGAACAGGCCGACCCTGCGCTGACCGCAAAACCTGCCAAATCCATCTGCATCACCTGTGTCTCGCCCTTCCAGTCGGGCGTGATCAGACACATCGTGTTGGGCAGACGCGTCTGCCCCTTCCCTACACATATGGCTCCGCGCGTCTCACTCTCAAGATGCGCTTCCAAATGATCGCGCAATTGAGCCACAGGCTCCCAGACCCCATCGGCAAGCTGTTGCGCCGCAGCCTCTGCCGCCGCGCCAAATCCCGCGATGCCGATCAGGTTTTCTGTCCCAGAGCGCCGCCCCATTTCCTGACCGCCGCCGCGAATACGCGCCTCGACATCCAGACCTTGTTTGAGAACCAAGGCACCAACCCCTTTGGGGCCGCCGATTTTATGCGCCGAGATGAGCGCCATATCGCAGCCAAGCCAGTTGAACGCGACAGGCAGTTTCCCGAAGCCTTGCGTGGCATCCACCACGGCGAGACCGTCGGGTAGTGTCTGGACTATTCCCGTCTCGGAGTTGGCAAGTTGAACAGAACTTTTCTCGGGTTTTGAAACGGTTACAGCGCCAAATTCATCCACCGCAAGATCACGCACACCCCATGAGGATACCGCCTCATGTTCAACATCCGCACAATGCAAGTCGCGTCCCGTCATCGCCAGAGCCGCCGCTTCCGTCGCCCCAGAGGTAAACACAATATCCGCACCTGAGGCACCAAACGCCTCGGCCACTTGACCACGCGCCCGCTCCATAATCCCCTTCGCCGCTCGTCCTTCGGCATGGACGGAGGACGGATTCCCGACGACGTCCATCGCCGCAATCATGGCGTCACGCGCCACCTGCGCCAAGGGCGCGGTCGCGTTGTAATCAAGATATGTGCGCAAGGTTTTCAAGAGGCGACTTTCAACTTAGGACGCGGGAGCGGCTGGCTCTTCGTCCACCACTTCGAACAGGTGCGGCACCGCAGGGCATGGGCGCAATTCGTTTTGCACCACATCGGCCAAACGGGTCTGGTGCAAGAACACGTAGACATGCGCGGAGAGGCCTTCCCAAAGACGGTTGGTCATGGATTGCGCACGACTTCCCGAAATACCACCGGAGGCACCCGCACCCGTGTGCATGGCTGACACCGTCTCATCGACTGCCGACAGAATATCGGACACGCGGATTTCCGACGCGGGGCGCGCCAATTTGTACCCGCCTCCTGGACCACGCACAGAGGCGACCAATTCGGCGCGACGCAGTTTGACGAACAGTTGCTCCAGATAGGGCAAGGAAATATCCTGACGCTTGGATATCTCTGCGAGGGACAACAGTTGCCCCTCGTTTAGCAGCGCCAAATCTGTGAGGGCGACCATCGCGTAACGGCCTTTTGTCGAAAGTTTCATTCCAAACCCATCCTAAACTGCGTCACATTCAACGCCGACTTACGTCCGCATCTCCCATCCGCGCCTTGACCTTTCTCAGGTCGCGCGATTTTTGTGTCAAAATGCGCAACACTCGAAGCCAAAACCCGACCATTGCACCGTCCAAAAGCACTCATTGACCATGCTTGTGCCGAATCTGGTCTCTTGAACGCAAAATTCGGCGCAAAAACATTGACGTAAGCGACATGGCCCCTTACCTGATTAACATCCTGCGCCGGACCTAGACGGACGACATCAGACTATTTAGAACGCTTCTAAATAACCTGAGCAATTTCGTCAACTATAAAGCGGTTCATCAGCAGACACGAGTGCAAAAGCATATGCCGATATGGCACGTCCCTACCGCATATAACATGCGCCGCACATGGGACGACATGAGGAGACAGGGACCGACATGCCCGAAGTAATTTTTCCCGGCCCAGAAGGCCGTCTGGAAGGCCGATACCACCCGCAACGCGAAAAAGATGCGCCAATTGCGATCATCCTTCATCCACATCCGCAATTTGGCGGCACGATGAACAACCGCGTCGTCTACAATTTGCACTACGCTTTCCACAACATGGGCTTCACCGTGCTGCGGTTCAATTTCCGTGGCGTGGGCCGCTCTCAGGGTGAATACGACCAAGGGGTTGGCGAGCTGTCAGATGCGGCCTCCGCGCTTGATTACCTGCAATCACTGAACCCGAACGCAAAACATTGCTGGGTTGCGGGCTTCTCCTTTGGCGCGTGGATCGGTATGCAATTGCTGATGCGCCGCCCCGAGATTTCCGGCTTCATCTCTGTAGCTCCACCCGCCAACATGTATGACTTCTCGTTCCTGGCACCCTGCCCGTCGAGCGGTCTGATCATCAACGGCACCGCCGACCGTGTGGCCCCACCCAAAGACACCGATACGCTTGTGGGCAAACTGCACGAGCAAAAAGGGATCACCATCACCCACACCGAGATTGAGGGCGCTGGCCACTTCTTTGAAGATCCACATATGGACGAGATGATCGGCCACGTAGACGGATATGTGCGCCGTCGCCTGACGGAAAACACGCGCTAAGGAGCCGTATTCTATGGGTATCACAGAAGATCTGGCCGACGCCCTTGCCAAAGACACCATTGAGGCCTTGGACCTGTTCGAGGACGAGCAGTTGATTCAGGACGTCGCACGGGTGATCGGCGCGGGGTCCATGACCACACAGGAGGCATTCTTGACCGCCGCCCGTGTGCGTCTGTCGGAAAAACGTGGGCGTGAATATCTGCTCCAACGCATTGCGGAAGCCAAACAGGGGAAAGCCGCCACTGCGCCGCCCCCTTCTCCAGAGGACGACATTGAATACTGACACGCAGCAGCCCCGCCTAGAGCAACAGTTTGCCTTTCTGATGGAGGCGGACAGTCTCAAATCGGTACTGCGCGCCAATCAGCTCATGGACCGTTCGCGGTTCGAGAATTCCGCCGAACACAGTTGGCACGCCTGTCTGGCCGCCCTCGTTTTCGCCCCCTTAGCCGCCGACGATGTCGATCTGAACCGCGTGCTTGAGATGTTGATCCTGCACGATCTGGTGGAAATCGACGCGGGCGACCATCCGATCCATATTTCCCATGATCCCGCCTCCGTGGCCGCTCTTGAGGCGGCTGCTGCGGATCGGCTCTATGGGCTTTTGCCAATGGAACAAGGCGCTGCGTTTCGCGCCACGTGGGAAGAATTCGAGGCGATGCAGACGCCGACCGCCCGCTATGCCAAAGCCATCGATTTTCTGGCCCCAGCGTTGCAGTGCATCGGCGCGCCCGAGCAGTTGGACGAAGAACGCGGCATCGTTGAGCGCAACCTGAGAGAGGGGCGCGCCACCAAGACCGAAGCCATCCTGCCCGACCTCTACGCCTTTACCAAAGCCGCCTTTGAGGGCTCCGCGACTGACCCTGTGATGCAGGCACGGTTCGCGTTCTGGTGTGAGGCGGATCGTCTTAAACTGGTGCTGCGGGCCACGCCGATCCTTGATGGCTCGCGCCCTGAAAATTCGGGGGAGCATTCGTGGCACGTCATGCTCTACGCGCTCACCTTGTTCACCCATGCCCACGCCGAAATTGATCTGGGCCGCGCGATCCAGATGATGCTCTTGCACGACATTGTCGAAGTCGACGCAGGCGACACACCGATCCACGGCGCCGTCACACCAGAAGCCCAAGCCGCCCAAGAGGCCGCCGAGATCAAAGCCGCTGATCGTCTATTCGGCCTGTTGCCTGATGGCGAAGGCGCGGCCCTGCGGCGCATTTGGGAAGAGTTCGAAGCAGCGCAAACATCAACAGCGATTTACGCCAAAAGCATCGACCGCGCTCAACCTGTGCTGCACAATCTGGCCAATGACGGCGGGTCATGGCGCGCCTACGATGTGACACTTGAGCAACTCGAAACGCGTGTGGGCGATAAGGTTGCACGGGGCGCCCCTGCCCTTTGGCCATTCATTCGCTCTCAGGTCGCTCCGTGGTTCACGGCAAATTGCGCCTAGCGTTTCGGCGGGATGGCGTAGGTCAGTGAGGCTTGCGCCAACACGTCATCGCTGCCTGCGTTCCTGATCGCCACTTGCCCGACTGCGAGATTGCGTCCGAGTTTCAGGATCGTTGCCTCGCCATAGATCGGTTCGCCGCCTTCGGGTTTGCGCATAAAATCAATGTGCGCATTGGTGGTCACGGCCAAGGCCACAGGGCCAATGCGCGACAGGATCGCAAAATACAGCGCCACATCGGCCAACATGAACATCGACGGGCCCGACACCGTCCCACCCGGACGCAAATGCGCCTCGGTGGGGATGAGTTTGAGTGTCACGCAGTCCTCACGCACCTCATGGACGCTCAGGACATCAGCGACCTGCGCAAACTCTTGCGCCATAAAGGCCTCAATGGCCGCTTTATCCATAACCAGGGCCATAGATTAGAATCCGTAAATCGCGCCGAATTTCTCTTCGAGATAGGTCAGAAGCGGCGCTTCCGAGGGCGCAAAGCCACAGGCGTGCTCAATGGTATCGCGTGGCTCACGCAGCCCGCCGAACTGTTGCAGGTTCTGACCGAGCCAAGCCGTCGCCGCTCCCGTGTTGCCCTGCGCCAACTGCGCGTCGAGATCGGGAAGCGCCGACCGCATCGCTTGGTGCAAACAGCCTGCATAGACGTTGCCGAGCGAATAGGTCGGGAAGTAGCCGAACAGGCCAACGGGCCAATGGACATCTTGCAAACAGCCGTTGGAAATCTTGTCGACCTTATAGCCGAAATCGGCCTCGAACCGCGCGTCCCATGCTTCGGGCAGATCCGCGACTTCGAGATCACCGGAGATGATCTGGCGCTCCAGATCGAAGCGCAGCAAGACGTGCAGGTTATATTGGACCTCATCGCTCTCGGTGCGGATGAA
This sequence comes from Celeribacter sp., assembly GCF_048266405.1. GTDB lineage: Bacteria > Pseudomonadota > Alphaproteobacteria > Rhodobacterales > Rhodobacteraceae > Celeribacter. The sequence continues at coordinate 74,102 of NZ_JBLWZO010000003.1, forward strand.
GCCTTTGGTGACGCGGTTCACAGCGGCGAAAAAGCCCGCTTCGCTGTCGATCCCGAAATCACCGAACACATCACGCATCCGTCCGTAAAGGTAGGAGGTGAAGGCTTGCGAGCGGCCCAACTGGTTTTCATAAATCCGCGACTGGCTTTCATGCACGCCCATCGACACGCCAGCGCCCAGAGGCGTCAGCAGATAGTCGTCGGAGATATTTTGTTCGTAGCAGGCGTGACCCACTTCATGGATGGTGGAATACAGACAGTTGAACGGGTCATTTTCCGAGGTGCGCGTGGTGATGCGCACATCATGGCCAGAACCGCTTGAGAACGGGTGAACGGCCTTATCAATCCGCCCGAGGTTGAAATCATAGCCGAAGGTTTTGGCAATCTCGGTGGAGAGCGCGAGTTGCGCCGCCTCGTCAAACGATCCACTTACGCCCTTGGGCTGATCCGCGCCCATGATTTTGTCACGCAGAGCCACAAGGCGCGGACGCAAAGCGCCGAACATCGCGTCGAGGTCTGCACCAGACGAGCCGGGTTCATAATCTTGGTGCAGCGCATCCCACAGATCAAACTCCGTCCCCTCCTGCAAAGCCGCAGCCTCTTCGCGGCGCAGGCGCACGACCTCTTCAAAGGTGGGCGCAAAAGCGGCGAAATCCTCTGCCGCACGTGCCTGAGCCCAGACGCCTTGCGCCATGGATGTTACGCGGGCCAATTCAGATGCGAGACGTGCGGGCACTTTGGTGTTGCGGGCGTAAGAGCGCGAGATATGGCGCAGGTTGGCTTGTCCGACAGCATCGAGTGCATCCGAGTCAATCGCGGCAAGCCATTCGCCAATGCGCGGGTCCACACGGCGGGCGTGTAGCACACCCTCAAGGGCGGCAAACTCCTCGCCACGTTGCTCAACCGCGCCACGCGGCATCATCGTCTCTTGGTCCCACCCGAGGCGTCCCGCGATTTGGGCCAAGGCCTGTGTTTCTCGGTCAAACGCCATCAAATCATTGTATGCGGACATATTAGAGGCCCTCCCGAACGGATTGTTGTGTGGGATAGCGGCTCATAAACCGCGCCCGCAAGATGAGAACGAAGAGGACAACCGCCCCCACTTGGTGCGCAAGCCCGAGTGCGAGTGGAGCGCCGTAGAGCACGGTTACGATGCCCAAGACCACCTGCGCGAGCAAAGCCGCACCCATCATGTTAAACGCCGCCACCGTGGCACGGTTCGCGGATTTGCGCCCTTTGAGCCATGTGATAACGCCAAAGATAAACAGCAGATAACCCGACACGCGGTGAATGAACTGCACCGTCGCAGGATTTTCAAAGAAGTTGCGCCACACGGGCGTCAATTCAAACGGATCAGGCGGCAGGATCTGTCCGCCCATCAGCGGCCAATCGGTATAACCGCGCCCTGCGTCGATCCCTGCAACCAATGCGCCGAGCAGGATTTGCAGGAAGGCGAAATGCAACATCCCCGTGGACAGGCTGAACAGTTTGGCGTCCGCTGAACGCCGCGCCTGCAACATCTGTGCCTCGGTGCGGCCCAACTGAAAGACGAACCATGCGATAAATCCGAGAATCACAAAAGCCAGACCAAGGTGCGTGGCCAGTCGGTAAGAGGCGACATCGACCATCTCGCCCTCAAGGCCCGAAGCGACCATCCACCAACCGATTGCACCCTGTAATCCACCCAAAGCGCCAATCAGGAACAGTCGTGGATACCACCCCGTTGGCACTTTGCGCGCAAGGGCAAAGCCCAGAAACCCAAAAGCCCAGACCAGACCAATGGTGCGGCCAAGCTGACGGTGGCCCCATTCCCACCAGTAAATCTGTTTGAATTCGGAGAGGGACATGCCCTCGTTTTGCAACACGTATTCGGGGCTGCTTTGGTATTTCGCAAACTCGTCTGCCCACGCCTCGGTGGACAAGGGCGGCATAGCTCCCGTGACGGGTTTCCACTCGGTGATGGACAGGCCACTGTCTGTCAAGCGCGTCAAACCGCCCACGGCAATCATCGCCATGACCATTGCAAAGAGAACGAACAGCCAGATACGGATCGCGCCGCGCGCGCCCTGCCCGTGCTTGTCGATCAAGCCGCCGCGTGGTGCGGGTGTTGGTTTGTCTGCTGTGCTGACGTCTTCGAAGATCGAGCGTTTCTGCGCCATGGTTCGGCCCCTCATTTTATCTTGCCGTGAACCTAGGCAGCAGCACGACGAAGGGCAACACCTTGCGGGTGATTTGCCTCGCTCTCAGAGGCAGAAAAAGTGTCGCGGGCAGAACGCGGCGCGCCTAACCGCGTTCTTTCCAGCGTTTCATCTGGCGCATCATGCCGTGGAACACCTGCACATCGGCGCGGGTCAGTGGCATCCGGCTCCACATATTGCGCAGAACCGCCTTCATCGAAGCCGCTTTATCCTCAGGATAGAACAGCCCTGCAGCCTCAAGCGTTTCCTCGTAGTGATCTGCGAGCTTTTGAACCTCGACCAGACCCGCCCATTCTGTGCTGGCCATCATCACCACTTCGGGCACCACCTCGGTGGTTTGGCGCTGCCATTCATAGGCGTTGAGCAACACCGCCTGCGCGAGGTTGAGCGAGGGAAACTCGGGGTTCACGGGGATGGAGATGAGCGCATTGGCTTGGATCACATCGTCGTTCTCAAGGCCCGCGCGCTCTGGTCCGAACAACACGCCGACCTTGCCGCCTTGGGCGCGAATGGCGCGGGCGTGTTCCATGGCCCGCTCAGGGCTCATCACGGGTTTGGTGATGTCGCGCATCCGCGCGGTGGTGGCAAAGACGTAATCGCAATCGGCAATTGCATCTTGCACGCTGTCGTAATGCCCTGCTTCGTCGAGTAATCGCCCTGCCCCCGAAGCCATCGCCACGGCGCTTTCGCTTGGCCAACCGTCACGCGGAGCCACAACGCGCATCCGATCAAGGCCGAAGTTCCACATCGCACGGGCCGCCCCGCCGATATTCTCGCCCATCTGTGGTCGCACGAGAATGAATGCTGGCGTGGGACCGAGCAGTTTGGGATCAGAAACGTCGATCTCATCGGTGTTAGACACAGGGTTGGACATTGGCACTTTCCGTTGGACAGGTGTTTGCGCGTGATAGGATGGACGGCCCAACCATGCAAGAGAGGTTCTTGTGGCAGGCGCCAATCGAGGGGGGCGCATAGATCCCCTGTAAATCACCCGTGCGCAAACTCTTCCGCCCACAGGAGAATACCGTTATAGCAGTGCAAAACGCCCCATGAGGATGACCCACATGTCCGATCAGCCCAATTCCGACGCTCTTGACCGCCCACAGATTTATCTCATCACCCCTGCCGCTTTTGACGTCGACACCTTCCCCGCGCAATTGAGCGCGGTTTTGGATGCACATGAGATTGCCTGTGTGCGTCTCGCTCTGGCGACCAAGGACGAAGAGACCTTGGGCCGTGCGGCCGATGCCTGCCGCGAAGTGTGCCACGCCCGCGACGTGGCGATTGTGATCGACAGCCATGTGGCCTTGGCCGAGCGTCATGGGCTTGATGGCGTGCATCTCACCGATGGCGCACGCACCATTCGCAAAGTCCGCAAGACCTTGGGCGATGACGCCATTGTCGGCACCTATTGCGGGGCGTCGCGCCATGACGGCATGACCGCAGGTGAGATTGGCGCGGATTACATCGCCTTTGGCCCCGTGGGCGATACCGATCTGGGCGATGGCACCAAAGCGGAAAAAGAACTGTTTGCGTGGTGGTCGGAAATGATCGAAGTACCCGTTGTGGCCGAAGGCGCTCTGACGGTCGACATCGTGCGTGATCTCACATCTGTCACCGACTTCTTTGCCGTTGGTGAGGAAATCTGGGCCACTGACGATCCTGTGGGCGCCCTTGGCGCTTTGATCGCGGTCATGTCGTAGACGCGATTATACGTCCAGATATTCTTTGGGAGTCTCAGGCAGGCCGCTGCGCACGGCCTGCTCACACAGGCGCGCCATCTCTTTGCGATCGTCCACATCGGCCACTGCAATCGGATCGTGGAAAGTTACATGCACATGGCCCTGACGTGGAGCTTTGAACACCTTGATCAAGGACGGGACAAATTCCATGTTGCCCCACCACCCGTAAAACCGTGGCTCTTCGCCCGTTGGGGCGACATAAGCCACGGAGACGGGTTGAACATAGACCTCGTCGCGCAATTCGGGTGCAAAAAACGCGGCAAACAGGGTCGGTTTGAACGGCAAGACCCTGAGACCATCGCTTGAGGTGCCTTCAGGGAAAAACAACAGCTTATGCCCCATATGAAGACGCTCCTCGAACATCTGCTTTTGCACGGCGGCGTCTTTGCGGTCACGTTTGATAAACACAGTACCCGCGGCCTTAGCCATTGGTCCTATGCCTGCCCAATTGGCCACTTCCGCTTTCGAGACAAAGAAAATTCGCTGCACGGCGTTGAGGACGAAAATGTCGAGCCAAGCGGAATGATTGGCCACCACCGCGCCGTGGTGGCGCATCGGTTGCCCCGTGACCTCTAAACCAATCCCCAACAGACGTAGGGCATTGCGCGACACAAACCGCGGAAAGACCGACGACCACGGGCGTCTTGCCCCTTTGAACAGACGCTCCACAGCGCGGGTCAGCATCATCAGCACGAGACACAGCACAATCATCACGAGGATCGGCACACCGCGCCGCACCATCCGCCACGTTCCTCCCGCAACAGGTGTGACTTCCGCTGGCGGGATTTTGCTATCCCACATCGGATCGCTCATAGACCGTGCCCCTTGATATACATATCTTTTTGGCGCTGCGGGATTTGCGTGGTGTCAAGGATCAGACATACATCGACGGTATTGAACGCCCTGTCGATAAAAGCCCCCTCGCCCACGGTTCCACCGGTGCGCAGATAGGCCTTGATCAACGGCGGAATGGCCCGCATCGCTCTTGGGCGGTCGATCTGCTCTTCCGGGATCAGATCCATGTTTTGGTAGTGATCCTCAACCGCACGGACCCGCAGAGCTTCAGGGGCAAGGTGACGGTGATGGAGAAGCGACAGCGGTTCAGCCAGTTTCGCAATATCTGTCCCGTGAAAGGAAGCTACCCCAAAGAGCACGTCATAGCCGCCCTCAAACACGAATTTGGCCAGACCCGCCCACATATGGAACAGGGCCGTACCGCCACGATAATCGGGGGCCACACAGGACCGGCCAAGTTCAAGCAACTGCTTTCCCGAGGCTTTGAGCACCGAGAGATCATATTCGCCCTCGGTATAGAAACTTCCCAATTTTTCAGCCGTCTCCCCCGTCAACAAACGGTAGACGGCCACGCATTGCTCTAAAGGGTCATCCGAGCGAGCGCGGTCCAACAACATCAGATGTTCATAGTGGGGATCGTATTCATCGCGTTCCAATTGCAGAGCATGGTCCACCATATCCCCATCGGAGCCAAGCTCCTCAACGAAGACGCGATAGCGCAGCCGTTGGGCCGCCCTTAAATCTGCGTCGCTCTTGGCAAAGCGCAGTTCGAACTGCGGCTGCTGCTCATTCATAGTCTGAAATTCCGTTAAATGGGTGGACGGGTCTTACGGGCTTCGCCGCCCCAATGCAACAAAATGGTCAATTCTTCGCGGCAAATATCAACTTACAGTTGAATTAACTTGGGATTCACGCCACCCTAGGCTTATGGATGACGCCTCTTTGTGTCATTTCATGATCATTCATAAACGGGAAGGAGTGCAATGCGGGAACTGTCGATGACAACTTTCCCTTCATGCAGAAACATAACAGTTAGTTTACCATTTATGTTGGATTGTACCTGTCCTGTGCCCCACGCGTTTTGTGTCGGATGCCGGACCAGTTGGCCAGGTTCAAGCATAGCGTTCAAATCTTCTTTCATTCGTTCAAAACTCCAATCGTGCCCGTAGAAGGACCCCAAAATGCCCCAAGAGCACGCAACACAGATTGCCGCCCTCCTCGGCTCTCGTATCTGCCATGACCTCATTAGCCCAATCGGAGCCATTTCCAATGGCGTAGAATTGCTTGGCTTGTCTGGCACCACCGACAATTCCGAGCTTAGCCTTATCTCCGATAGTGTCGAGAATGCCAACGCACGGGTCAAACTATTCCGTATCGCCTTTGGGCAAGCCACCACAGGTCAAATGACGGGCGCCGCCGAAATGCGCTCCATATGCAAGGCGCTGGCCACCAACCGTCTCACCTATGACTGGGCCGTTGAGGACGATCAGCCGCGCGAAGAGGTCAAACTTGCCTGCCTCATGATGATGTGTATCGAAACGGCCATGCCGCGTGGTGGGGTGATACAGGTCAGCCACCATGACGGGCAATGGACGGTTGTGGCCCGCGCAGAACGCCTTGAGCCCGATCCCGCACTTTGGGCGCGTTTGGGATCAATCACCGAAGTCGACACACTCAAACCCGCACAAGTGCAATTTATCCTCGCCCCGCTTCAGGCCAATCTGATCGGGCGCCGTATCAAACACGGCGACCAAGACGGCGTTTTGATCTTGCAAGCCTGAGCGACATCACGCCCCTTACGCCAAAACAAAACGCGGACCTCAAATCAAGGTCCGCGTTTTTCAGTTTTGGATCGCTTGCCTTAGGAACGAGTAGCCCCGTCAGACGTCACAAGATATTTGAAAGATGTCAGTTGCTCGGCCCCAACGGGACCGCGGGCGTGCATTTTCCCCGTCGCAATGCCGATCTCCGCGCCCATGCCAAACTCTCCACCATCCGCAAACTGCGTTGACGAGTTGTGCATCACAATGGCGCTGTCCACCCGTTCAAAGAACCGCGCCACGACATCGGCGTTCTCGGTGATCACGCAATCGGTGTGGCTTGATGAATTGGCATGGATATGGGCAATGGCTCCATCGACATCGTCAACCACCTTCGCAGCGATGATACTGTCGAGATACTCATGGCCCCAATCGTCCTGCGTGGCTGGAACGACACCCGCGAGAGACTGGAGTGCCGCGTCACCGCGCACTTCGATCCCCTTTTCGATCAGCGCCTCAATCACCGCAGCCCCAAGGCTATCGGCAATATCCTTGTGGATGAGCAGGCATTCAGCCGCGCCGCAAATCCCCGTGCGCCGCGTCTTCGCATTGACCACCACATCGAGCGCCTTTTGCGGGTCGGCGTCCTTGTCGATGTAGATATGCACAACCCCGTCGAGGTGGGCAAAAACGGGCACACGGGCCTCGCGTTGCACAAGACCGACAAGGCCTTTCCCCCCACGGGGCACGATCACGTCCACGTAGTCGGTCATCGTCAATAGCTCTTTGACAGCGGCACGATCACGGGTCGGAACACGTTGGATGGCATCCACGGGCAGGCCTGCGTCCTTGAGCCCCTGTTGCAGACATTCGTGGATCAGGCCGGAACTGTGAAAACTCTCGGAACCGCCACGCAGGATCACCGCATTGCCCGCCTTGAGGCACAACGCGCCTGCGTCGGCGGTCACATTAGGACGGCTTTCGTAGATCACGCCAATGACGCCGAGGGGCGTGCGCACGCGTTTGATATGCAACCCGTTGGGACGATCCCACTCCGCGATCACTTCGCCCACGGGATCGTTTTGCTCCGCAATGGTGCGCAGCGCATCCATAATGGCGCGAATGCGATCCTCGTCGAGCATCAAACGGTCCATCATCGCATCAGACAGCCCCTTGTCGCGCCCGAATGCGAGGTCTTTCTCATTGGCCGCAATGATGTCCGCGCGTCGCGCCCAAAGCGCATCCGCCGCAGAAATCAAAGCAGCGTGTTTGCGCTCTGCTGAGGCGTAAGACAGGTCAGCCGCCGCCGCTTTGGCGCGCTTACCGATGTCGGTCATCACCTCGGAAATGTTCATATCGTCAGTCATAGCACCATATCATCCCTGTGGATCAATGCGGCTCGGCCCGTGTAGCCGAGGATCGCCTCGATATCTGTTGTCTGTGCGCCCTTGATCGCCTCCGCCTCTGCCGAAGTGTAGCGGGTCAGGCCCATGCCAATGCGTTTGCCCGTCGGCCCGATGATCACAACCGGATCGCCGCGCCCGAACAGGCCCACAACGTCCTCAACGCCCGCAGGGAGGAGAGACTTCCCCTTGCCCAAGGCTGTCACGGCACCGGCATCAACGATAATCTCGCCCTTGGGCTTCATCGCTCCGATCCAGTTCTTGCGGGCATGAGCAGGATCGCCCACGGGGACAAACACCGTAGAGCGCCCGCCGTCCATGAGCGCTTTGAGCGGGCGTGAGACATCCCCTTGCGTGATGGACATGGCACAGCCACCCGCAATAGCCGTTTTCGCGGCCAACACCTTGGTCTTCATCCCGCCTTTGGACAGGCCCGAAACAGGCTCCCCTGCCATCGCCTCGATCTCGGGCGTAATGGCGTCCACGCGCGGGATATGCGTGGCCTCAGGGTCGGTTGCAGGGTTGGCGGTATAAAGCCCGTCGATATCGGAGAGCAAAACCAGATGGTCCGCGCCGATCATCACCGCGATTTGCGCAGCCAGACGGTCGTTGTCACCATAGCGGATTTCATCGGTGGCGACGGTATCATTCTCGTTCACAATTGGCACAGCGCCAAGTGACAAAAGCGCATCCAAAGTGGCGCGAGCGTTGAGATAGCGACGACGATCCGCCGTGTCCTCAAGGGTCAACAGGATCTGTGCCGTAGTGATCTGACGGGGGTCAAGCGCCTCTTGATAAGCACGCGCCAAACGAATTTGGCCCGCAGCTGCCGCTGCCTGTGACTGCTCCAAGGGCAACGCCCCCGCTGGCAGATGCAGCACACCGCGTCCCAAAGCGATCGAGCCAGACGAGACGATCACCACCCGTGCGCCATTCGCACGCAGCATCGCCACATCTTCGGCCAACCCGTCAAGCCACGCAGAACGTAACGCGCCCTGCTCGACCAACAAGGCCGAGCCGATTTTGACGACAATGGTTTTGGCGTCAGAAAGCGATGTGGCGGTTAGGGTTTCCACGACTCTTCTTCCTCGTCGTCGCCTTTCGTCTCAAGTTTTTTGACACGCAGACGATCCATCGAAATCTCGGCCTTCAGCGCACGCAATACCGTATCGACGCCCGCTTTGGACACGCCCGACATCGTGTAGACCCGTTCGCCGCTGGCCTCTTGCAGTGCGGCAATCTTCTCTTCGATTTCTTCCTCAAGAAGGCTGTCCACCTTGTTGAGAACCGTGATGCGGGGCTTGCCGCCAAGCACATCGTTGTAGTTCGAAATCTCGTCGATAATGGTCTGGTAATCGCCCACAACATCCTCTGACGTGCCATCCACAAGGTGCAACAGCACTGCGCAGCGTTCAACGTGCCCGAGGAACAGATCACCAAGACCGCGCCCTTCAGAAGCACCTTCGATCAGGCCGGGAATGTCAGCGACCACAAATTCCGCACCATCAATGCCCACAACGCCGAGGTTGGGGTGCAAGGTGGTGAAGGGGTAATCGGCAATCTTGGGTCGCGCATTGGAGGTGGCCGCGAGGAACGTTGATTTGCCCGCATTGGGCAGCCCCAAGAGCCCCGCATCCGCGATCAGTTTCAGGCGCAACCAAATAGTGCGCTCAAGCCCCTCAAGGCCCGGATTGGCCGAACGCGGCGCTTGGTTGGTGGAGCTTTTGAAGTGGGAGTTGCCCCACCCGCCGTTGCCGCCCTTGGCAAAGACGACGCGCTGTCCCACTTCCGTCATATCCAACAGGACCGTCTCTTGATCCTCGTCGAGAATTTCGGTCCCCGCAGGGACACGCAAGATGATGTCCTGCCCGTCTTTACCTGTGCGGTTGTTGCCCATGCCCGCTTGGCCGTTTTGGGCAAAGAAGTGCTGTTGATAGCGAAAGTCGATCAAGGTGTTGAGACCGTCAACAGCCTCAATAATAACCGAACCGCCCTTACCGCCGTCGCCGCCATTCGGGCCGCCGTACTCGATGTATTTCTCGCGCCGAAACGACACACAGCCGTTTCCGCCCGAACCTGAGCGGATATATACCTTGGCGAGATCGAGGAATTTCATGTCTATGTCCTTATCTACCCCAAAACGGGGCGCTTGGCGCAGGATTACCTGCTGTGGGCGGCAAACTCAATGCAGGTTGTTTGAGTTGAGATATCAAACCACGTGATGTCACGTCCTAATCTGCGCCAAAACGACGACGAGCGCCCGTTTGCCACGCGCGCCCGCCCAAAATGTACTGTGCTGTTTTCGCGGTTACGCGGTTTTACACAGGTAGGTCCATGTTTTCACCGTCGCCTCCCGCGACACGCAATAGGCCTCTGCGTCGCCCAAATATTGGAACCCTGCAAAGGTCACAACACGGGCAGAGGCCTGATTGTCCTGAAAGATGGACGCGAAAATCGTCTTTGACTTGAGGGGGTTGGCATCCACAATGGCCTTTACAGCCGTGCGGGCCAGACCTGTGCCCCAAAAGGACGGAGCCACCCAGAAGCTCACTTCGCACTGATCACGGTCGAGCGGCTTGAGCGAAATCACACCAAGCACTTCGGACAAACCTTGAGCCGCGCCATCCAGAACCCATGTCTGCTGGCTGCGTTCCGGATCGCTTGCGCGTTTGATAAAGGCCTCGGTCGCCTCGGGTGGCAAAGGATGCGGGATGGACCGCGTCGCATTCGCCACACGTTTATCACCAGCATAAAGATGCAAAAGACCTTGGTCAGAGATCCGTGGCGGGCGCAGCGTAAACCGCTCCGTCTCGATCACAGGCTGCTCACCCAGAGCGGGCGACATCGGTGTCTTGGGTAAATCCGTCATAATGACTGTCATGTCCTTTCCTCCTCGAAAGGGCCTCGCGCAATCCGCCCCGTCTATGTGCGGGATGGATATAAAATGTCACGCAAAACAACGATTTGATCGGGAACGGCCATTTGGGTCTATCCCCATAACATTACGTTTCGATCAAATGTGACCCACAAAATAAGAAAGGGACCGGCTTTCGCCGATCCCCCTGATTTTCTCAAACCGTTTCGGGTCGGCTTATTCAGCGGCCTCCGCCACCGGAAGCACGGAAATGAAGGTGCGCTTCTTGAGACCTTTGTGGAAGGTCACTTTGCCGTCGGTCGTTGCAAAGATCGTGTGGTCACGACCAAGGCCTACGCCCTCGCCTGGCCAGAACTTTGTGCCGCGCTGACGCACGATGATGTTACCAGCAATTGCTGTCTCACCGCCGTACAACTTGACGCCAAGACGGCGACCTGCTGAGTCGCGACCGTTACGGGATGAACCGCCTGCTTTTTTATGTGCCATGGTAGTATCTCCTAACTTATCGCTTACTTAGCCAGTTCTTTGGCTTGTTCAACCCACTCGGGCTTCACTTTTACGGCGTCGAAGGTTGCCGCATCTACGGCAGCGAGCTGCGCGAAGGTGGTGATGCCAGCGTCATTCAACTTCGCAGCAGCTGCGGGACCGACGCCAGTGATGGCGGTCAGATCGTCAGCACCGGAAGCGGCAGGCGCTTTGGCTTTCGCAGCTGCTTTAGGAGCAGCGGCTTTTTTCGGAGCGGCAGCTTTCGCAACGCCAGGAACAGATCCTGCGCCTTGAGCAGCTTTCACGCCGGATTTATCAGCACCTTTTTCAAGGATGTCGGTCACACGCAGAAGCGTAAGCTGCTGACGGTGGCCTTTGGTGCGCTTCGACGAGTGCTTACGACGACGCTTAACGAAGTGGATAACTTTCTTACCCTTGATCTGGTCGATCACTTCCGCTTGAACGCCTGCGCCAGCAACGTAGGGCGCACCGATGGTGGAACCAACCATCAAAATCTCGTTGAACTGGAGTGTTTCACCAGCTTCAGCGGCAAGTTTCTCAACGCGCAAAATGTCACCTTTTTGCACTTTATATTGCTTACCGCCGGTTTTCAGAACCGCAAACATGCAGTCGTCCTTTTCTATATACCCGCGTCCTTTGGTCTTGGGCTCAATGTCCCAACGTTTATTACCTCAGACAGCGCGTCCCTCTACGGAGACGAGATTGTCATTAATTTTGCTACCTTAGCCATCTCAACCGAGACAGACGCATCGCGCCATTGACCAATAGATAACCACCCGATCGCACCAAAAGGTACGCCAAGTGGCGCGTGTATCGTGGAACGCCGCCCTCAAGTCAAGCGTAGAGTCAGGAAAATCAGGCGAATTATCACCGTTTTCTGCTCTGCCGCCCCACTACAACTCCTGTCCACTAAAGACCTGCATCAGCTGCCCCGTCCCTGCCCCGAGCGCACGCGACAAATCAGAGTAAACTGCATCGAATGTGGCGAACAAGGCGTAGTTGAGCTTGCTCCCCTCCGCAGATTTGGAAAATGCGATGTACTGCGCGAACTCGTCATCGCTCAACGATTCATACGCCAGTGTCGAGTAGCTGTAGATCCATTCCGAGACATCGGCCCGCACTTCCGGTTCATAGCTCCAGATTTCGCGCAGAATATCCTCGTCCGAAGGCATCGCCTCCGCGTCACCAGTTTGACCCAAACCGATCATATAGGCGTAGTCGGCATTCATCGCGCCCACTACGTTCATCTCGACCAGATCATTGGCGGCCACGTAGTCCTCGATCAACAGGGCGCGCGGGCTGTCAGCGGGCAGTTCAGCCCATGCCTGAGCCGCCACATCTTCCATCCCCTCGTCGCCCATTGCGATCCGCGCATCCAGTTCGACCTGCGCAATGGTCCTTCCCAAATCCGTCTCGAAAAACGTCACAATCGGCGCGACATCCACTCCGTCCAACGCTTTGGCCATCTCGACGCGGAACGCCTCAAGCATCACATCAGACCGATACAGATCGGCCAGCATATTCACCCACGCACTGCGCGGGATGCCGTCGTCGTCCCGATCAAGATCGTCAATCATCGCCCGCCCTTCGTTGGCCAGAACGTCAACAATCTCGGGCATCCGGAGCGCCTCGATCAAGGCATCAACCGGCTGCGCTGTTGGCTCGGCCTTCGCACCGCGCGCAAGCGAGACCGCCAAAAGCGCCGCCATCAATACGGATAAAACGATTTTGAGCAGCGAAAGGTGCTTGGGCATTCGGGGCCATCCTCACAGTAAATTATAGGACAACACCTAGCGGGCGTGTCCTTTATCCCCACATCTAAGCGCCGCCCCGCTCTTTGCCAAGCCACACGAAAACACATCTGCGGCATTGCGCCTAAGGCTGGAGCAAAGACCAGAAATCACACTCAATGGAAATTTATTACAAAAGAGGCTTGCAGTCACCAAAAAGGGCGGCTAAATCGCACCACCACTTGCCCGCGGAGAGGTGCCGGAGTGGTCGAACGGGGCGGTCTCGAAAACCGTTGAGCCTTCACGGGTTCCCAGGGTTCGAATCCCTGTCTCTCCGCCATTTCCCCTTATTTTTAAGGGCTTGAAGGCCTAAAAAACTTGGCTTTTACTGATTTCCGTAGGATGCCCGACACTAGCTTCAATCTGCCACGATGAATTTGTGGGGGATAACAATGGATGGTTCTTCCTTCGAACACTTGCCGTCAGGTGAAAATCGGGGCCACACGGCGAACCACGACTTACAGCGGCATTTGTGAGAACAAACCTGACGACGGATACGACACGATCTGGCGCCACTAGACTGCGGGCCAGATCGCGGTGTTTTAAGCGTCGGTTTTCGTCTTTGCCTTGGCTGTCGTTTTCTTCTTGGCGGTCGCGCTAACTTGCGGCGCCGATCCGGTGACTTTTTGCGCCATTGGTGTCAGATTGCCGAGCGAGAACAGATGCGCGTAGCACAGTTCCAATTCGTCCGTGCCCATCATCTCAAGCAACACCTCCGAGGGGAGCGCCTTGAGCTTTTCGCGATTGATCGTAAAGAAACCTGACAGTGCAGCGGTTTGACCGTCAGCGAGGTTGAACTGCGCTTGCGCCTCGTCGAGCAGGTTATGTTCTTGCAGACGTTTGCAGAACACCGCTGTGCGCTCGAACAGTGTTTGGTATTCACTTACAAACGTCAGCTTGTCCTTGAGGAAGGCGGTGCGCTCCCCCTCGGAGTCGAACAGGCGTTCGCCTTTGCCGTCGGTGTTGAACCCGTCAAAGCTCTCGTCGATGCACAGGACAAATTCCTTTTGGTCGTCAGACCGCGAGAAGACAAAAGGATAGCGGCGCAAGAACGCGGGAACGTAATTCCCCGTCCACGCCCCGTCCACGTCCACATTGCTGTTCTCGCCATCACGCACACCCAAGATAACGGAGGGCACAACATCATTTCCGTCACCTGCAAAAACAATGGCATATTCTTGAGCGGCGGTGCGGAACTCGGCTGCCAGAAGGGGCACGGAATTGACGCTGTTAGCGAAGCTGTAATTGTTGCCCATCTTCACCGACCACTCCCTGTGGCTTTGTGAGGACACAGGGACCGCCCGCTCGTAGATCATCAATTGCTTGGTCATATTCATCCTTACTTTTGGTGAGACAGGACAACTCGGTCCATGTTTTGAAAAGGTTAGCTGATCAATTCTTGAAAAGCGACGAGAAATTATGTGGCGAAGAGGACGGTGGCGGCCCCTGCCTTTGTAGCCGTTCTGGTCAGAAAGTGACCGCAGTCAGGCGAGCGTAGAGTGTCGCGGCATCCTGATTTGCCACAGCTTGGACAAGCGGCACACCGAGCCCCAGTTCAAACTTGACCTTGTCGCTTAGTGCAAAGGTGACCCCAACGCCTGCTGACATCAGGAACACTTCTTCGGGGAACGTTGAATAGACTGCACCCAAGTCGACAAAACCATAGACATCCGCTTGATTGGCAAGCCCCTCGATGGAGACGCCTTTATGCGCTTCGAACTGGGCGAAATACCCTGAATCGCCAGAGGCTGCGTCGCTTGGGAAACCACGTACCGTTGAGGGGCCGCCGATCTGAAACAGCAGGTCCCCGGGCAGAAGTTTGGAATTGGTGTATTGCCACGCCCCATTGGTCGTCAACGCGATGCCGTTGTCCAATTGATAGGTGCCATTAAATGACCCCGTGAACAGCCCAATGTCACGCGTCGAGGGGGCGAGGTAATCGTTCGCCACCGCGTAGGTGATCTGCGGGCTGATCGAAAACGCCATCTTCTGGTTCGCAAACGAAGCGTTCAGCCCCAGCGAATATTTCTCCGTCTTTGAATCGACCAACGGTGTGCTGTTCGATTTGGATTCGGAGACGCCAAAAGAGGTGCCCGCCACACCAAACACCGCCCATTCAGGCGAGATGAACATCGGATGTGACAGCGACGCCGCGAGAGAATGCGACTTGCCTTTGATATTGAGCGGCTCTGACGGGCCATCTACGACTTTGATCTGCGACCCGCTATAGGTCACGCTCAACCGCGTCCCCAACGGGGAGATGGGTGCATCATAGGACAATGTCCCCGACACGCTGCCCTCGGCCACAGTACCAAAGGCGAGGAAATTGTCGTCAGGCGTGAACAGGCTGTAACGGTGGTAGAAGGCCCCAAGCTGTGCCTGCCCTGTCGAGTTCACACCTTGGTTGTCCAGAAAGAACGACAGTTGGTTGGTTTTGGGCTCGGTCAGTTGTAGCGCCAGATCGGTCGTGCCAAAACTGGCCCCTGGCTGAAGCGACATGCGCAGCTGCGCATTGTATATCTTGTTGAAACGATTGATGTCTGTGGCCGCTGATGGCACATCCACCGTATCTTCGCCGCGTGTCAGGCGCACCCGATCAAGCACGAATTGGTCTGGCACCTGTTTGTTGCCGCTCATAGCGACCGACGCCAGTTTGCCTTCGACAAGTTGCACCTTGAGAATGCCGCGATCGAGGGTTTGCGGCGGCAAGACCGCGCTGGCCGTGATCACGCCCTTCTCTGTGTAGAGGTCGTTGATGTCTTGCACGAGGCGCTGGATTTGCGAGAAATCAATCTGCTTGCCAACGTATTTGACAAGCACCGCATCCAGATCGGCCTGTGTGAGAAAATCCGAGGTGGTGAATTCCACACCGACAAGACGCACTGTTGGCCCGCCCGCAGGCGCGATCTCGCCGCTAGAGGCCTCAGGGCTAATCACCACAGGCCCCGTTTGGCGCGGGGTCGCAGCGAGCTGTTGCAATCGCTGTGCGTTTTGTTGCTCGACCGATGTGGCTGGATTGGTCGCTTGTGCCAACACGGTCTGTCCCGACACCGACAAAACTGCCGCCATGCCCGTAGCACCCAGATGGTTCAGGATCGCATGGCGCCGCCTGCCCGCCTTGTTTTGTGCCCGCACTACACCACTCCTCATTATTGGTTATTCCTGTCTAGTTGGACGGCAGCGCCCTGTCCACTGGCCGATCCGACGTAATATATCACGCCATCAACGACGACGAATTCATCGGGATTTTCAACGCGGCTGCCACGTGGCGTCACCGAGCTGAGCTGCCAGAAGGATGTCCCCGGACCATGCCCCATATCAATGCCGTTGCGCATCACGCGGATGGTATCACGCACCAGTCCCGCGCCCGGGAAGTCAAGGAATTGCAGCTCGTTGGCGGAGTCAGGTGAGACGGTATATTGCACCACATAAGCGTCCGAGATGCTGTAATATCCCGCCAGTTCGAGCGCGAAGGCGTATTCAGGCTCGAAGAACTGAACGTTGGCGTTGTAATGCGGTCGTGGCGTGCGGTTGTCGAACAACAGCTTTTGCAACGGCGAGGTCAGCAGCAGAGATCCGTCAACATAGGCGTTGGCTATATTCACATCTTTAGCCGTGGTGTCGACGGTCGCATCGGTAAAGAACAGATCATCGAAGTCGACCCCAACGGGCGCGTCGATGGTGACTGTGGCCAGCGTCCCGACAGAACCGCGTCCGCCCGTGAGCGTGACTTGCAATGGGTTCGGCCCTGATGGCACTTGCGTGATCCCCGCCGTGACGGTGCCGCCGCGCAGGACGATCTTCTCTGCCACTTCGAGATCAGGCAATGTGAGGTCGCCCGTAGCGTCGAACGACATGGTTTTGCCGCGCACCGTATCAATCAGGATATCACCATCATAAGTGACAACACCGCCCACAACGCTCCCCACGGTAAGATCCACGTGATTTCCGGCCTCAAGCAACGTGCCGAAGATGTCTTTGCTTGAGTTCAAGATCGCATCGACACCCGCGATCACGGTGGCAAAGGTGATGCCATTGCCATTCAGACGGACAGTGCCGTTGGCGTCAATCGAGCCCCCTGTGATGGCCCCATCCGTGGCGGTCAAAGTGACATCGCCGATATCGGTCGGAAGCGCACCCGTGGTCGTGATCTGGTCGAAGGTCACATCGTTGAGCGCCTGCCATGTCTGTGTCCCCGTACTAGTCGAGGTTCCGACGTCCAGCGCGCCACTGGTTGTGGTCAGCTCGACCGCCCCTGGTCCAGCTGTGCCCGCGTCGAGCATGTCGACAGTCAGATCCCCGAGCGACGCGATTTTGACATTTCCGCCCGCTGAGGTGGATTGGGTGTGGAACGTGCTGCCCGCGTCGATGTCGATGCTGCCCGTGCCTGCGGCGAGTGCAGCCTCCGTGATCGCAAGCGGTGTCTTGGCGTTGATGTCGCCAGCCGTCGCCGCGAGATCAATACGTCCGGTTTTGATGATCAGCGGATTGGCCACATCGGTGGTCGCCGCCATCACGGACGCGCCGTCATAAGGCCAATCGAGAGGCGTTGCATTCGGCTTCGTTTGGTCACCAATGCCCGCACCCGCAACAATGCGCACCATGGCATTCGGATCGGATGTTTCGATGTCGAAGCTGCGCGCCGGATCGGTGCCGGCAAGCACATGACCTTTGGCGTCGATGGTGACGTCGCCCAAGGCCGCGATCCCCGTTACGAGCGCGTCGCCCGACGTCGTGGTGATCGAAACCGTGCTTGTTGGCGCGCGCAGTGTCGCGCCATTGAACATTTGCAGCGCCCCTGCGGAGGCAACGATGCTCCCCGCTGTGGAAAAGATTGCGCTATTGCCCGTGATCGCCATGTGCCCGCCTGCGATCAACTGGATGGGTCCAGCGGTGGTCACTGGCCCGTTGATGGTCGCGGCGTTCTCGGACTGCAACAAGATACCGTTGGCCGAGGTGGCCGAACTGATGACGAAGCTGTCGCTGCGGGGACCGAAGAGATAGATCGCGCCCGCCTGAGCCGACGCCGTGATGTCGCCGCCAAAGTTGACACCGGCGTTCAACGTCCGCCCTGCGGCACCGATATCGCCCGCAACGGTGGTTAAGACCACTTTGGTGCCGAGGATGTTGATCAGCTCATCGTCGTTGGCGTTCAAAATGCCAGTGTCGGCGAGGATGGTCACATTGCCCGGTGAGTAGATTGTGTCGATGGTCGCTGTGCCCGTGACGTCGAGGTTGATGTCCCCCTGCGCCCGTGCGGTAATGGTTGCCCCTGCACGCGGTGAGAGTACCAAAGCGCCGAAGGGCGGCGCGCTTGGGTTGAGCGGATTGAGCCCTGACCCGATGCCCCCTTGAGAGGCTTCGAGGATCAGGTTCCCCGTGGACACAACACCCGAGCCGACATTGGCAATCGGGCCGACGACTTGGATACGCGTATCGCCCGTGACGTTGATATCGCCAAGCAGACCATTTCCGCGCGACGCCAGATAAGCGGTGCCGTTGTCGAGTGCGCCGGTAGCGCCCGTCACGTCAACCTCAAGCGCCGTTACCGCATCGAAGTTCACGGGCCGTTTGCTCAACACCTGAATCGTCAGATCGGCCCCCGCAACAAGCTGGTTGGCCGCAGCATGAAGGGCCGCACGTTGCGCTTGCGTCATAGCGCTTTCGTCCAAACCAAGAGGCACAATGGTCTGCGTGCTCATAATACCCGCAGCCACAGCCGCTGCATGGGCGTCGATTTGCGCCTGTGTCGCATTGGCTGGCAATGCGCCGATGGCGTCAACGATAAGCTGCAAATCTGCACGTTCAGCCGTGACCAGAGCGATTTTCTGTGCATCTGTGAGCGCGCTTGGGTCGAGGTTCGCAGGGATCAGCACCCCAACAGTGCCAGTGCCCGCGCCGACGGTTTCACCGATCCCGACGCCAGCATTCAAGCTCACCGTGCGCCCCGAGACGTTTGGTGCCTTGAGCACAGGGTTGGTGCCCGTCACCGTTTTGAGCGCACCTGGGGACAATGCGAAGGCCAGTTGGCGATCGGACCAACCCGCGCCGCGTTTGAGGGCTGCGACGTCATCGGGGTGATCGGCAGGGTCATAGGTGTAACCCGCGACATAGGTCGAGGAGAGACCACCGACAGTATCATTCAACTGGTGGTAGCGAGTGGTCATTTCGTTTTGATACGCGGTGATATCCACGCCCTGATCCACCAACGCCTTATACTGAAGCGAGCCTGTGTCGAGCGTATATGTGTAGCTCGGATCATAAGCGGCACCGCCGTCAGATTGGCTTTGGCGGATCTGCCAATAGGCGTTGTAGTCAGCGGTGCGCCCGTTGGCGAAGGCGTCAATCGCAAGCTGGACTTTCGCATCGTT
This sequence comes from Celeribacter sp., assembly GCF_048266405.1. Taxonomy (GTDB): domain Bacteria; phylum Pseudomonadota; class Alphaproteobacteria; order Rhodobacterales; family Rhodobacteraceae; genus Celeribacter. The sequence goes on from NZ_JBLWZO010000003.1 coordinate 93,542, forward strand.
CTCGGCGGAGCCCTCGATCAGGCCAAGTGTATTCCAGTAACCCAAAAGCTCGGCATAGGTGCGCGTATCGACGGTTTGGGTCGGATTGTTGTCGAGGATTTGCCCCGGAGTGGACAACAAGACATCGCCACCCAGCGAGACCACTTGGTCGACCAGCATGGTGCCATCAGCGTTGCCCGTCCACGCCTGAGCGTTGGTGCCCCAGCTTGTCGCCGCAATGCCGATATCGCCCGCCGCCAGAACGCTTAGACCATAGGCCGGATCGGGGTCGACGCTATCGCCGAAGTTGCGATTGGCCAGCGAATAGCCTGTGTTGACCGTCAGCGGATCCGCGATGGAGCCGACGTCGCCATTGCGTGCCTCAAGCGTCACACGTGGCGCTTGGATGAAACCAAAGGTGCCCGAGACGGGGTGAAGCAGCGCATCGAGGATTGGTGTAAAGGTCTGAGCGTTCTGCGCCGACACGATGTCGGTGCCTGCGGTGATGTTGACCGCGCCGTTGTCCGCCGCACGATCGCCCGCCGCTGTGACCTTTTCGATCACAAGACCGTTGGAGGCGTTCAAGTTCACATTGCCCGCCGCCGCCGTGGCCACCAGCGCGCCATTGCCATTTGCCGCACCATCCATGCGCAGCTGCACCGCCGCGCCTGTTGTGCCAACGGAGCCCCCCGCCTCCAGCTTGATACGGCGCCCCGTGATGGTCGCACCCGCATTACCAGAGAAGATTGAATGCCCTGTGCCTGTGGCGGCGATTTGAACGTCACCGTCATGGGCGCTGACTTTCCCGTTGAGTGTGATATCCGAGCTCGATGACACCTGCACGGCCGAGGTGTTCTCGCCGATAAAGTTGATCGCAATCGGGTTATCGGCCTTGAGCGCATTGGTGGTGATCGTGGTGTATTTCTGGATCAGCTCGTAGTTCGTTGTCACCGTTGAATCGATACACAAGGTCAACCAGTTACAGTCACGGCTGCTGGAGCCTTTCTGCGTGTATGAGAAATCCGTCATGAACGAAAAATCGCTCGTGAGATTTTGATCTCCGATTGTGCTGTTCGCTATCGAGCTGTAGTTGGGCGATGTGACGAGGAAGGCCGCATTCGCCGGATTTGTAGTGATTGCGCCATTGGTGTCGATGAACTGTGTGGTTCCGGTCGGTGAGTAATCCTGGCTCAGGTATGTGCCGCTCGCCAGTCGCGTTTGTGGGGAAATGACCGCAAGGCCACGCGATGAGAAGTTGGTGTTGAATCCGATGCTCAAATCAGCCGAACCAAACAGTTGCCGATCTTCCGTGGACACAAGCGTGGTGAGCTGGAATTTCTCGGCGGAGGTCCAGATGTAGCGCAGGTCCGCCGTGGTTGCATAGCTTGCACTGCGGTCGTTGGAATCGCTGCTCGCTGACGCGTCAGCCACCGTGACCAAGGCCGAATAGTTTGGCAGGCCTGTGGTGGTGTCCAGCGTCCCGTGTTGTGTCGCGACCATGATCTGGCCGCGCGCATCGCCGGGGGTATAGTCGCGGGTATAGACGGTGTGTTTCACATTCACTTGCGACGGATTGGTGGCGGCATTCACGCGGGTAATGTCGGTGATGTCGATGACACCTGCGGTACCGCGCCCCAAGACACCAGTTGTGTCGGAGCCTGCATCAAGGGTCTGGAGCACCAGAGGGATATTGCCCGTATTGGTGACATTGATGCGCCCGAAGCCGTCAAGCACGTTCAATTCGCCACCCGTCGACGAGGTATTCATCAGCTGGCCGTACAGCTGGATATAGCCGCCATGCACTTCGGCACCATTGACGACATATTGCGCATTATCAACGTCATAGCTGACACCGATATTATCGGTCGCATCGCCAATGACCGTATAGGCAAGACCGTTGGCCCCCGCGTCTGTCTTATAAGTATTGGCCTGTGCCACCGAGAACTCAAGGCGCGGCGCCACGCCTGTGCCGCTGAGGAAATCCTTGATGTTGATCAGCATGGGCGAACCGCCGCCCGAAACGGGGATCGCAAACATAGGATTGGTCGACTCATCGAGCACCACGGCGGCGTTATACTCGGAAATGGCCGCGCGCAGCGCGGTGGCGTCAAGCCCGTCCGGATTGAGGTTGAGCGTAATCAGCTTGCCTTGATTGTTCGTAACCGTGGTCGTCGAGGGGAGCGGAGCCCCCGCGGTGATGCTGGCGCGGTATGCGCTTGCGGCCGTGTCGATGGCGCTCGTGCTGACACCGATCTGAGCCGGATCAAGCGCGGTCAGCAGCGGGCTGCCGTCCAGTGAGACCGACAGGTCAACAATGCCCGACTGGATCGTGCTGTTAATGTTGAGGTAGCGCGCGCTAATCGAAATCGCACCATTGGCGATGATGCCGCTGCCCGCCTCTGCGGCGTTTGTTGGAGAGTTGAAACTCGCCGGATCGCCGCCAATGTGATCGAACCCGTTGACGTAACTGGAGACGAAGTCACCATTGCGCGCCAGAATATTGACGGAGCCCGCGTTGATCGCGCCATAGACGTAGATGTTGCCGTATTCCGATGTCAGGTCGACAGTGCCGTCGAGGTTGTTGATCGCTTTGCCTTCGGCGACAATCAGGTCCGGCGGGGCCAAGCCAGCTGGCGTGGTCGGGCTGCTTGGGTTGTAGGTGTTGGTCAGCGTGACCTTTGGTCGGCTGCTGGTCAGTCCAGAGATAACCTGATCGAATTTCGCGGAAACAGGCTGCCCCGGTGCGAAGGCCGCCACATCATCAACGGAATTCACGATCACGCCGTTGACGCGGATGAAGCCCGCCTCATAGGACGGCATGGTGATATTGTTGACCTTGAGCGTGGCCGCCGTGTTGTTGGTGATTGCGATCTCGGCGTTGCCCGGAGCCGACAGCACGCCCGTGCCGCCGCCCGTGACGCTATCGCCCGACAGATAGATATTGCCAAGACGCGCCGCGAGATCCTTGACTTCGATCATCGGTGTCGATGGGGCTGTCGCGGGGCTGTTCGATGCGCCCGGAATTTGCGCGTTCAGGGCGGCGATGTTTGACGCGAGTGTAGACGCACTTGTGGTGAAGGAGGAGACCGTATAGCCGCCCGTTGGTGGCGTCGCACCGTTGAGCGTTGTGACGCGGTCGCTGGTATAGCTATTTGCCGCCCCAAGCGCGGTATTCCACCCGTCCACGCCAGTTTTGGCCCGCCCGAGGGCTTCAATGTTGTCCGCGATCGTACCTGCGGGGACCACTCCGCCGTTGGTCGACGCCGCCAAAGCGGTGAGCGTGCTGTTGATTGTCCCCATCTTGCTATTGAGGTTATTCGTCGCGGTTTTGATCGTCGCGTTGTTGCTGACGATCTGGTTGAGCTTGGACGTGATCTGGTTTTGCGCGGTTGTCACCTGTGCCGCGCTCGATCCCGGGGCGTTTATGATGGCAATCTGGGCGTCGATCTGGGTCTGTAGCGTCGCGTTTGCCGTGCGCATACTCTTGATGGTGGATTCATATCCATCTGCATCACCAACCGCGTTCGTGATCGCGTCATACCGTTGAACAAGCGTCTGCGCTGCCGCATAGGCAGGGTTGGGGATGGTCGCGCCAGATCCGCTTCCGTCGTCAATTCTTGCGGGGACAGCGGCGGCCGCATTATAGGCCGTTACGGGCACTGCCGCGTTGCGTGTCGCTGTCACGTAGGAGCGGTAATCGCTGGTCGTGTCGTTGTTATAGGTCTCCAAGACGAGGCTCGTAATTGAGTCGTCCACCACGGTGGCTTGATTGGTAAAGCCATTGGTGACGGTATCAAGTTGACCCTGTGTCGCGTCGCGTTCCTGGGTGAGCTGTTGCTTCAGTGACAGGCCTGAGGCGTAAGGCAAGAGGTTGAATTTGCCACTGCCATCGAAGGAGCCAAGACCGAGTGCGATCAGCTTTTGCTGCAAGAAGTTGATCTCGTTTTGATACGCACCGAGCGCAACCGTGTCACCTTCGGTATTCGCTTTCAAAAGCTCAAGCTGCGCCAGACGCTGAACAATAACGGAATTGTCGACAGAGATGCTGCTACGAACAATACCGTCCTCGCCAATTGTGCCGCTGATGTCGATGCAGGAGCCGGCGTTGGGATCAGCGCAGCCCGCAACGTAATTCAAGGTGAGCGATTTGAATTTCTGAAGACCCGTTGCCACCAGACCGTCGAGCGAGAGACGTCCGACGCCGGTGTTGCTGGTGGTGCCGCCGTGGTAATCGAAGGTAACCTCGTCGCCGCCGAAGACTTCGCTCACAGCACTCGCAATCGCAGCAAGCGCCTCGCGGTAGATGTCGGTGCCCGTGCCTACAGCCGAGAGGGTCGTATCACCACGATCTGCCGCGATGGTGATGTCGCCTGCGGCCAGAATGCCTTTGAGCGGCGGCGGATTTGTGTTGTCCGTCGTGCCTTGGCTTACGGTGGCATTGCTGATGACATTGGATTGTGCGTCAGGGGAGCCCGGAATTGGAATCGCTGAGTTGTTGAACAAATCAATTGTGGTCTTGAGGTCGTTGACGGAGCGTGTCCCGTCCAGACCGCGCCCAGCATAGATATTAACCGTTGCGTGACTTGGCAGAGAGCCGTCCGCCGGAGAAATTCCGTCCGTGGCCTCAATGCGCACATCCGTGCCGATATCGACGTTGTTCGCCACATCAAGGTTGGCCCATGCGTGGCCGTCTGGCGCACCTGCGACACCGTAGGTGGTGGCCGAGCTGCGCCCGTCCATCTCCGCTTGGTTCCACGCGCCGATGAAGACGTCCCCCATATCGACCAACAGCGTACCGTCGGAGCCGACGTTCACCGTTGCGTCTTGATCCGCCTTAAGCTCCACCACCGACTTGGCTGTGGCAATCGCGCCCGCAGAATCGAGCTTGGCTTTTTGGTGTGTAATGACCTCGTTATAGGCCTCGATCTCAAGTTTCGAGACCCCTGAAGTCGGTTTCAACAACCAGATATCCGCATTCGAACCGACATTGGCCGCGGAGGCCTGAACGATATTCACATTCGCCTTGCCCGCAGGCAGGTTCAACAGCCCGCCCGAACCAGAATTCACGTTCCAATCCGCCGCATCGGCGTTGAAGGCTGCGGGGGCTGCACCGTCGAGGCTGTAGCCGCTTTCGCCCAAGAAGAAGTTATGCACGTAGTTGGCCGCATCAATCGTCAGGTTGGCCGCCCAGATCCGCGCGTAATCGCCCACACCGGCGTTGACGATGGCACTGACCTGATGGTCGAGCGACGCACCGCTTGCGCCCACAAGCGAGGCTTGGGTGCTGTCCACAGAGCCGCCGAACAGCGCCGTATGCGTTGCATTGATATCAACGGTGCCATCGGTGGCCCCAACGAGGAACCTGTCACCCGACGTGCTGGTGTTGATCAACGCCTCGGTAGTGCTGTTGGTCACTGTGTCCGCAGAGGAGGCTGCCCCAGCAACAACGCCGCCAGAACCCGCCACAGCGGTGGCAAAGTTGTCGTCCGTGCCCGTCGCAGAGACCGTCACGTCGCCCCCTGTGATCCCTGTCATATCCGTGACAATCGCGCGCGTGGTGGTGGCGGAGGTGGACTTCGCGTTGTTGCTGCCAAGGGCCGCGATGCCAAAGACATAGCCCGTCGCGTCAGACGATTGCTTGGAGTTGGAATTGGCTGTGATGTTGACCGCGCCCGTAGCCGTGATGCCGCTGTCGCGTACGTCTGTGAGCGCCGACGACAGGTTCTTGCTCTTGGCATCGCTGCCCGCAAGCCCAACAAGTGCGCCCGCTACCGCAATTGCATCCGCATCAGCGGTGCCGCCCGCGATGGAGGAGTCGATGGAGACCGACCCGCCGTCAAGGACCGAATTGCCGTGGACGTCGTTCTTGACCGTCGCGCGCAGCGTCGAATGCGCCAGTGACACGCCTGCCGCCAAACCGCCGGAAAGCGATGCGCCGCCCGCATCCGTGGTGGCACTATTGACGGCCGCTGCGTCACTGGAAATCGCACCAGAGGCGTAGATGGTTGCATCCTTCATCTCGGTGGAGACTGCGGTTGTCACATCGCCAAGCGCCACCGCCCCTTGCACGGCAAATCCGATACCTCCGCCCGCTGCCGTTGTATTGGCTTTGACCCAATCGTTGGACAACGCGCCCAAGGACACTGCGCCGCTGCGATCACCGCTGCTGCCAATGGTGACGCCGCGATCTGTGGTTTTGCCCGAGGCATCCGCCCCCAAGGCCGCTTTGGTTACGCCGCCGATGCTGGACTCGGTGTAAGAGACCCCCGCAGCGCCCGTGATACCGAAGGCGACGCCAAGCGCTTCACCGTCAATGCTTCGCGCCGAGATGGCGTTGACGGCTGTGCCGCCAGAGACGTCGACCGTCGCGCCGTTGATATATGCGTAGGTATCCGAGTCGTCGGAGACCACAGAGACCGCAGCCGCGAGGCCAAAGCCCCCCGCCGCACCAACAACCGTATTGGAGGTGAGCGCGTGGCGTGTCTGTGCATTGACGGCTAAGGCTGCCGCTGTCACATCCGCAGCCCCAGAGAGCTGTGCCGTATTGGTGGTATCCACGCTTTGCACAACGATACCCGCACCGACACCCGCGATGCCTGCCGCAGCAGCCCCCGCAGTGAAGCTGGTCGTGAGCCTGTCATAGCTGCGTACCCCGAGTGAGCCGCCCGCCGTAACGGTAGCGTTCCCCATATTTGCCGACGTTCCCACGGGGACTACGAGGCCTGTGTCTGGCGCGGTATCAAGAGTAATCGCCTCGCGCGCGGTTTGTGCCTTGGCGCTGGCAGATTTGATGCGCGGATCGGTATCGGAGCCTTCAAACAGGCTGCTGACGCCCTTGCCATCGCTGTCATTGGTCTGTTCAAGTGCCTGACCCGTGATGTCGTCAAGTGAATGCGCACCATCGCTGGCGTCGCTCATCTTGTCATCCGCGTCACCACCCGGCGCAATCCCGTCGCCGTAGTCATAGATCGCAATCGCCGCGCCGATGGACACAAGCCCCGCAGCCCCCGCCACGATGACAGAATTGCCCGCCGTGTTGGAGAGCGCATTGACCGCAACGTCGCGTTTGGCCGCGAGCGTCACGCCATCGCCAATGGTGGCGCTGGTTGTGGTTTTGATGACGCCCACATCGACTGTGCCCGCAAGGCCGACGAAACCTACTGCAAGCCCGCCCGCATAGACGTTGGAGATCGAGGTGTCGCGCGCAGTGACGTAGACGTCTTGTGTGCCCGATGCACCCGCTTGGGACGCGTCTTGGTTGATCTGTGCGTTATCGCCGATTTTGGCGGAGGTGGTCACGTCGTGCAGCTGCACCGTGACCACGCCGCTGATCCCCGCATAGAGCCCACCCGCAGCCGAAGCCGCGATGGTCAAATTGCTTTCGCCAGAGCGTGCGGCGACGTTGATCCCGCGCACCGCTTTGGTGTGGGTCATCACGTCGTCCGCGCCCGTGGGGGCTGTGCCTGTGTAGGCGTCGAACGTGCGGCCACTGTTGCCCAGTGCCGTCACGTGAGCGCTGTCCAGAATGTCCGCGGTGGTGGTTTTCGTCACCGACAAGACACCGATCGCGCCGCCGACGCCCGCCACGCCGAGACCGACGGAGACAGAGCCGTCCATAGTGGCCACGCGGGTCTGGTCATCTGCCAGAACCTGCACATTGCCGCCTGCGACTGTGGTGCCGCCAAGAGATGCGGAGGTGGTATCGGTGACAGAGATGACACCCACACCGCCCGCAAGCGCGACACTGCCGCCGCCTGCTGCTGCCGCCGCGAAGGCTGCGAAATCGGCTTGGGTGTTTGCCGTAACGGCCACGTCACCTTTGGCTGCCATGTCGGCCCCGTTCTCGACAGTGGCTTTGGTGGTGGTGTTGACCACTGCGACCGTAACCCCCGCGCCCGCTCCAACCGCGCCACCAATGGCGGCGGCCCCTGCGATTCCGAGGTTATAGGTGTCGCTTGCGGCAGCAACGGTGACCCCTTGGTTGGCATGTGCCACGCCTGCGAGTGTGTTGATCTGCGCCGCTTTGATCGTCGCTTGGGTGTCCGAGGTGATGACAGGGACATTGCCTGACAGCGCAATTGCCGCGCTGCCTGCACCGCCGAAACCGACCTCAAGCGCGCGCACGGCATTGGAAGCCGCCGCATTGACCACAACGCCGTGGCCCGTCTCGGTGTGCGCCGTGCCGTTGCGGGTTTTGGTCAGCAGCGACAGACCAGTGTTGCGCGCATCCGTCGCCGTCAGCCCGACGTCGCTTGCGCTGCTTGCATTGCTGGCCTCCAGACCGCTCGACGCATCCCAATCAGGCAGATCCGCCCCTTGGAAGTTATCCGCGAAGGACGTGAAATTCACATCGAAATCAGAGACATAGTCGACACCCGCACCATATCCAAGCGCGGTAACCTGCGCGCCACCTTCAATCGTGGCATGCGTGGTGTTGTCGATCACAACGATGCCGACAGAGGCGCCGATGCCCGCGCTTCCGCCAACCCCGATGGAGCCGACAAGCGTGTCCACTGTGGCAAAATCATTGGCCAGAACCGCGACGTCATCACTGGCAAAGACCACTGCGTTTTCGCCGATCTTCGCCGTTGTGGTGTTCTCGATGGTATAGACCGCAACCGCGCCCGCAAGGCCCGCACTGCCGCCGACGCCTGCGCTGACGGCCACGATGTTGGCCGCCTCGCCGCTTTGCGCGTTAACCAGCACATCGCTGCCACGCACCCGTGCGTTGTCGCCAATCGCCGCCGTCACGGTTTTGGTGATGACACCCACGCCAACCCCTGCGCCCGCGCCGACAGAGCCGCCGCCACCTGCCGCACCGGGGAAAGTGTCAAGCGTACTGTCATCCGTAGCCGTCACGGCGATCTCGCCCACTGTGCCCGTTTGGCCGATTTGCGCATAGTCGCCGAGCAACGCTTCGGTGGTGGTCTCAAGCACAAAGACGCCCGCGCCAGCGCCGACGCCCGCCGAACCCGTTGCTACGCCACCTGCCACGGAGAAGGTCTGACCCGTCTGGCGTGCATTGGCGTCAATATTAAGCGCACCCGCTTGGGAGATTTTCACTGCATCCGCAGCGCTCGTGCCATTGGCAATCGCCGCGCGGGTGACATTTTCGACGGTCACGACGGAGGCCGCCGCACCAATCCCTGCGCTGCCGCCGACACCGAGTCCGCCCGCGACGCTCAAGGTCTCAAATGCATTATTGGCGGTGAGTGACACATCGCCAGAGGCCGCGATTTGCACGCCCTTGCCGATCAGTGCCTCCACATCGTTTTCAGAGATCAGAACCGTTGCGACACCGGCCACGCCAGCGGTACTGGCCCCTGCCGCGCTTACACCGATGACATCAATGGATTGCACCCCGCCCGCCGTCACGCCGACAGCGCCGACATTGGCCAGTTGCACGTTGCGCGCAATCTCGGCCGTGGAGCTTCCGCTGTTGACGATCACAGAGCTGGAGATCCCCACGCCGACCTTACCGCTCAGGGCAACGCCGCCCGACAAGGCCTTGGCACCAAAGGCATTATTGGCCGAAACCGTGACATCGCCAACCGCTGTATCAAGGATTGAGGCAGCGGTGCTGGCGGGATCGTTGAGGCTTTTGCCAACTGCCGCGGAGGTCACATCCGAGAACACCATGACGGCGAAGGACCCTTGCACGCCAACTTTGCTCGACTGCGCGCCACCGATGGCCTCAGCATAGTAATTGCCAGTGCTGAACAGCGGCTGGCTGACAATGTTGGACTGGAAGTCTTCGAGATCAGTAAAGTTGAACGGCACAGAGGGCGCGATTTTGGCGTTGGTCGCGGCGACATTCACGCCGCCAGAGGTGATATCAGCCCCTGCCCCGATGTTGGCCGTATAAGCGTTCTCGGAGACCACAACGGCGACAGATGCGCCAATCCCCGCATTCCCGCTTGACCGTGCAAGGGAGGTGGATTTCGCAGCCATGCGGCTGGCGTTGTCGGCGGTGACATTGACCGCACCGACGCGGCTCGAGCTGCCCATGGTGACGTTGTCGCCAATGGTGGCGGCGGTGGTGGTGTTGGAGACATCAACCGCCAGCGCACCCGCGACGGAGACCTTTTTGGACGACGCCCCCGCATAGGCAAGCGCCGACAGGCCGTTAACGAAATCGGTTTTGCCCGCTTCGTTAGCCATGTTTTTGCTCGTGGCAGCAGTCACATTGACGTTGCCCGCCCGCGTCACAGTCGCGCCATCGGCAATACTGGCTGTGGCGGAGTTGTTGGAGATAGCGAGGGCCACACCGACGGCCACACCGATTTTCGCGCCCGAAGCCTGCCCGTCACCGCTAGTGGCGATATTGGCGGCGTTGCTGGCCGAAACCGTCAGGTCATTGTCGAGGGCTACGGTGACGTCGCCCAGTTTTGCACTGACTGCATCTTGTGCGGCGGCGACACCCACGGCGGCGGCAACGGTGACTTTGGCGCCATTCTTGCCAGTTTTCTGATCGGAACCGTCGGTACCCTTTTGGTAGTTTTCGGTCCCTTTCAAGCTCTGTGTACTTTTCGCGTCGGAGGTTTCCGAGGCGTCTTTATCCTTACCGCCGCCCGCGCTGGCAGTGGCGTAGGCCTCATAACTACGCTCAGAAGAGGCCGAAATTGTCAGAGCCGAGGCCGTCAGATCGCGCGCCAGTTCGGCGGAGGTGGACGAGGTATTCTTGAGGTCGGTCGCCTGATCGCCGCCGCCAATGATAACCGCCACAGCCGCGCCAACGCCGACCTTACCGGCCTTCGCCTCGCCGGTCCCTGTCGCGGTGTTCTCACCGCTGCTGGTGGCATCAATTTCGACTGTGCCTGACGTGGTGAGCGCGTTGCCCGTGCCAATGCGCGCGGTCGTGGTGACGTCCAATTGTGCCAAGGCCACCACGGCATCAATGGCGATGCCTCCCTCGGAGCCTGCCTTTGCCTCGGTCTCGGTAGAGACGTCGGAATTGGCGGTAACTGCAAGGCCCGCGCCATTGTTGACGGTGGCGCCATCTTCGATTTCAGCCGTTGATGTGCTGGTGATGAGATTGAGCGCCACAGAGGCCCCGATGCCGACTTTGCCGCCCGAGGTCAGGCTGTCGTCCTGCGGCGCAGCGGTGGCGGACGCGCTCATGCGTTGATCTGCGGAAATGGTCGATGCGCCCGTGCCCGCGTCGACGATTGCCGACCCGTCCACCGTGGCGGTGCTGGAGCTGTCAATGAGATTGAGCGCCAATGCGCCCGCAATGCCGACGTTCGATCCGCCCGCGCCCGATTTGGCAGAGGTGGTAAAGGTGCTGACATGTGGCGTCGCCGCAGGTGCGGCGGTCATCGCAGAAACAGTCACGCCGTTGGCGCTATAGGTTGCATTGCCGAGGCTCGCGACATTGGTTGCGGTGATCGCATTGACCGCAGCGGCCGCGCCGATGGCGATTTGCGAAGCAGATGCGGAGGCATCAGAAGACACCGTCCCGTCCGTGCCATTGGAGGCGCGCACGGTCAAACGCCCGCCTGCGGAGATGTCCTTGCCGTCTGGCATTGCGGCGCTGACCGACGACGTCACCACATTGACGCCCACGGCGGCGGCGACCGAGAGTTTGCCTTCGCTGCTTTTTGCGGAGTGGTCTTGATCTGAAGTCTCGGACGTGGCCGCTTGTTGGTCCGCGTCCCCCACGCCGCTGTCGGCTTGTGTGGTTTTCGCGTGATCAAATTGCCCTGCGACGCGATCATCGACGGTGCCTTCGCCATCGGAGGCCTCGTCGTTTTCATCTGCCCCTTCGGCCCCGCCCGCGCCTGCGGTAACGGTGAGCGAGCCTGTCGATGTGCCCGCTGCGGCAAATGTGACATCGCCCGTGGTCGCGGATATCGAGCGCCCCGTGGAGACGACAACCTTATCGGTGACCAATGCAAGCGAGAGCGCAACACCCACGGCGGCCTTGTCACCCACAGCCGTGGCAGAGGCATCAGTGGTCTCGGAGGCCTCTTGTTCGGCGCTGACCGTCACAGAGTCGTTTACGGACAAGGTATTGACATTGTTTCCGATTGTGGCACTGGACGTGTTGGTCGCAAGCGTAAGAGCGAGTACGGGCACGATGGAGACACCGCCCTCGGCCCCCGCCTCGGCGGTGGTGGTAATGTCATGGACAGCACTGGCCGAAAGGGTCAGGTTGTCCGCATTCGTCAACGTGACGTTGTCGCCGATCTCGGCGGTGGCACGGTTGCCGACAATGTTGATCGCCGCAGACGCGCCGATCCCCACGGTCCCGCCTGCGGTGCCTGTGACTGGCAGAGCTTCGGCGGTGGTTTCGGTCTGGTTATCAGCAGAAATCGTCACATCGCCGTGCAACGCAACCGTGGCCCCGTCTGCGATGCTGGCCGCGCTTTGCGTGTCCACGAGGTTGAGGCCAAGCGCACCAGCGATACCGATTTTGGAACCACCCGCACCGGATGTGGCACTGGCCAGATAGCTGTCTTTGCGGGTCGCCGTGCTGGCGGGATTGGCCACGAGCGCCGCCACGTCGAGTTTACTGGCGGTGATCTCAAGGCTGCCAACATCATGGTTGGCCGCGCCGAGTGTGGCGTTATTCTTGGCATGAACCACGTTGACAGAGACCGCCGCGCCGATGCCAATTTGCGCCTGCGCGCCGTCTTCACCCACCGCATCCGCGGTCGTGGTGGCACGGCCATCGGTGTTGCTGGCGGCGAGGATTTTCAATGCGCCTGTGGGCGACGTGATGTTGACCGCGTTCGGCACGCTGGCCTCAACGGTGGCGTTCTGGATGTTCACCGCAACGGCGGCGGCAACGGTGACTTTGCCCTCGGATGTCTCGGCAGAATGTTCGTCAGCGGCGGCCGCGTCAGTATCGCCTTGCTGCTCTGCATCGCCCACGCCAGATGCGCTTTGCTGATCGCGCGCACTACCCAGCCGCTTGTCGACTGTCTCGTCCACTGTGGCGTCTTCGCCCGCTTCCGCGTCACCGTCCTCATCGGCGGCTTTTCCGCCAGAGGCGCTGGCCTCCGCCGTCAATGTGCCCAGCGATGCCCCCGCCGCAGCGAGTGTGACATCGCCGCCCGCTGAAATGTCACGTTTGGTGGTTGCGATGACAGTGTCATTCACAAGATTGAGTGCCAGCGCCGCCCCGATCGCGGCTGTTCCGCCTGCGGCCTGACCCTTGGCTGTGGTCGTTGTGGTCGCTTGTTGCGCCGCCGAAACGGAGACCGCCCCTGTCGTTGAGACGCCCGCCGCCAAGGTGCCAAGCTGTGCAGTGGTCGTGTTATTCACCATCGACAAAGCGACAACAGGTGTGATCGAAATCCCGCCTTCGGAGCCTGCTTCGGCTGTGGTGGTGATCTCATGGATTGCATTGGCCGACAGCGTGATCGTGTCCGCACCTGTCAACACGGCCTCATCGCCCAGTGTGGCGGTGGAGCGGTTGGCGATGATGTTCAACGCAACCGATGCGCCGACGCCGACCTTGCCGCCTGCCGCACCTGTCTCATCAGGCACAGCGGTGGCGGTGGTTGAGGTCTGATTGTCGCTGGACAAGGTCAGATCGCCGCCCGTGAGCGATACGGACGCGCCGTCCGCAACGGCGGCGCGGCTTTGCGTGTCGACGAGGTTCAGCGCCAGCGATCCAGCGAGGCCAACGCTTGTCCCGCCCGCGCCAGAGGTCGCGCTGGTCAAATAGGTGTCGGAGACAGCATCGGCCGGATCGCCCGAAACCAGTTTGGCCACGTCGAGCTTGAGCGCGGAGAGATTGACCGAGGCGGCAGAAATTGTGCCATTGCCCACTGTCGCATCATTGTTGCTGTGGACCACTTTCACAGCAACTGCGGCCCCGATGCCAACGGTGGACTCGCCAGCGGCGGTTCCGTCTGAGGTCACGCTGGCGGAAGTGTTGTTCGAAGTCGCGACGGTGAGCGTGCCGCCTGCGGTGATGTCCAAACCGTCCGGCACGCCAGCGGTCACAGAGGCCGTCTGGACGTTGACGCCCACGGCGGCGGCAACGGTAACCTTGCTCGCGCCGCCTTCACCCGTCGAGGCGGAGCGGCCATCTTCGTCGGCTGCGCCATCGGCGCTGGCCTGTTGTTGTTCTGCGTCGCCAACGCCCGCGCTGGTTTGTTGATCCGCGGCGTGGGTCAGGTTGTTGGTGACTTTTTCATCGACGGAGCTGTCCTGATCCGCGGCGGCATCGCCGTCATCCTCTGCAGCTTCGGCACCGCTTGCGCTGGCGGTCGCCTCAAGCGTGTTGAGCGAACTGCCCCAGCTGCGCAGGGTGACGTTGCCCGCAGCATTCAAATCGCGGAGGGTCGTGGCCGAGACGGTATCATTGACAAGTGCAACCGCAACGGCCGCACCAATCGCCGCATCGCTACCTGCGGCAATGCCGGACGCAGAGGTCTCCTCACGTGCTTGTTGACTGGCCAAGACACTGATATCACCGGAAGATTGCTGCACTGTGGCGCTCGTTCCGAGCTTTGCAGTGGTGGTGTTACCCACCAGAGACAACGCCAATGCGGGTGTGATGGACACACCGCCGCTGGCGCCTGCTTCGGCCTTGGTGGTGATCTCGTGGATCGACGCTGCAGAGAGCGTGATCGCGCCGGGGGTTGTCAATGTCGTGCCATCCGCAACCGTTGCCGCCGTGCGGTTGGCCGCGATGTTGATTGCGACTGATGCACCGACGCCAACCTTGCCCGTGGCCCCTGTGGTGTCAGGGACCGCCTCGGCGGTGGACTCGGTCTCATCCTCAGCCGAGATGGTCACATCACCGCCCGCAAGCGTCACAGGCGAAGCGGCGTTGATGGTGGCTTGGCTCTGTGTGTCGACAAGATTGACCGCCAGCGACCCCGCGACACCGACGTTGGTGCCACCCGCGCCGGATGTGGCCTTGGTGGTGAAGCTATTGCTGCCCCCCGCCGTCATCGCAGCGGTGACTTCAAGGCTCCCCGTGGAGATACCCTGCCCGCCCAATGTCGCGTTGTTTTGTACGGACGCAATGTTGATGCCAACGGCGACGCCCACGCCGACGCTTGAATCGACTGCGGAGCCATCGGCGATGACTGCCGCACTGTTCGAGGTCTCGGTGGAGAGCGTGGATGCCCCCGAAATGTCAGAGGCACGGCTCGAGTTGATCGCCGCCGTGGTGGTTGATGTCAGGTCGGAAATCGCAAGCGCCCCGACGACAGAGACCTGCCCCTCGGAGGTGCTGGCAGCGGATTGATACTCGGGATCGCTAAGGTATGTGTCTGCCTGACTACCAGCTTGTGGCGCGGTTGCGCCGCCTGCGGCTGCGGCGGCATTGGCCACGATATCTGTGGTTGTAGAGGCGTCCAGCGCCAGTGATGCGGCGTCAATATAGCCCGCCCCGTCTACGCTTGCGGTCGTGGTCGCGGAGACGACGCTCACGGCGACGCTGGCCCCGAAAGCCGCAGCCGTCGGTGTGGCGTCAGCGTGGCTTGTGACCGTGTTGGTCGCGCTCAGGTTCGCCGCGCCCGTGATGGTCAAACTGGCGTCACCGATATGGGTGGTCGCAGCACTGTTCACGGTCGAAACCGCCACCGCGCCATCCGCCGCGGTATTCGCAGGCGCCAGTGATTTGGTTGCGATTTGGGTGTTGGCACTGGCGATCGAGGACAGGTTCGCACTCGCAGCTTGCACCACGGCGTTGCCCGTCACATTGACCGAAGCGTCCACATTTGTAACCACAACGCCAATCGGAAGGTTGGCGGCGGAGGCAGCAGTCGAGGCAGACGCGGTCGCGGTCAACGCGCCAGAGGCGGTGATCTGGCCGCCATCAATATTCACGGACGCCGTCGCGGTCGGTAAAGAGGCAAGGATGGTCAAAGGGGCCGCTGTCGCCGTTGCCAGCAGGTTCACGTCGCCGCCGGAGATCGCCCCGCCCACGGTGATCTGCGCCGTGCCGCCATCGGATTTCGTCGCAATCAGGCTCACGGTCCCCGCAGTCCCGCCACCAACGGCTGCCGCGTTCAATACGCCGCCCGCCGCCACGCTTAGGATCGGCGCAGTCAGAGTGATATCACCAGAGACACCGCCCGCAAGCGTGGTGTCGATGCTACCGCCCGCCTCAATGGTGATGGAGTTATCGGCCAGAATCGAGGCGTTCACACCGCCCGTCACCATGGAATTTCCCGCGGTGATGGTCACATCAATCGGGTCGATCAAAAGCGTGCCGCCACGGCCCGCATCCGACAAAAGATCGAGGATAACACCGCCGATTTCGGCATTTTTCCCGCTCAACTCAACGAAACCACCTGCGCCTGTGCCAGCCCCGTGGGCCGAGATCACCGCGCCAGTCTGAGCGAACAGCGAGCTGCCTGCATAGACGACGATCGTGCCGCCGATGCCCGCCGCGCCTTCGCCATCCGCGCTCAGGTTTGCGGTCGATCCAATGGTGGTGTCGCCGCCGGATTTGATGTTGATCTTGCCGCCCTGCCCGCTTGGGCTGGCCTTGACTTTGACACGCCCGCGCACTTTGGCCTGACCCGCCGCCACAATCGAGATCACTCCGTTGCGGCTGACCATTGCGCCGCCTTCGACCATGCCGGTCGAGTTCACTGTGGCTTGGAATTTTTGGCGCTGCGTCAAATCTTTAGCAGTAACGTGTGTGCCGCTTGGCCCCGTCAAAGTAACGTTTTGACCGTCGAGCGTAATGCCATTTTCTGCGTTGATTTGGCCAGAAATAACAATCGAGCCATCGGGCGAAATCGGAATTTCGCCGCGCATCAGCTTGCCCGCGGCGTCTTGGTTGATCGTGCCATCGGCGCCAATCACAGACTCGAGGAATTCGTCCGTGGGTGTGTTCACGGTCAGGGAGCCGACGTTCACCACACCCGTTTTACCCACAATGAAACCATGGGAATCCGAAAAATAGACATTCCCGCCAATGTCGCCGTTTTTGAAGGAATTGAGGATGCCGTTGATGACCACAGGGCCGTCACGCACGATGTTGACGAGGTTGTCGGTCGCGCTCGGCAGGTAGAGATTGACGGTATTGCCAACGGCCTGCTCAAAGCGACTAAAGGAGTTGTAACCGGTGCGATTGGCGACGGTGCCCGTGGTGATACCTGTCTGGTTGCCCGTAACGGTGATCGTCGTCTGGGTGCGGCCATCGGTGACGATGTTATTGGTGCCAGCCGTTGCGCCCGCGTCCTGCGCGGTTGCGCCAAGCGGCCCCGTGACGGCGGCCAATGCGGCCAATGCGATGGTGCTTGCGCCCAAGCGCAGCTGTGCGGTCAGAGGTTTGCGGAACAATGCGGCTCTTTGTGCTGCGCCGTGGCGTATTTCCACAGTTTGCGCACCCGCGCGTGCATCCCTAAGTGCATAATGAGCGGATCGCGAGGCCCGAACCTGCGGTTTAGAGGTCGATGTGCCGCGCTGGATCCGCTTGGACATTAGAATGATCCTTTTGGAAGGGAGAAAATGTCAGGGTCGTCAGGATCGGCAGAATAGAGCAGATCGAGACTGGCGGGGATCAGCGTATTGCGCCCGCTATCATCGGTCGTATAGGTGCCTTGCAACAACAACAGCGTCGCGTGATTTTCGGCGTCCGCACCGCGAAACAGCAAAATCCCGTTGGGCAGCGCCACGTTGGCTTTGACCGTATCAGGCACATAGCCCTCGGTCATAAAATGACTGCGCAAAACATCGCCGTTGTCATACAGCATCTTTGCGGTCAGATCCGGGTCGGTTTTGGCGCTCCATGTCACGCCAACTTGGATCAGGGTTTCGCTTTTATATCCAAAGACATAGGAGACTTGGGCCGTGCCGCCGTCCACAATGAGGTTTGGCACAGCAATGGTGAGGATCTTGGTCCGCTCGACCGCATTTTCCCCCGCCTGAATGGCGTCGTCCTTGATGTCGAAATCGGCAAGAATGGCCGCGCGCACCGCGTCGTGATCCATCCCGAATGTCGCAGAGCGGAAACCGTTGACCACCACCGCAGGGACTATAGCCTCCACCGCCTGATCAGCCGAAACGGCCTCCGTCGTGGACTGCGCCGCAGCCGGAACGATCATGGGTGACAATGACAAAGCCGCGGCACCAAGCGTGCAAAAAAACCGACGGGGGACCTGAGTAGTCGCGCTGTGCAGCATATAATTCCTCCAGTGTAATCGTGCGATCGTGTTATTGGACAATTTCGTCCTAAGTCCGCCTTATGATGGCGGTAAATTTAAGTCGTCATTCGAACACTTTGTTCGATTTCAAAGCCATTTCCCTAAAAAAACACATCTCACCACAAGCCGAAATCGGCAATGACGTCATAGAATCAAATATAAAACACCTTGAAAAAACACACACAAATGGCCCACTTAACGTCACGTTAACACATCTTCGACGAATTACACCCCTCAAATGTGATGCGGGCCTCCGATTGGCGGGACAGCCACTGGCGTCAGCACGAACACTAGCACAGGCAGCGCGCGTGCAAGTGAGACATAAGATGAAAAGTGTCGATACCCGCCACGTTGGGACTGAACTCGCGATCCGAGCCGACCGGCCCACCTGAAGTGCTCCAGATATGTGCGACCACAGCCACCGATTGAAAACGCGCACCAATATGGGAGCGAGAACACAACAAGAAGAGTGACAATGACGAGATCACATCGGTTCAAATGGATACCTGTCTCTCCACCGCATAAGCCGTAAAACACGCCATATTCGTAATGTACTATTGGAAGAGTGGCAGCTTTTCTGCGCGGGACTTGCATATACTGCTGGACAGCACCCTTATCTGATGCACTTCGCTGCAAAGTGAGGAAAGCCCGCTTGGCAGGCTTTCCTGTAGATTCCCTCGTGATTAGGGGGATACATCAAATATCGAAATTCGACGGCAAGACGATCATATCGCGGATGGTCACATTGCGCGGCCGCGTGAGCATATACATCATCGCGTCCGACACTTCGCGTGTTTCCATCAAGGCCCCTGCGTCTTTCATCTTCTGAAGGCGTTCGGGTTCCCAGTCGGACAGAAGCGCGGAAATGACAGGGCCGGGAGAGACCTGACCGACACGAATGCCGTGTTCCATCAACTGGCGGCGCATTGTTTGCACAAAGCTGGTGATCGCCCATTTGGATGCCGAATAGACGGGTTCCACATGGATCGCCGAATGCCCCGCGATGGAACATGTCACAACGATATCGCCCGTGCCGCGTTCGATCATATGTGGGGCAACTGCATGCACATTCTTCATCACGGCGTTCACATTGAGGTTCATCATCCGGTCAATCGCGGCGGGAGTGGTGTCAACGAGATCGCCACCGATATAGCTGCCCGCGTTGCACATAAGAATATCAATATGGTCGACCTTTTCGAGGATTTCGGGCACCATCGCATCACAGCTTTGCGGATCGAGAAGATCCGTCACCTGCGCCACAGCGGCCTCGCCCAACTCGCCCGCGAGCTTCGTTACCGCTGCTTCGTCGCGATCCACCATGACGACTGTCACGCCCGCATCCAACAGGTCTTTCGTTATCGACAGACCAATCCCCGAGGCCGCGCCTGTCACAACGGCAATCTTGCCATCCAATGCTACACCCATAGTCACACTCCTGTATTCTGGCTGCATTCTCGCTGCGCCAATTGCTAAATTTCAATTCCAAGCACGCCCAATCACATGGTCTGTGCGCGGATATTTTTGTCAGACCGAGAGGAAGCCGCCGTCTACGGACAGCGCCGATCCCGTCACCATGCCCGCATCATCCGACAGCATCAGAGCAATCGCCCGGGCGACATCCTCGGCCTGTGCAAAGCGGCCAATGGGGTGACGCGCCATCATCGGCTCGCTCTTCGCTGGATCGCTCCAAGCCTCTGCCGCCAGTTCGGTCATCGTGACAGTCGGGGCCAAGGCAACCACGCGGATACCGTGCTCACCAAGCTCGCGTGCCATGACACGGGTTGCGCCTTCCAAACCCGCTTTGGAGGCGGCATAGCAAACATGATCCTGAAATCCGCGATGCCCAGCAATGGAGGTCACATTGACGATCACTCCACCGCCGCCTGCAGCGACACGCGCACGGGCAAACTCCTGCGCACAGATCAGAGCGCTTTTCAGGTTGATGCCCATGACCGTCTCGTAGCCTTCGTCGGTCATGTCGAGAACGCTTTCGAGCACATTGGTTCCCGCGCAGTTGACCAACATATCGCAGGGGCCTGCCTCGGCCATCGCCCGCCGCGCCTCTTCGGCCTTGGACAGATCGGCAATGAGACTGCGACCACCGATTTCGGCACGCAGACTGTCGAGGTCCGACTGTGTTCTGCTTATTGCCACGACTTCAGCGCCCCGTTGCGCGAGCAATTGAGCGGTCGCGCGACCGATCCCCTTGCCTGCGCCCGTAATAATGACGGATTTTCCAGAAAACTGCATTGGCCTCTCTCTCATAATTGGGTCGGGCACGTTGCGGCCCAAATTTTGGTGACTATCGCCAAACTGCTATCGGTCATGAACTGATGCCCTGTGTGGCGTTGCGGATTTCGCGGGCGGTGGCCTGTAGTTTCAAAAAGGCATCGAACCGCAGATCATGCCGAAGCCCGATGGCTTTGCCCGTCGGTGCGAATACATCCGCGATATGCGACATCACCGGCATGGCGTCTTCGATCCCGTCGAAACGGCGGGCCGCAACCGCGCCAAGAATGGCAGATCCCAACAAAACGGGTTCAGCGCATACCGTTGTCTTAACAGGCAATCCTGTCGCATCGGCCAGAAGTTGACGGATCAGCGGGTGCTGTCCCGCACCGCCGCTAACCACGATGGTTTTCACACCCGCCCCGTGGGCAGCTTGTGTCTTGATGATTTGGCGCAACCCGTAGCCCAACCCGCAAATCCCTGCGACGTAGAGCGCAATAAGAGACAGAATGTCCGTCTCCATCCCCTGCCCCATAATCACGGCGCGGGCATGAGGGTCGGCAAAGGGCGCCCTGTTTCCCAAGAACTCGGGCACAACATGCAAATCCCCCGCCAAGGACACCGCCTCGGACGCATCTTCACAGGCGGCAAGTGCGGCATCGGCCAACCAGACAGGCAACGGCTGTCCCGCGGTCTGCGCCTGCGCTTTGGCCTCGCTGTATGCGGGGTGCAGGGATATCAGGTGATCAATGGCCGCCCCCGCCGCTGATTGCCCGCCCTCGTTCAACCAAGCATTCGGCACCATGGCAGAATAATAAGGCCCCCAAACACCGGGAACAAAGGCCGGATCGCGGGTTGTCGTCATAGTGCAGGACGATGTGCCGAACACATAAGCAAGACAGGACGTCGGGCCTTCAGTCCCGCCTCCTGCACACACGGTTCCGACACCGCCCGCATGTGCGTCGATCAGGCCCGCCGCAACAGCCGTGCCCGCCACCAGACCAAGCTGCGATGCTGCGTCTTCGGTTAGGCCCGATCCTAACGCCGTTCCAGGCGCGACGATATCGTGGCCAATACGGACGAATTCCTCATCGGCCAGATCACCAAGGCCGATCGCGCGAAAATACGCGGCGTCCCAACGGTTCTCATGAGCGAGATAGGTCCATTTGCACGTGACAGTGCAGGACGATCGCGCCGTGCTCCCTGTCGCTTTCCATCCGAGAAAATCGGTCAGATCGAAGAAATGCCCCGCCGCCTCATAGGTTTCTCGGCGGTTTTCTTTCAGCCACAAAAGCTTAGGGGTCTGCATCTCTGGCGAGATCACACCACCGACATATTTTAAAACGTCGTGTTTATCAGCGTTAATGCGTTCGGCTTGTTCAATGGCGCGGTGATCCATCCAGACGATAATGTCCCGTTCAGGGTGGGCCGGATCGCCAACGGCGAGCGGCTGCCCGTCCCTGCCGCGCACAACCATCGAACATGTGGCGTCAAAACCGATCCCGCGGACACTCACAGGATCAATCGCAGCATCAGCCACAGCCTTGCGTGTTGCCCGACATACTGCGTCCCAGACCTGTGCGCTCGCTTGCTCAACGATACCATTAGGCGCGCGGTACATGTCGATGTCGTGTTTGGCCGACATAAGCAGCGTTCCAGTCGCGTCAAAGACACCGGCCCGCGCAGACCCCGTGCCGACATCCACACCTATAAAGTGATCTGCCATCGTCTCAGTTCCTGTTCAGTGCGAAGAAATTCCATGCGGACCCAAATGGTGGGAGGAACACTCGGGTCCGCGGGCTTCGATCAGCGCCATTCACGACCAATGTAGATGGCAAGAAGGATGATGAAGCCTTTAATAACGTCCTGCAGATAGGGGTTGATCCCCATCAGGTTCAGGCCGTTGTTGATGATCCCCAACAGGACCGCGCCGATCAGCGTCCCGAGGATGAGCCCGCGCCCGCCTGCAATTGCCGTGCCGCCAAGGACAACCATCGCAATCGCATCAAGTTCGAAGGCAACGCCCGCTCCGGGTTGGCCACTCATAAGACGACCTGTCAGGATGATGGCGGCCATTGCCGAGGTGAAGCCGGAAAGCATAAAGACGATCAGCTTGACGCGCTTGGTATTGACGCCCGACAGAGAGGCCGCAGTCTCGTTGCCGCCGATGGCATAGACATGACGCCCGAAGGATGTGCGCTGCAACAGAACCCACGCCAAGGCGTAGAGAATGATCATGATGATAATCGGCACGGGAATGCCGCCGATGCGACCAATCCCGAACCACGAGATCCAGCTTGGCAAGCCGCTGATCGGGTAGCCGCCCGAGTAGACAAGCCCGAAACCGCGCGCGATCAGCATGGTCGCGAGCGTGACGATGATCGCGGGCATCTTGCCCCACGCCACCAACAGGCCGTTGAACATGCCAAACAGGATGCCAACGACGACCATCGTGAGCAGGCCAAGCCCCGCAGGCAGTCCCATATTGACCATCACGCCCGCTCCGAGCGTTCCGCAAAGAGCCATGACCGCGCCCACCGACAGATCGATCCCCCCCGTCAGAATGACGAATGTCATACCGATGGCGAGAATGCCGATAATGGACTGTTGGCGCAGAACGTTGACGATGTTGTCGACGCTAAAGAAGTTGTCACTGGCAAAGGCCATGACGACTGACACAACGATCAAGCCAACCATCGGCAGCAACAACGGAGAGTGCTTGAGCCTGTTGACCACCGACTGCGGGGCTGAAGACGGCGTTTGAGCAGTGGAGTTATGCGGCATATCTGAGTGTTCCTGTAGTGGCGTTTTTCATTATGTCTTCCGAGGTGATCTGTGCGCCATCGAGTGTGGCCACGATCGCGCCGCTGCGAAACACGCAGACACGGTCGGCCAGACCAGTGATTTCCGGAAGTTCCGAAGAGATCATGATGATGGAGTAGCCTTCCTCGGTCAGTTTGCGCATCAGCTGATAAATCTCGGCCTTGGCCCCCACATCGATCCCGCGCGTTGGCTCGTCAAAGATCAGGATCGGCGTGTTGTGGTTCAGCCATCGGGCGATCACGACTTTTTGCTGGTTCCCACCAGAAAGCGTATTGCACGACACCTCCGGTCCCGGAGCCTTGACCCGCACGTCCTGCATGACTTGTCTCGTGTGGAGGTTCTCTGCTGCCAGATCGAGGAAAACCCCGAGGCGGCGATATTTGCCGTAATTGTTGATCGAGATGTTCTGCATAATCGAGAACGCAGTGATCAGCCCCTGCTCCTTGCGGCTTTCGGGCAAAAGACCGATGCCTCTGGCAAGTGCCTCGCTGGGATTTTTCGGAGGGACAGGATCGCCGTTGATCTCGACCTTCACGCGCACGGCAGGAAACGCTCCCATGATCGACAGCGCCGTTTCCGTCCGTCCTGAGCCCACAAGACCCGCAAAGCCCAAAATCTCGCCCTGACGCAGTTGAAAGGCGCTGACAGGACCGTTTTTGTGCAACTGGATTTCCTGTGCATCAATCACGATCCGCGCATTCGGGTTCGAAATAGTCTTGGGCGGGAAATTGCTTTCAATTTTGCGGCCGACCATCATCTCGACAAGCCTGTCGGTGTCAATCGCGTTCACCTCGCAGGTGTCGACATATTCGCCGTCGCGCAGGACCGTGATGCGGTCGCAAATCTCGAAAATCTCTTCGAGGTGGTGGGAGATAAAGACGATGGCAACACCTTGCGACCGCAGTTCCCGCATCACCCGAAACAGGTATTCCACCTCGCTCGGCGTCAAGGTCGCGGTCGGCTCGTCAAGCACCAGAACACGTGCATCAAGGGACAATGCCTTGGCAATTTCGACGAACTGTTGTTCGGCAATACTCAACTCGGCCACAGGCACATCGAGGGACACCTCAACGCCGAGTTTGTTCAACACCTCACTGGCACGCGCGCGCATGGCCTTGCGGTCCAACAGGCCAAAACGGGTACGTAGCTCGCGAGCGAGAAAGATATTTTCAACCGCCGTCAGATACGGAATGAGGCTGAATTCCTGAAACACGATGCCGATACCTGCGGCAATCGCCTCATCGTAATGGGCAAAATGACGCTCAACGCCGTCGATGCGAATAGTGCCTTCGTCCGCTTTGAGAATTCCGCACAGGATCTTCATCATCGTGGATTTACCAGCGCCATTCTCCCCCAACAGGGCGTGAACTTCGCCTGCACGGACCTCCAGATTGACCCCGTGAAGCACCTTCACCGGACCAAAGGTCTTTTGTATTCCCGTCATTTCGAGCATTCATTTTCTCCCGCAAATCGCTGCGCCCGAGTGTTTTCGGGCGCAGCTGTCGTCAATGGTTTACCACGAGAACCCTTCGGCGTTGTCGGCATCTACCACACGCACGTCGATTGGAACTTCGGAGGGAACCACACGAGCGCCCCAGTATTGGGCAAGCGCCATGCCAAGGCCAACACGCACCTGATCACGTGGGAACTGTGCTGTGGTCTCGATGAATGGCGTGCCCTGCGCAATGGCGGCAACTGCTTCAGGAGCACCGTCAACCGAGGTCAACTTGATGTCCTTGCCGGAGCCTTGGATCGCGGCCAATGCGCCCATTGCGCCACCGTCATTGACGGAGAAAATCCCGCCAAGGTTTGGATGCGCCTGGATCATGTTCTCGACAACACCAAGGGCAACAGAGCGGTCTTGGCGACCGTTTTGGGTGTCCACCAATGTGATGCCAGGAGCTTCTTCGAGTGCCGCTTTACAGCCTTCGACGCGCTGGAGGATTGGCACAACGGGGATGCCGTCGAGGATAGCAACTTCGCCCTCGCCGCCCATAGCCTCAGCCATGTATTTGCAGGACATATAGCCCGCATCGCGGTTCTTGGAGCCAACGAATGTATCAACCGGACCGTTAGCGTTTGCATCCACAGCAACCACAATCACGCCTGCCTCTTTGGCCATGCGCACGGCAGCCTCGATACCTGCGCTGTCGGTTGGGTTGAGCAACAGGATGTCGATGTCTTGCTGAAGCATGTCCTCGACATCGGAAATCTGCTTGGCCACGTCATGCCCTGCATCGGTGACAACAACCTCGGCGCCGATGGCACCAGCAGCTTCCATCAGTGCTTCTTGCATGCTGACGAAGTAAGGGTTGTTCATCTCTTGAAAGGTCATACCGATCTTGAGTTGATCATCCTGTGCGAAGGACGCACCAGCCGTTACGGCCAGTCCGAGTGCTGCTACGGAAACAGTTTTGAGTAGATTTGTCATGGGTTCCTCCCTTGATTGACAGACAAAATCCCCCTTGCCGCAAAGCAGATGCCTGCGGTGTTCTTTAGATCCAAAGGGGTCTTTGGTAGTTAAGCGGGCATACGCACCGCCTCGTTCTCTGCAAAGATTTGTCGGAATTCCGACGGCGACATACCTTTCACCCGCAGAAAATGACGATTGAAGTTGGATAGATTTGAAAAGCCGACATCAAAGCAAATGTCAGACACCTTGGCCTCTGGATCGACTACCAACATTTGACAGGCCAGATCGATCCGAAGCTGATTGCGAAACCGCACCAAACTCGTTCCCGTGTGCCGCTTGAACGATCTGGAAAAGGCGCTCTGGCTCTGGCCAGTCATCTCCGCCAACTCGGTTTCACTGATGGGTTCCGTCAGGTTCTCGCGCAGATAGGCGATCACCCTGTTCATTTCGGATTCTTCTTGTTTCTCCAAATTCAACATATAGCTGAGACTGGACAGCGTCTGGACACTCGACGCCTTCAAGAGCGTGTCCAATATTTCAAAGAACAGCCCTAACCGAAGAACGCCGCGCGCATTGAGCAACCGCCGCATAAGTGGGCGAACTGCCTCTCCGGTCTCGTAGTCAAAGAGGATTCCGCGCCGACTGCGCTCAAACAGCGACTGCGCAGCCGCCGCCTCAGGAAATGCATCAAGAACCTTGTCGACGAAACTCTGAGGAAATTGAATCACCTCTGTACGCTGCGGAACGGTCTCGGCAGATCCAATGTCACTGATCCAGTTTTGCGGCAGGTTCGGCCCCGTCATAATGAGCTGACCTGGCGAGAACTCACCAACATGGTCGCCCACATAGAACTTCCCATGTGTCGCCGCCACGAGGTGGATTTCGTATTCAGGATGATAGTGCCAACGCACGGTGCGAAACGGATAGCCGTGACGCCAAGCGGCAAACGACTCTCCCTCTCTGATATGCACCAACTCTAGGTCGAGCTGCATGTCATCCTCCCCATGTCCCCGAGGCTGTTCCGTCTCCCAACGGGGCCGCCCCTCCTATTCGTGTTGATTCTTTTATATCAGTCCCCTCTCCCGCCAGCCACCACACCACGGAGCTAATGATGATACTTTTTTGACACCCTGTCCGCACATACAGGCGTAGACCCCACCTTCGCGCGTGCCAACGGAGGAAAAGCAGCGCAGCGTGACCTCGCTGCGGCGCAGAACATAGAGGGAGATTACAGGTACCATAGGTACAAGCACAACGATGTGTGCCGTGAACACGCTGACTTCATGAATATCCAAGAGACCTCACAAGTTCTGATACTTTTCCGCGAAAGACTTGGCCGAATTAGTATCAGTGCTTTCCTCATTCACAGCACAATGCTGTCATTGAGACAAAGTGTTAAAAGGTGTGTGAAATAAAACGGGGCACCGGAGGTTTCATGCCCCGATGCCCCTATTGTTATTCGGTCAGATCCGCGATGCGTTGCGGTCTCAGGCCCCTTGCATATCAATCTGGATTTTCACATCCGTCTCGCGGGCCTCGACGGCACGATCAAAGGCGGCGATGCTGTCCTTGAACGGCAGCGTGGCCGAAATCAGCGGCTTGAGGTCCACTTTGCCCGCCGCGATCAAGGCAATCGCCCGATCATAGATGTTGGCGTAGCGGAACACTGTTTCGACCCTGAGTTCCTTGGCCTGTAGACCAACGATATCCATAGGCACAGGATCGACAGGCATCCCGACAAGGACCACCGCCCCGCCCGGACGCGCAAGTGCGGGAAGTCCCAAAATAGCGGGCGCTGCACCAGAACATTCGAACACAACATCAGCCCCCCATCCGTCAGTGGCCTCGGCAATAACTTCGGCTGCGGATTTTTGGCGGATGTTGATTGTCTCGATACCATCATAGGCCCCGATGATATCCAGTTTGGGCTGCGCGAGATCAGCGATAAAGACCTTAGCACATCCCCCAGCCAAGGCGGCCAAAGCCGTCATCATTCCGATAGGCCCCGCACCCGTTACAATCGCAATATCACCGGGCTGGATACGCGCCCGCAGCGCACTTTGCATCCCGATGGCGAATGGCTCGACCATTGCCCCTTCGGCAAAGCTAACTTGATCGGGCAGTCGATAGGTGAAAGCCGCGGGATGGATGACTTCAGGGGTCAGACAGCCATGCACGGGCGGCGTGGCCCAAAAACTGACAGAAGGATCAACATTGTAAATCCCGAGCTTTGAGGCGCGCGATGTTGGATCGGGAATACCCGGCTCCATGCAGACCCGATCACCGACTTTCAAATGCGTCACGTCCGCACCAGTCTCAAGGACAACACCCGCAGCTTCGTGCCCGAGGATCATTGGCTCGTTTACAACAAAGGGTCCGATTTTTCCGTGCGTATAGTAATGAACATCAGACCCGCAGACACCGACAGAACGGATACCGATACGAACATCGGCAGGCCCCAAGGTCTGTGTGAGGGGAAAATCCCGAATGTTCAGTTTTCCCTTTTCTTCGAGAACAAGTGCTTTGACCAATGTTACGCCTCCCGTTTATGGCAGCTTTTATCCGATTGCCGACATGGCCCCACGCTGCACTCAATTTCGCTAGTATAGAGATACAAACCCAACAGGTGTGAGACAGACTTCCAAAGCGGCAAAAATTATATCAGGGCCCGTCCTGATCTATATCGAAGCCTCACAGATAGGGAAACCCGCTCTAATAATTCGCCGCATTGGAACGGGTCACGGCCAAAAGGAACACGCCGCTCTCCAACCCGAGAATCAAATTGAGATATCGCCGTCCACTCAAAAAGTGGCAAAGACGTGAGGCGGTATATATCACCTCTTTAGGCAAGGCTCTTTTGGCGTGGCGCGACCCAAAGGACATCGAGGAGCGGATTTCGCGGATGGATTTCGAGGTCACAGCTCCCAACACGATCACGTCGCGCACGGTGCTTCTTTCGGATTTGGCGGCAACCCGTGCACGTGGCTATGCCGAGGAAATTGAGGAAAGCGAAGCGGGCGTGCGCTGTATGGCGGTTCCGGTTTTCGACCATCTCGGACGCCCCGTGGCCGCCATGTCGATCGCTTTTCCGCTGTTTCGGTTTGACGAGGCCAAACAGCCCGAAATCGCGCAAACGATACGCGACCTCGGATTGGAAGCCTCATTGTCACTTGGCTACTCGCCAGACCTTGGGCGGCCGTAACGCGACCTCCCTCGCCCGTTCGGGTGTTACGATCCCTTCTTGGGTCGCTTCATCGCCTCGGCCAAGGCCGATCCCAAAGCCCCCTGACTTTGCGAAGAAGACCGTGGCGCGGCACTGGTTTTGGCGCCGCGCGGTGTTTTTGATTTGGCCGCCTCACGGTCCCGTGGCGGTTTGCTTCCACCACCATCCTTCCGCATGGTTAAGCCGATCCGTTTGCGGGCTACATCCACTTCGGTCACACGCACCCGCACCACATCGCCCGTTTTCACGACCTCATGGGGGTCTTTGACGAAACGGTCGGCCAGTTGGCTGACGTGAACCAAGCCGTCTTGGTGAACGCCGATGTCCACAAACGCGCCAAACGCCGCCACATTGGTGACGGTGCCTTCGAGCGACATTCCCGCCTTGAGGTCGGTGATGCTTTCCACCCCTTCGGCAAAGGTCGCGGTTTTAAAGGTCGGACGGGGATCGCGGCCTGGTTTTTCCAATTCGGACAGAATATCGCGCACCGTGGGAAGACCGAAGTTATCGTCCACGAATTGCTCGGCCCGCAGCCCCGACAGTGCCTCGGGAGACCCCATAATGTCACGGATATCGCGCCCACAGGCTTTAACGATTTTACGGGCGACGCCATATGCTTCAGGGTGGACAGAGGAAGCATCAAGCGGCTCCTCGCCATCAGGTATCCGCAAGAACCCCGCACATTGCTCGAAGGCTTTCGGGCCAAGACCCGCCACTTTAAGCAGGGCTTTGCGCGAGGGAAATGGTCCGTTGGCATCGCGGTGCGCGACGATGGATTGCGCCAGTGACGGACCGAGCCCCGCGACATAGGACAGCAGTGGCGCAGAGGCCATATTGAGGTTCACCCCGACCGCGTTCACCGCATCCTCGACCACAGCGCCAAGCGATTGCATCAGCTGACGCTGATCAACGTCATGTTGGTATTGACCAACACCAATGGCCTGAGGCTCGATCTTGACCAACTCCGCCAAGGGGTCTTGCAATCGCCGCGCAATCGACACCGCGCCGCGTAGGGACACGTCAATGTCGGGAAATTCCTGCGAGGCCAATTCGGAGGCCGAATAGACCGAAGCCCCCGCCTCCGACACGATAACCGGTGTGGGGCGCGGCGTTCCTGCGGGAAGCGCCTTGATCACATCGGCCACGAGCCGCTCGGACTCACGACTGGCCGTGCCGTTGCCAACAGCTATGAGGGCAATCCCGTGGCGAGCGATCAACTGTGTCAGCGTCGCCTTCGCGCCATTCAAATCATTGCGCGGCTGAAACGGATAGATCGTCGCGGTTTCAAGCAGTTTCCCCGTCTCGTCGACAACAGCAACCTTACAGCCCGTGCGGATACCGGGATCAAGGCCCAAGGTCGCCCGTGCCCCCGCAGGGGCCGCCAACAACAGATCGCGCAGGTTGCGGGCAAAGACCTCAATCGCGTCAGCATGAGCGCGACGACGCAATTCGGTCAACAGGTCCATAAACATGGCCATGCTGAGTTTGACGCTCCACGCCCAACTGGCCGCTTCGCGCAACCATTCATCGCCCTTGCCCGTGCCCGTGATCCCGATCTCGGCGGCAATCATCCCAAGCACGCGCGGCAATCCTGTCTCGAGATCAGGCGCGATGTTAATCGTGACGACCTCTTCCTTCGCCGCACGTAGGATGGCCAAGGCACGGTGAGAGGCAATCGCGGACCACTTTTCGCTATGGTCGAAATAGTCGGAGAACTTCGCGCCCGCCTCTTCCTTCCCGCTTGTGACCTTTGAGGTGATCATCGCCTCTTGCTGCATGAAGGTCCGCAAGCGCCCCAAGAGCGCAGCGTTCTCGCCCAATTGTTCAACCAGAATATCCCGTGCGCCAGTCAGTGCATCTTTGGGAGTTTCGACCGCCTCACTCAGATAGCCCTGAGCCAAATCCATCGGATCAGCCGAACGATCCTCCAAAATACTTTGCAACAACGGCTCAAGCCCGTTTTCACGTGCAATCATCGCCTTGGTGCGGCGCTTGGGCTTGAACGGCAAATAGAGGTCTTCGAGAACGGATTTGGTGTCTGCTTGAGCAATATCGCGGGCCAAGGCGTCGGTCATTTTCCCTTGGGAGGTAATCTCGGCCAAAATACTCGCGCGGCGCTTTTCTAGGTCACGCAGGTAATCCAGACGTTCCGCCAGACGGCGGAGTTGCGCATCGTCCAGACCGCCCGTGGCCTCTTTACGATACCGCGCCACAAAGGGAACGGTATCCCCACCATCAAGCAATGCAACCGTGGCCGTCACCTGATCTGCGCGCGCCCCGATATCGGCGGCAATCGTGCGGGCAATACGCTGTGCTGTGGCGGGTTGTGCGGTCATGGTGGCGGGCTCCTCATGGGTCATCAAGAGGCCCGTGATACCCTCGCAATTCAGCCGCGCCAAGCCCCCATCCGCATCATCGGCGAACAGGGGCCGTACGGGAAGGTCCGCCCCCTTAAAGCACGCTCGACGCGGGAACCGTTTCGATCCCAAGCGCCTCACCAACAGCGGCGTAGGTCAACTGTCCCTCATGGACATTCAAACCGTTCAGCAAATGCGGATCGGCCCGACACGCCTCTTTCCATCCCTTATCCGCAAGCGCCACCATGAAGGGCATCGTCGCATTGCCAAGCGCAAGCGTTGAACTGCGGGCCACTGCTCCGGGCATGTTGGCGACGCAATAGTGCATCACACCGTCGACCTCATAAATCGGGGCATTGTGCGTTGTAGGGCGTGAGGTCTCGAAACAGCCGCCCTGATCAATCGCGACATCCACCAGCACCGCCCCCGTTTTCAGACCTTTCAACTGGTCGCGGGCAATGAGTTTGGGCGCAGCCGCCCCAGGGATCAGAACCGCACCGATAATCAAATCGGCCTCTCGTGCCAACTCGGCTGTGACCGATTTCGACGCATAGCCCGTCTTGAAGGTGCCGCCATACTGATCGTCAAGCTGACGCAAGCGCGGCAAGGAACGGTCCAGAACCGTCACATCCGCACCCATGCCTGCCGCGATCCGTGCCGCGTGGGTTCCGACAACGCCGCCACCAATAACCAAGACCCGCGCAGGCGCGACACCGGGAACACCGCCCATCAACACGCCACGTCCACCATTGGCTTTTTGCAAGGTCCACGCCCCGACCTGAGGCGCAAGACGCCCCGCGACCTCGGACATTGGCGCCAGAAGCGGCAAACCTCCACGGGAATCCGTCACGGTTTCATAGGCGATACAGGTCGCACCAGAGGCCATAAGCGCCCGTGTCTGATCCGGATCGGGCGCGAGGTGCAAATAGGTGAACAGGATTTGACCTTTCCGCAGCATGGCGCATTCTACGGGCTGCGGTTCTTTGACTTTGACAATCATCTCGGCCGCGTCAAAAACCGCTGACGCATCGGGCGCGATCTGGGCCCCCACGTCGATATAGTCTTCGTCCGGAAAACCTGCGCCCAGACCTGCGTTGGTTTCAATCACCACGCTATGTCCATGTGCGATAGCTTCTGCTGCGGCATCGGGTGTTATCCCGACACGGAACTCTTGGGGTTTGATTTCTTTTGGGCAACCAATGTGCATGCATCTCTCCTGTGCCTGCGGGTCAATCTATATATAGAGAATTGCCCGAAAACAGTGGGAGAATCCGAGAAAAATCTCGGGTAGATCTGACTCATTTGGGAAAAACACCCAATACACCCAATGTTTTGGGGTATTCTTGCGTAAACAAAACATTCGTGCAGTGCAGAAAATACCGCGCCAATGCCCACTACATTACGTGGTCAGAAACAGCATCTTTGAGATGATCTGTCAGGTCTTGGGCACGCGTTTGCGTATCGGATTGGGCATAAATCCGAAATTCAGGCGCATTGCCTGAGGGGCGCAGATGCGCCACGTCGCCACTATCGAAATTGACCCGCAACCCGTCTGTGAGATCAACAGAGGCAATGCTGCCAAAGGGGGCGAAGAATTCGGTGCGGGCTGTTTGGTCCTCGATCAATCCCTCAAGAAACTGCGCGGCCTTGGCGCGATCAATCTCCTGAAGCCGATCTGCAGCGGTGAAACAGGCGGGCAATGCTTTCACGAGATCCGCAAGGCTAAGCGCGGCCTTTTGCGCCGCGTAAAGAGGCGCGAGGATCGGCAACATACAGTCACGTGTGGGCAAGGCCGTGATCGGCCCGTTGATCATCGCATCAAACCCTAGCAAGAAACCGCCATTGGCCTCGAAGCCGACAATCTCGGGCGTGGTCTCCCGTGCCGCGTCCATGCCCGCAATGACATAGGGCGATCCGATACGTGTCAGGCGCACGTCGCTAAACTCGGGCAGACGGCGCACCATGTCGTTGGACGACACAGGCGTCACAACGCCCTTAGCCCCCACCACCCGCGCGGTCAAAATCCCAAGCACATCGCCCGCGATCACCTTGCCCGTGGCGTCCGTCAACATCGGGCGGTCGGCGTCGCCATCGGTAGAGACAATCGCATCCAACCCGTGCGTGCGGCACCAATCGGCCAAATCAGCGCGGGTCTGTGGATCGACGGCTTCGGTATCGACGGGAATAAAGGTGTCGGAATGCGCAAGGGAGACGACATCGGCCCCAAGGGCCGCAAATATGCGCTCCATCGTATCGCGGGCCACGGAAGAGTGACGGTAAACGCCCACCTTCAGCCCCACCAACGCATCTGCGCCAAAGGCTGTGACATAGCGGGCGACATAGTATGGCTCGGCAGTATCGTCCACGCGGTAACGGCCCACCTGCCCCGATGAGGCCCGCACTCCTGAGGCGTAAGCAGCGCTTATACTCGCCTCGTCCTCTTTGGACACTTCGCCCTGTGGCAGATAGAATTTCAACCCGTTGCGATCTGCGGGAATATGGCTACCCGTTATCATAATGGCGGCGGCGTCATGACCCATCGACGCCAAAGCCAAAGCTGGTGTGCCCAAGGCTCCGCAATCGACGACGTTCACCCCCGCCTGCCTCGCGGTATCGCACACGGTTTTGGCAATGCGCGGCGAGGACGGACGCAGATCGCGCCCGACATAGAGCGTGTCACAACCCTCTAACGTCGAGAGAAAGGCATGGACGTAATTGCCCACCAGTGTGTCTGTCAACTCCGTGACTAAGCCACGCAGGCCACTGGTTCCAAAAGACGGTGCCATGCTTAACCTCTTCTTATCGCTATCATGTTTTGTATTACAGCAAGGCGGACTTGGATTCCCGTGACGAGGCTAGAATTCCATCCGCATTGTCAGGCCAACCAAATCCTTTGAGACTTGCGGCTCAAACGACATTTGGCCGCGTTGCATGTCCTGATTGGTCCGCCAAAGCACCTCGCCAATCCCGATGCCCAAAAGCGTTCCCGCCGCCATATCCGACACCCAATGCCGATGGCCACGAATATTCGACACCGCAAGCACCGTTGCCAAACCGTAAGGCACCCACGAATTGTCGTAGCTGCGTGACAACACATGCGCCACAGAGAAATACTCGGTAAAGTGATAGGATGGCATGGCCGTGCCATAACCGTCAGGCTTGAGAGAAACACCGTGATAATTACCGAAATCAAGCGGGTCGGTTGTAAAAATATCGCCTTCCTGATTTCCGCGAGAGGACAGATCGGCGTAGGGGCGCTTGCGTCCGATAACCGATTTCAGCACAAGATGCGACGCCGCATAGGAGTAGGCAACCGCCTTGGCCGAGAGGATTGCCGCGCGTTGCGCACGGGTATCATCCGCGACAAGACCGTATCCATAAAGCCCCGCAACGCCCGTCAGAAGCCACAAATCCTCATTGGCCAAACCCGAAGATCCCAATTTGTCCTTCAAAGGATGTTCGGGCAAAGCAAAGCCATCAAAGGCGCTTTCAATATTGTCTTGGTAGAATTCGGTGGCAGGTCGGTCAATCAACATCAACGCGCCGACTCCGAGCGCGCCGAGCGCAAATTCGCGTTTGTAGTCGATGGGCATACGGACGATGCCCTTAATTTCCGGTCCAATGCTACGCCCTGCTTCGCGCAACACATACCCCGACTTCTGCCAGCGGGTTTGCGCCATCTGGTCGACGACAGCAAATTGCTCTGTGCGATCTTGCGCCTGTGCGCCTGTCCCCGAAAGGCCGCCCAGAGCCGCAACACATGTCAGTACAAACCCCGTAGCAATGTTTGAAAGGCCCATATGTCGTCCTGCTCTATCCGAAATCTAAATGTATCAATCTTTGAGCAAGAACTAACATCCCACTTGCGTGGGCCAAAACAATTCAGGTGATGGAGGGGCTTTCCGTCACAAAGCGTTGCATCACGGACAACATGCACCCTATGGCGTCGGAGGCCATAACGCCGCTTTGACGCGCCTATTAGCCCATCCGTGCGGCAGCAGGCGCACAGCCAGCCGTCAGAACCGCACTGTTGTCGGGCATCTGCAACAGGGCCGCAAGGCCGTCATTGTCATGCACGAGATCATCAACCGTCAGATTGTCGAGCACATCATAAAACGCCGCCAACCCCGCCAAAAGCGCATCACGCAAACGACAGACGTCTTTTAACGGACATGTATTCTCAGCCCCATCGAAACACTCGGCAAAAGGCGTGCCGGCTTCGAAATGGCGAAAGACCTCGCCCACGGAAATCTCCGCTGCGGGTCGCGCCAATTCCACCCCGCCAGCCCGACCTCGAATGGTTTTGATAAAGCCTTCTGCGGCCAAAAGATGCACCACCTGAGCCAAATGGTTTTCAGAGGCATTGGTGGCTTGGGCAATCTCGGTTCGGCGCACCATATGGCCCGTATTCACGGCGCAGGCCATGAGGACGCGGATGGCAAGATTGGTACGAATGGTGACGCGCATGGAACATACTCTCTTTTGAACAGCTCCATAACATCTACCGCCCTCGAAAGCGCGCGACCTTGATATATATCAGGTACACCTTTTAGGGATGTGGGCCGTTACGTCAGGTCGCGAAAAAACGCGCCATCAAAGGCCATCTGTAGCGTCTCACCACATGCTCCCCTGACTTGTAGGACATCGCCTTCGAGCGTCACATCCGCCACGGGACCAAACCCGTCAGGGGCGTCGAACACCGCAATGGCGTGGCGCATGGTGTGGCGCACATCCGCACCAAGGGTCAGCGCAGTGGCCACGCCCTCGGCTGCGACCGCATTATCGCCTGAGGCTGCGGCATGGCCAAGCGCACCTGCCGCACAGCCGTCCTCAATGCCCAAAACTCCCGTATGACGCCCATCCCACGGGGCGTATTCGCGCCCGCCATTTGAGAGCCATAGCATCGTCACGGGGGCCACGCGGGCATCTTTGAGAACCACGATAATATCACCCTCCGCCGAACGGCTCAGCGCGGTCCATCCGAGCGTTGCCCCTTCGGCCTCAACAAGCGTGACGAAATCTTCATGTCCTGTCGCACTGGGGTAGCGGGTCAAATCGCATACGCCGCCATCACGCGCGGGAAATGCGGATAGGTTCGTGCTACGCGCCGGATAGGCCAACAAATGCGCAGGCTCCAGTGCAGGCGCCGTGGTCAGCGCCACTCGTTTTGGCGAAAACGCCAGATGGCCGCCCGCCTCCATGCGAAACATCGGATGATGGGCGAAGGTCAAATCCCCCCGCCCGCCTGAAATCTCATGGGTTTGGTATAGCACCGCCTGACCATCCTTAAGGCCCAACGTCTTGGTGATCGTGGCTCCCATGACATCGCGGTCGAGCGTCAAACTGATTTCGGCGTGATCGTCATCTTGTGAGCGTGTCACCCCCGACCAATGCGAATTGGCCGACCACCCATGATTAGGTGCGTCGATCACATCCGAGGCCCCGAAGGGCGCGGCAAAGAAATCTCCCGCAAGGTGTTGATCTATCGGCGCACCCGCTAGGGGCGCAGCCTCGGTGCCGACCCAGTGGGCTGTGTGCAAAATCTCGCGGCCCTTCACCAAAAAGCGGCGAATGTTGCCCAATGCAGGATCAATCGCGACCTCACAGGCCCCCGCTTTGATACGCGCCCAATCGCCCATTCGGTCTACAGGGTCTCGTAATGCTCGTCGACGGTCATCCGCTGACCGCGATAACCTGTGGCGACGACGAATTTTTCAGAACTATCTGACCGCGATGCAGGTGGTTTGATATGCTGCACCTTCTCGAAATTCTGTTTGAGCAACTTTTGCAAATCGCCCTCTGCGCCCCCTGCCAGTACCTTAGCCACGAAGGTACCTCCGGGACTGAGAACATCAAAAGCCAGAAAGGCGGCGGCTTCACATAGCGCCATGATACGGTTGTGATCGGTCTGCTTGTGCCCCGACGCCGAAGCGGCCATGTCCGACATCACAACGTCAGCTTCGCCGCCAAGCCAGTCTTTGACCTTATCGTCCGCGCCATCTTCCATGAAGTCGAGCTGATGAACCTCAGCCCCCGCAATCGGTTCGACCTCTTGCAAATCAACGCCCAGAACCGTGCCGATCTTCTTGCCCGACTTTTCGCCCAAGGCGTTCACACGTCGCACCGCGACCTGACACCACCCACCGGGTGCACAACCCAAATCCACCACCCGCGCCCCTGGCACGAGGAAACGGAACTTGTCGTCCAGTTCGAGGATCTTGAACGCCGCCCGCCCGCGATAGCCTTCGGCCTTCGCGCGCTTCACGTATGGGTCGTTAAGTTGGCGCTCCAACCAGAGGGTGGAGGACAATTTGCGCCCACGTGCGGTTTTGACTTTGACGCGCAAATCGCGTGCGCCGCGACCTGATGGTTTTTTGGGTGGCATGAACGTGGTCCTTTTTCTTAGCCCGCTTATAGCAGGCTCACGCGAAAGGATGAAAGGGCTTACCTCAGGCAAGCCCTTTGCTCATGTGAGTTGTGGAAAACGGCGTTAATCAAAGGCCTTGAGGCGCTTCATCAGACTTGAAGTATCCCAACGACCGCCACCCATTTTCTGGATGTCCTTATAGAACTGATCGACAAGCGCCGTCACGGGCAGGCTCGCGCCCACATCATCGCCCGCTTGCAAGCAGATCGCCAGATCCTTGCGCATCCAATCGACGGCAAAGCCATGCTCGTATTCATCGGCCAGCATTGTTTTGTGACGGTTGACCATTTGCCATGAGCCCGCCGCCCCGCCAGAGATCACCTCGACCAAGGCCTCACCATCCAGACCCGATTTTTCCGCCAGATGCAGCGCCTCGGACAGGCCTTGCACCAGTCCTGCGATGCAGATCTGGTTGCACATCTTGGCGGTCTGGCCCATGCCGACCTCGCCCAGACGTTTGACGGTTTTACCATAGGCCGCCATGATCGGCTCCGCCGCTGCATAATCGGCCTCAGACCCGCCACACATCACGGACAAGACACCGTTTTCGGCCCCTGCCTGCCCGCCAGAAACAGGCGCATCGACATAGCCAAGTCCCGCCTCACGGGCCACCTCCGCCAATTCACGGGTAACAATCGCAGATACAGTGGTGTGATCGACAAAGATCGCACCCTCTTTCATCCCCGCAAAGGCTCCGTCGTCTCCTGTGCAAACGGACCGCAAGTCATCGTCGTTGCCCACGCAAGCCATGACGAAATCGCACCCTTCCACCGCCTCGCGCGGTGTGGCCGCCGATCCGCCTTTGTGATCTACCGCCCAACGGGCGGCCTTGGCCTCGGTGCGGTTATAAACCGTGACCTCATGTCCTGCGGCTTCCAAATGCCCCGCCATCGGATAGCCCATGACGCCCAACCCTAGAAATGCTACTTTTGCCATGTGTCTCGATGTCCTTTTCCATTGCGCACAGGTGTGCTTTAACGCTTGCCAGAACGGTAGGGATTGGCGCGGCCGCGTCAACTCATGAAACCCGCATAATGACTATGAACGGCACACTTACCTATGGCGCGTATTTTCTCTCTTCTGCTCAAGCTCGTAACGGGACTTGTAATTTTGGCCCTCGTGGGCGGCTGGCTGGCCTATTGGCTCGCCTCACGGTCTTTGCCCGATTATGACGCCACACACGAAGTTGCTGGCCTGTCGGCGCCTGTCGAAATTGCGCGAGATAACGCCAATGTGCCGCATATCTTCGGGGAGACGGACGCGGATGTGTTTTACGGCATGGGATTTGCCCACGCCCAAGACCGCCTGTTCCAGATGATGCTGATGCGTCGCACGGCACAGGGTAAATTGTCGGAAGTCTTTGGCGAGGCCACACTGCCGACCGACACGCTTATGCGTCGCTTGGGGATTTATGCCGCCGCCGAAGCCTCGGTCAATTCCCAGACGCCTGACGCCATGGAAGCAATGGAAGCCTACGCGCGCGGCGTTAACGCATGGATCACCGCCGTGAACAGCGGTGCGATGGGCCGTGGTGCGCCCGAGTTCTTTTTATTCCCTGCCGAAATTTCCTATTGGCGTCCTGTAGACAGCATCGCCCTGATGAAACTGGTGGCGTTTCAACTGTCCGACCAAGCCTCATCAGAAGTGCTCCGCGCACGCACCTCGCTCCTGATCGGCCCAGACCGTCTGCGCGATATTTTGCCCGACGCCCCCGGGACGGGCACAGCCCTATTGACCGACTATGCAAGCCTGTTTCCTACGGTGCCGACCTACACCGATGACAGCGACGTTGAATACGCCTTTGCCGAACCACCCGTGGCTCCCTTTGGCGGAGCCTCAAACGTCTGGGCCGCAGCCCCAGAGCGGTCGGCCACAGGGGCCACGCTTATGGCCAACGACCCGCACCTGAATTTCTCCGCACCTGGCGCATGGTATCTGGCGCGGCTGCACCTCTCCACTGGCGACGTCATCGGCGCCTCCATCGCGGGCATTCCCGCTATTGTCACGGGACGCAAGGACGCTTTTGGATGGGGGATCACCTCTGCCTACCTTGACGACGCCGACCTCTATGTCGAACGGCTCAACCCCGCCAATCCGAATGAAGTCGAAACTCCAAACGGCTTCAAACCCATGCGCACCCAACCGTCGATCGTGCGGATCAAAGATGCCACTCCTGTGACGCTCGAATTGAAATGGACCGACAACGGCCCTGTGCTTCCCGAAGCGGCGTTCAACGTCAAGACCGTCACCCCACCCGATCATGTGATGTCGCTGTCATGGACGGCCCTTGCGCCCGACGACACATCCATGAGCGCGGTGATTGCCCTGATGCGGTCAGGCTCCATTGACGAGGGGCTTGAGGCCGCCCGTGATTTTGTCGCCCCTGCGTTAAACCTCACCCTTGCCCAAAAAGACCGCGTGGCGCTCAAAGTCATCGGTCGCGCCCCCAAACGCGACCCGCAACACCAAAGCCAAGGCCGCATTCCCTCCCCTGGATGGATCGCGACCAACAGATGGCAAGGATGGCGCGACTATGACGAACTACCGCTGTTCGAGACGGGCCAAGCGGGCATTGTCGGCAATACCAACAACAAGACCGTCGACGCGCCCTTCCCCGACCATCTGTCCTACCACTGGGGCGACACACAACGCATCCAACGCTGGCGCCGCCTGATGCAGAGCCGCGAGGTCCACACCCGCGACAGCTTTATCGAAGTGCAAAACGACATCGTGTCCTATTCTGCCCGCTCTCTCCTGCCACTTGTCGGGGCCGATCTGTGGTTCACGGGCGAAGCCGCTCCCGAAGGCACGCCAGAGGCACAACGCCAGAAGGCGCTAACGCTCTTGGCCGAATGGAACGGTGAGATGAACGAACACCTGCCCGAGCCACTGATTTACTATGCATGGATGCGCGAGTTGCAGAACCGTCTGATCCGTGACGAACTCGGGCCATTGTACCATGCCTATTCGCATGTAGAGCCGATCTTCATCGAACGGGTCTTCCGCGACATTGGCGGGGCCTCGAAATGGTGCGACGTGATCCAGTCAGCAGCGGTCGAAAGCTGCAACGACATTGCCCGCCTTGCCCTCGACGATGCAATTGTCTGGATTGAACAGACCTACGGGTCTGCGCTGGAATCGCTGCGTTGGGGCGATGCACATACCGCGATCCACAAACACCCCGTGCTTGGCGATATGCCCTTCCTCAAATGGATTGTGAACATCCGCCAGACAACATCGGGCGGCGACAACACACTCATGCGTGGCGTCACGGCGGGCGATGGGCCGATGCCTTTTGCCAATGTTCACGGAGCCGCCTATCGTGGCGTCTATGACTTCGCCGACCCTGACAGCTCGGTGTTCATCATTCCCACAGGACAATCGGGCCACCCGCTCAGCCGTCACTATGATGATCTGGGCGAACTCTGGCGGCGCGGGGAATATGTCCCGATGTCACTCGACCCCGAACTCGCACGCGCCGCAGGGGTCGGCATCACCCACCTCATCCCCGCGACACAATAGAGCGCGCACCACCCCATTCACTCGCAACAAAGGACATTGATATGCTACATAATATTCCTGCTATTTTGCCGCCCGAAGCCCTTCTGTATCTGGCGCAAATGGGGCACGGCGACATGATCGTCATCGCGGACAGCAACTTTCCCGCGCAAACAATGGGCAAACGGGTGATCCGTTGTGAAGGATCAAATGCAACCGAGATTCTGGAGGCCGTTGTCACGCTCCTGCCGCTCGACACCTTTGTGCAGGATCGCGCGGTCACGATGCAGGTGGTCGGAGAACCTGACACGATCCCGCCCGCAGTGGCCGAATTTCAAGCCATTATTGATGCGAAAGCCGACAACCCGGCCCCGATCGAATCCATCGAGAGATTTGCCTTCTACGACCGTGCGCGAGAGGCCTTCGCGGTGATCCAAACGGGCGAGCCACGCCCCTACGGCAACATCATCCTCACCAAAGGCATCATCGTCTAAGGCTGCGAAAACTTCGCCTTAGTGCTTGGTCGTTGCGGGCTTGTCGTAGACCACAAACCCGACACCTTGATCGGCGGCCTTACGGGCCGCCGCTTTCAATTCGGGTGTGGGCAGGACCGACAACCGTGGCGGAATTTCTTTGGCCTTTTGAACCTCGATATTGCGCCACCCGCCAGAGGAGAAATATTTATCGACTGGGGCCTTGGCCGCGTCGAGGCTTTCGGCAACGGCAAAGCAGTTGATGATGTAGCGACGCCCCTCGACCAAGACCTTGGACGGGCCTGCATCGGCTTCGATCAGCATCAGGTACAAACGATTTTCCATGGCTCACATATCCCGAAATTGTTTTTCTTGGCGCGGGGTCCAAAGCACTTTGAGCGCATAGCCCTCTTCATTCGCCGCTTCACTTTGCACAACGCCCTCCGCAAAGAGCCACGCGCGTTTCTTACCCTCCGAGTACGGCACAATCAAATCGCGCTCGATCTTGTCCTCTTCGAAATAGGCCGACACTGCATCGAGCAGGGGTTTCACCCCCTCGCCCGTCACCGCAGAGATCGCAAAAACGTCCTCACGCCCTTCAGCCCGCTCCAGTCGGGCCGCGCGGGCCTCGTCATCGAGCTTGTCGATTTTGTTCCACACTTCGATGATCGGTGCGTCTTCCTTGATCCCCAGATCGGAGAGGATTTTAAGGACATCCGTTTTTTGATCTTCGGTCTCGTCGGCGGAAATGTCGCGCACGTGCAGGATCAGATCGGCATCAAGCACCTCCTCCAACGTGGCTCTAAACGCAGCGACCAACTGTGTCGGCAGGTTCGAGATGAATCCCACGGTATCGGACAGGATAATGTCGCGATCCCCCCCGTGCGCCGTTTCCAATTTGAGTTGACGCATGGTCGGGTCGAGCGTGGCGAACAACATGTCTTTCACAAACACATCTGCACCCGTCACCGTGTTGAAAAACGTCGATTTTCCTGCGTTTGTGTAGCCCACCAAGGCAACAATCGGGAACGGGATCTTCGCCCGCGATGCACGATGCAATTCGCGCGTCTTGATCACACGGGCCAGCTGTTTACGCAGACGGTTCAGGTGATCGTCAATGGCGCGACGGTCGGCCTCGATCTGTGTTTCACCCGGACCACCCACAAACCCCAAGCCACCACGTTGACGCTCAAGGTGGGTCCATGCCCGCACCAGACGGGTCCGTTGATAGGACAAGGCCGCCATTTCGACCTGCAACACGCCCTCACGGGTCCGCGCCCGATCCGAGAAAATCTCCAAAATCAGGCCGGTTCGGTCAAGCAGTTTGACCTTCCATTCCTTCTCCAGATTGCGTTGCTGCACAGGTGTCACGGGACCATCGACGAGAACAAGTTCCACCTCATTCTCTTGCAGACGTGCTTTCAACTCCGCGATTTTACCTTTGCCGAACAATGCGGCGGGATGCGTTTTGGGCAAGCGCACGATCTCGGCGCCCAACACCTCGATATCGGGCAAAGCGGCTGCAAGCGATACCGCTTCGTCAAGACGTGGCTGCGCATCGCGGCGTCCACGGTCCGAGGTGATGTCAGGATGGATCACCCACGCGCGCGTTGGCTCCACCTCGTGATCGTAATAGTCACCCAATTCAATTGGTCCTTTGATGTCTTTGCTCAGGGCCCGACCGCCCGCCTGCGCCTGTATTCACTACCGCACCTAGGTCGAAGCGCTCTCCATGACAAGAGGCCCGCGCGGGCTTTCCCCGAGCAGGCCGACGCCAGATCGCGATGGCAAACGGGTTATTGTGCGTCTTCGCCGTCGTAGAGGCTGATCGGCTGCGCAGGCATGATCGTGGAAATCGCGTGTTTATACACCAGTTGCGATTGGCCATCACGGCGCAGCAAAACGCAAAAGTTATCAAACCATGTAATCACGCCCTGAAGCTTGACACCGTTGATCAAAAAGATCGTAACGGGCACTTTGGTTTTGCGCACATGGTTCAGGAATGCGTCTTGTAGGTTCTGTTTATCACCGGCCATTGCAGTTGCCTTTTTTCTTGCGCTTATGATGCGAGCTGCCTTGCGTTGGCAGCACTTAACGGCAACCTCACAGCTAAACTTCACGAATGTCAAGATTTGCGAAGCTTTTTCAGGATGTTGCCGTGGAGTTCATGCCCCAGCGGTGCAAAACCGCGTCACTGACGCCTAACGTCTCCAGAAATCGGGATTGATCAAGGCGATCATCGCAAGCAGTTCCAACCGCCCCAAAACCATCGTCGCGGCCAAAACCGCCTTTGGCCCCACTGCCAGATCCGCAAAGGAATACGGCACTTCAGCAGCCACCTGCACCAATGGCCCCGTCGTGGTCAGTGCCGCGATGGTGAAAACAGCGGCCTGCTCGAAATGGATACCGAACAGCGACAGGATAATCATCACTGCCGCGATGGTGAGAGCAAAGAACATGAAATACAC
Organism: Celeribacter sp.; assembly: GCF_048266405.1. Lineage (GTDB taxonomy): Bacteria > Pseudomonadota > Alphaproteobacteria > Rhodobacterales > Rhodobacteraceae > Celeribacter. The sequence continues at coordinate 137,557 of NZ_JBLWZO010000003.1, forward strand.
CCATGCCACATAGCCCCCTTGGCGACGCACGCGTCGTGCCATCGCCCCTGCACCACCAACAGAATGGGGAGAAATCATCTTTTCGATTTCCCGCTCACCGTGGCGCACTAATGCGTAAAGACGCAAAAGTTTCACACCGCCCGCCGTGGTCGCCACCCCGCCACCAAAGATCGCAAGTCCCAATAGCAAGACGCCTGGCGTCTGAAGCCCCGACCAGATGCGGGACTCGCTCCATGACGCGCTTTCAAACCCTGCGGTTGTCAGGAAAGACAGCACCATGAACAACCCGCCCCACAGCGACGAGAGCGCCGCAGGAATATCCCAAATCCGTTCCACCTCATAGGCGCCAACCCAATGGCGAAGGAACAGCAAACTCGGTAGTACAACCAAAAGCACCAAACCGATTTTCATCTCGGGATCACGGTACAATGGCGGCGCATCGCGGCGCATATCATCGGTCGCAAAGGTTTTGCGCGAGATCGCAAGGAACAAAAAGGCAAAGACCAACATCTCTCCCAGAAACCCTGCCCCCGAGGACGTCAAACCGCCCACGGGAGAAATGCCGGAAGTGGCCATCACCGACATGGCATGACACAGCGCCACGTAAGGCGATGCCCCGACCATCGCCAAGGCAAGCCAAAGCGCCACGGTCAGTCCAAAGTAGATCGGAAAAAGGCGGGTCGTATAACGCGCGATCCGCTCTGGCCCTGCGGCCACCTGAATGAACTGCGTGGCCCCTGAAGAGCCTTGACCGACTTGGCGTGAGGACAGCACTTCGAACCCGCCCAGATTGAGCGGCGCCAGCACCGCAATGGCGGTAATCCATGCGAACAATCCGCCAAGCCAACCGACCAAAGCCCGCCACAAATGCACGGTGCGTGACAGGCGGTCAGGATCGTCAAACAGTGTCGCTCCCGTGGTGGTCAGTGCCGAGACCATTTCGAAATACGCATTGAAAAATGTTGTGTTTTTCGTGGCTTCGACAAAAGGAACGGCCAGAAAAAACGGCAACACCGTATAGGCCACCAAAAGCGTCATCAGCTGGTTTCGACCCTCGCGATCACGGTCTCGGCGGGTGTCTCGGTCGGCGGTGGACTCGGGGCGGGCACGCGCAATGGCGATCATTCCCGCAAAGCTCATCAACAAAATGCCCGAATAGAAAAATGCGCGGGAATCTTCGTGTTGGCTGACAACAGCACCGTAGATCGCGGGCACCATCATCGCCGCACCCGCCACCAACATCAGTTGGACGAAAAAGGGCATGCGCGAAAAGCGGTTCATTAGAAGTAATCGATCGACACCTGAAGGAGCCGCTCCACTTCAGGTACATCATTCGCAAGTGAGAAAATGGTGATCACATCGCCCTCTTCGATGGCGGTGTCACCAGTGGGCTTGGTGTAGCTGTCCCCCTTCATGATCGCGCCGACAAGCACGCCTTCGGGGAACTCGATATCGCGGATTTTGCGGCCCGAAATTGGTGAGGTCGATAGCACCTGTGCCTCGATCACCTCGGCCTCGCCATCGCCGACCGAATAGACGTTGCGCACCCGTCCGTGACGAATATGGCGCAGGATCGACGAAACGGTTGTGGCCCGAGGGTTGATATGCGCGTCAATGTCGAGTGCGGTCAGGATCGGCACCAAGGACGGATCGTTAACGAGGCAAATCGCCATTGCACAGCCCGCCTGTTTCGCACGGACAGCCGAGAGCATATTGACCTTATCGTCATCAGTGACACACAGCACGGCGTTGGCCCGTGACACGCCTGCCTCCTGCAACAACTCGACATCAAGCGCATCACCATGCAACACAATCGTGCGCTCAAGACTATCTGCGGCGCGCTCGGCAATGCGACGGTCTTTTTCGATGATCTTCACGCGGACCCGTTCGGTCCGTGCTTCAAGCGCTTGCGCCACACCGAGACCAACATTGCCACCACCCAAAATCACCACACGATCCTGTTTGGCCTGCGTTTTACCAAAGACTTCCATCGTGCGATTGACGTCTTCGGCATGGGCAAAACAATAGACCTCGTCACCTGCAAACAACTGATCGTCGGGATCAGGCGCAAACAGGCGTCCCTCACGACGCACGCCGACAACGGTGACACGTAAGGTAGAGAACAACTCGCTCAGCTCGCGCAGCGCAGCGTTCAAAACGGGGCAATCCTCCGCGAGCAAAATCCCCAACAAATGCGCTTGGCCCGCCAAAAACACCTGAGTGTCAAAGGCCGCAGGCGCCGCAAGTCGCCGCATCGCAGCCTCGGCCACTTCGCGCTCGGGCGAAATCACAACGTCGATTGGCATATGGTCACGGCGGTACAGGTCGGAATAGATCGCCGTAAGATAGCTTTGCGCCCGCAAGCGCGCGATCTTGCGCGGCACATTAAACACCGAATGCGCCACCTGACAGGTCACCATATTGACCTCATCGGAATGGGTTGCCGCGATGATCATATCCGCATCACGCGCCCCCGCTTTATCAAGCACATCCGGATAGGACGCGTGGCCTTCGATCCCTTGAACATCAAGCGTATCAGTGGCGCGACGCACGAGGGCGGGGTTGTTATCCACCACCGTTACATCGTTATTTTCACCCGACAATTGACGCGCGATCTGCCAACCGACCTGACCCGCTCCACAAATGATGACTTTCATGCAATCAGCCCCGACTGTTTCCCCATTGGCATGGCATTATTCATCCCGCTTCGCAAGCACACAGACACGGCCCCAAACGCCACCCTGCGCCTTACTCTGCATCCTCTGACACATAGGCCACACGTCCGCCGGATTTGTTGCCCGTCACAACCCCAAGCGATTTGAGCTTGCGGTGCAATGCCGAGCGTTCCATGCCAACAAAGGTCGCCGTGCGGGAAATATTGCCGCCAAAACGGTTGATCTGCGTGAGCAAATACTCGCGCTCGAACATCTCACGCGCCTCGCGCAGTGGCAGGGTCGCAATAGCTGGCGACAACACCGCACGGGTATCATCATCGCCATTAGGCTCTTGTTCAGGCAGTTCGGAGGCCTCGATGTCACCGGCCCCCTCGCCCAAGATCAAGACCCGCTCCACGACATTTTTGAGCTGACGGACATTACCGGGCCACGGCATCGTTTGCAGCAAAGCCACAGCATCCCCTGTCAGTTTGCGCAGAGGCAAACCTTGGGTGCGGTTGAAATAGGCTATGAATTGCTCGGCCAGAACCGGAATATCCTCGCGGCGTTTTTCCAAGCTCGGCACCTCGATCGGCACCACGTTGAGACGATGATAGAGTTCCTCACGGAAATTGCCCGCCGCAATTTCAGCCGAAAGATCGCGACTGGTGGAGGAAATCACCCGCAAATCGACCGAAACCTGAGAGGTTCCACCCACACGGGTAAAGCGTTGATCCACCAAGACACGCAGGATTTTCGACTGCGTTCCTGATGGCATATCCGCCACTTCGTCAAAGAAAATGACCCCGCCGTTGGCTTCCTCCAACAGACCCTTCTCGATACCGCGCTCTGGGCTTTCGCGCCCGAACAGCACCTCTTCCATCCGCTCGGGCTCAACTGTTGCCGAAGAGACGGTGACAAAGGGTGCGTCTTTGCGGTCCGAATTGATGTGTATCCACCGCGCGGCCACCTCTTTGCCAACCCCTGCCGGACCCGTGAGCATCACGCGGCCATTGGATTTGGTGACTTTCTCCAGATTGCTTTTAAGCACTTTAAAGGCAGGAGAGACGCCATACATCTCGACCTCGGTTCCGCCCGACCGTTTGAGCGTGGCGTTTTCACGACGCAGACGCGAGGTCTCCATCGCACGACGCACCACCACCATCAGCTGATCAATATTGAACGGCTTTTCGATGAAGTCATAAGCGCCCTGCTTGATGGCAGCCACCGCGATCTCGATATTGCCGTGCCCCGAAATGATAATGATCGGAACTTCGGGATGTTCACGTTTAACGTATTTGAGAATGTCGATCCCGTCCATCTCGCTGTCTTTGAGCCAGATATCGAGCACCATCAATGAGGGCACAGCCTCGCTGATCTCTTTTAGGCACTCGTCCGAGCCTCCCGCGAGACGGGCTTCAAACCCTTCATCGCGTAGAATATCCCCGATCAATTCACGAATATCGCGCTCGTCGTCTACAATAAGAATATCAGACATGATCAACCCCCAACATCAGTTTCACACTGCAAGCTTTTGTTTCATTTTGTCTTTTTGCCTCACCGAGGCATCATCACGGAGCAAAGACAGACGCATCGTCGCGCACGCCCCCACCCGTCCTGTATCGTCCAGTGGCTCACCATCAGTGAGCGTCAAGGTGCCGCCATGCTCCTCGATAATTTTCTTCACGATGGGCAGGCCAAGGCCCGTGCCCTTTTCACGTGTTGTCACATAAGGTTCGAACAGGCGCGAGCGATCTTCGGGCAGGCCGATACCATTGTCGGTGATCCGCACAACCACATCGCCGTCCTCGACATCCAACTCGACCCGCACGCGGGCGATATGCCCCTCTGGCCGCTCGACCTCATAGAGGCTCTCGATGGCCTCACCGGCGTTCTTGATCAGATTGGTCAGCGCCTGCCCGATCATGGTTCCGTCCACTTCGGCAACAGCACTCTCAACGCTGATCTCCTGCGTGATCTCTACGTCCACCTGCGCATTCTGCTGCAACAGGACGGCCCCCTTAACGAGGTCCACCATATCGTTCTCACGCCGCTCGGGACTTGGCATCCGCGCGAATTTGGAGAACTCATCGACAATCCGCCGCAAATCCCCCGTCTGGCGTACGATCACACCAGTGTATTGTTCCAGATCGGCCCGCGCGTCCTCGTCCAGATTCTTGCCAAACTTGCGCATAATGCGTTCGGCGGACAGTTGGATCGGGGTGAGCGGGTTCTTGATCTCATGGGCAATACGGCGCGCCACATCGCCCCAAGCGGCCATGCGCTGCGCACTCACAAGATCGGTCACATCGTCGAAGACAACCACATAGCCCTCTAGTGCGCCGTTCACATCACGCCGCGTGGCGATCCGCACCAACAGGCTCTCTTGGGCGCCCGAACGGATCAGGCGCAATTCCTCTTGGGCCACATCGCGTCCCTGCGCGCGCAGCCCATCAAACAAAGGTCCGAACTCAGGCGCAAAGACCGCCAAAGGCTCACCCGACACATCACGCTCCCCAAGGTTCAAAAGCGCTTGCGCCGAGGTGTTGGTCAGGGTTACGCGCCCCTCAGGGTCAAGGGCAATCACCCCCGCAGTCACCGAGCCAAGTACGCTATCGAACAGGCGACGACGACGCTCGATCTGGGCGTTGCGCTCCAAAAGCGTTTCACGTTGCACTTTAAGTTGACCCGTCATCTGATTGAAAACACGGCCCAACATGGAAATCTCATCATCCCCATCGGCCTCAATCACCCGCACATCAAAATCGCCCTCACCAACGCGCTGTGCGGCTTCCGCCAATCGCCCAACGGGGCGCGCAAGCCGCTCGGCGAACCACAGACCCACCCACGTGGCTGCCAGAATGAGAATGATCGCAAAGCCGAGGTACAACAGGCCGAATTCAAACAACAACCGCCCGCGATCGTTTTCCAACTGCGTATAGAGCGCGATGGTTTCCTGTGTCTCGTCAAGCAGGTTCAGAATGCCGCCATCGACATCGCGGGTCACGTAGAGATAGCGGTCGGCAAAACCGGACAGACGTTGCAGGGCGCGGCTTTCATTGTGATCCCAATCGTTGATCATCACCAATTCGCCCGCCTCGGCCCGCGCCAAATCCTCCTCAGAGGGTTGTTCGTAGTCAAACATATACGACCGATCTCCGCGCACCTTTAAGACGCCCGCACGGTTGATCACATAGGCTTCCTCAAGCCCGCGCTGCACGAGACCCTGCCCCTGATTGAGCGCAACGCGCAACGCCCCGTCTGGCAGGATTGTCACCTTACGCCGCGCATCGGTGATAAAATTTGCTAAGGCGCGGGTATCCTCGGCCAACCCTTCGCGGTGTTCCTGCTCATAGGCTTCAGCGGCGGCCAAAGACGAGCCAACCACATTGCGCACACGTTCGGAGAACCACCCCTCAAGACCGAAATTCACCGTCACAACCGCAAATACCGCAACTGTAATAGTCGGGATCAGCGCTAAGAGAACGAAAACGCCCGTCAGGCGCATGTGAAGCCGTGAGCCCGCCGAATGATTGCGCCGCGCCGCCACCATCCGCGCGATACGCGCGGCCACAAGCCCCGCGACGACCAGCACGTAAACAAGGTCACATAGCAACACAAAGCGAAGTGCCCCTGTGGCGCTGAACTGCTCCATCGGGCCAAGCACAAGGAAGGTTGCAGCAGCCAAGACAGGGCCAAGAACGAAGACAGCAATGGTGCCCGCGTTTTGCAAACGGCGCGCCCGACGCAGACGCACCAGTCTGTTCCAACTGTCTTTACCGATGGACCTGCGCAAGACTGCCCCCGCTGTCTGCTTCCTGACAAACGACACAGATTTGCGCCGCCACTCATTGGACGTGAGGATCAAAACGGCGGCCACAGAATGTGTTGATTCTGTCACTGCGCCCTGAAAACCACGGCTGTGGCTGTTTTACATCAGTTTGCGGCGGCGTGTCACCTGAATATCGAGATCATTGATCTTTTTACGCAAGGTATTGCGGTTGATCCCAAGTAAATCAGCACATTTAGCTTGGTTTCCACCGACCGCATCGAGCGCAATTTCGATCAATGGCATCTCAACTTCGCGCAAAATCCGCTGATAAAGACCCGGTGGCGGCAAAACTCCGCCATGCAAATCAAAGTAGCGCCGTAGGTGTTTTGCCACGGAGGCCGAAAGTTTTTCGCCATCTCCGCCCGCCTGAAGCGGCTCCATCGCGGGCTGATTGCCCAGTACCGTTTCGACCTCGGCGCGTGAAATCTCTGCCTCTGCGGAGGTCACGACCAAACGGCGGATGGTGTTTTCCAATTGCCGCACGTTTCCCGGCCAACTGTAACTGCGCACAAGATCGACAGCCGCGTCCGAAAAATGCCGCGCACTCATTCCCTCCCGCTCGGCCTTGGCAAAAAAATGGTCCGCCAAAAGCGGAATATCGTCGACGCGCTCGCGCAAAGACGGCACTGCGATCGTCACGCCGCCCAAACGGTAGAACAAATCCTGACGGAAGGCGCCGTTCTCCATTTTAAGACTGAGATTGGCCTGAGACGTCGCCATCACGCGCGGTGCATTGTCGGTAAAGCTGTCGAGCATACGCACCACACGGGCCTGCGCTTCCTCGTCCAGATCACCGACCTCGTCAAACAGGATTGAGCCATTGCGGGCCTTGGAAATCACCGCGGCCGGCCCCTCCATCACCGCCAGATCGGAGGCGGACACCACCACAAACGGCAGGTTGCGACGATCAGACAGATCATGGATCGCACGCGCAATCAGGCTTTTCCCCGTTCCGCTCTCCCCTGTCACCAACACAGGCAGGTCTGTATTCATCACGCGGGCCACAAGTCGGTACAACGTTTGCATCGCAGGCGTGCGCCCCACAAGCGGCAGATCGTCTTGCGCACTGTCTGAGGGGGCTTTGGCATTGGAGGGCGCAGGGTTGGCGCGGCGTTTCACCTCAAGCGCCTTCGCAGATCGCTTCATCAAGTCAGGTAGATCAAACGGTTTAGGCAGATAATCGAACGCCTCAGCCTCGGCCGCCTGAATGGCAGTCATGATGGTGTTTTGCGCAGAGATCACAATCACGGGCAACCCGGGGCGCAATTCCGCGATTTTGGGCAGCGCTTCAAGGCCATTGCCGTCCGGCATCATCACATCGGAGATTACCAGATCGCCTTTGCCTTCCTCGACCCACCGCATCAGCGTGACCAAGGATGAGGTGGCGTGGACTTTGCAACCTGCCCGCGTCAAGGCCTGCGTTAGAACCGTGCGGATCGTGCGGTCGTCATCTGCGACGAGAATTGTACCGTCCATCGTGTCGTCTCCTTTTTGCGTCGCACCCATGTGCGCAGCGTGTTCATCTGTCGGTGTCGCGCCCCGTTAGTCTTCGCGGGGCGCCACAGGAAGCGAAAGCCGGAACACCGTTTTACCGGGCACCGAGTTCACCGAAATCCATGCTTCGTGGTCGGAAACAATCTTGGACACCAGAGCAAGGCCAAGCCCCGTTCCGTTCTCGCGTCCCGACACGAAGGGTTCGAAAATATCCGAGGAAATTTCTGGCGGCAGGCCTGGCCCGTCGTCGATAATCTCCACCTGCAATGGCAGGGCTGCGCCTGATCCATCGGCGCGACGCAAGCGCAGCGAAATATCGTAGAAGGTATGAATGCGGATTGTGCCGCCCTCTTTCCCCGCGGCTTCCGAGGCGTTTTTGAACAAGTTCAAAAAGATCTGTAACAACTGGTCGCCGTCAACATAGGTCGCTGGCAATGAGGGGTCGAAATCCTCGACAAAGGTCATCGAGGCCCCGTAAGACACCTGCGCCGATTTTCGGGCGCGATCAATGATGTCGTGGATATTGACGGCCTTTCTCGCAGGCGGGCGCAGATTGCCGAACTGTTCTACCTGTTCCAACAGCGCCACGATCCGTCGGCTTTCGGCCACGATCAGATCGGTCAGCTCCAAGTCCTCTGGCGCAAGATTCATCGACAACAGCTGTGCCGCCCCTGTGATCCCTGCGAGCGGGTTTTTGATTTCATGGGCGAGCATCTCGGCCATGCCAATGGCCGAACGGGCGGATTTCTTGACCTGATGCGAGCGGCCCAAACGGTCCGCGATCTGACGCGGCTCCATCATCACCAAAACCGTCTCGGTATCGCCCTGCATCGGAGCAATCTGGATATTGCACAGCACAGGCGCGGCGTTGCCGCCCGACACATCGGCATTATTGATAAACATCGGGGAGCTGTCGCGACGCACACGCTCGAAGGCTTCCTCTAACGGTGCATCAATCGCGAGCTTGTCGAGAACAGGCACCCCACGCATGGACTTGGCCGAGGCATTGAGAAAGGATTCGGCGGCGGGGTTAATATCGGTGATCAAATCCCCTGCGCCGACGAGCACCGTGGGAACGGGCAGAGACTGCCACAGGGTCTCGAAATCGGACTGGCTCATGCGGCTTCTCCTTCAAAACATAGCGCTTCGGCCAAAAGCCGCTGCACCTCATCTTCGCCCCGTTGGGTCAAAACAGCGCGGCGCAGGTCGGCGGGCGTACCGGCGTGATCCATGTACCACCCCAAATGTTTGCGCAGCACACGCGCGCCAAGCTCGGCCCCGTAAAAGGACAGTCCCGCCGCGTAGTGCTCTGCGACCATATCGGCAAAGGCCCGCCCCGTTGGCACCGTCGGTGCGGGAGCGCCCATCAGATTGGCGGCCACCTGCGCCAACAGCCACGGCTGCCCCTGTGCGCCACGACCAATCATCACACCGTCCGCGCCCGATTGCGCGAGCGCTTTGCGGGCCGCTTCGGTCGAAGTGATGTCCCCATTGGCCACCACGGGGATCGACACGGCATCCTTTACAGCGCGGATTGCGGCCCAATCGGCGGAGCCTTTGTAAAACTGACACCGCGTGCGGCCATGTATTGTAATCATCTGAATACCCGCATCCTCGGCCCGCTTGGCCAGATCAGCGGCGTTCATTAGCGCGTCATCCCACCCAAGGCGGGTCTTGAGCGTCACAGGCACATCGACCGCGCCCACAACCGCCTCGATCAACGTCAGCGCATGATCCAGATCGCGCATGAGCGCAGAACCGGAATAGCCCGACACCACCTTTTTGGCGGGACAGCCCATATTGATGTCGATGATCTTCGCGCCATTATCTGCGGCCATCTTGGCCGCGAGCGCCATCGGTTCGGCCTCACGTCCTGCGAGTTGCACGGCGGTTTTCTCGACGCCAAAGCCCAATTCGGCCTTTTCACGGCTTCCAGGGCGCGCGTTGAGCATATCGTGGGAAGCGACCATCTCGGAGACGACCAAACCCGCACCGAAGGAGGCCACAACATTGCGAAAGGGCAAGTCCGTGATTCCCGCCATCGGTGCGAGAAAAACAGGCGGGTCTAGTGTTATATCTGCCAAACGAACGGGCAAGCGATTAATCCCTGTGCAATTTCCTCCGTGGTATCGTGCGATTTGTTTGGGCGCAAAGGCTTTGGGGCCCAAAAGACGCCAAAAACACCATCTGCCTATTTTTTAATCAACCAAAGGGTAAAAAACACGCCCATTGCCACCGACGCGACCAAAGACTATCCCCTTTTGCCATGACGATTGCAGCTCTCATAGTCGCCGCAGGCCGCGGCACCCGTGCCGGAGGCGATACCCCGAAACAGTGGCGGGCCTTGGGCGATGCCCGCGTGATTGATCATGCCGTGGCCGCCTTTCGCGATCTCGCAGATATGATCGTCATTGTGCATCATGCCGACGACACAGAGCGCGCAAGCACCATTGCCGATGTGACGCTTGTGGAGGGCGGGCAAACCCGCGCCGCATCCGTTGCGGCTGGCCTCGCCGCGCTGACGGGTCAAGGCATCACCAAAGTGCTGATCCATGACGCCGCTCGCGCACTGACGCCACACGCCGTGATCTCCGATGTGATCGACGCACTTGATCATGCTCCTGCCGCGGCCCCTGCCCTTGCCGTCACCGATGCGCTTTGGCGTGGTAATGCAGACACCGTGATTGGCACACAGCCGCGAGACGGGCTTTACCGCGCACAAACGCCGCAAGGGTTCCACTTTGACGCGATCAAAGCCGCCCATGACACTTATACAGGTGCGCCCCTTGATGATGTTGAGGTCGCCCGCGCCGCGGGACTGGCCGTAACCATCACCCAAGGCCACGAAGAGAATTTCAAAATCACCCATGCCGAGGACTTCGCCCGCGCCGAGGCGCTGCTTGCGACCCGCATGGGACAGACAGACCGAAAAGGACAGAGCATGTTGGATATCCGATTGGGCAATGGCTACGACGTTCACCGCTTTGGTGTCGGCGACCATGTGTGGCTGTGTGGCGTCAAAATCGACCATGACCGCTGTCTTCAGGGGCATTCGGATGCCGATGTTGGTATGCACGCCCTGACCGATGCCATCTATGGCGCTTTGGCAGAGGGCGACATTGGCCGCCACTTCCCGCCCTCCGATATGAAATGGAAAGGCGCGGAGAGTCACATCTTCCTGCGCCACGCAATTGAGCTGGCCCGCTCCAAAGGCTATGAGCTGATGAATTGCGACGTGACCCTGATCTGCGAACGCCCCAAGATCGGGCCACATGCGGATGCGATGCGCGGCGCTTTGGCGGATATTCTCAGCGTCGATCTGGATCGCGTCTCGGTTAAGGCGACCACCTCGGAAAAACTGGGATTTACAGGTCGCGAAGAAGGTATCGCCTCCATCGCCACCGCCGCCCTTGCAAAGCAATAGGATCAAAACAGGGACACAACCCCATGAAACAACTCGCTGAAATTATCGCCACCCTCGCCCGCATCGGCTATATCAAGCCCGCCTCCGGCACATGGGGCTCGGCCGCCGCTGTCGCCTTGGCTTGGGCCATATATGAGCACACGGGCTTTGCGATGGTGGTGATCGCCACGCTTCTGGTCTTTTTCGTTGGGTGGTGGGCGACCAAGGAAATGACAGACGGCGCCAAGGATCACGACCCGGCCGAGATCGTCATCGACGAAGTTGTCGGCCAATGGATCGCCCTGCTTCCCGTTCTTTATGGCGCAGGAATGATGGGCGTCGAGGCCACGGCCCTTTGGCCCGGTTGGCTTGCCGCCTTTGTCCTGTTTCGTCTGTTTGATATCTGGAAACCGCTATGGATCGGCAAGGCGGACCGTCGCGGCGATGCGCTTGGCGTGATGCTTGATGATGTGATCGCGGGCGTCTTTGCCGCGGTGTTGGTCATTCTCCTTGCGGGCCTGTCACACGGGCTGTTGATGCCATGACTCCCGATCTGACACAGTTGGCCACAGATGTCCTTGAGGCCGCCCGCGCCCGTGGCGTGATGATCGCCACGGCGGAAAGCTGCACAGGCGGATTGATCATCGGGGCGCTGACCGAGATAGCCGGCTCCTCCGATGTGGTTGATCGCGGGTTCATCACCTATTCCAACGCGGCCAAGATGGACATGCTCGGCGTAAAAGCAGCAACCCTCGACGCCTACGGCGCGGTCTCCGAACCCGTTGCCCGCGAAATGGCCGAGGGCGCACTGGCACACTCTGCCGCCACGCTAACGCTCTCGGTGACGGGCATTGCGGGACCAGGTGGGTCAGACCACAAACCCGAGGGCCGCGTGTGCTTCGGGCTGGCACAGGAAGGTCGCGAGACCACGGTTGAGACGGTCGAGTTTGGCGCTTTGGGACGCACAGCGGTACGACAGGCAACGGTTGCCCACGCGCTACAAACCGCACTCAACGCCCTCACGACATAAAGCGACACGGCCCGCTTTGTTCCCCTGCCCCCACGACACCCGTCGCGAATTTCAGTTCCGTCTTATTTTTATGCACGACCCGATATAAGCGCCCCTAAATTGCGCACTTTACGTATTGCTGCATTTTTCAGCCCCATCCACCCCCTCATGCTGCTTTCATTATCGCTTCAAAGCCGCTTTACGCGCCGCAACGATTAAAAAGCGGCCTTTGGAGGGGAAAGCCTATGGTTGGAGCAGATACCGCGTGGATCATCGTCGCAACGGCGTTGGTCCTGTTTATGTCATTGCCGGGATTGGCACTGTTTTACGGCGGGCTTGTACGAGCGCGCAACGTGCTGTCGGTCTTTATGCACGTCTACGCCATCGCGGCGCTGATGTCGGTGCTGTGGTTGGCCGTGGGCTATTCCATCGCCTTTGGCGACGGCAACGCGATCTGGGGCGGACTGGGCAAGGCCTTCCTCAACGGGATCGACGCCGACACGGTGTCGGGCACCATTCCCGAAGTGCTGTTCTTCGCCTTCCAGATGACCTTCGCCATTATCACCCCTGCTCTGATTGTCGGGGCATATGTGGAACGGATCAACTTCGGCTTCGTATTACTGTTCTCCGCCCTTTGGATGCTTGTGTGCTACGCGCCTGTTACCCACTGGATTTGGGGCGGCGGCTTCCTGTCCGATGGCGGTATCTTTGGCGCGGTCGGCACCCGCGACTTTGCGGGCGGCATCGTCGTGCATGAAACCGCAGGTCTGGCGGCCCTCATCATCGCGGTGATGCTCGGCGCCCGCAAAGTGAACAACAAACCGCCCCACAATCCCGGCTACGTGATGATCGGTGCCTCGATGCTCTGGGTTGGTTGGTTCGGTTTTAACGGTGGATCGCAACTCGCCGCAGACGGTGGCGCAGCAATGGCCATTACCGTCACGCATCTATCGGCCGCTGCCGCCTCGCTCACATGGGCGCTGTGGGAAAAGATCAAATACGGCAAGGCCTCCATGGTGGGCATGGTCACAGGCACCATCGCGGGTCTGGCCTCCATCACCCCCGCGGCGGGCTTTGTCGGTCCTGTCGAGGCTCTGGTGATCGGTGGCGTTGCTGGCATCCTGTGTCAGGAGTTGGTCAACCTCATCCGTAACAAGGCCAAGATCGACGACACACTCGACGTCTTTGCCGTTCACGGCGTTGGCGGCATCTTCGGCACCATGATGATCGCAGCATTTGGCCACGGCGCATGGATCGCACAGGTTGGCGCCTTGGTCATTGTCGGCGTGTTTACCACCGTCGTGACAGTGGCGCTTGTCTATCTCGTTAAAGCCATCGTGCCACTACGCGTGGACGCCGAAACGGAACACACCGGCCTCGATCTGGCCCAACATGGTGAGACGGCCTACGATCACAACTCTTGATCTCAGCCCCCCGCAAACAACAAACGGCGCTCCATAGGGGCGCCGTTTTCATGTCGGGATATGATGAGGCTGGCTAGGCAGCAGTCCCATAAAGCGCCTCTGCGCGTTTCTCAAAGGCCCGCACGATACGGTGCATTGCCTCATTGAACACCACGCCGATCACCTTCTGCAAAATGGCGTTCTTGAATTCGAAGTCCACAAAGAACTCGACCTCGCAACCGCCCTCTTTTCCCTGAGCTTCGCGAAAGACCCACCAACTTTTCATATATTTGAAAGGCCCGTCGAGGTATTCGGTGTCAATGCGTCGCTCCGCGTCAAACAGTTTCACCCGCGAGCCGAACTTTTCGCGGAACACCTTGAACGAGATCACCAGATCGGCAAGCAACAGGTCGTAATCGCCGCAATCTTCGCGTGAGCGTATCCGAGCCGCCGCATTCCACGGTAAAAACTGCGGGTAGCTCTCGACATCTGCAACGAGGTCATACATTTGTTGCGCCGTATACGGCAGGTGTTTTGTCTCTTGGTGTGTTGGCATGATCTCGGGTGTCTGAGGCTCTGGCAATTTCTGGTTCACCTGTTATCTCTTAAACCCGCGACCGAATTGCAAGGGGATACCATGCCGCACAGGCCATATCACATCGACGTCTTGATCTCAGCCAAAGCCATTGCCGCGCGGATCGAAGACCTCGCCCGTGACATCCGTCGCGAATATAGCGACACAGACAAGCTCGTTGTTGTCGGACTTTTACGCGGCTCTTTCGTCTTTATTGCCGATCTCGTGCGCGAGTTGGACATGAACGTAGAGGTGGATTTTCTGGAGGCCTCCTCCTATGGAGACGGCACGGAAAGCACGCGGGAAGTACGCATTCTCAAAGACTTGCGTGGCGCAATTGAAGGGCGCGACGTCTTGGTTGTCGAGGATATCGTCGACACAGGACACACGCTCACCGCCGTGTTGGAGCTGTTGGCGTCACGCAAGCCCCGAAAGCTCGAAACCATCGCCCTGTTGGACAAACCCGCGCGGCGCGAGGTCGATCTGAAAGCCACATGGACGGGCTTTGAAATCCCCGATGCCTTTGTGGTCGGCTACGGCATTGATTTTGCCCAAGCCAACCGCAACCTGCCTTTTATCGGCGCGGTGGTCTTTGACGACGAGGAACAACAGGCAGACTCATGAACCTGTTCTGGCTGATACGCGCCAAACGTTGGGCCAAACACCCGCCCTCCGCCAAGCGGGTACTTTTGGTCTTTGGGGTGGTTGCGGCCTGTGTCGCGCTCTATCTCCTTGAACGCGCAGACCTGCTGCCCGCTTGGATGGAACTCGAAGGCCGCACCGGTCGGCGCGGCGTTCAGTTTTTAAGCCCACCTTTAATCACCTATGCCGCCTCGGACGTAAGCCCGAGCAACTGCTCGGCCTCAGCCTCCAAGGCCGCCGCGATCCGTGTACGGGCCTGACGCTGACGCGGTGCGTCGGCCAAATCGGCATGTGAGGCCACGAAAATCGGCACAGGAGGTAATTCAATCGGCGCATGAACGCGGTGCAGTTTCGGGCTGCGATCCCCGATGATACACGGCAGCATCGTGCGCCCCAACCCCGCCTCCGCCATCGACCGCAGGGTCAAGAAACTATCGGCAGCAGCGCGAAACGCCGCGCCATCCTTCTCCAACCGCTCACGCAGCTTTTGAGCGAAAGGTATCCGCCCGATCATACCCGATTGACCGAGCCAATGATCTTCAGCCACGCCTTCGGCTGCGTAAAATCCGAATGCCATTTGTCCCGCGATCTCGCCGTATAGATCATCAGGAAGTTTAAATGCCGGGCGTACAGTCACATCGGCATGCAGGCGCGACAGGTCTATATGCGCATTGGAACACAGCAATTCAAAGGACAAATCAGAAGAGTTCATCGACATCCGCGCGACGATGGAGGGCAGGACTTCGTGACACAACGTATCCGTCGAGGTGACACGGATCACACCTGCAAGCGGCGCTTCCCCCGCCTGCGCCATCCGCTCGACCGCATTCACAGCGGCTTCGACTTCGCGGGCGGCCTCAATCAGGCGCAGCTTTTCCGGAGCGATATCATAACCGCGCACGGATTTTTCAAACAACTCGACGCCGAGCCGCTCCTCTACCCCAGCAACCCGCCGCAGCACGGTCGCGTGATTTACGCCCAGCTCCCGCGCCGCCGCAGATACCGATCCCATCCGCGCAACAGCGAGAACAAAGCGAAAGTCATCCCAATTTGTCTTGTGCATATTTTAACACGCCTCCTCCGAAGTGATGACAGTATAGTAACCTTCACACAGCATCTCTGCTTTGAGGGAGATCAGGTTTTGTTCTAATTTTCGAGAAATAGGACGTCGCCCTACAACGGATCGGTCCGAAATAATTTGACCTTCAGACCGCCATGCGCAATCGGTGCGCCCGTGGGTAGCCACGGCAGCTTGCAGCTCTCTGCCAGTTGCGTGTCGGTGGTGATCAAACCGACACGCCAGCCTTTGAACTCGGCCCGCATTTTGTCGCCAAAGGCCCCGTAGAGGGCAAAGAGGTCTTTCTTTTTACCAACACGCGCCCCGTAAGGCGGGTTGACGACCACAAGCCCCGCAGGTCCATCCGGGCGCGTGATCCCCGAAACAGGTGTCGGTGCAAAGGTACACATATCGGCCACCCCTGCCCGCGCGGCATTCTCGCCCGCCGATCCGATCACATTGACATTGCGATCCGAGCCATAGAATTTTTGATCGCTTGGGCGCGTCTGCCACGCATCGCGGATCGCCTGAACCGCCGCCGCGTCATAAGTCGCCAGACGTTCGAACGAAAACGCCCGCGCCCGTCCCGCCATCATGTGACGCGCAATTTCAGCCGCCTCGATGAGAAAGGTGCCAGAGCCGCACATCGGGTCCAAAACTGGCTCATGCCCGTCATAGCCACAAGCACGCAGGAACAGCGCTGCCATCGTTTCACGCATCGGCGCTTTGCCCATGGCCTGTTTATGGCCGCGCTTGTGTAGCCCGTCACCAGAGGTATCGACTGACAGCAACACGTTGTTGTCGTCAATCCGCGCCTTGATCACCAGATCGGCGTCTTCCAACCCTTCAGCTATAGGAGCGCCGAACTCTTCGGCAATGGCACGCTCAATACGCTCGACAGCGGCGCCTGCGTGATAGATTTTGGATTTCTTGTTGGTGCTCACCTCAACCTTGACCGACTGGCCTTTGGTCAGGATGTCGCCCCACGGAAACTTGCGTGACCGTTTGTCGAGTTGGGCAAGGTGAAACGCGCGGAACTCACCGATCCGCGCCAGAACCTTCGAGGTGCCGCGCAGGGTCATATTGGCCCGCCAGACATCACTCCATGTGCCGTCAATCGTGACACCGCCGCCTGTGGCGCGTGGATTGGAAAATCCCGCCTCCACAACCTCGGCCAAAAGCCACTCCTCCAACCCTGGAGGAGTCGCGAGAAAAATCTCGAAGGTCTGTTCCGTCACCCGCTCAGGCCCGACCGAGTTTTTGGTTCCGCGCCTCGCGCAACCGCGCGAAATCGTCACCCGCATGGTAGCTCGAACGGGTCAGCGGCGATGCCGACACCATCAGAAAGCCCTTGTTATACGCGGTTTTCTCGTAGGTTTTGAATTCCTCGGGCGTCACGAAGCGATCCACCGCATGGTGTTTCGGCGTAGGTTGCAGATATTGACCGATGGTGAGGAAGTCGATGTCGGCGGCCCGCATATCTTCCATCACCTGAATAACGGCCTGTTTGTCCTCACCCAGACCAACCATGATGCCTGATTTGGTGAACATCGTCGGGTCGATCTCTTTGACGCGCTGCAACAGGCGCAACGAGTGGAAATACCGCGCACCTGGGCGCACTTCGGGATAGAGACCCGGAACGGTTTCAAGATTGTGGTTAAACACATCAGGTTTCGCGGCAACCACTGTTTCCAAAACGCTATCGTCACAGCGGATAAAATCAGGAGTCAGAATTTCGATCGTGGTTCCGGGAGACCGATGACGGATCGCACGGATGGTCTGGGCAAAATGCTCGGCCCCACCATCCTCGATGTCATCGCGGTCCACCGAGGTGACAACCACGTGGTTAAGACCCAGTTTAGCCACGGCATCGGCCACACGACCCGGCTCGAATACATCCAGATCCTCAGGCGGTTTACCCGTCGCGATGTTGCAGAACGAACAGGCCCGTGTGCAGACCTCTCCCATAATCATCATCGTCGCGTGTCCTTGCGACCAACATTCACCCGCATTGGGGCACCCTGCCTCTTCGCAGACCGTGACGAGTTTATGCTCGCGCATGATCTTGTGAGTCTTTTGGTAGCCCTCCGACGTCGGGGCCTTGACCCTGATCCAAGACGGTTTTTTAGGCTGTGCATTGTCGGGGCGACGCGCCTTTTCAGGGTGGCGTTGCTCGGGGATTTTAAGGTCACGTGGCGCCATTGGTCCTCCTTTTGGAGTGCTGTGTCCCGCCGCCAAGGGGCATTGCGGGCTTGTCACGCTCCAGACATTTCCACCGATATAGGCCTTCGGTTGAGCCCTGTCCAACCCGTTCCATCGTCACGCCATGCGTCTCGCGACACATTGCCATGCACCATACGCAAGGATCATTCCTCAAAACGTTAGATGGCAAACCCGAACCTTCTTGTTTTTATTTTATTTTCAAGAAGATACATCAGGCACACGGGGAAATGCCGCACCTGCATTGCACCCAAGTTCAGAATCGTTCTAAACACGCCCCAACCAATTCATTCAAGACCTCTCATAAAGGACGATCCCCATGAAAGCCGGATACACCCTCCCCGACGTGACCTTCCACACCCGTGTGCGCGACGACAGCATCGGTGGCGACAACCCGTTCAAATGGGAAGACAAAACAACCGCTGATTACTTCGCAGGCAAACGCGTTGTGCTGTTCTCCTTGCCTGGGGCCTTCACACCGACCTGCTCCACATACCAATTGCCCGGATTTGAAAACGGCTTTGCCGACTTCAAAGAGCAAGGCATCGACGAGATTTACTGCATGTCTGTCAACGACAGCTTTGTGATGAACAAATGGGCGCAGTCGCAGAACCTTGAAAACGTCAAAGTGATCCCCGATGGCTCCGGTGAGTTCACCCGCCGCATGGGTATGCTGGTGCGCAAAGACAACCTCGGCTTTGGCCTGCGCTCGTGGCGCTATGCCGCCGTCGTCAATAACGGCGTGATTGAAGCATGGTTCGAAGAACCCGGTCTGGCCGACAACCACGGCGAAGACCCCTACGGCGTCTCCTCCCCCGAGACCGTTATGGCCTACCTCAAGAACGCACAAAAAGAAGTCGCCGCTGAATAATCAGCACAGCGCTTAATGCTCCAATGAGGCCCGACGGGAAACTGTCGGGCCTTTTTCATGGCCTAGCCCCTGACTCGCCGCGCCTCGAAAAGCAACTCCCCGCCCGCCTCTGAAAGCAGCGCCGCCAGATCGTTGAACCATGCCGAAGCCTGTGTCGAACTGCGCCGCACGAGGGCGATGACCCGTTCGGGTTCAGGCGACGGAAACCGCAGCACGGCCATGTCGGGACTGGCGGCCTGCTCGGTGGTCAAGGCAATCTCTGGCACAAAGGTCAGCCCGAACCCCTGCGCCACAAGTCCGCACAGCGTTGAGAGCGATGAGGCCCCGAGGTCCACCCGTTGCCGCGCGCGGTTCAGCCCGCAGACATCCAACGCCTGATCGGCCAGACAATGCCCCTCGTCGAGCAGCAAAAGCGCATCGGGAGACAAATCAGAGGGCCGTGGCGGCGCGTCATTGGTACAGAGCGCTGCAATCCGCGCCTTTGATCCTGCCAGCAAAAAGCGGTCGGTAAACAACGGCTCGGCCACAAGCCCGTGCAAATCATAGGGCAACGCGATCACCGCCGCATCCAACCGCCCACGGGCCACATCGCCAAGCAAGTCCGCCGTTTGCGCCTCTCGCACCCGCATGTCGATGTCGAGTGCCGCCGCTTTGATCCGTGTCAGCGCACGCGGCAAGAGATAAGGCGCGATGGTCGGGATCACACCAAGCGTCAGCCGCCCCGATAGCCCCTGTTGCAAGCGCAGCTCTGCGGCAAGATCATGGGTCATGGCAAGAATCCCCCGCACCCGTTCAAGCGCCACCTGCCCCGCCCGTGTCAGGCGAATATCGCGCGGCAGACGCTCGACAAGAGTGACGCCAAGAATCCGCTCCATCTCTTTAATCTGTTGACTGAGCGCGGGTTGCGTGACGTGGACACGCTCGGCGGCCGCAGAAAAACTGCCCGTTTCAACGAGAGCGACAAAGGCAGTCATTTGCTTGAGTGTAATCATAAGCTAAGATTATAGCATATAGAAAATCTTACAATTTCATTTTATCATCACTCTGCGCCACACTCCCGCCAACGACACACAAATGGGAGAGTTCACATGTCCAAACGCCTCACAACCTCCGCTGGCGCTCCGGTCAGCCACAACGACACCACCAAAACCGCCGGCGCACGTGGCCCCGCGATGCTCGATGATTACCAGTTGATCGAAAAGCTCGCCCACCAGAACCGCGAACGTATCCCCGAACGCGTCGTCCATGCCAAGGGTTGGGGCGCACAGGGCACCTTCACCGTCACCCATGACATCAGCCAATACACATGCGCCGACATCTTCTCCAAAGTCGGCAATACCTGTGACATTCTCAGCCGCTGGTCTACCGTGGCGGGCGAATTGGGCGCAGCCGACGCGGAACGTGATGTGCGCGGATTCTCGGTTAAATTCTACACCGACGAGGGCAACTGGGACGTGGTCGGCAACAACACGCCTGTGTTCTTCATCCGCGACGGGTTCAAATTCCCCGACTTCATCCGCACCCAGAAACGCCACCCGAAAACCAACCTGCGCTCACCCGAGGCGATGTTTGATTTCTGGGCCGCCCATCCCGAAAGCGTCCATCAGGTGACAATTTTGATGTCGGATCGCGGTATTCCCGTCAATCCGATGCACATGCACGGCTATGGCTCGCACACCTATTCGATGTGGAACAAAGACGGCGAGCGGGTCTGGGTCAAATTCCATTTCCGCAATCAACAAGGTATCAAAAACTATACTTCCGAAGAGGCCGAAACGCTGATCGGCAAGACCCGTGAAAGCTACCAAGAGGATCTGTTCAGCGCGATTGAAGCGGGCAACTATCCGAAATGGGAGCTCAACATTCAGGTCATGCCCGAAGCACAGGCAGAAGAGGTCGATTTCAACCCGTTCGATTTGACCAAAGTCTGGCCCCATGCCGACTTCCCTCTCATTCCTGTGGGCATGTTGGAGTTTAACAAGAACCCTGACAACTACTTCCAAATGGTTGAAAATGCGGCTTATTCCCCATCCAACAAAGTGCCGGGCATTGGATTTAGCCCCGATAAAATGCTGCAAGCACGGGTGTTCTCCTACGCCGATGCGCACCGTTACCGCCTTGGCACCCACTATGAGGCCCTGCCCGCAAACGCGCCTAAATCGCCTGTGCATCACTACCACAAAGACGGCGCGATGAACTTTACGGGGCCAAGCACGGGCCACATCGACGCATACTATGAGCCGAACCAATATGAGGCGAGCGCCAAGCCCGACCCATCGGTGGCCGAACCGCCGCTGAACATCTCGGGCGACGCGGATAAATACGTCCAAGAGATGACGGATGCCGATTACGTCCAACCCCGCGCGCTCTATGCCGATGTTATCGGAGAGGCCGAGCGCGGTCGCCTGCACGCCAATATGGCGGGGGCAATGGCCCCTTGTTCGGACAGTGTGCGCGAGCGGTGGCTTGCCGTCTTGGGCCGTGTGCATCCCGATTATGAAGCCGGTGTCCGCGCCGCATTGGCCCAAATCGACGCGAGTTAAAACGCGCAAATCCATAGAAATGAAGCCGTCCGATGGATATCATCGGGCGGCTTTTTATCAGTGTCAGACCATAGTGTAGAGTTTATCGTCAGTGTTGGACCCAATGAGGGCGCGGCCTGTGAGGCGCTGAGACAGTCCACTGGACCTTTCATCGGCCTTTGGCCGAACCGTCCAGGGCTCCGCCCGTGATCCACTTGAAAGGTCCACTGGACCTTTCATCGGCCTTTGGCCGAACCGTGGATCACCCAATCAGGTTAGAATAACCCGCACGATCGTAGTGCCGCTTGAGTCGCTGAAGTGCGATGCGCAGTACGATTTTTCCCGAACGGGCCGACCATCCCATGTGTTTTTCAGCCTGCTCCATGCCTTCAAGTCGGCAGCAACACCGCAGAACAACGTCGCCCAATCCAGGCCCAAGCTCGTCGAGGGCTGCCGCCACACGGGCCTGTGCTGCATCGGCACCGAACCCTTGGACATCTCCCTCCAGTAAGCCGCGCTCTTCCCCTGCCAAGAACGCCTCCCAGTCTTGCGCCACACGATCTCCCATCTGCGCCAATTCGAAATCCTCGCGCAACCGCTCTGCCACCGCGACCAATTCGGGCGGCAAAAACATAGAACCGTCCTTATTGCGCCGCCGCGCCAACACCATGACGGGGCTCTCGACCGCATTGTAGCGAATGCGCTTGCTCTTTGACTTGTCCGCCCCCCCGACGGCCTCGCCTTGCCACGCTTCCGTGCTGTCGCCAAAGACCGAAGGGGCCTCGGCAAACCCCGCACGCGCGCTTTCTTCGGCGGCTAAAAACTCGCGAAACGCCGTGCGTCCCGCCGACGTGATGGAGTAACGGGTGATTTTGCCCTTCACCTGCGCTTCAATCCATCCTTTGAGGGCGAGCATTTGCGCCACGGAACGATCCAACACCGCCGTGCGTGTCGTGCGCCCATCGGGCAGATCGCGAACAACCACCGCCTTTTCCATATCCTTGGCCACTGCCAAACAGGCACCCGGCTCGGACAAACGGCGTAAAATCCGTTTGCCTTCGCGTTCAAAAGTCATGTCGTCGGGCGCACTTGCGGCGTGCAATTGGGGGTCTTTGGGAGGTTTACTCATAGGGTGCGCATCCTCTTTTGTGGCAGCGGAGTAGAACAAATCGGTGGCGTCGGATGGTGTGGAAGCGCCCGTAATGTCACGGCGTATCCGCAAGCGGTCCAATGCTTCATCCACCAGTGGATCATCGCGCTTTTGCTCGATCCGCCTGACCTGTCTCATCACCGTGGATGGTGCGCAGCCCCCGTTGCGCGCCAATTCGCGGATGCTATGCCCGCCTTCTGTATGTGCGAGATATCGTTGTGCGTCTTTCGGCACCCAAGTTGGCAATGTGACCATGCCCGCGTGGCGCCCCAGTGAACTGTTCCCGTGGTCGTGCATATGTTCCCCAAAGTGTTAACGCAGCCCTTTGTCTCTTATGCTGCGACAATTCTATACCAGAGGCCCTTTTGTTCGCTAAAACCGCGACTTGTAACAAAATAACCCCGTGAGTCTCAGTCAACCTAAAGTTGCATTCCTTTAGTAAAGGTTAACCAATTCCTGACAAAACCCATGCTGAGCCAAATAGTTAAAGGTTCGTAAAAATCACCGTTCGCCGCGATCCGCCCGTACGCAACACCCGCTTAGGTTGTGTAACCTTCCTCCTATAAAAGCCGCACCAAGGCACTAACAGGAGACCACAATGACAACCTCAGCAAACGCTCTCACTCATCTTCGTCGTCCGCGCCTTTTGATCCGCGCAGCCCGTTGTGGCGTTATGGATTACAACCGTCGCAGAGATCTCAAACGCGTCTTGCGCAGCGCCACTTTGCCCTCTCCGAGTGCCAGCGTTTCGATGTTGATGGAACGCGAGGCCGAATTGGAAGCGACCCGCAAAACAGATGACGGCAGCTATAGCGTGGTGCGCCACGTCGAGGTCCTGATTGCACTGATGGGCGAGGCCCGCCTGCTTACGCCGACTGTCACAGCGGCCTGAATTTTTAAGGAATATTACCCGTCAGGTAACCATTTCGACCCGTCTGGTCCTTTTACAATGCGTTAAGAATTGCGCATCGCCCTGTTCCGCCACCTCCCAGTGGGACAGGGCATTTTATTAACCAAAGTTGAGCCGCGTCACGGCCCGTCAGACAGACAAGCAAGAAAAAGCTCCCTAACGGTCGCCGCCGCTCGCGGGATGGAAGTATGGGCAACGAACGGGGGAAGCTCAGGGATAGAGGCAAAGCGGAGACAATGTGAAAAGACGACAAATCGCCCATTCTTGTCCCTTTTTCGTCCCCCTGCTCCATTATTTCACCTCCGCGCCACCTTCGACGCAGAATCCACCTTGCCTCATATATACGCCTGCGAGTAAACGCAGGACATGACACAGATTTCCCATGACCGCCTCCTCATCATCGACTTCGGCTCTCAGGTCACGCAGCTCATTGCGCGTCGCCTGCGTGAGCTCAATGTCTATTGCGAAATCCACCCCTATCAGAACGTCACGGACAAAAGCCTGCGTGCTTTTGATCCAAAGGCGATCATCTTTTCAGGCGGTCCAGACAGCGTGATGCGCGAGGGCAGCCCCCGTCCGCCGAAAGCGGCCTATGAGATGGGCGTGCCGATCCTTGGCATTTGCTACGGTCAACAGGTAATGATGCTCGACTTGGGCGGTCAGGTTGAAGCGGGCGAAGAGGCCACAGCCGAGTTTGGCCGCGCCTATGTCACGCCAACAGAGATCCGCCCTGATTTCCTCACGGGTTGGTTCCTCGACGGCACGGGCAAAGAGCAAGTGTGGATGTCACACGGCGATCACGTCTCGAAAATCGCGCCGGGCTTTGAGGTCTATGGCACCTCACCGGGCGCGCCATTCGCGATCACGGCGGATCTGGAGCGCAATTTCTACGCGGTGCAATTCCACCCCGAGGTGCACCACACGCCCAACGGCGCGACGCTCTATGAAAACTTCGTCAAGCTGGCGGGCTTCACGGGCGACTGGACCATGGGTGCCTACCGCGAGGAAATGATCGCGGATATCCGTGCGCAAGTCGGAGACAAACAGGTAATCTGCGCGCTCTCTGGCGGTGTTGATAGCTCCGTCACGGGCATCCTGCTGCACGAGGCCATTGGCGATCAATTGACCTGTGTGTTTGTGGATCACGGCCTGCTGCGCCTCAATGAGGCCGAGCAAGTGGTCAAGATGTTCCGCGACAACTACAACCTCAAACTGATCCACGCCGACGAGAGTGATTTGTTCCTCGGTGAGCTTGAAGGCGTCAGCGACCCCGAAACCAAACGCAAAATCATCGGCAAACTGTTCATCGACGTGTTCCAGAAATACGCCGATCAGATCGAAGGCGCGGAATTCCTTGCCCAAGGCACGCTTTACCCCGATGTGATTGAATCCGTGTCGTTTTCTGGCGGCCCTTCCGTGACAATCAAATCGCACCACAACGTCGGCGGCCTGCCCGAGAAGATGGGTCTCAAACTGGTCGAGCCTCTACGCGGGCTGTTCAAAGACGAAGTGCGCGAGCTTGGTCGCGAACTTGGCCTGCCCGACAGCTTCATTGGCCGCCACCCCTTCCCCGGTCCGGGTCTTGCGATCCGCTGCCCCGGTGAAATCACCCGCGAAAAGCTGGCGATCCTGCAAAAGGCCGATGCGGTCTACATCGACCAGATCCGCAAGCACGGTCTTTACGACGAGATTTGGCAAGCATTCGCCGCGATCTTGCCGATGAAAACCGTGGGCGTGATGGGCGACGGGCGCACCTATGACTACGCCGTGGCGCTGCGTGCGGTGACATCGGTGGACGGCATGACCGCAGACACCTACCCGTTCAGCCATGACTTCCTCGGCGAGACCATGACCCGCATCATCAACGAGGTCAAAGGCGTCAACCGCGTCTTCTACGACGTCACATCGAAGCCTCCGGGTACGATCGAATTGGAGTGATCCGCTGACAAAACAGAATCACTGATCAAAAATGCAAAGGCGCTTCTCATGGGAATGGGCGGCGCCTTTAGCTTTTTGCTTGCCCGTCTCCATCACAGATGGCTACCTGATCCGATGAGTAAAGTTCTTTTGACAGGCACCATGACCTGCGCCCCTTCCGAGGTTGACGACGTGTTGAGCGTTATGGCCGACCACATCCGCAAAAGCCGCGCCGAGGCGGGCTGTATGCAGTTCGAGCTGTGGCAGGACGAACTGACGCCCACGGCGTTCCACGTCTCCGAGGTATTTCTGAGCGAAGCGGCCTTTGCCAAACACCAAGAACGGACCCAAGGCTCCGATTGGTGGCGTATCACCCGACACATGTCTCGTGATTTCAAGAAGGTATCGGCATGAGCGCCCAAACCATCCACCCGCTCAAAGCGACACTCTGGATGTCAGGCGCTGTCTTCGGCTTTTCGTCTATGGCCGTGGTCGGGCGCAGTCTGACACTTGATCTCGACACCTTCGAAATCATGGCCTACCGCTCCCTCATCGGGGTGTTCACGGTGCTGATCATCTCTACATTGGCCGGCACACGCGATCAAATCCGTGCCCGCGCCCTGCCCTTACATCTGGGGCGCAATGTCTCGCATTTCACGGGGCAAAACCTGTGGCTCTTCGCGCTGACCCTGATCCCACTGGCACAGCTTTTCGCGCTTGAATTTGCCTATCCGATCCTTGTGGCGCTTGGCGCGAGCCTGTTTTTGGGCGAACGGCTCACGCCCCTGCGCAGCGCCACCGCCGCGCTTGGCTTCATCGGCATCCTGATTGTGGCACAGCCGTTTGGCGCGGGCGGTCTGTCCATTGGCCTTCTCGCCGCAATTGCCTGCGCTTTCGGCTTTGCAGGGTCTGCACTTTTCACCAAACGCCTCACCCGCACGCCTGATGGCACCGTCACCAACATCCTGTTCTGGCTCTCGCTGATGCAACTGGCGCTCGGGATCGGTTGTGCGATGATTGATGGCGAGATGAAGCTGTTCACACTTGCGCAACTGCCACTGCTCGCCGTGTTCTCGCTTGCAGGTCTGGGCGCGCATTTTTGCCTGACCACCGCACTGTCTTTGGCACCGGCCTCGGTCGTCACGCCAATTGACTTCCTGCGCCTGCCACTGATCGCCTTTATCGCCTATCTGCTCTACGGCGAAGCCACGACATGGGCCACCTATGTGGGCGCGGCGATCATCTTTGGCGCAAACTACATCAACATCCTGTCGGAATCGCGAAAGTCACGCGCCTTTAAGGCTGCGTAGCCCATACCGTCCCGCGCTGCGACCGCCCGCGCGGAGAACCGTTGCGGGAAAAACACGTATACGTTGATCACAGAGCCTCTTGATATATTCTGACGCTGCGTCAGAATTGCGTGATCGGCAACTCCTCGCTTAGGCTTTTTAAAGGCCAGACGTGAGGAGACACGTCGGGCAAAAAACAAAAATTTCTCGGAGCCCAGTGCTCGATAAGGGATGGAGATCATGAAAACACACCTCACCTTGGCCGCGGCTCTCGCGGTCGGCGCCACAGGCGCATTCGCAGGCGGCATTGACCGATCAGGTCAATCCATTTTACCTATTTTCGAAACCGGCAATTACATTGAATTTTCAATGGGTGTTGTATTGCCAAGCGTGTCGGGCACACAGCTTCTACCAGCAGGCCCAAGTCCTGCTGGCTCCCAATCAGGGAAAATGGCCAAAGACTATGTCTTGCCAGGTGCCGCCTATAAACGCGACTTGAGCGACAAGCTCAGCTTTGCATTGATCTGGGATCAGCCCTTTGGTGCCGACGTAGCCTACCCTGCGGCGACAGGATACGCCTATGGCGGTTCAACAGCGCGGGTGACAAGCAACAGCCTGACCGCTGTCGGTCGCTACAAATTGTCTGACCGCTTCTCAATTCACGGCGGTGTACGTTCGATCACATCCTCTGGCGAAGTCTCTTTGTCCAGTGGCTACACCATGTCGACCTCGAAAGAGACAGACTATGGCTACCTGATTGGCGCAAGCTACGAAATTCCTGATATCGCTCTGCGCGCATCGTTGACCTATAACTCCGAAATCACCCACGATTTCACTGCGACCGACTTCACTGGTCCGCACACGATGACAACAACGTTGCCTAAATCTGTGAACCTCGACTTCCAGACAGGGATCGCCGCGGATACATTGCTGATGGCCTCTGTGCGTTGGGCTGACTGGACATCATTCGACATCTCTCCCGCTGGCTTTACCATCGCGTCAGGTGGCAGCTCCTTGGTGTCTTATGACAACGACACGTTTTCCTACACCCTTGGTGTCGGTCGTCGCTTCAACGACAAACTGTCGGGCTCCGCAACCATTGGCTATGAAAAATCCCATGGTGGTTTCGCGGGCAACCTAGGCCCAACTGATGGATACATTTCGCTCGCACTTGGCCTTGAATATCAGGTCAGCGACAGCACCGCCATTTCCGGTGGCGTGCGCTACGTAAAACTCGGCGATGCGCAAACCGAAGCCCCCGCTCCATTCCCTGCAGGCATGGCGTTTGGTGACTTTACCGGCAACCATGCTGTGGCATTCGGCATCAAAATTTCGCACAACTTCTAAACGCGAAATCACTTAAAACGATTTAAAGCCCCGCCATTGTGCGGGGCTTTTTCATATCAAATCTTGTGATCCCCCTTTGCACAATTTCCGGTTTGTGTGCGGCGGCATTGCGCGTCTATATGACCATCTGATCAAATTTCGCGAAGGACGCGCCAATGGCTCCGCAAAAGACCATCACCACCGCCGCTTGGATCGGGCTTGGCCTGATGGGTCTGTTTTGGGGCGGATCGTTTCTGGCCATCGAATTGATGCTGCGCGACATGCCGTTCGAGACGCTTGTCGCCCTGCGTGTCTCGGGCGGCGCAATCGCGCTTTGGACCTATGTATTTCTCGCCCGTCTGGAATTGCCCCGCTCGCCAAAAATCTGGCTCGCCTTTCTCATTATCGGCGGGATCAACGTGGCTGCGCCCTTCTCCTTCATCTCATGGGGACAGCAATATATCACCTCGAGCCTCGCGGGCATTCTCAACGCCACCACCGCCATTTTCGGCCCCCTCGTCGCAGCCCTCCTCTTTGCTGACGAACGCCTTGGCGCACGCAAACTGGCGGGGGTGATCTTGGGCTTTTTCGGGGTGGCCACGATCATCGGCCTCGACGCCATTCGCGCCTTCGATCTGACCTCGGCGGGTCAAATGGCATTGATCGCTGCCTCACTGTGCTATGCCTTTGGCGCTGCTCTGGCGCGGATGCACCTCACGGACATGCCGCTCGAAGTTTCGGCTGCGGGTATGATCACAGGGGCTGCGGTGTTTATGGTGCCCGCAACGCTCATCAATCACGGCTGGCCGCAGTTCGCGACCTTCTCGCCCACGACACTGGGCGCATGGGCTTATGTGTCGATCGTGTCCACGGGACTGGCTTATTTGCTC
The DNA here is from genome assembly GCF_048266405.1 of Celeribacter sp. Lineage (GTDB taxonomy): Bacteria > Pseudomonadota > Alphaproteobacteria > Rhodobacterales > Rhodobacteraceae > Celeribacter. The sequence goes on from NZ_JBLWZO010000003.1 coordinate 166,720, forward strand.
TTGTTCCGCGTCATCAAATCTGCGGGATCAGGCAATGCGACACTTGTGACCTTGGGGGTTGCCCCTGTCTCCGTGATCTTGGGCGCGGTCGTTTTGGGCGAAAGCCTCGCCCCGTCGACCTATCTCGGCTTTGCCTTCCTCGCGCTTGGACTTTTGGTAATCGACGGGCGGCTCCTGCGCCGTATACGTGGCCGCAAAACCGCCTAAACCCTCTTGGCTTTTCACCCTCATCGTGGCACCCAATAGGGCAAGGCATATGAGGCGAGCGATGACGTATAAAACAGGTGATGAGTGGCGTGACTGCACAGCGAAACGGGTGATCCTGTTTGGCATGTCGGGCCTTGGAAAAACACATGTTTCCAACATGTTGCGTGACACAAAGCAATGGTATCACTATTCGGTCGATTACCGCATTGCCACACGCTACTTGGGTGAATCCATTGACGACAACCTCAAAGCAGAGGCGATGAAGTCGGATTTTTTGCGCGCGCAGCTGCTCTCCGACAGCATCTTTATCAAGTCGAATGTGACGTTTAACAACCTCGCCCCCGTCTCCCATTACCTTGGAAAACCGGGAAATCCGGACCTGGGCGGCATCCCGATTGCAGAGTTCAAACGCCGCCAAGCCCAATTCCGCGCCGCCGAAGAGGCCGCACTTCTGGACACGGGGCACTTTATTTCCCGCGCGACAGAGCTTTACGGCTACCCGCATTTCGTGGGCGATACGGGCGGGTCCATCTGTGAATGGGTTGATGCCGAGGATGCAAACGATCCGATCCTAACCGCCTTGTCCCGCGACGCGCTGCTTGTGTGGATCGAGGGCTCGGACGCCCACACAGAGGAATTGGTGCGCCGCTTTGACCGTGCGCCCAAACCAATGGCCTATCAGCCCGAATTCCTCGACGCGATCTGGGAGGAATACCTCGACCAGAAAGGCGTGAGCGAGGCAGAGGTGAACCCCGACGACTTCATCCGCTACACCTACGCCCGCGCCCTTGCACATCGCCAACCGCGCTACAAAGCAATGGCGGACAACTGGGGCGTGACCATCTGTGCTGACGAACTGGCCAAAGCACCCACCCCCGATGCCGTTTGCGACCTCATCGGAGCGGCTCTTGATAACCGCGCATCTGCGCCCTAATTGCAGTCCTCACCCACCTGAAACACAGCTGAAAGTCTTGTCTCATGCCCATTACGTTGCCTGAAAACCTGCCCGCCTTTGACGTCCTCTCCTCCGAGGGTGTTATGGTCATGGGCGAGGGTCGCGCAGCGTCACAGGAAATTCGTCCCATTCGCATCGCGCTGCTCAACCTGATGCCAAAGAAAATCCAGACGGAAAACCAGTTCGCCCGCCTGATCGGTGCGACGCCGTTGCAGATTGATTTTCAACTCATCCGGATGAGCGAACATCAGACCAAGAACACCGCCGCCGAACATATGGAGCAGTTTTACCGCCCCTTTAACGAGGTCAAAGCCTCGGGCGAAAAGTTCGACGGGCTGATCATCACAGGCGCTCCCATCGAGCATATGGATTTCGAGGACGTTACCTATTGGGAGGAACTCAAAGAGGTCTTTGAGTGGACCCAAACCCATGTCCATTCCACCTTTGGCGTCTGTTGGGGCGGCATGGCGATGATCAACTATTTCCACGGCGTGAAGAAGCACCTGTTGGAGGCCAAGACCTTTGGCCTGTTCCGCCAGAACAACCTCGCGCCCTCCTCGCCCTACCTGCGTGGATTTTCGGATGAGTGCTACATTCCCGTGAGCCGCTGGACCGAGATGAAACAGGCAGAGATCGACGCCGTTCCCGCCTTGATCCCGCTGCTCGGCTCGGATGAAACGGGGCCGTGCCTTGTCGAAGATCCAAACCACCGTGCGCTCTACATCTTCAACCACTTTGAATATGACACGGGCACGCTGCACGAGGAGTTGATGCGCGACAAGGCAGCGGGCCAACCGATCCAGATCCCGCAAAACTACTATCCGCACGACGATCCCGACGAACGGCCTGTCAATCGTTGGCGCTCACACGCGCACCTGCTTTATGGCAACTGGATCAACGAGATTTATCAAACCACGCCGTTCCGCTTGGCTGATATTGGAGCGTAATGCTGTTTGTGCTTCTCATTCTGGCCGTCGCCACGGTTGCCGTCGCCACATGGCGCGGCAGAAATGTCGAGCGGATTGCTGATGCTCGCGGCCAAATGGTCAACGGGCTGCACGTGGAAAGCTACGGGCCTGAGGGCGCGCCATCGGTGGTGTTGATCCACGGTGCATCTGGGTCCACCTATGACATGACCTTTTCCCTTGCGCCCAAACTGGCGCAGGATTTTCGCGTTTATGTCGTCGACCGCCCTGGCTTTGGCCATTCCGTCCCGCTTGCCCGCGAGGGTCTGACCGCACAAGCCACCGCCATTCGCGCCGCCATTGCCCAAATCGACCCGCGCCCCCCCATCGTTTTGGGCCAGTCCTACGGCGGCGCGGTGGCACTTGCATGGGCTGTGGACGCGCCCGACAGCCTCGCCGCCCTCGTGCTTGTCTCCGCACCATCACACACATGGAAAGGACGTCCTGCATGGCTCTACCGCCTGCTCGCCATGCCTGTGATTGGCGGCGTTCTCGCATGGATGATCGCCGCATGGGTGCCGCCGTCCCATATTGACTCCGAGATTGAGGATGTCTTTGCCCCGCAGCCCACGCCCAAAGGCTACGGTGCCTACTTCCAACCCGAAATGGCCCTGCGTCCCGCCACTCATATGCTCAACGCACGCCAACGTGTCGCGCTCAAATCGCAACTTGAGAGCATGGTGGATGCCTATCCTGCGCTGCAGATGCCGATTGAAAGCTTACACGGTGAGGCCGATAAAATCGTGCCCATTGCGCTTCACGCCCAACCTCTTGAGGCGGAGATCACAAGCAACCACCTCACCACCCTTACAGGAATTGGCCATATGCCGCACCACGTGGCCACAGGCGCGGTGGTCCAAGCGGTGATGCGCGCAGCGAAACGTGCCAAACTCATGTGATTTCATTGCTTTGGAGGGCGAAAGCCCCCATATTGTTAAACGAGTTAACACCGCGACCCCGCGCCCCAAACCAAAAGGCCCCGACAGATGAGCGACACCCCTGTTAATGATCTTCCCTTTGATGGCGCGATATCCAAATTCTTTGCGCAAGAGGCCCCCGATCACATCCGCGACGCGATTGAAGACGGGAAGAAAAAAGATATCCTGTCGCCCAGCTACCCTTATGACCGCTGGATGGACAAGGATGACTATGAAGATCAGATGGCGTCCCTTCAGCGCGAGTTGGTCAAAATGCTCGGGGATGTCAAAGCCACGGGCAAACGGATTGTGGTGGTGTTTGAGGGCCGTGATGCCGCGGGCAAAGGCGGCACGATCAAACGGTTTCGCGAGAACCTGAACCCCCGTTCCGCCCGTGTCGTTGCGCTTTCAAAACCAACAGACCGCGAGGCCGGAGAGTGGTATTTCCAACGCTATACCAAACACTTACCTACCGAAGGTGAAATCGTCCTGTTCGACCGCTCGTGGTATAATCGCGGCGTTGTCGAAAAGGTCTTCGGCTTTTGCAGCGATGAACAACGCACGCGGTTCTTTCACCAATTGCCCGAGTTCGAGGACATGTTGGTGAGCGAAGGTATTCAGCTATTCAAAATCTGGCTCAACGTCGGTCGCGCCGAGCAGTTGCGCCGTTTTCTGGCCCGCGAGTCCGATCCGCTCAAACAGTGGAAACTGTCAGGCATCGACGTCAAAGGCCTGTCACTTTGGGACGACTATTCAACGGCCATTACCGAGACATTGCAGCTCAGCCATACCGCAACTGCCCCGTGGACCGTTGTGCGCTCGGACGACAAATACCGCGCCCGCCTCAACGCCATTCGCGCCGTGCTGTCGCAAATTGACTACGCAGGCAAAGACGCCAAACAACTCAGAGAGGTCGACACCAAAGTGTGCGGCGGACCTGAGATGATCCTTACAGGCACGGAGGCGGAGTAAGCGCCGATATGGTCAAAAAACGCGGTTATCACCACGGAAATCTCCGTCAGGCGCTCGTTGACGCCGCCCTTGGTCTGATTGAAGCCAAGGGACCGACGGGATTCACCCTGTCCGAGGCCGCCAAAACGGCGGGCGTCACCCCTGCGGCGGTCTATCGCCATTTCGAAGGACGTGAGGATCTGATCGCGGAGATCGCACAGCAAGGCTATGCAGTCTTTGGCGATCTGTTGGACTACGCCTATTCCAAGGGGCAACCTTCGGCCCTCGCCAGTTTCGAGGCCGTGGGCCGCGCCTATCTGGCCTTTGCCCGCAAATACCCTGGCCACTATGTGGCGATGTTTGAAAGCTCCATCTCGATCCAACGCACACCTGAATTGTATCAGGTCGCGACCCGCGCCCATGGCGTTCTCGAACGCGCCGCCGAAGAGTTGTCGAAACACATCCCTGCCGAGAACCGACCACCGCCACAGATGTTTGCTGCCCATATCTGGGCGATGAGTCACGGCGTGGTCGAACTGTTCGCTCGCAACAGCCCCGGCACAAAAAGCCCCTTCCCGCCCGAGGATCTGTTGGAGACCGGTATCGGAATTTACTTGCGCGGGTTGGGGTTGCTGCCCACGGACACATAGGCGCGGCGTGATCAGTTCGCCTGTAGTCGCATCCGTGTCCGCGCAAAACTGTCACTGATGACTTCGGTCATGGCCGCACAGGCCGTCGCAGGCTCCCCACCGGAAATGGCCGCAGCAATAGTGCGGTGGCGGCGCGCCACATCCACCTTGCTTTGCGGAAATGCGTCGTTGGCCTCCGCCATAAACATCGAATACAGCGCCGTTTGCACCATATCGCCAAGCGAATGCAAAAACCTGTTGCCCGAAAGCTTCAGGATATGTTTGTGAAACTCGTAGTCGGCGACGGCAAAAGCCGCGCGGTCTGTGGCGTTTTCCATATCGTTGCACAGTTGCGTCAAACGCTCATGATCCACGGAATTGGCCATTTTCGCAGCTTTCGCAGCAGCGGCAGGTTCGAAAATCATACGGATTTCGAACAGCTCTTCATAAAACTGTGTCGGATTTTTCTGTGCCGTGTGCCACATCAACACGTCTTCATCGAACATGTTCCAATCATCGGCGCGGCGCACATGGGTGCCGACCTTGGCCTTGGACATGATCAACCCTTTGGCAATAAGCGTTTTTTTCGCTTCACGGACCACCGTGCGAGAGACGCCGAACATTTCGCACAGATCAGGGTCGAGCGGGATCATTGTGCCTTCGGGATATTCCCCCGCGACAATCGCTCGTCCCAACTGATCGACAACAAATGTGGTGTGGTTCGATGCGCGCTCCACCCGTCCACCAGAATGGACAAAGCTCATGATGGCGCGATGTAGCTTGTTGCCGCTTTTCTGCGTGCCGTCGACGCCCACGTCAGTCCCTTCTGCAACAGGATGAATGCAAACAATAAAACCCCAATCACAATCTTTGTCCACCAACTCGACAGCGAACCGTCAAAAACGATGTAGGTCTGGATCAACCCCATGATCAAGATACCGAAGAATGTGCCCCCCACAAATCCGTAGCCACCCGTCAAAAGCGTGCCGCCAATGACCACAGCCGCAATGGCGTCCAGCTCGACGCCCACTGTGGCAAGCGAATAGCCCGCTGAAGTATAAAGCGAGAAGACGATGCCAGACAGCCCTGCCAGCCCCCCCGAAATCGCATAGATCCCGATTGTGGTCGAGGCCACAGGAACGCCCATGAGTTTAGATGTCGCACTGCCCCCGCCCAAGGCGTAGACATTCTGTCCGAACCGCGTGCGGTGGGCGATCAAAGCACCGACGATAAAGGTCAAAATCATAACCCCGCCGATCAAGCGAAACCGCGCCCCGCCGCCCGTTTTCCAGTAGAGCGATTGTAACGTGTCATAGAACTCATGGTTGATTGGCACAGAGTCGGTGGACAGCAAATAGGCTGCGCCACGCGCGAGGAACATCCCCGCGAGCGTCACGATAAAGGGAGGCATTTCAAGGTAATGGATGAGCGCTCCCATAGCCGCGCCAAAGACGGTAGCGATCACCAGAACCATTGCGAATGCGACGAGGGGATGGATCGAGGTATCGCGCAGGATAACTGCCAGAAACACACCGCTAAAGGCAATGACGGACCCTACTGACAGATCAATCCCGCCCGACAAGATCACAAAGGTCATCCCCACGGCGACAATGCCGAGAAAAGCATTATCCGTGAGCAAGTTGGCCACAACACGCCACGACAACATCGCGGGATATTGCGAGGCACAGAGCGCATAGGCCAAGACAAAGGTGATAAGCGTGACGAAAAGCGGAAGATGGCTGGCGCGGATCATGAGTGGTCCTCGTTTAGAGCTGGCGCCGTTTTGGCGGTGGGTTGAGGCGCAGAGGCCCGCAGGATGTAGAGGATATGCCCGACTTTGGGCGACTGGATCACAAGGATGGAAAGGATCAGCAAGGCCTTGATCACCAAGTTGAATTCAGGCGGCATACCCGAGAGCAAGATGAGTGAATTGACCGATTGGATGATCATGGCCCCCAACAATGAGGCGACAATCGAGAACCGCCCGCCGAGCAGGCTATTGCCCCCGATCACCACCGCGAGGATGGCGTCCAACTCTAACCACAGCCCCGCATTATTGGCGTCTGCCCCCTGAATATCGGCGGCAACGATAACCCCAGCAATAGCGGCCCCGATGCCGGATACGACGTAGACACAGAGCAAAAGCACGCGGCTGTTGATCCCTGCAAGGCGCGACGAGGCCTCATTGATGCCGATGGCTTCGATGAGCATCCCAAGGGCGGTGCGACGCACGCCTATGGTGACAAAGGCTCCGAGTAGCACCCAGATCACCACAGGGGTTGGCATCCCAAGCACGGTGCCCGCCCCCAAATGGATCAGACCAGGATCGAGAAAGGTCAGGATTGTACCTTCAGTAATCAACTGCGCAATCCCGCGCCCTGCGACCATCAACACAAGCGTTGCCACAATGGGTTGGATACGAAGAACGGCAACCAAAATGCCATTCCAAAGCCCGCACAAAACCCCAACGGCCAAAGCGCCGGCCACGGCGGTCATCCAATGGTGTCCATCCACCACGAGCGATGCGGCAGTGGCCCCTGCTATGGCCATGACAGCCCCCACGGACAAGTCGATCCCTTTGGTGGCGATCACCAAGGTCATGCCAAGGCACAGCAACGCCGTTGGCGCGCCACGGTTGAGCACATCAATCAAATAGCCGAACAGGCGGCCATTCTGCATTTCGATTTTGAAAAAGTCGGGGAAAACCAAGAGGTTCAATCCCAGAACAACGGCCAAGATAATCAGTTGCGGCGAGATGCGGCGTATAAAAGCATGACGGGTCATTGAGCGATCTCCCCCGTGGGTTCGGCCGCGATGGCACGGATAATATTGTCAGAGGTGATCTCGTCGCCCGTCAACTCGCCCACCTGCTTGCGGTCGCGTAGCACAATTACGCGGTTGGAATAGGCGACCAGTTCCTCCATCTCGGAGGAGGCCACCAAAAGCGCCATACCGTCTTGTTGCAGGCGTCCGATCAGAGCGATGATTTCGGCGTGCGCGCCAATGTCGATGCCGCGGGTCGGCTCGTCGAGGATCAGGAAATCAGGGTCAGTGGCCAGCCAACGGGCCAAAATGGCCTTTTGCTGATTGCCGCCTGACAACAGGCGTATCGGCATGTCGAGATTGGCCAAACGGATGTCGAGCGTGCGCACATAATGCTGTGCGATCTCTTCGACTTTGCGGCGCGGGATTGGACGCAGCCACCCTTGGCGGGCCTGCAAGGCAAGGGCGATATTGTCGCGCACGCTGAGATCACCAACGATGCCTTCGGTCTTGCGGTCCTCGGGGCAAAGCGCAAATCCATGCGCCACAGCGCTACGAGGGTTACGGACCTGAATATCCTGACCACGCAAACGCATTTGTCCATGATCGGCCTTTACCGCACCAAAAATTAGGTTGGCGGTCTCAGTACGTCCAGAGCCCAAAAGCCCCGCCAGACCGACAACTTCGCCCTCATTGAGATCGAGGTTGAAGGCGTCCAACATCCCTGTCTTTTGCAGACCATCGATCTGCAATAGAGTTTTGGCCCCTGCTTTGGGGGGCGCCGCCTTGATCTGCGCGGCCAATTGGCGGCCGAGCATCATGGTGATGACGTCATTGCGGCTCGCGGTTTTGAGATCAAGGTGGCCGACCATCTGACCATTACGCAACACAGTGGCGCAGTCGCATAGGTCAAACACCTGATCAAGAAAGTGGGTGATAAAAACAACCGCCAATCCGCGCTCTTTGAGCTTTCGGATCACCGAGAATAGAAACTGCACTTCGTCCTGATCCAGACTTGCCGTTGGCTCATCGAGGATCAAAACCTTTCCCGACATTTCAACAGCGCGCGCAATGGCGACAACCTGTTGAATTGCAACAGAAAACGTAGACAAAGGTTGAGATGGATCAATCTCGATGCCAAAGCTGCGCAGCGATCTCCGCGCGTCGGCATTCATGCGGCGTCGATCCAAAAACGGGCCGCGCATCGGTTGACGGCCAAGGTAGAGATTTTCGGCCACCGTCAGATTGGGCAACAAGTTCACCTCTTGGTAAACGGTGCCGATCCCGAGGGTCTGGCTGTGGTGGGTCGATGTCGGATCGACGGTCTCGCCGTCCAGAACAATCTGACCTCCATCACGGCGATACACCCCTGTGAGGCATTTGATGAGGGTGGATTTTCCCGCACCGTTTTCTCCCAAAAGCGCATGAATTTCACCGCGCTGTAAGGTGAGCTCCACATTATCCAAAGCAACGGTGCCGGGGAAAAATTTGGAAATCCCCGTAGCGTGTAACATTGGGGGGGATATATCAGTCATTAAGAAGTCCTCAGGCAGAGAGAGTGACGATTGGCAACGCACAAATGCGCGTTGCCAAAGGATGATATGCGATCAAGTTAGCCTACAATTGGCCCGTTCTGGTTAGTAGCCCAGACCTTTTTTGATCTCATAAACTGCCTGATTGTCGTCTGCCGCCGTGTAAAGACGCGATTCGGTTTGGATCCATTTTGGTGGCACAGTGCCGTAAGCCAAGTAGGATGCCAAAGCGTCCAACGCAGGGCCTGCCATGTTTGGCGTCAACTCGATCGTGGCGTTCATTTCACCATTTGCGAGTGCCAAGTGTGCATCAGGAACCGCGTCAATAGCAACGATTTTGATGTCGACACCAGGTTTCAGACCTGCTTCACGCACAGCCTGAATGGCGCCAACTGCCATGTCATCATTGTGAGCGTAAAGCGCACAGATGTTCTCGCCACCTTCGGCCTTAAGGAAACTTTCCATCACGACTTTACCCTGAGAACGGGTGAAATCCCCTGTTTGCGAACGGACGATTTCGAGGTTGTCGTGACCTGCGATAGCCTGTTCAAACCCCTTTTTGCGATCAATGGCTGGGGACGATCCCGTTGTGCCTTGAAGCTCGACGATGCGGCAATCCGCGCCCGCTTGGTCATCGACCAACCATTGACCTGCAACCATACCCTCATGGACCAGATCGGATGTAACAGCCGTCAGGTACAGGTCATCGGATGCGTCGACGGTGCGATCCAGAAGAATGACGGGAATGTCCGCATCCTTGGCTTCTTCGAGAATTTCATCCCAACCTGTGGCCACAACGGGCGCGATCAAAATTGCATCTACGCCCTGCGCAATAAAGGAGCGCAGCGCAGAAATCTGGTTTTCCTGTTTTTGCTGTGCGTCAGCAAATTTGAGGTTAATGCCACGGGCTTCTGCTTGTTGTTTTGTGACCGTGGTTTCGGCCGCGCGCCAACCGGATTCCGATCCGATTTGTGAAAAGCCGATAGTGACCTCCGCCGAAACGGCAAAGGGGGCCAAGGCGACGACAGACGCGAGTAGTGTTGATTTGATATTCATGAGTTCCTCCCAAAACTTTAAGTGAGGTCATTAAGTATTACTTTATTATTTTTGTAAAGCGCGACGTGTTTTAGCCCGCTAAAACGCGGATTTTTCATGGGCAAACGCCCCCCCAAAAAACGACACATCACGCGCCGACAAAAGACAGCTTGAGAGATCAAGGCGACATTAAAGAAATCACTATAAAGTATTCAATATAAACATGATTTCAGAAAACAGGGCGTCACAAAAATCAAGACACCTCACCTCCACCATAGCCGCGCAGCCGCGTAATGGGGACCACGACGAACAGACAACTGCGCCACGCAGAGTAATGAGGTTGGGTGAGTGTCAAAGTGCCGATTAGCGGTGTCACAGCACTGTCAGGAAAGCATGGTTTCATGCGGCAACGAATCAATTCAGCATCCCCACAGTCCCGCGCAAAGAGTGTGTGGAGACCAAACAGCGGGCGACACACGGGGGCTAAAGCGGCAGACCCACTCGCCCACTCAAACAAACGAAAAGGCCGCCCACGATCCTGTCGGGGCGGCCTTTCCAATTCGACATCCAGTGTAGCGGATTAACGCTTGGAGAACTGGAAGGAACGACGTGCTTTACGACGACCGAATTTCTTACGCTCAACAACGCGGCTATCGCGTGTGATGAAGCCTGCGGCTTTCAAAGCGCCACGCAGTTCGGGGTTGTAAAGTTGCAGAGCTTTGGAGATGCCGTGCTTCACTGCGCCAGCTTGGCCGGAGAGACCGCCGCCTTTAACAGTTGCAACAACATCGAACTCGCCTTCAACGCCGGCAACCTGCGATGGCTGCTTGACGATCAACTGCAGAACGGGACGGGCGAAGTAAACGCTCATCTCTTTGCCGTTGACGGTGACCTTGCCAGAGCCAGGTTTGATCCACACGCGGGCAACCGCATCTTTACGCTTACCAGTCGCATAGGAGCGGCCGAGTTCATCACGTACGGGTTCACGGGGCGCTACAACTTCGGTCGTTGCCTCGCCACCGGCGACGGCATTCAGCTCGTCGAGGGATTTGATTTCATCAACCATGATTACGCGCTCCGAGTGTTTTTCTTGTTCATGGACTTCACGTCCAGGACTTCAGGCTTTTGAGCCTCGTGAGGATGCTCGGTGCCTGCATAGACGCGCAGGTTTGTCATCACTTTGCGAGACAGCTTGTTGCCTGGAAGCATACGCTGAACAGCTTTCGTCACGAGACGCTCGGGGTGTTTGCCCTCAAGGATCTGACCAGCGGTGCGCTGTTTGATGCCACCTGGATAACCAGTGTGCCAGTAGTGGATTTTGTCGGTGCGCTTTTTGCCTGTCATCTGCACTTTGTCAGCGTTGATAACAATCACGTTGTCGCCCATGTCGACGGACGGTGTGAACGTGGCTTTGTGCTTGCCGCGCAAACGCATGGCGACGATAGACGCAAGACGGCCAAGAACAACGCCTTCAGCGTCGATGATGATCCATTTCTTGTCCACGTCCGCCGGAGTAGCGGTAAAAGTCTTCATGATAGATGCCCTTTGGGGTCGATACTTCAGATTGGGGTGTTCTATAGGTTTCACACGCACAGTCAAGCGCAACAAACCCTTATTAATCATTCAAAAACAATGCGTTATGAAATAGGTATCATTATACCCCAAAATTCAGCACTTCTTTCACCCCTCATTGCGCTCGCGCAAGCCAAAAGAGATCAAATCGTCTACACTCAGCATACTTATGCCCCACGGAGCCCATGATGACCAAACGTGCCCAATTTACCGACCACCTTAAACAAATCGTCTACGGCGGCAATGACGGGATTGTCACCACATTTGCCATTGTTGCGGGCTTTGCGGGCGCCGAAGCCCAAGGCACCGCCCAGATCGGTGCTTTGGCCGTGTTGCTGTTCGGCTTGGCCAATTTGTTTGCCGATGCCACCTCTATGGGCTTGGGGGAATTCCTGTCCGCCCGTGCCGCTCGTGACATGATAAAACGCCGCCGCGCCACCTTGGCCCGTGACCCGTCTGCGCAAGTGGACGCGCTGACAACACATCTCAAATCGCGCGGATTATCGACGCTTGATGCCACAACGATGGCTTCGCTCACCGCCAAATCGCCCGCGCTGATGGCGGAACTGACCCTAAGCCAAGTCGACGGGATCGAAGACCCCGGCCAAGGGCCACTATGGCCACGGGCCCTTGTCACCTTTGTGTCCTTTGTCATCTTCGGAACCATTCCACTCCTGCCTTACTTGCTCGGCCTTCCCGTCTCGACACAGACCCGCGCCGCAGTCATTGCCACCTTTATCGCACTAATCTTGCTGGGACTGTTGCGCCATGTCGCCACCCGTGCGGGTCTTGTGCGTTGCGTCGGAGAAACGGTCACGCTAGGGGGAGTGTGCGCCGGCGTTGCCTATGGTGTCGGCCTGATTGTGGCGGGCGGATAAATGAGCCGAAGCGCCGCCGCACTTTTCTAGTATACCAATGTATACAGCACTTCCCCCTACCCCGACTTTACGCTATATACACCCCGAGACATAAGCATCGCCCATATCCAAGGAGCGCGACCCGATGACAAAGATCAAGGTAGACAACCCGATCGTCGAAATGGACGGAGATGAGATGACCCGCATCATGTGGGCGTTCATCAAAGAGAAACTGATCCTGCCGTATCTCGACCTCGATCTGCTGTATTATGATCTGGGAATTGAATCACGCGACGAGACCAACGACCAAATCACCATTGATGCCGCTGAAAAGACCAAAGAGGTCGGTGTCGCGGTGAAATGCGCGACCATCACGCCCGATGAGGCCCGCGTCGAGGAATTTGGCCTCAAACAGATGTGGCGCTCTCCCAACGGGACGATCCGCAACATCATTGGCGGGACGATCTTCCGTCAGCCGATCATCTGTAAAAACGTGCCGCGCCTTGTTCCAGGCTGGACCAAACCCATTGTCGTCGGGCGTCATGCCTATGGCGACCAGTATAAAGCCACCGACTTTACCTTCCCCTCCGCAGGTAAATTGACGATGAAATTCGTTGGTGAAGACGGCACGGTAATCGAGAAGGAAGTCTTTGATGCGCCCTCCGCTGGGGTCTATCAGGCGATGTATAACCTCGACGACAGCATCCGCGATTTCGCCTATGCCTCGCTCAACTACGGCCTCAACCTCGGCTGGCCCGTTTACCTGTCGACCAAAAACACCATCCTCAAGGCCTATGACGGTCGTTTCAAAGACATCTTTGAAGAGGTCTATGAGGCCGAATTTGCCGAAAAGTTCAAAGAAGCGGGCATCTGGTATGAGCACCGCCTCATCGACGATATGGTCGCCTGCGCGCTCAAATGGTCGGGTGGATTTGTCTGGGCCTGTAAGAACTACGACGGCGACGTGCAGTCGGATACGGTTGCGCAGGGCTTCGGCAGCCTTGGCATGATGACCTCGCAACTGATGACGCCAGACGGGAAGATCGTCGAAGCCGAAGCCGCCCACGGCACCGTGACGCGCCACTACCGTCAGCACCAAGCAGGCGAAGCCACTTCAACCAACTCCATTGCGTCGATCTACGCATGGACGGGTGGCCTCAAACACCGCGCCAAACTCGACAACAACGAGCAATTGATGCGCTTCGCCACAACCTTGGAGAAGGTGATCGTCGACACCGTTGAAAGCGGCCACATGACCAAAGACCTCGCACTTTTGGTCGGCCCCGATCAAAGCTGGCTCACCACCATGGGCTTCCTTGAGAAGATCGACGAAAATCTCAACAAGGCTCTCGTGGGTTAACCCCTATATGCCACATTATTAAGCATTGGGCTGCCCTCACGGGTGGCCCTTTTTGTTATGTCGACATATCCTGCTAGACAGGTCAGCAGTGCTGCCATAAGATAACCCCATGCCATCTCCCATCCCTCTCCCGATTGACCCGCCGAAACATACCGCACTTGAGGATCTGCAAGGGTTCTCAATCAGCCTTGTGACAACGGCAATCGGACTGAGTTTCATCACCCAACTGGGGTTCATCACTGGACAAACGGCGGGCTTGGCCTTGGTCATTTCCTACCTCACGGACTGGTCCTTCTCATGGGTGTTCTGGATTATCAACATCCCCTTCTACGCCTTGGCATGGACGCAGATGGGGAAAGAGTTCACTCTAAAATCAATCGCTTGCGTGACATCCTTATCGCTTTTGATGGAGGTCGTCCCCAACTGGATGCAATTTTCCCACCTCAACCCGTTGTTCGGGATTGTGGCCTTTGGCGTCCTCACGGGATACGGGCTTCTCGGCACGTTTCGCCACAAAGGCTCGCTTGGGGGCTTGGGCGTGGTGGCGCTCTACGCCCAAGACCGCTTTGGCATCCGCGCAGGACTGGTGCAGCTCGGCTTTGACGCCATTCTATTCGGGGTCGCCTTTTTCCTCTTTGCGCCCGAACGCGTGCTTTATTCGCTGCTCGGCGCTTTGATCCTCAACGGTGTGATCGCCTTCAACCACCGCCGCGACCGCTACATCGCGCCATAGTCCGCTCTCGCCTACGGCAAAAGACATTTGTACCGCCCCTCTTGATTTCCTGCGCGTTTCGGTATCCAAGACCGCCATGCAGACAAAAGAACAAACCGCCGCCAGTCACACCCTTTTTGAAGACGCCCAAGGATTCATCTTTGGCACCGCCATGTGCGCCTTTGCCGTGGTAATGTTACGAGACATGGGATTCATCACTGGTCAGACCGCAGGCCTCGCCCTGCTCGCGTCCTATGTGCTTGAAGCGCCGTTCGGGTGGGTGTTTTTCGCGGTGAACCTGCCGTTCTACTGGTTTGGCTACAAACGCATGGGCGTGAAATTCGTTCTCAAGACCTTTGCCTGCGTCGCCCTGATTTCCGGCTTTTCCGAACTGTTTCCGCATCTGGTCTCGTTTGAGCGCGTCGATCCAATTTTCGGCGCAGTGATGATCGGCTTCCTCCAAGGCGCAGGGCTTATGGCCATCTTCCGCCACGGCGGTTCATTGGGCGGCATCGGCATTCTGGCGCTCTACTTACAAGACGCGACGAAACTCAAAGCGGGCTATGTGCAGCTTGGCTTCGACGCCGTTCTCTTCGCTGTCGCGGCCTTCCTCTTGCCCCTGTCGCAGGTTGGTTACTCGCTCTTGGGCGCTGTGATCCTGAACCTCGTCATCGCCATCAACCACCGCCGCGACCGCTATATCGCAATGTAAACATCGCATCGCGAGTTTACGGCAGATAGTGGCAGCCTTAACAGATCACGCCATAATATTACGTGTCATGACACTCTAGAGCACGATTAACACAGGAAAGCGCGTGCATCGCCGCGTCGCCTCCTTTTCTTCTGGTCTTTTGGCGCAACACGCGTTACGGGCAGCGCAAACCCTTTACCTACGGATAGAACCTTAATGGACCTTCGCAATATCGCAATCATCGCTCACGTGGACCACGGCAAGACGACTCTGGTGGACGAGCTACTCAAACAATCGGGCACGTACCGTGAAAACCAAGCCACCACCGAGCGGGCTATGGACAGCAACGATCTGGAGCGTGAGCGCGGGATTACCATCCTCGCGAAAGCCACCTCTGTGGAATACAAAGGCCACCGCATCAATATCGTTGACACGCCAGGCCACGCCGACTTCGGTGGCGAAGTCGAACGCATCCTGTCCATGGTCGACGGTGTTGTCCTTTTGGTGGACGCCGCCGAAGGCCCGATGCCCCAGACTAAATTTGTGACCTCGAAAGCGCTCGCTCTTGGCCTGCGCCCGATCGTTGTTCTCAACAAGGTCGACAAGCCCGACGCCGAGCCTGACCGTGCGCTCGACGAGTGTTTTGACCTGTTCGCCTCCCTCGACGCTGACGAAGATCAACTCGACTTCCCCCACCTCTACGCCTCTGGTCGTAGCGGTTGGTGCGACACGGAACTCGACGGTCCGCGCAAGAACCTCGACGCGCTGTTCAACCTCATCTTGAACCACGTCCCTGCGCCAAAGCAGCTCAAAAAACAAAATGAACCGTTCACAATGCTCGCCACAACCCTCGGCGCTGACCCCTTCTTGGGGCGTTTGCTCACGGGGCGTGTTGAAACAGGTACGTTGAAAACAGGCGCAACCATTCAGGCGCTGACCCGCAACGGCCAAAAGATCGAGCAGTTCCAAGTCAAGAAAATCCAAGCCTTCCGCGGCCTTGGGATGCAGGACATTGACGAAGCTATCGCCGGCGACATCGTTTCCGTCGCAGGCATGTCCAAAGCCACCGTGTCGGACACGCTTTGTGCGCTTGAAATCGAAACGCCGCTTGAGGCGCAGCCGATTGACCCGCCAACCATCACCGTCACCTTTGGCATCAACGACAGCCCGCTTGCGGGTCGCGATGGTAAAAAAGTGCAATCGCGCGTCATCCGTGACCGCCTGATGCGCGAAGCCGAAGTGAACGTGGCGATTAAAGTCACCGACACCCCCGGTGGTGAAGCCTTTGAGGTTGCCGGACGTGGCGAGCTTCAAATGGGAGTTCTGATCGAAAACATGCGCCGTGAAGGGTTCGAATTGTCGATCTCCCGCCCGCAGGTTCTGATCCGCGAAATCGACGGCGTGAAAATGGAGCCCATTGAGGAAGTCACCATTGACGTGGATGACGAATACTCCGGCGCCGTGATCGAGAAACTGACAGGCGCACGCAAAGGCGACCTGACGGAGATGAAACAACAAAACGGCAAGACACGCATCATTGCCAACGTCCCCTCGCGTGGCCTCATCGGCTACCACGGTGAATTCCTCACCGATACGCGCGGCACTGGCGTTCTCAACCGTGTGTTCCACGAATGGGCCCCGCACAAAGGTCACATTCCGGGCCGCCGCGCAGGTGTTCTCATCTCTATGGATGCAGGGAAAGCCGTGTCTTACGCCCTGTGGAAACTTGAAGATCGCGGTCACTTCTTCATCGGTGCGCAGGAAGATGTCTACCAAGGCATGATCATCGGCGAGCACACCCGTGAAAACGATCTCGAAGTGAACCCCCTCAAAGGCAAGCAGCTCACCAACGTGCGCGCCTCTGGCACCGATGACGCTGTGCGTCTGACCACGCCCGTGACGCTGACACTGGAGCAAGCGATTGCCTATATCGACGACGACGAGTTGGTCGAAGTCACGCCAAACGCGATCCGTCTGCGCAAACGCTTCCTCGACCCGCATGAGCGCAAGCGCCAAGGTCGTTCCGCGCAGTAAGCGCCACCACAAGTACCGAATACAAAAGGGCGACCCAAGCGGTCGCCCTTTTTGCGTCTCCCGCTTGTTAGAGATTGCGGATTACGGCTTGTCCACATGTTGATCAAACATGATCGTATTGCCGTCAGGATCGGTGAAGATGATATGATCTGGCCCTGTGCCCTCCGGATCCGCGGCTTTTACCATGTCAACACCTGCGGCCTTCAGCTGGTCCTGCACGTGGCGCACATCCTCAAACGTCTCCACAGGCTGCGCGTTCGTATTCCATCCGGGATTGAACGTCAGAATGTTGGCCTCAAACATGTCTTGGTAGAGGCCGATGATGGCATCGCCATTCTTTAAGATCAGATAGTTATGCGCCTCATCACCGCCAAATTTTTCAAATCCAAGCGTCTCGTAAAACGTCTTTGACGCCTTTAAATCCTTGACCGTCAGGCTCACTGAAAAACATCCCAAACTCATGGCTCGCTCCATTCATTTATGCAAAGTGCGCCAATGATGCCGAACCTATGGGCAATTTCCAAACAAAAACGCCCCGCTCATAACAAGCAGGGCGTGATCTCAGAGCGGTTGCGCGGTTTAGTCGAGCAGTTCGACAATCACCAAATCGCGCTCGGAACTGTCCTTGGCAAAGGCAAGCGCCTCTTGATATTCGGGCGAGTTATAGCAGGCCTCTGCTGCCGCGATGCTCTCGAAACGGATCACGACATTGCGGGGACGCTCGCGCCCCTCCATCTGCTTATAAGCGCCACCACGGGCGATAAATTCGCCGCCATGTTTGGCAATCGCAGGCCCTGCGAGCTTGGCATATTTGCCGTATTCTTCTTCGTCCGTCACCGTCACATTCGTGATCCAAAGTGCAGCCATTTCAGTGTCCTTCTTATGAAATCATTGCGGGTGCGCGGCCACGCTCATTGCGCGGCCCTCACGGTCCTTATGCCGTCAACACAGCCTCAGCAGCGGCAATCGCGGCCTCGGCGCCCGAGAAATCCTTGCCCCCGCCTTGCGCCATGTCGGCACGGCCACCGCCGCCCTTGCCGCCCACTGCGGGCACAGCGGCCTTGAGCACATCCACGGCGGACACACGATCCACCAGATCGTCCGTCACGCCACAGGCCACGGCGACTTTACCGTCATCATCGGCAATCAAAAGGATCACGCCAGAGCCAAGGTTGTTTTTATGGGCGTCGATCAATCCGCGCAGGTCTTTGCCCGACACGCCTTGCAAGGCTTGGGCCAAAAACGGCACGCCGTTCACATCGCGGGCCTCGACAGCGCCACCAGAGGCTCCACCGCCCATAGCGATTTGTTGGCGCAGATTTACGACCTCTTGTTCGAGTTTTTTACGCTCGTCGCTGAGTGCTTTGACGCGGTCCACGACCTCGCCCACGGGGGCTTTCAAAAGCGTGGCGACCTCATCGGCGCGCCCTGCGGCCTGCGCCATGTAATCAAGTGCCGCCTGCCCTGTGAGAGCCTCAATACGGCGCACACCTGCGGATGATGCGCTATCGCCGGTGATAATGCACACACCGATATCGCCCGTGCGCGCCACATGGGTGCCGCCACAGAGTTCGAGCGAATAGGTCTTGCCATCAACGCCCTTTCCCGTATCGGCACGGCCCATCGAGACAACCCGCACCTCGTCGCCGTATTTCTCGCCAAACAGCGCCTGTGCGCCAATGGCACGGGCATCGTCGGGCGTCATAATACGGGTTTCGACGGAGGTGTTTTGACGGATGAACGCGTTCACATCGGCCTCAACCGTGGCCAGTTCTTCAGCACTCAATGCCTTGCCATGCGAAAAGTCGAAGCGCAAACGATCAGGCGCATTCAACGACCCGCGTTGCGCCACATGATCACCCAACGTGACGCGCAGCGCCTCGTGTAACAGGTGGGTGGCGGAGTGATTGGCGCGAATAGCAGCACGGCGGGCGTGATCGACTTCCAGCACCGCAGGCTCGCCAACCGTGATCGTTCCCTCAACGACTTCGGCCATGTGGATGAACACGCCTGCAACCTTTTTGGTGTCCGTGACTTTGGCAATATTACCGTCGATCCGGATCACACCCGTGTCGCCGACCTGACCGCCGCTTTCGCCGTAGAAGGGCGTCTGGTTGACGACGATTTGCACCGTGTCACCTGCATTTACAGATTCCACACGTGCGCCGTCCTTGACCAGTGCGACGATCTCGCCCTCGGCCTTTTCGGTCTCATAGCCCAAGAATTCAGTGGTGCCTTTGTCCTCGGCGACGTCATACCACACGGTTGCGTCGGCCGTTTCACCCGATCCGGCCCAAGCGGCGCGGGCTTTGGCTTTTTGCTCGGCCATCGCCGCATCGAAGCCATCGGTGTCGACCTCACGGCCCTTTTCGCGCAACGCATCCTGCGTCAAATCGAGCGGGAAACCATAGGTGTCATAGAGCTTGAACGCCGCGGAACCGGCCAGTTTTTCGCCTTCGGGCAGCCCGTCCAATTCGTCGTCGAGCAATTTCAACCCGCGATCAAGTGTCTGTTTGAACCGTGTTTCCTCAAGGCGCAGCGTCTCTTCGATCATCGACTGACCTTGGCGCAGCTCGGGGTAAGCGTCGCCCATCTGGCGCACCAATTCGGGCACAAGGCTGTGCATGATCGGATCTTTCGCCCCAAGCAAATGCGCGTGACGCATGGCGCGGCGCATGATGCGGCGCAACACATAACCGCGGCCCTCATTCGATGGCATCACACCATCGGCAATCAGGAACGAGGTCGAGCGAAGGTGATCGGCAATCACACGGTGATGCACGTTTTTGTCACCATAGGGATCGACGGAGGTGGCATGAGCCGAAGCCTCGATCAGCGCCTTCATCATGTCGGTGTCGTAGTTGTCGTGGCTGCCCTGCAAAAGCGCCGCAATCCGCTCAAGCCCCATGCCCGTGTCGATGGATTGCATATCCAGTTCGGTCATGGACCCATCCGCAAACCGCTCGTTCTGCATGAACACGACGTTCCAAATCTCGATGAAACGGTCGCCATCTTCCTCAGGTGTTCCGGGAAGGCCGCCCCAGATATGATCGCCGTGATCGTAGAAAATTTCGGTGCACGGACCGCAAGGCCCCGTGTCGCCCATCTGCCAGAAGTTGTCGGAGGTGGCAATGCGGATGATCCGGTCTTCGGGAACACCAACCTTTTTCCAGATGTCGAACGCCTCGTCATCGGTGTGGTAGACGGTCACATAGAGCTTGTCTTTGGGGATGCCGAACACCCCCGTGATCAATTCCCATGCAAAGGGGATCGCTTCCTCCTTGAAATAGTCGCCGAAGGAGAAGTTGCCGAGCATCTCAAAGAACGTGTGGTGACGGGCGGTGTAGCCAACGTTGTCGAGGTCGTTGTGTTTGCCCCCTGCCCGCACGCATTTTTGCGCCGAGGTGGCCCGCACATAGTCGCGCTTTTCCACACCCGTGAAGCAGTTTTTGAACTGAACCATACCCGAGTTGGTGAACATCAAGGTGGGATCATTGCGCGGGACCAGCGGAGAACTGTCCACGACCGTATGGCCGTTGCTGTCGAAATAGTTCAGGAATGTGGAGCGAATGTCGTTGACGCTAGGCATATCACAGGGCTCTTGTTTTTGGGCAGGGATTGGCGTTGCATCGGGTTTATCGCCCCTTTGAGAGCCTGTCCATCACCCCACAATGCAAAAGGGCCGAAACCCGATGGTTCCGACCCTTTTTTCAGTGGATTTTAGCGCAGGATGCGTGGCTTATTCGGCCTCATCGCCCTCAACAACGTCTGTGATCTCTTCAATCGCAGCCATCTCTTTACCAAGATCGAACTCAAGCCCGTGAGAGGCGCGGATTTTGTCCTCGATCTCAAGCGCAAAATGGGTGTTTTCCTTGAGGAACCGTTTGGCGTTTTCACGGCCCTGCCCGATACGTTCGTCCCCATAAGAGAACCACGATCCCGACTTGTCGATCACGCCCGCTTTCACACCGAGGTCCAGAAGCTCACCCGTTTTGGAAATACCTTCGCCATACATGATGTCGAATTCCACCTGTTTGAAGGGTGGCGCCACTTTGTTTTTGACGACCTTCACGCGGGTCTCGGAGCCGACAACTTCGTCGCGATCCTTGATCTGGCCAATGCGGCGAATATCAAGACGCACGGAAGAATAGAATTTCAACGCGTTGCCGCCCGTGGTGGTTTCGGGCGAGCCGAACATCACGCCGATTTTCATGCGGATCTGGTTGATGAAGATCACGGTACATTTGGAGCGGTTGATCGACCCTGTCAGCTTGCGCATGGCTTGCGACATCAAACGGGCCTGCACACCAACAGAGCTATCGCCCATGTCACCCTCAAGTTCGGATTTCGGCGTCAACGCGGCGACGGAGTCGACAACAACGAGCGACACAGCACCGGAGCGCACCAAGGTGTCCACAATCTCGAGCGCCTGCTCACCTGTGTCAGGCTGCGAAATCAGCAGTTCGTCAAGGTCCACACCCAGCTTGCGGGCATAGATCGGATCAAGCGCGTGCTCCGCATCCACAAAGGCGCAGACGCCGCCTTTTTTCTGTTCTTCGGCGACACAGTGCAGCGTCAGGGTTGTTTTACCCGAGGACTCAGGGCCGTAGATTTCAATGATGCGCCCGTTTGGCAAACCGCCTATGCCAAGCGCGATGTCGAGGCCAAGCGAGCCTGTGGACGTAGCTTCGATCTCATGGGCGGGATTATCCGCGCCCATTTTCATAATCGAGCCCTTGCCAAATTGACGCTCAATCTGCGCCAAAGCGCTATCGAGGGCTTTTTGCTTATTGCTGTCGTTTTTGCTCATCTCTACTACCGCTGCTTTAGCCATTGGTCTCTACCCTTATTTCACACCCACCTTGGGGCGGCAACGGAAACTCGATGGTCCGTGACCTTCCACAAGGACAGGTTATGTTCCTGTCTTGTTCTCTTGCCTCCTTATGAGATCAAAAAGAGAACATTTCAACAAAAATCTGACGAGGTCAGGAGTGGCAGAAATTGGTTAATGTTTCATTTAGGGGAAAATTTCGGGCTAAATCAGCTACGCCATTCAATTAACTACAAGGTGTAAGTGCTGGAATTTAAGCAAAAAAGTTAGTGTAAAATGAGTGACATAGATCACAGGAGCGCTCGCATCAAAGCACCGCGATAAAATTCACTCTTCGAACTGTTGCTGCACGATTTCGGTCAGCTCAGACAGAGAGAACGGTTTTTGCAGGAACACCGAATTTGGAATCCGTGCCTGCTGATCGGAGAAATGATCTTCCGCATAGCCGGAGACAAAGATAACCTTAACATCCGGACGGGCTTCGCGCGCCTTGGTTACCCATGTGGGGCCATCCATTCCGGGCATGATGACATCGGACAGGAATAGATCGACGCGCAGGCTCTCGTCCTCCAAAAGCTCCAAAGCATCTTCGGCGCATTCGGCCTCCAACACCGTATATCCGCGCAGTTTAAGGGCACGTGCCGCAAAGGCACGTACAGGCGCCTCATCTTCGACCAAAAGCACGACACCATCGCCCCGCTCCACAACACGTTTCGGTGTGGTCGCCGCTTCCGTGGCCACCTCATCGCCATTAGCAGCATGGGTGGGCAGATAGATGGAGAATTTCGTGCCCACGCCAACGGCACTATCCACAAAGATGAAGCCGCCCGTCTGCTTGATAATTCCGTAAGCCGTGGACAGGCCAAGCCCTGTGCCCTCGCCCGTTCGCTTCGTGGTGTAAAACGGCTCGAACACCTGCTGTAGCAACTCTTTGGGAATACCCGTGCCCTGATCGGTCACGCAGATCAAAACATAGTCTCCCGCAGGCACCGTCGCGCGCCCTTTCATCATGGCCTCATGCAACACCGCATTACGCGATTCTATCGCGATCTCCCCACCTCCCGGCATGGCATCACGGGCATTTACCACAAGGTTCATAATGACCTGTTCCAACTGCCGCTTATCAACGCGGATAGGTCGCAGATCGTCGTCATGGGAGACGGCAAGGCTGATCTTCTCTCCGACCAAGCGGTTGAGCAGATGGGTCAGATCGGACAGGGTATCACGCAGATTGATCACCTCAGGCTTGAGCGTTTGCTTGCGCGAGAAGGCGAGCAACTGCCCGACCAAGGCAGCGGCACGGTTTGCGTTTTGGTGAATTTGAACGAGATCGCCATATTCGGGGTCGGCACTATCATGGCGCAGGAGCAACAGATCACAATGCCCCGAAATGGCGGTCAGCAGGTTGTTGAAGTCATGGGCCACACCGCCCGCAAGTTGGCCAATCGCCTGCATTTTCTGGCTTTGCACGAACTGCGCCTCAAGGGCCTTGAGCTGTGTGGCGTCGGTCAATACGGAGACCAATTCAATCGCGCCATCCTCCCCCTCGACACGGGTGAGCGAGATTTGCAGGAAGGTGTCCTTTTCTGGTCGCGAGGCGCGCACAAACTCGGGTTTGTGCATCCGTCCTTGCGCCACATCACCGGCCCATTCCGACACGGACCGGCCCAACCCCTCAACGACATCTCCGAGGTTGAGATTGCGCGGATTGGCGGGCATGGCGAGCAATTCACGCGCCGCACGGTTGCTTTCGAGGATTTCACCCTCTGCGCTCACTTTGAGCAGCGCAACGGGCAAAGCATCGAAATCGGTCCATGCGCCCACTTGCGGCGTCAATTCGGGAAGGAAATAGACTTCCTGTCGCCCTGTCGGCGTTTCATACACCGCAACACGAGCTGAAATGGGGGTAGATTTCCCCGAAAGCAAATGCAGATCGCCGTTGCGCAGCGGCAAATCGTTGACGATCCGATCGAGAGCCGCGGGGCGGTGTCCGATCAAACGGTGAAGTGCTGCATTGGAGAACAACAGTTTTCCCTTCGCCGAGAGCACAATCATCGGTAGGGAAACAGCTTCTCCTCCAACCCCGTGCTCGCCACGTTCGGTGAGGTCTTCCAAGCGCCAAAGATAGTATTCGCTGTCCGCCCCGACCAAATGCACAGACAGGCGCATATGTCCCGTACGGGTGGCCACATCTTCGCACGCGGCGCCCTTGGCATGGGCAAAATTCTGCAACCGCGCCAAGGTCGCGGAGGGCGCGGCAAACATACCCTCAACAGTGGCCAGCATTGAGGCCCCTTGGCGTGAACCAAACCGTGTCACGGCGGCCTTGTTCTCATAGTCAATCACCCCGTCTGCATCCGTGGTGAAGGACGGCGCCGCGTCATGGGCGACGAAATTGGCAATCATTTTATGGAACTGACGGCGTTTGCGGCGTTCCCGCGCATTGAGCAAGCGCAGGATCAACACGATCCAGAGCAGTGCAAACCCGCTAATAAATGCCAAAACCCCTATTTGAGGATTGGGCACAACAAAGGAGAGTACACACAGGCCGAGCCCCAGGATGAAGAACCACACCGTCAAAGGTGCAAGACGCACACCAAGCCGCCCCAAAGGCCCAACACTCATTACAGCTGCGTTCAAAACTGCCCCTTCTCGCCCAATGGGCTACGCACGATCCACGGGTCTCGGACTGTGCCCAAAATTAGTTAACGCGCCCTTAACCCTCTCATCTTTGTAGTAAATGGTCGACTATCGGTAAAGTTGTTTCAGCCCAGAAATGCAACGTATGCGTGAAATTGTTAAGATCATGGACACTTATGCGTCCACGTGCCCCGAATTGCACTTAGGCTGATTTGCGCAGCACACAGACGAAAAAGCCATCCGCCCCCTCAAGCGGCGTTATCAACCGCGTGACCTCGACAGAAAATTCGGGATGACGTGCCAAGAAACCCGTGATCTGGTCGCCGTTTTCGACCTCGAACAAAGAGCACGTCATGTAGCCAAGCACACCGCCCTTGGCCACGCGCGGGGCCACCTCGTCCAAGATTTGCGCTTGGATTTCGGTCAACTCGGTCAGACGTTCAGGCGTCAGCGCCCATTTGGCTTGCGGTGCGCGCGACCATGATCCCGATCCCGAACACGGCACATCCGCCACGACCAGATCGTAAATGTCGTCCAATTGCGCCGCCCCAGCCGTGCGGATCGTCACCCCCGCCCGCTCGGACCGCGGGGCAATGTCTTGCATCCGCGACGGGTCGATATCATGGGCGGTCACGGACACATCTGCCTTGCACGCCAAGGCCAAGGCTTTCCCGCCGCCGCCCGCGCAGTAGTCCAACACGCTTTGACCGTCTTCGATCGGCAGAGTGTTGATGATGGCCTGAGAGCCCGCGTCTTGCACCTCGACCGCACCATCGAGATAAGCCAAGGAGCGCGCCACGGCGCGCGCGCCCTTGGTGACGATCAACGCCCCCTCGCTCAGCCCATGCGGCGCGGCAACAATGTCGTCGTCGGCCAGCATTTCAATGGCTTGCTTAACCGTAGCTTTGCGACGATTGACGCGCAAAAACACAGCGCTGCGCTCGCGGCATTTGGCCAAAACGGCATCCGCTTCCGCGCCCAAAGCCGCGTCGAACATGGGCAAAAGCCAATCGGGCGTATCCAGACGCACGCCACGCGGAGCGCCATCCAAGGGAGGCAGATCGCGCTCGGCGTCTGTCAGAGGCTCAGGCGAAAACCGCTCGCCCGAGAATAAGGTATCAAGGTCCACACCGTTGGCTCTAAGCGCCCCGATCATCACTTGGCGTCCCGTGGGCGTGGCCTCTCCCGCACCACCAAGCCATGCGTAGGAGCGCAGACACCGCAGCGCGTCAAAGACATAGTCGCGGATGGCGCGGCGATCTTTGGACCCCGCATAGCGGTTTCCCCGCGCCCAATTGGTCAAGGCTCTCTCGGCATTAACGCCAGACAGAACGGTATCGAGCAATTCAATAGCGGCGGAGAGACGTGCGGTTGGTGTCATTGGAGACAGCCCCTTATGGACGGACAAAGTAGGACGCAAATAGCAACGGGGGCGTAAGGCCCCCGTTCCCGTGTTCAAATTGTAGCGCAGGCTCAGCCGATACGGTAGTTCGGACTTTCGCGGGTGATCTGCACGTCATGCACATGGCTCTCTTTGAGGCCCGCGCCTGTAATCTTGGTAAAGTTGCAGCCTTTGCGCATCTCCGCCACTGTTGCGTTGCCCGTATAGCCCATAGCAGCGCGAAGACCGCCGACCATCTGGTGCAACACGGTGCCAACGGTGCCTTTGTAGGGCACTTGGCCTTCGATGCCTTCGGGCACGAGTTTGTCCGAAGCTGCGTCTTTTTGGAAATAGCGATCCGCAGACCCGCGCGCCATCGCGCCGAGCGAGCCCATGCCACGATAGGATTTAAACGAACGGCCTTGGTAGAGAATGACCTCGCCCGGACTTTCATCCGTGCCTGCGATCATCGAGCCGACCATTGCACAAGAGGCCCCTGCGGCGATGGCCTTGGCAAAATCGCCGGAGAACTTGATCCCGCCGTCAGCAATGACAGGCACCTCGCCCGCAGCCGCAGCACAATCCATGATCGCGGTGAGCTGTGGAACGCCGACACCTGCGACCATACGTGTGGTGCAGATCGAGCCCGGCCCGATACCGACCTTGACCGCATCCGCGCCCGCGCCGATGAGAGCTTTGGTCGCTTCCCCTGTGGCCACGTTGCCCGCGATGATCTGGACCTTATCGCCAAACTCTTTCTTGGCGCGGGCCACTGCGTCGATGACGCCGCTGGAATGTCCGTGCGCCGTGTCGATCACGATCACATCCACACCTGCATCGACCAATGCCTCTGAGCGCTCGAAACCACTGTCGCCCACAGAAGTAGCCGCAGCAACGCGCAAACGCCCGAGGTCGTCTTTGCACGCCGAAGGGTTCAACACCGCTGTTTCCGTATCCTTGAGCGTCAATAGCCCCGTCAGTTTGCCTGATCCATCAGTGACGAGCAGCTTTTCGATCCGACGCGCCTTCATCAGAGAAATCGCTTCGTCACGGTCCGCAGGCTCATGCAGGATCGCGAGGTCGTTGGAGGTCATCACTTGCGACACAGGAGTGTCCTCAGACGTGGCAAAGCGCATATCGCGGTTGGTCACAATGCCCACAACGCGACCCTCGTCATCAATGACAGGGAAGCCCGTGAAATTGTATTGCATCGCCAAAGCCCGTGCGTCGGCGATGGTTTGGTCTGCCGTCAGGGTGATTGGATTGTAGACGATCCCGCTCTCGAACCGCTTGACGCGGCGCACCTCATTGGCCTGATCGACCACGTTGAGGTTTTTATGGATCACGCCCATCCCGCCCATCTGCGCCATGGCAATCGCCATGCGCGCCTCGGTCACGGTGTCCATTGCGGAGGACAACAGGGGGATATTCAGCTTGATTGTTTTTGTGACGAACGTTGACGTGTCCGCTGTCGTCGGCAGCACTGAGGATGCCGCAGGAACAAGCAATACGTCGTCAAAGGTGAGAGCCTCGCGAATCTCCATCCAATTTCTCCTTGGCGTGATACGGTTAGGCACGCCGCTATTACACGGATCGGGCCATTTGGGAAGGGTGTTTGTGCCATTTCCCCGCCCAACCCCAAGATTTAGCGCCGCGGCCTGTTCGGACCACGGCGCTCTTGGCCTCACCTAAAGGGCGTTTAGCGGATTATACCGTCGCGGCGTTGGTGGCCTTGGACAGCTTGCCTCGCGCCCATATCTGCATGATTTTAAAGGCAATGACCGAGATCGCGAGTGTTGCCGCCACCAGTTCAAGCCCGCCGATAATGGCAAAGGGCGTCTCTTGGAACTTGGCCGCCGCGAACATCAGATTGGCGAAGGCCGCCATAGGAAAGGTGAACGCGCCCCAAAGAGCGGTGAACTCCCCCTTGGTGAAATAGCGCACCCCGAGCAGCATCACGACCAACACGGTAATCCCGAGGTAGCCAAAGGCCACGGCCAGACCTGCGTAGCCAAGCCCGGCAGCGACGATCCCGAACAGGGCGACAGGCGCGAGGTGAATGGCCAAGAGCGGACGCAGCGGTGGCGGCACATCGGCCTTGGTAAATTGCAGCGCGGAGATGAGCCAAATAGCGGCGGCAATCGGCAAAGTCGTCACCAAGAGCATTTGCGCCAGAGCGGACCAGCCCACAGCGGGCGCGGCCACACCGCCAATGATGAAGCCGACAAAGCTCAGATGCCACACAGGCGTCACACGTCGTTGCTCGGCAGGACCAATCATAAACGAACGGATGATCAACAGCGCCACGATCGCATGACCGATCAAGGACACGACAAGCACGAGCTTGGCCAAGGGAATGGAGAACGGCACAAGGGCGGCGGCAAAGAGCATCCCTGCCCCCGTCCCCGCCGACAGCCCAGCCCGACCAGGCAGAATGCGCAGATCGTCAGCCACAACCGACGGACGTCGTGCCACCTTGGCTTTGTAGGCAATGACGCCAAACACATAGAGCAAACAGACCGCACCGAGGATCATCTCGCCAATCCATGTCGGCGCATTCAGAGCCACGCCCGCCTGACGCCATGCCAATCCCATGCCGAGCAAACCCAACATCGGCGGGAAGATCGCGGGTGGTGTTGCGCGCCACAGCCCTTTGGGTGGTGTATTCAACGGTGGCGGCGGTGGAAAATACGGTTTCTTCGGTGCGGAAGTCTCGGACATGGGTTCGGCCTTTGTCATATTGCCTGTCTTGAATACCATCGCCCGAGCGCCGCGAACAGCCCGCACATCACCTTGTCTTGTGACGCGGTGTCGCGGCCATAGAAAAAGGGGCACCAAAGCGCCCCCTTTCCCAATCTTTCGCTTCGCCTGTTTACGCTTTGACGCGCATCGACACCCCATCGGCAAACAAATGCACCTTGGCCGGATCAGCCGTGAGATTAACCGTGTTGCCGCGCAGGCCCTTATGGATGCCAGGCAGTTTTGCGATCAACGGATCGTTGCCGCGCTCTGGCACGAAGTAGAGCAAAGTCACTTCGCCAAGGGCTTCGATCATATCGACTTCACCGTTGATGATGCCCAAACCTCCCTCTTTGACCAAGGTCAGGTCTTCGGGGCGCACCCCGACATTCACACGCCGCCCCAGATCGTCGGCGGACGTCGGCACGTTAGAGATGGCGACACCCTCGCCGTCCAGTTTCACTTCAGTCTGCGCGCCCGTTTTCACGATCTCGCCCGACAGAAGGTTCATTGCAGGAGAGCCGATAAACTGCGCCACAAACTCGTTGTCTGGCGTCTCGTAGAGCTCAAGCGGGCTGCCGACTTGCGCGATGCCCTTGTTGGCCAGAACCACGATCTTGTCGGCCAAGGTCATGGCCTCAACTTGGTCGTGGGTCACATAGACCATGGTGCTGTCGGGCATGCTCTCTTTGAGTTGCGCGATCTCCAGACGGGTCGCGACGCGCAAGGCGGCGTCGAGGTTGGACAGGGGTTCATCGAACAAATAGACCTTCGGGTCGCGCACAATCGACCGCCCGATGGCGACACGCTGGCGCTGCCCGCCCGACAGTTCTTTGGGCAGACGGTCGAGGTAGTCTTCGAGCTGAAGGATCTTGGCGGCTTTGGCCACGGCCGCGTCGATTTCCGCCTTGGGTTTCTTGGCAATCTTGAGCGCAAAGGACATGTTGTCGCGCACGGTCATATGCGGATAGAGCGCGTAGGACTGGAACACCATCGCGATGCCGCGCTGTGCGGGCGGCACATCGTTGACGCGCAGACCGTCGATCTCAAGCGTCCCGCTGGTGATCTTTTCCAGACCCGCAATCATTCGCAAAAGCGTGGATTTCCCGCAGCCCGATGGACCGACAAAAACGATCAACTCGCCTGTTTTGATGTCGAGGTTGATGTCTTTGAGGACCTCAACCTTTCCGCCATAGGTCTTTGCAACATTGGTCAGTTTTAGCTCTGCCATTGGATATCCCCTCCCAAATCAAACATGCTCACGCAGCATGATACAGGGCTGCCAAGGCCCAAGATGAATTTTGCCGTCCTCCATTGGAGAGGCGGAATTAAGTTCGCCACCGATTGCGTGCCACTGACCCGCAGGCGTCTCAAGCGTCGCGGGCGTATCGGTGAGGTTGAATGCGCAAAACAGCTCCTCATCCCCCTGTTTGCGCGTAAAGATCAAGCAACCATCCTCGACCCGCATCCCCTCTTGCGTGCCCACTTTGAGCGCGGCATGTGAGTGACGAAATGCGATGGCGCGGCGGTAGTGGTGTACGAGCGACGCGGGATCATCCTCAGCCGCATTGACCGACATGTTCACATGCTCGGAAGGCACGGGCAGCCACGTCTTTGTCGCATCGGAAAAACCGCCATTATGGTTGGATTTTTCCCACACCATCGGCGTGCGACAGCCATCACGGCCCTTGAACTCGGGCCAGAACTCAATGCCATAGGGGTCTTGCAGATCATCAAAGGCAATCTCCGCCTCTGGCAGACCAAGCTCCTCCCCTTGATAGATACAAGCTGACCCGCGCAGACACATCATCAAGGTGGTAAAGGCCCGTGCTGCCGCGGGGGACAGGTTCCACCGCGACACATGGCGGACCACATCGTGGTTGGAATAGGCCCAACAGGCCCACCCATCGGCGGCTACAGCGGCGACTTTGTCCATCACCTCCTTGATATAGGCCGCATCAGGGGTCTCGCCCGACAGCAACTCAAAGGCGTAGCACATATGCATGAGGTCATCGCCGGAGGTGTATTCCCCAAGGATCTCTAGACCGCGTTGCTCGTCGCCCACTTCGCCGACCGCAGCCGCATTATAGGGCTCCATCACCGCGCGCAGTTTGCGCAGGAAGGTGAGGTTTTCAGGGCGCGATTTATCGTAGAGATGCTCTTGCCAGTTGTAGGGATTGACGGCGGGCGCAGTTTTGGACGAGCGCGCCTCGGCGGGCAGCGCGGGGTTGTCGCGCAGTTCGGCGTCATGGGTGTAGAAGTTGATGGTATCGAGGCGGAAGCCATCCACGCCCCGCTCCAACCAGAAGCGCGCGACGTCGAGCAAAGCCTCTTGGACCTGTGGTTCGTGGAAGTTCAAATCGGGTTGCGAGGTCAGGAAGTTATGCAGGAAATACTGCATCCGACCCGCATCCCATTGCCACGCCGATCCGCCAAAGATCGACAGCCAGTTATTGGGCGGCGTGCCGTCGGGCTTGGCGTCGGCCCAGACGTACCAATTGGATTTGGCGTTATCATGAGACGCACGGCTCTCTTTGAACCACGGATGCTGATCCGAGGTGTGCGACAACACGAGGTCGATCATAACCTTGACGCCGTATTGGTGCGCCGTCTCGATCACTGCATCGAAATCTGCAAGCGAGCCGAACATCGGATCGACATCGCAGTAATCGGACACGTCGTAGCCGAAATCCTTCATCGGCGAGGTGAAAAACGGCGAAATCCAGATCGCATCCACGCCCAAAGAGGCAATGTATGGTAGACGTTGGACGATGCCCAAAAGATCGCCAATGCCATCGCCATTGCTGTCTTGATAGGAGCGCGGATAAATCTGATAGATCACTGCACCACGCCACCAATCGGGGTCTCGGGTAAAGGTTTTGGACATAGGGTCCTGTCCTGTCATTGCGTTCATTTTAGATGTGTTCTCTTATTTGACCGAGCCCGCGAGCAAGCCGCGAACGAGATATTTTTGCATGGCAAAGAAGACGGCAAGCGGCACGGCGATGGAGACGAACGCGGCGGTGGCAAGGATTTCCCAATTGCCGCCACGGGTGCCCAATAGCTCGATGATCTGACGCGTCATAATGGTGGTGTCGCCCGTACTGTCGATGAGGAACACCAGACCGACCAAGAGGTCATTCCATGTCCACAGAAACTGGAAAATGGCGAAACTTGCGAGGGCGGGGAAGGACAGCGGCAGGATGATCTTTATGAAAATCTGGAACTCTGTCGCGCCGTCTACGCGGGCGTTTTCGATGATATCTTTGGGCAGGCCGACCATGTAGTTGCGCAGCAAATAGATGGCGAGCGGCATCCCGAACCCCGTATGCGCCAACCACACCCCAAGATAGCCTTTGCCAATGCCGAGGCCGAGGTGTAATTTAAGCAACGGGATCAACGCCAGTTGCAGCGGCACGACGAGCAAGGCCACCACAAAGGCCACAAGCAGCGCCCGCCCCGGAAAGTCCATCCACGCAAGAGCATAGGCCGCAAAAGCTGCAATCAGGATCGGGATGATCGTCGCGGGAATGGTCACAGTGAGCGTATTGAAAAACGCCTTGGCCATGTTTTGCGATGTTGTCGGCGAGAACAGCATCTCGTTGTAGTTGTCCAAGGTAAACTCTGGTGGCGTCTCGGCGGTGGTAAACACACGCGGCAACCGCTCCCCCTCAAAAGACGTGGGCGAAGTCAGTCGAAAATCGCCCGCCACATCCACGGTCACGGTCCAATCGTTTTTCAGTTCCGCCGTTTCCCCGGGGGAATATGCCTCGGGATCACGCGAGGACGTGCCCCACTTGGAAATCGTCGCATCCGTGGATGGGAACAGATCGCCCTCGATCACATAGAACGGACCATCCATGACCTCATCACCCTCAAGGCGGATGGCGGGGTTCTGGCTTTCTTGGGTGAACAGCGACGCCCACCACCCTGAGGAGTAAATCTGATCAGCGGTGCGGAAAGAGGACACCAACAACCCAAGCGTGGGGAAAATCCATAGCAACACGAGAAGGGCGACCGAAATGTGAACGGCCCAGGTGAGCGATGATTTAGATCCAGCGATATTATCCATAATCTCTCTCCCGCGCGATCAGCGCATTTCCCGACGTGCGTTGACGACATTCCACACCAAAATCGGTGTCACGAGCAACATAATGACCATCGCCGCCGCCGACCCGACGCCCCAGTCATTGGCCCGAAACAGTTTGTCATACATGTAGTTGGCCAAGACCTGCGTCTCCCATTGACCGTTGGTCATGGCGTAAACGATGTCGAACACCTTCAGCACGGTGATGGTGATCGTGGTCCACACCACCATGATCGTTCCCAT
The DNA here is from genome assembly GCF_048266405.1 of Celeribacter sp. Lineage (GTDB taxonomy): Bacteria > Pseudomonadota > Alphaproteobacteria > Rhodobacterales > Rhodobacteraceae > Celeribacter. Next base: position 199,821 of record NZ_JBLWZO010000003.1, read on the forward strand.
CATCTGCGGAACTTTGATTTTGAAGAAAATCTGGAACGGCCCTGCCCCGTCGATGATCGCAGCCTCAATAGTTTCCTCAGGAATACCGCGCAGCGCCGCCGACAGGATCACCATGGCAAAGCCCGTCTGAATCCAGATCAGCACCGCCATCAAAAAGAAGTTGTTCCACAGCGGAATGGTCAACCATTGCTGCGGGTCATTGCCTGTCAGGTACATATAAACCGCGTTGAGCACACCGATTTGCTCGGTGCCGGGTGGGCGCGCGTCATATACGAGTTTCCAGATCACCGAAGCGCCGACAAAGGAAATCGCCATCGGCATAAAAATGATCGATTTGGCAATATTGCCCCATTTGATCCGGTCGGTCAGCTGCGCCACGATCAGACCGAAAATGGTCGACATGGCGGGCACGACGATCAGCCAGAGCATATTGTTGCGAATGGCTTCCCAGAACTTGGGCTCGGAGACCAGTTGACGGTAGTTATCCAACCCCACAAAGGCCCCGTCCTGAGCGCGATCTGTCAGCGACAGGCGCAGCGTCTCGAACACGGGATAGGCCAGATAGACCGTCAGCACGAAGAGCGCGGGAAACAAGAACAGCCACGGGCGAATGATATTGGCGCGGTTGATATTATTGCCCGCCGATTGCTCAACTTTAGGAAAGAGAAAATGTACGCCCAAAAGGAACACGGCCGACACAAACAATGTCATGGAGAGCGATGTGTAGCCCCCCCATGATTGTAATGAATAGAGAGGGAATGGTTTCAAACCCAATAGGACAATCCCAAGAATAATGAGGATCACAAGTGCGAACGCAATTAACCTTTTGGTCTTGGCTTGTTGCACTGAAACATTTCGCGGTGGAAATAGCACCTTATCAATCAACAGGTTCGAGGCGTAAAAGTAGCTTACACAGGCCCCGACCCCGACCACGATGGTCATCAGACCTTGAAGTGCTGGATGCATGTCCATTCCCCTCCCAAAAGGATCGTTCCGTCATCGCGCCGTGTTCGTCATCGCGAATTGGGCGCGTTTTTATGATGGCAGTTACGCGAAGAGAGCGGATGGACTGCTCCCTGCGGATAGCAACCTTAAGTCAGTATGGCGCTCGCCATTGAAAAAGGGCAACCCGAGACATGCTCGGATTGCCCAAAATGTGAATCTCTTACTTCAGAGCGTCCCAAGAGGACTGAATCTCGTCAGCCACAGCTTGGGCATCTTTGCCGCCTGTGTAGTCAACCATACCCGTCCAGAACGAGCCTGCACCAACGCCACCAGGCATCAGGTCGGAGCCGTCGAAACGGAAGGTGGTTGCGTTGAGCAAGATGTCGTTCATCGCCCGTTGCGTATCGGAAGAGAACTTCGATGGATCAACACCTTTATGCGGTGTGAGGAAGCCGCCTTCGGCCATCCACAGCTCGTGAGCGGCTGGATCTTCGAGGAACTCGATCAGAGCATGCGCGCCCTCGGATTCGTTGGTGATCGCAAAGAGCGTACCAGCGCCGAGAACAGGCTTGCCGAGGTCTTTTTCAGCATAGGCAGGGAAGTAGAAGAAGTCCGCATCCACACCCATTTCCGTGCCCTCAGGGAAGAACGCAGGGATAAAGGATGCCTGACGGTGCATGTAGCATTGGGGTGGGCTGTCAAACAGGCCTTTGGGGCTGTCGCGGAAATCGGTGGTTGCAACCGCACCTGCGCCGCCAGCAACGTAAGCGTCATTACGTGCGAACCAACCGAAGTCTTCGATAGCAGCAACAACTTTTGGGTCGTTGAACTTCAGGTCGTTGGAGACCCATGCATCGTAGTCCTCAGGAGACTGCGTGCGCAGCATCAGGTCTTCGACCCAGTCGGTTGCAGGCCAACCCGTCGCGGCACCGGAACCCAGACCAATACACCAAGGTGTCTCGCCGTTTGCGGCAATCTCTTCGGTCAAAGCTTTGAGCTCTTCCATTGTGGTTGGAACGTCGTAACCGGCGTCCTCGAAGTTCTCAGGCGAATACCAGACGAGAGATTTCAGGTCGGCACGGAAGAACATGCCGTACAGGTGATCTTCACCCTCTTTGTTGGCGAAGGTCGCCAGATCAACCCAAGACTGACCCGCAGCGTAGTTCTCTTTGATCCACTCGCCCACTTCGGGTTTGAGAGGCGTCAGGAAACCACGTGACGCCATATCAGCGGCAAGACCGGGCTGCGGGAACACAGCTACGTTTGGCGCGGAGCCGGCTTCGGCGTCGATGACGATTTGCTGTTCAAAGCTATCGGAGCCAACATATTTAACTTCAGCGCCTGTCTTCTCTTCGAAAATATCAAAGATTTTTGCGATAGTTTCGGACTCAGGGCTGAGCCACGGACCTGCAACTGTAATCACTTCGCCAGACAGGTCCTGCGCGGATGCGGCCCCGATGGAAAGTGCGGCAACAGCGGCACCCGTCAAAAGATATGTCTTCATGTAAACCTCCCAGTTTCTGCCTAGACAATGGTACGTTTCCGAGCGCTCAAGCGATGGAATCAAACAGATTCGATCCATTTACCAAAGCGCTTTGGATGCCCTAGGGTGGTTTAAACTGGCGGCACTGTCAATGATGTTAGCGCGGCCATAAACGCACAGTCCCCCCAAACAGTGGACACAAATGCCAATGCTGCAATGCAGCATCAAGTTGATTGACGAACCCAACGTCAAACACGGACTAAACCTTTGCCATGAAACAGGAAACGCTCTACGCTTTATCAATATTCCAAGCAGACCAAAGGGCCGTCGTTCCCCATGAATCTCAAAAAACTTTCAGATATAGTTGGCTTATCGCAAACGACAGTGAGCCGCGCACTCAATGGATATCCAGAGGTTTCGGAAGCCACCCGCGAGCGCGTGCGCAAGGCTGCCGAAAAGTATAACTACGCACCGAACAACCGTGCGCGTTCCTTGGCGACAGGGCGCACCCACGCCGTCGGCCACGTGATTCCCGTTTCCACCGAACACGAAGTGGTTAACCCCGTATTCACCGACTTCATCGCAGGTGCGTCCGAGATCTACGCTCGCGAAAACTACGATATGCACCTGAAAATTGTCCCCGACGCGCAAGAGGAACAAACCTACCGCGACATCGCGCTCAAAGGCGCGGTGGATGCGGTCATCGTTCACGGACCAAAGGACAACGACAAACGGATCGAACTGCTCCGCAGCATCGGCATGCCCTTTGTCGTGCATGGGCGCTCGGGTGGCAAAGGTGAAGATGACTATTCGTGGGTGGATATGAACAATGCGCGGGCATTCGAGCGGGCCACCGATTTCCTGCTTGATCTCGGGCACAGGCGGATCGGTTTGCTCAATGGATTGGAGAGCATGGATTTTGCCTTGCGCCGCCGCCACGGCTACACCGCCTCGCTCACCGCACGCGGCATTCCCGAAGACCCTACCATTTGTTACTCTGCTGAAATGACAGAGGAATTCGGCTATAACGCGACCAGCGCCATGCTGCAATCAGACGAGCCCCCCACGGCCTTTCTCGCCTCATCCATCATCATCGGCATCGGTGTGCGCCGCGCCTGTGAAGAGGCCAATCTGAAACTGGGGCGCGATGTGTCCTTGGTGATCCACGACGACGATTTGTCCTATCTGCGCAATGGCACGAGTGAACCGATTTACACTGCAACCCGCTCCTCCGTGCGCCTTGCAGGACGGATTTGCGCCGATATGCTGATGCGGCGGATCGCCAATCCAAGTGCGCCACCAGAACATCGGTTGCTTGATGCCGAACTGATCATCGGCCACACCCACGGCCCTGCCCCCAAACCCTAAAGGCCCGCTACGCAACAAAACACGCAGCGCGAAAAATCAAAGCGCTTTGGTGTTGTCAATTCATCTATGTAATCGTTATAGATAGCGCTAACGTTGATTTTGAAACCGACAACAACACCGCCACACATGCCCCCTTAGGGTGCAGCAATTGGCCTTAAGGGAGCACAGCCATGACCAAGTCCCCCAAACTGACCCGCGCGGACTTTCCTGACGGGTTCACCTTTGGCGCTGCCACAGCGGCCTATCAGATTGAAGGCCATAGCTTTGGCGGCGCGGGTCCGACCCATTGGGACACCTTTGCGGCCACCCCCGGCAATGTGGTGCGGGCGGAAGACGGCGCGCGGGCCTGCGATCACTACCACCGCTACGCCGAGGACTTCGACCTGCTGAAAGCGGGTAATTTTGACGCCTACCGTTTCTCAACCTCATGGGCGCGTGTTTTGCCCGAGGGGCGCGGACAGGTGAACCAAGAGGGCTTGGATTACTACGACCGCCTCACCGATGCACTGCTTGAACGCGGGTTGAAACCGTTTCAGACGCTCTACCACTGGGAGATGCCCTCTGCCTTGTCCGATCTGGGCGGATGGACCAACCCCGATGTTCATAACTGGTTTGGCGACTACGTCGAGATCATCGACGACCGCATTGGCGACCGCATGGAGGCGATTGCCACCATCAACGAACCGTGGTGCGTGGCGTTTCTGTCGCATTTCCTCGGTGCCCACGCACCCGGAACCCGTGACATCCGTGCCGCATCCCGTGCGATGCACCATGTCCTCAAAGCCCACGGCGAGGCGATGACGCGCCTGCGCGCCAAAGGCCGCGACAACCTCGGTATCGTTCTCAATTTTGACTACGCCGTGCCCGCCACCGAGAGCGACGAGGACGCCCGCGCCGCCGCCACCGCCGACGCCGTGTTCAACCGCTGGTTCATCGAAGCCATCACCAAAGGCACCTACCCCGCCGAATCGCTCGAAGGCTTCGGGGCGCATATGCCGCACGGATGGGAGGATGACCTCAAAACTTACATCCATCAGCCGCTCGACTGGCTCGGCGTCAACTACTACACTCGCAACCATCACGCCCACGACCCCGAGGCCACCGCATGGCCCTATACCAAGGGCGTCAAAGGCCACCTTGCGACCACGCAGATGGGATGGGAAATCTACCCCGAGGGCCTGCGCCACTTCATCACCCGCATGGCCAAAGACTATGTTGGCGACCTGCCAATCTACGTCACCGAGAACGGCATGGCGTGGGATGACCGCAAGATCAACGGCACGGTCAACGATCCCGAGCGGTGCGACTTTATCCAAGGCCACATGGCCGCTATGAAACAATCCATCGCCGATGGCGCCAACCTCAAGGGCTTCTTTTACTGGTCGCTGATGGATAACTATGAATGGGCTGAGGGCTATGAAAAGCGCTTTGGCATCGTGCATGTTGATTTCGACACCTTGCAGCGGACGCCAAAAGCCTCCTATCACATGCTCAAAGACATTCTGACCAAAGGCTGACCTTGATGAGTAAGCACCCTGCAAACACCCTTTCGCTTGTGGCCGACATCGGCGGCACCAACACGCGTGTGGCCTTGGCCAATGGGACATCGCTTTTGCCCGAAACGGTGCGGCGCTATTCCAACCGCAAGTTCCCCGGTCTTGAGAGCATTCTCAGCCAGTATATCGCCGAAGAGGACAACGTGGATTGCAAGGGCGCCTGTGTCGCCTTGGCCGGTCCCGTCCGTGATGGCGTTGGCACCATGACCAACCTCGATTGGGCGATTGACAAGGACACGCTGCGCCGTGCGGCCCATGCCGAACATGTCGCGATCCTCAACGATTTGCAGGCACAGGGCCACGCGCTTGGCTTTGTCGCCCCTGAAAACATCCGCACCATTATCGACGATGCGCCCGAGCCGTCCCCCAATGCCGTGCGCATGGTGATCGGGGTCGGTACGGGCTTTAACGCCGCGCCCGTGTTCGAGACCGAGATGGGGCGGTTTGTTGCCCCGTCCGAATGCGGCCACGCCAACTTGCCGATCCGCAACGAAGACGAATTGGCGCTGTGCCAATACGTTGAAACCGCGCACGGGTTTCCTGCGGTCGAGGACGTATTGTCAGGCCGCGGGTTGGAGCGGGTCTATCTGTTCTTGGGCCAACAAGAGGGCGATCCGCGCGAGAAATCAGCCGCCGACATTATGGCCGCTGTCGAGGCGGGCGACGATCCACGCGCCGACGCCACGGCCCAGTTGTTTGTCAAGATCCTCGGGACCGTCGCGGGCAACCTGTCGCTGATCCAACTGCCCTTTGGCGGGGTCTACCTGATTGGCGGCGTAGCCCGTGCCATCACGCCGTATCTCGACCGTTTCGGTTTCACCGATGCCTTCCGCGACAAGGGTCGATTTGCAGGGTTTATGAAGAACTTCCCGATCTATGTGATCGAGGACGACTATGCCGCGCTGACGGGCTGTGCCTCGCATCTGGTCCATATCATGCGCTAACCCTCCGCCCCGATTACGGGGCCAAGCGACATCTCAATACACACATTTAGGCCGTACAGGGAAAATCTCTGTGCGGTTTTTTTGATGACATTTTTGCACGATGTAACGTCGTCTTAACCCCCTGCGCCTTACACCGATGGTCAAGACAGACCAATACGGAGTTTTTGATATGGTTGCTGCGCATCCAGAAAGGGAGGGACAGGCATGAGCAAGACACTCGCTTTGCCCCAACGTCTCGACTATCAATCCTTGCCTGACTTGCTTGATGAACTGAAATCGGTGACGGATGACAGCCTTGTTCTTGACGCGCAAGAATTGCGTCATTTAGGCACCCTGCCCCTGCAAACCATTATGTCGGCAATCAAAACCCGCGCCGAAGCAGGCAAATCGACACGCATCGCCAATGCCAATGATGCCTGTATCGAAATGTTAGGCCTTTTCGGCTTTTCACCTGAAACCTTATCCCAACCGGAGGCCTGGACATGAGCCTTGAAGTCCTTGCTGTCGACGACAGCCGAACGATGCGTGATATGCTTAACCTTGCGCTGTCATCTGCAGGGTTTACTGCACACCTCGCTGAAGATGGCGTTCACGGGCTGGAGGTGCTCGAGAAAACCGAACCTGACGTCATCATCACCGACATCAACATGCCACGCATGGACGGATTCGCCTTTATCAACGCTGTACGTTCCGAAGAAAAATGGCGACGCATCCCGATCCTCGTTCTGACCACCGAAAGTGCGGACGAGTTAAAAACAAAGGCCCGCGCCGCAGGGGCGACAGGCTGGATCGTCAAACCATTTGATCCCGCGAAACTCGTTAAGGCCCTTCAAATGGTCTCTGGCTGAGAGGTAGTCCCATGTCCGATCCGATGGCAGAAATCCGCGCGTCTTTCTTTGTCGAATGCGAAGAGCTTCTCGAAAGCCTCAATGATGGCCTTCAACGAATGGATGACGGCGCGACGGACTCAGAGACAATCAACGTCGTGTTCCGCGCCGTTCACTCGATCAAGGGCGGGGCTGGTGCCTTCGGCCTCGACGACCTTGTTCGCTTCGCCCATCAGTTCGAGACAGCAATGGACGAGGTCCGTGCCGGTCGGTTCACCCCCGGCGCTGACGCAATCCGCCTGTTTTACACCTGTAGCGACATCCTTGGCGATCTCGTGCGTGCCGCCCGCGACGGCGAGGTCATCTCAGACGACATCACGGAGCCCGTGCTCGAAACGCTCGGTAAAATGGTCGGCATCTCGCAAGAGGACGACGAAGACGCCGTGGATTTCACGCCCGCGACTCTCTCACTCGATCTCGATCTGAGCGATGATGTTGATATGGCGGACGGTATGGATTTGGGTGACTTGCCCGATCTGTCGGATCTGCCACAGCTCGATGGCACCGACGATGTGGACGACACCATCCTCCACGATATGACAACAGCCAAGGGATTTCGCGTGTGTCTGAAGCCGGAGAACGCACTATACACCTCTGGCAACGAACCACTCTATCTCTTTCGCGCGTTGCGCGAGCTTGGCGAGTGCACGATTACATGCCACACCGCCAACCTCCCCACGCTTGAGGACTTGGACCCAGATGCCGGCTATCTGTCGTGGACCATTGATCTGCTTACCGACGAGCCTGAAACCGCCGTTATAGATGTGTTCGAATTCGTCGATGGCCTATGCCAGTTGAGCATCACACCGCTCACACCAGACCCCGTTGACGCGGATGAGCCGTTGCTCGACACTGCATTGGGCTCAATGAACGCTCCGGTCATGGACCGCGCGCAAGAGGCTCCCACACTGACGGATGATCAGCCCGCAGCTTTGGACGCGCCCGCGACACCGCAAACAACTCCCACGCCGGAACCGGAAAACGCCGCAGCACCCGTTGCCGCAGCATCTCCTGCTCCTGTGCCCACGCCCGCCCCCACAGAGGCCAAAGAGGCCGTTCCTGCCCCAACGCAACCGCGCGCAACCGTGCGCGTGGACCTTGAGCGGATCGACAGGTTGGTCAATCTCGTCGGGGAGTTGGTCATCAACCAAGCCATGCTGAGCCAATCCGTGGTAGAGGCCAATATTCCACCAAATTCGCCTGTCAGCTCGGGTCTTGAAGAGTTCTTGCAACTCACCCGCGACATTCAGGAATCAGTGATGATGATCCGCGCACAGCCGATCAAATCCCTCTTCCAACGGATGGGGCGAATCGTCCGAGAGTCCTCAGCCTCGGTCGGCAAAGATGTCCGCATGACCACCATCGGCGAGAACACAGAAGTCGACAAAACCGTCATCGAACGCCTTGCCGACCCCCTGACCCATATGATCCGGAATGCTGTCGATCATGGGTTGGAGACACCCGAAGTGCGTCGCGACAATGGAAAGCCTGAAATCGGACATGTCACCCTTTCCGCACAACATCGCTCGGGACGGATCGTCATCGAAATTGCCGACGATGGCGCGGGCATCAACCGTGACCGCGTGAAGGCAAAAGCCATTGAGAACGGGCTGATAGCGCCAGACGCGCAACTGAGCGACGCCGATATTGATAACCTCCTGTTTATGCCCGGATTTTCCACCGCGAGCGAAATCTCCAACCTATCTGGTCGTGGTGTCGGCATGGACGTCGTCAAAAGCGCGATTCAGGGACTCGGTGGACGTATTTCCATCTCGTCGATCGAAGGCAAAGGCACCACCTTCTCGATCTCGCTACCGCTGACCCTCGCCGTGTTGGATGGCATGGTCGTGCGCGTCGAAAACGAGACAATTGTCGTCCCTCTCAACTCCATTCTGGAAACCCTGACGCTGACCGAAGACGACTTGGAATCCCTTGGCCCGCAAAGTCAGGTTGTTCAAGTTCGCGGCGGGTTTGTGCCATTGCTCGATTTGGGCGCCGAATTGGGATATCGCGCGCCAGAGCCAAGCTATGTTGGTCGTGTCGTGCTTTTGATCGGGCAAGAGGATGGCAATCGCGCCGCCCTCGCCGTCGATGCCATCGAAGATCAACGCCAGGTCGTCATCAAAGGCCTGGAAGGCAGCTATGGCCGCATTCCGGGCATCGCCGCAGCAACCATTTTGGGCGACGGACAAATTGCGCTCATTCTCGACCCCGGCGATCTGGTGGCGCAGGCCTCGGGCCGCACCAAAACACCCTCCCCAACCCCATCTCTCGTAGGTTAAGCTCATGACAGAAGACACCAAACAATCCGCATCTGCGTCTATCGAGCTACTGTCTTTCCGCGTCGGCGGTCAGGACTATTCGGTAGATATCATGTCCGTCCGCGAAATCCGTGGGTCGGCCAAAGCCACATCATTGCCGCACGCTCCCGCATTTGTGAAAGGCGTGATCAATCTGCGCGGTACGGTCCTTCCTATCGTCGATCTCGCGGCCCGTCTTGGTCTGGAAACAGAGGGCAACAATGATCGCAATGTGATCATCGTCGTTGATCTTGGCGGGCGCACTGCCGGTCTGATGGTCGATGCTGTCTCGGACATTCTCGCCATTCCGCACGACGAGCTACAAGCTCCCCCCGAGATGTCGATCGACGACGCCCGCAATTTCGTATCCGCTTTGATCGTGGTTGAGAACCGCATGATCCGCGTTCTCGATCTGGATGCTGTCATGCCCCCGCCCGATGAGGAGGCCGCATGACTCAGGTCGCCTCCATCCCTCGAAGCGTTCCAATTGAAAGCCACATTTCTGATGCGGCTTACGCACGGATTGTTGCGCTCTCGAAGTCACAAGCGGGCATCATGCTGTCGCCCTCCAAGGTGTCGATGGTCAAATCCCGCCTGACGCGGCGTCTACGCGTGTTGGGCATCCCCACATTTGAGGGCTATCTCGACTTTCTCGAACGTGCGGAAAATGCGGATGAGATGAGCGCCTTTGTCTCGGCACTGACCACCAACGTGACGCAGTTCTTTCGTGAAAACCACCATTTCGATTTTATCAGAACCACCATCTATCCGCAGATCAAAGCCAAACTGGATCGCGGCGAAAAGGTGCGAATTTGGTCGGCGGGATGTTCCAATGGTCAAGAGCCCTATTCGATTGCGATGACATTGCTCGATTGCGATCCCGCAATTGGCTCAAAGGACTGTCTGATTTTGGCCACCGACATTGACCCCTTGGTCTTGGCCACCGCCAGCGCTGCCTCTTATGCCGTCTCCCTGATCGGCGGCATTCCGGAGCCCCTTCTGACCAAATCCTTCACGGTGTCGCAGGAGGCTGATGGCCTGCGCTATCACGTCACGGATAAGGTGAAATCTCTGGTGCGGTTCCGTCAACTCAACCTGAATGATGACTGGCCAATGCAAGGATCATTTGACCTGATTATGTGTCGCAACGTGATGATCTATTTTGACACGACAACGCAATCTCGTTTGCTCACACGGTTCTGCAACAAGCTCACTCAAAATGGGTGGCTGATGATCGGCCACTCTGAACGCCTACCCGATGATATTGCCCCGCAACTTACCAATGTCGGCGTCACGACTTACACGCGTGCGCATAAACACTAATGCCGTATCGCGCCAATAAAAAGGTTTAAAACATGGCACTTAGGGATCAACTCCGCATCATGGTCGTGGACGATATGTCGACCAGCCGCGGCCTCATTACAAATGCACTTGATGGATTTGGCATTCGCAATATTGCGAGTGCGTCTGATGGACCGACGGCGCTGACCAAGCTACAGACCTCTCCTGTGCATCTGGTGATTTCAGATTACAACATGCCGGGTATGGACGGGCTTCAATTGCTCCATGCCCTGCGAACCAACCCTCGCACCAAAGGGATCGGTTTTATGCTCATTACAGGGCGTGCAGACCGTGAAATCATCGAGATGGGAAAAAAGCTCGGGATGAACAATTTTGTCAAAAAACCATTTGATCCCATGACACTCAAAATCGCAATCGAAGCGATCGTAGGGAAACTGTAATGACGTTCCAGGCACCGAATATCACCCGCGGCGGCCGTAATAGCACCGTCATGCCATTGGCGACGCTCCACGCACGTCTACAAGATGAGATGCTAGCCCTCACGATGTTGGCCGCCGAAGTTCAAATCGCTCTCGGTGCCACCCTGAAAAACGTGCAAAACCTGTCTCCGTCGGTGCAGCGCAGTATGCAGGCCATCGACCGCCTCCAACAAACGCTCGAAGATCTCCAAAGTGTCATGGCGCAACTCTCTATCCAAAACGGAAGCTCCACCATCGACATTACGCCGATAAAAGACAGCATTCAGTTACGCCATCTGGCCCATAAGCTTTTTGACGACATCGACACCCCATTTACCCTCAGCGAAGAGGAGTCCGGAACTGTATCATGGTTCTAACCTGATCAGACCCAATTGCGCCGATGGCGCGGGTCCCGACACCAAACCCACACAACAGATTAGAAATACCCACCTGCCGTTTATAAAACGTGCAGGTCTTTTGCTATGTGAATGCACCCGGCTCACGGGACGTCGCGTGCATATCCCATTGCAAGGTCATCCTATCCGTTGCCAGCCGAACAAAACCCACTCTCGGGCGAGAGCGGGTCATGCAATTTAAAAGAGTTCTATATCGCTCGACGGTGGTGGCGGAGGTGCGACCTCCTTGAGGTTATGATCCGTCACAAGTTTCTGGCGGGCATTGCCCGATACGGGTTCAAACTCGATGCGCCGCGCACTTGTTCCTCCCAAACTCTGGCTGATGCAGGGAATGCCTTCTTTCGAAAGATAGTCCAACACAAATTGCCCGTTATCCCGCCCCACTGAGGTGAGCCCCTGGCGGAGAGCCGCTCCACCAAAGACTTTGGCCTGGAGCTTTTTTCGACAGGCCCCTTTCTGGATCAGACCATTGATGAGCAATTCCATCGCGTTCGCCCCAAAGGAATCCGTTCCTCCCTGCCCTATGGCACCCTCAGGCAAAAGGAAGTGGTTCATACCGCCAATCCCTTCCTCAGCATCCCAAAGGCAGGTCGCAACACAGGAGCCCAAAATGGTGGAAATAACCGCATCACATTCCGACGACACGGCATACTCGCCTTGCGTGATATAGGTGTTCTTGGACGATTTGGGCGAAATCTCTGCATGAATCATTATATTTTTGCTCCAACTGGCACTTCTGCTGCCTCCAACAGCGCTTCTCCAAAGTCATCGACATGAACCCAATCATCAACCCCGCTCAATTCTCCCGCGACACGGGGCATGCCGAAGACAACACAACTGTCTTGAGATTGGGCAAGCGTGATGGCCCCTCTGGCGCGCAGTTCAGCCATCCCCTCGGCACCATCACGGCCCATACCGGTCATAATGCCTGCCACGATTTGATCACTCATATGGAGCGCCGAATAGAACATCGAGTCCACAGATGGAGTATGCCCCGACACATCCGGCCCCTTGAGAAGAGAAACACAACGCGTTTGGCCTTGTTCGATATTGAGGTGGCAATCTCCACCCGGGGCCAGCAAAACCTCCCCCCGGCGCAATTCGTCACCATCGCGGGCCAACCGCACGGTCGGTGCAATGATATTGTTTAACCGCGCTGCAAAGCTGCTCAGGAACGGCGCAGGCATATGCTGCGTGATCAGGGTTGGCGGACAATCCGCAGGAAAATGCCGCAAGATTTTCTCAATGACCTCCACCGCCCCCGTAGAGCCACCCAACAGGCAAATCCGACGGAAATTCCGACCGCTTATTCTATTTGGCACCACGGGCGATATTGAAGTCGGTACAGTTACCTGCGCCGAGGCGGCCGCGACGAGGATGTCGGCAAGGCCTGCGAATGGCGGGCTTCTTTGCCCGATGGTAGGCTTTGCAACGCACTCCAACGCCCCCTTCGCCAAAGCGGCAACCGCGGTTTCACTCCCTGCCGTCGTGAGAGTAGACACCATCACGACGGGCATAGGGCGATGACGCATCAACCGATCGAGAAACTCAAGCCCCGACATTGATGGCATTTCCACATCCAATGTCATCACATCTGGGCAGTGCTCATTCACGGCATCGCGGGCTTCGCGCGCAGTTTCTGCCTCGGCCACAACCTTGATACGTGGGTCACGCTCCAGAACCGTCCGGATCAATCCTCGCATTGTCCGCGAGTCGTCCACGATGAGCGTTCGAACAGGAGCGGCAGGTTTTTCCACCTTCGATGCTCTAAATACCTTATCAAGAGAACTCACAGTCACACGACCTTTCGGTGATTAAAAATCTTCCCAACCATCATTTGCTGGCGCCGTTGGCGTTGGGTCCATCGCGGATTGATTGACTGCGATTTTCTCATCTTGCGCAGTTGAATCGGGATCCTCGTCCCCCTGAACTGGCGCGGTTACGGCGGGTGGCATGTTGACGATCTTTGCCTCCGATGCCTCACGAGCTACGGCACCAATCGAAAACCGCGAGGTTGTTGCATTGAGGTTTTCGGCTTCGCGCGTCAAAGAATGCGACGCAGCCGTGGTCTGTTCAAACATGGCGGCGTTTTGTTGCGTCACCTGATCGAGTTGATTGACCGCCTCATTAATCTCGGCCAGGCCCGATGATTGTTCGCGGGCGGACAGAGCGATTTCGCTTACATTATGCGCGATCTCCGTCACAGATTGCACGATGCCGCGCAGCGCCTCGCCCGTCTCACCAACCAGACTCACGCCCCGTTTCACATGGGCGCCCGATTTCGAAATCAAATCGTTGATTTCCCGTGCTGCTTCCGAGGAACGCTGTGCCAAGGCACGCACTTCCGAGGCCACGACAGCGAACCCGCGTCCTGCCTCGCCGGCCCGTGCCGCCTCAACACCCGCGTTGAGAGCGAGCAAATTGGTCTGGAAGGCAATGTCGTCAATCACGGAAATGATTTTCGAGATCTGGTTGGAAGAGCTTTCAATTTCGCTCATTGCATCCACGGCATGCTGAACCACCTCACCCGAGGCTTCGGCATTGGATTTCGCCGTTTCCACCATTTGGCTGGCTTGGTTGGCTCCTTCAGAGGCCGAGCGCACAGAGGAGGTCAACTCGTCAAGTGCTGTGGCTGTTTCCTCAAGTGTTGCCGCCTGTTTCTCGGTCCGACGCGACAGATCATCGGCTGCGCTTGAAATTTCAGACGCTTCGCCACGGATCATATCCGCATTCTCGACAACGTTTGACATTGCTTCGAGCAGGTTGTCCACGGCTGTATTGTAATCGGATCGCAGCGTTTCGTATTCCGCTCCGAACTCCTGCTCGAGACGCGCTGTCAAATCCCCCTCTGCGAGTTTTTTCAAACTGACGCGAAGACCATCAACGACTTGATCCTGTTCTCTTTTCATTGCTTTCTGACGCGCATCGGCTTCGGCGAGAAGCAGTTGGTTTTCGGTGATATCGGACCCCAAAAGGATCACGCGGAACACGTTGCCCTCGCCATCTTTCACGGGGCTGAACGTCCCTTCAATGATAGAGATTTGGCCATTGGCCCCGGTAAGGTTAAACCGCCCGAAGATACTCTCGCCGTCGATCAGGCGCTCCCATACCGAGCCCTCATCACTGCTGGCTTGCTCGTCCCAGTTGAAGAATTCATCCTGTGCCCTTCCGATCAGCTCCGCTTTCTCTTGGCCGAGCATGTTGGCAAAGAGATCATTGGCGTCACGGATTTGCCCATTCGGGTTAAACTCTACCTTGGCTTGGGTTTCGTTGAGCGTTCTGATCACGGCTTCGCTCGTGCGGATGTCGGTGACGTCTTTCCACTCCATGACACAGCCGATTGGTGTGCCTTCGGTATCGACCACGGAATTCACATCCAGAGAAAAATACACTTCTCCCATCTTCATATCCAAGGAGAATGGCATCTTGCTGGGATCAGCCAACATCTTGCGGACATATTCAGGTTCATCATGGAATGCGTCGATATTCTTGCCAACCAATGTGTCAGCATCAAAATCCGTGAACCGCGTTTGGAACGCGGCCGCATGATGCCGCATCAAGGTGAGAGCCGCTTCGTTCATATAGGTGACGTTGACGTCTTGATCGGTCATCATCAGCGCAGCAGAGGAGCCTTCAAAGGCCGACCCTTTGAATAACGCGTCGCGCGTAGCGTGTTCCGCCCGCCCCAAAGCATCGCGGAAATCATCCAGAGTTGCAGCGATTCCACCGATTTCATCACCTCGATCCGTCTCAGGGATGACGACGTTATAGTCCCCTTCCGACACGCTGCGCATTGCGGATTCGACATTGGTCAGAGGTCGCGAAACAGCTCGGGAAATCAACAGAGAGATGACACCGACAACGGCGATCATCACCGCACCCTGCCATAACATGGTTGCCCCAAGTTCCTTGGCGGGTGTCAGAATTTCCTCAATGCTCTGTTCGACAATGAGGCCCATTTTAACGCCATGATATTCGACAGGGACATAGGCCGCGAGGTGTTCATGGGAAAAACCCGTTTCTTCATGTACCTCAACTTCACGCAACAGACCTGTCTGGCCTTTGAGAGCGTTTTTAGCGGACTGGGTTGTCACCGACACCACAAGAACGTCATTTCCATCGCCAAGACGTGGATCGGAGCGCAGCAAATGATCTTCGCCAACGATATAGGCATCGCCCGTCTCGCCCAGCCCCGTGCTGCGTTGCATCACACTGTCGAGGCGGTTTGCAGGGAGTTGAAACGCAATGACACCACGCACTTCCCCTCGACGGTCCACCACAGGAGAGGAAACAAAGGACACCGGCGCGCCGTTAGAAGGGTCATAATTCTGGAAATCGGAGAAGAAAATTCCAGGTGTTTCAGCATTAAGCGCGTGGCTGACCGCGCGGCCCAGCCCTGTGTCCGCGAATGGCCCCTCAACAAAGTTGGTCGCAAAATCGCGTTCTTTAACAACCGAATAAATCAAATCCCCCAAAAGATCGAACACGAAGACATCATAGTACCCCTTTTCCTCCACAAGTTTGCGGAAATACGGGTGGTAGAGCTTATGCACCTGACTGTAGGAGCTACCGTCCTCGGCGAGATCAAGAGCTTGCTTCTCCCCGGCAGGATTGGGGTTTTCATCAATGTACCACTTGTGCAGATACTCCGTCGCATCCCCGTTAATCGACCGCCATGCCTCGTCAAACCCGCGAATGGCTGACAAAACAGTGGGGTTTGAGGCCTGCGAGCGCAGATCAATATCAATACCGTTGAACCAGCTTTGCAATTCCAGAGACCGCGCCTCTGAAACGGTTTGAAGCATATCTTCGGCTTCAACCAACAACGACGCAGACGCGCGTTTGTACGACACGTAGGTGGCAATGGTGATGGTCATCACCGACAATGCGATCATGATCACAGGGAGTTTAACGGCCAGTTTGATACTATTAATGAACTTCATTTCTTATCTCCTCGCGACAGCCCGTGACCATGACACGGAGCAGCGCCTAACCAATCGGCGGATGAGCTTAGACAGCTCGACCTGAACCGAGACATGACGCGAAGGAATGAAGATTCGTTTAAGTGCAGTGCACCGTTGTGGTGACTTTGGGGAAAATTCGCAAAAAAATCGTCAGACCGCTTTGATTGAAAGGGGTGAGTAACCAAACATGGGGCGGCACATATGAAACGCCCCCACACAGACACACTGTGCAGGGGCAAATTCGGATTATGGACTGTAATTGCGTTTGACGCGGAAAATGACGCGTTACGCGAGGTCGGCTGGCAAAACGCTTTCAGGGATGTTCTGATAGCTCACAGGGCGCAAGAAGCGACGAATGGACAATGTCCCCACGGAGGTCGCGCCAAAGTTGGTCGAGGCAGGGTAAGGCCCGCCATGCACCATCGCGTCACACACTTCCACACCAGTTGGGAAGCCATTGGCGAGCACGCGACCCGCTTTGCGCTCCAAGATCGGCAGAAGCGTTTTGGCTGCATCCGCATCGCCATCGTCAAGGTGGATCGTGCAGGTCAGCTGACCCTGCAACGCCTTGGCAAGGCTGCGCATTTCATCCATGTCAGCAACACGCACGATCAGACCGAGCGGGCCAAAGACCTCTTCGCCCAAAATCTCGTTGTCGAGCCATTCCTTGCCCGTGGTCGCAAACAGATACGGCGTCGCATTGCGCAGATCACAGGTCGAGGTCAGCAATTCCTGAACCCCCGCCGTGGCCGCGATTTTGTCGCGACCGGAGCGATAGGCCTGCGCAATACCATCGGTCAGCATGACCTGTGCGCCCATCGGCGCAAGCGCCGCGGTTGCAGCCTCTGTAAAGGCATCGGCGTCAGGTCCGTCGATCACGACCGAGATCCCTGGATTGGTGCAAAACTGACCCGCGCCCATTGTGAGCGAGCCCGCCCACCCTTCGGCAATGTCTGTGCCACGGTTCTTGAGCGCTTCGGGCAGGAAGAACATCGGGTTGACCGACCCGAGTTCGCCAAAGAAGGGGATCGGCTCGGGGCGCTGTGCGCACAGATCGAACAGCGCACGACCGCCACCCAATGAGCCTGTAAAGCCCACGGCCTTAATCAACGGGTGCTGCACCAAGGACGCACCAACTTCACGTGTGCCGCCTTGGATCAACGAGAAAACACCCGCATGAAGGCCGCAAGATTTAATAGCCGCATCAATGGCTTCAGCGATAATTTCGCCCGTACCAGGGTGCGCGGAATGGCCTTTGACCACAACGGGACAGCCCGCAGCCAAAGCCGCCGCTGTGTCGCCGCCTGCGGTGGAAAAGGCGAGCGGGAAGTTAGACGCGCCGAACACCGCCACAGGGCCGATAGGACGCTGCATCATGCGAATGTCGGGACGTGGCAGTGGCGCACGATCAGGCAGAGCTCTGTCATAGCGACGGTCAAGGTAATCGCCCGACAGGATATGGGTCGCAAACAGGCGCAACTGGCCCGTGGTGCGGCCACGCTCGCCCTGAAGTCGGGCTTCCGGCAGGCCTGTTTCTTGACTGCCGATCTGTGTGATGGCCTCGGCGCGGGCCTCAATCTCATCGGCAATCGCGTTCAAAAATGCGGCACGCTCTTCGCGGGTTGAATAGCCAAAAGACCAAAAGGCCTCCTCAGCGGCGCGAGCGGCCTGATCGACAAGCGCAGGTGTCCCAACTGAAAACGGATGCGCCGTCCCCGTTGCAGGCTCCGACATAAACGTCGCCTCGGTGCCAATCCAGTCGCCAGCAATCAAATGCTTGCCGTGGGGGGTGAAGGTGTCAGTCGTCATCGGAAATCTCCAGTCTATTTGCGCAAAGTCGGCTTGGCGGAAGAAAAGACATGTTTACCTCGCTCCGTCAACGCGTGAACGCAATATGGGGTTATAGCCAAATTGTTATCCCACTTCACCGCCATATAACATCCGATATAGCGCACCCCCCTTGCGGAAAATGGAACAGCGGGCATAGTCCCCCTATGATGCGCCACGGCCCGCCCGCGCCGGCCATTGATTAGGACAACAAGGACGCCCACATGCACGCGCTTACGATTGCCCCGTTTACGGTGCCCGAACACTGGCTCATCACGCCCGCGTCGCATTTTGTGGATCGCTTTGTACCAGACTGCGAACAAATCCTTCTGCCCGCCAAACAGGTTGAGGGCGGTACGCTAACCCTATCGCGCGGCCCCCTGCCCGCAC
The DNA here is from genome assembly GCF_048266405.1 of Celeribacter sp. GTDB lineage: Bacteria > Pseudomonadota > Alphaproteobacteria > Rhodobacterales > Rhodobacteraceae > Celeribacter. The sequence continues at coordinate 218,661 of NZ_JBLWZO010000003.1, forward strand.
CAGTGCCGGCCAGTCGCACGGCACGGCTGCTCAAACGAGCAAAATCCGAACCCGCTCCCAAGGGCGACGTGATCGACCTGCGCCGTGACGCACCGCAAAACTGGGCGCATTTTCTCAACAACCATCTGCCGTTAATCTTCAAAATCTGTGAACTCATGGAGATCGACCCTGCGGAGGTCACGCTTTTGGTACCCCAAAACACCCCTGCCTACATCAAGGCAGCAGCGGACCTGTTGGGGATCACGCTTCTGGCCAGCGACGCGCATTTTCAGGGCGAAGGTCTGTTGTATGATCTGACGCCGTGGACAGGTCTGCGCCCCGAGCGCCACCTGTGGGTCGACAGCGATGTGGTGCGCAACCGCACCCGCACCGTGGCCCGCAACACGCGGCCCGATGGCATACTTCTACCGCAAAAAGCGTTTCTGTCGCGCAGAGACACACGCACCTTGGAAAACGAAACGGAAGTGTCGGATTGGCTGCGCACGAAAGGCTTTGTAAAGCTCTACGTCGAAGACCTCAGTGCCGCCGACCAGTTCCGCCTGTTCAATACAGCCCATGAGATCGTGGCCATTCACGGCGCGAGCCTCGCCCCCTTGCTCTACACCCACGCCAATACCCGCCCCAAGCGGCTGATCGAGCTGATGCCCTGCGGCCATATGACGGACGTCTACCGCGTGATGGCGGCGCAACTGGGGATCGGCTGGACAGGAGTGCGCGGGCGGATCAAGCCCAATTACGTCACCCCCGCCTATGACCTGTCACAACCGTTCCTGTCACAATCTCTCGACAGCTTTAGCATTGATATTGCCGCGCTCAGCCGCGCCTTTGACCTCGCCCCTGCGCTTACAGATCGCGCCAGATAACCGATGCGGGGGCCATTGGGCCTGCCTCGGTGTCCACAGAATGAGCGTTATGGTTGAACCAGAACTCCTGTGTCGCGGTGCGTCGGACGCGAACACCATCAGGCAAGCTGCGTATCGACACGTCTGCGCTGTCGGCAACCAGAGCAACCAAACGATCAAGCCCCGCCTCGTCAAGCCACGCCCCGCAATAGATCAGGTTTTGGGTTTGCACTGCGACGCAAGCCCCTGATGTATCTTCCAAAATTGTCGCCGCCGAACCATCTAGTGTCTCAATGTATCCGACCGCATGACCACCGCCCGCAAGCGCAACGGGGCGATCAGGGCGCAGAGTTTGCACTTGCGTCACCGTCACATCCAACCCGCTCAACGCAGGGGGCAATGGCACAGGAATCTCAAAATCGAGCGTCCGCGCCCCAGTGCGCGGTCCAAGAACACAGGGACAATCCGCCGTCTCAAGCGCATGGCGCAAGTCGTCAGACAGATGCATCAATCCCGGTGCGAACACGGCTTTGTACGCTGTAAAATCACGTGTCGTCGGCGCAACGATATCGACGTTCAACCCTGCACGACGCAGGGCACGGTAGTGTTCAAACACCAGATCGAAATAGCTCAACCCCTGCCCGTGCGGCTGCACGGCCCATGCCCATTCGGCGTCATAGTCGAACACCAAAGCCACATCGGCGACATTGGCCTCGACGTGCGGGGCAGCGGCCAGTTCGGAAGCCACTTGGCGCACTTCGGCCAGTCCTGCGGCGGGTGCGCTGTCGGGGCGCAACAGGCCCGAATGCATCTGCTCTTGCGCAAAGGGGGCCTGACGCCAACGGAAATAGCACACGGCCTCGGCGCCGTGGGCGAAGGCTTCCCAACTCCACAGACGCACCATCCCCGCCAAAGGCGCAGGATTATAGGGCGCCCAATTCACCGGACCGGGTTGTTGCTCCATGATCCACCAACGCCCCTTGCCAACGGCGCGGTAAAGATCGTGGTGAAAGGTTTGGAAATCTGGATCGCCTTGACGTGAAAAGGCTTTTTGACGCTCAGAGCTTGCGCCGACGCGGTCCTCCAGAAAGCCGAGCGGGTAGCTGTCCCACGTGGCAATGTCCAAGTCCGCACCCACGTCGTAGTGATCAAAATCCGTCACCCGCCCCATGTAGTTATGGCTGATCGGCGCATCGGACCATTTGCGGATTTCCTCGACCTGCGCACGGTTGAAGGCCACCACTTGGTCCGAGGAAAAGCGCCGAAACGCCTGCACATGAGCGGGATTGGGTTCGGTGACGGTTAAATTCGGCAGGCCGATTTGATCAAAGCGGTCATACTCCATCGACCAGAACACATTGCCCCACGCCGCATTGAGCGCCTCAATGGTGCCATAGCGCGCCTCAAGCCAATCCTGAAACGCCTCTAGCGCTGCGTCGGAATAGGACAGGGTTGTGTCATGGCACCCGTATTCATTGTCCGTCTGCCATGCGGCCACAGACGACCCAAAGACTTCGGCCAAGATCCCTGTGATCCGACGGCTTTCCTCGCGATACCCCGCGTGGCTAAAGCAATAGTGCCGCCGTGAGCCAAATCCGCGCGGGCGGCCCTCGGCATCGACGGCCAACATATCGGGGTGCTTATCAAGCATCCACCGCGGCGGGGTCGCCGTGGGCGTGCCCAACACAACTTTGAGCCCCGCAGAGGTCAGCGTTTTGATGGCCTCTTCAAGCCACTCCAATTCCAACACACCCGGCTTTGGCTCAAGACGCGACCACGCAAATTCACCAATCCGCACCCACGTCAGACCGCTTTCAACCATCATCTGAGCATCTTTGGCCCAGACCTCTTGGGGCCAGTGTTCGGGATAGTAGCATGTGCCGAGCGCACGTGGAAAACCAACTGAAGTCATTGAAATTGCACCTGATATAGAACGTCGCGTTTGATGGGGTGGAGAAAGGACGCGCCTAGGCCTTAGGCCTGTGCGGCGTCATAGGCGGCAACGATCTCTTCGGCATTGGCCCGAACCTGCGCCACACTCATCCCGGGCTTGAACAAAGCCGATCCGATGCCGAACCCGACAACGCCCGCAGCGAACCACGCGGCGAAATTGGATGGCCCTGCGCCGCCCACGGCATAGCATTGCGTCGATTTGGGCAGCACGGCAGAGACGGCTTTGAACCCATCCACACCGATCAGGGAGCCGGGGAAAAACTTGAGCCCATCGGCGCCTGCGTCCAATGCGGTGAAACACTCGGTCGGCGTCATCACACCTGGGTAGCTCAAACCACCAGCGGCTTTGGTCGCCTTGATCACATCAGAGTTGCAGTTGGGCGAGACAATGAGCCGCCCGCCCACGCCCATAACATCGTTCACATCGGACACACTCAAGACCGTGCCCGCGCCAATCACTGCGTGATCGCCATAGGACTGCACAAGCGTCGCGATGCTCTCAAGTGGGCGTGGCGAATTGAGCGGCACTTCGATGTGGTCGATGCCCGCCTCGATCAAAGCCGCGCCAATAACCTGTGCCTCGGAAGGCTCAAGCCCTCGCAAAATCGCAATAATGTTCCGGCTCATGTCTGGCCCTCCGTCTGATGATAGGCTGCAATGAGCCCTTCAAGTACAATATCTTCGCCAGAGGCGATATCCACATCCACGCCTTGCGCAGTCAATGCGCGCGCATAAAGAGCGGAGATTTTCGGTGCCCCGATCAAGGCCACATTCTGCCCCGACCAAAAGGACCGCGCCCCTGCAATCTCGGCCCCGATCATCAACCCGGACAAGCGCCCCAAGGCCGCATCCTCCCCAAGACCACCAACCAAGGTCCCCGCGCGCAATCCGAACAAATCGGCTGTGAAGGCTTCGGGGTGGCGCATCATATCTGCAACCGCCGCATCAAATGCCTCAAGATCACAGGTCTCGCCAACCGAGTGGCGCAGGATGGAGGTCTTCGACAAAAGCGCATAGACCTCGCCCGTCATAAAGGTGCGGAACTGGGCGACCGTGCCCGCGCTTATTTGAGCCCATTTCGAGTGCGTCCCAGGGAGGCAAATCGCGCCCTCGAAATGGGGTTTCTGTGCCAGATAACCAGCAATTTGTGTCTCTTCCCCGCGCATAACGTCCGCTGGAGTCTGTTGCTTCATCCCCGGAAGGATCGACACGCTCAGGCGCGGATCATCCGTGGCGACAGACACGGCATTGTCGCGGTTTGGCGGCGCACAGGGCACCGAGGCATACGGCGCTTCTGCCCATCCCTGACGCGATCCTGCCATGCCGCAGACCAAAACGCGCGTGGTCGTGGCGCTCAAATACGGTGCAACGAGGCCCAAAAGCACAGGCTCATACTCACGCGGCGTAATGCTGCCCATACCCTGATCCGAGACGATCCGCTCGCGCACCTGTGTGCCACGCATGACCCAAACCCGCAGATTGGATGTGCCCCAATCAACGGCGATCCAGTCGTCTTGTGCCTGTCTAGAGTCCATCAGACACGCTCCCATGAAACACGGCGCGAGGCCTCGCCCATCATCGTGGGCTTTTGGCGGCTGCGGTGTGGTTGTTTCATATTTTATGGCCCTCAATGACCCACATTGTCTCTGGGAAGCTCCACGGCAGGGTGACGCCGTGGTGCATCAAATAGCGGCCACTGACCTTCATCGCTCCGGTTTTCAACATGGAGCGACCGCGTGACAGCGCCACGCGTGCAATCTCGTCGCGGTTGACCAGATCAACGCGGTACATGGCGTCGGGGTTCAAACCTGTGAAGCGCAGGGGGCGCGGTGAAATCTGATCCGATGTATCGGCTTTGCCTGCAAAGACCACGAACTGGTCCTCGTGCAAATGTTGCTCGGCCACCACCGCAGGATCGGCGGCATCCAAGCGCAAAATATCGGCGTGATACATCCAGCCACGATTGGCTTTCCACCAAGCAGTGACACGGCGCAACACGTCCGCCTCCTCATCTGTCAGCTCACGCGGGTCCATCTCGAACCCCATGTGGCGCTGTGCGGCGACCCATGCGCGGAACCGGATATCAAGAACACGGCCAGAGGTGTGACACACGCGTGGTCCGACATGGCTGCCCGTGACGCATTGCGGGAGGAACAGCGCGGCGTTGTGCTGGATTTTCAACCGCTCCAAGGCATCGTTGCTGTCCGACAGCCACACCCGTTGGGTGTGCTCCAAAATGCCAAAATCCGTCCGTCCCCCACCCGAGGCACAGCTTTCGATTTCCACATCGGGAAAGGCCGTGCGCAAACGATCCAACAGCGCATACGTCCCGCGCGTCTGATCGGCATCGGGCGTCGGCAGCACACGGTTGTGATCCCATTTGACGTAATCAATATCGTGATCAGCCAGAATTTTACCGATGCGCTCGAATAGGAACTCGCGCACCTCGGGCAGCGCCATATTGAGCACCAGTTGATTGCGGCCCAAAATCTGGTCTTCGCGACCCAACGCCCATTCGGGGTGGGCACGATAGATGTTGCTATCAGGATTGATCATTTCCGGTTCGAACCAAATGCCGAACACCATGCCAAGGCCGCGTACATGGTCGATAAGTGGCGTCAGACCATCGGGGTATTTGCGCGGATCAACCTCCCAATCTGCGAGTGACGAGGTGTCATCATCACGCTCGCCAAACCACCCGTCATCAAGCACGAAACGCTCCGCACCGAGGCCCGCGGCGATGGTCGCGATCTCTTTGAGTTCGGGCAGGTTGTGATCGAAATAGATTGCTTCCCAACAGTTGTAATGCACAGGACGCGGGCGTTCTGGATGCGGCCATGTGATCAGGCGATCCCGCACATGTCGCTGAAACGCCACCGCACAGCCGTTCAAACCACTGTTGGAATAGGTCACATAGAGCGGCGCGGTTTTAAACAGGGTGCGCGCCTCGTCTTCGACTTGTGTGGCATTGCCAAACTGGATTTGGCGCCGCCCGTCAGGCAGCTCTTCGGCCACCATCTTGTGGCCACCCGACCACCCGTAGTGAAAGCCGTAGGCCTCGCCTTGGGTATTGGTCGCGCCACGGCACGGAACAATCAGACCCGGAAAATGTTCGTGGCCCGTACGCCCTGTGCGGTTCTCGCGGGTGCGCATCCCTGCCGACCACGGTGTGCGGTTGATCTGAAACTCGCCACACCACCGCCCTGCGACATCAATCATTTCGTCGGACAGTTGCGGTGCGGGCAAAACAGGGGCTGACAACCAATGCAGGTTGAGCGCCCGCGTCCCCTCGAGTTCCGCCCAAAGCGTGATCAGATGGGTTTGCGGATCAATCGCGAAATGCGCACGATAAGCCAGCCCATTCTCGGCATCGGTGAAGGTCAGCGTCAGCGCAGTCTCGCTCTGCTCCACGCTCTCAAAACTGAATGCCGGCAACACAGACTTGCCCGTCTCATCACGCACCACCATCCCCGGTTGACCAGGAAAGGTACGCGTCGCCTCGGGACAGATCGACAGCTCGGGATTAACGTCGAGCATCCCGCCCGTGACATCAATCTCATGCGCCCCATACAGCATCTCAAGGTTTTCATCATCGGGCAGACGCGGACCCCAATAGATCGCCTCTGCGAGGTGATTATCACGCACGCCCAATACAAGCGTTTGGCGCGCATCATCCAGTCGCCAACAATGGATCATTTGACGGCTCCAAGGGTGAGACCAGCGATAAAGTGGCGCTGCATCAAGAAGAACATCAGGACGGGTGGCAATGCGGCGACAATCGAGCCTGCCGAGAGCATTTGATAGGCCACACCGAACTGGGCGTTAAAGCTGGTAATCCCCGCGGTGACGGGTTGGGCCTGTGGCCCTTGGGTCAGCACAACAGCCCAGAAATAGTCGTTCCAGATGAAGGTAAAGACCAGAACCGACAGGGCCGCGATGGCAGGTTTCATCAAGGGCAGCACGATGTTCCAGAAAATCTGAAACTCGGTGATGCCTTCGACGCGAGCCGCCTCGACCAATTCAAACGGCAGCGCACGGATAAAGTTGCGCATAAACAGGGTGCAAAAGCCCGTTTGGAAGGCGACATGGAACAGAACCAGACCCAATTTGGTGTTATAAAGCCCCATATCAATCGTCAGATCGCGCACAGGGATCATCAAGATCTGGAACGGCACGAAGTTACCCGCGATGAAGAAGAAAAACACAAGCAGATTGAGTTTGAAGCGGTAAATCCCGAGCGCAAACCCCGTCATACAGGACAGGGCCACCGCACCGATCACTGTCGGGATGGTGATCATGAACGAGTTCAGAATGTAACGCGGCATGGGGCTGCCCATGAACACGCGGCCATAGTTTTCAAATCCGGCAAAGCGCGACGGCAGGTTCCAATAGTTCCCAGCCGTAAAATCAGCGGCAGGTTTGATGGAGAAGAGCGCCACAGCAATGAGCGGCAACAACCATGCGATGAGCGCGACAGGTAGCAGGCTTTGATAACTGATCTGCCACGCGCGAGATGTCTTTTCGAGGGGGGTGGGGAACATCTTAGCGCCCTTTCTCTTCTTGATACATCGACCACAGGAAGTAGGCGATGAAACATAGCATGATGAGGAACAACACAACGGCAATGGCCGCACCATACCCCATGCGGAACCCGTATTCCGACAGCGCCTTTTCAAACATGTAAAAGCTCAAAACGCGGGTCGACCCGAACGGTCCGCCGTTGGTCATAATCGAGATCAAATCAAACGAGCGCAGCGCTCCGATGATGGTGACAACAAAGGCAATAAAGGTCGCGGGTTTGAGTTGCGGAATGATAATGTGCCACAACATCCGCCCCCCCTTTGCCCCGTCCAGTCGCGCGGCCTCGATTTGTTCGGGATCAACGGCATTCAGACCCGTCAGATACAGGATCATGCAATAGGCCGTTTGCGGCCAAAGACCCGCCGCGATGATACCGTAGGTGGCCAAAGCGGGATCGCCCAAGACGTTGATCGGACCAAGGCCAACAAGCCCCAGCACCGAGTTCAACAGACCGAAATTCGGATCATAGAACCATGTAAAGACAAGCCCCACAACCACTTGAGAAATCACGAAGGGAAAGAAAAACAGCGACTTATAGATACGAATGCCACGCACGGTTTGGTTCAGGAACAAGGCAATGAACAGACCCGCAGGGATGGCGAGCAAATAGAGCAGCAGCCATTTCACGTTATTGATCAAAGACACAGAAAACGCGCGGTCGCTGACCAGCTTTTCATAGTTGCGGGTGCCGACAAACTCGGCCTCCCCCAACCCGTCCCACTTGTAAAAGGACAGGTTCACACTCTGAATAATCGGGTAAACCACATAGACCCCGAAAAACAAAATGCCAGGCAACAGAAACAACCAAGGGGTCACTGTTTGCCTGTTTCGATGATACCAGCCATGTCGCCGTGGCAGCCCTGACGTGTCGGTCATGCGAGTCTCCTCAGATCCCAAATGAAAACGTCCGCAGCACAGGCGTTTACAATTCAGTCTCTCGTTGATGGAAGGAAAAGCGGGGCAGCACATGCCACCCCGCCCTATACGTGGTTTTATTCAGCGATTTCGAGGCGAACAGCCTCAAGACGCTCAAGGATGTCGTCAAGATTATCAGGGTAAACCATGAATTCTTGCAGACCTTCCATGCCAGCCGCAGCCATCTCGGCAGAGAAGTCACGGTCAAAGAACTGTGCAACACCGCCTGGGGCGTCGTTGGACAACATAGCGAACCCGGCTTCGAGGAACTTGTCGTCGTCAACCGAAGACGCCGCGTTCACAGGCAACTGACCCAAAGCATCGCCTGCGTTGATCAGGGTCTGGTTGTCGGCAGATGTCACGAAGCGCAGGAATTCACGCGCCGCTTCTTTGTTCTTGGCGTTCGCAGGGATGTGGAAGGTATCCGTTGGCGCATCTTCAGCCATTGGAATACCGTCGGTGATCGCCGGGAACTGGTAGAAACCAAGTTGATCATCGGTCAGGCCACCTTCACGCAGGTGTGGCACAGCAAAGTTCCCCATGAGGTAAGCCGTTGCTTCACCATTGATCATGAAGGGCAGCGCTTCTTGCCAGCTGTAGGTCTGGTGATCCTCAACAAAAGCGCCCATGTCAATCAGCTTGCGCCAGTTTGCAAAGGTGGCGCGCACGCGCTCATCGGTCCATGAGACTTCACCACGGGCAAGAGCCATGTGGAAATCATAGCCGTTTGTGCGCATGTTCATGTAGTCGAACCAACCGCCAGCGGTCCAAAGGAACTTGGAACCGATGGTGTAGCACGCACGACCGGAGGCCACGATTTTCTCACAGTTTGCCAGTTCTTCGTCAAAGGTCGTTGGAACCGAGAGGCCCAATTCTTCGAAAATGTCCTGACGGTAGTAGATGCCCCACTGATAGTAGGTATAAGGCACGCCCCACTGTTTGCCGTCGATGGTCATCGCCCCTTTGGTCGACGCCAGATCAGCAAATTCAGGCTCGGCCCACAGGTCAGACACATCTTCGAACAGGCCCGCATTCACGTATGGACCCATACGGTTTGCCGCGTACCAGTTGGCAACATCCGGCGCGTCTGCGGTCAGGAAGTTGCGAATCTGTGTTTTGTAAGCTTCACGGTCAATGATGGTCAGCTCGATGTCGAGATCAGGGTGCATTGCGCCAAAGCGCTCGACCATGCCCTCCATCACTGCGCGGGGCGCAGGGTTCGACATGTCGGAGAAAATTCTCAACTCGCCCGACAGCCCATCGGCAAATGCCGCGCCGCTCAACATTGTGGTTGCAGCCAATCCGGCCAGCATCAGTCTCTTCATAGAACGCATAATGTCCTCCCTTTATGCTTCCGTGCAGTTCGCTTGATTCTCGCTTTGAGTTTCATATAATGGAACCGCGTTTCTAATATTGAAAACATAACGCGAATGGGTATAGTCTTGTCAATAGTTTCCTAGGATCACCTGGGAGAGGGAGGAAAAATGGAAAGCAAAATGGACGGAACCGTGGGCAAGGCGCTCGCCGTGCTCGAAGAAGTTGCGGGATTTGGGCGCCCAGTTCGCTTTAGTGAGGTCTTGGCCACAAGCGCCTACCCCAAAGCAACCCTGTACCGGCTCCTACAAACGCTGACCAACCAACGCATGTTGGCCCATGATCCCGATACGGGCATGTATACCCTTGGCGTGCGCCTCGTACGGCTAGCCCATGACGCATGGCGGACAAGTTCTCTGGCTCCGATCGCGCGCCCCTACCTTGATGAATTATCAGGAAAAACGGGCGAAACCGTTCACTTGGCGCAACTCGATCACGCACAGGTCATCTACGTCGACAAACGCAACGCCTCGCAACCGCTGCCGATGTTCTCGGAGGCTGGTAAGGTCGGCCCCGCCTATTGCACAGGTGTGGGAAAAGCGATGCTTGCCTACCTGCCCGACGACGAACTGACAGGCGTTCTGGCGCAGCAATCGTGGCACCGTTTTACCGATGGCACGCTCACCGACGAAGCCGCACTCAAGGCAGAGCTTGCCGCGATCCGTGAGCGAGGCCATGCCTATGACCGCGAAGAACACGAGATTGGAATCATCTGTGTGGCGCTGCCGATTCTCAGCGAGCGCGGCCGCGTCCTCGGCGCGATCTCCGTGACCTCCTCGACGCTGCGCACCACGCTCGACACCCTCGAAAACAATGTGCCACTCATCCGTGACACAGCCGACCATATCGCAAGAGAGGCGCAGAACTGGCGTTTCCCTGAATCCAAAATGACCGCCTAGAGAGGAACCCAATGACAGGTGTAACGCTACAAAACGTAATCAAGAAATATGGCGACGTTCAGGTCGTCCACGGCGTTGATCTCGAGATTGATGATGGGGAATTCTGTGTTTTTGTCGGCCCGTCGGGCTGTGGCAAATCCACCCTGTTGCGCATGGTCGCGGGTCTTGAGGAAACGTCGGAAGGTAAAATCTTCATTGGTGAACGGGACGTGACCCGCATGGAACCCGCCGAGCGCGGGGTCTCAATGGTGTTTCAGACCTATGCCCTTTACCCTCACATGACCGTCAAGGAAAACATGGGGTTCGGGCTAAAGATGAACGGCTACCCAAAAGCCGAGATCGAAGCCAAAGTGGCCGAGGCCAGCCGCATTCTCAAGCTCGACGATTACCTCAAGCGTAAACCCTCCGCCCTTTCGGGGGGCCAACGGCAACGCGTCTCCATCGGGCGCGCCATTGTGCGTGGGCCCGAGGTCTTCCTGTTCGATGAACCTTTGTCCAACCTTGATGCCGAATTACGCGTCGAGATGCGGGTGGAAATCGCCCGCCTGCACAAGGAAATCGGCGCGACGATGATCTACGTGACCCACGATCAGGTCGAAGCCATGACATTGGCCGACAAGATCGTGGTCTTGCGCGCGGGACGCATTGAACAAGTCGGCGCGCCGCTTGATCTTTATCGCGACCCTGACAATAAATTCGTTGCGGGCTTCATCGGCTCCCCGTCGATGAACTTCTTGAACGGTGTCGTTGATAACGGCGCGGTACGCATTGATGCACTTGATCGCACGATCAAGGTATCAACCGCCCTGCCCGCTGATGGCACGGCCGTTTCTGTCGGTATCCGCCCCGAGCATTGTACCATCTCCCGCGGCGGTCCGCTCGCGGTTGAATTGTCCGAAGCCCTTGGCGGCGTCAGCTACACCCACGTCGTGATGCCCTCAGGCGAGAAAATCGTGATCGAAGAACGCGGTCTTGAGCGGATGCGCGAAGGCGATGCGGTATCCGTCGAATTTGACGCCAAAGATGTAATGCTCTTTGACGCCCAAACGGAAGCCCGTCTACGCTAAAGGTTTTCGCCTTAACACTCCGCCGATCTGCGCCTGACATACGGGGCGCGGGTCGGCATAATTTCTCCCCTCACGCGCCCCGCGTCCAATCTGACGCACCGGTATCGTGGACATCACGCCCGTTCCCCCGTAACGCGGAGGCAGCCCAAGCGTGAGAGTTTCCATGTCGATGTCCGCCCCCACCTATCCAAGCCCGATCCCGTCCCATCGTCATGCCGATCTGGGCGTGCATATCGTCGGTTTAATTCTGATCCTGAGTGCAGGCAGCCTGTTGATAGCCAAGGCTGCGGGCACACTCGACACCTCGCTCATGGTGGCCGTCATGGTCTATATCGCCTGTGCGCTGATCTCGAACCTTGCGTCTTTCACCTATCATTTCGCGCCCTTGCACAGCCACCGAAAACTGTTGCGGCGCATTGATCACTCGGCAATTTATCCAAGTATTACAGGGACATTTACCGTCTTTTTCGTGCAAGCAGGCACCACATGGTCCCTGTCTCTAATGTGGCTATGTTGGGGACTGAGCGCACTTGCCATCTGGAAAAAAGTGACAAGCGCGGCGGTGAAATCAAAGTGGTCAACCGCCTCTTACCTTGGGCTTGGGGCCATTGGTCTTTGCGCTGTTCCTGACTTGCACGGCGTCCCTGCGGCCACCATTTGGTGCATCCTTGGCGGAGCCGTCTGCTATGTCATCGGCACGAGTTTCTACGTCCGCAAAACCATGCCGTTCCGTTATGCTATCTGGCATATCTGGGTCAATCTCGGCGGGATCGCGATGTTCGCGGGCATCTGGTTGGCACTCTTCGCCTAAGCTGCGACGATCCGCGCATCTCCCCGCGCCCCTTACCTACCGTTGACACCGCGCCCCTTTGCCCCTTAGCGTTCGCGCAAGGTCGGCCGCGAGTGTATGTGATGCCGGTAAAGAGCCTATGACACAAAATACCTTTTCAACCAAAGGCCTAACCAAAGTCTATGGGGAAGGACGCTCGCAGGTCCATGCCCTGCGCGGGGTTGATCTGGATATCCCAGAGGGCGAGATCGTTGTGTTGCTCGGTCCCTCGGGCAGTGGCAAATCCACGCTGCTCAACATCATCGGCGGACTTGACCGTGCCACACAAGGCACGGCTTTTTTCCAAGATCAGAACCTCTCCGAGATGACGGACAAACAACTGACCCGTTACAGACGCGATCATGTCGGCTTTGTCTTTCAATTCTACAACCTGATGCCAAGCCTGACAGCGCGGGAGAATGTCGAGCTTGTCACCGAGATTGCCCGCGATCCGATGGACCCCGACGACGCTCTCGCTTTGGTGGGGCTGCGCGAGCGGATGGATCACTTTCCCGCGCAACTCTCTGGCGGCGAACAACAACGCGTGGCCATTGCTCGCGCCGTGGCCAAACGTCCGACGGTGTTATTTTGCGATGAACCGACAGGGGCGCTGGACAGCACCACGGGGCGGGCCGTTCTCAATGTCCTTAAGGACGTGAATGAAACGCTGGGCGCAACGGTTCTAATTGTCACCCATGCCGCCAGTCAGGCCGCAATGGCCGACCGTGTGATCCATTTTGCCGACGGGGACATTCGCCGCGTCGAGGTCAATCACGACAAACGCCCTCCAGACGAGATTGAATGGTGAGCCCGCTTGATCATAAATTGCTGCGAGACCTGTGGCGGATGAAAGGTCAGGCCCTCGCCATTGGCGTGGTGATTGCCGTTGGCGTCGGCATGTTGGTGATGATGACGGGGCTTGTGACCTCGCTCAATGAGACCCGCGCCGCCTATTATGAGCGCTACCGTTTGGCCGATATTTTCGCGCCCGTCACCCGCGCCCCTGACCATATAGCGGAGCGGTTGGCCGACATTACGGGCGTCAGCGCCGTTGAGCCACGTGTGACGGGCGGGGCCTTGATTGACTTGCCTGATCGCAACCTGCCCGTGCAGGCCCAAGCCGTCTCCCTACCCGATCTGCGCAGCCCGCGTCTCAACGATGTGTATCTGACCGACGGGCGGATGATCGACAGCGATCACAGCGACGAAATCCTGTTGCTGCACTCCTTTGCCAAGGCCCACGGGCTGCGTCCGGGAGATCAGCTTCACGCCACGATGAATGGCGCGAGGCGCAGCTTTAATATCGTCGGCCTCGCGCAAAGCCCTGAATATCTCTACGTCACGGCCCCCGGCGAATTGATTGCCGATGATGCCCGCTTTGGTGTCATCTGGATGAGCCGCTCGGCGCTGTCCGCGACCTATGACATGCAAGGCGCATTTAACGAGGCACTGTTGTCGCTGTCGCGCGGAGCCAATGAGCGCGCCGTTCTTGACGCTGCCGACCGCATTCTGGCCCCCTATGGCGGCACGGGTGCCTATCCGCTCGCCAATCAGACCTCCAACATGATTGTGAGCGAAGAGATTTCCGGTCTTGAGGCCACAAGCGCAGGTGTGCCGCCGATCTTTCTCGGTGTGGCGGCCTTCCTGCTCTACATCGTCATCAACCGCATGGTGCAGTCGGAGCGCGAAGAGATTGGCCTGATGAAGGCCTTTGGCTACACCAACACCGAGGTCGGTGCGCATTATTTCAAGCTCGTGATGGCCATAGCCGTTGGCGGCGCTCTGGCGGGGTGTCTCATGGGTATCGCGGGCGGACGGGCATTGATCCAAGTCTATATCACCTACTTCAAATTCCCGTTTCTGGTGTTTCAACTCGACCCCGCCTCCTTTGTCATCGGGGTCAGTGTCAGTATTGCTGCGGCTTCCGTGGGCGGCCTGTTGGTGCTGCGCAGTGTCTTTGCCCTCACCCCTGCGACCGCCATGCGTGCGCCTGCACCCGCCGATTACAGCCGCACAGGACGATTGGGCCATGCGCTCAACAGATGGCTGGATCAGCCTTCGCGTATGGTGCTGCGCCGCATCACCCGACAGCCTGCGCGGATGGCAGGTGCCATGATCGGCATCGCCTGTGGCATGGCGCTAACCGTGTCGATGATCACCATCTACGCGGGGTTTGACCGCACCCTTGATCTGACCTTCAACGTGATGGATCGCAGCGATGTAGCGGTCAGCTTTACCCATGCGGTCTCTGAGACGACCATTTTCGAACTGACACGCATGTCTGGCGTCATCTACGTCGAACCCGTCCGCTATGTCCCTGCAGTCTTGCGCAACGGTCGTCTGACGCACCGCGGCGTCATCACGGGGCTAGACAAAGACGCGCGGCTCGCACGTGCACTTGACGCCAATTTGGACACTATTCCCCTGCCCCATAACGGAATCGTTCTCTCCACCGCGCTCGCCGATATCCTGAACATCCGCGCCGGCGATATGTTGACCGTCGAGGTGCGCGAAGGCCGCCAACCTGTGCTTCAGCTTCCCGTCGCAGGCGTGGCCGAAAGCCTGCTCGGAGCGCCCGCCTATATGGAGCGCGACGCCCTCAACCGCGCCCTGCGCGAACCAAACCGCGTCTCGGGAGCCTATCTCACCATTGATACGGCACAGGCCCAACCCCTCTACGATGCCCTACAAGACATGCCCACCGTCGCGGGCGTTAGCGTGAAATCACAAACCGAAGAAGCCTTTCATACCATGATGGACACGGGCACAGGGGCCATGCGCTATGTCATGGGGGCCATTGCCTTCATCATCACATTTGGCATCGTCTATAACGCCGCACGGATTGCCTACGCCGAACGGGCCCGCGATCTGGCCAGTCTGCGCGTCATTGGATTTACCAAGGGCGAAGCTGCTTTTGTCCTCTTGGGCGAATTGGCGATTGTGACACTCGTGGCCCTGCCCGTCGGTGCCCTTATGGGCTACTATCTGTCCTTCGGGATCGCGGCGGGGTTTTCAAGCGAACTCTACCAGATCCCCGCCATGTTCGATGCTGAAAGCTACGGGTTCGCCGCTGTGGTAGTCATTGGCGCCGCGGTGGCCTCCGGATGGTTGGTCAAACGCGATATCGACCGTGCCGACTTGATTTCGGCACTAAAAACGAGAGAGTAACTATTATGGCTAAAGCGCAAAAACGATCTCGCCTGATCCTGACAACCGTCACCGTGCTCTTGATAGCAGGGGCGTTGGCGACGGCGTTTTGGCCGAAACCAACGATGGTCGATATGGGAGTTGTCACCCGCACGACCATGCGATTGACCATTGATGAGGAAGGCCGCACCCGCGTGCGCGACGCCTATGTCGTCTCCACCCCCGTGGCAGGACAGTTGCAGCGCGTTAGCGTCAAACCCGGCGATCCCGTGACCCAAGGCGAGACAATCGTGGCGCATATGCGTCCCGCCAATCCCGCCGCCCTTGATGTGCGCACCCGCGAGCAGGCGCTTGCCGCCGTCAATGCATCACAGGCCGCTTTGCGTGTCGCCCGCGCCGACCTGAATGCCGCTTTGGCGAACCGCGATCTGGCCGACACCGAACTGGCCCGCACCGAACAACTGTTCGAACGCGGGATTTCGAGCGATGCCGCCCTGGACCGCGCCCGCCAGACCGCCCGCGTGGCCCAAGCCAACGTCGATACCGCACAGGCTGCGATCTCCATGCGCGAGGCTGAACTCGCCAATGCGCAAGCACAGTTGATCGACTTTGACGATCACGGCCTTGCCGCTGCCATCGGGACACACTCCGACGACATTCCGCTCTATGCCCCAACGGACGGACGCATCCTGCGCGTCATACAACAAAGCGAAACCTCGCTCCCCGCAGGCGCACCAATCATGGAGATCGGAAATATTACCAATGACTTGGAGGTTGTTGTTAAACTTTTGTCGACAGATGCAGTTCAGGTCTCTGTGGGCGATCCCGTGGACATTGTCGACTGGGGCGGCCAAACAGACCTGCACGGCACCGTCACCCGCGTCGATCCCTTTGGCATCACCCAGTTTTCGGCGCTTGGCGTCCAAGAGCAGCGTGTCGATACAGTGATCTCGCTCGTCAGCCCACCCGAAGATTATGCGGGCCTCGGCCACGGGTTTCGCGTCGAGGCGCAGATCATCGTCTGGCAGGCCGAGGACACGTTGACCGTTCCGGCAAGTGCGCTGTTTCGGCACGACGACGAATGGGTGGCGTTTGCGGTGAATGAAGGCACCGCACAATTACGCCCAGTTGAGATCGGACCCAATAACGGCGTTCAGGCGCAGGTTCTCAGCGGCCTGTCCGAAGGCGACCGCGTTATCCTGTACCCCTCCTCTGGCGTGAGCGATGGCACGCGCGTTATCGAGCGCGTCATCAACTAAGCCCGCGCCTCTCCTCTGGCATCCCTGCGCCAAACCGCCTACATGTCGGGAGAGGATGAGGAGACACCCGTTGCACAAAATCACTTTGCCCGAACGACCGAACTGGCGCGAACACGCACAAGAGGTGGGTTTTACCTTTGCCGATATGCACGGAGAACCCTATTGGGACGAAACCTCGGCCTATGCGCTGTCGCTTGAACAGATCGAAACGGATATCGAAGATCCCGCCACCGCTCTGCACACCATGTGCCGCGAGGCCGTGGGCCATATCCTGAACAGCGAGGAATTGCTCGACCGTCTGGCCATTCCCGAAGCGCACCGCGATCTGGTGGCGGAAAGCTGGCGTCGCGACGATCCCGAACTCTACGGGCGGTTCGACTTTGCCTATGACGGCAACGGCCCCGCGAAACTGTTGGAATACAATGCCGACACGCCGACCTCGCTCTATGAAAGCGCGTCGTTTCAGTGGCAATGGTTTGAGGACCAACTGGCCGCAGGCGTCTTGCCCGAGGGCTCTGATCAGTTCAACGGCATCCACGAGGCGCTTGTCGCGCGGTTTGGCACGATGTTTGCCCCCGAAACCCAATTGCATTTCACCGCAGTCAGCGGCAATCCCGAGGATTACGCCACCGTAGAGGCCTTGGGCTGGGCCGCCCGCGAGGCCGGCTTGGGCGCGCATTACTGCGACCTTGAAAAAATCGCTCTGAGCGACGAGGGACAGTTTTTGGACGACGAGGACCGCGTGATCGGCACCCTGTTCAAACTCTACCCGTGGGAAGACCTGTTGCGCGACGATTACGCCGATCATATCGCGTCATCTCAATGCCTGTTCGTAGAGCCCGCATGGAAGGCGCTTTTGTCCAACAAGGGGCTGTTGCCTGTGTTGTGGCAGATGTTCGAAGGCCACCCGAACCTGCTGCCCGCCTTTTTTGAGGCCGATGTGCGCGACGCAATAGCGGGCCATGGTGCCGCGGCGGATCACGTGACCGAGGCCTTTGTGCGCGCTGCAGATGCGCTTCACGCGGGGCATGTGCGCAAACCGATCCTGTCACGCGAAGGCGCATCGGTGTCGATCCTCAAAGCGGGCAAGGTCATAGAGCAAGCGCAAAACACCGACTACGCCGAACATCCCCGCGTGCTCCAAGCCTACGCGCCCCTGCCCCAGTTTGACGGGTTTCGCCCCGTGATTGGCGCATGGATCGTCGGAGAGACTTGTGCGGGCATTGGCATCCGTGAGGATCAATCGCGCATCACGCAAGACCTCTCGCGGTTCAAACCGCACTTCATCACACCCGAATAATCGCCCCTACGACCCCGACCTAAAGACAGGACTGTCATGACCAAACGTTCAAAACGCGTCGCCATCGCCATTCTTGGTGCCACCGCTTTCACCCTCGCGGGGTGTCAGGAAGAGCAAGTGGACGCCCAAGCCTTTCCCGATCTGCAAAGCTGCACGGATCAGGCGACACAGGGTGGCATGTTCTCCGTACAGGATTGCGAAATCGCCGTGGCTGAGGCCGAGACGCTGCACCTTGAGGCCGCACCGCGCTATGACAGTCTCGAAGTCTGCGAAGAGCAACACGGCGAAGGGGCCTGTGGCTCGGAAGCCGGAGCCACTCAGGGCGGATCAGGCAGCATCTTTATGCCGCTGCTCTCCGGCTATCTGATCGGCAGCATGTTGAGCAACCGCGCGGGCATGTCAGCGGGTCAGCCGCTCTATAAGACCAAAGGCGGCCAATACACCAACGCCGCCCGTACAAGCACGTTCTCTGGGAACTCTGGCGCAACAAAGTTGAGCACCTCACAGTTCAACCGCCCCGCGCCCACCGTCGGAAAAGCGCCAATGACCCGCGCCACGGCCGCCTCACGAGGCGGATTTGGCAAGAGCGGCACAGGGCGTGGCATTGGCGGCTAAGACCCGCCGCGATTGCGCCCAATAGCGTAGGACCTCCACCTGCCACGCCGTTTTCAAATCGCACATATTTCAATCAACTCAGGCTTATTTTTGGGCATACTTCGCAAAACGCCAAAATTTTTGGCGTTTGCAGTTCTGATCCTTGCCCCCTTCGGCAATCCTCGTCACGGCTTGACTATTCAAGACAAATGAGGCTCCCGTGATCGCAGACCTTCCTCTGGAAACCAACGCTGTTTTCCAACGCGCCCGCGGCACATTGGACGTCAGCGCGGTGCGGGCGGCAGGCGACATAACCCGCTTGAAAAACCTGCGCCAACAGGGATCTTTCCGCGCCATTTTCCCGCGCCCGACAAACGACTCCATCGAGATGGTCATCATCAACACGGCAGGCGGCGTCACGGGCGGCGACCAGTTCTCCACCACGATCACCGCCCATGAACGTGCCAAACTCAGCGTTACGACCCAAGCCGCCGAGCGCATTTACCGCGCCTCTAATGCAACCGCGGGCACGATCAAAACCAAACTGACAGTCGAAGATGGCGCGCAGCTCTATTGGCTGCCCCAAGAGACCATCCTGTTTGACGGCGCGAGGCTTCGCCGCAAGATCGACGTTGAACTCAATGAAAACGCGACATTTTTAATGCTTGAGCCTTTGGTGTTCGGGCGAGATGCATCGGGCGAGATCCTGCGCTCGGGGGCGCTGACGGACCGCGTGTCGATCACTTCGGGCGGGCGTCCTGTCTATCTCGATGCCATCACGCTCGACGGCGACATCACCGCGACCTTGGAGCGCAGCGCCTTGGCCAGCGGCGCGCGCGCAGTGGCCAATATCGTGCTTGTCTCCCCCCAAGCCGCGCTCCTGTGCGATGCGGTACGGGCGTTACTGCCCACGACAGCCGGCGCGAGCCTGTTGTCCGAGACCACCCTCGTGATCCGCGTTCTGGCCCGCGACAGCTTTGTGCTGCGCCAATCCATACTGCCGATCCTCACTCACCTCACCCATGCGACTGTTCCAAAGAATTGGAGGCTTTGACCCATGCAACTGACCCCCCGCGAAAAAGACAAACTGCTCGTTGCTATGGCCGCCGAAGTGGCCCGAAAACGCTTGGCGCGTGGCGTGAAACTCAACTACCCCGAGGCTATGGCGCTGATCGCAGACGCAGTGGTCGAGGGTGCCCGCGATGGCCGCTCCGTCGCCGATATGATGGAGGCCGGCGCTCACGTCATCACCCGCGACCAATGCATGGAAGGCATCCCCGAGATGATCCACGACGTGCAGGTCGAGGCCACCTTTCCCGACGGCACCAAGCTCGTCACCGTTCACAACCCGATCCGCTAAAGGAGCCCGCCATGATCCCTGGAGAATTGTTTCCCGCCGCAGGTGAGCTAACCCTCAACGCAGGCCGCGAGGCCATCACAATTATGGTCGCCAACACCGGTGACCGCCCCGTGCAGGTGGGCAGCCACTACCATTTTGCCGAAAGCAACGCCGCTTTGGATTTTGACCGCGCGGCCGCCTATGGCCGCCGTCTCGATATCGCGCCGGGCACCGCCGTTCGGTTTGAACCGGGACAGCGCCGCGAAGTGAACCTGATCGAAATATCGGGCGCACGTCGCATTTTCGGGTTTAACAACACAGTCATGGGAGACCTCTGATGGCCGCTTCAATCAGTCGGGCCGATTACGCGGCCATGTTCGGCCCCACGGTCGGCGACAAACTCCGTCTCGCAGACACCGACCTCATCATCGAGGTCGAGCGCGATCTGACCGCCGAACGTGCGGGCGGTGACGCGGGCCTATCCTACGGCGAAGAGGTCAAATTCGGCGGTGGCAAGGTGATCCGCGACGGGATGGGCCAGTCCCAAGCCACCCGCGCCCAAGGGGCCGTGGACACCGTCATCACCAACGCGCTGATCGTCGATCATACGGGCATCTACAAGGCGGACGTGGGCCTGCGCGGCGGGCGCATCCACAAGATCGGCAAAGCGGGCAATCCCGACACCCAACCCGGCGTGGATATCATCGTCGGCCCCGGCACGGAGGCCATCGCGGGCGAAGGGCGTATCCTGACCGCAGGCGGCTTTGACAGCCATATCCACTTCATCTGTCCGCAACAGATCGAGGACGCGCTGCATTCCGGCCTGACCACTATGCTTGGCGGCGGCACAGGTCCCGCGCACGGCACATTGGCCACCACCTGCACCCCCGGTCCGTGGCACATCGGACGGATGCTACAGGCAGCGGATGCCTTTCCGATGAACCTCGCCTTCGCGGGCAAGGGCAATGCCAGTCAGCCCGAAGCCTTGGTCGAGATGGTCAAAGGCGGCGCCTGTGCGCTCAAACTGCACGAGGATTGGGGCACCACCCCTGCCGCGATTGATTGCTGTCTCTCGGTGGCCGACGACATGGACGTGCAGGTGATGATCCATACCGACACGCTCAACGAGTCAGGATTTGTTGAAACCACCGTCGCTGCGATGAAGGGCCGCACGATCCACGCCTTTCACACCGAAGGCGCAGGCGGCGGGCACGCCCCCGACATCATTAAAATCTGTGGCGAGGAGCATGTCCTGCCCTCCTCCACCAACCCGACACGCCCCTATACCGTCAACACGCTCGAAGAACACCTCGACATGTTGATGGTTTGTCACCACCTCGACAAATCCATTCCAGAGGACGTGGCATTTGCCGAGAGTCGCATTCGTCGCGAAACGATTGCCGCCGAGGACATTCTCCACGACATGGGCGCGTTTTCGATCATTGCCTCGGACAGTCAGGCCATGGGGCGTGTGGGCGAAGTCTTGATCCGCACATGGCAAACCGCTGATAAGATGAAGAAACAACGCGGGCGACTGTCGGAGGAGACGGGCGACAACGACAATTTCCGCGTGCGCCGCTACATCGCAAAATATACCATCAACCCCGCGATTGCGCATGGCATCAGCCGTGAGATTGGCTCGATCGAGGAAGGCAAACGCGCCGATCTGGTGCTTTGGAACCCCGCGTTCTTTGGCGTGAAACCCGAAATGGTCCTGATGGCGGGCACGATTGTCTGCGCTCAAATGGGCGACCCCAATGCCTCGATCCCGACGCCGCAACCCGTCTATTCGCGCCCGATGTTTGGCGCTTACGGGCGCTCCGTCGAACACTCCGCTGTGTGCTTTGTCTCCGGGGCGGCCCAAGCCGACGGCATCCGCGACACGCTCGGATTGGCCAAACAAACCGTCGCGGTGGAAAACACCCGCAACATCGGCAAGTCCGACCTGATGCTCAACACCGCTACCCCGCATATGGAGGTGAACCCCGAAACCTACGAAGTGCGCGCAGACGGCGAGCTTCTGACCTGTGAACCTGCCACGGAGCTTCCGATGGCCCAACGGTATTTCTTGTTCTAATGGCTGATTTTACATCCCACACCATCCGCAAGGCGGGTGACTGGAGCGATGCGCTCACCCACTGCGTCTTGAGCTACGAGGACCGCTTTTTGCGCCGCAAAGTTCTCACGGCGGCGAACGGCAAGTCTCTCCTCGTCGATCTTGCGCACACCACCTCACTGGATCATGGCGACGCCTTCGAAGTGTCCGACGGACAGGTGATCGAAGTAATCGCGGCAGATGAGCCGCTATTGGAAATCACAGGCAATCTGGTGCAACTGGCGTGGCACATCGGCAATCGCCACACGCCATGTCAGATCGAACCCACGCGGCTTTTGATCCAGAATGATCCCGTCATTGGCCATATGCTCGAACATCTCGGCGCGACAGTGACCCCTGTCACCGCCCCCTTCACACCCGAGGGCGGTGCCTATGGCCACGGGCGCACGCACGCCCATGCCCACGGCGCAACGGCCCATGCGCCCCATGACCACGGCGCTCACACGCACGACCACAGCCATGACCATTGACGTTTTGACCCTGTCACAACTGCTGTCGCCCGCCTTTCCCGTGGGGGCCTTTGCCTATTCGCACGGGCTGGAAAGCGCCATCCACGACGGTGCGATCACATCGGCGACAACGTTACAGGCGTGGCTGTCGGACCTGCTTGATTTTGGCGGGACGCGTTCGGATGCGGTGTTGCTCAACGCCGCCTATGGCGCTGATCCTGCGGAGCTTTCGCGGATCGACGCGCAGGCCCGCGCCTTTTCCGCCTCTGCCGAGCGCCTCATGGAAACCGACCTGCAAGGGGCAGCTTTTTGCGACACGGTCCGCGCCGTTTGGGATTTGGACCTAGGTCAATTGTGTTATCCCGTCGCCGTGGGCCACGCGGCCGCCAAACTGGACCTCGACGTGGAACTGACCACCGCGCTCTATCTACAGGCCTTTATCGGCAATCTGTGCGCTGCGGCCATGCGGTTGGTGCCATTGGGACAAGTCGACGGGCAAAAGACCCAAGCCGCGCTCAAACCCGCCTGTGTCGCCCTCGCCGCACAGTTGCGCGGGGCCACCACAGACGATCTGCACAACTGCGCGTGGCTCTCGGATATCGCCGCCATGCGCCACGAAACCCAGTATTCACGCGTCTTTCGCACGTAAAAGGACTAGCCATGACGTCTCAAAACGGACCTTTACGGATCGGGATCGGCGGCCCCGTCGGGGCAGGAAAAACCACCCTGACCGCCGCCCTTGCAAAGCTGTTGCACCCGCAAATCTCCATCGGGGTCATCACCAATGACATCTACACCCAAGAGGACGCCGAGGCGCTGATGCGGATGCAAATCCTGCCGCAAGACCGCGTGATCGGCGTTGAAACGGGCGGCTGCCCGCACACCGCGATCCGCGAAGATGCCTCGATCAACCTGTCGGCCATCGCCCAGATGCGCACCCGTCACCCCGAGGTCGAGATTGTCCTGATCGAGAGCGGCGGCGACAACCTGTCGGCGACCTTTAGTCCCGAACTGGCCGATGTCACCGTCTACGTGATTGACGTGGCCGCAGGCGAGGAAATCCCGCGCAAAGGCGGGCCTGCAATCACCAAGTCGGACATTCTGGTGATCAACAAAACCGATCTGGCGCCCCACGTCGGCGCCTCGCTTGAGGTCATGGAGCGCGATGCGGCGCGGATGCGCGGCGACAAACCGTTCGTGTTTACAAGCCTGCGCAACGGCACGGGGGCGCAAGATGTGCTCGCACTGCTGACTGGCATTGGCGGCTTCGACGCCCCTACCCGCTAGAGCATCGCGCCGCTACACCATCACGTTGTCATAGAGCATTTGACGGTCCAGATCGTCGGCGCGGCGGTTGAACGACACTTCGCCGCGCTTCATCACCGTGAACTCGTCGCCAAGCTCGAAGGCAAAATCAAAGAACTGCTCGACCAGAACAATCGCCATCTCCCCCTGATCGCACAGAATGCGGATCACATCACCGATCTGCTGAATGATGTTGGGCTGAATGCCCTCGGTCGGCTCGTCGAGCAATAACACCTTGGGCCGCGTGATCAGGGCGCGGGCGATGGCAAGCTGTTGCTGCTGTCCGCCCGACAGATCACCGCCACGCCTGTCAGCCATATCGTGCAACACGGGGAACAGATCATAGATGTGGTCGGGTATGACGTGATCGGCCCGATCAAGACAGGCAAATCCCGTCTGCAAATTTTCCACCACGGTCATCAGTGGAAACACCTCGCGGCCCTGCGGCACATAGGCGATCCCCGCTTTGGCGGCGTCAAAGGCGCTCAAATGGCTGATCGTCGCTCCGTCCAGAACGATCTCGCCATCAGCATAGGGGTGACGGCCCGCAATGGCTTTGAGCAGGCTTGTTTTTCCCACACCGTTGGTGCCCATCACCGCCGTGACCTCGCCCGCCCGCGCGGTCAAAGACACCCCGTTCAGGATTTGACTCTGGCCATATTTCAGCGTGAGGTTTTGAATATCCAACATAACTTAGCGCCCCAGATAGACGTCAACAACGTCTTGGTTTTTTGTGACATGATCCAATGAGCCCTCGGCCAAAACCGACCCTTGGTGCAGCACTGTGACCTTGCAGTTCAGGCGGCGTACGAAATCCATGTCATGCTCGACGACCACCACGGCGCGGGTTTTGGCGGCACGCACCAACAGCTCCGTGGTGTGTTCGCGCTCGGTCAGCGACATGCCCGCCGCGGGTTCATCGACCAGTAACAAACGCGGGTCTTGGGCGAGCAACATGCCGATCTCCAACCACTGCTTTTGCCCGTGGCTGAGCGTGCCAGAAATTTGATCCAAGGCGTCTGTGAGGCCGATCTCGTCACTCACACCGCGCACACGGTCCTCGGTATCACTGGCCGCGCGGCCAAACAGCAGATCAAACGGACGGCGCGGATTTTTAAGCGCCATTGCGATGTTTTCACGCACGGTTTGCGCCTCAAAGACTGTGGGTTTTTGGAATTTGCGACCAATCCCCGCCTGCGCAATCTGGCTTTCATTCATATCAAGCAAGGAAACGGATTTCTCGCCCCAGATAACGTAGCCCTCATCGGGTTTAGTCTTGCCCGTAACAATATCCATAAAGGTGGTTTTGCCCGCGCCGTTGGGTCCGATAATGGCCCGCAACTCCGGCTCACCGATCTGGATCGACAGGTTATTGATGGCGCGAAATCCGTCAAAGCTGACACTGACGCCCGACACTTCCAGCAGCGTACTCATGCGCGGTCTCCTTTGCGGTTTGAGATCAGATCGAACAGCCCGCCGATGCCTTTAGGGAAGAACAGCGTAACACAGACAAAGCTCAACCCCAGTAAGACCAACCACCAGTCGGTCCATTTTACGACATAGACGCCGAGGTTGATATCGGGGGCGCTGCCACCCGTGAACCATGAGGACATAAGCGAGACCACAGCCGCGCCGATCACCGCGCCGTAGAGCCGTCCACGCCCGCCAATGGCCACCCAGACCGCCAGATAGATCGAAGCAATAGGTGCGATCTCGGCGGGGTTGATGATGCCTGCCTGCGGGTAGTAGAGCGCCCCCGCGACACCTGCGATCATTGCTGTGACAGTGAAGATGAAGAGTTTATAACTTTCAACGTGATAGCCCATGAACCTCACCCGCGCCTCATTGTCGCGAATGGCGCGAATGACCGAACCGAATTTGCCCGAAACCATCCATGCGAACAGGACATATCCCGCGCCAAGTGCGCCCGCAGAGGCCCAGAAGAACCAAAGCGAGACTGTCGCCTGCGAGACGGCCTCAAGACCGGGGATGTTTTGCAGACCCGACAGGCCGTTGTTGCCGCGCAGACCCGTATCGTTTTGAAAGAAATAGAGCGACAGCGCCAAGGTCATGGCTTGGGTCAGGATCGACAGATAGACCCCTGCCACGCGGCTACGAAAGGCAAGCCAGCCAAAGACCAAGGCCAACACCCCCGGCACCAAAACAACGGCCATGAGTTGCAATGTCAGTGAGTGCGAGAACGCCCAGATCAACGGGAAATCGGCACTGCCGACCACACCGAAAATCTGTGACCCGATCGCATGAGTGATCTCGTCGGGCGTTGCGGGCAGCACGTTGTTGTCGAACGAAGAGATCACGATGTCCTTGGTGCGGGCATACATCAACCACATGCCAATTGCGTAGCCGCCGATCCCGAAAAACGCGAAATGGCCAAGGCTCAGGATGCCGCAATATCCCCAGACCACATCCATCGCCACGGCGACGAGGCACAGGCAAAGCGTCTTGCCCAGCGTTTTGAGAAAGGAGGTGGAAATCAGATCGAGCCCTGCGGCTTCGCTCAGGATCGTGACACCGATGGTAAACACCGACAGGGCCAAGAGGAACCACAAGACGGAGGGGTTTTGCGCGATAAAGGACCGTTTCATGGTCATTCTCCTGCTGCGCGACCTTTGAGGGCGACGATGCCCTTGGGTCGGAATTGAATGAACAAGATGACGAACAGGATCATGTAGGTTTGCGCGGCCAAGGTATTGGACGGGTTCAGCCATTCGATGCCCTTTTGGCCAAAGCCGATCATCGCCGCCCCTGCCAAAGTGCCCCAGACATTGCCCACGCCGCCAACGACCACGGTCATAAAGCTCTGCACGATATAGTCGGACCCCATTTCCGATGTGACCTTGGCATAGAGCCCGATGGCCACGCCTGCGATCCCTGCGATGCCTGAGCCCAAGCCAAAGGTCATCATATTGATGCGGTCGGGGTTGATCCCCATTGAGGAGGCCATGCCTGGGTTTTGCGTGACAGCGCGGACCTCAAGGCCAAGTCGGGTGCGCTTCAGGATAAAGAGGATCAGCCCCAAGAACATCAGCGCCATGACAAAGATGGCGATACGGATGTAGCTGATCTGGATCACATCATTGAGCACCCATGCCCCTGCCAACCAATCGGGAGAGGTCAGCGGACGGGCCTGTGTGCCAAAGATGTTCTTGGCCACCTGTTGCAGCGCAATCGAAATCCCGAAGGTCGCCAAAAGCGTCTCAAGTGGGCGATGGTAAAGCCGACGGATCACCAAGCGCTCCATCACCACCCCCGCGCCGAAAGTCACAGCAAAGGCCAAGGGCAGTGCGACAAAGATCGACACGGTGTAATTGGGGATGATCTGTTGCACAACATACCCCGTGTAGGCGCCCATCATGATAAACTCGCCATGGGCCATGTTGATCACGCCCATAACGCCGAAGGTGATGGCAAGCCCGATGGCCGCAAGGAAAAAGATCGACGCCAGAGACAAGGCATCAAGCGTCAAATCCGCCACCTGTGCTGTCGCCACGCGAATATCGACATCCGCCTGCGCCGCCAATGCTGCATTGGTTATGCCGACATTCGCTTCATCGTATACCTCATAGAAAACATGTGTTTTTAGAACCGCGTCACGCACCTCTTCTGTGATCAACACAGGCACGAGACCTTCGCTTGCCAAGACGGTATAGGCGGCCTCGCGGGTGGCGGGATCATCCATCTGCGCCAAGGGGAAGCCGCCAATGCGGCCCTCTTTGATATTGGCCTCAAGTGCGGCTTTTATATCAGCTGGCGTTTGTCGTGGCGCGGCCAGACCCGCGTCGACAAGGGCCTCGTATGATTGCTCGGGCGCGACCAGCGGATCAAGGATCGCCGCGACATTGCCCTCGGGCATACTTGTCGCCACGCCCGTGGACTTGCTCAAAATCTGGTTCAGCACCGCACGGGCCTCAACCGAGGTATCCGACGACAGGCTGTTGATTGCGGCAATCCGGTCGGCAGGATCGGCGGCGAAGCGTGCGGAGAGGAAGTTGGCGAGTTGGACCTTGCGGGCTTTGAGAGCGGGATCAACTTCCCCGTCGATAGAGGCCAGAAGCGGCGCGAGTTGTGCGGCCTCGGGACGCCGTGCGATGGAGGCCACGGCGGTTTCGCGGCGGCTCAAATCGGGGTCCAACAACTGGAATTGTACCAAGGCGGTGCCGATCAACCGACGCACCCCGCCATTGGGTTTCAACTGTGTCACATCGCCCTTTGGCACGGTGATCTCTGCGCCCGTATCAATGTCGCGCAACACCACGCTATCGCCGCTCAAAGACCCGATAAAGAAACTGCCATCGGCATTTTGCCAGATATTCTTATCTGACCATTGCTCAAGGAAATCCGTGGCTTGCGGCAGACCTGAGGCCGCAATGTCATCCAGAGTTTCGCCAATAGAGGTGCGTGATGGCTTTGCGATTTCGGCGGCATGATCTTGCAAGATCGGCTGGAGCGTTTGGGCATAGGCGCCAGACAGGCTGCACACCAAGAGGATCACAGTCAGAACAATGTTACGCATGATGGGCTTTCAATTTGGAGAATGACAGGCGCAGGCAAGGATAGCCCCTGCGCCTGTCAGGCGTTTAGTAGTTTGACGTCAACTGAACGCAGGTCTCGGTCTCGGTGTTATACATCCCGCAACCAAGGTCTTTCCAATCCGACTTCAGGACCGCAGAGGCTGGCAGGAAGTCAGTCCATGCATCGCCAGGAACTTCAGTGGTCTGGCTGATGATGTCGAACTGGCCATCTGCGGTGATTTCACCGATGAGAACAGGCTTGGCCAAATGGTGGTTCGGCAACATCACGGCAGTGCCGCCCGTCAGGTTCGGGAACTCTTGGCCGTACATCGCGGTGCGCACAGCATCGACGTCAGTGGTCCCTGCGGCTTCAGCCGCGTTTACCCACATGTTGAAGCCGATATAATGGGCCTCCATCGGGTCGTTGGTCACGCGCTCTTCACCCGCATAGGCTTTCCATGCTTTGATGAATTCCGCATTGGCGGGGGTGTCTGCCGACTGAAAATAGTTCCACGCGGCCAAGTGACCGACGAGGTTGGATGTGTCCAGACCGGACAGTTCTTCCTCACCCACAGAGAAGGCAACAACGGGGATATCATCAGCGGAGATCCCTGCCGCAGCAAGCTCTTTGTAGAAACCGATATTGGCGTCACCGTTGATGGTGGAGATCACACCGACCTGCTTGCCATCTTCGCCCAAGGCAACGACATCCCCCACGATGGTGGCCCAGTCGGAATGACCGAAGGGGGTGTAGTTCACAAAGATATCTTCTTCGGCAATGCCTTTGCTCTTGAGATAGCTTTCAAGGATGTTGTTCGTGGTGCGCGGATAGACATAGTCCGTTCCGAGCAGCGCGAATTTCTCGACGCCCAGTTCGTCAAGGAAATAGTCGGTTGCAGGGATGGCCTGTTGGTTCGGCGCGGCACCTGTGTAGAAGACGTTCTTGGAGCTTTCTTCGCCCTCGTATTGCACGGGGTAGAACAGCAAGCCGTTCAGCTCTTCGATCACGGGAAGAACGGATTTACGCGACACGGAGGTCCAGTTGCCAAAGATGACATCAACCTCATGCACGGTCAGCAATTCACGGGCTTTTTCCGCGAACAGCGGCCAATCGGATGCGGGATCAACGACGACGGCTTCCAACTCACAGCCCAGAACGCCGCCCTTGGCGTTTTGTTGGTCGATCAGCATCAACATCGTGTCTTTGAGTGTGGTCTCGGAAATTGCCATTGTGCCAGACAGCGAATGAAGCACACCGATTTTGATGGGTTCGGCGCAATCGGCAAAGGCGGCGGAGCCTGCTACGGACAGTACGCTCACGCTCAGTGTGGACAGCAAAGTGGTACGAATAGTCAAAGGAAAGCCCCCTAAAGTTCGCTGCGCCCCCGACTGCATCACTGGGCAAGGCCCGATCACAATGCTATCAAAAATACGCAGCTCTATGTTGCGGCCATGCGAGGGTCGTTATCTGCCAGGATTGCACCCTCGCGTGGCATTGAAGTGCCCGTATCGGGCCATCAGAGCCTTGAACAACGGCGGCCACAGGGGAAGCGATCACAGGGATTGCAGCATGAAGATTGGGCGCACTGCCTAATTTTTCGCCACCCTGACGTTCAACGCTCAAAAAACATGCGACAGGCTGACGCAGGGGAAGCGAATGCGGACGGGGGCAACGCAAATCCGCCCGCCTGCACGCGCAAAATTTGCCCATATCTGCGTCCCCGCGCCCTGCTCTTTTGAGGCATTCAAGGACGGTCGGATAGCTGTCGGGCATCCGTCGGACTTTTGTCGGACCTTTTTCGCCCCCACTCAACCGCGTCCCCCACGCAAAACCGCGCCTTCCTGCCCTCTCCAACCGCAAAGTCAGGAACATCTCTCAACGTGACTCTTAATACTTTACAAAAATACTAAGGCAAGTTATCAGCACGACCGAATGAGCAAGCACCCCCCACGGTAGCCAGCTAGAGACACGCACTGACGACCTTTGGGGACACCATGAAAACACGCGCTCACCTTTTGGCGGGAGCGGCGATTTGCGCCGTATTGCCCGCCCACCTTTCCGCACAAGACCTGCTTTTGGGAACCATCGAACTTGGCGAGAGCCAACGCAGCCTGCAAACGGACACTGCCAAATCCACCACGGTCATTGACCAAGACGAGCTGGATGCCCGTCAGGCCTCCTCGATGACCGAACTGCTCGACAGTATTCCAAACGTCGCCTTGGTAAATGGCGGCTCGCCCCAAGGGGCGGCGATCTCGATCCGCGGGCTTGGCACACAATCGGGCACCTACGGGACAGACGGTAAAATCGCCGTGGTGATTGATGGCGTCACAAGCGGCGCGGAGGAAATCTACCGCAACGGGTCGATGTTTGCCCTTGAGCCCGAACTGTTCCGCAATGTGACCGTGACACGCGGCCCTGCGGAGAGCTTCCGCTATACCTCCGGCGCGATCGGCGGCACCGTCGAGGCCCAGACCAAAGAGGCCGCTGACTTCCTTGAGGATGGCGATACCTTCGCGCTGCGCCAGAAACTCGGCTATGAAAGCAATGGCGATGGCTACACCGCGACGACCATCCTTGCCTTTGCTCCCGACGACAAATTCGACCTTCTGGCCTTTGCGGGCTACCGCACTGTGGGCGACAGGAAAGATGGCGACGGCACGGTTCAGGCCGCAACGGGGTTTGACCAACCCTCCGCCCTGCTCAAAGCGACCTACCGCCCGACCGAAGACAGCACATTTACCTTTGGCTACGCCTACAACAAGATCCCCGAGTTCGACGTGCCCTATAACGCCTATCTCCCGAGCTGGAGTGATGCGCTTGTGGACCGCAACACCGAGGATCGCACGAGCTACCTGTCCTACCGTTACAACCCCGTCGACAACGACCTCATCAACCTTGAGGCCCGCCTGACCTACAAACAGGAAAAGATGTTCATCCAACAGGTCGCCGGTGCGGGAACGAACACGATCTACAACGCCGATCACGACACCTCCACCATCGCGCTGCGGATCGAGAACGAGGCGCTCTTCTCCACTGGGATCGTTGACCACACCCTGACCGCAGGGATCGAGGCCAGCGAGCGCACCCGCAAGTCGTCGCAACTCGCAGGCCCCTACGCGGGTCTCAATGACGGCTCCGCACCGGGCGGCACCGACAGAAGCATCTCGGTCTATGTCGCCGACAAGATGGAGGTGGGCGACAAGTTGACCCTGACGCCACAGTTGCGCTTCGAGCATCAGACCCTGACCTCCCAAGGCAATGACTTTGACTATGTGAGCTTCTCCACCCTGCCCGCTGTGGCCGATGGGACGAGCTTTAGCTCGAGTGCCTTCACAGGCGCGCTTTCGGCCCGTTACGCCGTCACATCCGATTTCGCAGTCTTCGGCACGCTCGCCTATAACGAAAACCTGCCGATCCTCGACGATCTGCGCGTGCCGACAGTGCGCGAAACCTCGGAGAAAGGCCGCACCATCGAGCTTGGCTTCTCCTATGATACGCTCGATGCCTTTACCCAAGGCGACCACCTTCAGGCCAAGCTGACGGGGTTCAAGACCCACATCTGGGACGGGACCACCTATTCGGGTGTTTCGACCACCGATCTCGAAGGGGTAGAGCTTGAACTCTCCTATGTGCATCCCGCCTTCTACGCCGATTTCAACGCCGCAATGATGCGCGGTACGATCAACGGCACGGATGACGATTACAAATGGGCTCCCGCCGATAGTGTTCAACTGACCTTGGGCAAAACCTTCTGGGACGAGCAATTCGACCTGTCGGTTGAGGCCAAGCATGCATGGGCGCAAACCCGTACGCCTGACACCAATGCCGCCTACTACCCCGGCACGGTGCCATCAGACGCCTACACCACCCTCGCGCTGTCCGCCGCCTACAAACCCAACAGCGGTTGGGCCGAAGGTGTGGAATTCCGCGCGACGATCGAGAACCTCACCGACGAGACCTATCGCCCCTATCTCAGCACGCGCAACGCATCGGGCCGCAACCTCAAACTCACAATCGCGAAAACGTTCTGAACGCAATCGCGTTTGCGGCGCAGGAGAAGCTGTCCCTTCGAGCCTGCGCCGCACCAACCCACGGAGATATTTATGACACAGACCCTTTCCCCCCAAGAGATCCGCGCCGCGAAACTGGCTGATCCGAAGAAACGCGACCGCGATCTGGCCGATCAGCTTGGCATCTCGGAAGCCGAACTTGTCGCCGCTCATGTCGGTCACGGGGCCACCCGCATTGGCGCCCATCCCGATGACGTCATGCCCAAAATCACCGCATTGGGCGAGGTCATGGCCCTGACCCGCAACCAAAGCTGTGTGCATGAGCGCGTCGGCACCTTTGAGAAATACCAGTCTGGCAAACATGCCGCGATGGTGCTTGGCCCTGACATCGACACACGCATTTTCCCTAAGCATTGGACCTATGGCTTCGCCATCGAAACGCAAACCGATGCGGGTGTGCGCCGCACGCTTCAGTTCTTTGATGCGGCAGGCGATGCGCTGCAAAAGATATTCTTGCGCGAGACTTCCAATCACGACGCATGGGCCCCTCTCGTTGAGGCGCTAAAAATCGACGACCAGTCCGACAGCATCACGGTCGAGCCGCGGATGCCGACCGAGCGGGCGAAAATGGATGCGTCCAAACGCGATGTTTTGGTCGAAAAGTGGAAACGAATGACCGACACGCACCAGTTCAACCTGTTCACATCCAAGCTCGGCATGAACCGTCTCGGGGCCTACCGCCTTGCAGGCTCGCCCTTTGTGCGTCGCATTGAGCCCACGGCGATCACGCAGTGGATGGAAAGCGTCAGCCAAAAGCGTCAGAAGGTCATCCTGTTTGTCGGCAATCGCGGCAATATCCAGATCCATTGGGGCACGCTCGACACCATCAAGACGATGGGACCGTGGCTCAATGTGCTCGACCCGAGTTTCAACCTGCACCTGCGCACGGATCACATCGCGGAGGTCTATGTCGTGGACAAACCCACCAAACGCGGCGCGGCCATTTCCATCGAGGCCTTCGATGTCGAGGGCGGGTTGATCTTCCAATGCTTCGGACAGCGCGAAAACGACGATGACACGCTCGACACATGGCACAGAATTCTGGACGCCCTGCCCTCGCTTCAGGAGGAGGTTGCATGAGACCACTCATTCTCGCTGCGGCGCTGGCCTGCGCCCCGCTGAGCCTTGCGGCAGAAAGCTACCCTAAGGCGCACAGCATCATCACCATCGGCGGCCCCGTCACCGAGACCGTCTTTGCCTTGGGCGAAGGCGACCGTGTGGTGGCGCGGGACACTACGTCGCTTTACCCCGAGGAGGTGAACGCCCTGCCCGATGTGGGCTATATGCGCCAACTCTCCGCCGAGGGGGTGCTGTCCCTTGGTCCCGATCTGATCATCACCCGTGACACGGCGGGACCGCCCGAAGTGCTGGACCAGTTGCGCACCGCCTCTGTTCCGATGGTCGAGGTCAAGGATGCCTTTACCGCCGAGTCCGTGTCGCAAGCCGTGCGCACGATTGGCGACGCCCTCGCGGTGAAGGATAAAACGGATGCTTTGGTCGCCAGTATCGAAGCGGAGTTCGCAGCCCTCGCGGCCCGCGTCGATACGGGACCAAAGCCCCGTGCCATGTTCATTCTGTCCAACCAAGGCGGACGCCTGAACGTGTCAGGTGGCGGCACGGGCGCCAATGGAGTCTTTGAACTGGCAGGGGCCGAGAACGTCTTTGCCTCAGAGTTTGACGGCTACAAAATCGCCTCCGACGAGGCCATCATCGCCGCCGCCCCCGATGTGATCGTGATGTTGGCCCCGACAGGCGAGGACGAACATGACGTGCGCCGCGAGGATACCCTTGCGCTCCATGCCATCGCCCAAACCCCTGCGGGACAAAACGAGGCCTTCGTGCTTGTCGATCCTGCGGCCTTGGGCTTTGGCCCGCGCACGGCACAGTTGGTCTCTAATCTGCGTGACGATCTGATCGCTGCGGTCGGGAATTGATCATGGTTGCCCTGCATCACCTGTCCCAGACCCATCCGATCCAAGAGGGCGACCGTCGCGCCCGCGCCGCCCTTGTGCGCGTGGTCCTGATCGCAGGGCTCGCGCTCGCCATCCTGCTCGGGTTGGGATGGGGCGCTGCGGGAGACACCGATGTTCTCGGCGCTTTGGCGGCGGGTCTGGGATGGAGCGAGGCCTCGCTGCGCGATATGACCATCGTGTGGGACATCCGTATGCCGCGCGTGCTGACCGCGACCCTCGTCGGCGCCGCCCTCGCGGTGTCGGGCGCGGTCATGCAGGGCCTGTTTCGCAACCCGCTCGCTGATCCGGGACTGGTCGGCGTCAGCGCGGGCGCGGGGTTCGGTGCCGTGGCCGCCATCGTCTTGGGGGGATTTCTGCCCGCTGCTGTGGCCTCCATGACAAGCATCTATCTCGTGCCCTTCGCGGCCTTTCTAGGCGGGTGGGCCTCCACCCTCATTCTCTACCGCATCGCCACACGCGGCGGCCAGACATCGGTCGCCACTATGCTGCTCGCAGGGATCGCAATGGGCGCACTCACGGGGGCGCTCACAGGACTGATTGTCTACAAAGCGGACGACAGCCAATTGCGTGATCTGACCTTTTGGGGCATGGGATCGGTCGCAGGGGCGACATGGCACAAGATCATGATCGCGGGGCCGATCATTGCGCTCACGCTCTTTACCGCGCCATTTCTGGCCCGCAGTCTCGACGCGCTTGCCCTTGGCGAACCTGTGGCGCACCACATGGGCATCGACACCCAGAAGATGAAGCGGATCGCCATCATTTCCGTCGCCGCCTCAGTGGGGGCTTCCGTGGCGATCACGGGCGGGATCGGCTTTGTGGGCATCGTCGTCCCGCATCTGCTGCGCCTCTTGCAAGGGCCGGAACACCGCAACCTTTTGCCCAATGCCGCCCTTCTTGGCGCGGTGGTGGTTCTGCTTGCCGATATGGTGAGCCGCGTTGTGGTCGCCCCTGCCGAACTCCCCATCGGGATCGTCACCGCCTGTCTTGGCGGGCCGTTCTTCCTTTGGATCCTTCTCAAAAACCGTTCTCTTCTGGAGGCCTGAACATGATCAGTGGCACGGATATCTGCGTCGACCTCGGGCGCAAGACCATCCTCGACGGGGTGAATTTCCAAGCGCAGGCAGGGCAACTCACCGCGATTGTCGGGCCCAACGGCTCGGGCAAGACCACGCTGTTGCGTGCCTTGACGGGCGAGCAGAGCTATCGGGGCGAGATCACCTTTGGCGGCAAGCCTCTCGACAGGCTCTCCCCGCTTGACCTCGCGGCCCGTCGCGCGGTTCTCCCCCAAGCGGCGAATATTGCCTTTCCCTTTACCGTCCTTGAACTGGTGCGCCTCGGACTGGTTGCGGGGCTGAACGGTGACACGCCCGAAGAGCGCGACCGCCGCCCTGCCCAAGCTCTGGCACGGGTCGGTTTGGAGGGCTATGGCGGGCGGCTTGTGCAAGAACTGTCAGGCGGCGAGCGGCAACGCGCCCAATTGGCGCGCGTTCTGGTGCAAATCTGGGAGCCTGCGTTCGAGGGACAACCGCGCTTTTTGTTCCTTGATGAACCTGTCTCGGCGCTCGATATCGGTCATCAGTTGATGATCATGCACCTTGCGCGGGACTATGCCGAGGCGGGTGGCGGCGTGATAGCGATCATGCACGACCTCAACCTCACGTCGATGTTTGCCGATCAGGTGACGCTTTTGGGCGATGGACATGTGCGGGCCAGCGGGACGCCCGAAGATGTGCTGACCGATCATGCCCTCTCGACCTGTTACGGATGTCCGCTGCGTACCAATACCGCGCCGACCACAGGACGCCCGTGGATTCTCCCGCAAGCCGCTTTGCGGGCGGGGCATGGCTAACGCCTCTGCGTCAGCCTCACGCCATCGCCGCCCAAACGACACAAAACAAACGCGGCCCGCACAATGTGGGCCGCGTTTTCATTTACTTGGTCAGGATCAGTTTGTTCATTCGGGTGATCCGCAGGGTATAGACCTGCCCCTCATGAACGATATGGGCCAGACCGCCCGCATTGGTGAGCCGTTCGGCCACATGTTCGGGAATATCCTTCGTGGCGTCTTTGGATGTTGCGGTCGATGTCATCGCTCTCTCCCCGTCATTGGCTGTGTGGCGTCCCCGTCCAACCAGTGATCGAGCAAGCGCGATGTCGGCCAGCCGTTTTCAAAGGCCAAAGAGAGCGCTTCGGTCGCAGCGTCCCAGTCGACACCGGCCCGAGGTGATTTTTGTTTCTGTGCGTGTTTGTCCATTTTTGTCCTGCATACAGTTGTCTGCGACTCGCATTTCGCGAGGGTGATATGGCTTATGCCCGCAGTATCCGATAAAAATAGTATGGATTCAATCCATCCCACGCAGGATCGCGCAAATATTTCTTATTATTTTTGTCACCTATTGCCAATTCACCCGAAATATGGTCGAACACCGCCATTGATCCAGCAAAAAAGCACCCGCTTTTCGCCAGACAGACCTCACAAATATGTAGGAGATACGTCGTGCGCCTTCCTGTTGTGCTAGGGCTGATTTTGGCCAGCGGCCAAGCCAGTCTCGCCCAAGACCCGTCCGCCACCTTGGCCCTCGAACTCAACACCGCCACACCGACCGAAACGGGGTGCAGCCTGACCTTTGTCGCTCAGAGCACCCTGCCCGATGATGTCGATGCGCTCGTTCTTGAAACCGTGCTGTTCGACACCTCCGGTCAGGTGTCGCTGATGACGATGCTCGACTTTTCCGCCCTGCCCTCGGGCCGCTCCCGCGTGCGCCAGTTTGCCCTGCCCAACGCCCCGTGCGACCAGATCGGCAAGCTGTTGTTCAACGGGGTGCAGACCTGTGACGGCGCTCAGGCCTCCCCCGCCAGTTGTGACGCCGCCCTCACGGTGTCGAGCCGTACGGATATAGAGGTGACACGATGATCGACCGGATTTTAGACGCCCTTTCACGGATTGCGGACCTTGGCGGTCCCGTGGTGTTGATCCTGATCGCCGCCTCCATTTTGGCCACCACCGTTGTGCTGATCAAACTGTGGCAGTTCAAACAGGCTCGTGTCGGCAGCCACAAAGAGCTTGGTGCGGCCATCACCGCATGGGATGCAGGCGACCACGACGCCGCACGCGCCCATCTGTCCCGCTCGCGCAGCTATTTGCGCGATGTTCTGGATCACGCCATGTCGGGCCAAACCGAAAGCGCTCGCCTCAACGCCGAGGCCGAAACCCGTTTCGCCCGCCTCGAAAGCGGGTTCCGTCTGCTGGATAGCGTGGCGCAAATGGCCCCGCTTCTGGGCCTGTTCGGCACGGTGCTCGGCATGATCTCTGCCTTTCAATCGCTGCAAGACGCAGGATCGCATGTGGATCCGTCAATCCTCGCGGGCGGGATCTGGATCGCGCTTCTGACCACCGCCGTCGGGCTGGCCGTGGCCATGCCGACCTCGCTTGTGCTGAGTTGGTTTGAGACCCGTATGGATAAGGAACGCACCTTTGCCGAACGGGCAATCCACACGGTTCTCTCCCCCACGGAGCCTCCCCGAAATGCGTAGCGCGCGCCGCCGCAGACGCCTATCGATGACCTCGCTGATCGACGTCATCTTTTTGCTGCTGCTGTTCTTTATGCTGACCTCAACCTTTTCGAAATTCTCGCAGGTCGAATTGGTGTCCTCGGGCACATCGGGAGCGACGCAGGCGTCGCAAACCCCGCCTATCTTTGTGCAACTCACGCCCGACGCCCTCTTTGTCAACGCCCGCGCCACAACACTTGAAACCCTGCCTCTGCGCTTGCAGGCGGATCGTGCATCAGACGACCCCGTCACCGTCATCCTCGCGCTCAAGGGCGAGGTCACAGCGCAGCGCCTGACCGATGCGCTTGTCTCCATGAGGCAGGTCGAAGGCGTGCGACCTGTCATCTTGGGGACGTCATGACCCGTCGTGTCCGTGAAAAACCAGAGCCCACGATTGCGCTGATCAATGTGGTCTTTTTAATGCTGATCTTCTTTCTCGTGGCGGGCACCATTGCCCAACCGCTTGACCGCGACCTGACCTTGGTGCGCACGGCTGATCTGGACCCAGCCTCACCGCCAGATGCGCTTGTGATCGGAGCCGATGGCGTGTTGAGCTTTCGCGGGCGACCGATGGCCGATGTGGCCGCCTATCTCGCCCAAGAGGACCGCCCGACCTCCGATGTGATCCAGATCGTCCCCGACCGCGACCTTGCCGCCACCCGCCTGATCGAGGTCGGTGCCGCGCTGAAAAACGGCGGAGCGCAGCGGGTGATGATTGTGACCAAAAGGGACACCCAATGAAACAGACCTTCCGCCCTATAACACTCGTCGCCGCGACCACGGCCATTTGCATCCACGGGGCCGTCGCGATTGCGCTCATGCCGCCCCATGCCCCCGTCGAGATGGAGGGCCAAACGGGCGGGCTTGAGGCGCAGATCGGCACGGCCTTTGCTGATATGAGTGCGGGCACGATCAGCGCCACCCCCACGGAGAACCGCGCGATCACGCCGCCGGAACAGCCCCCTGTGACCCCTGCGGAGGGGATGCCCACCAAGCCGCTCACGCCCACAGAGCCGCTCACGACCACCGCCCCCCCGATCGCAAGCACGCCACCTGCGACGGTGTCGACGGTTACGCCACAGACCACAGCGACCCTGACGCCGCAAAGCGTCACAACGACAATCACGGCAACGCCGGACCCCGAGGCGCAAGCCCTCAAAAAGCACATGCCCGCTCCGCGTCCCGCACCCAAGGCCGTGGCGAAAAAGACGCCGAAGAAGGCGGTCAAAACACCACCCGAACCCAAGGCCACAGCCGCCCCGCGCGGCAATGCGAAAACCTCGGCCCGCGCGGGACAGACGGACGGGACACAGGCGGCAAAGACCGCCTCCAAAGGCTCGGGTGGCAGAACAAAAGAGACCGGCAATGCCGCTGCCTCGAACTATCCCGGATTGGTCATGCGCAAACTGTCGCGGGTGTCGCGCCCGCGTGTCTCGACGAAAGGCGTGGCCGTGGTGTCCTTTAAAGTGGCCGCGAACGGCGGCCTCGCAGCCGTCTCTCTCAGCCGCAGCTCAGGCTCCGCAGAACTGGACCGCGCCGCGCTCAAAGTCGTGCAACGCGCCGCCCCATTCCCCGCGCCACCTTCTGGCGCAAGACGCTCCTTCTCCATTGAGATCAAAGGCCGCTAAGCGCGACGCTCGCGGCCTTTGACACATCGTTGCCCGTTAAGCCCCCGCGGGGTCCGTCACCTCGGCGTGGAGCCGCTTGGATGCGGCCCCAGGTGCGGAGCCCCACACGGCGATCCAGCGGTAGAAGATCGGCGTGAGGAACAGGGTGAACACGGTGGCAAAGCCGAGACCGCCAACGATCACCCAGCCCACAGCGATGCGAGCCTCGGCCCCTGCCCCAGAGGTCAGGATCAAGGGCAAGCCGCCAAAGACGGTCGAGACCATCGTCATCATCACGGGACGGATACGCAGACGCAGGGCATTGCGGATGGCGGTGTCGATGTCCTCGCCCGCCTCGCGCAACTGGTTGGCAAACTCCACAATCAGGATGCCGTTTTTCGCCATCACCCCGATCAGCATCACAAGACCGATCTGACTATAGTAGTTGAGCGATCCGCCTGTGATCGAAATCGCCAAGAGGGCAGCGGCAAGCCCGAAAGGCACCGTCAGCATGATGACCACCGCACTGGCGAAGCTCTCGAACTGCGCGGCAAGGACCAAGAGAACCACGAGCAACGCCACGCCAAAGACGGCATACATGCCCGCCGCCGTGTCATCCAAGGTCGCGGCCTCACCGGTGAAGGTGATGCTCATACCATCGGGCAAGACCTCCTCCGCGATCTCCAACAGGCGGTTCATTGCGGTTGACAGATCGACCCCTTCGCCGAGGTTGGCCTGCATCGACACCGCCATTGCCCCGCCCAAGCGCAGGATTTGCGCATCGCTGACCACGGTTTCGAGCGAGGCCACGGCGGAGAGCGGGATATAGGCACCGCTGTCCAGACGGATCGACATGGAGGCAATATCGGAGGGGTCGTCAATGGGCGGACCACCGGGGACCACGTTGACGTCCACTTCGACATCATCGGAAAAGACGCTGACCGCGACAGTACCCTGCACCAAGGCGCGCACGAGACTGGTCACGTTCGAGCTGTCGAGCCCCATATCGCGTGCCGCAGCGGCGTCGACGGTCACTTCGAGTTGCGCATCGACGCTGTCGTTGGACAGTTGCGGGTTGAGGAAAATGTCGTCTTGGGCCATGGCCGCGACGAGGGTTTCACCCGCCTCGGTCATATTGGCAAGGTTCGTGCCCGTGATGGCAAAGCCAAGTCCGTTGCCCGCGCCGCGAATGTTGAGGCTGTTGGTCGAACGGGCGCTGACCTGGATGCCTGGAACGGAGGACAGTTGGCCGCTGATCTGGGAGATCAACTCCTGTTGGGTAAAGTCGCGTTCGGCCCAATCGGGCAGACGCACAACGATGAAGGCACTGGTGCCACCGCCGACACCGATGATGCTTTGCACCGCCGCGATCTGGCCGTTTTCGATGTAGGGATCAAGGATCTCCTCGACCTGCATGACTTGTGTGTCGAGATAGTCCACGGTCGTGTCCGACGCACCGCGCGCAAAGATGAGGAAGAAGCCACGGTCCTCGGTGGGTGTCACCGTCGAGGGCAGTTTCATCGCCGCGCCCCCTGCGATCAGGGCAAAGCCGAGCGCCACGGACAGGACGAGAAGCGGTGTGCGGATGGCAAAATCCATCACGCGGTCAAAAGCCCGTGACAGGGCGCTTGGTTTGGCCTCCTTTTTATCGGCCTGCGTCTTTCCCGGATCGAGCAAAGCCGCCAGAACAGGCGCGAGCGTCAGCGCCGTGATCGACGACAAAGTGACCGCGAAGGCCAGAACAAAGCCGAATTCGGAGAACACGCCCCCCGCCTGACCGGGGAGGAAGGAGATCGGGATAAACACAGCGGCAAGCGTGGCCGTGGTGGAAATCACGGCAAAAAACACCTCGTTCGTGCCCGCAGCGGCAGCGGCAAAGGCCCCCATGCCCTCCTTGCGTTTACGCACGATATTCTCGATCACCACGATGGCGTCATCCACCACCATCCCCGTCGCAAGAACAAGCGCCAAGAGGCTGATTGTATTGACGGAAAAGCCCGTGATCCAGATCGCCGCAAGCGTGCCGATCAAGGCCACGGGGATCGTGACCGCAGGGATCAGTGTGGCACGTGGAGAGCGCAGGAACAAAAAGATCACCGCCACCACGATCACGGTGGCCAACAGGATGGATTTCACCACCTCGTTGATCGACCCTTCGATAAAGATGCCGTCATCCGACGTCACCAAAAGCTGCACACCCTCCGGCAACTGACTGCGCAATTCTTCAACAGCAACGCCAACATCGCGCGAGATTTCGAGCGTGTTGCCAACGGATTGGCGGGTAATATCAAGGCTCACGGCCGTCTCGCCGTTCACGCGGGTGTAGACACTCGCGTCCTCGGGGATCAGTTGGACAAAAGCCACATCGGCCACTTGGGTCGTGTCGTTGATAGGCAGTTGATTGATTGCGTCAACGGTGACCTCTTCGTTCCCGACCCGCAAAGACAGGGTTTGTGAGTCCGAGGACAGAGAGCCCAAGGCGGTATCATCGCGCAGCTGCGCCAAGGCCGAAGAGACGTCAAAAATGGTCAGGCCACGACTGAGAAGCGAGGGCATGTTTACTGCCACACGGAACTCGTTGGCACGGTTGCCGCGCACGGTGACTTCGGCAATCCCGTCGATCAGGGACAGGCGCTCGTAAACCGCGCCTTCGGCAATCTGGGTCAACTCGTCAAAGCTGGCATCCCCCAACAGGGCAAGACGGATAATCGCGTCGGCATTGCTATCGGCCTTGCTCACGCTCGGGTCGTCAATATCGTCGGGCAAGGCCCGTAGGGTGTTGGAGACAATTTCACGCGCCTCGTTAGCGGCCACATCCACATCGGTGCCATCGGACAGGTCAATAGTGATACGGCTTGATCCCGTGCTGGAGGTCGACTCGATATAGGACATGCCTTCGAGAGCGCTGAGCGCATCCTCAAGGACTTGGGTCACTTCCGTGTCCACCGTCGAGGGCACAGCCCCGTCATAGTTGGTCCGCACGGACAGCACAGGGCGGTCTACGTCGGGCATTTCGCGAATATCGACACTGGTCAGCGCCGCCAGACCCGCGATGATAACAAGAAGGTTCAGAACAATGCCAAGGATCGGCCGCGCGACAAAAGTGTCTGCGAAACCGGCTTTGTGCGCCCGCTTTTCGATACTCATGCGCCACGACCCTCATTGGAATCTGCCGAGGTGACTTGCGCCCCATCCCGCAGTTTTGCGGCGCCCTCGGTCACAACTTGCGTCCCCACAGGAACCTCCGTTTCGATCCAGACCTGATCGCCGTCGCGGTAGCGGATGGTGACGGGAACA
The DNA here is from genome assembly GCF_048266405.1 of Celeribacter sp. GTDB lineage: Bacteria > Pseudomonadota > Alphaproteobacteria > Rhodobacterales > Rhodobacteraceae > Celeribacter. The sequence goes on from NZ_JBLWZO010000003.1 coordinate 261,668, forward strand.
CGACGCGCACGCCCCTCCTCGGCCACCCAGATCCCCGCGCCTGAGCGGTCCCATGTGATCGCGGTGGACGGCACAACGGGCAAGGGGTCGGTTTCTTCGGTCATGCGGATCGCAAAGGTCATGCCAGACAGCAGCACACCCTCGGAATTGTCGATCTCGGCCTGCACCGTGGCGCTGCGGGTGACGCTATCAAGGCGACTGTCGAAGGCGGTGATCTTCCCTTCGAACACGCGACCTGTGTAGGTGGGGGTTGTCACGAACACGGGCTTGCCCTCGGACAACAGGCCGATGGAGCGCTCTGGCACCTCGAAGGTCGCCAAAAGTGTTGTTGAGTCATCAATCGTCACAATGGTGTCGCCGTTGGACAGGCGGTCACCGACATTCACGTCGCTCAACCCGAGATGGCCCGAGATCGGCGCAACAATGGTCCGGTCAGAAAACGCAACCTCGGCCAGACCCACATTTGCTTCGGCCAGTCGTAGCGCCACTTCGGCCTCGGAATAGGCCACATCCGTGACGACGGTGTTGCCATTCTTGCGCAGCCCATCGTAGCGCGTGACCGTGGCCTGCGCCTGATCGCGGTTGGCTTGTGCAATCTCGAGCGACAGTCGTTCGGTCCGATCATCAAGGCGGAGAAGAACCTCGCCCTTTTCGACCATCTTGTTGGCCCGCAAGAACGATTCAACGACCTCTCCCGTTTCCGTTGCGACGACATCGGCGCTGCGCAGGGACTCTGCGCCACCGATAGTGCGCAAAACGAGCGTGTAATTGCGTTCCTCAAGCGGCGCGAGAACAACAGTTGTCGTACGCCCCTGCCCGCGCGGACCACCTGCCCCGCCAGGTCCACCCCGCGGCGTGGCGGCTGCCTCTTCAGAGGCGCTGCCCAACATCTGTGCGACCTGAGCGGGCACTCCAAATGCAATCACGTAAGCGCCCGCAAGAACACCCACCGAAAGGATGACGACAATTAACTTTTTCAAATTCTTCCTAGCTCCTGTAGCCGCGCAGTCCCGAAGGACAGGTCCGCGAAACGTCTGTCATTTTATGATATGTTGCAACAGATCATCGGTCCAAACGTCCAAGCCGCGTGGCAAAAAGCACGTGTCGGGGTGCCCTTGCGGTGGCGGCATATCTAGCTGGGATATGGATCATGACGAAAATCTGCCTGTTGTGCGTATTCGTCTTTATACGCATGCGGCTCAGGGTTCCGTCGCAGGGATCGTAACTTTTTTCGGGCAAGCGCCGCGCGGCTGTTCGCCCTTGTCCCGCGCGGCTTGCGTCAGCACAAAGCGGGCGTTTAGCGCGTAGCCTCTTTCCATGTGATCGGGGTCACATAGACGATGCCGTCCCCCGCGCTGACCATCACGTCGCCGTCCTGAATATTGACCTGCAACTGCATCGAGCGGTGCGCCAATGCCGCAAGGGCCTCTGTGTCGGTCTGTGAGAAATTTGTGACCTGAAGATTGTCAAACCGCGTGGTGCTGTTCTTGATCTTCTCCCACCACATCTCGGCGGTCTTGCCGCCGTAGCTGTAGACAGCCACCGCATTGGCCTTGCCACAAGACTGGCGCACGAGTTTCTCGCTCGGCTGCCCCAAGGCCACCCAAAGCTCCAACTCGTCGCTCAGGCTTTTCTGCCAGATGTCTGGCTCGTCATCCGTAGACAGCCCCTTGGTCATTTCCAGATGCTCATGAGCATTGAGCGCAAAGGCGAGCAGACGCACCATCAACCGCTCATCCGTCTCGGACGGATGCTTGGCAACGGTCAGTTTATGGGTCTCGTAATAGTGACGGTCCATATCGGAGACGGACAGTTCAACTTTATAAATAGTGGCTTTTTGCGCCATGATGTTTTCCTGACTAACGAATACAGCCCTGCCTAATGGGTCTGATCGCGTTGTGAAAGCAGGAAAGCCCAAAGCACGGGGAACGCCCCGCAAGAGCAAACAGATCCGGTGCGAATAAGGCCTGCGACGAGCCGGCAGGCCATATCCGCCCCACCAACGCCTCTTAATGATAGTGCGTTGGCGGGCAGTATTTCATCACTAAAGTGGCAAGTGTGGGTAGTCCAACTGTCGGTTTTGGAAGGACAGAACGCTCGGCTTCACGACGACGCCCGCATCGACATTCATCGCACGGCGAATTGTCTCGTTTCCGCTCCACGCGCTGCGCCCGTCGATCATCGTCTGCAGATACACAATGAGCGCCGCAGAGATTGAACGTGACGCGCTTTCCCACAGGTAGTTGGGCGTGTGGTCGACAGCATAATAGTCTGTTTTCCCGACCTTAAACATGGGCGCTTTAAAGGTTGTAGGCTTGGCAAAATAAAAGCCCATACCCTCGTCACAACTCACATCCACGATCAAACCACCGGCTTTCAGGCAGGATTTTTCATCTTCCATGACGAAATCCAACGGATGATCTGTATCCTGATAGGTGCCGTTGACGATAATATCCGCCTCGGAAATCAAGTCCGTCAGGGGGCGCTCGGAGCCGTCATGTTCGACGACCAGCATACGTGGTTCTCCCGCGCCACCTTCGCGAATGCGGACATATTCACAGTCCAGAACCTCCTCGCGCACCTCATGGTCAGGGCGTTGAATACAAATGGTAATATCGCGAAACCCGTGAGCTTTGAGCGCATAAATCGCCCCGCGGCTGACCGCGCCAAAGCTAAAGATAATGGTCTTGCGTTGATTGCCATAATGGCCATCAATGCCCCTGAGACGCAGCGCATGCAAAATCGCGCAATAGCCCGCCATTTCGTTGTTCTTATAGAACGTGTGCCGTCCGACTTGGCCCGTGGGGCTCCACACGAACATGTCTTCAAACGCAATCAGGGTTAGCTTGCGGTCAATCGCGACCTGCGTGATGGCGCGCTGTTGGGCGCAATGGGGATAGCCCCAAAGGATGCCACCCTCTTTGATCTCTTGCAGATCGCTCAACGTAGGTTTGGCGACGATAACATTGCCAATTTCAGACAAAAGCGCACTGCGCGGTGCGACACCGCCTGTTTGAGCGGAAATCTCGGCATCTGACAGACCAAATGGCTCGCCATATCCCTCTTCAAAAATCAGCTTTTTACGGCAGTTTTCTGACAGGCGGCGCAGGTGATCGGGATGAATTGGCACGCGCCGTTCATCCTCCTTCTTGGACGTCCCAATGACGCCAAAGGTAAGTTCGTTCATATTGTAGTCCAAATCTGGGGGCTTTCCCCCTGAAGTCATCGCATTTTTTTCGACGATGATCGTAGCCAACGATGGAAGGGCGTTATCCTTTGACACCCCGCGCGACCAAATACGACGCACCCGTAAAGATGCCCTCGAAGGATGCACGCAATCTTGCAATGTTGGCTATAGGTCCATGCAATAGGCGATTGCGTTGCAAATAGCAAACTGGGACAGATTTCCGAGATGCCCACGGTTTTCCTGTAGGGCTGCATCACAGACAAGGCAGACCGAGGCGCACGTCCGATCCTGCGACGTTTTGGCAGGGCGGAGGGGAATTGAAGCGGGTTTGAAAGGGCTTAGGTATAAAGAGGTCCCAATAAACACATAAAGGAAAAATCATGTCTATTCGTAAGGTTACGGTACTCGGCACTGGCGTTTTGGGCGCCCAAATCGCCTTTCAGACAGCCTATAGCGGATTTGATATCACCGCTTACGACATTGACGATGACAAGATCGCCTCAGCCCGCAAAACGATGGAAAAACTAGGTCAGGCCTATCTCAATGATCTGCCCGACGCGACAGCGGACAGGATTACCGAAACAACTGCCCGCATCAGCTATGCCACCGACTTGGCACAGGCGGTGAAGCAGGCCGATCTGGTGATCGAAGCCATTCCGGAAATCCTTGACCTCAAGAACAAGGTCTATGCCGAGCTTGGCCGCGTCGCCCCGAGCGAGACGATTTTTGCCACCAATTCCTCAACCCTGCTCCCGTCCGATATGGCCGCGGCAACTGGGCGACCAGAGCGTTTCTTGGCGTTGCACTTTGCCAATAACATCTGGCTGCACAACACCGCCGAGGTTATGGGACACGCGAAAACCGATCCGGCCATCTTTGACGAGATTGTGGGCTTTGCCAAAGAGATCGGCATGGTGCCAATTGAAGTCAAAAAAGAACAACCCGGCTATGTGCTCAATTCGCTGCTCGTCCCGTTCCTTCGCGCCGCCTCCGGCCTCTTGGTCAAGGGCATTGCAAGCGCCGAGGATATCGACAAGACGTGGAAAATCGGCACTGGCGCCCCCGCAGGCCCGTTTGAAATCTACGACACGGTTGGCCTGAACACGGCCTATAACGTGGCCATGACGGGCGACGACACACAAAAAGAGTTCGCCGCCTATATCAAGGAGCATTACATCGACAAAGGGAAACTGGGCCGCGCCACGGGCGAAGGGTTCTACACCTACCAAAGCTAGAATAACGACTGTCTTTACGTTCGGGCCACTCTGGTCCGAACGGTAGAGATTGGGATATAGCCTAAATCGTTACACGCATTGTCCATCGATATTGCACATAACCCCTACCAATCACATTCGCATTGCGCCGTTAGACAAAATGGAGTTTCCCATGACGCGATCCAATCGCATCGCCCCAGAGTCCCTCGCATCCAAGATTATGAGTGCCGATGATGCAGCCTCTCTCATTCACAACGGCGCGGTCGTCGGGATGAGTGGCTTCACAGGTTCGGGCTACCCCAAGGAAGTCCCGCTCGCACTGGCCGCACAGATCGAACAGCAACATGCGCAGGGGAAACCCTTTCGGGTGAAAATCTGGTCGGGGGCGTCCACGGGACCGGAGCTGGACGGCGCATTGGCCAAGGCCGATGGCATTGATTTCCGCCTGCCCTACAACTCCGATCCGATTGCCCGCAAAAAGATCAACGCGGGCGAGATGAATTATTTCGACATGCACCTGAGCCAAGTCGCCCCCTTGGCATGGCAAGGGTTTCTCGGCCATCTCGATACCGCCGTGATCGAAATTTCCGGCTTCACCCCAGAGGGCGACCTCATCCCCTCCTCCTCCGTGGGCAACAACAAAACGTGGCTGGATCAGGCCGACAAGATCATTCTGGAGGTCAACCGCTGGCAAAGCGAGGCCTTGGACGGGATGCACGACATCTATTATGGCACCGACCTGCCGCCCAACCGCGTCCCGATCCCGCTGGTCAAACCCGATGACCGCATCGGCCAAGCCCATTTCAAAGTCGACCCCAGCAAAATCGTTGCGATTGTTGAAACGGATACGCCCGACCGCAATGCGCCCTTTGCCGAACCTGATGACACCGCCGAAGCCATCGCGGGGCATTTGCTCGACTTCCTCAAGCACGAGGTTAAAGTCGGCCGCTTACCTGCCTCTATGTTGCCGCTGCAATCGGGCGTGGGCAACGTGACGAACGCGGTTCTGTCTGGCCTTCTCGATAGCCCCTTTGAAAACATGACGGCCTTCACCGAAGTTATTCAGGACGGCATGTTGGACCTTCTGGACGCGGGCAAACTGCGTATGGCCTCAGCCACCGCCTTTTCGCTGAGCCCTGACGCGGCGCACAAATTCAATGCCGACGCGCAGCGTTACCGTGACAAGCTGATCCTGCGCCCGCAGGAAATTTCCAACCATCCCGAACTGATCCGCCGGCTTGGCTGTGTGGCCATGAACGGGCTGATCGAGGCGGATATATTCGGCAATGTAAACTCCACCCACGTCATGGGCTCACGGATTCAAAACGGGATCGGCGGGTCGGGTGACTTTGCACGAAATGCCTATCTGTCGATCTTCATGACGCCTTCAACGGCCAAGAAAGGCAAGATTTCGGCCATTGTTCCGATGGCAAGCCACGTCGATCATATCTCGCAAGACGTGCAGGTGATTGTCACTGAACAGGGGCTCGCGGATTTGCGTGGCCTTGCGCCGAAACAAAAGGCGGCATTGATCATCGACAACTGTTCGCACCCTGACTACCGCGACGCCCTGCACGACTATTTTGCGCGCGCCCAGCACAGCTCCTTCGGACAACATGCGCCCAATATCCTCTCCGAAGCGCTGAGTTGGCACCAACGCTATGTCGAAACGGGATCAATGAAATAACCGCGCATTATCATCAGGTTGCGCGCGCATTTTAATGCTCTCGGCAGCTTTCAACGTCTACAGCGACACACAAAAACAAATGTCGGCCCATCTCCGTTGGAGTTGGGCCGACTGCCATTTAACGCGGGACAACGGCGGATAGATGCCCATTGAAATCGCTCTGTTGCAGTTTATTACTTTATAAAATAATAAATCCGCAAACAGGGAGATGAGCCCATGAGAAAACGCGCGGCCGCACGGCAAACCGATGTTCTGAGTGTCTTGCAATCATGCGACAGGCCGATGACGGCCTATCAAATTCTGGAACGTCTTCAAGCCAGCGAACCAGACATTGCGCCGCCAACCGTCTACCGCACACTATCGGCCCTGACCGAACAAGGGCGCGCGCACCGTCTTGAATCTCTCAAAGCCTTCGTCCCCTGCCGCTGCAATCACGCCGAAAGCGTGCCCGTTCTGGCCATTTGCGACGACTGCGGTTCGGTCGAGGAACATGACGGCAGCGACCTGCTCCCCAAACTCACCGCATTGACCGCGCAAAACGCCTTTCGGGCGGAGCGGCATATTGTTGAAATTCACGGACATTGCGTCAGCTGCGCGTCCTGACCCCCGAATACGCCACCACCACATAGGACATTCCCATGAAATACTCCCTCTCCCTTTTTGCCCTCGTTGCCGCCCTGCCCGCAGTTGCCGAGGAAACCCGCCATATGGACGCCCACGTGCATGGCGTCGGATCACTCGACATCGCCATCGACGGCACAACCGTCGCGATGACGCTTGAAACACCTGGCGCCGACATTGTCGGGTTCGAGTATGAGGCCAAAGCAGACGAGGATCGCGCCGCGATTGAGACGGCGTTGGCCACGCTGTCCGCGCCGCTTGACCTCTTTGGACTGCCTGAAGCAGCAGGGTGTTCTGTCGTATCCGCGAAGGCCGAGCTTGAAAGCGAAGCGCATGACGATCATGATCATGACGAACACGCGCATGACGAGGATCATGACGACCATGACGACCATGACCACGATGAACACGCGCATGACGAAGATCACAACGACCATGACCACGATGAACACGCGCATGACGAGGATCATGATGACCACGACCACGGCGCAACCCACAGCGCGTTTCATGCAGAATATGAACTTACCTGCGATGCCCCTGAGGCGCTCACCGAGATCAATTTTGCCTACTTCGACCGCTTCGAGAATGCGCAAGAGGTCAAGGTCCAGATGATCACAGGCGCAGGCGCACAGGCCTTTGACGTTCACCGTGACGCACCCGTTTTGAAACTGGAGCAGTGATTGTCCGTGGCTGACGCGATCCTCACTCTCTCGGATGTTGCCTATCGTTGGGCGGGACGGAAGGGGTTTTCCCTGTCCGTCCCCGACCTCTGCGTGGCAAAGTGCGAGTCCGTGCTGTTGCTTGGCGAAAGCGGGTCGGGAAAATCAACGCTCCTGTCGCTGATTTGCGGCACGATCCAACCCGATCAGGGACGGATCGACATCGCAGGCACAGACATTTCCGCGCTGTCCGGCGGGGCGCGTGACAAGCTGCGGGCGGAGTATATCGGTGTTATTTTTCAACAGTTTAACCTCCTGCCCTTTGGCTCTGTTCTCGACAACATCCTGCTGCCGCTCCGCTTTGCGCCCGCGCGGCGCAAACGGACGGGCGACGCAGCCGCGCAAGCCACGCAGCTTTGCACGGCCCTTGGCCTGCCTGAGGGTGTGACACAGGCCAAAGCCACCGCTCTCAGTGTAGGCCAACAACAGCGCGTCGCCGTGGCCCGCGCCCTGATCGGGCACCCGCCGCTTATCATCGCGGATGAACCCACCTCGGCGCTCGACGCAAACAGCCAGACCGCATTTCTCGATCTGCTCTTTGCCCAAACCGCCGCACATGACACCTCGCTCCTGATGGTCAGCCATGATCCTCGCCTCGGGGACCGCTTTGATCGGGTGATCCGCATGGACGAGATCGCACATATCGAGAGGGCCACCCTATGATCTTGCGCCTTGCCATCGGCTCGCTTGCCGCTCGCGCCTTGACCGTTGCCATGACCATCCTCGCCATTGCTCTCTCGGTGGCGCTGTTTCTCGGCGTGGAAAAGGTGCGCACGGGGGCCAAGGCCAGCTTTGCCGATACGATTTCGGGCACAGACCTGATCGTGGGCGCGCGGTCGGGGTCGGTGCAATTGCTGCTCTATTCCGTGTTCCGCATCGGCAATGCGACCAACAACGTAACTTGGGAAAGCTATCAGGACATCGAAGCCCGCCCCGAAGTGGATTGGATCGTGCCGATCTCATTGGGCGACAGCCACCGCCAGTTTCGCGTGATGGGCACGAGCACCGCCTTTTTCGAGCATTACAAATACAGACAAGGCAGATCACTGGCCCTCTCTGAGGGCGCTCTCATGGACGATCTGTTTGATACGGTCATCGGGGCCGATGTGGCCGCGGCTTTGGGGTATCAGGTTGGAGATCCCATCATCGTCGCCCACGGCATTGCGTCGTTCACCGAACACAAGGATCAGCCCTTCCGCGTGTCGGGCATTCTGGAAAAAACGGGCACGCCCGTGGATCGCACCGTGATCGTCAGCATGGAAGCAATTGAAGCGATCCATGTGGACTGGAAAAGCGGGGCGCGGCGTCCCGGTCAATCAACTCCCGTGGACGTCATTCGCGGTATGGACCTTACACCCAATTCGATCACCGCCGCGCTTGTCGGGGTCGAAAGCCCGTTACAGACCTTCGCCCTTCAACGCGCCATCAATGAATACAACGAAGAACCCCTGCTCGCTATTTTGCCCGGCGTGGCCTTGCAAGAGCTTTGGGGCATTGTCGGCATTGCCGAAACCGCCCTGCTCGCCGTGTCGGCCATGGTCGTTGTCACCGCCCTCATCGGTATGATGGCCACGATCTTTTCAAGCCTCAACGAGCGCCGCCGCGAGATGGCAATCTTTCGGGCTATGGGCGCACGCCCTGTCACCATCCTGAGTATGCTCATATTGGAGGCCATGCTCATGGCCGCTGTGGGGGCTGCTCTGGGCGTGGCGTTGCTCTATGTCGGTCTGGTGATCGCCCAACCGATCCTCGACAGTGCCTTTGGCCTATGGTTGCCGATCGAAGCGCCGAGCATGCGAGAGGTTTGGGTGCTTGTCGGTGTTATCTGCGCTGGCGCAATTGTGAGCCTCGTTCCCGCGATACGGGCTTACAGAATGTCCGTTGCAGATGGTATGATGGTGAAAACCTAACGCGAAGAGTGAGATGACCGCATGGTAAATCGTAGAACGACATTGATGCTCTTATCCGGTTCGCTCATCGCGCCGCGCGTGGCCTTGGCCGCGACGGCCCGTGAAATCACATGGGACGATCTGCTTCCGCCGGGCGTGCCCTATGCCGAGATCATCGGTGAGGGCGAGATGGATGAGGCCAATGACACGTGGGCGCCCATTTTCGACGAGAATGCGACCAAGCTGAACGAAGAGCTTGACGGAGCCTATATCAAGATGCCGGGCTATATCATCCCCTTTGACATGGGATCGGACGGCGTGAGCAACTTCATGCTCGTGCCCTATGTCGGTGCCTGCATCCACACGCCGCCTCCCCCAGCCAACCAACTCGTTCTGGTTTCGGCCTCGGAACCGTGGCCGCGTGACAAGCTGTGGGATGCGGTCTGGGTCACGGGCACCTTGAATACGCATTTGCAGGACACGAGCCTCGGTCAAACAGGCTATTCCATCTCGCGTGCCAAAATGGAACTCTACGAGTGGTGAGACGTCCCTGCCCCGTGGCCATGCGCCATCGGGGTCAGGTCATGTTCGGCGGCGGGCAATCGACGGATGTGTAAGCACGATCCCGTTGGAGCGTCTTTTGTTCGAGACGTGTCAGATGGCGCTTCGCCTCCTCGGCATCGCCCCCACAGGCTCGCAGGGATTTATGCCACGCCCGCAAGGCCGAATGGGCGGACCACGGCAACACCGCCTGCATCAACCACGCCCGCAACTCCGATGGCAGCCTGTCATAGGCCGCCATCGCATCGCCGCGCCGTTTGCGGCGTCTCAAACCGCTGCGAACGTTCGTCTGTCGCTGCACAGACCGCATCAGGCCACCTGTGCGGCGTCGCGCCCTTCGGGGAACGGATCGCTCAGATGTATCCACGCCTCACGGCGCGCAAGAAGATCACTATCGAGCAAGGCCGCATCGAGGGCGGCAGTAATCTCTGCCTTGTTCATCCCTGAACCGATAAAGACCAATTCCTGCCGACGATCTCCATAGGGCTCTTGCCAATGTTCGTTCATATAGGCGGCCATCTGTGGCGAGTCCGGGAGCTTGTCTTCGGGGATGCTCGCCCACCAACGTCCAAGAGGACGAACCGTGCTGATAGCGCCCGCAAGAGAGAATTCCGCCACCCAGTCAGGACGGGTTGCAAACCAGAAATGTCCCTTGGCCCTCAACACACCCTCAAGTGGTCCGTTGAGAACATCATAGACCTTCTTCGGATGAAACGGCCTGCGTGCACGGTAGACGAAAGACGACACGCCATATTCCTCGGTTTCAGGCACGTGATCGGCAAACCCGTAAAGCTCCTTTGCCCAAAGCGGATGTTCATGAGCCGTTGCGAAATCAAACAGCCCCGTGTCGAAAATCCTGTCCTGTGGCACGGCGCCGAAATCGGTTTCGATGATCTGCGCATCGGGGTTCAGGGCAGTGACGATCTTTCGCGCCGCATCCCGCTTTTCTGGGCCCGCAAGACTGATCTTGTTGAGGACAACAACATCGGCAAATTCGATCTGGTCCACGAGCAGATCGACAAGCGTGCGCTCGTCCTCCTCCCCGATCTCCTGCCCGCGGTCCTTGAGAAATTCATGGCTGCCGTAATCGTTGAGCAGGCTCATGGTGTCGACAACCGTGACCATCGTGTCGAGCCGCGCAATGTCGGACAGGCTTTGGCCAAGCTCGTCGCGAAACTCGAACGTGGCCGCCACGGGCAAGGGTTCGGAGACCCCCGAAGATTCGATCAGCAAGTAGTCGAACCGACCCGCCTCTGCGAGCCTGCGCACCTCAAGCAAAAGGTCGTCGCGCAGCGTGCAGCAGATGCAGCCGTTGGACATTTCGACCAAGGTTTCTTCGGTTTGGCTCAGGTCTGCGCCGCCTTCGCGGATGAGGTCCGCGTCGATATTCACCTCGGACATATCGTTCACGATCACGGCCACGCGCCGCCCGTCCCGATTGTTGAGAACGGCATTGAGCAGCGTTGTTTTTCCGGCCCCGAGAAAGCCGGAGAGGACGGTGACGGGGAGGCGTGAATCTTGCAAGGTCATACTCTGTCTTCGCTTGTTGTCATAAAGGGGAAATAGCGGCATGCCGAAGGGAGTGACGGCATGCCTTTGGCCTGCACTCAGTGTGCAAGCATCTGTTCAACGATCTCGTCACCGCTCAAATTTGACGGATAGTAAGTCGGCCAGTTGGTGACTTCCTCGAGCAAGGCCGTCGCGGTCATTGCCCCAATAGAGGTGGAAGTGATCCGCTTTCGCAGGCGCAATGCGGTGGTCACTAAACTGGATGAACGCAGGGGCATCCGCATCGCCGTGCTCCTTGGCAAAGACATAGCGCACACCACGATTGCCCTTCTCATAGGTCAGTATCTCAAACCCGTCGTTTTTATACTCGGCCTGAAGCGGCGTGCCCGCACCAAAGAAGGTGACTGTACTGCCCTCGAACAGGATACGATTCACATCGGTGGCATAGCCCGTTTCGTAATAGGCCTTGTAGTCGGCTGCGCTTTTCTCGCCCGCTTCGGCCTTGTGCTCCATCACCACGTCCAAGGTGCCGTCCTGAAGGAAGGGATAGACAGATTGCCAGTCGCCTTCCCAATCAGACAGGTCGCGCGGCTCGATCTGGTCGTCGTCGAAATAGCCCTTGTAGATATCGTCATCCCCATGGGCATGAGCATGGGTCTCGTCATGGGAATGGGTCGTCTCAGCGATCACAGGGGCACTCATGGCCAAGAGAGCGCAGGTGGCGATTGCAGTGATGTGAGGAACTGCGGTGCGGGACATAGGGATCTCCATCATATTGAAGTCAACGGTTGCTCGATTCGTTATGTTATATCATAACGTTTGAAGTATGTAGCCAAGTCCCCACACCTGCGCAACACGGTTTTGGCAAAGAGCTGTGGCAGCAAAATTATTGCCTGATTTATTGGAATATGGGGCGCGTGGCCGTGACTACGCTCGGACAAAACAACGAACTGATGCCCGACAGCATTGGCCAATCAAACAAAGAAAAAGGCCGCTCGAGGCGACCTATTCAAAGCGTACAAAAGAGGTAGTGGCGGACAGACAGGGATTCGAACCCTGGAGACGGTCTCCCGCCTACACACTTTCCAGGCGTGCGCCTTCGACCACTCGGCCACCTGTCCGTGGGGCGTCTATATTTGAGAATATGCGGGGTGTGCAACCCCTCTCTTTGCGGTTTTTGTAGTTTTTTGACTGCAAACCACACCACGGTCGTTTCCGCGCCCCAACACTCAATCGAGGTGGAGGTAAACACGTCTGTTCTGACGGCCTTTCTTCTCGATTTTACCAATGCGAACACGTCCGATTTCTGCCGTGCGCGCCACATGGGTGCCGCCGCAGGGTTGCAAGTCCACTTGGGCGTCGCCATCACCGATACGCACAAGGCGCACACGCCTTTGCCCCATTGGCGGCATAACGGACATGGTTTTGACGAGCGATGGATTGGCCAGAAGCTCGTCATCGCTGATCCAGTCATCACTGACCTTCAAATCCTGTTCGATCAAGGCGTTAAGACTGTCTTCGATCTCTTGCTTGTCTTCGGGCGGCTCGGCCATATTGAAATCCAACCGCCCCTTTTCCGCGCCAATCGACCCGCCCGTGACGGGCAAAGGGATCACCACAGACAGCAGGTGCAGCGCGGTGTGCACGCGCATGTGACGGTGGCGCAGCGCCCAGTCGAGACGTTGTGTGACGCGGGTGCCCACGGGGGGCAATTCCACGGGTGTGGCGGGCACGAGGACAATCGCGCCCTCATCGCCTTTGATCGCCGTGGCAATCGCAATTGCACCACCGTCCCATTCGAGCAACCCGCTATCGCCAGGTTGCCCGCCACCGGTCGGGTAGAACACCGAAGCATCGCAAATGATCCCGCCCTCTTGGGTCAGGGCAGTCACCTCTGCCGAATGCTCGGCAAGGTAGGCATCATCGCGAAACAGGGCAGTCGTGGCCATTAACTCTCTCCGTCACTCTCGCCGCTTCCGTCAGGGTCACTCCAGTCAGGAGCGGTATCCGCCTCAATGGGGGGCTCCACCTTTCGCACCTTCTCTTTGGCCGGCGCACGCTTGGACTCTTGCGCCTCGGAGCTTTGCGCTGCGGGGGGCGGCGTGCGTCCTGTGAGGGCTTCGGGGTTGCGCAACCAGATATCGCGCTGTGCGAAGGGAATTTCAATGCCCTCTTCGCCAAACCGCTTGGCAATCTCGTGGTTCACATCATTGGTCACAGTCATGATCGAGGTCACATCACGCAAGATTGCCCGCACTTCGAAATCAAGCGCATCGGCACCAAAGCCCATGAACAACACCTGTGGACCAGGGTTCAGGAGAACCATTGGCTGCGCCTCGACAATCTCGCGCAAAATCGCCTCGACGCGGCGCGTATCGGTGCCATAGGCCACGCCCACTTTGATCGTTACACGACCGATGAGGTTGCCACGGGTGTAGTTGGTCACGGAATTGGAAATCAGATCGGCGTTAGGCACGATCACATCGGTACGGTCAAAGGTTTCAACCCGCGTCGAGCGCACGGAGATGGAGCGCACATAGCCCATCTGTCCGCCCACTTCGATCCAATCACCTTCGGACACAGGCCGCTCGATGAGCAGGATGATCCCCGAGACAAAGTTCTGCACGATGTTTTGCAGACCAAAACCGATCCCCACGGAAAGCGCCCCTGCGACAATGGCCAAAGCCGACAGGTCGATACCCGCCGCCGTGATGGCAATGATCGCGGCAAGGAAAATCCCCAGATAACCCGTGCCCGCGACGATGGCGTTCTGGCCCCCCTTGTCGAGATTGGTTTTGGGCAGAATGGAGGAGGACAGCGCCGCCTTGACCAAGCGCGTCAGACCAAAGCCGACGGCAAACACGATGGCGAAGGTCAGAAAATCGGTGATAGATATTTGGGCCTCTCCCAAAGAGACCCCTTCCTTCATCCGCGCCCAGATTTCCCACAGCTGATCGCGGCGCGCCCCCCAAATCAGCGCGAAGATGGGCAAGGACAAAACCAAAAACACGGTTGAGACCATGACGGGGACAAGCCCCTCTCCCGCCCCGTCGGGACGACGCGTCACCACCACATAGGCATCGGCAATCACCCGCGACACCACGAGCAAGGCTCCCAAAAGCGCGAGGGTCAAAACGGCAGGAAAGACCAATCCCTTGGCCGCTGACATATAGCCCACAGCCCCCAAAAGAATGGCGAGACTGGCACCCGGACGAATGACCCGCGCTGCGGTGCTGCTGACCAAGGCGACAAAGCCCTGCGTCGAGGGCACGTCACTGTCCTCAGCCTCTACAGCCTCGCGTTGACGTCGCCCCGAAGCCGCAAGGATCTGACCAAAGCGGAACAACGACAAGGCCGTCAGCACCACGAGCGGGAAACTCAGCACGTTGAAAGTCGCAGGCGTATAGGCGTCGATCTCGGCCAACGCCACAAGCAACAGGTTCACCCCGTACATCACACCCATCACGGACAAATGCCCCGAGGCTTCGCGCGTTTGCTGCGGGGTCAGATCGAACAGCGGCTCGGAGGTCTCGGTGGCCACCAAGACCCGCCCCGCCAACCACCGCGCGGTGAAATAGAACAGACCGATCAGAGGCAGCGCGTCGAACACCGCCTCCCCGCGAGCCCCTAGAAGCCCCGTAAACTGCGCCGCTTGCGAGAGGGCAAATAGCCCTGCCACAGGCAGGACAACCAAACCAAGCGATCCGACAAAGCCCGACACGCCGCGCCCCGCATTGCCCGTGACATAGCTTTGAACCTTTTCGGAGGCCCGCACCGACCAGGCACGGCCACGCAGGATCAACACAAAACCCGCAACAGTAAAGAAGATGATCGTAGCCGCATTGGACTTCAACGCCGACAGGCCTCGCGCCGATCCGGCATTGTCCACAACGCGGGTCCATGCGGTCAGGGCAGTCGTGGTCAGGTCGGTCAGGGCATTGGGCCAGTTGACGGGATTGAGCGGGGTTGGCCCCAATTCCATCAGTGCGTCGGTCTGGCGCGAGACTAGCACATCGTCGATCTCACCAATAAGACCGTCCGCACGGGTATAGGCTTCCTCGGCATTGCGGACAGGCGCGAGGGCACGGTCGAGTTGCTCGTTGAGCTCCTTGCGCCGCGCCGCCACATCCGCAGGCTCTTCCGCCCCTTCGGCGGGGGGATCACCAAGCGTCGCGATCTGGGCGCGCAGCGTCGCAATCCGTGCGGCATTGGTCTCTTCGGCGCTTAGAAACTGCCCACGCCATGTGGACAGCTCCGTGCGTAAAGCCTCAAGGGTGGCATCATCCGCCGTGCCACTTTCAACCGCCGTCTCCGCCTCATTAGCCACCTGCGCCCATGCGTCATAGTCAGGGGCGACGATGTCCTGTGCCACTGCCGAAAGCGGCAGACACAGCGCGATGATCAGAATCAAGCGGGTGATGGCGTGGCGCATTAGCCCTCGTAGACGTCTGGGAGATTTTGCGGGGCGCGGGCCAACCATTGTGGGACCGGCAGCCCCTTTTCTTGCAAAAACTCGGGGTTAAACAATTTCGACTGATAGCGCGTTCCGTAGTCGCACAATACAGTCACAATACGTTTCCCCGGCCCCATGTCACGTGCCATTTTCATCGCTCCGGCCACGTTGATGCCAGATGAGCCGCCAACGCACAAACCTTCGTCGCGCAGCAGATCAAACACAACGGGCAAGGCTTCCTTGTCCGTGACCTGATACGAATAATCGGGGGTGAACCCGTCGAGGTTGGCGGTGATGCGCCCTTGGCCGATGCCTTCGGTGATCGAACTGCCTTCGGATTTCAATTCACCCGTGGTGTAATAGCTATGGAGTGCTGCACCCATCGGGTCGGCCAGACCGATCTTCACGCCCTTGGGCTGAAGCGCCATGCCGACACCTGCGAGCGTGCCGCCCGAGCCCACCGCACAGATAAAGCCGTCCACCTTGCCATCGGTTTGCTCCCAAATCTCCGGACCTGTGGTCTCGATATGGGCCTGACGGTTGGCGACGTTGTCAAACTGGTTGGCCCAGATCACACCCTCGTTGGTGGTGCGAGCCAAGGCCTGCGCCAAACGCTCGGAATAGCGCACATAGTTGTTCGGATTTTTATACGGGGCCGCAGGCACTTGGACCAACTCGGCCCCTGCCAGACGGATCATGTCTTTCTTTTCTTGCGATTGCGTCTCGGGGATCACGATCACGGTCTTGAAGCCCAAGGACGCGCCCACAAGCGCAAGACCGATACCGGTGTTACCCGCCGTACCTTCAACAATCGTGCCGCCGGGCTTCAACAGGCCCTTCTCCACCGCATCTTTGATGATGTAGAGCGCCGCGCGGTCCTTGACCGACTGACCGGGGTTGAGAAATTCTGCTTTGCCGAGAATCTCACAGCCCGTGGCCTCCGATGGTCCGTTCAAACGGATCAAAGGGGTGTTCCCGATTGTGTCGATGAGGTCTTTATTCACACGCATGGGCTGCGGTCCTTTTCATATGGCACTCTTAAAATATGTAGGACGCCTGTTTCGGGAACTCAAGCCGCCGCTTGCCAGTCAAGGACGGCATTCCGCAAAACGCCGACGCCATAGAACATGCGTTTACGCGGAAGGGGTTGCACTCGTGTCGCGTTTGTCCAGCTTTATCCAAATGCCATTTTGCGCCCGCACCGTCAGATGCGCCACAGGCACAGGGGTCCTGTCCTCGACAGGGCTCAGTCGAAACGCCCGCGCGATCAGGGCAAGCACCAATGGCCCCTCGACCATAGCGAACCCTGCCCCCGTGCAGACCCGTGGCCCGCCCGAAAACGGGATAAAGGCATCGCGCAAGCATTGCTTGCCATTCTCGGTCTTGAAGCGGCTTGGATCAAATGCGTCGGGATCGTCCCAGAACAGCTCATGGCGCTGCAAATGCCACGGGCTCAATACGATCTGGCTGCCCTTGGACACATCGCGGTCGCGGAAGTGTTCGGGGCAAGAGGCCTCGCGCACCATCATCGGCACAGGCGGATAGAGCCGCAACGCCTCGCGAAAAACGTCCTTGGTATAGCGCAGCTTGGAAAGGTCGGAAAACTGCGGCGCCGCCCCCAAGGCCGTGCCCTCCGCGGCCACCTTATCTGCCACCTCGGGATTGGCCGCCAGTAGCCACAACGCCCACGCGAGCGCCGAGGCCGAGGTCTC
The DNA here is from genome assembly GCF_048266405.1 of Celeribacter sp. GTDB lineage: Bacteria > Pseudomonadota > Alphaproteobacteria > Rhodobacterales > Rhodobacteraceae > Celeribacter. Next base: position 279,220 of record NZ_JBLWZO010000003.1, read on the forward strand.
GTGCCCTGCGAGGAAAAAGATCGCGACCTGATCGACCATTTCGTCCGTATCAAACCGCTCGCCCGTCTGCGGATCAGCCGTGGTCATGATCTTGGTCGCCAAATCGTCGGGCGCTGTGCCTGCCTCGATCTGCGCCATGCGCTCGGTCGTTAACTGGGTGATCAGGCCACGGATCACTTTCGCCGTGCGCTTTGTCTCGCGCGAATGGAACCGCGGCACCCATTTGGGCAGCGGGATAAAGGCGGCAAGATTGAGGATCGGCTGCGCCCGTTGGTGCGCTTGGAATTCCGAGAACACCGCCGTGGCGGTTTCGTGAGTGATCGGGATCGAAAACAACGTGCGGAAAATCACATCGGCGGCGACATGCGATGTATGGGGCTCAACGTCAAACGCGCCCTCAATCGCGCCAAGCCGCGCCACTACATCCTGCCCTGCGGCAAGCATGGCGGGGAATGTATCCTTGAGCCGCCCGCCTTCGAACGCAGGATCAATGATCCGTCGCTGTCGTTGCCATGTCTCGCCATTGGTCAAAAACACCGAATTGCCGAGCAAGGGCCGCAAGCCTTCGGCGATGCGGTTGGACTTTGGAAAATCCATCGGACGCTCGTTCAGCACCGTTTTCACCAGATCGGGTTGATTGACGAGAAAGGAGCGAAAGAACGGCGTCTTAAACTCGGCCATCCACGCGCGGTACAGTTTGGCGGGCTGCGCCGACAGGATATCCTTGCGAAACAGGCGCAGGTAATTGCGCAGGCTTGTTTTGTCAGGTCGCGCTTTGGGTTTTGGCGGGATCATTTTGGCACGCTCGGTCACGAGGCTATCTCCGTAAAACGATTGGCCGCATCGGTGATCTGACTTGGCGAAGCTGCGTGCGTTTTGTAACGAGTGGCGAGCGTTTGTGGCCCTGCCGTTATTTTGAAATAGTCGTAGCTTTGCGGCGCATCAAAGGCGCAAAGATACTGAAAATGCAGACGAAAGAACCGCCACCTCAGGGCTTTCCATGTCTCGGGCTTGAGGCTTTGCGTAAAGGCCGCTGAGATCACAAGCGGTCCCGTTTGCGCCTCTGGTGCCACGCCAGTCACCCCCGCCGGATCGCACAGCGCAAAGGCGCAGCCATCCCCCGGTGCCGTGACATCGAGCCAGAACAACGCGTCCGTGGCCGACAGATAGGCCAGATCGCGGCGCAGCACCTTTGCCTCGGGCAGGAACGACACCATCGGCACCACTTGGCCAAGCGACAGAAACGACAACGCAGGTCCATCCTCGGGCACCTCGCCCGCGCGGATCAGATCGGCCAGAACCGAAATGCCCAAATGCGCCCCTGACGAATGGCCAACGACCAGAACCTCATCCCAATCCTCGGTGAGCGCCTGCGCAATCGCGGCGCGAAACTCGGCCATCCGTTCGGTCAGTTGCGGCGGATCGGCCCCGCGCCACCGCGCCGAAAACCCGTAGTCGTGCATCAGGTAATAGGCGAAGAACTTGCCGTCCATCTTCTTGAACCACCGCAAGAGCGCCACGCCCGCCACAAGACCCAGAGCCACAGAACCCCACATCCGCGCAACCATCCACGGCTGAAACAGGCGCGGACCTTTCAACGCTTCCAAGAGGCGCTCGCTCAATCCCATCAGCGCCATACTGACGCCATAGACCACGGCAATGGCGATCAACAATTGCACGAGCAACGCGCCGACAGGGTAAAGCGCCGCAATCACGGGGCCTTTGCGCAAGCGCATCAATCGAAACAGAGCCCCTGTGGAGATGTAAATCCATGCGGTGCGCGCAAGCACGCCGTAGGTACGCAAAATGCCCGCATCCATGCTGTCTTGCACGATGTCGGACCAGACGAGAACGTCGATCTCGGTATGGACCTCGCCGCCCTCGATGGCGCTGTCCACCGACCACCCGAACCGCTCTCCCGACTTGGGGGCTATGGAAATGGTGTAATCGGAAATAGCGGCCTGTTTGGCGCTCTCGGTGCGGTAAAGCTCGCGGTAGCGACGGGGCGGAATGGGATCATAGCCGGAGATGTAGAACATCCGCCGCCGCTTGACCTCTTGTCGCCCATGTTCACTCATACCTATGGCCCTGCCCGTTTGGGTCACGTTAAACCAGATCGCGGGCGAGATTAAGCGGAATTTGAGCCCTGTCTAGCCGATGGTGGCCAGTGCGGGGAAGGTTTCCAACAGCCAGTAGGACAGGCGCGAAAACGCACCAGTGAGCAGCATCAACCCGACGACTACAAGCATCAGCCCCATGACCTTTTCGATCAGGCCCATGTGGCGCTTGAGACGGTTCATCACCGTCATCGCACGGGTGATAAACAGCGCCGACAACAAGAACGGCACCCCAAGCCCGAAGGCATAGACCGCCAACAGCGTGGTGCCACGGGTCAGAGACCCCTCTTGTGCGGCAATCGACAGGATCGCGCCCAGTTGCGGACCGATGCAGGGCGTCCAGCCAAAGGCAAAGGCAAGACCCAGCACGTAAGCCCCAAGTGCGGTGCCCCCACGGTCGCCCGCATCCAGACGTGCCTCGCGATCAAGGATGGGAATGCGGAACACGGAGAGGAAATGCAGGCCAAGAATGATGATCACGACACCTGAAATGCGTCCGAAAAGCACCTGATTTTGCAGGAAAAACGCCCCGAAGACCGACGCCGTGAACCCAAGAAACAAAAACACCGTCGACAGGCCAAGCACGAACATGATCGCGGGACCGATGGCCTTGCGCGCCGCTTTGCCCTCTTGCATTTCGCCCATAGAAATCCCCGACATATACGCCAGATACGGCGGCACGATGGGAAGCACACAGGGGCTCACGAAGGATGCGATACCAGCAGCCAGAGCGACGAAAATCGCGGGCAGCATCGAGGCGTCAAAGAGATCAATTCCAAACATGAATTGCTCATGCCACGGATCGCGGGGAAATCAAAGTGTCGGATATGTCGCGGCAGGTCACATTCTCGTATGTTTCCGCACCGCCTACCCGCAAAAGAAAACGGCCCGCTCCGAAGGGCGAGCCGTCTGATGTCTTTACGCGCAGTCGGTTTAGCCGAGGCTCCACCATCCCTTGCGCTTTGATTTTGGCTTGGCCTCTGCCTCAGCGGCAGGTGCAGGCTCTTGCGTTGGCGCAGGGTCAGCGACCACGACGGTCTCTTCGACCTTTGGCGTGGGCGCTTCGGGAGCCGTCTCGACAACCGTCTCAACCTGTGCAGGCGCGGCCTTTGCCGCTTCTTTCGCAGCCTTGTCAGCTTCGATCTCGGCCTTGGTGCGGCGCTTGCGCTTCGGCTTGGGTGCGTCCGCCGCAGCCGCCTTTTCAGCCTCTTTCGCGGCCTTTGCAGCTTCGATCTCGGCCTTGGTGCGGCGTTTGCGCTTCGGCTTCGGAGCCTCTTCGGTGACAGTCTCTGCCACCTCGGGAGCCGCCTCAACCGCTACGGTATCGGCTTTCTTGCTGCGCGAGCGCGTCCGTGTGCGCTTGGGCTTCTCGGCCTTTTCCTCAGTCTCGGCAGGTGTCTCTGCGGCTGCCTCGGCAGGCGCTTCGGCTTGCGCCTCCGTTGAGGCCTCTGCCGTTGCTGTCGCATCTTCGCTCACGGCATCAACGGCTGTGGCGGGTTTGCGGGTGCGCGACCGTGTGCGCTTGCGCTTCGGCTTGGGCGTCTCGTCAGTGGTTGCCTCATCAGAAGACGTTGCCTGATCGGCGTCACCCTCGCTCGGAGCCGCGTTCTGGCTGTCGCCTTGAGTGACCTCTGTACCGGACTCGTTGTTTGTCCCGTTCTCATCTTCATCGCCAGATTTCCGACGACGACGACGGCGACGACGACGTTTTTTCGGTTTTTGCTCGTCTTCACCGTTTTCATCGGTGGCAACGGCCTCAACCTGTGCGTCTTCGACTTCGGCCACGTCCTCAATCGCATCAGCTTCGTCGTCAATCTCGGACATCAGCGCGGACGAGGCAGAGATCACATTACTCGTCTCAGGCTTGATCACGCGGGTCGCGGTTTTGAATTTCTCCACCGTGAAGTCAGGCGAGATCATGAAGGGATCGGCCTCAAGACGCACGGCCATACCGTAACGGCTCTCGATCAGCGCAATGGCTTCGCGTTTGTAGTTCACGAGGTAGTTGATCACCGCAACTGGCGCTTTGAGCAGCACTTCACGCGAACGTTTGCGGGTGCCCTCTTCTTCGAGCTGGCGCAGGATCGTGAGCGCCATGTTGTCGTCGGAGCGGATCAAACCCGTGCCGTGACAATGCGGGCACGGCTGTGTGGTGGCTTCCAACATGCCAGGACGCAGACGCTGACGGCTCATCTCCAACAGACCAAAGCCCGAAATGCGACCCACCTGAATGCGGGCGCGGTCGGTTTTCAGCTTGTCCTTGAGGCGTTTCTCGACAGCGGCGTTATTGCGGCGTTCTTCCATGTCGATGAAGTCGATCACGATCAGGCCAGCAAGGTCACGCAGACGAGCCTGACGGGCCACTTCTTCTGCGGCTTCCAAGTTGGTCTTGAGCGCGGTTTCCTCAATCGAGCCTTCTTTGGTCGCCCGACCCGAGTTGACGTCCACGGCGACAAGCGCCTCGGTCCAGTCGATGACGATGTAACCACCGGACTTCAACTGAACGGTCGGATTGAACATCGACCCGAGGTAGGTTTCGACCTGATAGCGCGCAAAGAGCGGCAGTTGCTCTTTGTAGTGAACCACGTTTTTGGCGTGGGTCGGCATGATCATCCGCATAAAGTCTTTGGCAATGCGGTATCCGCCCTCGCCCTCGACAATCACCTCGTCGATCTCTTTGGAATAGAGATCACGGATGGAGCGTTTGATGAGGTCGCCCTCTTCGTAAATTTTCGCAGGTGCCGTGGATTTGAGCGTCAAGGCACGGATCTGTTCCCACAACCGTTTGAGATAGTCATAGTCACGTTTGATCTCGGTCTTGGTGCGCTGCGCCCCTGCGGTGCGCACAATCAGGCCTGCGCCCTGTGGCACGTCGATCTCTTGGGCAATCTCTTTGAGTTTCTTGCGGTCGGCAGCGTTGGTGATCTTGCGCGAAATGCCGCCCCCACGGGCCGTATTTGGCATCAAGACACAGTAGCGCCCTGCAAGCGAAAGGTAGGTGGTGAGAGCCGCGCCTTTGTTGCCGCGCTCTTCTTTAACGACCTGCACCAGAAGGATCTGGCGGACCTTGATCACCTCTTGGATTTTGTAGCGACGCGGACGCGGTTTGCGGCGCGGACGGACCTCTTCAACGGTATCATCGTCAGCAACGCTTTCGATGCTGTCGTCTTTTTCGGATGCGGTTTCGGCATCGTCGCCGTCGTCATCATCCGCATTGTCTTGGTCGGCGTCATCCTCGCTAGAGTCCTCATCAGACGCATCAGCGTCAGTCTCGGCGTTGTCTGCATCATCAGACGCCTCGTCCTCAGCAGGCTCCTCAACTGGGGTCTCAGCAACGGTGAAGGCGGGCGATGTGCCCTCTTCCACGGGGGCATGACCCTCAGCGATCAAATCATCCGCCTCAGAAGCTTCGGGCTCGACCACATCCATACCGCTGACACCTGCGGCGGCATCATCGGAGGCTTCCGGAGCTGCTGGATCGACCTCTTTGGTCTCTACGGCGTCATCCGACGTGGCATCTGCCGCGACAGACTGACTGCGCGAGCGGGACGAGGAAGACCGACGACGACGAGACCGCTTTGGCTTCTCGCGCTCTTCTTCTTCCTCTTGTTGTTTGGCGTATTCCATTTCCTCTGCAAGCAGCGCCTCACGGTCGGCCACAGGGATCTGGTAATAATCGGGGTGAATCTCGGAGAAGGCGAGGAAACCATGGCGATTTCCGCCATAGTCGATAAACGCCGCCTGAAGCGACGGCTCGACCCGTGTTACTTTTGCGAGATAGATGTTGCCAGCGAGCTGGCGTTTATTTTCTGATTCAAAGTCGAATTCCTCGACCTTATTTCCGTCAACCACCACAACGCGGGTTTCTTCCGCGTGGGTGGCGTCGATAAGCATTTTCTTAGCCATTGTTGTCTTTCGGCACCCAAAACGGGACCGTTTTGCGCGAGCGCAATCGGATCGGATCTCAGGTGTTTGTTAGGGGCGAGTAACAGCGCGGGCGAGAGCGCGCAGGCGCAAGCGCCCGTCATATGCTCTGTATTTGCCTCTGCGCGTTGCATCGCGTTTTTCTCCGGCGATCGTCGACACAAAGTCATCCGTCGCCCAGTTTAAGATCCCCTTCCCGTTTAAAAAATCGAGTCAGGGCGTTCATTGCCATACGGTTTTGTCATGCCATGTGGCGGTATCGGTCTGCGGTACGGGCGGCTGGCCTTCCCGTTCGTTCACGGGTCGAGGCCACTTCCTGCACACGTAAGCAGCGAATCTGTCGTCGCGGTTTCCCAAAAAATGCACCGTGTAGTGGCGCTCATTCGAGACCTGCGTCCTTCATCAGTAGTGATCCGTTCCCTCAAACACAACACGCAAATTGAATTCGCCCGCATTTATCCACAGCGGCACGGTGGCGAAATTGATGCGAGAGAGGCACAAAACATCCCCGTCCCGACATACAAAAGGGCCCCCGAACGGGAGCCCTCATCAAACATTCAGAACACAGTTTTAGCCCAAATAGTCAGAACGTTGCAGGCCGTATTTGGCCATTTTCTCGTTCAGGGTGCGCCGCGGCAGGCATAATTCGTCCATCACCGACACAATCGACCCCTTATGGCGACGCATGGTGTTGTCGATCAACATCCGCTCGAACGCCTCGACATATTCCTTGAGCGGCTTGCCGTCCGTGGTCATGGTTTGTGCCTCGGGCGAGTCGTCCTCGGCCAGAAGCAGCGAAGCAATCGACCCCGATCCGCGACGGCTTTGTAGCACGGCCCGCTCGGCCACATTGATCAACTGACGGATATTACCGGGCCAAGGCGCTTGCAGCAGTTGCGCGGCCTCCTGTGCGGCGATCTCGGGCGCCTCACAGCCATATTCCTCGGCGAATTGCTGGCTGAGCTGCGTGAACAGCGACAGGATGTCCTCACCGCGCGCGCGCAATGGCGGCGTGGTGATCTTCATCGCGGCGAGACGGAAATAGAGATCGGGCCGCAGCGCGCTCTCGCAGGTCCGCCCCTGCTCTTGGAGGTTACAAATCGCGATCACACGGGTTTCGGGCGGCGTGCCCTGTTCGTTGATCCACGTCAGCAAACGCGCTTGCAAGCCTCCGGACAGCGCTTCTATATCCTCGATCACCAAAGTGCCACCACGGGCCTCTTCAATGAGCGGTTGCGCCGCTCCATCAGGGTCAGGTCCGAACAGACGCTTGGACAATTCCGCCTCCTCGCGCCCCGCACAGGAAAAGGTCACGAACTTCTTCGAGGCCCGTGCACCGACTGCGTGCAGCGCATGTGCCACAAGTGTCTTGCCCGTGCCCGTCTCGCCGTCGATCAACACATGGCTGTCGGCTTGGCCCAGATCGAGAATATCCTCGCGCAGCCGCTCCATCACATCGGACGCGCCGATGAGCTTGTTCATAATGCCCGTACCCCCCGACAATTCACGCCGCAACGCGCGGTTATCAAGCGTCAGACGCCGTGCATTCGTGGCCTTTTTGGCCAGTTCGGTCATGCGGTCAGGGTTAAACGGTTTTTCGAGGAAATCGAATGCGCCAATCCGCATAGCCTCCACCGCCATCGGCACATCGCCGTGCCCCGTGATCATAATAACGGGCAAGCCGCTATCGACGCTCATCAGCTTCTTGAGGAACTGCATCCCGTCCATCCCCGGCATTTTGATGTCGGTGATCACCGCCCCCGGATAGTCGGGTCCAAGCCCCTTGATCGCATCTTCTGCGCTGGCAAAGGTCTCGGTGTCGAACCCCGACAGGGCGAGCCATTGGCTGATCGACTGACGCATGTCCTGCTCGTCATCCACGATTGCAATTTTCATAGCACTGGCCATTGGTCACTTCCTCTTTGAGGTCTTTGGTCTTTTATAAGGTACGCAGCGGATTATTCCGCCGCACGAATATCTGTGTCACCCACATCGTCGTCTTTACGGTCTTCTTCGTGTATCCGTGACAACGGCAGGATCATTTCAAACACCGCCCCGCCCGACGGTCGGTTGTGCGCGGTAAGACGTCCGCCAAGCTCGGTGACGATCCCCGAGGAGATCGCGAGGCCAAGCCCCACCCCATCTCCCGGCGCTTTGGTGGTGTAGAACGGCTCGAACAACGTATCGAGGTCTTCGATGCCCGTCCCGTTATCGCGCACCGACACAGAGGCATGAGCGCCGCCTGCAACAATGATGTCAATCTGTGGGTCAGGGGCATTCTTGCCCGCATCAAAGGCGTTGCGCAACAAGTTCACAAGCACCTGCTCCAACCGCACCCGGTCCCCGTCCACATAGACCGGCTCGGGCGGCAGGGTGCGGGTGATCTCGACTGCGCGTTGACGCATCTGCGGCTCCATCATTGAGAGCGCCGAATTGACACAGCCGCGCAGGTCGATGGGTTCCAGATGATCGGAGCCTTTACGGGCGTAGGATTTCAACTGTTTGGTAATCGCCGCCATCCGCTCGATCAGGTCATCGACGCGGCCAAAGGACGCCAGAGCCTCGTCGGGACGTTTGCGTTGCAACAGCAGTTTCGCCCCCGCCAGATAGGTTTTCATCGCGGCAAGCGGTTGGTTCAACTCATGGCTAACCGCCGCCGACATTTCACCCAAAACAGCCAGTTTGCTTGATTGCGCAAGAGTTTGCTCGGCAACTTCAAGGCTCTTTTCGGCCCGTTCACGTTCGGCAATCTCGCGCTGTAATCGCGTGTTGAGTTGGCGCAATTCGGCACTTTCGCGCTGAAACAACCCTGCCCGCGAGACCGCCCGACGAGAGGTGAGATAGAACCCGAGCGAGAGCAAAATGGCAAAGCCCATGATTTCCAAGGCCAGAACCGCATTCACCCGCTCACGCACCGAGGTGTAGGTGCTAAAGGACGCCATGCGCCACCCGCGAAACGGAATGCGGCTTTCAAGGCGCATGACCGCCTCACCACCCAAATAGACATCGGGCGACTTATTGGACCAGTCGGAGGTGGCCCGCAACGCCCGCTCGATGGCCGTGGGGGCATCGCGCACTTCCAAGGCCTCGGCCTCTTTGCGTGCCCGCCACTTCGGCTCCGTCGACAGGATGATGTCCCCTTCGGAGTTCACCACCAGAACCGCGTCGGAAATGCTCGCCCATTGGGTTTCGAACTTGGCCAGATTGACCTCGACAACGATCACCCCTGCCAGAACACCGCCCACTTCGATCCGGCGCGCGTAAGTGAACTCATAGGCGCCGCTCTCAAGTTTGGAGGCTTTGAACGTGGTGTCATTGGAGCGCAGCGCGTCCACGAAATACGGGCTCAACCGCCCGTTACGGCCTAGCTCGGATCGGTCGGTTGCCGCCACCACACGGCCGGATTCGTCGAGCAGCAACAGGGCCGCCGCGCCGATTTCATCGACATAGTTGATCAGGTGCTGTGAGGTCGTCACATAATCGTCCGTCGACAGGGCCGAGGCCAGAACGGGATCGCGTGACAACAGCAGTGGCACAATCGAATTACGCTGTAACTCGGAGATCAGGTTGCCCGCATAGAGCGCCTGTCGCACCTCGGCGCGGTTGCGCGTGAGGATGGTGTAGCGCTCGGTCAGCAACAGGTTCGACACCCAAACCACCGCAACAGCCACGCCGATAAACGCCACAATCGCCAAACGGCCAAGCCACGTCAAAGACGTGTTTTGTACCTCGGCGGCACCGCCGGATGGAGAAGGAAGCCCGTGATCACTCATGTCCAAAGGGTATGCACGCAGACGCGGGAGCCGCAAGAGGGCGCAGCTCACCTTTGCCACACGCCCCTGTTATCTGGCGGTTTTCCGCTTGAGATCAGCCGCAATCCGCCACGAAAGAGGGCAGAAACTCTGTTGTGCTTTGTTGGCCTTAGGCGCTGACAACCGCCGAGAGCAGCGAGGTAAAGAAGGCTTTGCCATCCTCATTGCCATGCGCAGGCTCAGCGGCCCGCTCGGGGTGCGGCATCATGCCAAGAACACGACGGTTCTCGGACAGAATGCCCGCAATATCGCGGTCGGAGCCGTTGGGGTTGTTGGCATAGCGGAACGCCACGCGGCCCTCACCCTCAAGGCGGTCCAACGTGTCTTTGTCAGCGGTGTAATTGCCGTCATGGTGGGCAATCGGGATTTGAATGCGCTGACCCTGCTCATAGTCGGCAGTATAGGGGCTATCCGTTGTCTCGACGATCAGCTCTTGGGTGTTACAGATGTATTTCACACCTTGGTTGCGCAGCAGCGCGCCGGGCAGCAATTGCGCCTCGGCAAGCACTTGAAAGCCGTTGCAGATCCCGAAAGCAAAACCGCCACGCGCCACATGCGCCTTCAGTGCCGCGGTGATGGGCGAGTTGGCCGCGATAGCCCCACAACGCAGATAGTCGCCGTAGGAAAACCCGCCCGGCACACCAACCACATCAACCCCGTCGGGCAACTGTGCCTCCTTGTGCCAGACCATTGTGACATCCGCGCCCGCATTGCGCAGGGCCACGGCCATATCGCGGTCGCAGTTGGAACCGGGGAATTGCAGGACGGCAGCTTTCATGGGGCGTCTCCGATGGGTCAGCAGAAGGGGCAGCGGCGCAGATGCGCCTTGGATCTCTCTTGCCGCAGGCAATAAAGCAGGACAGAGCCGCATTCAAGCGCGGATACGCGTTCAAACACGTCCCTAGTGGAAAAGGCGCGTGACGCCCCTACCTATACGACACGCCTCCCTGCCCCGCTCACGCCCATCACACAAAATTCACACGGGAAAATGAACACAGGTGCGCTCGGATTTCGTTGAAGGCCGCCCGTAAAAAACGCTACTACATCTCACCTCGACACCGACGACAAGGACGCCCGCCCATGACCGACGCGACCCCCGTGACGCAGACCATTGAAATCGCCCCCGAAGAGACGCTTGCGGGGTTGAACCTGCTCAATGCGGATCGCGAGGACATGTTTGACGATGTGGCCGAGCTTTTGTCGGACATCTGCGGAATGCCTGTCTCCTTTGTCAGCTTCTTTGGCGGTGACACCCAGTGGTTCAAGGCGGCCTGCGGGCTGACCGATCCGTCCAACCGCGTCGAGGACGCACTATGCACGCGGGTTCTGACGGGCTCGGATATGGTGGAGATCCCCGATCTCTGCCTTGATCCGCGTACCCGTGACCTCGCCCCTGTGACCCAAGGCGGCGCACGGTTCTATGCAGGCGTGCCATTGCGCAATAGCGACGGGGTCTTGATGGGGACGGTCTGCGTCATTGGCATGGAGCCGCGCAGACTCACAGAACTGCAACGCAAGGCCCTCAAAACGCTCGCCGCCCAAGTGGCCAGCCAGATCGCGCTGCGCCGCGCGGTCAAAGACGCCGAAGTTCTGCGTCAGGAGGTCGACCACCGCGTGAAAAACTCGCTGCAATCCGTGGCAGCCCAAATCCGTCTCAAGGCCCGCGCACATCGCTCCGACGACACGCGCGAGGCGCTCAAACACGTCGAGACCCGCATTCAAACCGTCGCAGCTCTGCACGAAGCGATGTATCGCACCTCGGCCAGCAACCGCGTCGACATGGCGGAGTATGCCCGCAAACTCGTGCAGATCATCGCCGCGATTGCACCCAAAGGCGTTAGCCTCAACGCCGATCTGCCCGACCTGTTGCTCACCTCGGAGCAGGCCTCCGCCGTGGCCGTGATTTTCAACGAATTTGCGACCAATTCGTTCAAGCACGGCTTTCCTGACGGGCGCAAAGGGGCTGTCACGATGAAGGGCGAGATGACCCCCGACGCCTCCATCCGCCTGACCTTCAGCGACGACGGTGTGGGCTTTGACACCACGCAGCCTCCCACAGGATCGGGTCTCGGGTTGCGGGTGATCGAAGCCTCGGCGGCGCAGCTTGGTGGCGAATGGACCCCGCTGCCATGTGACACAGGCGTTGCTGCCACACTCCACATCCCGCCACAGGCATAGGCTGCCACCTTCGCCTTAGCGCAAAACGACAAAAGCCGCCCCGAATGGAGCGGCTTTTTCAATCTGTTCTGAACGGGTCTTACAGAATGTCGATCGTGTAGCTTTCGATCACGGTATTGGCGAGCAGCTTCTCGCACATCTCCTTGATCGTGGCTTCCGTTGTGCCATCAGCGAGATCAAGCTCGATCACCTTGCCTTGGCGCACTTCGTTGACGCCCTCAAACCCGAGTGCGCCGAGTGCGTGTTGCACGGCAGCGCCCTGTGGGTCCAGAACACCAGTTTTCAACATGACGTTTACGCGGGCTTTCATAGGCTCAAACCTTCTGTCTTTAGATCAGTTAATCAGTGTGGGCTTGTCGCCCGCGGCCACAGGACCGTTGGTGGGCAGAACGCCAAGGCGGCGCGCCACTTCCGTATAGGCGTCCGTGAGGTTGCCGAGATCGCGACGGAACACGTCTTTGTCGAGCTTCTGACCGCTCTCGATGTCCCACAAGCGACAGCTGTCGGGCGAAATCTCGTCGGCCACGACCAGACGCATGAAGTCATTGTCCCACACACGGCCAATCTCGATTTTGAAGTCGATGAGCTTGATTCCCACGCCATACATGACACCCGACAGGTAGTCATTCACGCGCAGCGCAAGCGCCACGATGTCGTCCATGTCCTGCTGTGAGGCCCAACCAAAGGCGATGATGTATTCTTCGGGCACAAGCGGATCGCCCAGCGCGTCATCCTTGTAGGAAAACTCGATGATCGGACGGGGCAGACGTGTGCCCTCTTCAATCCCGAGACGCTTGGACATGGAGCCCGCCGCGTAGTTGCGCACGATCACTTCAAGCGGCACGATCTCGCATTGGCGGCACAGTTGCTCGCGCATGTTGAGACGGCGGATGAAGTGGTTGGGAATCCCCAGATTGGTCAAACCGGTCATAAAGAATTCGGACAGACGGTTGTTCAACACGCCCTTGCCCTCAATCGTCGCCTTTTTCTCGGCGTTGAATGCGGTCGCGTCGTCTTTGAAATATTGAACAATGGTGCCTGGCTCTGGACCCTCAAAGAGTGTCTTTGCTTTGCCTTCGTAAATCTTTTTACGGCGCGCCATGTGGGCCTCCAATGGATTGCAAGGCGCAGAATCATAAGATCGCGCCTCTGTCACGCGTTCTTTAGGCCAAGGGGCGCACGGGAGCAAGGACGCCGACGCCCTCTTTTAGGGCCCGATGGACGCACCCGACCCCGCCACAGTGGACCTGAGGCATGTGAGGCTGCGAGCGCTACCAGTCCTACAGCCTGCCAAAACCCGCCTCATGCCGCCCGCCAAAGTCCAATTCGCGTCTTGAACCTTAGCGCAGGCACAGGCATATGGTTAGGTAACACTTACTCTGAGGAGACCCAAAGTTATGTCCAGTTTCGATGATCGCGAATCCGCGTTTGAAAACAAATTCGCCCATGACGCCGAAATGGTGTTCAAGGCTGACGCCCGCGCCAACAAACTCTTGGGCCTTTGGGCGGCTGAAGTTCTCGGCAAAACCGGAGCCGACAGCGAAGCCTACGCCCTCGAAGTGATCAAAGCCGATTTCGAAGAGGCAGGCCACGACGACGTGATCCGCAAGGTCGCGGGCGATCTCGAAGGCAAAGCCACCGAAGACGAGATCCGCGCCAAACGCGCCGACTGTCTCGCCATTGCCAAAGCGCAACTGTTCGAAGAAAACTAAGCGACGCTCCCACGGGGCCGCAACAAACACCGATCAAGACCCGCACCCCCTGTGCGGGTCTTTTTGTATGCCGTTTCCGGATACGCGCGCCCACCCCGAAATGCCGTAAATGTGTGGCATCCTCATAATCGTTATGACGGGAATGAATTTGCCAAATCCGCTCCCGCATGGCACATGGGCGCATAGTTTCACGGGTGTGCGCCGCATGGCTTGCACCCTCGCCCCGTTTTGGAGACCCGCCTATGACTGCTGCCCCAACCCCGAATGCCCTAACCAAACTGCTTGAGACACGCGAGTGGCTCTTGGCCGATGGGGCAACGGGCACGACGCTGTTCAACATGGGACTGGAGTCTGGCGACTCGCCCGAATTCTGGAACGTCGACAAACCCGAAAACATCGAAGCCCTTTACCAAGGTGCCGTGGACGCAGGGTCGGACATCTTCCTGACCAACTCCTTTGGCGGCACCGCAGCGCGTCTCAAACTGCACAACGCCGAAGACCGCGTGTTCGAATTGAACAAAGCCGCCGCCGAGATCGGCCGCAAAGTGGCAGACGCCGCAGGTCGCCCCGTGATCGTCGCAGGTTCGATGGGCCCGACAGGCGAAATCATGGCCCCTATGGGATCGCTGAGCTACGAAGACGCGGTCGAATTGTTCTACGAACAGGCCAAAGGCCTCAAGGCAGGCGGCGCAGATGTCGCTTGGATCGAGACAATATCGGCCCCTGAAGAATACAAAGCCGCCGCCGAAGGCGCTACCAAAGCGGGCCTTGCGTGGGTCGGCACCATGTCGTTCGACACCGCAGGGCGCACCATGATGGGCGTCACCTCGGCGCAACTGGCCGATATGGTCGAGAAAATGCCAACTCCGCCTGTGGCCTACGGGGCCAATTGCGGCACAGGGTCGTCCGACCTCATGCGCACCGTGTTAGGCTTTGCCGCTCAAGGGCACGAACGTCCTATCATTGCCAAGGGCAACGCGGGCATCCCCCGCTACATGGACGGCCATATCCACTATGACGGCACCCCCGAGCTGATGGCCGATTACGCCTGTATGGCCCGTGACGCCGGCGCGCGCATCATTGGCGGGTGCTGTGGCACCACGCCCGAGCATCTGGTGGCGATGAAAGCCGCCTTGGAAACCCGCCCACGCGGCGAGCGTCCGACGCTTGAGCAGATCGTCGAAACGCTTGGGCCGTTCTCCTCGACCTCGGATGGCACCGACGACAAAGGCCCCGCCGCACGCGAGCGCACAGGCCGCCGTGGTCGCCGCGGCTAACTCTTGATTTTGGCGGGACGACCCCGCCACACATTCCCGTACCGCCCCGCCACACAGGCACAGGCCAAACGGGCGCATAAAGGAAACGCACATGTCTGACGATAACGACGATCTGATCCTCGCCAACCTCAACGACAGCGAGCTGTGCGAGCAGATGATGGACGATCTCTATGACGGTCTCAAAGAGGAGATCGAAGAGGCTGTGCGCATTCTTTTGGACCGCAACTGGACCCCCTATGACATCCTCACCAAATCCTTGGTCGCAGGGATGCAGATCGTGGGCGACGATTTCCGTGATGGCATTCTGTTCGTCCCCGAAGTGCTCAAAGCCGCCCAAGCGATGAAAGCAGGCATGTTCATTCTCAAGCCGCTCTTGGTCGAAACCGGTGCGCCCAAAATGGGCAAAATGGTCATCGGCACGGTCAAGGGCGACATCCACGACATCGGCAAGAACCTTGTGGCGATGATGATGGAAGGCGCGGGCTTCGAGATCATCGACCTTGGCATCAACACCGAGGCCTCCGAATATATCGACACCGCCGAGCGCGAAGGCGCTCAGATCATCGGCATGTCGGCGCTGTTGACCACAACAATGCCCTACATGAAAACCGTGATCGAGAACCTCAAAACCCAAGGGCTGCGCGACAAATACATCGTGCTATGTGGCGGTGCGCCACTTAACGAGGAATTCGGGACCGCCATCGGTGCGGACGCCTACTGCGACGACGCGGCGATTGCCGTGGAAACAGCAAAACGCCTGATGCTCGCCCGTCACAACCAGTTGTGATGTGGCGCAGGTGACACAGGACCGCCTCAGCGACGCAAAAAACGCCAGCGACGAGACCCTGCGTGACCAAGGCCTCGACCAGATCGGCACGGGCAAGACCTTGGTCATTGCCTGCGGCGCTTTGGCCCGCGAGGTCTTGGCGCTGATCGAGGCCAATGGTCTGTCACACCTCACGCTGACCTGCCTGCCCGCGATCCTGCACAACACCCCGCAAAAGATCACCCCTGCCGTTGAGGCCACCATCCTCAAACACCGCGACGACTACGAGCATATCCTCGTGGCTTACGGCGATTGCGGCACGGGGGGGCTTTTGGCCAACATGTGTGAGACATACGGGGCACAACTGGTTGATGCGCCGCATTGTTATTCGTTTTTTGAAGGTTCTAAAATCTTTGCCGAGCGCGGCGAAGTCACGAGTTTCTATCTCACCGACTTTCTCGCCCGCCAGTTCGACGCCTTTGTGTGGCGTCCTTTGGGTCTGGACCGCTATCCCGATCTGTTGGAGATGTATTTCGGCAATTACGAAAAACTGGTCTATCTGGCTCAGACCGAAGATCCCGACCTGACCACAACGGCGCAGGACTGCGCGAAACGCCTTGGCCTCACTTTCGAGCGCCGCTTCACGGGCTACGGCGATCTGGATCGGTTCCTCGCGCCCGAAGGCCCAGCAACCGCCTAGCTTGCCGCGCGGGCTGCCGTGTCCTGAATACGTTCGACCATGGCCCGCAATCCGTTAGAGCGCTGCGCCGAGAGGTGTTCGTTCAAGCCCAAACGTCCCAATTCGGCGGCTGCATCCACGTCGCGCACCTCGTCCACGCTTAGCCCCGCATAGAGTTCATGCAGCACCGCAATCAGCCCTTGCACGATCATCGCATCGGAGGCGCCCTGAAAATCGAACTTGCCGCCCTCGACCGTTGGCACGATCCACACCTGAGAGGCACAGCCCTCAACCTTGGTCGCGGGCACCTTGAGCCCCTCGTCCATCGCGGGGAAGGCCTTTCCCATGTCTATCACATGGCGATAGCGGTCTTCCCAATCGTCCAAAAACTCAAATGTTTCCACGAGATCTTCGAAACGGGCATTGGCCATCGTCGGTCTTCCTTTTCACGTTACCGCAACTGTGCTGCCTTCGTGACATAATCCTCTCAGGATCAGACGTCCAGACACCGACCGCACGCGGAACACGCAACGCCCCCTTTTCAAGCCGCGTCACATCCGTTACGCATTTCGCAGCGACTAATTGAGAGCAAGGGGGAAATCCGATGCGGCGTCAGGTGATACTTTCAGGACTTGTTGTGCTTGGCCTATCGGGCTGTGCCTCCTTCGGCACATCCAAACTCAACCCTCTCAACTGGTTCGGCAAATCCGAAGCTGTCACCACGACCGTTGACGGCACCCCCGTGACGGTGCTCAAAACGCTCGCCCCGCGCAAGGGCTTCCCCGAATTCGTCGACACCCGCCCCTTGGTCCCTGCCATCGCCGATATGTCGATCGCCCGTACAACCACAGGCGCGATTGTCACCGCAACGGGCGTGGTCCCCGCCCTTGGCTATTACGACGCGCAACTCGTGCCCGTCCCGTCCGAGGATGCCAGCACCCTCACCTATGATTTCCGCATCCGCGCCCCCGAAACCTCACCAGGTCTCGGCACCGAACAACAGCGCCGTATCACCGTGGCCTATTCGCTCAGCTTCCCCGAGTTGGACGGCGTCCGCCGCGTCGTTGTGCGCGGCGCAAACGGATCGCGTCAAACACGGCGCTGAGCGCTTTACATCCGCGCATAGCTTGGCCAGTGTGGCCCTTTGACGACGACCACACAGGACACGGCACATGGCCCCAATACGCCCACACGCAGATGCACGAAAAATCATCATCGACACCGATCCCGGACAGGACGATGCCGTCGCCATTCTCTTGGCGCTGTCGTCACCCGAGATTGAGGTGTTTGGCCTGACCACCGTTGCGGGGAACGTGCCGATTGCGCGCACCACCGAGAACGCGCTCAAGGTCTGCGAAGTGGCAGGACGTCCAGATGTCAAAGTCTTTGCTGGCTGCGACCGCCCCCTCGCCCACACGCTTGTGACCGCCGAACATGTGCATGGCAAAACGGGCCTCGACGGGATTGAACTTCCCGCGCCCACGATGACGCCACAGCCACAACACGGCGTGGACTTCATCATCGACACCCTGCGCACACAGCCCGCAGGCACAGTGACGCTCTGCCCGATGGGGCCGCTGACAAACATCGCCACGGCCTTTACCCAAGCGCCCGACATCATCGAGCGTGTCCAAGAAATCGTGCTGATGGGCGGGGCCTATTTCGAGGTCGGCAACATCACCCCCGCCGCCGAGTTCAACATTTACGTGGACCCAGAAGCCGCTGAAATCGTGTTCAAATCCGGCGTCAAACTCACTGTCATGCCGCTCGACGTCACCCATAAAGTGCTTGTGACCAAACCGCGCCTTGAGGCGTTTGCCGCCTTTGGCAACCACGTGGGCGATGTGGTCGCGGGATGGCTCGATTTCTTTGAACGCTTTGACATTGAAAAATACGGCTCGGCGGGTGGCCCGCTGCACGATCCGACCGTGATCGCCTATCTCATCGCGCCCGAGATATTCTCTGGCCGTTTCATCAACGTAGAGATCGAAACGCAGTCGGAGTTGACGCGCGGCATGACCGTGGCGGATTGGTGGGGCGTCACCGACCGCGCCCCCAACGCCACGTTTATGAGCGAGGCCGACGCGGATGCGTTCTTCACGCTGCTCACCTCACGGCTCGCCACGCTGTAATCCACCTCTTTACGCACCTCAAAGGCGGGCTAAGTAAGATCACATGACCCAATTCGACAACAGCTACGCCCGCCTGCCCGACCGTTTTTATGCGCGGATCGCCCCCGATCCCGTCGACGCGCCCGAGATGATCCTGTTCAACACGGATCTGGCCGAAGCCCTCGGCGTGACCGAGCGCGACGCAGCGGTGTTTGCGGGCAATGTGGTGCCCGAGGGGGCCGCCCCACTGGCACAGGTCTACGCCGCGCATCAATTCGGCGGATGGGTGCCGCGCTTGGGCGACGGGCGGGCCATCCTGCTTGGCGAGGTTGTCACCGATCAAGGCCGGTTTGACATTCAGCTCAAAGGCGCAGGACGCACGCCCTATTCACGCAATGGCGACGGACGGGCATGGCTTGGCCCCGTGCTGCGCGAATATATCGTCTCCGAGTTCATGGCCGCCTGTGACGTGCCAACCACCCGCGCCTTGGCCGCAGTGGCCACGGGCGAACGAGTCCAACGCGAACGCGCCTATCCCGGTGGCGTTCTGACCCGCGTGGCCGCGTCGCATATCCGCGTTGGCACCTTTCAGTATTTCACTGCCCAAGAGGACCACGAGGCCGTGCGGCTATTGGCCGAACACGTCCGCGACCGCCACTACCCGCAAGCGCAGACCATGTTGGATGTCTACAGCCAGATCGTCGCCGCACAGGCGCGTCTGATTGCGCGATGGATGGGCCTCGGCTTTGTCCACGGCGTGATGAACACCGACAATACAAGCATCGCGGGCGAGACGATTGACTACGGCCCCTGTGCCTTTATCGACGCCTATGCCGCCAATGCCTGCTATTCGTCCATCGACCAACGGGGCCGCTATGCCTTTGATCAACAGGCTAATATTGCGGGTTGGAATTTGGCCCAACTCGGCTCGTGCTTTGTCGGGATGCTCACAGAGGAAACAGGCACGCAAGACGCCGCCGTTGAGGCACTCACACAGGCGTTGAACCAGTTTCCTGCGATTTATCAAACGGCATGGCGCGAGACCTTTGCCGCCAAGCTCGGGATCACCGATCCACGGAACGGGGATGAGGATCTGGCACAAGACCTGTTGTCGCTGATGGCTCAGACCCGCGCGGATTTCACCAATGTCTTTGCGCGCTTGGGCACCGATAAAGCCCGCGACGAGTTCACCGACCGCCCCGCTTTTGACGCATGGGCGGCACGGTGGCACGCCCGATGCGACCGCGGCCCTGAAGGCGCGGCATTAATGGCCCGTGCAAACCCACAGGTCATTCCCCGCACCCACCGTCTGGAAGAGGCGATTGTCGCCGCGACCGAGGGCGATTTTGCCAAAGCACAGCGATTGGCCCGTGTCCTGTCCGCGCCCTTTGATCTCGCGGATGCGGACCGCGACCTGATGGCCCCACCCACCCAAGACGAAATCGTGCCCGCCACCTTCTGCGGGACGTGAGCGCTATTTCGAGCGGTATTTGGAGAAAAAGCGGCGGTTGCGGGTGATAAACTCGTTGATCCATCCTGCAAGAAACACCGAGCGCTCATACCACAGGTACAACACCCCCGCGCCCGCGCCGATCAACCCGCCAATCGCATCCACCATCAAATCCGCCATCGTGTCGTCGATGCCCGATTTTTGCATATTGGTGCCAACAAACTGATCCATGAGATACTCGAAAATCTCCCACAGCCCGCCGATGGACATGGCAAAGCAAAAGGCGAACAGCCCGATGGCCAAGGGCGGTGCCGCGAAGCGATCCCCTTGGAATAACATGAAAATCGCGACAAAGCCGATGAGGCCGAAGCCGATGGCCGAGCCACCATGCAGCGCGATGTCCCACCACCAGTAGCGCTCGTAGAAATCGCCCACCTCGCCCAGAAACAGCGTGGCAAAGATGAACAGGATGATCATCCCCATAAAGCTGCGCGGGACGTAGATGTGGTATCTGCGGGCAAAGAAGATCGGCGCAAGGGTCAGCGCCAAGGTGCCAAGCGCCACAAAAGACGCCGAATAGCGCGCGGTCCAGAGCCCTGCGACAAACTCACTCAACAACAACAGCCAAATCGCCCATGTCACGCGGGGGACGGATTTGAGGATGGCGTTCAGGGTGGCGCGGGATAGAAACATGGGGAGGCACTGCTTTCTATGACTCGTCAGACCCGTCATATGGACGCAAAGGGGCTGTATTTCAACGGTATCATACCTATCTTAAACCTATGACACACAAACCCCAAATCGGTGCCATGCGCCTCGCCTCCTATAACCTGCGCAAATGTCGCGGGACGGATAGAGCGCGGGCGCCTGCACGCATTCTGGATGTGATCAACGGGATTGAGGCCGATTTTGTCGCGCTGCAAGAGGCCGATATGCGTCTGGGCGCACGCCCCGCCGCCCTGCCCGCGCGTCTGATCGAGAGCCACACCGATTTCACACCCCTGCCCGTGGCCGCCTCGCCCGTCTCGCTTGGGTGGCACGGCAATGCGATCCTTGTGCGCAAAGGCACACAGGTGGAGACCACGCATCGCATCGACCTACCCGGACTGGAGCCACGCGGTGCTGTGGCGGTAGACCTCGCAGGACTGCGCATCGTCGGGGTGCATCTGGGCCTCTTGCGCAGCTCGCGCCAAAAGCAACTGCACGCAATCCGCGCCTATCTCGGCAAGCTCGACGACCGCCCCACGGTGATCCTTGGCGATTTCAACGAATGGTCGCGCACCCTCGGGCTTGATCCCCTGCGCGATGCCTTTGACGTAATCGCCCCTGGTCGCTCTTTTCACGCCGCTCGACCTATCGCGGCGCTTGACCGTATTGCCGTGCCGCACGCACTGAGCCTGCGCGATGCGGGTGTGGTGGAAACGGCGCTGTCGCGGCAGGCCTCGGATCATTTGCCGATCTGGGCCGATCTGGCGGGGATCACGGCGGACATCACGGCACCAGACCGCAAGTAACCCTCCCGTTTTTTCTTTGCCCTGCGCGGTTGTCTGATACAAACAGACCAATCCAACCGCAAAAGGCCCGCCCATGACCCTTCTTCAAATCACGTCGCTTCTCATCGTTCTGGCGGGGGCCTTCGGGTCGATCAACTACCTGTTTTTAAAACTCCCCTCGGCCATCGGCATCCTGATCGTGTCACTCATCGCCTCGCTTGCGATCATCGGCATGGACTCGATCTGGCCCGTAATGAGCGTCGAGGAAACCATCCGCGCCCAAGTCACAGCGATTGATTTCTCCGATGCATTGCTTGAAGGCATGTTGGGGATGCTGCTCTTTGCGGGCGCACTGCATGTCAAAACCTCCGACCTGCGCGGCGAATGGCGGGTTGTGTTCCTGATGGCCACATTAGGCGTGGCGCTCTCCACCACCATCGTCGGCGTCGGCTTTTCATGGCTCACGGGGATGCCGCTGCTGATCGCGCTCACCTTTGGCGCGCTCATTTCCTCCACCGATCCCGTCGCCGTTCTGGGCGTCTTGCGCCAAGCGTCGTTGCGCAAATCCTTGGAGACCAAGATTGCCGGCGAAAGCCTGTTCAATGATGGCGTCGGCTATGTGGTGTTCTTGGTCCTGTCGGGTCTGGCCTTTGCCGCCACAGGCCACGATGACGGACACGCCACAAGCGAAGCAGGACCCGTTGCCGCCGCCGCACAACTGTTCTTCCAAGAGGCCGTGGGCGGTGCTGCTCTTGGCCTCATTCTGGGGTGGCTGACCTTCCGCCTGATGCGGCGCATTGACGACTATTCCCTCGAAGTGCTGCTGACCCTTGGTCTTGCCTTTGGCGGCTACGAGCTTGCCGTGGCCTTGCACGTCTCCGCGCCGATCATGGCCGTTGTGGCAGGGCTGCTCATCGGCGATGTCGGCACGAAATTCGGCATGTCCGCAGAGACGCGCCACTATGTCGAGGCCTTTTGGAAAATGGTCGATGAAATCCTCAACGCCGTGCTGTTCCTGATGATCGGGTTCGAGGTCTTTGCCGTCACCTTTGACATGCAGGCCGTGCTTGCGGGTCTCATGGCGATTGTTCTGGCCCTCGTCGCGCGGTTCTTTGCCGTCGCAGTGCCGGTGACGCTGCTCAAACCGTTCCGCAGCTTTTCAAAGGGCGTGATCCCGATCATGACATGGGGCGGGCTCAAAGGCGGGATTTCCGTGGCCCTTGCGCTCTCATTACCCGATGGCGAATGGAAATCGCTGATCCTCACCGCCACCTATATCGTCGTGGTGTTCTCCATCATCGTCCAAGGCCTCACCGTCGCCCCCTTGGCCACCCGTCTGGGCCGCGAACCGGAGTTGGATGTATGACGCAATATTTTACCTATGATGTGTTCACCGACACGCCGTTTGGCGGCAATCCATTGGCCGTGATCCCACAGGCCGACGCCCTGCCCGAGGCGCAGTTGCAACAGATCGCCCGCGAGTTCAATTACTCGGAAACGGTGTTTATCCTACCCCCCCAAGACCCCGCCAATACCGCGCGGTTGCGGATTTTCACCCCGACGATGGAGGTGCCCTTTGCAGGCCATCCAACCATTGGGGCGGCGGTAGCGCTGACGGATTTGGGACACGGGCCTGAACTACGCCTAGAGCTTGATGTCGGGTTGATCTTGGCCCAATCGGCGCAGGGCCACGCCGCCTTCACCGCCACGCAGAACCTTGACGTCTTGGCCCATCCCGAGGCGGACTTGGTGGCCCGCACGCTTGGCCTCGATGCCGCGGACCTCAAAGGTGCGCCCGTTATGGCAGGCATGGGGCTGACCTTTACCTTCACCGAGTTGACCAGTCGCGCCGCGCTCACGCGGGCCAGCGTCGACATTGCTACGATGCGCGAGGGCCATGCCCGTTACCCGAAAGGACTTGATTTCGCCCAAGCCCCCTATTGGCGCGATGGCGACACCGTGCATATGCGGATGTTCGCCCCGCTCGACAACATCCCCGAAGACCCCGCCACAGGATCGGCGGCTGCCGCCTTGGGGCGCCTTTTGAGCGCCGAGGCCGACGCACCGCTCTCAATCACGATCCACCAAGGCGACGACATGGGCCGCCCGTCACGCATTTCCGTGAAAGCTGACACCACGGGCGTAACCATCGGCGGCCAAGCACGGCGGATGATGGAAGGGCGATTGGTGTTTTGATCGCGACCGCGCAAATCACACCTTCGCGCCAGTTGCGACTTCACTCGCAATTGCACTGGACCCCGCGCCCGCAATTTTTTACTGTCCGGTCAGTTAGCACGGAGCCCCCATGACCGACACCATTCTTACGCGTTGCGAGGCAAAGGGCCTGCGCCTGACGGAACAACGCCGCATCATTGCCGCCGTGTTGGAAGAGGCCCAAGATCACCCTGACGTTGACGAGCTTTACGCCCGCGCGGTCAAGAAAGATCCGAACATCTCGCTGGCGACGGTCTACCGCACCGTGAAACTGTTTGAGGAAGAGGGCATTCTGGAGCGTCACGACTTCGGCTACGGACGTGCCCGCTACGAGGCCGCCGACCGCGCCCATCATGACCACCTGATCGACATGGAAACAGGCAAGGTGATCGAGTTCTACGATCCCGAGATCGAAATCCTCCAAGAGCGCATCGCCGCCAAACTCGGCTATGAGCTCAAGGGCCACCGCCTTGAGCTTTACGGCGTGAAAAAACAATGACATCGCGCGCACCCACGGCGCTGCGCGAGACGGATAATGTCCGCGCGATTGGTCTGATCATCCTCTCGATGGCTCTGTTCGTTGTCGAGGATCTCTTCATCAAACTCCTGAGTGCGCCGTTGCAATCGGCACAGGTCATGGTGATGTTTTCAACTGGCGGCATGGTGCTCTTCGCCCTGCTCGCCCTCGCCCGCCGCCGCGCGGTCTTTGCCGCCGCGAACTGGCAACGGCTGCCCCTGATCCGCGGGGCCTGTGAGGGCATCGCCTCCGCCGGATTTTTCACCGCGATTGTCCATGCCGATCTCTCGCTTGTCACCTCCATCCTGATGGCCATGCCCATCGTCGTCACCGCAATGGCGGCGATTTTCCTCAAAGAGCCAGTGGGCCTCATCCGGTGGAGCGCGGTGTTCATCGGCTTTTGCGGCGTCTTGCTGATCATTCGCCCCTCGAACGCCGACATGCCGCCGCAAGCCCTGTGGATGTTGGTAACGGTCGTGGCCATTGCCGTGCGCGATTTGTTGACCCGCTTCATCGACACAGACGCCGCACCTGAGGTGCTGTCCTTTCAGGCCTATAGCGCGACGCTGATCTTTGGCCTGACAATCCTTGTGCTGTCCCCGCAGGTGATTGTCGCCCCGTCCCCCGCCCAACTGGGCATGTGGATCACGGGCGTCACCTTTGGCGCACTCGGCTACCTCGCCATTGTCACCTCCATGCGCATCGGCGAGCCCTCCGCCGTCACCCCGTTCCGCTATGTCCGCCTGGTCTTTGCCCTGATCATCGGCGCGGTGTTCTTGGGCGAACGCCCCGATCTCGCCACCTTGCTCGGCGCACTCCTCATCGTGGGCGCAGGCACCGCCATCACCCTGCGCGAGCGCCGCCTGAACAAGGCCAAACGCCCCCTCGACCCGATCAAGCATTAACACGCCACACGCCTGTTACGCGCCCCGCCTATGCTTTGAATGTTCGCGCATAACTCCGCGCAATAGGTTGACCTTGGGGCCGCCTCTGCTATCAAACACGTGACTGGCCCCAGATCATACTTTACCGAGAGGGATAGACCCCATGAGCACCATCATTGACATCATCGGCCGCGAGATTCTCGACAGCCGTGGCAACCCCACCGTCGAAGTCGACGTGATCCTCGAAGACGGCACAATGGGCCGCGCAGCCGTCCCGTCGGGCGCCTCCACAGGCGCACACGAAGCGGTCGAAAAACGCGATGGCGACAAATCCCGCTACTTGGGCAAAGGCGTGCTTGAGGCCGTTGCCGCCGTGAACGGTGAAATCTGCGAAGCCCTCGTCGGCATGGACGCCACCGAGCAAGAAGCCATCGACGCCACCATGATCGAGCTTGACGGCACCGCCAACAAAGGTCGCCTCGGCGCCAACGCCATCCTCGGCGTCTCCCTCGCCGTGGCCAAAGCCGCAGCCGACTACTCCGCCCTGCCGCTCTACCGCTACGTCGGCGGCTCCTCGGCCCGTGTCCTGCCTGTTCCGATGATGAACATCATCAACGGCGGCGAACACGCCGACAACCCCATCGACATCCAAGAATTCATGATCATGCCCGTCTCGGCCTCCAACGTTAAGGAAGCCATCCGCATGGGCGCTGAGGTCTTCCACACGCTGAAGAAAGAGCTGTCCGCCGCAGGTTACAACACCGGTATCGGCGACGAAGGCGGCTTTGCCCCCGCGATCAACTCCGCACGCGAAGCGCTTGATTTCATTGTGAAGTCCATCGACAAAGCCGGCTACAAAGCGGGTGAGGACATTTACCTCGCACTCGATTGCGCCTCCTCCGAATACTACAAGGACGGCAAATACGAACTCAAAGGCGAAGGCAAATCGCTGACCTCCGCCGAGAACGCCGACTACCTCGCCGCCCTGTGCGACGACTACCCGATCATCTCGATCGAGGACGGCATGGACGAGGACGATTGGGACGGTTGGAAACTGCTCACCGAGAAAATCGGCGGCAAAGTCCAACTCGTGGGCGACGACCTGTTCGTGACCAACCCCAAACGCCTCAAAGACGGCATCACACAGGGCGTGGCCAACTCCATGCTCGTCAAAGTGAACCAGATCGGCTCCCTCTCCGAGACGCTCAAAGCCGTCGATATGGCCCACCGCGCAGGCTACACCAACGTGATGTCGCACCGCTCGGGCGAAACCGAGGACGCCACGATTGCCGACCTCGCTGTCGCCACCAACTGCGGCCAGATCAAAACCGGCTCGCTCTCGCGCTCCGACCGTATGGCCAAATACAACCAGCTGATCCGCATCGAAGAGCAACTGGGCGAAACCGCCGAATACGCAGGCCGCTCCATCCTGAAGGCCTGAGGCAGGCAGCCAATTTAGATGTGACCGTGAGCTTGACGGTCGTGAGAAAGCCCCGCCTTATGGTGGGGCTTTTTTCATAGTGGAGTGTTCAGGATTGAGTAAAAAACTAATCATCATCGGAAACGGTTTAGGCATGGCCTTAGACCCCAACCATTTCCTACTAACGAATGCAATGAAACGCGTTTGGAAAAGCGATGCCCTAACGAATGAAGCAAAAGACCTAATAGGCGCACTCAAAGGCATCGAACCCGAAACTGGACCGAGGTCCGAGACCGATTTGATTTCCACCCAAATAGCACTGAGCTTGCTCACAGACTTTCGAAGTCGGTTAGGCGCGGATGCACTGGAAACATGGTTCACAGACACCGCAAAGACTTTTCCACTGACGTTGAGAAAATACGTGTTTGAGGTCGCTTTCGATCTCTACAATTATGGAATTCCAGACGACAAACTAGGGCAATGGGCTGAATTTACACAAAGCTTCATTCGCTTCATCATGGAGACAAAAAGCCATGTCGCCACACTCAATTATGACGACCTGATTTATGAAAAAATCGTAGAAGGGGTTTGTGTAGACGGTGAATGGCTGGTTCCAAGCCGTCGACAAGGTGTGAATGGCCCTGCTACCTCAAAAGACGGCTTCATTTCGGGCGAGTTTCGCGCAGAGTGTTTTGATTGGGGCGGCGACTGCGGGTTTTACCTCCATCTTCATGGCACCCCCTTGTTCGCCACGAAAGATAAACGGAACATTAAACTCGGCCGCAACGAAGTAGAGTTCAAGAATGAAAATCGCCGCCGCCATATTGTTCTCGCCAATCCAAAGGACAAGCGAGACATTATCGACCAATCAGAAATTCTTAAGAACTTTTGGGACGTGCAACTTCCGAGATGCATTCGCGAAGCGGAAGAAATCATCGTATTTGGTTACAGTGGTCTCGACGACCACCTAAACGAACTTCTCAAAGAATCTGACAAGAAAAAATGGGTGATTGAATGGTCGGGGTCAAAGCACTATTCGAAAGACAGCGGCGTGCTTGAGGGCGAAGAAATAGATGCAATAACGTTCTGGAAAGACGCAGTTGGCGCTAATTGCGAAGTAAAGCTACTGGACAACATCTTGGACTTCACAGAGTGGGATAACCCCGACGACTGTATTCCATTCTAAATTCCCAAAGCCCCAACACAAAAACCGAGGCTCCCGCCTCGGTTTTCCATTTGTCTTACGCCGATACCGCCGCTTTTAGCCGCGTAGTTTTTTGACCACGATGCCAGCGACGACTTGAACCACCATGCCCGCGACACCGCCGCCGACGAGGCTGCTGGCCATCGCGGCAATATCCATACCGCCCGCAGCCGCTGCACCACCGCCCAACAGACCGCCGAGCAACTGCCCGCCGCCAAGGCCACCTGCGGCCCCTGCGATCAGATTGCCGACCTTGCCCATGTCGGCGCTCGGCATGAGTTTGCCCCCTGTCGCCCCGCCAAGGACGCCGCCGACGAGCTGTGCAATAATCGTTTCCATGTGTTTACCCTCCCTGTTTTTTACGTACTATCCTGATACGCTCACCCAATTGGACGAAAAGTGCAACATATTTGCGCTTTGACGGCAGATGCCCCGCACACGACAGACTGGAGACAGCCCCATGCCGCAAAGCCCGACCGACACCACCGCCGAGGCCCTCATCGCCCGTTTGAACCTCGCCCCCCATCCCGAGGGCGGGCATTACCGTCAGACATGGGTGGCCGAGGCCGAGGCAGGCGCGCGTCCCGTGGGCACCTGCATCTATTTTCTGCTCAAGGCGGGTGAGGCCAGCCATTGGCATCGCGTCGATGCGGTCGAGATCTGGCATTTCCACGCGGGCGCGCCGCTCGTCCTGTCTATGGCCGCCACCGCCGATGGCCCCGCCACGGATCACACCCTCGGCGCGGATGTGCTTGGCGGGCAATCGCCGCAGCTCATCGTCCCCGAAGGCCATTGGCAAGCCGCGCGATCCACGGGCGACTGGACGCTTGTGAGTTGCACCGTCTCGCCCGGGTTTTCCTTTGACGGGTTCGAGTTGGCCAAGGACGGATTCGACATCCCGCGCAGCGAAGAGAAACGTTAAAAGTCGCGCCCAAAAGCCCGTAAAGAGTTTAACAACCGCGTCACAATGCGGTGGAAAAGTTACACATTCAACGGGTTCGACACCCGCCCGCCACCAATCGCAGCCCCCACCCCAGTGGTGCTTGGGGCGGAGGTGGGCAAGCCGCGTTTGACCCGCACAGCAAGATAGGCAAAGGCCTGCGCCTCAAGCATATCGCCGTCCAATCCCACCGCCTCGACAGGGGCCACAGGGCAGTCCACTCCGGCGGCCAGCATCGCCATCAATGTCGCATTATGACGCCCGCCCCCCGTGACATAGAGCGCGGTTGGCGGCGTTGGGCAATGCTCCATTCCGCGGGCCACACAGGCAGCGGCAAAGGCCGTGAGTGTGGCGGCGGCATCCGCATCAGACAGGTCTTTCACCGCCGTCAGAACATCGTGAAAATCATTTCGATCCAATGACTTAGGCGGAATTTTAAGAAAGTATCCATGCTCTAATCCCTGCGCCACGATCTCCATATCGGGCGTGCCTTGCGCCGCCAAAGCGCCGCCCTCGTCATAGGATTGGTCGCGGCGCACCTGCATCAGATCGTTCACCGGCGCATTGGCGGGCCCCGTGTCAAAGGCGATCAACGCGCCACTCTCGGCGGGGTCGTCAATGCGCGGATCAACCCATGTCAGATTGCCAACCCCGCCCATATTGAGAAAAGCTACGGGAGCCGTCGCATGGATGTGGCGCGCCAAGGCGTGATGGTAAAACGGCGCAAGCGGCGCGCCCTGCCCACCCATTTCCACATCCGCCGACCGAAAGTCCCACACCACGGGCACCCCCATCACCTCCGCCAAAACCGCGCCATCGCCCGCCTGATAGGTGCGGCCATTGTCGGGATCATGGTTCAAAGTCTGGCCATGAAATCCAATTAAATCATAGAGTTCGTCAAGGTGGGACAGCGCCTCGGCATGGGCCGTCTCGATGAATTCCACGGTTTCTGAGGGCGCATCCCACGTGCCTAATGCGGCGCGCAAAAGCGCCTGTTCCTCAGGGGCATAGGCGCGGAAATGGCTCTCTCCGAAGTCGAATATATCCACCCCGTCGGTCTTGACCAGTGCCACATCGACCCCGTCGAGCGACGTTCCCGACATACATCCCGCCACCCAAATCGGCTCACCACGTGCCACCTTCCTCATACCACTCTTCCCCTTTGGTCTTTGCCCAGATATATCAGGCCGCACCAAGGCATTGAAAGGACAAAGAACACGATGACCTACCACCCTAAATCGGACTTCATGTCAGTGATGATCGAACGCGGCTTCCTTGCGGATTGCACCGATTATCAAGGCCTTGATGAAGCTTTCGCAAAGGGTGTTGTCCCCGCCTATATCGGCTATGACGCCACGGCGAAGTCGCTCCACGTCGGCCACCTGCTCAACATCATGATGCTGCGTTGGTTGCAAAAGACCGGTCACAAACCGATCACGCTCATGGGAGGCGGCACGACCAAGGTGGGCGATCCCTCTTTCCGTGCGGATGAGCGCCCCCTGCTCACAGCCGACCAAATTGACGCCAATATCAGTGGCATGAAGCAGGTCTTTGCCAAATATCTCGACTACGGCGACGGGGCGAAAGATGCGCTCATGCTCAACAACGCCGAATGGCTCGACAATCTCAACTACCTCGAATTCCTGCGCGACATTGGCCGCCACTTCTCGGTCAACCGCATGCTGTCGTTTGAAAGCGTGAAATCACGGCTCGACCGCGAGCAGTCACTGTCCTTCCTCGAATTCAACTACATGATCCTGCAAGCCTATGATTTCCTTGAGCTTAACCGCCGTTACGGTTGCCTGTTGCAAATGGGTGGCTCGGATCAATGGGGCAATATCGTCAACGGGATCGACCTCACGCGCCGCGTGCTGGACCACGAGATTTACGGGTTGACCTCGCCGCTTCTGACCACTTCGGATGGCAAGAAGATGGGCAAGAGCCAAGGCGGGGCGATCTGGCTCAATGCCGACATGCTCTCCCCTTACGAATTCTGGCAGTTCTGGCGCAACACCACGGATGCCGACACGGGCCGCTTCCTCAAGCTCTACACCGAACTGCCCGTGGACGAATGTGAGCGTCTTGGCGCGCTTGAAGGCTCCGAGATCAACGCCGCGAAGATCATCCTCGCCAACGAAGTCACCACGCTGCTCCACGGCGCGGAGGCCGCCAAAGCCGCCGAAGCCACCGCACGCGAAGTCTTTGAAAAGGGCGGCATGGGCGATGACCTTCCGACCCTTGATCTGACCGCCGACGAGATCGGCGACGGCATTTCCATCGTGCAACTCTTTGTGCGCTCGGGTCTTGCAAGCTCTGGAAAAGAGGCCAAACGCCTGTTCGCGGACAACGGCGCAAAGGTGAATGATGCGGACCAAAAGGATGCGGGCCTGATGGTCACAGCCGAAATGCTCGCCACACCGATGAAACTCTCCGCAGGCAAAAAGCGTCACGCCTTGGTGCAGATCAAAGGCTGATCCTTCGCGACAACAACGATCAAACGGCGCCCCTCACACCCATGAGGCGGCGCCGTTTTTCGTTAGAAATCAGATAGAAAGCGGCGGATGATACGCCCGAGTTTTTCGGCCCCTACTGGAGCGGAAGCCTTGGTATGTTCGTGACTAATATGCTCGTTTCCCAGTCCCGCCGCCATATTGGTGACGACCGAAACGGCACAGCATTTAAGGCCCAAGAACCGCGCGAGGATCACTTCGGGCACGGTCGACATGCCGACCGCATCTGCGCCTAAGAGTTTGAGCATTTTGATCTCGGCGGGGGTTTCAAAGTTCGGGCCAGAGTACCACGCATAGACGCCCTCAAGCAGAGGTTCCCCCTCGGCCTTCGCCGCCGCATGTAGCGCGCTGCGCAACTCAGTGTCATAGGCTTCGGTGAGGTTTACAAACCGCCCATCCGTAGGCTCCCCGATGAGAGGCGAGCGGCCTGAATAGTTGATGTGATCATTGATCAGCATCAGGTTTCCGGGGGGAATATCCGCACGGAACGAGCCGCAGGCATTGGTGACAAAGAGCGTCTCGACCCCCAACTCCCGAAGCACCTCCAAGGGCAAGCGCATCGCGTCGGCGCGTCCGTTTTCATAGTAATGCTCACGCCCGCCCAAGATCGCCACCTCGACGCCCATCAAGGTGCCAAGGGTCAGCGCCGCCGTATGTCCCGACACGCCCGCATGGGGAAATCCCGCAAGATCGGCGTAGGGGATCGACACGCCATCGACCGCATCCGCCAAGGCACCAAGGCCGGAACCGAGGATAAACCCGATCCGCGGGCGGGCCTTCGGAGCCGCGGCACGAATGGCGGTGAGGGACTTGGTGAAATCGGTCATGGGGCACTCCGTTTGCTTTGCCCCAGTCAGACGAAAAACGGCGCGAGAGGCAAGCCCCCGCGCCGTGTTCAGCCGTGTTTTGCCTATGATTGAGGCAGGTGCCGTTACTCGGTCACGGTCACTTTCGTCATGACGTCAGGTTCGCCAACCACAGCGCCGTTCGGACCTGTGCCGCGTTTGATCGCATTCACAACATCCATGCCGCTCGTGACCCGACCGACAACGGTATACTGGCCGTCGAGGCTGGGTGCGGGTGCAAACATGATGAAGAACTGCGAGTTAGCGGAATCGGGGCTCTGGCTACGCGCCATCCCGACAACGCCAGCCACATAGTTCTCGTCGGAGAACTCTGCGGCGAGATCGTCATACTGCGACCCACCGCGCCCGGCCATTTGCATGGAGAACTTTTCGGTTCCCATCTTGCCAAATTCGACGTCACCCGTTTGCGCCATGAAGCCCTCGATCACGCGGTGGAACACCACGTTATCATAGGCACCTTCGTTGGCGAGCTTGGTGATCTGGGCCACGTGGTTCGGGGCCAGATCCTCAGCCAGATCAATATGAACGGTGCCATTGGCCTCGCCCGCGATCTCGATATCGAGACCCGTGGCAAAGGCAGGGCCAGCGGCCAGCGCAGCGATCAGTGCAACCGTTTTACGCAACATCGGCGGCCACCTTCACGGAGATCATCGCGTCGGGATAGGGCGCAGGTTCGCCACGGGTGATCTTGTCCACATGCTCCATACCCGAAATCACGCGGCCATAGACCGTATACTGACGGTTGAGGAAGTGGTTGTCGGAGAAGTTGATAAAGAACTGCGAGTTGGCGGAGTTCGGATCTTGGCTGCGTGCCGCGCCGATGGTGCCACGGTCATGCGGGATGCCAGAGAATTCGGCTTTCACATTCGGAAGATCAGACCCGCCTGTGCCTGCGCGGCGCAATTCGAAGTCCTTGTTCTGGTTACCGAATTGCACGTCGCCCGTCTGCGCCATGAATCCGTCGATCACACGGTGGAACACCACGCCGTCATATTGACCTGCACGGGCCAGTTCCTTCATCCGCGCGCAATGCTCAGGCGCGATGTCGGGCATCAGTTCGATGACGACCTGACCATGTTCAAGTTCAATCAGGATGGTGTTTTCGGGATCTTTATACTCGGCCATTAATGCCTCCAAATGGATGTTTCGCGCGCAGTTTAATCTGCGCAGCGCCGAAGGGAAAGGCCCCGCGCGAACACGTCGGCGCGACCACATCTGCACCACCTGCCAGTTGACCTTACGGCCCGCTCGGCGCAAACAGGGGCAACTGGCCAGAACCCGTTTTTGGCCCCGCATTTTGGACAAGGACAAAGATCATGGCTTGGAAAACCCTCGACGACATGGACCTGAACGGGAAAATCGTCCTCACTCGTGTAGATATCAACGTGCCGATGGCCGATGGCCGCGTCACCGACGCCACCCGCATCGCGCGGATCAAGCCGACGATTGACGACATTATCGCCAAGGGCGGCACACCCGTGATGCTCGCCCACTTTGGCCGCCCCAAAGGGCAATACGTGGCCGAGATGTCGCTCTCGCACATCCTGCCCGCTGTCAAAGAGACCCTTGGCCGTGACGTGACCTTTATCGAGAAACCCAGCCGCGAAGAGCTTGACGCGCTGCCCGCAGGCACGGTGGTTCTGGTCGAGAACACGCGCTTTACCAATATGGAAACCGACAACGATCCCAAAATGGCGCAATTTCTGGCCTCTTTGGGCGATGTGTTCTGCAACGACGCGTTTTCGGCCGCCCACCGCGCCCATGCCTCGACCGAGGGCGTGGCGCACCTGCTGCCCTCCTGTGCAGGGCGCTTGATGCAGGCGGAGCTGTCGGCACTCGAAGCGGCCCTGACCACGCCCAAACGTCCCGTTGTCGCGGTTGTGGGCGGGGCGAAAGTCTCCACCAAACTGGACCTCTTGGGCAACCTTGTGCGCAAAGTCGACTACCTCGTGATCGGCGGCGGCATGGCAAACACCTTCCTCGCGGCACAGGGCATCGACGTGGGCAAATCGCTGTGCGAACACGATCTGGCCGAAACCGCCCGCGACATTCTCAAGAAAGCGGATGAAGCCGGATGCGAGATCATCTTGCCCGTGGACGCCCGCGTGGCATGGGAATTTGCCGCCAACGCCAAGAACGAGATCGTCGATGTCACCGCCGTGCCATCGGACGCCATGATCCTTGATGCCGGTCCCGCCTCTGTCGAGCGCGTGGCCGAGGTGTTCAAATCCGCCAAAACCCTGATCTGGAACGGCCCGCTCGGCGCGTTCGAGATCGAACCTTTTGATACCGCAACCAACGCCGCCGCCCAACAGGCCGCAGCGATGACCAAAGCGGGTGATCTGATTTCGGTCGCAGGTGGTGGTGACACCGTAGCCGCGCTCAACAAAGCGGGTGCAGGTGCGGATTTCACCTACATCTCCACCGCAGGGGGCGCATTCCTCGAATGGATGGAGGGCAAAACCCTCCCCGGCGTCGCGGCTCTGGGATAACCGTCATGGGCTTTACCCTCATCACAGGTGCGACGGGCGGATTGGGTGTGGCCTTTGCCCACGCCGCCGCCCGCGATGGTCACGATATGATCCTGACCGCCCGTGATGAGGGTGCGCTTTGCGAACTGGCCGACGCCCTACATGCAGCCGCCCCTACCCTCACCGTCGAGGTGCTTGTGGCTGATCTGGCACAAGAGGGTGCCGCAGACGACCTGTGGCACCGCGCAACTGCGCTTGGCGAGATCGACGTGCTTATCAACAACGCGGGTCTTGGACGTCATGGAGCCTTCACCGACACAGATGGTGCTGCACGTGAGGCGACGTCCATCGCAGTGAACATCAGCGCCGCCACATGCCTGATGCGGCACGCCGCCGTGGCGATGTCCGCGCGCGGGGCGGGTCGCATTCTCAACGTCTCCTCCGTCGCGGCCTTTATCCCCGGTCCCAATATGGCGGTGTATCATGCCACCAAAGCCTATCTACAAACGCTCTCCGACAGCGTGAGAAGCGAACTTACAGGCACGGGTGTCACCGTCACCACCCTATGCCCCGGCGCGACGCGCACGGGGTTCTTCGAGGACGCTGACGTGTCCGAGACTTGGGTGATGCGGCTCTTTCCGATGGGCGATGCCGCCTCCGTGGCCCGCGCAGGTTGGCGCGGCATGATGGCGGGACGCAAAACCATTGTCACAGGCGGGATCAACAAGCTGACCGTGTTTTCGCAACGGTTCCTCCCCCGCGCATGGCTGGCCATGGCGATGAAACGGATCATGGCCAAAACGGGTCGCTAACGACTCCTCCCCGTCGCGCAAACCCGTCTTGGCCTGCGATTCCCTGCCCTGTTTTCACAAGACCCAAAACGGTGACACATTGCCCTAAATCAATGTTTCAATGCTGCAAATCCGTATTTGATACGCCCAACAGGCTGATGTGAGCGCAATCATTTCCAGTGTTAGCGCAACCTGTGTTGCCCCTGCGTGAAGGCTTGCTAAACCGCTCTCCAAATCAGGTCACAACCGAGGGAGCTACCCGATGAAAACCACACGTATCGTCCAGAAAATTCTCGCCAACTACGAAGGCGAAACCCCAGGCGTAAAGGCCAACCTCGCGCGGATTTTGATGGAAGGTAAACTCGGCGGCACGGGTAAACTGATCATCCTGCCCGTTGACCAAGGGTTTGAACACGGCCCTGCCCGCTCCTTTGCCGGCAACCCCGCAGGTTACGATCCCCACTACCATTACCAACTGGCCATCGACGCGGGCATGTCCGCCTATGCCGCCCCCCTCGGCCCGCTTGAAGCAGGCGCGGATACCTTCTGCGGTCAAATTCCAACCATCCTTAAAGTGAACTCCGCCAACTCGCTCATGGGCGAAGGTGCAGGCAAGAACCAAGCCCTGACCGCCTCCGTCGATGACGCGCTGCGTCTTGGCTGTGCCGCCATCGGTTTCACCATCTACCCCGGCTCCGACATGGCCGTGGACATGATGGAAGAGATCAAGGAAATGCGCCGCGAGGCCGCGTCCAAAGGCATCGCCACCGTGATCTGGTCCTACCCCCGTGGCGAAGCGATCACCAAAGAGGGCGAAACCGCCATCGACGTGGCCGCCTACGCCGCCTATATGGCCGCCGCTCTTGGCGCGCATATCATCAAGATCAAACTCTCCACCGATCACCTGATGCTGCCGGAAGCGAAAAAGGTTTACGAAGACAAAGAGATCGCGATTGCCACAATGGCCGAGCGGGTCAAGCACTGCGTCGATGCCTCCCTTGGCGGTCGTCGTATCATCGTCTTCTCGGGCGGAGCGTCCAAAGATGCGGATGCGGTCTATGACGATGCCCGCGCGATCCGCGACGGGGGCGGCAACGGCTCGATCATCGGGCGCAACTCCTTCCAACGCTCGCGTCCAGAGGCCTTGGCCATGCTGTCGCAACTCGTGGACATCTACAAAGGCAAAGCCTGAGGCGGGGCATCCCCTCCTATGTGAGTCACAAAAGACACAAATCGATAAAGGAAAGGCGCTTTCGAGCGCCTTTTCGCGTTTCTAGGCCCCTGATTCAAAAAGGGGATTCACAAGGCGAATCACCTGTGGCATAGAGGTCCAACGGATCACCCGTTCAAGAGGTGGCCGTGAGGCAGATACTTTCATACGAGGCAAGTGGACACTATGGCCGTCACAAAACGCCGTCCTTCTATCGCTGTTCTGATTTACACCGCCGGGGTTGTGACACTCGGCGGGTATTTCACGTTTGCATCCGTGCAGGGCGAATACGGATTGTTTCGCCGTATTCAGATCGAAGCCGAGCTGAGCGAGTTGCAAGAGGTCTCGGGCGAGCTGGAACTCCAACTCACCGATATGCGCAACAAATCCATGCGCCTGTCCGACGGGTATCTCGATCTCGACCTGCTCGACCAGCAGGCCCGCGACGTGCTTGGCTATCTTCGCGCCGACGAAATCGTCATCCGCTAAAGCCCGCCCTTGCGGTCACACCAAGCGCCCCTATCCCCTTTTTTTCACCATTCCCGAACCCTTGTTGCGCTTTGCGCGCAAGGCATTCGTGCGGCGCATAGCTGCCTTCCACGACGCACCGTAATTTCTTGGTGCAATCGGCGCGGGAGTGCTGTATTGTATTGTTTAACGTTAAACTATCTAACGAAACTCTGTTGAATGAGCGACAGAGTGAGCCGCGACTTTGGAGGAGGTAGCCGTATGGCAGCCAAAAAAACCACCGCAAAAGCGGCGAGCAAGCCCAATGTGTCGAAAGACGAGATGCTCGCCTATTACAAGGACATGCTCCTTATCCGCCGATTTGAAGAGAAAGCAGGCCAACTTTACGGCATGGGTCTCATCGGCGGTTTTTGTCACCTTTATATCGGTCAAGAAGCCGTTGTTGTGGGCCTGGAGGCCGCGACCAAAGAGGGCGACAAACGCATCACATCCTACCGCGACCACGGGCATATGCTCGCCTGCGGCATGGACCCCAAAGGGGTGATGGCGGAACTTACCGGTCGCGAAGGCGGCTATTCCAAAGGTAAGGGCGGCTCGATGCATATGTTCTCCAAAGAGAAGCATTTCTACGGTGGCCACGGCATCGTCGGCGCACAGGTGCCGCTCGGTGCGGGTCTGGCGTTCTCCGACAAATACAAAGGCAATGACAACGTGACCTTCGCCTACTTCGGTGATGGCGCGGCAAACCAAGGTCAGGTCTACGAGACCTACAACATGGCGCAGCTTTGGGATCTTCCGGTGATTTTCGTCATCGAGAACAACCAATACGCAATGGGCACCTCCGTGCAACGCTCCACCAAATCACCCTCCCTTTGGGAACGTGGTGCCGCTTATGGCATTGCAGGCGAAGAGGTTGACGGCATGGACGTTCTGGCCGTGAAAGAAGCCTCCGAGAAGGCCGTCGCACACTGCCGCGCAGGCAAAGGCCCCTACATTCTCGAAGTGAAAACATACCGTTACCGCGGCCACTCCATGTCCGACCCCGCAAAATACCGCACCCGCGAAGAGGTGCAGAAAATGCGCGAGGAACGCGATCCGATCGAGAACATCCGCGGGCTACTTTTGACAGGCAACCACGCCACTGAGGAAGACCTCAAGGCGATCGACAAAGAAATCAAAGAGGTGGTCAACGCCTCGGCAGAGTTTGCCAAAGAGAGCCCCGAGCCCGCTTTGGAAGAACTCTGGACCGATATTTACGCGTGATCCGAGGGAGAATTTAGACAATGGCTACTGAACTTCTTATGCCCGCCCTCTCCCCGACGATGGAAGAAGGCACGCTCGCGAAATGGCTCGTCAAAGAAGGGGACACTGTCTCCGCTGGCGACATCATCGCGGAAATTGAAACCGACAAAGCGACGATGGAATTCGAAGCTGTAGACGAAGGTGTGGTTGGCAAATTGCTCGTCGCCGAGGGCACCGAAGGTGTCAAAGTGAACGATGTCATCGCAATCCTCGTGGAAGAAGGCGAAGACGCCTCCAACCTCAGCGCCTCCGCCCCATCTGCGCCCGCAACGACCGAGGCCCCTGAGGCCCCCGCCGCTGCACCTGCTTCGGTCCCTGCGACCGCCGCAGCGCCCATCGAGGTCAAAGAGGTCACGCCTGATTGGCCCGAGGGCACACCGATGAAAAAGCAAACGGTGCGTGAAGCGCTCCGTGACGCGATGTCCGAAGAAATGCGCCGCGACGAAAACGTCTTCCTGATGGGCGAAGAAGTCGCAGAATACCAAGGTGCGTATAAAATCTCGCAAGGGATGCTCGACGAGTTCGGCGCCAAGCGCGTCATCGACACGCCGATCACCGAGCACGGCTTTGCCGGTATCGCCACCGGCGCGTCCTTCGGCGGTTTGCGCCCCATTGTGGAATTCATGACCTTCAACTTCGCGATGCAGGCCATTGACCACCTCATCAACTCGGCGGCCAAGACACTTTATATGTCTGGCGGTCAGATGGGCGCTCCGATGGTGTTCCGTGGGGCCAACGGTGCCGCCGCCCGCGTGGGCGCGCAGCACTCGCAGTGCTACGCCGCATGGTATGCACAGGTTCCGGGCCTCAAGGTCGTGATGCCCTACTCCGCCTCCGACTACAAAGGTCTGATGAAAACCGCGATCCGCGACGACAACCCTGTAATCTTCCTCGAAAACGAGATCCTCTACGGCAAGCAATTCGATGTGCCTGACATTGAGGATTACACGGTGCCATTCGGCAAGGCCCGCATCTGGCGCGAAGGCACAGATGTGACCATCGTTTCCTTTGGCATCGGCATGACCTACGCACTCGAAGCCGCCGACAAGCTGGCCGAAGAGGGCATTTCCGCCGAAGTCATCGACCTGCGCACCCTGCGCCCCATCGACTACGACACGGTTCTGGCCTCGGTTCAGAAAACCAACCGCTGTGTCACCGTCGAAGAAGGCTGGCCCGTAGGCGCGATTGGCAACCACTTGTCCGCGACGATCATGCAACGTGCTTTCGACTATCTCGACGCGCCTGTGATCAACTGCACTGGTAAAGATGTGCCGATGCCTTATGCCGCGAACCTTGAAAAACACGCACTGATCACCACTGACGAGGTGGTCGCCGCTGTCAAAGAAGTCACCTACCGTTAAGGAGAAAAACAATGGCTATTGAACTACTTATGCCCGCGCTTTCTCCAACGATGGAGGAAGGCACGCTTGCAAAATGGCTCGTCAAAGAGGGCGACACGGTCACATCTGGCGATGTGATTGCAGAGATTGAAACCGACAAGGCGACGATGGAATTCGAAGCCGTGGACGAGGGCGTGATCGGCAAGATCATCGTCGCGGAAGGCACCGAAGGCGTCAAAGTGAACAGCCCGATTGCGGTGCTGCTCGAAGAGGGCGAAGACGCCTCTGCGATGGACAATGTCGGTGGGGGCGCGGCCCCTGCTGCACCTGCCGCCGCAGACGCGCCCAAGGCCGAAGCCACTCCCGCAGCCGCCCCTGCCGCTACCCCTGCCCCTGCTGCTCCGTCCAAGGATGGCACCCGCGTGTTTGCCTCGCCTTTGGCGCGGCGCATCGCAGCGCAAAACGGGATTGATCTGGCAAGCATCACAGGCACAGGCCCCAAAGGTCGCATTGTGAAAGCCGACGTTGAAGCCGCACAAGCCGCGCCCAAGGCCGAAGCCCCCAAAGCCGCTACCGCCGCTGCACCGACAGCTGCCCCCACGGGTATGTCCGCCGATGTCGTGGCCCAGATGTATGCGGATCGCGACTACGAGGAAGTCAAACTCGACGGGATGCGCAAGACCATTGCCGCGCGTCTCTCCGAGGCCAAGCAGACCATCCCGCACTTCTACCTGCGCCGCGATGTCCAACTGGACGCACTGCTCAAGTTCCGCTCGCAGCTCAACAAGCAGCTTGAGAGCAAGGGCGTGAAGCTGTCGGTCAACGACTTCATCATCAAGGCCGTGGCCAACGCGCTGCAAGAAGTCCCAGAGGCCAATGCGGTCTGGGCGGGCGACCGTGTGTTGCAACTCAAACCGTCCGATGTGGCGGTGGCTGTTGCGATTGAGGGCGGGCTGTTTACGCCTGTGCTTAAAGACGCCGATATGAAGTCTCTCTCGGCTCTGTCCAAAGAGATGAAAGACCTCGCAGGTCGCGCACGGGATCGCAAACTGGCACCGCATGAATACCAAGGCGGCTCTTTCGCAATCTCCAACCTCGGCATGTTCGGCATCGACAATTTCGACGCCATCGTGAACCCGCCACACGCGGGCATTCTCGCCGTTGGCGCAGGCAAGCCGACGCCTGTTGTGGGTGAGGATGGCGAGTTGAAAGTGGCCACCGTGATGTCGATGACCATGTCTGTGGATCACCGTGTGATCGACGGCGCCGTGGGTGCGAACCTACTCAAGGCCATCGTGGACAATCTCGAAAACCCCGTGGCAATGCTCGCCTAAGGCACGCTCCACCAATCAAAACCCTTTAGAAAACCCGCTTTTCGGCGGGTTTTTTATGGGCATATGGTAAGATCAAAAGCGCGAACCAAATCAGGCAAGGTCAACGATGAGCTTCTATTTCTACGTCAAAACCGATCAACGCCCCGAGCCCCACGATATTTTGTCCGCACTGGCACGCCCCGAGGTCGAGGTCATGAAAACCGAGGACGGAGATCTGGCCTTCTACATCCCCAAGCAGTCGTTGCGCGGTGCGATGGTCTACCCCCGCAAGGACGGGTATGAAGTCGGCGTCAACGCCTTCACCCCCGCCTGTGACGCCATCTTGGCCCGTGATCTCGCAGAATGTTTGGGCAGGGTGACGCAAGCCGAGGTAAAACCCGAGGACAGCGATGTCGCAGTATCGAGCGACGAAGTGGCGCTTTACGGCGGCGCGGCGTGGGTCGCCGACCGCATGGCAGAGGCGCATATGGTGACACGTCACCAAAAGGGGACCGATCCGCACAACCCGCTGACCATTTTCGGCTACCGCCGCCCGTTCAATGTCACAACAGCGATGTTCAAAGGCGCGAAGGGCTCATTGGGCGCCCGCATCGACGCGGTCATGGCGGACGGCGTTGCGCTCCAAGAGATCGACCGCGACGAAGAGATTTTTGTCGCCAAACTGCTCCGAAAAAACGCCCCCTCCATCTGGCCTACTGTTGTCAGTAAACTGCGCCAATGGCTTGGCCTTGAGGCAAAGTCGGAAGGTGGCGTTCCCACAGGGGCTGCGATTTTCTCCTTGGCAGAGGGCGTGCGCACATTAACCCCTGCGCCCGTTGGCACACAGCCGCACTACGCGGTGCTCGGATCACAAACGACAGGTTTCAAAGCCGTCCCGTTTGACGTGGTGGCCACCGCAGCCCGCAACATTGGCGCGCGCGAATATGGCGTCGGCGCGTTCGACATAACATTGGCGGGTTCAAAATATGACGCGCTCTACGCAAAGGGCATCCCGATTTAAACTTGCACAAATCGAACAAAAATCCCCCAAGGATTACTCCGTGGGGGATTGTTCTTGTCTAAATGCAATAATTCTCGCGGGTTAGCTGTCGGAGGCCCGTGCACCGATCAACTGGTTCATCGACACGGATGGCTGTGAACAGCCGGCCTCGCCCACGACCTTTGCAGGCACGCCCGCGACTGTGGTTTTGGGCGGCACATCAGCCAACACGACCGATCCCGCAGCAATGCGAGAGCAATGACCGATCTGGATGTTGCCAAGCACCTTGGCCCCTGCCCCGATCAATACGCCATCGCCAATCTTCGGGTGACGGTCTTCCTCTTCCTTACCCGTCCCGCCGAGCGTCACATCGTGGAGGATTGAACAATTATCCCCGATCACCGCAGTCTCGCCAAAGACGAGGCTGTGAGCGTGGTCGAGGAAAATCCCCTTGCCGATGCGGCAATTGGGGTGAATGTCGATGGAGAACAGCTCCGAGACCCGCATCTGGAAGAAATACGACAGGTCTTTACGCCCCCGTTTCCACAACCAATGCGACACGCGGTGGGCTTGGATCGCTTGAAAGCCTTTGAAATACAACAGGGGCTGAATGTAGGCATGGCACGCAGGGTCGCGATCAAAGACAGCGGCCAGATCGGCACGCGCGGCATCGGCAAGCCCCTCGTCATCGGCGTAGGCCTCATCGGCAATCTCGCGGATCAACTGCTCCGACATCTCGGGCGAGGCCAGTTTTTGCGCCAAACGGTACGCCAGTGCATCCTCAAAGGTCTCGTGATGCAAAATACAGGCATGCACCATCCCACCGAGCAACGGCTCGTCACCGACAGCCTGACGTGCCTCGGTCACGATCCGTGTCCACACAGGATCAATCTTTGAAATCTGGACTTTGGTTTTTGCCATGTCTCACATCCTCTTTGCGCAGGAGCGTACTATAGATAGAGCCAAGTTCCAAAACGCAAGAGTGTGATGTGGAGAATTTCAGCGCGTGATGATCCCCATACACCACAAAGGCGCAACCGCGATACTGCGGATGCGCCCCTGCTTCATGGGTCTTTTCCTCAATAAATCCTAGCCGCTTAGTTCGGCAGGGCAAATTGCAAACAATGCACCGCCAGTCGGATTTCACCGCTCGCAAAATTGCCGCCCTCGGCTGTGAGGATTAAATCTTCGGACCCGTAATAGGTCACAGGTGTGCCTGTGAGACCGCGCAGCCATGAGCCTTGCGGCAGCGAAAGCCCCGAACCGTAGCGATTTGAGGACGCCGCAACACCGAGCGAAAATCCCGTAGCCGTGCCCGTAATGGCGGTGGTCACGCGCCCTGTAACGCCAAAGACCACCGATTGCGCGGGCAGCGCGAAAGGCACGTTGGAGGTCGCCCCAGCGCCGATCACATGGTCGATCTCGATGGTGCGTTGGATCATGCCCGCGCCGCTTGGCGACAGCGATTGCATGCCTTCTACCCAATCGGTGCCATTGAAGGACGCGTAAAAGCCCTGATCGACAACATAGGCCCGCATCCCTTGCGTGGCAGGCACAAAGGCCCATCCCGCGTTGACGAAGATGGCGATCTGGCCCTCTTGGCCCGCCCAATCGTTCACCGCGCCCACCGGCACGCCATAGGCATCACCCTCCATGGGCGACAACGGTGGAGTGGTTTGGGTCACAGAGGACAACGCCAGTTGCACCAAGGCATCAAGACGCGAGAGCGCCTCGTTGACGGTCACGTGTTTTTGCGCCTGTGACGGGGCGAGAAGTGGCAGGTTGAGACGGGATGTATCAGTCATTGATCATGGTCCTTGTGAACAGGCCCGCGCCGAAACTGTCGGACAGCTGAGCAACTTCGATGGTGAACGGAGGCACGGCCCCGTCCGATGTTTGGGTGGCAAAATCGTAGCTCCACGCGGGCGAGCCCGTGGTCGCCTCGCGCAGCACCACACCGTTTTTGACGACGCGGACGCTATAGGCTTCCATCCCCTCGCCCAGTGGCACCTCGACCGAGGCCCAACTGTCGCCGTCAATGCGTGTGCGGCGCACCCATGTCAGGGCGAGATCGCCGCTTGCACTATCGCGCGAAGCCCGCAAATGGGTTGGCGCATAGGGGCGCAATCCGATGCCGTCAAAGGCCTCAATCCG
The DNA here is from genome assembly GCF_048266405.1 of Celeribacter sp. Taxonomy (GTDB): domain Bacteria; phylum Pseudomonadota; class Alphaproteobacteria; order Rhodobacterales; family Rhodobacteraceae; genus Celeribacter. The sequence continues at coordinate 323,343 of NZ_JBLWZO010000003.1, forward strand.
ATGTTTGTAGCTCGGATCGGCAAAGCTGCGCTGCGCAGGGCCGATACGGTAGTGACGCGCCAGTCCGCGCTCGGACGATGGCAGGTCGATCTGCTTGAGCGCCTCGTTGAGCAGCACCACTTGCGAACCGACAGGCCAGATGGGCAAGGCTCCGTCTTCAAGCGCATCGGTGCCCGCCTGACCGCGCAGGCGCAGCGAGACGTCATAGGTGCCCGCGCCGACCAAAGTGGCATTGGCGAACTGAAACACCTCCCAACGCCCCGACGTGCCATCGCCGATGGCCATCGCATTGGCCCCGTTCAAAACGGCGTCTTGCGTGGCGGACGACAGGGTGCCACGGGTGAGTTTGATGCGCAGCGGCACACCGCGATCCCATTGCCCCGCCACAGCAGGGTCCATCGCCGTCTCGGTCACACCAAAGGTCGCCCATGTCGGCAACAGCGTGTTGAGCGTGTAGCCCTCATCCGAGGCTGACGCATAAACCGCCGTCGATCCCGGCCACGGTTTGGCCACCGCCCCCACAAAGGGCGCATGAGGCACTTGGCTTTCCGACAACAGCGGCAGATCGAGAAACAGCGGGAACACAGGCACAGGTGCTGCGAAGGCCCGCGCCTCGACAATCTCCTCTGCCGCGTCAGATGGCTCCAGATTGGCGCGCTCTATGCGCACCGCTTCGACCTGACGGGCGGTGTCGAGGGTCGAATGATCAATGCGGTAGAGCGCTGGTCCTGCGTCCTCCTCAATTTCAACCACATCCCCCGCGCCGTAAGCCCCCATGGAAGGCGGCAGCACAAAACGGGCGGTGTCACGGGCCACACGCGATTGCGCGAGCCACCGTTCAACCACTTGTTTGCCCTCGGAACGTGTGAGGGCCAGTGGCAACTCAGAGAGCGACACCGCGCGGGTTTCCTCATCGGGGTAAATCGCCTCTTCGGTGCGCGCGGCAAAGGAGCCGTCCGCCTCGACAAAGGTCATCGCCACGCGCCCTGCAATCTCGGCCTCGGGCGCTCGGGTGCGTTCAACCACACCGTCAAGCGTGTCGATCTGCGCCAGATTTGGCTCGTCGATCACCGTCGAGGTCTTGCCGTCCTGCGTGCGGAAAATGAGCTTCCCCTCGCGCTCGATCGCGTCGAACCCATAGGCCAGCATCAACGGCTGAAGCGCACTGCGTGCATCTGTGACATCGCCCACGGTGTAACCGCGCAAGACGCCCCAAAGCTCGCTCACATCGTAATCCGTCACGCCAGAACGGCGGCATATCTCGGCCACCACATCGGCCAGAGATCGCGATCCTGCCCGCCCGTTCAGCCAGTGCCCTTTGACATAGTTGATCCCGTCCGACCACACGGAGGTGGCATTGGGAAACGCGGGGTATGGCCGCGCATCCCACGCCCAGACGTAAGCACGCTCCATGTCGATCATCGGCCCGCCGTAGACGTCCGAGGTCGGGTTGTTCTCAGGGTCCGTCCAATATTGGGTGTGCGCCCGCAAATATTGCAACTGAATAAAATCATCGCGCCGCCCATTGGAGTATTTGGGCAAGGAGCTTTCGGAGGATTTCGGGTCCAGAAACTTGTTCGGCTCATTTGAGCCTTTGTCCACAGCAGCACAGCCGATCTCGGTGAACCACACGGGTTTCATCCGTGGCTCCCACGCGGTGGGCGTCTCTATACGCACCCCGTCGATACGGTCGTGGTGGTCATTCTCCCACCACGCGCGGATGTCCTTGTAGCGCCAGATCCAGTCTTCACCGTGCAAGCCGTCATAGATCGGCGTACGGATTTGGGCCGCTGCATGGTTGAGGTGAGCATAATACCAGTCATAGCCCTCGCCGCCCTCGATATTGGCTTTGAGGTAGTCGAGATTATAGATCGAGCCATAGGCGGCATCGGCATGATCGTCGCCGTCGCGCCAATCGGAAATCGGCATGTAGTTGTCTATACCGATAAAGTCGATGTTGTCATCGGCCCAAAGCGGATCAAGGTGGTAATAGAGATTGCCCCCGAACTGGTAGCCGAAATACTCAGACCAGTCCGCCGCATAGCCGATTTTGCACTCCGGTCCCAAAATAGCGCGACAATCCGCTGCCAGTTGGATCAGGGCATCGACAGCAGGAAAGCCGTTTGCGCCTTGGATCGTAGTGAGCGAGCGCATCTCCGAGCCGATACAAAACGAATGCACGCCCCCCGCCGCCGCGCACAAATGCGCATTGTGCAGGATCATGCGGCGATAGGAATATTCCTCTGGCCCTGTGTAGTGGACGCGGTCCGCCTCTTGGGTGAAATCGGAGACCTGAGCCGTCCCGAAAAACGCCGCAACCTCGGCGTCCGCCGCAGCGGTGCCATTGGGGCTGCCCGCCACACCGGGTGCGAGCGAGGTAGTAATACGTCCGCGCCACGGCAAATGCGGTTGCCCCGCAACGCCCGTCCACGGGTCGATCAAACTGTTGCCCTGCATCTGATCCATCAAGATGAACGGGTAGAACATCACCTCGCGGCCTGCGTCATGCAGCGCCTGAATAGCCTCCACCACCGATTGATCGGTGGGCGTGCCACCATAGGCCACACGGTCATCAGGCAAACGCGGCAAGGTCTCGGCGGTGTCGCGGGTCAGCCCAGAAACACTCCATTCCATTGGCGAGCCGTCAATGCTGTTCTGCTCGACTTTGGGTTTGAGCGTGCAGGAGCCGCAGCGCAGATCATTGCCGAACCAAGACACCACAAGCGAGGTGGACTTGGCCTTGGGCAATTCACCCACCAGATCATCAAGCGCCGTGGCAAAGTTGGTTTTGCCCGATGCGGAATGCACATTGGCATTCTCCACATTGCCCAATCCGTCCTCGAAATAAACCGGCGTGGTGGCCAGCGCATATTCACCCGTGCCGGGGATCATCGAGACCCCTTTGACGATCTCGTGCAGATCAGGCTCAACACCCGTGCCGACCTCCGGCTCGCCTTCCTGTTCGGGGCGCACCACCTCAAAGGTGAATTGCGGCACACGGTTGCCGTAGGGCGACAGATCGAGATCCTCAAGCACCACATAGGCAATCCCGCGATAGGCAGGGGCCGCACCTGCACCTTCGACCGCTTCGATCTTTGGATCGGGAAGCTGATCCTCAGAGCCTGTGTAGACGCGCATATTGAGGTCGTTCGGGCTGATTTCCTGCCCGTCCGCCCAAACACGGCCCACCCGCGCAATCTCGCCCTCGCACAGCGCAATGGCGAGCGATACCGAATAGCTATACTCCGTTACCGAAGACGATGGCGTGCCTTTGCCGCCGCGCGTCTCGGTGGTGGTCGACGTCTCGCTGAACCGTGTGGCCCAAATAATCTGACCACCCATACGCATCCGCGCATAAAGCTGCGCAATCGGAGCGCCTTCAGAGGCACTTGTCAGACGGAAACGGTCCACGCGGCCCGTCTCTACCGCCGTGCTGCCGGCCCCCATGATCCGCTGATCAATGCTTGCGCCAATGGTGCCGCCAATGGCGCGACCAATGACCACCGAGGACAAGCCCAGAACGCCACCGCCCACGGATGCCCCCGCAGCCGCACCTACAGCAGAAAGTAAAATCGTCGCCATCACAGGCCTCCGTTCTGGAAATTCTCTTGGGACAGCGGCGCCCCCACATCTGGGGCACAGCTCAGGTCAGGAAAGGCAAAACACGCCACAATGCGACGCATCCAAGGGGCCGATAGCGCGCTCTCCACCACCCCATGCCCGCTATAGGCATGGATGAATGTGGGGTGATCACCCATCTGCGACACGATACCGAGATGCTTGGCCACCGCCCCCGAACGCATCCGAAACAACACGACCTTGCCCGCCGCTATATCGGCCACGGAGGTCTCGGTCATATGCGTGGCCACGGCCCGCCACAGCCGCTCGTCTCCCGCAGGTTCGGACCAGTCAAAACTATAGGCAGGCACAGGCGCAGGCTCGGTCCCGAAGGCCTCGCGCCACACCCCGCGCAGCAGCCCAAGGCAGTCCGCGCCTGCGCCCTTAACGGTGGCTTGATGGCGGTACGGCGTGCCAATCCACGCCCGCGCCAAAGCGACGACATCCTGCCCGTTCATCACGCGCCTCCGATCAGGCTGCCACCATCGTTGTCATCTTGCGACGATGGATAAGCGGCCATCCAGTCCTCACCAGGAATATGAGGAAAGCCACGAAAGTTATTGAAGTTGTTGAATTTCAGGCGGCAGGTTTCGGCTCGCTTGTCACAACCCGGCTCAATGCGAATGGTATCACCCACGGCAATCTCGCCGCGGATCGGATCCCAAAGTTCGACGATACGACCATCACCGCTCAGGCGATCATTCTTGACGATCCCGATCAGCCCCGCCGCAGCGCCCGATTGGACAATCAGGCGGCCACGCTCGAACCACCGATCATCGAACTCAACCATATCGGCAAAGCGGAACACGCGGGCGCTCTCCACCGCCTCGACGGCTACCGTCGCGGTGTAGCCAAGGCTGTCGAGGTCAAACCCGCAGCCCTTGCCACCCAAAACCGCCGAACAGGCCGAGTGATACACCCGCCCCTGCGTCTGGTTCAGCATCTCCGTCAGACCGCGCAATTCGGCGCGAAAGCCCCCCGCCACGCGGGTGATCTCGCCAAAGGTGCCGTTGAATTGCATCACGCGCTCATCCGTGTTGGCCCAGTTGACCAGCCACGAGCGGACCTTGGCACCATCATAGCGCCCTGCCTCGATATCGCGCTCATCCACCGCCGCCGACGACAACGCGCCAAGGGTCTCGGTATTGTCCACCGACAACCCTGTGGTCTGCTCAAGCGCCTGCGCCGTTAGCCCCGTGTCCGCCTTGAAGGTTATCCCCTCAAAGCTCAGGTCGAGATCGTGGTCGGTGAAGCCATGCACGATCCCATCGCGCCGCGTCAGCGCCCAACACCGCGCCACGGTGGTGTTGCCGCTCTCAAGGTGCGCTTTCATTGCACTTGGGAAATGATCGGAAGGAACAGCCATCAGACCCGCACCTCCACAATCGGCACATTGGGCACTTCACCCGCTTGAAACGAAGCCACGGAGGTAGCGATGCGGTCGGTATCAAAACGCACAGGTACGTCAAACTCGAACCCCGCCGTGATCGGAATGTCTTCCTCTGGCGGCGAGTCAAATGTGATGAGCCCCGTATTGATATCAACCGTCCAGTGGATGCCCTCTTGCAGCTCCACACCGCCCGTTCCCACGACCACCGTGCCGAACACGGGCTTGATGATGGGACGGCGGTAACTGGCTGTGCCAGAGGCATAGAGCTTGTTGAGCTGATAGGTCAGCGTCTCGCCATCGCCCTTGGCAATTTCCTGATCGTCATAGGCCACCGCAGCAGACGCCGCGCAGGATTTGAAATCCGACCAGTCCTTCCAGCGAAATCCAAACATCTGCCCCTGACGCGCCTCGAAAAACGCAATCAAGGTCTCGATATCATCGAGCGAGCGCATACCAAGTCCCGCGTCATACCGGCGACGCGAATGCGCCCACGGCGTGTTGCGCTCTTCGAACCCGTTGGCCAATGTGACCACATCGGTGCGCCGCTCAGGGCCACCCACCGAGCCAAAGCTCAAGTTCGCGGGAAATCTTACATCATGGAAAGCCATGTCTTATCCTCCGAAAAATCGCCGATCTGGCGGGCCACGTATGGCGCTGCGGATGTCAAATCTGCGTCAGGGTGCGGCCCTAGCGGTTGCGTTGCCCGCGCCCCATCACACGGGCCATCTGAGCCGCAATCTGGGACTGCGAGCGTTGGAACCCCTGCACGTCGGGCGTGGAAATATTCATTGTGATGTTGACGGGACGGCTGCTGCCTGTGGCCTGCACACCGAGTTTGCCATTGGCCCCGCGCGACAGCGGCATAATCGCCTCCGCCCCCGCTTCGCCCATCAACCCCGTGCCGCCGCGCATCGGGAAATAGGTCGCCTGCGACACCACCCCACCATTGGCAAAGGGCTGCACTCGACCTTGCGCAAAGGCCCCGCCTTTCTCGAACGGCATCAGCCCTTGGATCACGGCCTCTAGTCCTGTGCCCAAAATCGATCCCACATGATCAGTCACAGGCTTCACCGCAGCGGTATAGGCAGCGTCCAGCATAGAGCGGCCAACACCCTTGAGTGCGCTTGAGAGCGTATCCCCATCAAACACCAATCCGTCGATGGCTTGGCGCAATCCACGCGACATGCCACGTTCCAACGTGCCGATCTCGCGTTGGGTCTGCGCCGCAGTGGCCTGCAAGCGCACCATCTCGGCGTTAAAAGCAGAGGCCATAGATCCCGCCCCGCCCATGACGCTTTCCATCTCGGACACGCGATCCTCGAACCGGTCCAGACCATTGATATCGTCCATCGTGTTACCCTTCCTTCTCAGGTGAGTTATCCGGCGCATCGGGATAGGCCCGCGCCAATTCGTCCAAACGGGCCCGTCCCATCGGGGCCGATCCGCTGCCCGACCCGAGCATCATCAACAGCTCGGCGGGCGTGAGCGCCCAGAACTCGGACGGGCGCAGGCCAAGCCCGCGAATGCCCGCCCGCATCAACGCGGGCCAATCGACGCCGCCCTGATCCAGGTTCTGATCTGACATCAATCCCATCGGCGCCCCCTCAGCTCGGCACGGTGAAGGCGCGCGCAATCAGCTCCGCCCCGACCCGTGCCGCCTCAAGCGGTCCGCCCTTGATTTCGGCGGTGAGGATGTCGCCATATCCGCCCTGCCAGCCGCCGCCGCGCAACCCCGCGACCACGACCCGCAGCACATCCGCCGAGGAGAACTGACCCGCTTCGTAGCGCTCGACGAGCCCCACAAGCGTGTCCACCTCAAGCCCCGCCTCCAGTTCGGCCAAGGCCCCAAGCGTCAGCTTGAGAACGCGCCGCTCACCGTTGAGTGTCAGAGCCACTTCGCCTTGAAACGGGTTGGCCATGCGATCAATCCGCCACGAAGGTCATTTGCCCCGCAGAAGCCATCGACAATTCATACGTGGCTTCACCGTCATGGCTGCCTGCGTATTCAATCGATGTGATCTGGAACGGGCCTTCGACGACGCCGAAATCAGGGATGATCACCTGAAAATTGGGCACTTCGCCGTCAAAGAAAATCTGACGGGCCCGTTCGTCGGTATTGGCGTCTTTGAACACGCCAGAGCCAGAGATCGCAGCGCTTTTGACGCCCGCGCCAGCCAGAAGCTCGCGCCAACCGCCGCCGCTTTCAAGTGAGGTCACATCAACGCTTTCCGCATTGAATGAGATCCGCTGGGCGCGTAGCCCCGCGATGGTTTCAAATAGACCAGCGCCGTCCATGTCCAGCTTGATCAGGAGATCTTTTCCGTTTTGCGCAACCATGATGTCGTGCTCCGTTTTCTCGTGTGAAATCAGTTATCTTCAACGCGTGCGCGGAAGGTCAGATCGATCCGACGCACATCACTGTCTTGAACGCGCCGCGCTTTTGCGGACACGAAGTAGAGCCCGACAACGCGGCCCCGTGTGAGGGTCAAATTGCCCCCCAAAAGCACGTCGGACACCGCCGCCGCGACTTGCTTGGCTGTCAGAAACCCTGCCGTGTCAGACACCAAGCTCACGATGAACGCATGTCGGGCCCCGCGCCCGGTCTGATCCGAAGCGTCAACGACGTCTTCGGGGCCAAGGCTGATGTAAAGGGACGGCAGTGTGCCCGTGGGCGGCGCATCGAACACGTCCGTTCCCACAAATCCCGTGATCGTCGCGTCATTGACGAGGGCCTGATAGACTGCGGTCTGAAGAGCGGCTGAAACTCCATAGCTCATGACGACACCTCCTCGCGGGCCTGACAAATCAAATAATGCCCCATCGGATCTGCTTCCGTGACCGATAGGATCACGTAAGTCCGCGCCCCTTCGGTAAACCGCTGTTCGGGCTTTGGGCGGCTCGGGCTGCCCACAGGTGTGCCGCGCACTGTGATGCGCAATGGCACCACAGAAATCGTCGCGAAATCCTCACTCCGCTTGCTCCCTGTGCCCGCCTCAATAGAGGCCCAGAGAGACCCGAGGGGCACCCAACTTTCCACATAGCCGCCTGCCCCGTCAGAGACGCGCTGCGGCTCCTCCAACGTCAGGTGACGATTGAGATACGGTACAGCGCCCATTAACCACGCCCTCCGAACAAACGAATGTTGCGGTAGCGCTCCAACAGCGTGGAGACACCGAACGGCATGGTGCTTTCCGAGGACGCGCCCTCTTGGCGATGCTCGTAGTAATGCGCCGCCATCAGGAACACCGCCTGAGCGAGGTCGCTTGGCACGTCGCTCCACGCAGGGCCAAAACCCGCCGTAAATTCGATCCGCGCCTTGCCACCCACGGGCACCTGCGGCAGGACAAACCCCGTCGAGACAAGACGGGGACGGTGCATGTCCTCTTCGAGCATATACTTGCTCTCAGCGACGATGGCCTCGCCTCCGGTGCGATCCACAATCACGAACGCCGTAATCGCGCTCACCGGAGCCACGGGCAACACCTGTGCCCCCAAATCACGCCACGCCGTCAGCGTGTAAGAATAGTCTCGCGATATCAGCGCCTTGGATGTGCGCGCCTCGACAGCGGCCATAGCCGCACGCAGATAGGTTTCAAGCACAGCGTCCTGCACGCTCTCATTACCGAACCCCGTGCCAAGGCGCAGGTGGTCCTTGAACCCAGACATGGGAAGCGCACCCGTGGGAACCTGTGTCTGCTCCATCAACATCATTGCATATCTCCGAATACCGGTCCCCCTGACCAACTCTTGTGAAGGATGCGCGGCCGCCCGTGTCGCTCGGACGGAGGGGGAGCAGCTAGACAACACGTCGGGCGTTGTGCCGCGCATCCCGTTGCTCCGACCCACGCCCTAATGACGCAAGCCGAAGCAGGTTCGTTTCAGGATCAGGAGACCGAGAACTTCAGCAATTTGATCGCTGCAAAGTCGGACACATCACCGCCCACGCGCTTGGTGGCGTAGAACAAAACATGTGGCTTGGCAGAGAACGGATCACGCAGGATGCGCACATCAGGACGCTCTGCGACGGTGTAACCCGCGTTGAAGTCACCAAAGGCAATCGCAGCCGCATCGGACGCGATGTCTGGCATGTCTTCGGCCACCAAGACGGGATACCCCATGAGACGCGCAGGCTCGCCTGCCGCCAGACCGTCGGACCACAAGAAGCGGCCATCGGCGTCTTTGAGCTTGCGCACCTGACCCGCTGTTTTCGAGTTCATCACGAAAGCACCGTTGGAGCGATACTGCGCCCCAAGCGCATAGACCAACTCGACAATCGCATCCGCAGGGTTGGTCGCGTCAAACGCGCCATCTGTGCCAGTGGCGACATAGCCAAGCGTGCCCCAGGTCCAGACATCATTATCAACCTGCGCATGGGCCAGAATGCCTGTGGGCTTGTCGATGCCATCACCATTGATAAACGCCGAGGCCTCAGACGCCGCGAATTTGTCAGCGATACGGGCCGCAAGCCAGCTTTCGATGTCAAAGGCCGCATCATCCAAGAGGCGCTGCGAGGCTTTCGGCAGGGCCGACAGCTCGTAGAGCGGGATGGAAATACGGTCGATGGTGGGTGTCGATGTTTCGCTCACAGACCCTGTTTCGGAAACCCAGCCAGAGCCGATATCGGTGGTGTCGATCAACACGTCGTAGGACGTCGATTCCACATTCACCACATTGGCAATAGAGCGGATCGAAGCGGTGGATTTAAGCACCGTCTGGATCGTCGCAGACGTCTGTGGATCGACGAGGTAGCCCCCGTCACCATTGACGGCGGTGGACATGGATTTTCCCTCAAGCGTGAGAGAGCGCAGCGCGTCATCGTCGCCATTGCGCACATAGGTCTCCATTGCGGACTTGTGGGAAAGGTCCACCTCATAAGAGGCGGAAAGGGCCGGACGGCCAGTGTTTTGTGATTTATAATCAAGCATGGTCAAACGCTCTTCCTGTTCTTTCAGCTTCGTTTTGATTTCGGACTGGAAGTCCTTGAGATCACTCATGAAACCGGCCAGCGCGGCCTTCACCTCCGTGGCAGGTTCTGCCCCGGTACGGATCACAGCATCTGCGACCCGAGCCTTCGTCTCGGTTTTGCTCATCCAAACAATCCTTTGTTTGTCGGTTAGCGGTGAGTGCACCGGCTTCAGTTCCCATCGGCCAGCAACGTGCGGGCGCTCGTCAGAGCCTCCGCGATGTCACGCAACATAGTCTCAGCCGCCAATGGGTCGTCCCCTTTGGCTTCTGCGACAAGCCGCGCTTCGGGAAGCATCGGGAAGGTCACGAGCGACACCTCCCAAAGCTCCAGTTCAGACAGGACGCGAGCGCCGCTGCCATCCTTTTGCGCTCGAACCGTGCGGTAGCCGATCGACAATCCGTCAATCGCACCCGCCCCGATGAGCGCGGCCGCTTCACGGCCTTTTTCAATGTCGGTCAGAATGCGGCCCTTGACGTAAAGCCCCTTGCCGTCCTCACGCACCTCATCCCAAATGCCGATGGGCTGCGCAGGATCGTGCTGCCAGAGCATTTTGACGTTTGCGCCCTTTTTCTCGAGCGTTTTGAGAGACTTGCCATAGGCCCCCTTGGCCACGATATCGCCGCCTTGGTCCTTTGTGCCAAACAGCGAGGCATAGCCTTCGATCTGCACACCATCCGCGATCACTTCGGTTTCACCGAGACGGCAAAACTTGTGCTCAAGGCCAAAACCCGCCTTAAAATCTGTGTCGTTTGTCATCTCACTGCTCCCCTTCATCCAGAACATCATCCTCTGCCAAAGGCGGCAGGCCGAGCATGGTGCGTTTCTCGTCGGCGGTGAGGAATGTCGCCTCCGCCACGCGGTTCCACTGCGCATCGCGCTCGCTCGAGAGAGCATGGACCTGATCGAGATCGGGTTTCAGCGTCACCGCCTCGCCCGTCATCTCGGACAACCAATGCCCCACCGAACTTGTGACTTTCGACACCAAAGGCAGCACCGTCAGACGGAAAAAGGCACGATTGGCCTCTTGGTAATTGGCATAGGTCGCGTCACCGTTGAGGCCGAGCAACATGGGCGGCACCCCGAAGGCGACAGCAATCTCGCGAGCGGCGGCTTCCTTGGTCTTTTGGAATTCCATGTCGGAGGGTGAAAAACCCATCGGCTTCCAGTCCAACCCGCCTTCGAGCAACATCGGACGGCCCGCATTGCGTGCGCCCTGATGATGGCTCTCCATCTCGCTAAGCAAACGGTCATATTGATCGGCACTCATCGCCGCCTGACCATCGACACCCTTATAGACAATCGCTCCCGATGGCCGCGCCGCGTTATCGAGCAGGCTCTTGGACCAACGGCTTGCGGAGTTATGCACGTCAATCGCCGTGGCTGCCGCCTGGATCGGGGAGAGACCATAGTGGTCATCGGCGGGGTGAAACGATTTGATGTGGCAGATCGGGCTTGCCCCTTCGCCCACCACAAAGCGGTGCTTGCGCCCACCCACGGCATATTCGTAGGCCACGGGCCACCCGTCTGCACCAGGCACAAGGCTCATGCGGTCCGAACGCAGCACATGCAACTCGTCCACCGACCCCTCGCCCACAGCCTCAAGGTAGCCGTTGCCCGACAAGAGGATCTGCGCATACAGCGCCTCGAACAATTCAGCACGCCCCTGTGCCGTATTTGGACGCTCAATGACGCGCAACAAGGGATGCGTCTCGAACCGCTCTGTGGCGCTCTGCAAAACCAATGGCAAGGCACTGGCCGCTTCCGCGATCAGCTTGACCGCCCGAAACCCGACGGGATTTCCGGTAAAGCCCACACGGGTCAAAGTGACTGTATCGCGTGGGCTCCATGCCACGCGCCCTGCCCCCGACATGGCCGCCACTACACCGCCAGTGGCCGAGGCCTTGACCTCTTGCGGACCGTCTACGCTGCGCTTGAGAAAATCAAACATATGTCTCTCGTCTCCTGATCGTTTCGCGCCCTTGGCTGTTGCCCGCGCCGTCGTTGAGAGAAGTTCTAAATGAGAGGTTAAAAGAACTTCTAAGCAGGCCGTGCGCTGCCCCGCCCTTCGCGCAACACCCCCCACGCATCCCCCAATAGACGTGGGGTTCGCGCACATGCCGCTGCCCACAGCCGTTGCATCACGCGCACCAAACGCAAAACGGACCGCCGAAGCGATCCGTTGTTTTCTCCTATTTGTGGGCCTTAAAGCGTCCGTATCTTGGGCCACATCGCCACCGCAGCAGGCGCGATCATCAATTCATGCACCGCCCAGACCAAAGCGTCCAACCGATCAGGCGACCCACCCGACTGAAACCCCTGCGCTGTCATCTTGACCATCTGGTCCTCAAGCGCCCCGAGGTTGCGGGTATGCGCCACGCGACCCTGATCGTAGAGCGCCGCCACAGGTTCGGCCCGCGCCGCTTTTCCCTTGGTCGCCCGCACCGCTTTGAACGGCGCCATCGGTTCAATCTGGCGCAAGACACTTTCCACCAAGTCACCGCCTTGGTTCACCTCCGCCACGATTTTATCCGCGTTCCACCGCGCACGAGCCCCCAGCGCCGCCTCAGCCCAGACAGTCGGAGAGGCCGCCGAAACGGTGGCATCCTCCAACACATACGCCCGCCAGTTGCGCGGCTCACCTCGGGTCACAGCCCCCACGACCACGATACCGCATTCGTCTGATCCCTTGTGGCCCGTCACAGGCGGGTCCACCGCCACGACGATGCGGTCCAGTTCGGGTATGTCATCCACACGGCTCCCGTCGAGCTTTGCCAACGACCACAAAGCCCCCTCTTCCTCGTCGAGCAATACCCCGTCCAATTCCTGACGGCCAAGGCGCGTGCCCGCATAGCGCGAGTGTACCTCCTCCAGAAAGGACTTCGCCAAATTCGCCGCATTCGCATCTGTAGGCGCATGGGTCGTCACACTCGACGGCGCATCCATAATGTCCTTGAGCACTTGCACATTACGCGGGGTCGTTGTCACAACCTGACGCGGATCATCGCCCAGACGCAGCCCGAATTGCAGCATGTCCCACGCCCCGCGCGGGTCTTTCCATTTCGCCAATTCATCCACCCATGCCGCGTCGAACTGCGGACCGCGCAACGCCTCAGGATCCGACCCAGAAAACACCATCGCCTCCGCGCCATTGGGCCAGACCAAAGTGCGACGCGTAGCCACCCATTTCGGACGACGGTCAGGCGGTGAACAGGCCAGAATGCCACTGTCGCCAAAGACCATCACTTCGCGCGCTTGGTCATAGGTCTCGCCAATGAGCGCCACCCGTCGGGCCCGCCCCGCATCCAGCGGCTTGGCCCCCTCGACCTGCGTGCGCACCCATTCGGCGCCCGCACGGGTTTTGCCCGCACCACGACCGCCCATGATCACCCATGTGCGCCAATCGCCCTCAGGCGGCAGTTGATGATCGAGTGCCCATGCATCGAACAGGAAAGGGAGCGCTGTCAGCGCCCCCTCCCCCAGATCATTCAGAAACGCGTCCTGCGTTTGTCGTGTCTCGCAGGCGAGCCAAGCGATCAACGATCTGAGATCGGGCGGCGTCGAGGTCGACTTCTCCCCGCCCAAGCTCTCCGTTTTTGCGTCGGTCTTCATCGAGCTTTTGCCTTTCCGTTACGGCGGCGGTTTGAGCGCGGCGCAGATCCCCAAGCAGGGTTTTGATCTCCTTTCCCGCACGCGTATCGCCGTTATCCAGACCCTCCATCGCCTCTTGCAAGGCGACTATGGTCCGTTTCAACTGATCGCCGACCGCCTCATAAATCAGGTCGACGCATTCGTACTCATCCCCCACAGATGAAGTCACTTTCATGAATTCTGCCTCTCATGCTTTGTTGTCCTCCGCACAAGAGCCGCAGGCAGCGCCCTCAAAACCCGCAGCTTGCGGGTGATCAAGCACGACCCGTGTCCTCCAAATGCCCCCTCAGGCAAAAACAGAACACGTACCCACGCCTTCCAGCATGGTCCTAGTATTTTGCGAAGATGGGAAATTTGCCGCTAAAGCGCCGTGCGCGCGGCCCAAGGTCTTGTTAACCCTTTCACACGTCGCCCAAATGAAACGCTGCGCGATACGCAGGCCCCTTGTCCTGAGGCCCTTTTTCGCCATAACCATGATAGACAGCACAGAAAAAGCACCTTTGGAGGCCCAGATGGCCAAGCGATTCTCCGCGACACTGCACGAGCTTTACGAAAGTGAAACCGACCGTGCGCACCGCTTTCGCTATGCGCTTCTGGCCTTTGATCTGTTCACCATTCTCTTTGTGATCGCCACATCCTTTGTCGCGCACACCGCGTTGATCGAAGGCCTCGACATGGTGTTCGGCCTATTGATCCTCATGGATTTCACCGCGCGGGTCTATGTGACGAACAAACGCGCAAAATTATTCCGCAGCTTTGCCACATGGGCCGACATTGCCGCGATGATCTCGTTTCTGGCCCCCCTTGCGGGTGAAGGCTTGGGATTTTTACGGATTTTGCGCACCTTGCGCCTGTTGCACACCTACCAGTTGATGAACCGTCTGCGCAAAGACTTCACCTTTTTCCGTCGCCGCGAAGAGATCATCGTCGCCGCTCTCAACCTGCTAGTGTTCATCTTTGTGACCACCGGACTGATCTACGCCATCGAACACGGCCATAACGCCAATATCCGCAACTACGCCGATGCGCTCTATTTCACCATTACCACCCTAACCACCACGGGATTTGGCGACATCACCCTTGAGGGCACCACAGGACGTCTGTTGTCCATCGGCGTGATGTTCTTTGGCGTCACCCTGTTCTTGCGACTGGCCCAAGTGCTGTTTCGCCCCTCAAAGGTGCGCTTTGAGTGCAAAGACTGCGGCTTGATGCTCCACGATGCCGATGCCTCCCATTGCAAGCACTGCGGCGCAGTGGTGCATATCGAGACAGAAGGCCAGTATTAACCGCGCCCCGAAAACCGCCTATTCAACCGCTTGGCCAAACACCATCGCAAGTGCTGCCAGTGCCGCCACAAGCGCGAAGTAGGCCATCACCGCAGTCGGCCGTCCATGCCTGCGGGCCAAAACCACCGCGATAAGCCCCTGTATCATGTAGTAACCAGCAAAGGCGCGTGAGGCCCACGAGATGATCTCGAACACGTCCAAGGTCCACGTTAAAGCCAAGCCACACAGCACCAATACGGCATAGCCTGTGCGCTGTGACACCCGCCCCTTGGTCAGTTCCGCGATCAATCCGCCTGATCCAGAGGTGTCAGCCACCGCGGCCGAGAACTGCGCCGCCAAGGCAGCCCCTACCAACATGAACGGCAACACAGGGGCGACGAATGCCATCATCCCGATGATTGCCGTCTCAGACGTTTCAATCTGGTCCGCCTCGAACACATAGGCCATCAAGATGACGTAAACCATGTAGATCCCCGTCGAGAGCCACTGTGCAAGACGCATGGATCTCACCCGCAAGGCGGCATCGTAATTGCGCCCTAAATAGCGTGATGTTTCAAACCCCTGCACTGTGACCACCAGACCGAACAGCAATGTCGCCGCCCCCAATCCGGTGCGCTGCGCGGGGTTAAAGATCAGCGCCCCTGCACCAACCTTTTGGGCAAAGAACCATCCAAGCCCGACCAACAAGCCCGCAATAATGGCCAGTTTGAGACCGACGGACAGCTCCTCCATCCGCTCCAGAGCGGCAAAGCCCTTTGTCCACCCGACAACAAGGATCACCACAAACACCGCACTGGTGACGCCACGCGCGGCAATATCTGTATCCCACGGGGTCAAACTGACCGCAAAGGCCCCCAGAAGATTGAGGTAATAGGCCACCGACACCACATAGGCGAAGGCCAAGACCCACGAGGCGGCCTGCTCCATCATTGCGCCCGTGCGCCCATGATCCCCGTGATCAAGAGCCGCGATATTGAACCGAATGGCCGACCCGATGGCATAGGCCAAGGCACACAGCAGCGCCATCGCCACAGGGGTCCATTGCCCATAGGATTGCGACAGGATCGGCCCAAGCACCAAAAAACCGCTACCAATAATCGAGGCGAGCGGCGTAATGGTCGCACGCCACAATGGCGCATTGGAAATACGCGGCCACACCAAAAGCCCCGCCACAGCAAGGCTCGCGGCCAAAATCGCGAAATCTTCCAAACCCATCTGCATCCTCAATGAAAAAGAGCGCCCCGATCGGGCGCTCCTTTATGTCTTATTGTTCGGCTTCGATCTTGCGCCATTTCGCCACATTGGCGTTATGCTCGGCCAAGGTCTCCGCAAAGGCGTGACCTCCCGTCCCGTCCGCCACAAAGAAGATATAAGGCGTGCTATCGGGATTAACGGCCGCTTCCATCGAGGCAACGCCCGGATTGGCAATTGGCGCAGGCGGCAAGCCATTGATCACATAGGTGTTGTAAGGACTATCCGATTGCAATTCGGACTGACGCAAACCGCGTCCCAGATAGCCAACACCATTGGTCACGCCGTAGATCACCGTCGGGTCCGTTTGCAGGCGCATCCCTTGATTGAGACGGTTCACAAACACAGAGGCCACTTGGCGACGCTCGGTCGGAATACCCGTCTCTTTCTCGATGATCGATGCCAATGTGAGCATTTCCTCAGGCGTAGAAATCGGCAGATCGTCGCTACGATTTGCCCAAATCTCATCGATCCGCGCCTTTTGTGCCTCGATCATACGGGCAATCAGATCGTCAACGTCCGATCCCGCAACGACCTCATAGCTGTCAGGTGCAAGCATCCCCTCGGCGGGCATCTCGTCGGCCTCCACAGAGCCCTCCAAAACGTCCACATTCTTGAGGCTCTCAACCACACGCCAAACCGTTGTGCCCTCTGCCACCGACACGCGGTAACGTGTGTCCGAGGCATCACGCACCTTGGTAAAGACCTCAGGGATCGCCTCGCCTTCCTCACCCGCTTCACCAGGCTGGAACTCAGCGCTCACAACATAGTTCTGCGTGGCAGGGTCAAGCTCGCGCACCTGCACTTGGGTGCGGTTCACACCGATGCGGTAGACCACTTCCGTGCCACAGGTTGACGCGCCGCCACGGGTGACGATATCGACGATCTCTTCCATCGACGACCCTTCGGGTACAAGAAACGCCCCCGCTTTCAAAAGCGCGGTTTTCTCGGTGTATTTCGCTCCAATCCGCAGGATGGACGCGTTAGACACCGCACCTTTATCCTCCAGATCAGCCGACACCTTTGTAAAGGTCGATCCCTGCGGCACGCGCAAGCAGATCGCCTCGGCAAGCGGGCCTTCGGACGTATATTGATTTTTGCCCCATCCGATGACAGCCGCCAAAGCGATGAGGACAAAAATGAACAGCGTCAATGCGTTAGACGCGATAGATCGCCACATCAATCAGTGACCTTCTTCATCACGAGAGAGGCGTTCGTGCCACCAAACCCGAAGGAATTGGACAGCGCCACGTTGATCTCGCGCTCGCGTTTCGCATTGGGGGCGAGGTCCAGTTTTGGCTCGACCGCAGGATTATCGAGGTTGATCGTTGGTGGTGCCACCTGATCACGGATCGCAAGCAGGCAGAAGATCGCCTCAACCGCCCCCGCAGCCCCCAAAAGGTGGCCGATGGAAGATTTGGTCGAGGACATAGTGGCTTTCGACGCCGCATCGCCCATCAGACGCTCAACCGCGCCCAATTCGATGGTATCGGCCATGGTCGAGGTGCCGTGCGCGTTGATGTAGTCGATATCGTCGGGCGTAAGGCCCGCGCGCTTGATCGCTGCATCCATTGCGCGATATCCGCCGTCCCCATCCGAGGCAGGCGCCGTAATGTGATAGGCGTCACCCGACAGGCCATAGCCCACGATTTCAGCGTAGATTTTCGCGCCGCGCGCCTTGGCGTGTTCGTATTCTTCCAGAATGACAATGCCCGCGCCCTCGCCCATGACGAACCCGTCGCGGTCCTCGTCATAGGGGCGGCTTGCCGCTTGGGGATCATCGGAGCGTTTGGTCGAGAGCGCTTTACAGGCGTTAAAGCCCGCAATGCCCAATTCACAAATGGCCGCTTCCGCGCCACCTGCTACCATCACATCGGCATCGCCAAGCATAATCAGGCGCGAGGCATCACCAATAGCGTGTGCGCCCGTGGAGCAAGCCGTCACGACCGAATGGTTGGGGCCTTTGAAGCCATACTGGATCGAGACCTGACCGGAGATCAGGTTGATCAGAGAGCCGGGAATAAAGAAGGGCGAAATCCGACGCGGACCTTTTTCTTTCAAAAGGACAGCAGCTTCGGCAATCGACGACAACCCGCCAATGCCCGACCCGATCAAAACACCCGTGCGCAGACGGTCTTCCTCGTCCTCGGGTTTCCAATCGGCATCAGTCAGAGCCTGTTCGGCCGCAGCAATCCCGTAAAGAATGAAATCATCGACCTTCTTTTGCTCTTTCTTGGGCATCCAGTCGTCGGGATTGAACGTCCCGTTGGTCCCGTCGCCGCGTTTGACTTCGCAGGCGTAGTCCGTGGCCAAACCGCTCGCGTCAAACCGCTGGATCGTGCCGGCAGCGGATTCGCCCGCCAACAGCCGTGTCCATGTTTCCTCAACACCGCACGCAAGCGGTGAAACCATTCCAAGTCCTGTGACTACTACGCGGCGCATATGCTCTGCCCCCTCCGAGATTTTGTTTAAACGCTTATTACACGGGTGCGCGCCCCGATGAAAGAGCCGAGCGCACACCGAGAAGCTCATGTCCTAGATTTTGCCGATTTAGTGTGGGGAGCTTGCCGCAATCACCGCGCGCTTACCCCACAAAAAACTGGGCGGCATTTTCATACCGCCCAGTAAAACGATCAACAGGGACCGCAGGCAAACTCCACAGCCTACGGCCCCGCTTTGACACTCAGATCAGAACTCTTTGCGCATAAATAAACGGTCAATCGAGTAGGCCCCGCCACCGAAGGCCGCAATCAACGCCATACCTGCCGACCAGAACAGAGAATTCCATTCTGCCTTCAGCTGAACTCCTGTCGGCCCCATGAGAAAACCCGCACCGCCATCGCTCAGAAGGAATCTTTGTCCCTCTTGAGTAAGCAGGTCCACATGTTCATTCAAATAGGCGACCCCTTCTTGCGTCAGGAATGCGTCGCCATAGGGATGCGTCACATGGAACCAATAGGTAATCACCAATACGATCGCACTCGCGAACGCCGCTGGGCGGGTCAAAAAGCCGATCACGACAAGCAGGCCGCCAAAGAAGTTCACAAAGGCCAACAGCGGCGAAAACAGCCACCCCGGAGCGAATCCGATCATCTCGACAAATCCGACTTGCGCCATTGGGTGCTGAATTTTCGCCCAGCCCTCAACGACAAATAATGCCCCGATAATGACGCGAAAAATCAACCAACCCACAGGTTGGGCAAAGCGGCCATAAAACGGTGACAGGAAAGGAAGAAAGAGGCGCTCTCTTGGCGTATCAAAATAATCTGACATGGTGTTCACTCCTGTTTTGTTACCAATGTCGGAGGTTCTAATGTCTCGATGATAGAAATCTGCGGTGCCGCTGTCCATAAAACTTCTTCGCTCTGGTATCGGCTCGTTTGTCTCACGCCCCCCCCAAAAACGCAAAAACGGCGCCGCCCTTTCAGGCCGCGCCGTTTTCAAAATCTTGTCAATCCTTAGGACTTAGGAAGCTTCGGTGATGAACTTCACCGCGTCGCCGAACGTCTGGATGGTTTCGGCTGCGTCGTCAGGGATTTCGATACCGAACTCTTCTTCGAAGGCCATAACCAGCTCAACAGTGTCGAGGCTGTCTGCGCCGAGATCGTCGATGAAGGACGCTGTCTCTGTCACTTTGTCTTCTTCAACGTCGAGGTGCTCGACGACGATCTTTTTAACGCGATCTGCGATGTCGCTCATATTCTTTCCTCACATTATGGGGCCCGATGCCCACTTTTGGTCGTGGCCCTCGGGCCGCTTAGATCATGTCGGGATCAGGAGGACTTTTTCAAGCCCTGATTTCCGAAAACCCCGAACACGGCTACAAGAACAGTTATGTCCCGTAGCAAACTCGGCCCGCCTATAGCACACTGTACGAGGAGGGCAAATCATTTGTAACCCGACGTTAAAACTTCGCGGCACTGCACCCCCGAGCCCTTTGACCTCGAATGCGCCCCTGCCCCGAAACGGGTTAGAGCATGGCCATACCGCCGTTCACATGCACTGTAGCCCCTGTGGTGTAGCCTGCCTCGGGCGATGCAAGATACAACACCGCTGCGGCGATTTCCTCGGGGGTGCCCATACGGGCAGCGGGAATTTGCACGTTGATTTTTCCTTTTTGCTCGTCGGTCAGCTTGTCGGTCATCGCCGTGGCAATAAAGCCAGGTGCCACACAGTTCACGGTGATTCCACGCGAGGCGACCTCATAGGCGAGAGACTTGGACATGCCGACCAGACCCGCCTTGGACGCCGCGTAGTTCGCCTGACCGGGGTTGCCCGTCGCGCCGACGATGGACGAAATATTGACGATACGGCCCCAACGCGCCTTCATCATGCCGCGCATCACGCCTTTGCACAGACGCATGGTGGAGGTCAGGTTGACGTTCAACACGCTCTCCCATTCGTCGTCTGACATACGCATGAACAACTGGTCGCGGGTGATCCCTGCGTTATTGACCAGAATATCCACCGACCCCATGGCCTCGACCGCCTGCTTGGGCAGCGCCTCAACGCTGTCTTTATCCGACAGATTGCACGTCAACACATAGGCGCGCTCGCCCAATTCGGCGGCCAGAGCGTCAAGCGGCTCTTGGCGAGTACCAGAGAGCACAACGGTTGCCCCCGCACCATGAAGCGCCTTTGCAATCGCGCCACCGATGCCACCGGATGCGCCCGTTACAAGCGCGTTTTTACCTGTTAAATCAAACATATTACTGCCTTTCTTAAAGCGCTCTTGCGCTTACAATTCCGAATTCAGACGCGCGATTACGCTTTGAGTTTGGCGATATCATCAGGGGTGCCAATCGCGGTACACGCGATGTCGCGGTTGATGCGGCGCACCATGCCCGACAGCGCTTTGCCCGCGCCGATTTCCCAAATCTCTGTCACGCCCTGTTCACCCATATAGGCAACGCTTTCACGCCAGCGCACCGAGCCTGTCACCTGCTCCACAAGCAAGGAGCGGATCGTGGCGGGGTCGGTCACGGCGGCGGCTTCGACGTTTGCGATCAACGGCACCGACGGAGCGGAAATATCCACATCATCAAGAGCCTCGGCCATCGCTTTGGCAGCGGGCTCCATCAAAGCGCAATGGAAGGGTGCGGAGACAGGCAGCAAAACCGCGCGCTTGGCGCCCTTGGCCTTGGCAATCTCACAGGCCCGCTCGACAGCGGCCTTGTGCCCCGAGACGACCACCTGACCAGGGTCATTGTCATTGGCCGCCTGACAAACTTCGCCGTCGGCGGCGGCCTCAGCGGCCACTTCGGTAACGGTTGCGAAATCAAGACCCAAGAGTGCCGCCATCGCACCGACGCCAACGGGCACCGCGGCTTGCATAGCTTGGCCGCGAATGCGCAACAGACGTGCTGTATCCGCGACAGAAATCGCCCCTGCTGCGGCCAATGCTGAATATTCTCCAAGAGAGTGCCCCGCCACATAAGCCGCATCCGCGACAGAAAACCCTTCGGCCTCAAGCGCACGCAACGCGGCCAGAGAGGTTGCCATAAGGGCAGGCTGGGCGTTTTGGGTCAATGTCAGCGCATCAATATCGCCTTCCCAAATCACCGCAGAAAGTTTTTCGCCCAAGGCCTCGTCAACCTCGTCAAAAATCGCTTTGGATTGCGGATAGACATCGGCCAATGCCTTGCCCATCCCGATGGTTTGGGCACCTTGTCCCGGAAATACGAATGCGCGTGTCATGTTTGCCCTCACGTTAAACGGTGTTGGGACATGGGAATAACGGCCACCGCGTCCTACGGCAAGTCAAAGCCGCCTCAAGTCGCGGAGGCGTGGGCACACATGAAGATGAAATCGAAGAGCGCACAGCATGACGGATGGAGCCTACAAGGCCACACGGGTCATATTGGTCACGGGTTAGTCACTGGCCCCGCCAACGCTTCCCCCTTCACCATCGCCCCCCGCGCCGCCGGAGCCGCTCTCATCTGCGGGAGCACTCACGCCAACTTCGACCGCTTTGATATGGTCATCCAGCGCCCCTGCGAAGTCATTCGACCCTCGCGAAACCGTGGCCAAGACAGCCACACCCAAAGCAAGAACAATAGCCGCAAGCACAGCAAAATCGACGGTCACGGCACCGTCTTCTTCTGTGTTGAACGATTTCAATATCTCGACTCGGGGCATGGATCTCACCTTTGCTACAGCGGGGAGATTACGCCAGCTACAGCGCTAACATCCATCTAAAAACATCAGATTGGTTAACACCCACTTCAAACAAAATCACTTTCACTACAAAGGCATATGAAAAAAGTAATGATATATTCACCAAAAGAACGGCAAAATCTTTACCACTCTTTCGTGTCTAATTTTCATGAAAGTGGCGTCGGCATGAACAGACTGCAATCTCGCCTGCACTTGACCAAGCCCTGTCACACCTCTGCTCAATGTGCCTATCCATACACCAATATGCCTTGGTCGATTCTTTGAGGCGGTGCGGATTAGAGGATCGCGCGGTGCGTCAACTCCGCAGCAGCCACAACCCCACGCCCAGTGGTAGACGCCATTGCGCGGGCAGGCCCACCATTGCGCTGAACCACCCGCGCCTGTTGCTCAGGCATGACGCTAAAGAGCGTCGACTGCATCGTCTTTGGTGTCGCCGCCGCTTGCAAATTGGCATTCAACGCATTCCATAGCCCTTGCATCTCCCGCCCGGACCCCGAAAAGAT
This sequence comes from Celeribacter sp., assembly GCF_048266405.1. Classification (GTDB taxonomy): domain Bacteria; phylum Pseudomonadota; class Alphaproteobacteria; order Rhodobacterales; family Rhodobacteraceae; genus Celeribacter. Next base: position 346,182 of record NZ_JBLWZO010000003.1, read on the forward strand.
GTGAATGGGCGTTTTTACCATATCCACGCGCACAAAAAGCTGAGTGCGCCCGCACGTCCACACCGAGCGGCGCAAAAAGAGCGATCCGACTTCGTTAAACCCGATGACGGTATCGAGACGGGTATCATCTTTGCGATTACGCCACACGACGCGCAACTGCCGACGCCGACGGTCAACATGCAATTCCCGCTTCAATCCGCGCCGCGCCGCATACACCAACGACAGCCCCACCATCGCAAACACCAATGTCAGAACAATTTTGAACCCCACGATGTTTGCCACCATCAACGAGCCAGGCAGACCCCATAGCCCAACAGATACCAACAGGCTGATATATCCTGCGAATGCCACGGCGACCTCGACCCCGTCCATCCCCGCGCACACAGGGCGTGATCGCGTCACACGGTAGCCATAGCCCGTGGGGTGACGGGCAATTTTTGACCATGCGACCACTTGGGAACGGATAAAATCGGTTGCAATAGAGGCATCAGACATCGCGAGGCTCGGTTTTGTTATTCTGTTACAAAGCGAGCCTTTTCCAAAAACGCGGCCAGAATGTGACAAAACCACGGAAATTTGGGCGGCGCATGGGCCATATGACACCTCTTTTGGCCTGTCGTGGCGACTTGCACGGAAAAATTGGCGAATATCTAGGAAAATAAGGGAGAAACGCGCCCTTTCCCCTTGCGCCATCGCGACAGAGCCGTATAAGAGCCCATCCTTTCCGCAAGGATTTATGAACCGCGTAGACTCTCGTGGACGGGCAGCGGAAAGGCCAAATGCCCGCCCTATGAAATACGCTTGAAAAAAGAACTGGAGCACTCATGCCGCTTTACGAGCATGTCTTCATTGCGCGTCAGGACCTGTCCAACGCCCAAGCTGAAGGTCTCATCGAGCATTTTGGCACCGTCCTCGCCGACAACGGCGGCAAACTCGTGGATCACGAGTATTGGGGCGTCAAAACGATGGCCTACAAGATCAACAAAAACCGCAAGGGCCACTACGCCTACCTGCGCACCGACAGCCCATCCGCTGCCGTGCAGGAAATGGAACGCCTGATGCGCCTGCATGACGACGTGATGCGTGTTATGACCATCAAAGTCGACGAGCACAAAGAATTGCCCTCCGTGCAAATGCAAAAACGTGACGAGCGCGAAGAGCGCCGCCCACGTCGCCCGTAAGAGCTTAGGAAAGGACCTTTAACATGGCCGCAAAACCGTTTTTCCGCCGTCGCAAAGTCTGCCCGTTCTCTGGCGACAATGCACCCGCGATCGATTACAAAGACACACGTCTTCTGCAGCGCTACATCTCCGAGCGCGGCAAAATCGTTCCTTCCCGTATCACCGCAGTTTCTGCGAAAAAACAGCGTGAGCTGGCTCGTGCCATCAAACGCGCTCGTTTCCTCGCTCTTCTGCCCTACGCCGTTAAGTAAGGAGTACTGACAATGGACGTTATCCTTCTTGAACGTGTGGCCAAGCTTGGCCAAATGGGCGATGTTGTTTCTGTGAAACAAGGCTACGCACGCAACTACCTGCTGCCGCAGGAAAAAGCACTGCGTGCCTCCGAGGCCAACATCAAAGCATTCGAAGCGCGCAAAGCGCAGCTCGAAGCCCAGAACCTCGAAACCAAAAAAGAAGCCGAAGCTTTGGCTGCGAAACTCGACGGCACGAAATTCGTCGTCATCCGTTCCGCATCCGATGCCGGCGCACTCTACGGTTCCGTAAGCCCTCGCGACATCGAAGGCGTCGTGACCGAAGGTGGTTTCACCATCTCGCGCAAACAGGTTGTGATCGGTCACCCGATCAAAGAGCTTGGCCTGCGTGACGTTGCCATCCACCTGCACCCAGAAGTGGAAGCCACAATCACTCTGAACATCGCGCGTTCCCCTGAGGAAGCCGAACTTCAGGCTGAAGGCAAATCCATTCAGGAACTGGCCGCAGAAGAAGAAGCACAAGCTGAATTCGAAATCTCCGAATTGTTCGACGACATCGGTTCTGCCGCTGACGAGGATCTCGACGATGCTGCTGAAGCTCCTGCTGAGGACGCTTCCGACGAGGCCTAATCGCCCCGTACACGCTTTTGGAACGGCCCTGCCATCTGGTGGGGCCTTTTCTTTTGGAACAACGCCCACGCGCCAAGCAGCTTTCCGCCACCCGCTCCATGTCGGCCTTGGCAAAACGCCACGACCGTGGTGATCTCCGTGCGAAACAAATTCAGGTCTTACTCATATGTCCCGCGCCAACACGCCCCTGCTCTCCCGCCGTATGATGATCCTCGCCCCGATCGCACTCGCCGCCTGTGGCTCGGCACCTTCGTCCACCGAGGTATCGCGCGGCTACAACCCGCCGCTGTTCCCCAACGAGACGCCCGAGTTGCGCGCGCTCATCAACAAATGGGCCGATTATTACGAGATTCCACGCGAGTTGATCCACCGCCAGGCCATCCGCGAAAGCACACACCGCCCGTGGGCCCGCAACGGGCCTTACTGGGGCCTGTTGCAAATCCTGCCGCAAACCGCCCGCACCATGGGGCACCGCGGCCCTGCGAGCGAGCTTCTCGACCCCGATGTGAACCTGAAATACGCGGGCAAGTACCTCAAAGGCGCCTACCTCGTCTCGGGCGGCGACATTGACGGTGCGATGAAATGGTATGCGAAGGGCTATTACTACGAGGCCAAACGACAAGGCCTGCTCTACGAGACAGGCCTGCGCAGCTAAACAGCCGCCATTTCCGCCCTAGGGTTCATCGCAATGAAATGGCAAGAATGACCCTGTAGCGCCTTCCGCCACCGCCATCAGTGACAGCATATCCGCAAGCGCACGCTCTTGCTCGCTCCGGGGGCACACCTCGCCACGGATGGTGCAGCCTGACGCCAAAAACGCATCGTGATCAGCGATAAAGTCATCTGACAGCCCGACGCGTGGCCCTTGCGTGGCCATATCCCACGCGCGAGCGTATCGGCTGCATTTCTCGGCGGTCCACTCGGGCGAAATAGCCTGTGCCGCCACGGGCAAAAGCGACGCGAAAACCAAGAATATGACGCGCAACGGATGTCGCATGATGTCCCCTTCACTGCTGGATTAAAGATGTGCGGGATGCACAGCGCCCTGTCAACCAATGCAAAAGGCCGCCCCAGTCGGAGCGGCCTTTCTTAGTCATGTCAATCGCAGTTTCGCGCCGGAGATGATCGACGCGGATCGCGCCTTATTCTTCGTCGAGCGCTTCGACAGCTTTTTCGAGGTCTTCTTTCGAGACTTCTTTTTCTGTCAAATCAGCGTTATCGGCAATCCAGTCTACCACTTTGTCTTCGAACAATGGCGCTTGGAGTTGCTGACGCATCTGTTGGTTTTGCTGAACGAATTCAAAGAATTCGCGCTCTTGACCTGGATACTGACGGGCTTGGTTCATCACGGCTTGGGTGAACTCGGCGTCGGTGATCTGGATCTCTTGTTTTTGACCAATGTCTGCGAGCAACAGGCCAAGACGCACGCGGCGCTCTGCAAGGGTCTTATGCTCATCAGTCACGTCGACTTCAGGGTGATCATGGCCCTGAACATCGGGGTTTTCTTCGTGCCACAACTGATGCGCGATCTGTTTGGCTTCTGCGTCAACGAGCGAAGGCGGCAGGTCAAACGACACGATGGCATCGAGTTGATCCAACAGGCCACGTTTCATCACAGCGCGCGATGCACCTGCGTATTCGTTTTCGAGACGCTCGGCGATCTGGGTTTTGAGAGATGCGAGATCTTCAGCGCCGAATTTTTTCGCAAGCTCATCATCAATCTCGGCTGCAACAGGGGCGTTGACCGATTTGATTTTGCATTCGAACACAGCAGCTTTGCCTGCGAGGTTGGCAGCGCCATATTCCTCGGGGAAGCTCACTTCTACGTTTTTCTCGTCGCCCGCTTTGACGCCAACAAGCTGCTCTTCGAAGCCGGGGATGAAGGAGCCGGAACCGAGAACGAGGGGGTAATCTTCAGCCGCGCCACCTTCAAAGGGCTCGCCGTCAACTTTACCGAGGAAGTCGATCACAACCTGATCGCCATCTTTGGCTTTGCCGGACTTCTCTTCGAAGTTCTGCGCCGTTTCTGCGAGGTTTTTCAGAGCATCATCGACTTCTGCGTCGGCGGCTTTGACAACCAGTTTTTCGAGTTTCACACCAGACAGGTCGGCGTCAGGGATTTCGGGAAGCGCTTCGTATGTGAGGTTGACGACGACGTCATCGCCCTCTTTCCACTCTTCGCCACCGTCCATGACCACATTGGGCTGCATGGCAGGTTTGTCGCCGGTTTCCTCGAAATGTGCGGACATTGCGCTGTCGACAGTTTCCTGCATCGCTTCGCCGAGGATACGTGGACCGAATTGCTTTTTGAGCAGAGCCATAGGCACTTTGCCCTTGCGGAAGCCCTTCATCTCGACTTCGGGCTGGGCCTCTTTGAGCTTGGCGTTGACTTTCTCGTCCAGCTCGGCGGCGGGGATGGTGATCTGATAGCCGCGCTTCAGACCTTCGTTGAGGGTCTCGGTGACCTGCATATTAGCGTCCTTCTTACGTCTTATTACGTCTCTCTGAGACCGCCCGAAGGCCGTCCTATAAATCAATCGACGTTCTAGGGGGTCGACCCCACTCTTGCAAGTCCAATCCGACCAATGCCCGTTTGCATCCCCACAAAAGAAAAAAGGGAACCCGAAGGCTCCCCAGTTTCGCTGATCAGGCTCGTGATTGATACCGCCCGGTGTTTATTGCCTGTGGCCTGACCCGCGTCGAGGGCGAACGCATCCGCCCCAGAAAGGTGTTCGATGAACCCGCTCGGTCCCGCAGGGGGAACGAGAGAGATCGAACCTCACGACCCTGCCCGCACTCGGGACGGACAGGGAAACTCGTTTCTTTAGTGCAGCACCCGCCCTGCGGAGCTGTTGACGGAGAACACCGCCGAGCAGCCCCCTACGCCATCAGCACGATAGGTCTGCACAGAATAGGTCACGTCAAGGCGGGGCATCCCCATCAAAACGACAGACGCGCTCTCGTCATAGGCCGTGGCCAGTGGCCCCGCCGCCTCGGAGGAGAACTCGGCCATAATTGTGTTACCGCGCATTTGCACACGATCCGCCACACATGCCTGACCTGCGATATCGAAAATCATATCCATCGTCTTCTTCGTCCTATCGCTTAGCTACAGCCGGATGTGCCGCCGCAGGTGTTGCACTTCATACAGGTGCCGTTGCGCACCAAGGTGTAGTTGCCGCATTCGCCACAGGGATCACCCTCGTAGCCCTGCATCTTCGCCTTGGTCCGCGCGTCCATCGACACTGTTCCCGACGACACCGCTGTGCCAGTCGATACGGATGTCGTCATCGCGGCACTGACCTCGGGCACCAGGGTCTGAAGCGCGGCTTCGGCGTCAACGGCGTTGCTGAATGCCATTGCCCCTGCCCCGCCTTGCAGCACCATCAATTCCTGCGGCATCCGCTTGCGCAGATAGCCCGTTGAGGAAATCTGCTTGAGCACTTCCAAAGATTTGACAGAAGCCGCCTCAGACGGTGCAGTCACGTTGGATTTGCCCTCTTCCTCACCACGGCCCAGATCGTCGAAGGACGCGCCTTGCGGTTTGACATGGGCGAGATCGGTGCGGTCGAGGTAAGACACGGCCAATTCGCGGAAGATGTAGTCGAGGATCGACGTGGCATTTTTGATGCTGTCGTTGCCTTGAACCATGCCCGCAGGCTCGAACTTGGTGAAGGTGAAGGCATCGACAAACTCTTCGAGCGGCACGCCATACTGAAGACCCACGGAAACGGCGATGGCGAAGTTGTTCATCATCGCGCGGAAGCCCGCGCCCTCTTTGTGCATGTCGATGAAGATTTCACCGAGTGTGCCGTCCTCATACTCACCTGTGCGCAGGTAGACCTTGTGACCGCCAACGTTGGCTTTTTGTGTGTAGCCTTTGCGACGATCAGGCATCTTTTCGCGACCACGTGCGATCTCTTTGACGATGACCTTTTCGATGATCTTCTCGGCAAGCACGGCAGCTTTCTCTTGGGTGGAGCCAGAGGCGAGAATTTCCTCGGCCTCTTCGTCGTCCTCGATCAGCGCGGTGGCCAAAGGCTGCGACAGTTTGGAGCCGTCACGGTAGAGTGCGTTTGCTTTGACACCGAGCGACCACGACAGCTCATAGGCCGCGAGGCAATCTTCGATGGTTGCGTCGTTTGGCATGTTCACGGTCTTGGAGATCGCGCCAGACAAGAAGGACTGCGCCGCAGCCATCATCGTGATGTGGCTTTCAACCGACAGATAACGCTTGCCTTTTTTACCGCAGGCATTGGCACAATCGAAGATCGAGTAATGCTCTTCCTTAAGGTGCGGCGCACCTTCCAATGTCATGGTGCCGCAAACGTGGTCATTGGCCAACTCGATGTCCTTCTTGGAGAACCCAAGCGAGCGCAGCAGGTCAAAGGACGGATCGTTCAGTTTTTCGGCAGGGATGCCGAGCGTGCCAGTGCAGAACTCTTCGCCCAATGTCCACTGATTGAACACGAAACGAATGTCGAAGGCAGAAGGCAGCGCTGCTTCGATCTTGTCGATCTGCGCTTGGCCGAACCCGTGACCGATCAGCGCGGTGTGGTTGATCCCTGGTGCGTTGCCGATGGTACCGTGACCAACCGCGTAGGCCACGATCTCTTCAATCTCGGCGCTCGAATAACCGAGTTTTTCAAGAGCGGCAGGAACCGAACGGTTGATGATTTTGAAGTAGCCGCCACCCGCGAGTTTCTTGAACTTCACAAGCGCGAAGTCTGGCTCGATGCCTGTGGTATCGCAGTCCATCACAAGGCCGATGGTGCCTGTTGGGGCAATCACGGAGACCTGTGCGTTGCGGTAGCCGTTTTTCTCGCCCAGTTCGAGCGCGTCGTCCCAAGCGGTCTTGGCCAGTTCGACCAGTTTCGCATCGGGGCAGTTGGCGTGATCAAGGGCGACGGGTTTGACGTCGAGGTCTTCGTAGCCCGTGGTCTTGCCATAGGCCGCGTTGCGGTGGTTGCGAATGACACGCAGCATGTGGTCGCGGTTTTTCTCGAACTTGTCGAAAGCGCCAAGCTCGCCTGCAATCTCGGCGGAGGTTGCATAGGACACGCCCGTCATGATCGCGGTCAGCGCACCGGCAAGGGCACGGCCCTCGTCACTGTCGTAACCGAAGCCCATGTTCATCAGCAGGCCGCCGATATTGGCGTATCCCAGACCCAAGGTGCGGAAGTCGAACGAGCGCTGTGCAATCTCTTTGGATGGGAACTGCGCCATCATCACGGAGATTTCGAGCGTCAGCGTCCACAGGCGGGTCGCGTGCATGTATTCCTCTGCATCGAACACGCCCCCCTTGAGGAAGGTCAGCAGGTTCATCGACGCGAGGTTACAGGCCGTATCGTCGAGGAACATATACTCGGAACAGGGGTTGGAGCCGCGGATTGCACCGTCTTCGGGGCAAGTGTGCCATGCGTTAACGGTGTCGTGGAACTGGATTCCCGGATCGGCACAAGCCCATGCGGCGTGGCCAACGTCCTGCCACAGGTCGCGGGCACGCACGGTTTTTGCAACGCCACCATCGGTGCGGCGGATCAGCTCCCAATCGGCGTCATCCTTGACGGCTTTAAGGAAGGCATCAGTGACACGCACGGAGTTGTTGGAGTTTTGACCGGAAACAGATGCATAGGCCTCGGAATCCCAATCGGTGTCATAGGTTGGAAACTCAATCGAGGAATAGCCCTGCTTTGCGTAATCCAACACGCGTTTAACGTAGGTCTCGGGGATCGCAACCTGCTTGGCGGATTTGATAGCCTCTTTGAGAGCAGGGTTTTTCTTGGGGTCAAACGCGGCGTCTTCGGCGCCGTCCCATGTGCCGATGGCGTCGAAAATCTCGTTGAGCTGACGTTCGTGCATCTTGGAGCCCGCAACGATGGACGCCACTTTCTGCTCTTCGATCACTTTCCAGTTGATGAATTCCTCAACATCGGGGTGATCCATGTCGCAGATCACCATCTTGGCCGCACGGCGTGTGGTGCCGCCCGACTTGATCGCGCCTGCGGCGCGGTCGCCGATCTTGAGGAAGCCCATCAGGCCAGAGGATTTACCGCCACCCGAGAGCGCTTCATTGGCACCACGCAGGGATGAGAAGTTGGTGCCTGTGCCAGAGCCGTATTTGAACAGACGAGCCTCACGGACCCAAAGATCCATGATGCCGCCATCGCCCACCAGATCGTCTTCGACAGACTGGATGAAACAGGCGTGGGGCTGTGGGTGTTCATAGGCAGAGGTCGAACGGGTCAACTCTTTGGTTTGGTAGTCGACATAGTAGTGACCTTGGCCCGGACCGTCGATGCCGTAGGCCCAGTGCAGACCTGTGTTGAACCACTGTGGCGAGTTCGGTGCGGCCATCTGACGGGCAAGCATAAAGCGCATCTCGTCATAGTAGGCCCGTGCATCCTCTTCGGAGGTGAAGTAGCCCCCCTTCCAACCCCAGTACGCCCATGCGCCTGCGAGACGGTTGAACACCTGCTTGGCGGAGATCTCTCCACCGAAGCGTTGATCTTCGGGCAGTTTGGCGAGTGCCGCTTCGTCAGGGACGGAACGCTGAAGGAAGACGGGGACCCCCTTCTCTTTCACCTTTTTGGTCGCCGCAGGCACGCCTGCTTTGCGGAAATATTTCTGTGCAATGACGTCGGAAGCCACTTGGCTCCATTTCGCGGGGACTTCGCACTCATCGAGCTTAAAGACGACCGTGCCATCGGGATTGCGAATCTCCGAGGTTGTCGTGGTGAACGCAATATCCGCGTATGCGTCTTTGCCTGCTGTGGTGAAATTGCGATCTATTTTCATTTATACTGCCCCGTAGAATTTGTGCGTACATCACTGACCCATGCGCCGTTCTCAGTGGACTGGAACGCTACATCTTGTGTCTGTCACGGGAGGGATAAAGTCCGATACGCAAAATCCTACCTGACGCCAGCGCACTGGCGGGTGATTCCGTACCATCACTATATATGCAGGTCTGCCTATTACGCCGGCGTTACCGTTTGCCCGTCTGCTTTATGGGAATATGGCCTTAAAACCCTACCCTATGCAGATCTGTGCCTTCGATCTTACCGACCTTGACGGCCCCGTGTCCCTCGCCGCGATCAACACTACATGTAGTAGCCAACCACTCGGCCCGCACAATGTGCAGCGTTTTCAGGTCATCGGTCAACGAAATTTTCACGAATTATTAGGCGATTTTCTGTTGACCGATTTTACCCACAGGGGCGCTCGATTCGAGAAGGTTAACAGCGTCAGATTTTACCTTTGTTTTACACCACTTCTGCGGTGCATTTGAAACTATGCACGAAGGCATGTGGATAACCTCAATTTTGCATGTATGGATGTTTCCGTCACACATTTGCACCACCTGGAGCGCAGCGCCCAGATACTAGATATAGTGGTGAAAAACTGTGCGCCACCCTCAAGAACCCCGCATAAGCTCTCTATATAAGGTAGAATTTTCCTATCACACCCGCGGCAATGGCATCGGACGCGACAGTTGTCACATTCTCGAATCAATCACAGTGTAAGAGGGAGATATTTGATGGCGACCTGCCATCACAGCGACACATGGCGGGTGTCCCGCCGTGTCATCTGGTTCATCGCGTTTCGTGCGAGATCTTTGAAAAGTGGTCGGGGCGAGAAGATTCGAACTTCCGACCCCCTGTACCCAAAACAGGTGCGCTACCAGGCTGCGCCACGCCCCGACCGTGTGCGTTTCCTATATCCTGTCCGCGGCAAAGAAAAGACCCTTTATGCAGTTTTTTTGCTTCTTCTTGCACAAGAGTAAATCACAACCCGCTCAACACCGAATGTCCCGGCGTTTTGCAGGGTAAATTGAACAAAAAGAAAAGGTAATCCCTGCCTTAGGGCGCACAAGGAGCCGCAGCATCCGCGCCGAAAGCGGGATGCATTATCGTATCGCCCACTTTGAGTCCCAACGACTCGGACAACCCGCCATTGATCTCAAGCACGGCAAAGACCTGATCACCACCCTCAATCGCCGTGGTATCCAATGGCACAGCGTTTTCATGGATGTGCGTGACAACGCCACGCTCATCGACAAACAGCATATCCAAGGGAATCAGAGTGTTTTTCATCCAGAACGCCACAGGACGCGGGTTCTCGTAGACAAAGAGCATTCCAGACAGGCGCGGCATCGTTTCGCGATGCATCAATCCTTGAGCGCGTTCGGCAACATCATCGGCAATCTCGACCGCAAATCCCACGGTGCCAAAGTCACCAGAGACCACCGCGCGATCAAGCGCACAGGACTGCGCCCACGCGTCGGAGGCACTCCCTCCGACCGCGCAGATCGCAATCAGTGCAAAAAGCAACGGCCTAACCCGAAAGGGATTAGTCGAGATCCGCCCCGTTGCAGTCGTCTGTCTGTTCGATTGTTTGCACATTGTTTTTCAGCGCCACATCCCATGCCGTGACCTGTGCCGCCATCCGACCGCGACGGCCCTCGATGACACGTAGTCCCACAGCTTCGCCAGGCATCAAATCAGCCAGACCAGAACGACGCAAGACCTCGACGTGCACAAAGACATCTTCGGGACGGCCAAACACATTGGCAAATCCGAATCCTTTGGTCTTGTCGAACCATTTCACCCGCGCTGGTTCCAACGGAAGATTTTCCGTTTCGCCATCAATGGGTTCCAAATCTTCAAGAATGAGCCCCTCACCTTGTTCAGGTGGAGAAATTTCATGCACTTCGACAGCTTGTACGCCGCGTTCTGTTTTTTGTATCGAAAGTGTTATCTTCGCCAAGTCTGCTACAGAACTCTGTCCGAAATTGCGCAACACATTGGCATGGAGCAGAATATCAGATCCGCCCTCATCGGAAACGACAAAGCCGAATCCTCGCACCGGATCGAACCATTTCACGTGGCCCGATACGATGTTCAAACCATCATCATCAGTCATATATGTACGTAGGAGCGCGGACGCTCCCTCCATTTTTATGGGCACCCACTACAAGTGCCCGCTCATCCCACCCGTACAGTTGGGGCAGAATGGCGGAGGATGCAAGGCATCAATACCTGTCTTTTAGACCAAGTTGCGGCATCCCCCGACGTAAATTTAGGTATATTCCCTAAGGGAAATACCAATTTCAGGGATTGAGACGCTGAATGACCCAAGGGGCATCAATTTCCGCGCGCCGCCATTGGAAACGGTCATGCAGCCGAAACTCGCCCGCTGCCCAAAATTCAATCTCAAGTGGTACAATTCTGTACCCGCCCCAAAAATCAGGCCTTTTCGGGTTCAACCCGTGTTTTAGCCCCTCTTTGGCCGCAGCTTCCATCAACGCGGCCTTGGACGCCAAGGGGCGCGATTGCTTGGACGCCCATGCGCCGATACGGCTGCCAAGAGCGCGCGACGCGTAATAGGCATCCGATGCAGCTGAGCTTTCGCGCACAACGGGTCCGCGCACACGCACTTGCCGTTGCAGGCTCTTCCAATGCAGCACAAACGCCGCTTTTCCGCTTGCTTCGATCTCTACGCCCTTTTGGCTCTCGTAATTGGTAAAGAACACAAAAGCGTCATCAGCGATCTCTTTGAGCAGGACCATCCGCACATTGGGCAGTCCGCTCGGGTCAACCGTGGAAAGGGCAATGGCGTTGGGATCGTTGATCTCTGTGCCTTCGGCCTCCGCCAACCATGCACGTGCAATCTCGAACGGATTGTCCCCTGCAAAAATCCCTTTACGCGTTTCCATCGCCCTGCCCTCCGTGGCTGTACCTATTCGCAAATAGTCCTTTGCCCCCGGCACGGCAAGTCACACCATTTCATGCGGGCAAAGTGAGCGCAGCTGTGGCCAAAACCTTGCGAGAGCCGCCCAAACCGCATAAAGCCTGATGCAACAGGTATAAAATGGGTAAAGGACCGACCATGACAAAACTTATGGAAGGCAAACGCGGCCTCATTATGGGGCTCGCTAACGACAAATCCATCGCATGGGGCATTGCCAAGGCTCTGGCCGAACATGGCGCAGAGCTGTGCTTTTCCTACCAAGGCGAGCAGTTGAAAAAGCGCGTTATCCCACTCGCCGCACAACTCGGGTCCGATTTCGTCGTGCCCTGCGATGTGACAGATGGCGCCTCTGTCGATGCGCTCTTTGCTGATATCGAAGCCAAATGGGGCAAGATCGACTTTATCGTTCACGCCATTGGCTTTAGCGACAAAGCGGAACTGCGTGGCCGCTATGTCGATACCACCCGCGACAACTTCAACATGACGATGGACATCTCGGTGTATTCCTTCACCGCCGTGGCGCAACGTGCGGCCAAGCTGATGGTGGACGGTGGCTCCATGCTCACCATGACCTACTACGGCGCCGAACGCATTATGCCACATTATAATGTCATGGGCGTCGCCAAAGCCGCTTTGGAATGTTCCGTGCGCTACCTCGCCGAAGACCTCGGCAAGGACGGTATTCGCGTCAACTCCATCTCGGCAGGTCCAATCAAAACCCTCGCCGCCTCCGGCATTGGCGATTTCCGCTACATTATGAAATGGAACGAATACAACTCGCCGCTGCGCCGCAATGTGACCATCGACGACGTGGGCGGCTCCGCGCTGTATTTGCTTTCGGATCTCTCCGCAGGTGTGACGGGCGAAACCCACCACGTTGATGCGGGCTACCACGTGGTCGGCATGAAAGCCGTTGACGCGCCCGACATCACAAAGGGCTAAAGCCCGCCCCCACGTATAACCATCCCCCGAGGGCCCGTTTTACGGCGTGGCCCTCGGATGTCTTCCTAGACAGGCCGCACCATGACCCTAACCATCTTCTTGTCGATCCTTGCGCTGCATTTCGTCGCCGCCATGTCGCCAGGTCCGTCGTTTGTCGTCTCCGTGCGCACCGCCGCCTCCGAAGGATTTCGCCCCGCGAGTGGGCTTGCGGTGGCCTTTGGCCTTGGCGCGGTGATCTGGGCAATGGCCGCGATGTTCGGACTGGCTTTGGTCTTTGAAGTCGTACCCCGCGCCTATTTGGCGTTCAAAGTGGCAGGCGGGCTGTTTTTGGCTTGGATCGGTTACAAGACCATCCGCCACGCCCGCGACCCGCTGCCAGATGCAACACTAATGGCCACACCGCGCTCATTGGGCAATGCCATGCGTCTTGGGCTGTTCACACAGCTTGCCAATCCCAAGCCCGCAATCTTCTTTGGAGCGGTCTTTGCGGGGCTGATTCCACAAGGCACATCGGTGTCCGTCCTTGCCGCTTTGCTATTTTTCGTCTTTTTTAACGAAACCATGTGGTATCTGTTTGTGGCGGTCGTTTTTTCACGCAAACGCGCGCGCGACACCTACGCACGCGCCAAACTCTGGACCGATCGCCTCTTGGGTGGCATGATTGCCGCCTTCGGACTAAAAATCGCCACGACTTAACGCATCATCGCTAGAAAGAGCCAAACATGACCGAACCGCTTTTGCCGCACGAAAAAGGCTTCCACGTTTCTTGGGACCAAATCCACCGTGACAGCCGTGCTTTGGCGTGGCGAATGGACGGCAAAGGCCCCGATGACGGCGCATGGCGCGCGATTGTTGCGATCACCCGTGGCGGCATGGCTCCCGCGATGATCATCGCCCGCGAGTTGGACGTGCGCACCGTCGACACGATTTCGGTCAAATCCTACGACCATCAGGATCGCTCAGAAGCTCAAGTGCTTAAATCACCTGACGCCGATATGATGGGCGATGGCACGGGCATTCTCATCATCGACGATCTGGTCGATAGCGGCAAAACGCTCGAACTGTGCCGCAAAATGTACCCCAAAGCCCATTTCGCCACCGTCTACGCCAAACCCCAAGGCCGCCCACAGGTCGACACCTACGTGACCGAAGTCAGCCAAGACACATGGATCTTTTTCCCTTGGGACATGGCGCTGCAATATGTGCAGCCATACCGTGGCAAGGATTAAAGCGCGCTCACTGTTCCAACCCATTCCAAACGCCTTCGCCTCGTGCGAGGGCGTTTTGTTTTGCCACTTTGGCCTTCGATTACGGTCGCGCCCATTGCCAGCCCATCACCCGCTACCTAAGTATAAAACAAACACAAATTGACGCTTAGGAGCCCCAAATGGTCGCAACCTCGCCCCTGCCCCTCGCCCTTCCGATGGCCCGCACCTCCCGCTCTCCGATTGTTGAGGCGCAGTCTTGGGTCGCGGGCAAAACCTTTGCGTCCGACCGCCCACTTCTAAACGTCTCCCAAGCCGCGCCTATGGCGCCGCCACCGCTTGCCCTGCGCAAGGAGATCGCGCGGATCGCGGTAGAGGAGGACAGTGCGCACCTCTACGGCGCAGTCCTAGGCCAACACGACTTACGCGCCGAAGTCGCAAAAAGCGTCAACGCCACCTATCACACATCGGCCACCGCCCCCGTAACCGCCGAGGACATCGCCATCACATCGGGCGCAAACGAGGCCTTTACCGCCGTGATGTCCACCTTGGCCGCTCATGGCGACGAGATGATCCTGCCCACACCGTGGTATTTCAACCATAAAATGTGGTGCGATATGGCGGGCGTCACCGCTGTACCGCTGCCCACGGGCGAGGACATGCTGCCCGATCTGGAACGCGCGGCAAGCCTCATCACCCCGCGCACCCGCGCCATCGTTTTGGTCACACCCAACAACCCCGCAGGCGTCGAATACCCGTCAGACTTGCTCACAAAGTTCTACGCCTTGGCCCGCGCCCACGGCATCGCGCTTGTTGTCGATGAGACCTACCGCGATTTTGACGCCCGTGACGGAGCGCCACACATCCTGCTGCGCCAACCTGATTGGCGCGACACGCTTGTGCAAATCTATTCCTTTTCAAAGGCCTACCGCCTAACGGGCCACCGCGTCGGGGCGCTCACGGCCTCACCTGCACGGCTCGTAGAGGTAGAGAAATATCTCGACACCGTCACCATTTGCCCCAACCAATTGGGCCAACGCGCCGCTCTTTGGGGGATGCAGAATTTGGGCGACTGGCTCGCCGAGGAACGTCGCGAAATCCTGAAACGCCGCAGCGCCCTTGAAAACGGCTTTGCGCCACTGGCCGCAAAGGGTTGGACACTCTTGGGCACGGGCGGCTTCTTCGCCTATGTCGCCCACCCGTTCGACATGCCCTCCTCCCAGCTTGCCCCGTGGCTCGTCGATCATGCGGGGGTGCTTCTCTTGCCCGCGACATTCTTTACCCCGCAGGGCGATCCGCGTGGCGCGCGTCAACTGCGCATTGCCTTTGCCAATCTCGATTGCGACGGGATCACGGACCTTTTAGACCGTTTGGCCAATATTGCTCCATGATCACTGCAATAACGCGCCAATCCGCCTTGCGGGCGCGGCGCGAACCGCCTAGACATTTTGCCACAGTTAAGGAGAGACAAAGACATGGCGAGCGGTAAAGGCAGCGGCGGAAAAATGGTTGCACTGGGCATTGTGGGCCTATTGGTGCTCGGCCTCGGCGGCTTCGGGGCCACCAACTTTGGCGGCACGGTCCGCAGTGTCGGTGCCGTGGGCGACCAAGAGGTCGATATCAATCTCTACGCGCGCGCCTTGCAAAACGAGTTGAGCGCCCTTGAGCAACAGACGGGTCAGCAGATCACCGTCGCCCAAGCCCAACAACTCGGCGTCACCAACCAAGTGCTCGACGGTCTTCTCACCCGCGCCGCCCTCGACGGAGAACTGGCTCGCCTTGGCGTTTCGGTTGGCGACGAAGAAGTGCGCCGCACCTTGATGTCCATTCCCTCGTTCCAAGGTCTGGACGGGAAATTCGACCCTGACACTTATAAATTCGCCATCGAGCGCCTCGGTCAGACCCCCAGCGAGTTTGAAGAATCCCTGCGCACCGATACCGCACGGGCTTTGTTGCAAGGAGCTTTGGCCACAGGCGTGGTCATGCCCGACGCCTATGCAAAGGTCATCGTCGACTGGCTCGGCGAGCGCCGCACGGTGAGCGTTGCAAGCCTGACCGCCGCCGATCTCGACACCGAGATTGCCGCGCCAACAGAAGACCAGATCAAGAGCCAGTACGAGGCCACCCCTGCGGCCTATACCGCGCCTGAATCGCGCGATGTCACCTACGCATGGCTCACGCCCGCAATGTTGGCCGAAACAGCCGAATTGGACGAGGCAAGCCTGCGCCAGATTTACGACGACAATATCTCTGCCTACATGCAGCCCGAACGCCGCCTTGTCGAACGCCTTGTCTACGGGACAGAGGACGAGGCCCAAGCGGCCGCCGACCGCATTGCAGCGGGTGAAAGCACATTCGAGGACGAAGTGACCGCTCGCGGTCTGGAGCTGACCGATATTGATCTGGGCGATGTCTCCGCAAGTGACATTGGTGCCGCCGCTGAGGTGGTCTTTGCCGCCGACGACCTCGGTGTTGTTGGCCCCGTCATGTCCGACCTCGGCCCTGCGCTGTTCCGCGTCAACGGTGTGCTTGATGCGACAGAAACAACCTTTGAAGAGGCCCGCGACGATCTGGCGAAAGAAATGGCCACCGACGCCGCCCGCCGCGAGATTGGCGACCTCGTTGAAAGCCTCGACGACCTTTTGGCCTCTGGCGCCACGCTCGAAGAACTCGCAGACGAGACCGCAATGGAACTGGGACAGATCGACTGGACCACAGCGTCCGAGGATGGCATCGCCTCCTTCTCGGCCTTTGTCACAGCGGTGCAAGAGGCCCAAGTCGGCGATTTCCCCGAGATCATCGAACTGTCCGATGGCGGCATCTTTGCCATGCGCCTGAACGCGATCAACCCTGCCGCTTTGCGTCCTCTTGACGAGGTCCGTGACCAAGTGATCGCCGACTGGACAACCGCAGAGACCGCCCGCCTGCTCAAAGCCCGTGCGGATAAAATCCAGACCGAAGTCGCCTCTGGCACCGCGATGGATGCGCTTGGCCTGCCCGTCGAGACCTTTACCGACATCACCCGCCGCGACTTTATCGCGACAATGCCACAAGGGTTCATTGACGCTGTTTTCGCTCCTGGCTTGGCGCAGGGTGCGACGGCCGTGATTACAGGCACCGACCGCGTGGTGATCGCCAAGATCGACACGGTTCAACCGCCCGAAGCCAATACCGAAATGGACGAGATTGCTGCAAACTACGCCGAGCAAGCCGCACAAGGAGCCGCCCAAGACGTCATAGCGGCATTTGCGAGTGCGATGCGTCTGCGTGATGGTGTTACGGTCAACCAAACGGCAATCAACGCCGTGCATGCTCAAATGCCATAAGGCGCTGAAACGTCACAGAAAGTCGAACAGATGGCCACGCTGATCCCGTCCTTTCCCGATTTCGAGGCCGCGTATAACGCGGGCCAGAACCAAGTCGTCTACGCCAAAGTGGCCGCTGATCTCGACACGCCCGTGTCGATCATGCTCAAACTTGCAGGCGCGCGCACCGACAGTTTCATTCTTGAATCCGTGACGGGGGGCGAGGTTCGAGGACGCTATTCCATCATCGGAATGAAGCCGGATCTGGTGTGGAAATGTGAGGGCACAAAAGCCTCGATCAACCGCAATGCACGCTTTGATGCGGACGGGTTCACCCCTCAAGAGGCCGACCCGCTCACCGCGATCCGCGCCCTGATTGACGAGAGCAAGATCGAGCTGCCCGCCGAACTGCCCGCCTCCGCCGCGGGGCTGTTTGGCTATCTCGGCTATGACATGATCCGCCTTGTCGAACACCTGCCAGACGTGAACCCCGACCCCATCGGCCTGCCCGATGCGGTGTTGATGCGCCCGTCTGTTGTGGCCGTTCTGGATGGCGTCAAAGGCGAGGTGATCATCGTAGCGCCCGCATGGGCCGGCTCGGGCCAATCCGCAAAAGCCGCCTATGCGCAGGCCGCCGAACGCGTGATGGACGCGTTGCGCGACCTTGAACGCGCGCCTGTCGAGGCATCGCTCGACCTCGGACAAGAGTGGACAGCGCCGACGCCAGTGTCGAATTTCAGCCACGAAGGATACCTTCAAGCCGTTGAAAAGGCAAAAGACTACATCAAAGCAGGCGACATTTTCCAAGTGGTGCCCGCGCAGCGATGGACACAGGAGTTTCCCCTGCCACCCTTCGCTCTGTACCGCTCACTGCGCCGCACCAACCCGTCGCCGTTCATGTTCTTTTTCAACTTCGGCGGCTATCAGATCATCGGGGCCTCGCCCGAAATTCTCGTGCGCGTCTTTGAGGGCGAAGTGACCATTCGCCCGATCGCAGGCACCCGCAAACGTGGCGCGACCCCCGCCGAGGATAAGGCCCTCGAAGAGGATCTTCTGTCGGATCAAAAGGAACTGGCCGAACATCTCATGCTGCTCGATCTGGGCCGCAACGATACGGGCAAAGTCTCCAAAATCGGCACCGTGCGCCCGACCGAAGAATTTATCATCGAACGCTATTCCCACGTCATGCACATCGTCTCCAACGTTGTGGGCGAACTGTCCGACGACGAGGACGCGCTGTCAGCCCTGCTCGCGGGTCTACCCGCAGGCACAGTGTCAGGTGCGCCCAAAGTCCGCGCGATGGAGATCATCGACGAGTTGGAGCCCGAGAAACGCGGTGTTTATGGTGGCGGTGTTGGCTACTTCTCCGCCAATGGCGACATGGACATGTGCATCGCCCTGCGCACGGGTGTGGTGAAGAACGAAAAGCTCTACATCCAAGCAGGCGGCGGCGTGGTTTACGACAGCGATCCGCAACTTGAGTTTGAGGAAACCATCAACAAATCCAACGCCCTACGCATGGCCGCCGCGGATGCGGGACGGTTCACCAAGTCGGGCAATAGTTGAGCGCAATCTGGTTGCGGGCCTTCATTATTTGCGGACGAGCCAATGTCCGCTATGCGGTGTGGTTTCAACTGATCGCCGCAACACAGGCTTCAAATTTCTCTGCTGGGGTTTGGTATTGCAAGGTCTTTCGGGGGCGCTCGTTGAGTTGGCGCGCGACAGCGCTGAGTTTGGCTTGACTAAAACCAGATATATCAGTGCCTTTCGGGAAGTATTGGCGAAGCAATCGATTGGTGTTTTCATTGCTTCCTCTTTGCCAAGGTGACTGTGGGTCACAAAAATAGACGTCGATCTTTGTCGCCACCGTAAACTTCGTATGGCCAGCCATCTCAGATCCACGGTCCCAAGTCAGCGATTTGTACAGCTCTTTAGGCAGCTTGCGAGCTTGCTTGATCAGGGCGGAGATAACGCTTTGGGTGTCCTTGTTTTCGACCTTTGCCAACATCACAAATCGTGAATGTCGTTCGACCAGCGTGGCTATATAGCTGTTGTTAGATCCCACGATGAGGTCGCCCTCCCAGTGCCCTGGCACGGCCCGACCCTCGACCTCCGGAGGGCGTTCACTGATCGGGATCGCACCTTTGATCTTGCGCAACTTGACCCCTTTCTGGGTCGCATGGCGGGACCGTCTGATTGCGCGTGAACTGCGCAGACACTCCTGTAATTCCTTCTTCAAAACCCCACGGGTCTGCACATAAAGGCTGCGATAGATCGTCTCGTGGGACACGCGAAGATGCTCCTCCTCGGGATGTTTCCGCTTGAGCCAACCCGCTATCTGCTGCGGCGACCATTTCTGCGAACCTCACGGCTGATCGTCGAAGGCGAACGGTTCAGTGCCTTGGCGATTGATCTGAACGACTTCTGCGCGACCAACCCGCGAGATATCTCCTCACGGTCCATCAGGCTTAAAGCAAAACGTGACCTCTTGCGGGCAGCGGGTCGGATCCCGCCAAACTGAGCCAAATGCGGGAAAATCGAAGACGAAGCGCAATCGAAATGCCGCCCAATCGAACTCATCGACTCTCCGCGCTGTCATCCAATGCCGGCAGGCGATGCTCGCATCGCCGAGAGGAATCCCACATCTCGGACTTCTGTTTGTCTGTGTAAAACGTCCGCGTACGATACTTCATCTCTCTCACTCCATCTTTCCAAAAAGATTAAAGTGTTGCGCTCACCCATTGAAACCACCGGGACGAAGCCGCCATTTGCAGACGCGGCTATTGCTGACGCATCATTTTTTCGCATTTGCAGCGCCACGCATTTTGGATATCACCAGAGTGGACATTGAGAGCGCCGAGATTGGGTATTCCAAACCACCCTTTCGCCGCGCGCGGTTCCAACAATCAGGTCGCGGGACAAAGCTGCTCTCCCGACAAGACCAACCAAGGTCGGCTTTGGACGCAAAACCCAAAGCAATAACAAGAAACCCCGGTTCAAAGGCTTTTGGAAGGGCCGGAGTGCGAGATGCTTAGTGAGTAAATAACCAGCGCTCCGATGAAACCGACGCATGAGGACCCTTCGCGTCTGACGCTAATTGCGGGATACAATGTCCAAGATCTTCGCGACCTCTGGCCAACTCTTCGCGCCGTTTTCGCGCAGGTCGCTGGTGAGATCTTCGGGCACCCAATCGAGCAGACATGTTTTGAAGTTGGGCAAAGCCGAGACGCGTGAAAACCACTTTTCGAGGTTTGGCATGCGCCCGTTTGTCCACATTCCACTCAAGGACAGCATAGCGCATCTGTTGACGTAAGGCGCCATCGCAATGTCCGCGATCGAGAACTCATTTCCGACCAACCAATCGTTGCCAGTTTCGAGCGCCTTTTCCATCTTCCACAAGTAGCTATCGTAGAGCTTGATTTTGTCGACAGCTTCAGGTGCCTCAAAACCATAGCGGGTAAAGATGTCTTTCTTGGCCTTCCAATCCGATGTTACCGAGATGGGCGGCGTCGACGCCAAGAAGTTCTTCATCCCCTCTTCGCCCAAGTTCTTGAGAACTGTGTGCCGATGTGAGCAGACAAAGGTCAGCGCAGCACACGCGGGGTGAAGGTCCTCATCGACGGCCTTTGTCCAATACCGCGCCTGCGCATACTCCCACGGATCAGAGGGATGCATCGGGTTAAGGTCCGGCAAAATCTTGTCGAGATACTCGCAGATCACGGTTGAATCCACGATGACCGTGCCGTCGTGAACCAAGGTTGGGACAACAGCCTTGGGGTTCAGCTTCACATACTCTGGGTCGAACTGGTCCCCCTTGAGAATGTCGATATAGACGCCCTCCCACTCCAGCCCCTTTTGCGCCATTGCAAAGCGTACTTTGGCCGCACAGACAGAGGACCCATGGTGATACAATGTGAACATTTATTTTCCTTTCGTTAGACGCCGAACATGGTGTTCGGAAGCAGCAGAGCAATTTGTGGGAACACCACCAGCAGGATGATCATCACGGCCATTGCAAACCAGAATGGCCAGATGCCGCGGAAAATTGTGTTCATCGGAACATCTGGCGCGATGCCTTTAACAATGAACACGTTGATCCCGACGGGAGGAGAGATAAGCCCCATTTCGAGAACGATCACCATCAGCACGCCGAACCAAATCATGTCGAACCCATACCCCTCCAGCAAAGGCTGAAGCAGTGGCAGAGTCAGAACAAGAATGGCGAAACCTTCCATAAAGGTGCCAAGCACCACCAGCGCAATCAGGCATAGGAACAACACCGTGTACGGCCCCGCCCCCAAGCCCACGACCCATTCATTCAAGGCGTCAGGAATTCCGCTGAGGGCGACGAAGGGCGTGAAGACGTACGCGCCCATCAGAATGTAAAATGTGGTCGCAGTCGAAGACAGCGTGTCCCCCATGGCCTTCTTGATTTCCGGCCAGCGGAACGTCCCGCGTAGGAAGGTTGCAACTGCGGCAAGGAATGCGCCGATGCCGGCTGCTTCGACCGCAGAGAAGATGCCGCCGTAAATCCCTCCGATGGAAATAGCCACAATGCCGATGATCCACCGTGCGCGTACAAGGGATTTAAACCGCTCGCGAAGAGGCTCTTTGGACAGAGCATCTGGGGCCAGATCTGGGTTTCGCGCAACCTGAATCGTGATCGCTGCAATGAACAGGCCCATCAAGATAAGACCCGGCAGCACACCAGCCATAAACAGGCGTCCGATGCTTTCCTCGGTCAAAATCGCGTAGATAACAAACCCAGCCGACGGCGGGATCAAAATACCCAAGGTGCCACCAGCCGCGACGGATCCCGTCGACAAAGCGTCCGAATAGTGGAAACGCTTCATTTCGGGGATCGCGACGCGGCCCATAGTGACGGCGCTTGCCAGTGATGACCCCGACAGAGCGGAGAAGCCCGCACAACCGACGATCGTCGACGAGGCCAGCCCGCCTTTGCGATGCCCGAACCACGCATGTGCGGCGTCATATAGGTCGCGGCTCATTCCCGACACGCCGCTCAAATTGCCCATAAGGACGAACAGCGGCAAAATGGTGAGAGAGTACAGGTAGGAAACCGAAAAGCTCTCCCCCGCCAAGGTCGAGAAAACCGCGATTTCGCCGCGTGGATGCAGCACGTAGATACCACCTGCGCCAACGGCCAACATAGCGGTACCAACAGGGACGCGAATGGCCAGTAGGACGAGCAGGACAACAAAGCCAATGGCCCCAATCATAATATCAGAAGGCATTAGAATAACTCCCCGTCTTCTTCTGGTGTGTGCTCTTCAACCGGCTGACCGGAGAAAAGCTCGACCACCATAATGAGTCCATACAGTGCCATGCTGATCGACAAGGCGATGTAGAAGGGCAAATGTGGAATGCTAAGGTTTGGCGTGAAATAGCCGCAAGCTTTCCCACATAATCCCTTGGTGAAGAGGGCGTAGGATGCAAGGAAGACAACTGCGATGCCGATAACCCTCGCTATTATGTCACTTACAAACAGGACCTTAGGACCTGCTTTCATCGAAATCACATCTACATGAACGTGTGCTCCGCGGCGCGCGCCATATGCGATAGAACCGGCGACAATAAAGGTGAGCAATATGCGTGAAACATCCTCGATACCGAAAATGGGTTGGCCGAAAGCATACCGGCCAACCACTGCAATCACGATTGTCATCACCAAAAGAACGACTCCGATCCCGGCCGCAAAGGCAAAGAAATCACCAATGCGTGTCAGCCATTTTGTGAACGACTTTCCGCGCATGATGCTTACTCGCCCTTCATTGCGGCAAAGATCTCCGCGCCGCTTACGCCGTTGAAGTCCTGCGCCTTAAAATCGGCCAGTACCGGCGCGAAAGCCTCGGTGATCCGTGCCGCTTCTTCAGGCGACATGGTCAGGATTTCAACGCCAGACTCGCGTACAGTTTCCAGCGCGGCGTCGGCCATGGCCTGTGTTGTGTGGGCCCCTGCGACACTCAGTTCACGCCCGCCAGCCGCATCGACCCATGCTTTTTCCTCGTCGGATTACTCGTCATAGGTGTCATTGTTCATCAAAATCCAGAAGGCCAAGCCTGATGTGGGCATGCCCAATGTCACGTAGTTTGCTGGCTCGAAGAGTTTGAAGTCACGCACAGATGTCGGGTCAATTGCTATGGCGTCGATTGTGCCATTCGCCAAGTTCTGATTTATCTCGGAGACCGATTGCGAGACGGGAGACGCCCCTAAAGCGGACAAGAAGTCAGCTTCGATGTTCGAACTCACGCGGATCTTCAAGCCTTGGAAGTCTTCCAAGCTGGTGATGGGACGATCCTTGGACACAATCGCCATCGGTTCGTTGGACCACATCGCGATCAGTTTGGCGTTGAATTCGTCCTCAATCAGATCCTGCGCGCGCCAAAGCGCCTCGGTGCAATCGACGCCCGAATTACAAACGCCCGGAACGCTGACAGCGCTGGAAATAGGGAAAAGGTCGTATGTGTAGCTGGAAATACCAAAGGCAAGATCCGCAACGCCTTCAACCACTGTGGAGTATTGCAACGCCGGATTGGAATTCAGCGTGCCGCCCCCGTATTGTTTGACCGTAAGAGCGCCAGAAGACAACTCTTCGAGGTTATCACCAAGCGGCGTGAAAAAGGCCTCGTTAAAGCGGTGCTTTGGCCCTACGAAATAACTAAGTGAAAATTGTGTTTCGGCCATAGCCGCGCTGCCAATTATTCCTGCGACGACAGCCGGCAAAATTACTTGAGATACGTTCATCTTCTCCTCCTAAGATTATGTATGGATTGTGTTTGGATCATGTGTCGCCAGACAAAGTGCGGCTTCACTCGGCGCGAGTGGCCGTGCGTTGTCTCCTTTAACAGGCGATGTCTGATCTTCTTCTCCTCCGGTTAAAAGGCTAATTTCTTTTTTAAAATGCATCAATTGGATGTAACTGATAGTTCTGATCAAAATTTTTTATCGCATCGATTCCGAAGGATACCAAATGGCAAAAAAATCTATCCTTTCAATCGACTTTGCGGCCCTACGAACCCTGATCCTCGTACACGAGACCCAGTCATTCACGGCCGCAGCGAAGTCCATTGAGGTCAACCAATCGGCAGTCAGCTACACAATTGAGAAGCTGCGCCATGTCTTTGAGGATCCATTGTTCTATCGCCAAGGCTCAAAGATGTTACCCACGGGGCGCTGCGATGAGATCGTCTCCACCGCCAAAGAAATGAGCGAGAAAATGGTGGATCTGGCCACGCCCAGAACGTTCGATCCCGAAACGGCACGAAGCGAATTTGTCATCAGCAGCAATTTTTATGCGCGGCGGGTTTTGCTGCCGACATTCATACGGTTCATAAGAAAATCCGCCCCAGGCGTTCGTGTAGATCTGATAACATCGGGATCGCGGGGCGGGCAGCAACTCACCGATGGTGAGGCTGATTTGATGATTGGGGCGCTCCGGCCTAGCGAATCTGGGTTTGTGAGCCGTAAGCTCATGGAAGAGCATTACGTCTGCATCATGGACCCAGAGAACCCGCTTGCGAAATCCCCGACTTTTGATCGTGCAGCCTATCTCGACGCGCAGCACCTCGCCATCACATCCTATGATAAAAACTGGCAGTCAACGGTGGTGCAGCGCTTGCAGTCAGAGAATATCGAACTGCATCAGCCCGTATCCTCGCCCAGCCTTTCTGGCCTTCCGCACATGATCCGCGGGACGGATCTCGTTGCAACGGTGCCGAGCCGCTTGGGACACGCAATTGCGGGCGATCTCTACGTGATCAATGCTCCTATTCCATGGACCTTTCCCATCAGCTTGGTTTGGACGGAAAAAACCCACGATTTACCGTCGCATATCTGGCTGCGCCAAAAAATATTCCAGATCGCCAAGGGCCTGCGAAAGCTGGAGCGGCTTTGAAAGACGGGGTTAGTCAATGACGAGCCAATCTGACGTCAGCGCTTATGATCTGACACAGCGCGCGACCGGTCGGAGCAAACCTTACACCATCACCGTTTTCAAAAACGGCGGCGGTGCGCATCTTGCGCCTGATGGCCGCCAAAGCATTGTCCAACTGGGGAATGTAAATCCCGCAGCCCTGAACGCGCTTTTGCCGATCTTCTCGGCGTGCTGAAGCACTCTAAGTTTGCGCTTAATGTCGCGTTGACCACAGATTGGGCGATGCCCGTGACGCAGAGCCCGACGGGGACTTCAGTGCTGCACACAAGCCCGATTTCGATGTCTGGCGTGTAGATCATGCATAGCGGTGTGTAGTCACCTAGATTGCGGTCATAGACTTGGTCGTCTCTGATTTCTGCGCCTTCATAGAGCGCCATAGAAAGCCCCAAAAGCGCGCCGGACAGACGCTCGGAAAGGGCACGGAGCTGCGTGTCATCGAGGCAGCCAAGAGCGCTCTGGACAGGCATGGATGATCCTGCCACAAATGACTCAAACTACTGCCCGCAGCCTGTCAGTTACCCGTAGCTTAGCGGAAAATGTCACCCGAATTGGCCAGACGGCTTGACAGAAATTCCACGATTGAGGCGAGTACACGCCCCCGCGGGCCTCGCCAGAATCTGCATTGGGACAGCCACACTAACACCTTGACATCCTGAGCGAACGACCGCGTTTCGCCCAAAGAGTATTTCGCTACGTGTGCAGCCAAAGAAAAGCAGTCATTGTGCGGACTATCGTCAACTGCAGTTTTGTCCGCAATCTGTGAATTCAACCTTTGATCCTTGCTGCACTCGGCACAAATGGCTGGCTTTCCCGATGCGCGGCAGCACCAAATTTTACGCTGACGGAGCATTCTCCACGCTGCGAGCGCGCGCAGCAAGAATTTGACACTTCTGGTGTGAGCTCAAACCCGCCATTCATCACACTTACAACGGCAATTCGGTGGTGTATTTGATCTCTTCCATCGACAGCAATGCGGTGACGTTATATATCGATACTTCCTCAATCAGCGCCTGATAGAAGGCGTCGTAGGCTTTGGCGTTGGTGACGCGGACCTTGAGAATGTAGTCGATTTCCCCCGCCAGACGGTGCGCCTCCAACACCTCGGGACGCGCTTGCAGCACCTGTAGGAACTTCTCCTGCCACCCCGCCTCATGGGCATTCGTGCGCACCAGAACAAAGAAACACGCCTCCAAGCCAAGGCTCTCGGCGTCAAGGATAACGGTCTCCTGACCGATCACCCCGTTCTCGCGCATTTTGCGGATGCGATTCCACACGGGCGTCTTTGACGAGCCGACAGTTTTGGCAATTTCGTCCAAAGACTGGCTTGCATCGTGTTGAAGCTCACGCAGGATTTTCCGATCCATCTCATCAAGTTGGACGCCCATTTCGATTTTCTCCATTTTAGCGGAACACAGGCCTAGCCCATTGGTTCGGTTAGAACAAACACCCTTATTTGCTTGGGCACCTGTGCAATATACAGAACAATGTTCTAAATTGAGAGTCAGAAATCGCAAGTGGAAAACTCTCATGGCTCGTCCCTTCACTCCCAAAGTCGTCACCGCCAACGCCCTTCTTGATGGTGATGTGATCTACCTTGATGCCAATGGCGCATGGGTCCGTGCGCTCAAAGACGCCGCCCTGTTCGAGGATGCCGAGAGCGCCGAGGCGGCCTTGGCGCAGGCCTCCAAAGACGGGATGCAGGTCGGAGCCTATCTCGCCGACGCCGCGAAGGGTGCCACAGGCCCGGAGCCCACCCATTTTCGCGAAGAATTCCGCCGCAAGGGTCCATCGAATTACGCCCACGGCAAACAGGTCACAGGAGCCGTAGCCAATGTATAAGTACAACGACTTCGACGAAGCATTTGTGCGCACCCGTTGCGCCCAGTTCCGCGCACAGGTGGAGCGTCGCATTGATGGCTCCCTGACCGAGGAAGAGTTCCGCCCGCTGCGCCTGATGAACGGTCTCTACCTGCAACTGCACGCCTATATGCTGCGTGTGGCCATCCCCTATGGCACGCTCAATCCCGACCAAATGGACCAACTGGCCTATATCGCGGACAAATGGGATAAGGGCTACGGTCACTTCACCACCCGCCAGAACGTCCAATACAACTGGCCAAAACTGCACGAAGTGCCCGACATTCTCGACGCCTTGGCCGATGTGGAAATGCACGCGACACAAACAAGCGGCAATACCATCCGCAACGTGACCGCCGACCATTTCGCGGGGGCTGCCGCCGATGAGGTCGCTGATCCGCGTCCCGTGGCCGAGCTGATCCGTCAGTGGTCCACCGACCACCCGGAGTTCCAGTTCTTGCCACGTAAATTCAAAGTGGCCGTCACAGGGGCGCAAGCCGACCGCGCCGTTGTGCGTGCGCACGACATTGGCTTGGTTCTTAAAAAGCGGAATGGCGAACTGGGCGCAGAAGTCATCGTCGGTGGTGGCCTAGGCCGCACACCTATGGTCGGTAAAGTCCTCAAAGACTTCATCTCCTTTGGCGATCTTCTGCCCTACCTCGAGGCCGTTGTCTCGGTGTGGAACCTGCTTGGGCGGCGCGATAACAAGTTCAAAGCGCGGATCAAGATCACAGTCCACGAACACGGGATCGAAGATATCGCAGCCCGCGTCGAAGAACGCTTCAACCAGATCCGTCCCGATTTCGATGAGACGGCTTTGGATGTACTTGCACAAATCGAACAATTCTTTACTCCGCCGCCCTTTGCCGATGCCCCTGTAGATGCCTACACGCGTGCCTATGCAAACGACCCGATGTTCCGTGCTTGGGCAGATACAAATCTCGCGCCACACAAAGCCGATGGCTATGCCATTGTAACCGTGTCCACAAAGGCGCATGGCAAGACCCCCGGCGATACAACATCCGAGCAGATGCGCGTCCTTGCGCAGGCGGCACGGGATTGGGGCCATGATGAACTGCGCATCTCGCATGAGCAAAACATCATCCTGCCTCACGTGCACAAATCGAACCTTCCCGCCCTTCATGCTGTGTTGAAATCCGTGGGCTTGGCCACCGCCAACATCGGGTTGATCTCTGACATCATCGCCTGCCCCGGCATGGATTATTGCGCATTGGCCACGGCCCGTTCGATCCCTGTGGCCCAAGGCATCGCAACCCGTTTCGACGAGCTGAAACTGGAGCATGACATCGGTGCGCTCAAAATCAAAATCTCGGGCTGCATCAATGCCTGCGGGCACCACCATGTCGGCCACATCGGCATTCTGGGTCTCGACCGCGCAGGGGTTGAAAACTACCAAATCACCCTTGGCGGCGAC
The DNA here is from genome assembly GCF_048266405.1 of Celeribacter sp. Lineage (GTDB taxonomy): Bacteria > Pseudomonadota > Alphaproteobacteria > Rhodobacterales > Rhodobacteraceae > Celeribacter. Next base: position 374,695 of record NZ_JBLWZO010000003.1, read on the forward strand.
GGCACCGAGACCACCGTCATCGGTGAGCGCACAGGGCCGGGATTTGCCTATAACGAGATCATCCCCGCAATCGAGCGGTTGATCTACGCCTATCTCGATCTGCGTGAAAGCCCCGAGGAAACCTTCCTTGAGACGTACCGTCGTCTTGGCATGGAGCCGTTCAAAGCGGCGCTTTATCCTCCAAAAGAGGACAGTGCAAATGCCGCATGAGGCTGACCTCTTGAAATCCACCTACGGGTCGGTTGACGAACGCGTGGCACGGCTCAATGACCGCTACCGCAACCACTCGGCCACTTCGGTGCTCGAACTGGCGTTGCGGGATGCGGAATTGGGACGGATCGCGCTTGTATCGAGTTTCGGCGCCGAGAGCGTTGTGCTGTTGCACATGATCTCGGTGATGAAACCCGACACCCCTGTGATCTTTATCGACACGGAAATGCTGTTCCCCGAAACCATCCAATACCAACTTGATCTTGTGGAGGCTCTGGACCTGCGCGATCTGCGTCGTATCCGTCCTGCGCCTGTGCGCGTTGCGGCGCATGATCCCGACGGCCTGCTCCACCAAACCGATACCGATAGCTGCTGCGCGCTGCGCAAAACCGTGCCCCTACAAACCGCGCTTGGCGGCTTTGACGCGTGGATCACGGGGCGCAAAAGGTTTCAGGGAAACAGCCGTCAAACGCTTGATTTCTTTGAAAACGAACTGGATATGCGGATCAAGATCAATCCCTTGGCCCATTGGTCGCCCCAAGATGTGCAGGACTACATCATCAACAACCGCCTGCCCCGCCACCCGCTTGTGGCAAAGGGCTACCCCTCTATCGGTTGTGCCCCCTGCACCTCGCCCGTCAAAGAGGGGGAAGACCCCCGCGCGGGCCGTTGGCGCGGCAGCAAAAAAGAAGAATGCGGCATCCATTTCGTCGATGGCAAAATCGTGCGTGGTCCCCTGCCCACCCAAGAGCCGTCAGATGCACAGACAGACACACAAGACACGGGAGACACCGCCATGAACGTGATCGTCACAGATAACGGATTTACGACGGACAGCTTCAGCGGCATCTGGATTGATCTGCCCTCCGATACCGACCCTGCGACGCTGCCACAATACAACAACGCCGAAGGCATCCGCATTTCCTTCCCCACATTCTCGGACGGGCGCGGGTTCACTTTGGCGCGGCTGTTGCGCCTTGGCGGGTACAAGGGCAAGTTGCGCGCAATGGGTCACGTGATTGCGGATCAATATACGATGGCGCGGCGTGCGGGTTTTGACGAGGTGGAAATCTCTGCCGATCTCGCGGCCCGCCAACCCGCCGATCAATGGGCCTTTCGCGCCAATTGGACCGCCAACGACTACCAGAGCCGCTTGCGCAAACGCGCCTGACAGGTCAAAAGAGCGCCAACAGTGCGCTTTCGCGGCGATCTCGTTGGGCCTTGCGACCATGAGGCCTGATCTGGATCAAAGCTACATCCGAAATACTCAATTAGAGAGCGTCTAACCGACATGACCGAGCTGAGCCAAGTGACCGAAGTAAAAACAAAACCCGTCCCCACCCTGCCCGATGCTGCCAAAGTATTGGAGGTCAAACACTGGGATGACCGCCTGTTCTCGTTCAAGGTGGAGCGCCCTCAAACGCTGCGGTTTCGCTCTGGCGAATTTGTGATGATCGGCCTGATGGGCGATGTGAACCCGAAGACGGGCAAGGCCAAACCGCTATTGCGCGCCTATTCCATTGCTTCGCCCTCATGGGAAGAGCATCTGGAGTTCTATTCGATCAAGGTCCAAGACGGCCCGCTGACCTCGCGCCTGCAACATATCAAAGCGGGTGACGAGATCATTTTGCGCCCCAAACCCGTGGGCACTCTCGTTGTAGATGCGCTCTTGCCCGGAAAACGGCTGTGGATGTTCGCCACTGGCACAGGCATTGCGCCCTTTGCCTCATTGATGCGTGAACCTGAGGTCTATGAGAAATTCGACGAAGTGATCCTGATGCACACCTGCCGTCAGGTGTCCGAGTTGGAATACGGTCGCCAATTGGTCGAACATATCAAATCCGACGAAATCCTCTCCGAGATCGAGGATGGCAAGCTGCGCTACTACCCGACGACGACCCGCGAGGAATTTCACCAGATGGGCCGCGTCACCGACAACCTCAAGTCCGGCAAGGTTTTCGAGGATCTCGGCATCGCGCCAATCAACCCCGAAACCGACCGCGGCATGGTCTGTGGCAACCTCGCGTTCAACAAGGACATTATGGTCATTCTGGATGGCTTCGGGCTACGCGAAGGCGCCAACTCCGAGCCAAAGGAATACGTGGTCGAAAAAGCCTTTGTCGACTAACGCAGTCTGACAGTGAACTCATGAAACGGCCCTGCTTCTGCGGGGCTTTTTCTTTGGCGCGAGGATCTCACGCCCTCACCGCCCACAAAAAAGGCCGCGCAAGGTCACCCCTACACGGCCCAAATTCGTATCTAGTCAGAGACTAGGATTACATACCGATGAGGCCGCGAACGCGCTCAAGAACGGCACCAAGAAGCTCGGGGCTATCTTTGGCGCGACCCAGTGCGGTGATCACGGTAGCTTTGGCGTCGTCAGCCAACGGGGCGGCTTCGATCATGGCGGTGACTTTGTCGAGGTCGAACCCGTCAACAGTCAGCAGCTCCTTCATCGACTCCATCGACATTTCAGGCATCGCATCTGCTGCGTCGTCCGCCATGTCGGCGGCCGCATCAGCAGCACCTTCTACGGCATCCGCACCTGCATCGGCAGCATCAGCGGCGGCGTCTGTGGCGGCTTCTGTTGCATCCGCAGCGGTATCGGCAGCCTCATCAGCCATATCTGTGGCGGCGTCAGCAGCGCCTTCGGCGGCATCTGCACCTGCATCAACTGCGTCTGTCGCAGCATCGGCAGCATCGCCAGCAGCATCGGTTGCGCCCTCAACGGCATCGGTTGCCGCAGTTGCGGCATCGTCAGCCATATCAGCGGCCGCATCAACAGCGTCGGACGCTGATTCGGTTGCAGCATCAGCAGCACCTTCAACGGCGTCGCCCGCAGCATCCATTGCGTCGCCAGCAGCCTCAGCAGCCTCTTCTGCGACATCCGTAGCGGCCTCAACGGCTCCCTCTGCGGCGTCTGCGGCAGCGTCAACTGCGCCTTCGACGGCATCGGCAGCCGTATCTACAGCATCAGCCGCAGCGTCTGTGGCAGCTTCTGCGGCACCTTCAACAGCCTCAGTCACAGCGCCAGCAGCGTCAGAGGCGGCTTCCGTTGTGGATTCGACAGCGGATGTCGCGGCCCCTGCGGCTGCGTCAGCGGCATCTTTTGCGTCTTCTTTACATGCAGAAAGACTCAGGGCGAGACCCGTGATGATGGCGCCAGTAACGAAACGATTGGTCATTTGTGATCCTCACATACAATTAGAAATATTCAACTTCCAGCGCGACATATGCCATGCTGCACCTGCGAAGAAAAGAGCCCTTCGCACCTCAATGACACACGCGCGAAGGATTGCCGAGTTTGCTGTTGTAAGCTGCTTACATTCGCACTATTTTTGCGCTTGATCACAGATGGGATCACAAACACTTTACAGAAATCACAAATAGGAGCGTGTCATAGCCCGCCGCCCACACAGAGCCCCGCCGACCAGAGAAACCGGTCCTCGTATCAACGATAACATTCGCGCACCGGAAATCCGCCTCATCGGCGCTGAAGGAGAAAACGTAGGTGTCGTGACGCCTCAGCGTGCCTTGGAAATGGCCGCCGAAGTCGATCTCGACCTCGTGGAAATCTCACCAAATGCTACGCCACCCGTGTGCAAAATCATGGATTACGGCAAGTTCAAGTATGAACAGCAAAAACGTGAATCCGAGGCTCGCAGAAACCAAAAGATCATTGAAATCAAAGAGGTGAAGTTCCGTCCCAATACGGACACCCATGATTACGGTGTGAAAATGCGCAGCGTTATGAAGTTTTTGGAAAACGGTGACAAGGTGAAGATCACCATGCGTTTCCGTGGTCGTGAAATGGCGCACCAGGATTTGGGTCGCAACCTGCTTGAACGCGTTGCAGAAGACACCAAAGAGATCGGCAAAATCGAAAACATGCCGAAAATGGAAGGTCGCCAGATGATCATGATGATCGGACCGCTTCCAAAATAAACACGCCGCAGGCCCGAATAACGGGCCGCTGCATCAGACGCCGAGTCTGACAGGGTCTCCCCGAAACCTCACGGTTTCGGGGATTTTTCTTTGCGCTCACGGATTTTTCACCCCTAATCGGGATGATTCTCGCGAGAGATTCCTATTTTGCGCAGGCCTGCTGCACGGCACGGCGCGTCATAACGCCAATTAAATGCGCACGGTAATCCGCCGCCCCATGCGGGTCCGACATCATCCCATCAGGATCAACCGCTAGACCGTCGAGCGCCTCGGGGCTGAAATCGCGCGACAAAGCCGCCTCGGCCTCATGCCACCGAAACACGCCCTCCCCGCTCGCGCCTGTCACCGCCACACGCACATCGCCACCAAAATCCGCGACGAACACGCCCACGAGTGCAAACCGCGAGGCGGGTTGTTCAAATTTGGCGTAGGCCGCGCGGGCCGGCACGGGGAACCGAACCTCTGTGATGATCTCCCCCTCCTCCAGAGCCGTCTCGAACAGACCGACGAAAAAGTCATCGGCGGGAATGGTTCGCGCAGGCGTGCAAATCTCCGCGCCACAGGCCAAAACCGCAGCGGGATAGCAGGCGGACGGGTCATTGTTGGCCACCGATCCGCCGATTGTGCCACGGGTACGCACCGCCGCGTCCCCGATCTGTCCCGCGAGGTTCGCAAGCGCGGGGAACCGCGTCGCGTCGCGGGCGATTTGGGCGTGGGTCGTGGCCCCGCCAATACAAAGCCGCCCGTCATCGCCGTCGCAAATCCCAACAATCTCGGACAGCCCAGACAGGCAAACTAAAGTGGACGGCATCGCAAGTCGGGCTTTAAGCGTCGGGATCAAGGTCTGCCCGCCCCCAAGCGCCTGTGCATCCTCGTCTTTGAGCGCGTCGATAGCCTCGGCCAGAGACGCGGGGCGGATCAATTCAAAGTCGTACATCCTGCGCCCTCCTACACTGCGGCCACGTCAGACACGTCCTGACCGCTTGCGGCCATGATCGCTTTGACGATGTTATGATAGCCCGTGCAGCGGCAAATATTGCCCTCCAGATGGCTGCGGATTTGCGCCACGGTTGGCTTGGGCACCTCTTTGAGCAGCGCCGCCGCCGACATGATCATGCCCGGTGTGCAAAACCCGCACTGCAATCCGTGGTGTTCCTTGAACGCCGCCTGAATCGACGACAGCCCGAGCGCATCGCCGTTTCGCGTCGCCATGCCCTCGATCGTGGTGATCTCGGCACCTTCGGCCTCAAGCGCAAAGACCGAACAGGCTTTGACGGGTGCGCCATTGAGATGCACCGTGCAGGCCCCGCATTGGCTGGTCTCACAGCCCACATGGGTGCCCGTCAGTCCACCATCGCGCAGAAAATCGACCAAGAGCGTGCGCCCCTCGACTTGCGCGGTTTTGTCCTCGCCGTTGATCTTGAGTGTGAGCATCGTCATACCGCGCCCTCCCTTTTGTCTTTATGTGAGCAGATCACAGATCGGCCCTGCCCGTAAAGTGCCACGCGCCGCATCGCTCAGGCAGCCCGCATCACTTCGATGATTTGCCCGAGGATCGACACCGCGATCTCAGCGGGCGATTGCGCTTTAATTTTGAGCCCCACAGGAGCATGGAGCCGCGCGATCTGCTCCGCACTCAATCCCGCCTGCGCCAATCGCGTCACCCGTTTGGCATGGGTGCGCGTCGAGCCGAGTGATCCGACATAGAAGGCCTCAGACGTCAGCGCCCGCATCAAGGCGGGATCATCCAGTTTGGGATCATGGGTCAACGTCACCACCGCCGTGCGGGCATCTAACCCATAGGCGTCAAGCGCAGCATCAGGCCAGTCGTCACTGATCACTTCATTCGGGAAACGGGTCTCGGAAGCAAAGGCCCCGCGGGGATCAATCAGATGCACATCAAACCCCGCGATCCGTGCCATTGGCAAGAGCGCTTGGGCAATATGCACCGCGCCGATCACCGCGATCCGTGCAGGCGGATTGTGAATGGCCACAAAAGTCTCCCCATCGGCCTCAAGACCCGAGCGATCCGAGGCAAAGCGCGCTGCAAACTCTGTCGGGTCCGCCAGATACCGCGCCCCGCTTGTCAGATTGACGACATAGGCCGCAGGGGTGCGGGTCGCGCGGGCCTCTACGATCTGGGCCAACATCTCTTCGGGCATGACCGCGCCCACAGGCTCCAACAGCACACGGATGGTCCCGCCACAGGCCAAGCCGACGGAAAACGCATCCTCATCAGCCACGCCAAATTCCAGAATTTTCATCTCGGGTGCAGCAATCAGGTCCAGCGCCTCGGTGATCACCGCGCCTTCGACACAGCCGCCCGACACCGAGCCAACCATATCGCCGCGCCCCGAAATGGCCAATTGACTGCCGACAGGGCGCGGTGCGCTGCCCCATGTGTTGATCACGGTGGCCAAAACGGCGCCCGTGCCCTCACGGTGCCACGCCAAAGCAGTCTCGCAAATCGCGTTCGGATCAATGCTATCAGTCACGGTGATGTCTCCCTTGACCTCACTTTAACGACCAGACGACCCGCTGCAATGGGCGCACAGACAAGCCCCGTTCGCAACACTGCACAGGTCGCTCGAAAATGGTGAAAAAAATGGCGCCCGGGGAGAAACGCATAAACCCGCGGGCGCCAGTATAGTATTCAGCCCACGCACAAAGGACTGGATACGGTGCGGACAGTCGGAAGGAAGGCCCGCAGGAGGAAGGCAAGTTGCTACGCCCTGACTGAAGACGTTGCACCCTGCGTTCGAGACCGTAATTAGGCCACGCAGCGCTCGCGCTCCTTGATTTCGATCAAGGGCGTTATAAAAAGAGAGCGTGCCGTTGGGTCACGCAACACGACAGAGCGCACACGGATGCAAGCCCCGAGACCACAATCAAAAATAAGTCTTTATATGTGTGGCTTAGCGGGTAGCGTTGAGAGACTTGAAACTTTCGCCACTCTTGACCAATTCACGCCATAGTGTCGCAGGCGCCCAGACCTCGGGCGAGGTACTGGCGTAGCGTTTCAACGCCTTTTCGGCCTGAAACAGGGTGAGTTGGTCCGCCCATTGCATCGGTCCGCCATGATGACGGGGAAAGCCCTTGCCGAGCATCATAATCACGTCGATGTCGAACGGATATTCCACCACGCCCTGCTCCAACAAATGCACGCCTGCATTGGCCTGAGCCAGAACAATCCGCTTGATCAACTCGCTATCCGTAAAGGTCATCGGTGTGATTTCACCCGCCTCTCGCAACAGCCCGATCACCTCAAGGGATGCGACATCCGTCCCGTCAGCATCGAAAAATCCACGCCCCGACACAGAAGCAAGCCCTGCAGCGACCAAAGCCTGTGCGACCGTGCCGCTAAAATGTTCGAGGCCGATGCGGTCCATCATTGCACAAGGGGCTGTCGCGAAGCCGAACCGCGTCATTGCAGCGTCTATTTGGGCCGGAGTGGCACCCAGCAACAAACAGACATCCACCGCCTGAAGAGTTGCCTCTTGCACCCTATTGGCCACAAAACCATCCCGTGCCTGCACGCTCACAACCCGCTTGCCCATAGACGTGAGCATTTTATGGAAGGTCGCAAGGGTCGCCGCATTCGTCGCGGGGGCACGCCCCAGCTCCACCAACCGGATCACTTGCGCAGGGGCGAAAATATGTGTTGCGCAGAACCGTTCGGGATGCGCAAGTTTTCCCGCCATCTGCTCCACCGCACGATCCGAAACCGTGGCCAAAGGCGTGTCCGCATTCAAAGCCGTCTCAACCTTGAGCAGGGCATTGACGCGGGCATCAAGCGTCCCGGTCGTGGCCTCGATCACCGCATCGCAATCGGCAAAACTGGCGGGATCGGCGCTCACGAAAAAGCTGTCGAGACGGGATTGCTTTTGATCCGCCGTGACTTGGCCTTTGGTCTCGGCCACGTCATAGGCGTGGTTTATCTTGCTCAATGTCGCCTGTGCAATTTCGGCAGTGGGCGCAAGAAACCGCACCCGCACACCGTGATCCAGAGCGATCAGGCACAGGCCCAGCGCAAGGTTCGACGCTCCGGACAGGCCAAGAGTGGCCACGGGCCGCGCATCGGCGGCGGTAAATCCGTGAGGACGTGCGGCGCGGCGTTCGCTGACATGAGCATGACGCAGGGCAATGCTTTGTGGAGAAGCCAAAGCCTCATTGCGCTCGACCTCTTCGCGCCCCAGACCCGCCTCGAAGGGCAAGAGCATCGTCGCCTCGACACAATCAATGATCCGGTTGGCCGCAAAAGACCGCTGCCCATAGGTACGACGGGCCTCAGCTATGGCAGCGGTGTTATTTTGGGGATGCGAAAAGACACGATCCATATCCCGCACGCGACGCGGCTGACCGCCTTCCGCCAACCGTTCGCGGGCAAAGTTAATGGCCGCGACACGGATCTTTTGGGAGGCCACCAAGTCAACAAGGCCCATCTCTTGGGCCGAGGCAGCGGGGATCGTCGCGGCAGGCAACAAGACGGCCAATGCGGCCTCAATTCCGATAAGGCGCGGCAAACGCTGTGTGACACCGCCCGCCGGGACGAGGGCAAAATGAGCGTCGGAAAACGAAATCCGCGCGTTTTTCTCCATAATGCGATAATGTGCAGCCAAGGCCAGAGCGGCACCTTCGGCAGAAATCGCCCCTGTCAGCGCCGCCACCACGGGTTTGGAACACATCTCAATACGGTTGCATAAGGTATTCAGGTCAGGAAAAGCCTGCGGGCGATCAAGGTCGGCATCACGCATACCTGCCGAGAACCGCTGTCCCCGCCCGACCAAGACGATAGCACTCACGGACGGGTCGGCATCTGCCGTCTCGACATGGGCATAAATCGTGGCCCGCATTTCATCTGATAGGGCGTTGGTCGGCGGATTGGATAAAACAACAAACGCGATTGGCCCTTTGATCCGTAATGCGGCACTCGCCTTTTGCTCTTCGGTCGCCATAACCACTCCTGCCACGTCCATCATCGCCTTGTCTATTTCTGACCTGATGCAGCGCTAAACGCAAGGAACTGTTGAGAAAGGTCGCGACACTGCACATGGGTCGCGAGAGCGATACAGACTCACGGACTACTCAATTCGCGCGTATCGTCATGCGGGATCATCTGAAGGCTTTGGATAGAGTTGATCGGCGTTGTTTTGCTCCAGCTCCTCCTCCAGCCGCACCAAATCCTCGGGCAGTGGCAAGCCAAGGCTCGACAGCTCGGACAGTTTTTCGCGTAGCTGTTCTTGCAGGATATGACGATCCGCAGGGCGCTGCGCAATCTCATCAAGGATCATGTAGGCTTGCATTTTAAGCGCTTCAAAGGCCATATCGGCCTCCTTTCATTGGATCACATGCGCCTTGGCGCGACGCAACCTTTGGATTGCAGGCGACGTTTAAATGGGCAGGTTATCCCACAGATCATCGGCACCATCCGCACGATCTGGCTCTCCCTGCTCTGGGTCCGCACGCTCCGCCTTCTCGGCAGGTAGTGGCGTGTCATGTAGCTTGGCCTTCAATGTCTCGGCCACCTCATGGTCGCCCACAAGCGTGTCTACGATTTGGTCAATCTCACGATCTGTTTTCTTGGTCATGGTGGTCCTCCCGTTTCGGCACGAACCACATTGGCCCGTGGCCTTTGAATTTGGGTCAGGCGGCACAGTTGCGGCACAGCGGTGTGTGCGGCAATAGATCGAGCCGTTCTTCGCTAATGGCCTCACCACATTTGGCGCACACCCCATATTCCTTGCTGTCGATGCGTTTGAGGGCCGCGTCAATCAAGGCCAGTTCGGCATTGCCTGCGTTTCCCATTCCTTCGAGAACCTCGTCGCCTTCGCGCTCGGTCGCAAGCTCCTCCCAATCCTTGGACTGGTGGGCGTCGAGTTCATCGTCAATGTCATGTAGGCGCGTTTCAAGCTCACTGCGACGAGCTAAGAGTTGCGCACGTCTGTCTTCAAGGCTTTTCATATCGTGCCCTCCTTGCTGATGATCTTCGCGCAAATTTGCTCCGAGGGCCTTGATTCACATCAAGCTCCGTTGGGAACAGGTCCACGCAAAAGGCGCCTCAATCCAAGTCGGGCAACTCGCCAAGCGGGGCCAGATCACCAAGTGGCGGCAGGTCTTCTATTGCGGGGAAGTCATCAAGATCAGGCAGATCATCCCCCGCGCCGTCCACATCGGGCAGGTCGGGCAGATCAGGTAAATCTCCCATCGCGGGCATGTCTCCCAGCCCATTACCAACGGCATCGGGTTCAAGATCGGCGGACCCCATATCCGACGCCTCCATCGCACCAAGATCGCCCAAAGACGGCATATCACCGTCCTTTGCAGCCATCCCGCCCAGATCAAGCGCCTGCCCGTCAAGCGCCACACTCGACCCCTCGTCCTCGGTCAAATCTATACGCACCGCCCGCATACCGCTGATTTGGCCAATACGGCCACGGCTCACCTTACGGCCATCCTGAGCCCGCACCTCCACCCGCGACAAGGCTTCGCGCGGGATCGGGATCACGGTCCCCTCCTCCCATGCAGACACATCCGCCAAGGAGAGTTTGAAGTGATGCAACACCGTGTCGAGCGTCACATGGGCGCCCATCACAACATCCTTGAACTCCTTGCCCCACGCGCTTTCCTCACCCTTCGCCCGCTTGGGCTGTGGCGGCGCATAGGGATACGCCAAGACAACGGTGCTTTCACGTCCGACACGCCCGAGTTTCGCAGTGATGAAGAAACAGCGATACGGCACGTCGTCAAAGGCCAAGGAGATGGAACGCGCCTCTTGCAGACGAGCCGCATATCGGAACCCTTGGACCATCGGCGGATCGGGAGCTTCGGAAATTTGATCCTCAAAAGCCTCAAGCATACGGTCCATCAAATCAGAACACATGACGGCATCGGTGGTCGAGGGTTGTCGTTCCTCGGGCGCCATAGGCAACACGGCCCCTGTGGTCATTTTCTCGACGATAGAGGCGGTTGTAATGTGATCAAAGACCATCAGCCCGAACTGTTCGAGCGGCCCCTCCAACAGCGCAAGAAGCGCATTTTCGGGAAGGCTTTCGGTCAGCGCCGAGACCGTCAGGCGGCGCTCCGTGACCTGTTGGACCTGAAACACCAACTCCATCGCCTCTTCGGCCGCTTTGGCAAACCCGACACGCATCGCTTTGGTCGGTGACATCGGTTGCACCTCTGGCGGCGGACGTCCCGCGCCAGTTTTGCGTCTCAAGGCTGAAATTACGTCTTCGTCTGACATGCGCATATTATTCCTGATTGATCTCGACCTTGCCCCAACTCGGTAAACAAAACCTTGATTCAGGTAATAAATTTGCGCTCGCGCCGAAATGAGCGGTTTAGTCTGCCTTTACGGAGCGCTCAGGCATCCGGCGCACCCGCGGCAGTTCAAGCCTGAAAGCCGCACCACCTTGGCCAGGAAGATAGGAAATCGTACCGCCAAGGTTGTGCATGATCTCGCGACAAATCGCCAAACCAAGCCCCGCCCCGCCCGCTTTGGCGTGATCCGTCAGGCGCGAGAACTTCTCGAAAATCATCGCCTGTTTGTCTTTCGGGATGCCCGATCCGTTATCGACAAAGTCGATCTGAAGGCGATCCCGCCCGACCCGTTTGACCGTAATGTGCAATTCGGGGTGACGTGCATCGCAGTATTTGCGCACATTGGTGATCAGGTTGATAAACACCTGCGCCAGACGGTCAGGGTCGGTGTCGATAGCAATATGTTCGCTCAACTCGGCGCGATGCACGACCAAACCCGCATCCCTGCCCCCCTGTGTCGTGGCCTCAACCGCGCGGGCAATCACGTCGTGCAAATTGGTCCGCGTCCAGTTCAACGTCACCTGACCGTTTTCCAACACAGACAGATCAAGAAGATCGTCGAGCAGCCGCGTCAGCCGTTGGGCCTCGTCGTGGATAATCCCCGAGAACCGTTTGAGGTTTTCGTCATCCATCTCTCCGCCATCGTGCAAAATCTCGGAAAAGGCACGGATAGAGGTCATCGGGGTGCGCAACTCGTGGCTGATCTGGCTCAGGAAGGCGTCCTTCTGAATCGAGATCGCGGTGAGTTTCTCGTTGGCCTCGCGCAATTGGCGGGCCGTGCGGGCCAGTTCCGTGGATTTGGCTTCCAGCTGACTGGAATACTCCATGATCTGGGCGGCTTCATCGGCCACAGCCATCAAATCCTCGACCGAAACCACAGAGCCGCCGACCAGTTGGCCGAGCATGGCGTGAGCCGTTGCGGCCCCCACAGAGCCCGCCAGTTCACGCTCCAAATGCTCTAGGAACGCAGGGGTCACATCAGGCAAATAGCCTTGTTTTCCTTGGGCATCGGCCTCGGCCTGAAACAGTTTTTGCGCCTCGGCAGGCCCGACAATGCGTTGCGCCATCATCAACAGATCTTCGGCCTCGGCCAAGCCCTCCGACCACCGCCGTGCAGCCCCTGTATGCTCGAACACATTGACGAATTGCGCGCCTTGCAGCCGCTCCACGGGACGCGGAAAGGACAGCAAAGAGCCGAGCACGAACGCCAGCGTATTGAACGCGAAGGACCACGCTACGGCATGGACAACGGGGTCGGCTCCCGTGACACCAAACAGGGCTTGCGGGCGCAGCCACGCAAGATCAAACGGGCCGTTGGCCAGAAATGCGTCCGAGAACCCAGCCGCCGCCCCGAAAGAGGGCAGGAACATCGTGTAGGCCCAGATCACAAATCCGGTCAGAATGCCGGCAATCGCACCCACGCGTGTGGCGCCACGCCAGAACACACCACCGATCATCGCAGGCAAGACCTGCCCCACCCCCGTGAAGGAAATCAGGCCGATTTCCGCGAGGGCTTCCGAGCCACCCGAGATGTGGAAATACAGGTAGCCAAGGGCCAGCACCCCCGCAATTGAGAGCCGCCGCGCCAGCAACACGACCGAGCGGACATCGCCCGATACTGTTGCCCCGTCTTTACGGCTCGACAGCCAGATCGGCATCACAATGTGGTTGGACACCATCGTCGAGAGGGCAATTGCGGCGACGATTACCATCGACGTGGCCGAGGAGAACCCGCCCAAAAAGCTCAAGGCCGCCAGTGCGTGTTGGTCAAAATTCAGCGGAATGGTCAACACGAACATGTCGGGGTTCGCCCCCTCCGGCAGCACAGCCAACCCAGTCGCCGCAATCGGGATCACAAACAGCGACATGAAGAAGACATAGAGCGGAAAGGCCCAGCCTGCGGTAAACAAGTGGCTTTCCTCCGGATTTTCGACCACGAGCACTTGGAACATACGCGGCAGCGTAAGGAACGCCGCAGCGGCCAAGAGTGTCAGCGTCACCCACCGTGTACTGTTGATGGATTGTTGGGCAATGGGTGAGGCGTCGATCCGCGCCAAGGTCTCTCCCAAACCGCCACCCACGCCCCAGACGACGAACACCCCCACCGCGAGCAAGGCTATGAGTTTCACCACCGCTTCCAAGGCAATCGCGGTCACAACCCCGTGGTGACGCTCGTTGGCGTCTAGGTTGCGCGTCCCGAACAGGATGGTGAACAGGGTCAGCCCCCCCGCAACCCAAAGCGCGGTTTTGTTCAGGTCCGTGACCACGATCGCGTTGGGGTCGTTGATCCCGAAAACTGCGAAAGACAGGGCAACAGATTGAAGTTGCAGCGCAATATAGGGCGTTGTGCCGATCACGGCGAGCAAGGTGACAAGCACACCAAGGGTGTTGGACTTCCCGAAGCGGGACGAGATCAGGTCGGCAATGGAGGTGATGCGCTGTGTGCGCCCGATGCGCACCAATTTGCGCAAGACCCACCACCAGCCGATCATCACCAGGCTCGGCCCGACATAGATCGTTACGAACTCAAGCCCCGAACGGGCCGCATAGCCTACCGCGCCGTAAAACGTCCATGCGGTGCAATAGATCGAAAGCGACAGCGTGTAGACCGTGGGGGAGCGCAGCCACCCCAAACGGCCCCGCTCGGCGCGTTTCTCGGCCCAAAAGGCCACCACGAACAACAGCGAGGCATAAGTCAGACAGACAACGACGAGCAGGTTGAATGACAGCATTTTTAACCCTCCCCGTCCTGCGGGATGGTGGGATCGTCCGTCGGGCTTCGCTCTCCGCCCAAGCGTGGCTCTTGCGCGACTTTACGCTGCATCGCGACGGCAAAGGCCACACTGCCCATAATCGCCACACCCCAAATCACAAAGACAAAGACGACAGCTCGCACGCCTCGTCCCACGGGCTCTCCCGTGTCGTCACCTCCCCAAAGGAGCGGCAAAAGGTAGAGCGAAAACAACAGGAACGGCAATAAACGCTGCGCATCTATCCAACGGCGTTGGCGGTAAGAGGCCCGCGCGAGGTAAAGCGGCGTGCGGCGTTCGACTCGCGACAGGTCTGGGCGCGGCACATCAGGATCGCCACTTTCCGCCTGCTCGGGATCGAGACGGTCAAGAGGGATCTGTGTCGGGTCAGCCATCGCCGCTTTGGGATGCGCCCTGCGCCTCACGCGCCAAAGTGCGCACCGCCTCCAACATATCGGCATTGGCAAAGGGCTTGGTCATAAAGACAGACACCCCGGAGACCTCAGCCAACTCGCGGTCCTTTTTCTGGCCCCGCGCGGTGAGCATCATGATGGGACGGTTTTTATGAGCGTCCATCTCACGCAACTCGCGCAGAATATCAAAGCCGGATTTATTGGGGAGCATGACGTCGAGGATGATAATGTCCGGGACTTTGGCCTCGACCGCCGCCACAGCTGTTCCGCCATCGGAATGCGTTTCCACCGCCCAACCATCACGCGACAGAATAAACCGAATGGCCTCAATAATATTAGGCTCGTCTTCGATGAGCAGGACACGTTTGCCCATGCAGTCCCCCTCTCCCATTGGTTCCCTCTCTTATCGCCGCTCAAAGGGCGCGAGTCAAAAGACTTAACCGGAGTTTCCTTTAAACGCGGCCAACTTACGTATGGTCAACCATGACCAAGGACGGCTCCCGCCGCGCCGCACAGTCGGGTCGCACACAGACACGGCAGGTCGACCCCACCCCCAAGGCATCGCCAAGCGGCACTGTGGCCCCCGCATGTTCCAACGGCACAACCATCATCGTGGCCTCGACGATTTGCGGCGCGTCGAACTGTGGCGCTTGCGTCGGCTGGCAAACCGCATAGGCGACAAAACGGCGGGCGGGCTGCCCCTGCGCCTCGATCAGACGGCGCACAGGGACCGTCGGGCTCAGCAATGCCTGATAGAGTGGCCACAGCGGGCAAGCCGCGCCGAAGCGAGGCAAAACAAAGCCGTCGAGCGGCTTGCGAAAGGTCAGCGTCCCCGAGCCATCGCAACGCGCGAGGCCAATAGGCGGGCGGTGATCGGCGGGCGGCAGCGCAGCGAGACGACGCATCGCCGCATCAAGTGGCACACCCGCCGCACGCGCCAAAGCCGATGGATCAGGGCCAAATTCCGCAAGAACCGCATCCACCTGATCAAGCGGCATGGCGGCGGCATCCTGCGCGGCCTTCGCCTGCCAGTCGCGAGCAAGCTGTTGTGCGGCGAGGCTTTTTAACGGGCTTGTGGTCGCGGTCTCCGCCTCCGCTGTATTCTCTGGCGAGGCGGGCACACTATCGGACACATCATCAGGGATCGCCTCGCCAGCCTCATCGCCGAGCGCATAGGACTGCGCCGCAAGCCATGCTTCGACCTCGTCGAGCGGCGTCGACAATCCCTCGTGGGCCGAACCGATGGTGTCGAGGTAGGTGACGAGCGACTGCGCCCCGTCCGCGAGACGTTGGCTATCCTCATATATATTACGGTGAAAACGGACACGCCATTCGGGGTCAATATCGTCCCCTGCATTGAGAATACCCGCCGTCGAGCGCACCGCCGTCACCGAAGACAACAGGTCATGCAACGCATCACTCAAATAAGGGTCATGGGCCAAGCGGTCATTGAGCGCCTCGACACGACGCTCCAACGCGCCGATGTGATCGCGCTGCTGTATCATCAGCCCCGCCCATCCGGGAAAGCGGTCAGCAAAATCCTCGACACGGTCGATCTCGGCCATGTCACGGGCCTCCCCTGCCTCGCCTGCAGCCGCCCGCAAGCCCTCGACCAGAGGCGCATGAGCGCCCTGCGACAAGGCCATCAGATCGACCTCAAGCTCGCGAGCCAGATCGACAAGTAACTTGCCGCCGATTCTCCTGCGATTGTGTTCGATCAGATTGAGGTAAGCAGGCGAAATCCCGACCCGACGGGCCAAATCGGCCTGCTTAATGCCCTTGAGCGTGCGGCGCTCGCGGATGCGGCTGCCTGTGAGGGTGGAACGCGGCATATGTATTCCTTAGCGTTTTCAGCATCTTTCTGCGCGCGCATTCGTGCAATGCTGCAACCGCGCGAAAATTTCTTTACAATGTGTACCACTGCATTGTGTAAACGTTAACAAAAAAATCATTTACCAATAGTGACTTGTTGAGAAATTTTCCTTTCCCCGCTCATACTCCTCCCATCCTGTTAACGCCTCGCGGCGTAAAAAACAGGTGACGACCCAAAGCGCGGAGGAGGCGCAATGGGTCGGAATAAAACCTTTAGGGAGGATAAATATGTCCACATCCAACTTCACACGTCGCGGTCTGTTGAAGACTGGTGCCGTCACAGGTGCTGGTCTCGCTATGCCGACGATCTTCACCTCTGGCGCAATGGCGTTCACCAACGAGCCAACCGGCGGCACCGTAACGCTCGGCTTCAACGTTCCCCAGTCTGGTGCCTATGCCGATGAGGGTGCCGACGAGCTACGCGCCTACGAGCTTGCTGTTGAGCACCTCAATGGTGAGGGCGACGGCGGTATGCTCAACACCTTCAGCTCCAAAGTGCTCGAAGGTAACGGCATCATGGGTAAGAAGGTCCAGTACGTCACAGGCGACACGCAGACGAAATCGGACGCAGCCCGCGCATCGGCAAAGTCCATGATCGAAAAAGACGGCGCTATCATGATCACCGGCGGCTCAAGCTCCGGCGTGGCGATTGCTGTTCAAGGTCTGTGCCAAGAGGCAGGCGTCATCTTTATGGCTGGCCTCACGCACTCCAACGACACAACAGGTAAAGACAAGAAAGCCAACGGCTTCCGTCACTTCTTTAACGCGTATATGTCCGCGGCGGCTCTCGCCCCTGTGCTGAAAAACCTCTACGGCACTGACCGTAAAGCCTATCACCTGACCGCTGACTACTCATGGGGCTGGACCCAAGAAGAGTCGATTGCTGCGGCAACCGAAGCTATGGGTTGGGAAACTGTGAACAAGGTTCGCACCCCGCTCGGCGCAGGCGACTTCTCATCCTACATTACGCCCGTCTTGCAGACAGATGCCGATGTGCTTGTTCTGAACCACTACGGTGGGGATATGGTCAACTCGCTCACCAACGCCGTTCAGTTCGGCCTGCGTGACAAGATGGTCAACGGCAAGAACTTCGAAATCGTTGTTCCACTCTACTCCCGCCTCATGGCGCGTGGTGCTGGTGAAAACGTTAAAGGTATCCACGGCTCGACAAACTGGCACTGGTCGCTTCAGGATGAGGGCTCCAAAGCCTTCGTTAAATCCTTCGGCACCAAGTTCGGCTTCCCACCATCGCAGGCTGCGCACACCACGTATTGCCAGACCCTGCTTTATGCAGACGCAGTGGCGCGTGCGGGATCGTTCAACCCATGTGCAGTTGCAGAAGCCCTTGAGGACTTCCAGTTCGACGGCTTGGGCAACGGTCCAACCCTCTACCGTGCAGGCGACCACCAGTGCTTCAAAGACGTTCTGGTTGTGCGCGGTAAAGAGAATCCGACGTCCGAGTTCGACCTTCTCGAAGTGGTTGAAGTCACGCCGGCAGCTCAAGTTACCTACGATGTCGATCACCCCATGTTCGCGGGTGGCGCATTGGGTCAGTGTAACGCAGGCTAAACCGCCGACGCTTCGGAGCGCCCTGAGACCCATGGTGTCGGGCGCTCCACCTCATGCAATTGAAACGATCGGGGCCGCATCCTTTGCGGTTCCGGTTCCCTTCCCTCCGCGCCTCTCACAGGCTGCGGCGTTGAGGGTTTCATGCCAAAGCATAACCACAATCCTAAGGTGGGGACGATGGAGACGATTCTTTCGCAATTGCTCAACGGGCTCGATAAGGGCTCGGCTTACGCGCTCATCGCGCTTGGGCTTACACTTATTTTTGGCACGCTCGGTGTCGTGAACTTTGCCCACGGGGCCATTTTCATGATCGGGGCGTTTTGTGCTGTCACACTGTCGCGCATCTTCTCGATTTCGTTCGAGACGGTAGACCCGACCAAAACAGATTTTCTCGGCAACCCCGCCGTGATCAAAACGCCCTATGTCGAGGCGTGGTTTGGCCCCGAAACGGGGGCATGGCTGATTGATTGGTCGGTCCCTCTGGCCATCCTGTTTTCCATCCCGATCATGATCGCTGTCGGCTACATCATGGAGCGTGGCCTCATCAAACACTTCTACAAGCGCCCCCATGCCGACCAGATCCTCGTGACCTTCGGTCTGGCCATCGTGCTTCAGGAAGTGATCAAGTATTTCTACGGCGCCAACCCCATTTCCACTCCCGCACCGGACGCCTTCAAAGGTTCGTTCGATTTCGGGTCCTTGATCGGGTTTGAAGCCAACCGCATCGTCTACCCCTACTGGCGTCTGGTCTACTTTATGTTTGCCGCTGTCGTCATCGGGGCCGTGTTCTCCTTCCTGCGCTTTACCACCTTCGGGATGGTTGTGCGTGCGGGGATGGCCGACCGCGAAACGGTGGGCCTGTTGGGCATCAATATCGACCGCCGCTTCACCTTCATGTTCGGACTTGCCGCCGCCGTGGCAGGAACTGCAGGTGTGATGTATGCGCCTGTTCTCAGCCCGAACTATCACATGGGCATGGACTTCCTCGTGCTGTCCTTCGTCGTGGTGGTTGTCGGCGGCATGGGCTCCCTGCCCGGTGCTGTCGCTGCTGGCTTCCTGCTCGGCGTACTCGAAAGCTTCGCCTCGATGAACGAAATCAAGTCGATCATCCCCGGTATCGACCAGATCATCATCTACGTCGTCGCCATTATCATCCTGTTGACCCGTCCGCGCGGTCTGATGGGCAAAAAAGGCGTGATGGAGGACTAATCAAATGCTCGGACTCAATAAATCTGACTCGAAATTCCTGCTGATTGTAATTGCGTTGACCATGCTCACGCCGTTCCTGATGCAGCCCTTTGCCGAAGGATCGGGCCTTGCCCAGTTCAACGGTGGCTATCCCGACCTCATGCAGAAAATCGCGATCTTCGGGATTTTTGCTGTGGGCTTCAACATCCTGTTCGGCCTCACGGGCTACCTCAGCTTCGGGCACGCCGCCTTTCTCGGCATTGGCTCCTACTCCGCGGTGTGGATGTTCAAACTTCTGACGATGAACGTCATTCCCGGCATTTTGTTGGCCATGGTCGTTTCGGGCATCTTTGCTCTGGCCATCGGCTACGTCTCTTTGCGCCGCTCGGGCATCTACTTTTCGATCCTGACACTGGCCTTTGCGCAAATGTGCTACAAGATGGCCTATTCTGTGCTAACCCCCATCACCAACGGGGAAACAGGTCTGCAACTGTCTCTCGAAGATCCACGCATTCTTGATACTGCGGCTCAAACAGGCTCTCTGCCCGTCACCAACCTGTTCGGTCTGGCGATGAACTCATCCTACAAGCTCGAAGCCTTGGGTCGCGTCTTTACCTTCTCTGTGGGGTACTATTTCTGTGCGATCATCGCGATCATCGCTTTCTACATGGCGATCCGCATTTTCCGTTCGCCCTTCGGCATGATGTTGCGGGCGGTGAAATCCAATCAGCAGCGCATGACCTACACAGGTCTCGACCCCAAACCCTACACGCTCGCGGCCTTCGTGATTTCGGGCATGTATGCGGGTCTTGCCGGTGGCCTTCTGGCTGCAATGGACCCGCTCGCCGGTGCCGACCGTATGCTGTGGACCGCCTCTGGTGAGGTTGTCATCATGACCATCCTTGGTGGTGCAGGCACATTGATGGGGCCGGTTCTTGGCGCAGGTGTGATCAAGTATCTTGAAAACATCTTCTCCAAGATCAACGAAAGCGTTCTGCACAGTTGGTTCCACTGGTTGCCCGACGGCCTCGAAGACCTCGTTGTCTGGCTCTTTGCCCGCTTCACAGGCGAAGGCTGGCACCTCACACTGGGCGTCACCTTCATGCTCGTCGTCACCTTCCTTCCAGGTGGTTTGGTCGAAGGCCTCAAGCATATCTCGACGCGCCTGAAAAAAGGCAGAACCAAGCGGGATAAGCTCGACGATCCCGATCCCGAACATCACCCCGACCCCAGCAAACACGTCGTTTAAGGAGAACTCAAAATGGGAATTCTTGAAGTCAAAGGCGTGGGAAAACGTTTCGGGGGCCTGCAAGCTCTCGGCGACGTGAACCTCTCCGTTGAGGAAAACACCGTCCACGCCATCATCGGTCCGAACGGTGCAGGCAAGTCCACCCTGCTAAACTGTCTGGTGGGCAAACTCATCCCCGACACGGGCTCCGTCATGTTCGACGGCCAGTCCGTTCTGGGGCGAGCGCCCCATGAGATCAACCAAATGGGTATCTCCCGTGTATTCCAGACGCCCGAGATCTTCGGTGATCTCACGGTGATGGAAAACATGATGATCCCCTGCTTTGCCAAACGCGATGGTGCCTTTCGTATGCACGCAATGGAAAGCATGGGCGCCGAGGTCGGTCTGATTGAAAAAGCCGAACAGATGTTGAGCGATGTCGGCATGTTGGAGAAATCCACCATGCTCGCCTCCGCCTTGTCTCGCGGGGACAAACGCCGCCTCGAGATCGCGATGTGTCTCGTGCAAGAGCCGAAACTGCTGCTGCTCGACGAGCCAACAGCGGGGATGGCACGCGCCGACACCAACAACACAATCGCGCTTCTCAAAGAGATCAAAGAACAGCGCGATATTACCATCGCAATCATCGAACATGATATGCACGTTGTGTTCTCTTTGGCGGATCGTATCACCGTTCTGGCGCAGGGCACCCCCCTCGTCGAGGACACCCCCGACAACATCAAGGGCAACCCGAAGGTCAAAGAGGCCTATCTGGGCGAAACCCAAGAAGTCTAAACGTTATCCCCGCCCCGCCATCGGGCGCGGGGGACGTCCATCACAATTCAATCGTTGCCCCGCATTCAATGCAATCTGCATCGGCACATTGACTTGAATACGTCTTAAGGAGCGAGACAATGGCAGAAAAACAGTTCAACCCGAACGCCAATCACGCCGAAACCGCGCCTGCGTTCTTTTCGGCTTGGGATATTCACGCCTATTACGGCGAGAGCTATATCGTCCAAGGCGTGTCCTTCAACATCCATGAGGGCGAAATTCTCGCGCTTTTGGGCCGTAACGGTGCGGGCAAGACCTCGACCCTGCGGGCCTTGGCCCGTCTGGACGATCCGCAAGTTACCCACGGCGAAATCTGGCTCGATCACAAGGGCCTTCACAACATGAAGTCCTATCAGGCCGCCGTCGAAGGCATCGCCTTGGTTCCCGAGGATCGCCGCATCATTCCCGGTCTGACCGTCGAGGAAAACCTGCAATTGGCCCAAATCGTCGAACCTGTCGGCTGGTCACTTGAGCGTCTGTACGAGCTGTTCCCGCGTCTGCGTGAGCGGCGCAAGCAAGAGGGCGTCACCCTGTCAGGTGGCGAACAGCAAATGCTTGCCATCGCCCGCGCTCTTGCCCGCGATATCAAGGTGTTATTGCTCGACGAACCCTATGAGGGCCTTGCCCCCGTTATCGTCGACGAGATAGAGAAGACCCTGCGCATCATCAAAGCCCAAGGGATCACCACCGTTTTGGTCGAACAAAACGCCGTGCGCGCCCTCAACCTCGCAGATCGAGCAGTTATCCTCGACACTGGCACGGTTGTGTATGATGGTAGCGCGAAAGAAGTCCTTGAGAATGAGGCGCTGCGCGCCGAATATCTCGCTATCTAAGATCGAGACGGCCCCCGCGACCCGCACATTGCGGGGGCCGCCCGCTCCTGTCAAAGGCGCGGGCGTTTACTTTTGGGAGGAAAACCATGTCTGAGAAAACCTACGCCCCAACCGCCGCGTTTACGGCCGATGCGCATATTGATCGCGCTGGTTATGATGAGATGTATGCGCGGTCTGTGTCTGATCCTGTGGGGTTTTGGGGGGAGATGGGCAAGACGCTCGACTGGATAACGCCCT
>NZ_JBLWZO010000004.1:0-295028 GCF_048266405.1 Celeribacter sp.
AGTGAAGGCATTGACGTGGTTGGTGGACTCTTCGCGAAAGGCCTGAAGATAAGGCAGCTTGCACGGATGCCCCGGCGTGTTCAGGGTATCCCAACGCCACTGGTCCGTGATGAAGAGAACGATATTTTTAGCGATCATGCGATATCCTTCCGACAGGTTTCAGGAGTGGGACGTGGGCGTTCGATCCACCAGATCACAAGCCCCGCGCCGACAATGAGAAGTGTGCCAAGGACAAAGCCGAGGCCGACCACTTCATCAAAGAAAATCAACCCCAACACGGCGGCAAAAACTACTTGGCTATAAAGGAACGGTGCCAAAACCGAGGCCGAGGCCACTCGCATTCCAAACTGGATGCAGACATGGGCCAGCGTCCCCGTGACGCCCAGCCCCATAATCACGATAAAATCGCTGGTTGAGATGGGCTGCCATACGAAAGGCTGCATGGGCACCAATGCCAGCGAACACAGCAACGGCATCAATGCCATTGCCGGCACAAATTCAGATGGCCCCGCAAGCCGCCGCGTCAGGAGCACATAGCACGCCGACCCAAATGCAGCGACAAGTGGCAACAGCCAGATCAATGACACCCCTGCTCCGCCATCAAGTTGCGGGCCAATCACCACAACCACTCCCATAAACCCAAGGCACAGTGCCGTCGTACGCCTCCACCCGATCCGTTCTTTCAAGAACAGCACCGACAAAAGCGTCACGATCAGGGGACTAAGGAACAAAATCACAGTCGCCTGCGAAAGCGGGATCACCGAAATGGCCACATGAACAGCCAACGAGCCGCCGACCAGCGTAAGCGCGCGCGCCACCTGTAGAGGAAATTGCGCCGAGACATAGATCGAGCGATGCCCCGTGGCCGTCAGGTACAGGGCTACGAAAAGAGCATGCCAGCCATACCGTAGAAATGAGATTTGGAAGGGTGACAACCGCGCAGTCATCTCTTTGACCGTCGCGTCTTGAACCGCCATCAAACCACCAGCAAGGACGATCAGACCGATGCCGATCAGCATCGTGCGCGATGCGGGGGCGGCCGATGACGCCCCCGCGGGTGTTTCAGATACGCAGGTCAATTTTTGAGCGCCGCGCGTGCTGTACCAATCCGCAAACCGGTATCTGGGTCAAATAAATGCACTGGGCCCTGCGGCAAAACATGCAACACATCGCCATACCTCCCGCTGATCCTCTCGCGCATCAGGCAAGTCACAGGCGTATCGCCGATCTGTCCCACCACCTGCGTCTCCGCGCCCGTAGGCTCAGTAACTTCGACCTGCACCGTCAGACCCTGCTCGGCTAACTCGAAGGTGTCAGGGCGGATGCCAGCAATCACACGGCGATCAGTGTTGAATGCCTCAGTGCCCGATAGCAACAGAACTGTACCATCGGCAAAACGCACACCACCATCGCAGATCTCTGCATTCAACAAGTTCATCGACGGGGAGCCGATAAATGCCGCCACAAAGAGGTTTGCGGGTTCGTCGTACAGTTCGAGAGGCGTGCCGATCTGTTCGATCCGCCCAGCGCTCATCACGACGATCTTGTCGGCCATGGTCATGGCTTCGATCTGGTCATGGGTCACGTAAACGGCGGTAGTGCCCAAACGCTGATGCAGCGATTTGATTTCAGCCCGCATGGACACCCGCAGCTTGGCATCCAGATTGGACAGCGGCTCGTCAAACAGAAACACCTTGGGATTACGCACGATAGCGCGACCCATGGCGACCCTTTGCCGTTGGCCGCCCGACAATTCGCGCGGGTAACGATCAAGGTAGGGTTCCAGGTTCAGAATGCGCGCGGCATCCTGAACTTTGGACTTGATTTCATCCTTAGGCGCGCCTGCAAGCTGCATTGAAAACGACATGTTATCGGCCACTTTCATGTGCGGATAAAGCGCGTAGTTCTGGAACACCATGGCGATGTCGCGCGCCTTGGGTTGCAAGCCGTTCACCACCTTGCCGCCGATCTCGATCGTGCCGCCGCTGATGTCTTCGAGGCCCGCAATCATACGAAGAAGCGTGGTTTTACCGCAGCCTGAGGGGCCAACGAGGGCGACGAACTCGCCATCCTCGATATTCACGTCAATGCCCTTGATCGCCTGCACCGCGCCGTAGTTTTTGATGACTTGATTAATGGTAACATGTGCCATGTGTTTTCTCCTTTTCGGGGCGAGCCTCAGCCCTTTACCGATCCCATTGTCATCCCGCGGATGAAGTGTTTCTGGAAAGCGAGGAAGACGATCAGCGTCGGGATGGCGGCAATCACCGCGCCCGAAGCAACCATATTCCATGCAATTTCATATTCGCCCTGAAAGGCCAGAATGCCGACAGTGACGGGTTTCTTACCTGCGCCTTGCGTCAACACGAGGCCCCAAAGGAGGTCGTTCCAAATCCATGTGAACTCAAGAACGATCAGCGCAGAAAGCGCAGGTCGTGCCACAGGCACATAAATACGTTGGAAGATTGTCCATTCACTGGCCCCGTCGATCCGCCCCGCTTCCCGCAGCTCCCCCGGAACCGTGTTAAAGAAGTTGGTCATGATCAGCACAGCAAAAGGAATTTGGCGCATGATGTGAACAATAATCTGGGCCCAAAATGTATCGTGTAGGCCAAGATCGGACATCAACTTGAACACGGGGATAAGTTGGGTGTGAACAGGAACAAAGCTCAGTGAAACGATCACCAGGAACATCCAGATCCGCCCCTCGAACCGCATCCGGCTCAGGGCATACCCCGCCATCATCGACACGAGAAGCGTTCCTGCCACCGACGGCAAAGTGATGATCGCTGACGCCTTGAGATAGGGTAGCATCTTCATAAAGGCGAAGCTCAGGTTGCTCCATTCGTAGGACGACGGCAATGCCCATGAGCCGTTCTGCGTGATGTCAGGGATGGTGCGGATCGCCGTGAGAAGCGTCCCTGCTACAGGCAGAAAGAACACCAAAGCCAAGAGGATCAGCAAGGCGATCTGCCCGCCGCGCATAAAGGGCTCTTCGATGCGTTCACGCAGGGAACCACGGTTCACCACATCGGCACGGGAGTTCGTCATTTGTGTTGTTGTATCGGTCATGGTCTTTAGCTCCAGTCACGTTCTTGGGCTTTGGCCATGCGGCGCACATAGGGCACCACGAATGCCGCGGTCATCAGAGTGACAATCACACCGATTGAGGCGCCATAGCCGAATTTGTAATTCCAGAAGGTCTCCATATACATCCGGTAGCCCACCACTTCGGAGGAGCCGAACGGGCCGCCTTCGGTCATGGTCAACACAATCTCGGTCGCCAACAGCGCTTGGATAAGCGCGGAGGAAACGGCGATGGTGCTCGCGGGCTTCAGCAGAGGCAAAGTGATGCGGAAGAAGATCTGTCTACGCGTGCCGCCGTCAACTTTTGCGGCCTCGATCAACTCTTGCGGTATCGCGGAAAGACCCGCGAGGAAAATAACTGTAGCAAAGGCGGTCTGACGCCAAGCCGCAGCAGCGATCACCGAATAATT
This sequence comes from Celeribacter sp., assembly GCF_048266405.1. Classification (GTDB taxonomy): domain Bacteria; phylum Pseudomonadota; class Alphaproteobacteria; order Rhodobacterales; family Rhodobacteraceae; genus Celeribacter. The sequence continues at coordinate 3,498 of NZ_JBLWZO010000004.1, forward strand.
GGCCGCGTCGGGGCCGAGCCATTCCACAATCAAGCCATCAAGACCCAGGCCAATCAGGAGTTGATCCAGAAGGCCAACATCCGGTTCATAAATCCAGCCCCAGATCACGCCGACGATCGCAAAAGACAGCGCCAACGGCAGGAAAAAGACCGTTTTAATGAGGCTCGCCCCCCAGAAAGTCTGTTTCACCAACAGCGCAATGGAAATGGCAAGCGTATTAGGCACCAACAAGAATGCGATGACCCAGATCCCCGTGTGTTTCAACGAATTTAGAAAGTAATCGTCATGTAAAAGCGCCGCGTAGTTCTGGAGCCCCACAAACTTTCCAGGCGCGGCCACCCCGACTTGATCAGTCAGACTAATCGCAAAAGTTTGGAAAATCGGATAGGCACCAAAGATGCCGTAGATCACGATTGCGGGCATTAAGAAAAGCCAAGGCGTGAGCCGAGCATTCATTTTAGCGTCCTCCATGTATGATGCCCGAACAGGGGCGCGTGAAACTCGAAGTTCTGGTGGAACGGTGCATCAAGCATGTCCAAAACGTCTCCGTGGTGTGTGAATGAGACAGGCTCATAGTTTTAGAACCGGCGCATTCTTTTCTACGACCGCGCACCTGAATTCCCCCCAACAAGTCCTATCGTAGCGCACGACAGGTCCAGAGCCCGAAGCTCCGACAACACCATTTGGGGATACAGGTACGACTACCCCTGCGCGCGACTTAACTCACGCAGGGGCACTTCATTTAGTTGTCACCAAAGACATCTTTACGACGGTTCTCAAGCTGCTCCAGAACAGTCATGTACTGGTCAGGGTAAGCGAGGAACCGTGGCAATTCGCGTTTAGCCACCTCGGTCACACCTGGATGCGTGGCCATCTCGAGGTTTTGGTGGAACGGAGATTCCAACATGTCATGGAATTTCTCAATGGTCGGCTGGAATGAGGCGGGTTCGTAGATTTCAACCGGGACATTTTTGTTCGCGGCCATCCGCTGTGCCTGGCGCGAGAACAACTCTTGCGGCTCACGCTCCGTGATACACTGGAGCATTGCCACAGCATTTTCGGTGTTTTCACCTGCGCCACTAGCGGCCCAACCTTCAACGACGCCCTCTACGGCCATTTCGATACCCTCTTTGATCTGAGGGAATTCGAACACGTCGAAATCTGTACCTGGCTCCATGCCACCGCTGATGAAGTTGCCCACGGTCCATGTGCCCATGATTTCCATCGCGCCTTCGCCCGAAATGAAACGGGTTGCCATTTCCTGCCAACCGAGGCTCGCAGTGCGATCATTGAAGTATTCTTTTTCCAACAAGTCCTGCCAGAGCTCCATCGCCTCGATGACACGTGGATCAAGGTAGCTTTCTGTGCCGGCCATCAACCCAGTGCGGAAGTCAGACCCTGCGACACGGAGCACGAAATAGTCAAACCACAAAAGCGGCTCCCAACCGGATTTGGAACCAAGGAGAAACGGCGTGACACCCGCCTCTTTTAGCGTGGCAGCAACATCGAGAAGCTCGTCATAGGTTTGCGGGATGCTCAGATTGTGTTCGGCAAAAACACGTTTGTTATACCAAACAACATTGGGCTGAAAATTGGTGGGGATTGTGTAAATATTGCCATCAGGTTCTGTGCTCGTCGCTTGCACACCCTCAGGGAAGTTGTCTTTGATGTTGTCCCACACATCATTCATCGCGCGGATCTTACCCGTCGAGGCCTGAAATTGTGAACGACCGCCAGCCCAATATGCGTAGATGTCAGGGGGCGTCGAGCTCGACAGCTGTACAGGAAGCTGTACTTCATATTGCTTTGGCGGCGAATAGTTCTCGATAATTTCGATATCAAGCTTATCGGCGCAGTAGTTCCACATCGCCATGCGAGGCTTGCGCATAGGCTCCGCTGCCGAGCGGTGGAACAGGTTTACAACCCCTTCCGCTGCGACCGGCGCAGTACTCAAGGTCAGAGCCCCGAAGGCCAACGGGAGCCCGAGACACATACTCGCCACACTCTGTTTAAGATTTGTCATTTTTTCCTCCTCCATACGATTCTATTTTGTCGTTGATATTGCCTTTTGTCGACAAAATCAAACATATTATGATTACGGACGCATCGTCAAGCAGGATCAAAATCCATTTTTTTTAGCATGACCATCGCCCTAACGAGGCCCTGCGCCACCCACCTACGCCACGAAAAAAATGCGTAAAACAAAGAGAATTCAAATAGATGACAAAAAGAACACCAACACCGACAAGCATCCACGCTCGTCTACGACGCCCAAGTGATAAGTCTGTTCGCTGGACGAAGGGATTCTGGGCCGAGAAACAAAATCTTGTTCGCACATCGTCAATCCATAGCACCCTTGACGCTATGGAAGACCCCACTAATGCCGCCTATTTCGGTAATTTTCGCACCGTGGCCGAGGGGGGCGGCCGCTTTCACGGACGTTATTGGAGTGACGGGGACTGCTACAAGACGTTAGAGACGATACTGTTGTTGACCGACGTTTCGCCTGATGCAGATCTCTCCCAGCGTATGGAAGACTACATCGGAGTGATCGCCGCCGCGCAAGAGGATGATGGCTATCTCAACACCCAGATCACCCTGACCGACTTGGCGAGGTGGAGTGATATCGAGCATCACGAGATGTATAACCTCGGCCATCTCTTCACGACGGCCTGTTTGCATCATCAGGTGACAGGCACGCGCACGTTTCTCGATATCGCTATACGCGCCGCCAACAATCTCTATGAGACGTTCATCACACGCGACCCCGACCTCGCGCGCTTCGGCTTTAACCCGTCGCAAATCATGGGACTTGTAGAACTGTATCGCGAGACCTCAGACGGCCGGTATCTCGCGCTTGCCCGTATATTCGTCGAAAATCGCGGAGCCAATCCCGATATGCCCGGCAATAACGGCGATCAAAGCCAAGCACGCGTGCCTGTGTTGGAAGAAACCGAGGCGGTTGGCCACGCGGTCACTGGCCCCTACCTTTGGGCCGGCGCAGCTGACATCTTGATGGAGGCTGATGAGCCTGCGCTGATGGAAGCGATCACGCGCATATGGGAGGATTCAACCTACCGGAAAATGTACATCACAGGCGGCATCGGCGCGCTTCACAAAGGGACATCCGAGCGCAGCCACCCGCGATATGAACAGATTGCAGAAAGCTACGGTCGACCCTATCAGCTCCCCTCCGACAGTGCCTACAACGAGACCTGCGCCAATATCGCCAACGCGATGTGGAGCTGGCGGATGCTACAACTCACGGGCGATGCGCGCTACGCTGATGTAATTGAACAAGTTATGTACAACACGGGTCTGTCCGGCGTCTCGCTGTCGGGCTCGCACTTCAATTACTCCAATCCGTTGCGTTTCAATGGCGACGGGCACTTTATTGGCAACAATGATTCACCGCGCCGCTGGGATCGCTGGACGTGCTACTGCTGTCCGCCGCAGGTGACACGCACTATTGCGGGGTTGCATCGCTGGGCATACTCTACGGCGGATGATGCAGTGTGGGTGAACCTGTACGGGTCGAACACCTTTCATACCGATCTCGCAGACGGGCGGGTCGCCTTGCATCAGACATCCGAGGTACCATGGTCGGGCGACGTGCAATTGGTGATCGAGGATGCACCGAGCAGCGAATTCACCATGCATCTGCGCATCCCCGCTTGGAGTGAAGAGACAACTGTGCGCGTCAATGGCGAAACCGTCGACACGTCAGGCTGCGGCCCCCGCTACCTTGCCGTGACGCGAAACTGGCGAAAGGGCGATACGATTGCGCTGACGCTGGATATCCGCCCGCGCATTCTTGTCGCGCGACCAGAGGTCGAGGAAACCCGCAATCAGGCCGCGGTCATGGCGGGGCCTGTTGTCTATTGTCTTGAGGGGGCAGACCTGCCAGAGGGCGTGACCATTAACGAGATCGTCCTTCCCGTAGACGCGCAGTTCTCCACGTTTAAGGGGGAGGGTCTATTCGCCGGAATGACGCTCCTGCGGACCACAATGCCCAGACGTCCAAGTTGGTCATCTCAAGAGCTCTATGCACCTCTAGCCGCACAAGATCAGGGCAGCCTGCCTGTCACACTGATCCCCTACTTTGCGTGGAACAATCGCGAGGATAACACGATGGCGGTTTGGCTCCCGCTCAAAGGCTGACACCAAAAGGGGGCACCGCATCACTGCGGCGCCCCCTGAGCTTAGCGCTTGGGGAGGGTCAAACGCTTGCCACCTCAAGGTCGATATGGGTTGTCTTGAAGGTCAGATACTCCTTAATCGCCATCTGCCCGCCTTCGATCCCCACACCCGAGTGCTTCACACCGCTAAAGGGTGCCTCATAATGTGACAGCAAAAAGTTGTTGATCCCAACCATGCCGGATTGAAGCTCCTTCGACAGACGTCGCGCAACCGTTTCGGAGCGGGTGAAGGCATAAGAACCCAGACCATACTGCGTGCTGTTGGCCCGCGCGATAGCATCCCCCAAATCGGTATATGTGGTGAGCGATGCCACAGGGCCAAACGGCTCTTCCGACATGATTTCCGCATCATCAGGAACGTGTTCGAGAACCGTGGGCGAGAAGAAGAACCCTTTGTTCTGATCCGGCGCACGCGTGCCGCCCAATCGCAAGGTCGCACCCTTATCCACGGCATCCGCCACGAGCCGCTCCAACTTATCCATCTGCGCAGGGCTGGCCATTGGTCCCATTGTTGTCTCTGGTGACATCGGGTCGCCCATACGAATGTTTTTGGCCTCGGTCATAAAGACATCGGTGAACTCGTCCGCAATATCGTGATGCAGGAAGAACCTGCTCGGAGAGCCACAAATTTGGCCTGTATTCATGAACTTGAACTTGGCGGCGAGTTTGGCCGCTGCGGGCACATCCGCATCAGGGCAAATGATTAGCGGCGCGTGCCCCCCCAGCTCCAGAGACATCCGTTTCACCGTTGGAGCGGCCTGTTCCATTAACAACCGACCGACGCGGGTGGAGCCTGTGAAGGAGATTTTGCGAACGGCATCGGCCTCCATCAAAGCAGGCGAGACGCCATCCGGGTGGCCTTGCAGTACCTGTACCACACCTGTGGGCAACCCCGCCGCCTGACAACATTCACCAAGGATCGTTCCGACCAGTGGCGTCTGCTCCGAAGGGCGCAAGATCACCACACAGCCCGCCGCCAGTGCGGGGGCAAGTTTGCGCGCAGGAAGACCAAGCGGGAAGTTCCACGGGCTAAACGCCGCTACAATCCCTACAGGTTCGGGCACAATGCTCAGCTCCCCGCCGAAGCGCGAGGTGAGGGTTTGACCGAACAAACGCTCGGCCTCGCCCGCCATCCAAACGAATTGCTCTGCCGCAGAATCGGCTTCCCCCGCACAGGCGGTATGCACGCGCCCCATTTCCGTAGCAATGGCACGCCCGAATTCTTCGCGACGCTCGACAATTTCTTCGGCGATACGACGCAGATACTTCGCGCGCTGCCACCCAGGAATGGCAGACCATTCGGCAAATCCAGCCTCGGCGTATTTCAACGCCTGCGCCACATGATCGGGACTACAGCATGGCACGTCATAAAGCGGCTCACCCGTCGCGGGATTAATCACCGCCATCGGCGGCAGATCAGAGGCTGTACCCCATGTGTCGCCAATAAGATACTTCGGTTCTAAAGTAGGCATCATATGCTCCTGAACTTTATGAAAATGATACGGTGACAAGGCCGAGCGGACCGAAGTCCGCCTCCAGCGTGTCGCCTGCGTCCGCCCAAACGGGGCGAGTAAACGAGCCTGACAGCACCATATGCCCCGCGTCGAGCTTGCCGTCATATTCGGCAAGCTTATTGCCGAGCCACGCTACTGCATTTGCTGGGTGGTCCATCACACCGGCAGCAATGCCGGTCTCTTCGATCTCGCCGTTGCGACGAAAAAGAGCCCCCGCCCAACGCCAGTCAATCTCGTCAGGACGGAACCGTTTCGCACCAAGCACAAGACCTGCCGCCGCGCCATTATCAGCCACAGTGTCGAATATGCGACGAGGCTCGGTGACACGCGCATCGATGATCTCGATCGACGGCACGACCCATTCGGTCGCGGCCAGCACATCCTCAAGCGCGATGCTTGGCCCCTGTAGTGGTTCCTTCAAGATGAACGTCAACTCTGGCTCGACGCGCGGCACGCAGAAGTCTGCATGAGCGACGGTCGCACCGTCCTCAATCAGCATGCTCGCAAACACATGACCATAATCAGGCTCATCAATTTTCGACGCAGCGCGCATCGCTTTCGAGGTCAATCCAACCTTATGGCCGATCAATTTGTCCCCCGACTTTGCGCGCGCTGCAGCCACGTCGCGGCTGATCGCATAAGCATCTTCAATATCAATATGGGGATAGACCTGCGACAAACGTTCAGCCTGCTGCCGCGTGCGCTCTGCCTCAAGCAGCGTCGAGACAGCGTCAGATCGTTGCTTATGTGATAACATCGGTATTCTCCTATTTTGTCGACAAATATATACAGTGGCGATAAACATAATATCAATAGATATTTCGTGAATAACGTAGAAACGCATAATTCAGCGCCCTATTCAGGCAGAGTGTCGACAAAAACTGTCCACCGCACAGATGTATGCGAAGGGGGCAAGATGCTTGTCGCCATGGGGGGGGACTTTAAGATACGTCAGCGCATTGGGGCGCGTGTACTCGATGTGCGCCATTGACAGCTGCTAGACCGAAATGTGTTGAAGTGGCGTCGGTCAACCTCGGTCCAACTCGCGCGTCTGATGAGACTGACGGAACTACGCCAAACCGTATAACCGGATGCCGCATATTACGCGCGACGCGCCGTACTGATGAACAGTTGACCGCCATTTTTAAAGCATGTGAACACATGGGGTGCCCATTGACCAGCTGCGATTTTAGGATGATCTCGCCGAACGAGGAAACGCTTTCCCTTTGCCGTTACATCTCCAGAAACCTGACAAGCGGTAGTGCAACCACCTAGGGTCGTGGCGAATGCATCCATGCAGAGATCAAGATAATCGCGACCTCTTACGTGTCGTTATGCACGAAGACGACCTGTAATGTCATCTTCCCTATCGTTGGCCATCTCGAACTCCAACCAGGTGCCCTGTAGCCTTGTAGGCGTTGGAAAGTAGAGAACTTGCGCTCCAGAGGCATGCTCATGAGGGCGCATTTGGCCAAAGCTTGCCCTGGCTTCTCTGACATGCTCCAGGGATGTAATGTAGTGATGCCCGCCCCATTTCTACACCATTCCAGCCATCCTTACTCTTATTTCCCCAAGAACAGTAAATCACTACAGTACTACACCTGCATTTTAGGAAATGTTTTTTCCTAAAATTGGGCTTGGGCGGGTCAGGTTTTAGAGTGGCCAAAAAAAGTTTCAATCGCCCCATCCGAAAATCTGTAGTGAATTCAGAAAGCTGATATTTTTTATCCTAGGATTCCGCCTCATCTGGTGAAAAAAAGCATTTGCGGGACGCCGCCTGACCTTCTTCCCTTGTTGTAGAGAACAAATAAAGGAAGAGCAGATGGCGATTAAAGTAACGGTAATTTCAAGTGATGAGCCGCGTCGATTGACGAAACGCATCACGCTTAAGCGCGATGAACTCATGACCGAGGCGGGCGGTCATATGGTGCGCGGCACCTATGCTGTGCGCGCATTTGAGACGCTCGCAGACTTTTCGGAAATGCTCGGGGCGCTGCGTACAAATGAGGCTCTTGTCTACGGCATTCCCAAGGGTCCCGCCGCTGGTGTGGTTGTGACGAAATCCAATCTCGAGCGTATGTCCGAAGAAAAACGCGAGGCGCATATCGCGCGGACCAATGATCATTTCGAGTGGTCCAACGGGCCTGGCATTTTTATGATTGATATCGATCCGCCGAAGGACGGGCCTGCTCTCAGCAAAGAGAGCGCCATTGCGATTGTGCGTAAGATCGCACCGGAACTGAGCGACGTTCCAATGCTGTGGTATCCCTCGTCGAGCAGCTACATCTATACAGATGACGGTCGCGAACTTCGCGGTCTGCGCGGACAGCGGCTTTATGTTCCGGTGTCCAATGCGCAGAAAATTCCCAACCTTGCAGACGCGCTCTGGGACAGGGCGTGGGCGGCAGGACATGGGGCGATAATGGTGAGCAAAGCCGGCCAGTTATTGAAGAGAACGTTCTTTGATAAATGCGTTTATCAGCCATCGCGCCTCGATTTCGCGGCAGGTGCCAGCACCGGCCAGGGTATTATTCAGAAACGTGGAACACCGGAGTTGGTATGATGGATATGTCAGACAGATTTCTCGATGCTGAAAAGATCACCGTGGACGAGGAAACCATGGCACTTGCAGAGAAAATGAGGGAGGAGGCAATTAAATCCGTTCAGGCCGCCGCAGATGAAAAACGGGAGGAGTGGATTGCGACGCGCGCTCAGGACATGACCGAGGTGCCCGAGGCGGTGGCGCTTAAGACGTTGGAGCTTGCCATTGATGATCGGGTGCTTTCAGGCGCGTTTGTGCTGTCCTTGAAATGCCCGAAGACCGGCTCTCTGCGGAGACACTCTGTCTCTGAAGTTCTGGCGGAGAAGGCGGTGTTCGACGGTTGGGATGCATTCGATCCGATTGAGACGGATTCTACGGCAGCGCGGGTCGTCGGCAAACTTCGCCTGAAAGGTGATGAGCCGCATCTCGACAGCTGCTCCAGTGGAGGCAAACGGTATCAGCTTTTTGAGACTGTGGAGGATTGCAAGGTGGCACGAAAAGAGATCGCCATCCGTCGCTTCGATCCAGCATCTACAGTAGACAGTTGTCTGGATGCCCTTGTTGACGCAGGTTCATTTTATGCGTCTGGACAGACACCGTTCATCATTCGCAACGGCGTGGCGCGGCCAGTGACCGTGAATCTCCTCGATTACGAGTTGTCAAAGCTCGTCGCTCCATACGTACCAAACATCAAAAAGGACGACGGTAATAAAGGTGGTGATGAAGACACAATAGTCAAAGATTGGTGTTCCCTTTCACAACGGACCATCAAACAGGTGAATGAACTGCTCGTCGATAACTTGCCCAAGCTTGCTGCGGTCGTGGATCACCCGGTGCTGCGCCCCGACGGGACATTGATCGAGAAGGCAGGGTATGATGCAGCTACAGGGATCTATGTGCGGAACGGTGTCGCGCGGTTTTCGAAAATCGAAACAGAGTTCGATCCTGGACGCCTTAAAGAGCTTGTCGAGACCTGCCTCGGACCATTTCGCCGCTACAGCTTTGCAGACCACCGCAAGGGGCGCACGGCCATGCTTGCCGCTGTTCTGACGGCTGTTCTGCGTCCCGCGATGGAAACGGCGCCGATGATCGCGGTGACGAGCCCCGAAATTGGCGTGGGAAAATCATTCATCGCGCAAGCCCTTGGCGTCATTGCAACAGGCGACCTACCGAAAATGAAATCAGTCGAGCGGTCGAGTTCGACAGAAATGCGTAAATTGTTGTTTGCAGATCTGCTCGAGCAAAACCCGGTCATGGTCTATGACAACATGGATGGCACATTCAGAAATGAAGTTCTGACGTCGTTTATCACGACGCCGGTGTGGTCGGACCGTGTCCTCGGTGAGAGTCGCACAGGCGGCAGTATCCGCAACACGGCGCTTCTCGTCACCAATGGCGTAAACATGTCTTTCCCGAGAGGTATGAGCCGCCGTTATCTGCTCATCGACCTGCGGCCGCCCTGTGAGAACCACATCACGGCGGATTTTGGTTTTACGCCACAGGGTGAAGCGAAACTTTTTCGTCCGGAGATCGTCGCTGCTGCTTTGGGCATCGCCATGGCTGCACGGCCCGACAAGCCATTCAACGGTACGTTGGGCTCATTCGAAACTTGGACGCGACTTGTCCGTGATCCGATTGTGCGCTTGATGAAAGCGGTGCCTGATCTCGGCCTCTTTGATCCGCTCGACTTGTTCAAGGACGCGATGAGCAATGCAGTCGATGACGAGATCTACCGGACGTTCCTCACGGCGCTTTTTGACGTGATTGGGGGCGAGGACTTTGAAGCGAACGATGCGCGCTTGGCGATAAATGAGAGCGTTGAACTCGGCGAGTTGATCCGCGAAATCTCGGACTCTGATCCGACGCTCACGAACCGCAGTGTCGCCGCTATCCTTGGGAAATTGAGGGGACTCGATCTTAATGGCGTCAGGCTCACCTCGAAAAAGCGCGCAGGACGGAACCTGTGGAAAATCGAGGGGCTGGGGTGAGACTAATCGGGAAACATTGCGATTGACTCTCAGCAAGGCCACGCAACTTGGGGCAACAGTGGCCTTGCTCATTAATTTCTCGCCAGCTTATGCGTTCGAGATGTTCGAGAAGGCTACGCCGACACAGGCGTAGAACATCAGGAAAGCGTAAGCGGGTGCTCCTTAATATCCGCGCAGAATACCGAAGATGGTCATAAGAGCAAAGAACGCTCCGAAAAGCAAAAAGAGAGCAGCGATGATGCTCCACAGAACGAAAAAAAATGTGGCGAGCCCTGCGAGAGGCCCGTCCAGATCTTGCATGCAGACGACCATCCAGACGACACAGATGATCGCCATTCCAATGCGCAGATACAGTTCCGCATCTGTATGGAAGGTTTGATTGTAGCCGAGAAAGGCAAGAGCCGGCATCACCCAGGCCAGTGAGGCTGCAACAACGATAGAGAGGGCGCGAAGGGCTGAGTAGCGTGATGCGAACATCGGATGTCCTATTTTGTTGATCGGTTAATAATCAAAACGGCATCCGCCGTGATTGTTAAACGATGATGGAATTAGTGAAGCTGCGGCCGTGCGTTCGCGGTTTTCAGCTCGGAGACAATGCGATCGATGTGGCGCAAGGTGACAGCGCTGGACCAGCCGCGGCTGATGGCCATGCGCAGATCGGAAATGGCGCTTGGATCGAGGTCCGCGTGATGCGTTTCTACGTATGACATGACGTCCTCGATCGTCAGTCTCGGGATCTGGATGACGCGCATGCGAGACAGGAGAACAGGGTCAATCGCGCCGATGTTGTTTGCCGTGAGGACGAAGCTGACGTCGCCCAGATCGACGGTCACGCCTGTGGAAGGGCATCGGAAATGCCGTGCCGTGGAACGTTCGAGAAGTGGTAACAGCGCATCAGACATCGAACTGCGGAAGCCGCTGCTTGAGTGTTGGCCTCCACCGATTTTGTCGATCTCATTGATGATGATCATGGGATTGGGAGATTGGCTGTCGATCACCGCACGAAAAACTTCACCCATCTGGCTCGACGACCAACCCGCCTCGATACCTGCGATCCGCATCGCAGATGTGCCTGCGCCGGCGTCGATCTCGACATGGTGGAGCCCCGCCTTCTCCGCGAGGTTCCGCGCAATTGTCGACTTCCCTGTGCCATGCGCGCCGACCAGTAACGTGGGTGTCAGGCCAAAGAATCCGTCTTCGGCCATCCGTGCTTTCAGCGACGCCCAGATCACGTTCAGAGGACGCCGTAGCCAGGGCGCTTCGGCATAGAGCTTGGCGATTAACTCGTCGATCTCGTGCTCCGTGCGCGGTCCCCCGTAGGGCAGCGGCCCCGAGGCGGATTTAAGGAGTTTGAGCGTCTCCGTATCCGCCTTTGCGGAGATTTGACGTGCAGTGGGGAAGCGCCGCGCGTATCGCGAGGCCTTGACTTGGATGCGTTGTTTCTGCGCAGTCGATTGATTGATGGCATCTTCAATGATCGCGCAGGCGCGGTGATACGATAAGTCGTATGACTGGGTGCGCATTGTCTCCGGAGACGCCAAGGTTGCAAGCTGCGTGATCTGGATGCGGATGCTGTCGAAATCGACATCATGGTTTTGAAACACGCGAACCTCGTGGCTTGCATCGTCAATATCAACGTCAAACACCGCATCGAACGGAATGCCGAGGTCGGCAGCATCCGTTTTGATTTGCGTATATGAACGTTTGCGTGAGGCGCGGAGAAATTTTTGCAAGATGCGGGCCTTCGCCTCCTCGCGCGTCTCGCGGATTCTGTAGGTCACTTTTTTCATGACGCTACCCCATAAAAAGCGACAGAATATCGGACAAGATGCCGAGCAGGTCGTCAGCCAGAACGATCATGTTCGCTGCGGCAATGGCCAGAAGAGAAAGGTCGCGTTCGGAACGCGTTGTATTGTTTGAAGTCGTCATGATGACATCCCCTAATGTTGGTAGGAGTCCCGAGTATCGAACTCGGCCGTCCGCGCTCATCTGGCGCCAATTCTCGGGGGTATAAGACCCGACCGCACACCTGTGCTGACTCCCGTTGTTGGAAGCAGTGCTGATCAACGGATCAGCGTATGGTGTGGATCGTGCTTTTCATCATCATGCCTCAAAATATGGGGATTGTGCGAGGGCGGGTCAAGGCATGTTAATAACAAAGTGCTCTCTTTGCTTAAAAAAATTCTGGGAAAAGCGAACATTCGATTTCACCTGATTTCGAAACAGAATTGCGGCCTACGATGAGAAATGCGCGTTCGCATAAATCTAGGAAAAAGATTTTCCTAACGCGGCGTGGCTCTTGTGACCCCACCATCAAGAACCACCTCAAAACAGCCTGAAACGCGAGTTATCCACATAAAGGACGCGCGTCAGATCGCATTTCTATAGGTCTTTACATCGCAAACGCGGATCATGGTTTCATGACGAAATCAAACTGACGAGCTGAACAAAACATCGATGTCCGCGCACTTCATCATAAACTTCCGCCCCCTTAGCGGGAACCTCCATAAAGGGGGCGTGGTGTGATGCGCAAAGAGCAGGCAATTACACTTGAGCGTCTCGATGTGGCGATTGCCGATGTCGCGCAATTGGTTGTCGGAGACGACCGCTACCTGCCGCTCTTCGAACGCCTGCTTGCAGAGCGTGAAACACTGGTAAAAAAGCAGGACACACTCTCTCGCGCCCATGCGATCGTGCGCCAGCGTTTGGGGCAGGACCGTTGGTCCGACATTGGCGTTGAAACGCCTCGCAGAATGCCAGATCGCCACGAGATCGCGTCTCCGTCACCGTAGTTCTTTTGTTCTCGCGTGTAGAGAGCGCAAATCGGTGTTCGCTTTGGGGAGCGCCTTACTTCAAGTGCTCAGGGACGGGCAGCATAAGTTTTTGCGCGATTTGAAGGCGGTCGCACAATGTCATCCCATCCCCGTAGACCTCACGCCCGCGGCGCGCTTTTAGCGAATGTCCCATCAATTCGCCGCGGTCATCCATTTCATAGCCCGCACGTTTCATGCGGCCTTCCCAACTATGCCGCGTCCCGCCGATGGTGACCCCTTCTGGCAACAACCCGTTGTTCCGCAGGTATTTGTTGACCAATGCGCTATAGCTGCTCTTATTTCGGTATCTCGGGAAGCCGTCTGGATGTCGTTTGGCGGCGGCTAGAGCAACTCCGACCAGCGGGATCTCCCGATGCGATGGCAGGTTTTTGACCTCGCGTCGTTCTTCCGGGTTCTCAGAGTCCTCATGTGCAATGTGCAAATGCGGGATAGGATCTTCAAGACAGATGGCAGAGGCCGGCAGATTATAAATCTCGTTTTGGCGGCACCCTGTTTCGATGGAGATCAGCAAAATGTCGCGTGCTTCATTATTCAGACCTGCAAGTGCATCTGGTGCAAACCATTTTTCAATGATCCAATCCACTGGCACCTCGCGTTTCTTCCCAGGTTCTTCATGGCGATCACGAATGGCAATTCTCGCATATGGGCGCGGCGGATCCTCATATTCGAGGTCTTCATAGAAACGGGTCAGCATGCCGGCCATATAGGCGAAATCTTTGTTTGCAGTCTCAGCCGACTGGCCCTCCTTGGCACGCCGTGTTTGCCACCATCTTTTGTGTTTGCGCGCTTCGGCGCTTCTGACTTCAATCACAGGCAGATCACGACCAAGAGCGGAAATCAGATTGTTGACTGCCCGCATGCGCGGTGATCGCCACAGGCGCATCTGCTCACTACTTTTGTAACGGTTGTCATAAGCAGACAGCTGTTCAATGTGGTCAACGAGGCCCGACAACCGCAGCTTTGGCACCTCGGCCGTCCCAAGCAGCGCAGCGGCCATCACTTCATCAGGAGCACCATCTGCTCCGCGCGTTGCTTCAACACGCTGTAAGACATCCTCCAAAGGAGCCCGCTCCACCTGATCGATGGATAGAAACGGAAATCCTCGAATATCCGCCAGCTGTTGCGCCGCTCGGAATTTTTCAGTCGCGTTTCCGTCCCTGCCGGCCAGCAGAGCTTCCCAGCCTTGAATGAAAGAGGCCCATACACCCGCTGATTTCTGCTCCGCTACACTGTAGGAATCGGTTTTAAGGCTCGCCCAAACCACGGACCGAGGCTCGACCGAAGCATAGCGTTTGGGCACCCGGCGCTTGAGATACCAAGTTTTGCCGCGCAGAACAGGTTTTGACATGCCAACATCCCTCACAACATCGCTGTGTGGTGCAAAATGTGGAGCAAAATGGGTAGCAAATCAAGGAGTCAGATGGCTCCATCGAGGAAGTATCCAAGCTAACAACTTGATATGATGAAATAAAAATAATGTCGCCCAAAGATTGAATGGCGGAGGCTCAGGGATTCGAACCCTGGGGACGCTTTCACGCCCGTCGGTTTTCAAGACCGGTGCATTCGACCACTCTGCCAAGCCTCCGACAGCGACAGGGTTTAGCGACCTCGTTGCGATTCTAAAAGCCCATCTTGCACCAAGACCCAAACTCCTTGTTTCGCACCGCGGAAATCCGTGCATGCTGAAATTCGCGCATTCCAATATGCGGGGCTTTCCACAGCCCCACCATATGGTTAGACTGCGGCCAAAGCCAGATTTGGACGTGGAATGCGCCAAGCAGACCTGATCCGAACGGCAATGAGCAGACACACAGCGCCAAACGCGCGACGAGAGATCAAGGGGCAATCTCACATGGTACATTCGGGTGGAGTGATGGGCACAACCGTAGGGAGCAAAAAGAGACAGGCGCGCAATATCGCCCTTTTGTTTGCAGGAACCCTCGCATTGACGGGCTGTGAAGACGGAAAAATGTCCGGCTTTTTCGACAATATGAAACCTAAAGCCTCCGAAGATGGCAGTTCGACCCCTGCGGCGGCGACCTCGGCCAAACTGGTCGAGCGCGACGTCGAGGCTCCTGATGTTTTCCAAGTCACCGACAAGGGGCTTTGGGATGGTCGCCCGTCTCTGGGCGGTGTTTGGGTGGCTCACTCGGATGTCAAAGACCCCGAACGCGTCATCATCCGCAACACCAAGAACGGCAAATTCGTCATCGGTGCGCTATTCAAGCGTGAAGCGACGTCCCCTGGCCCTGAAATTCAGGTCTCCTCCGACGCGGCAGAAGCCCTTGGCCTTTTGGCAGGCTCCCCCGTTGAACTGAACGTCACCGCCCTGCGCCGCGAAGAAGTCCCCGTAGAGAACGCCGCGCCACAGGTCGATACGATTGACGCGCCCGAAGAGATTGCAGCCACGCCGCTTGACCCGATTGCCGACGCTGCCGCAGCGCTCGATGCACTCGACACGCCGGCGTCGACACCGATTGCGGCCCAAAAGGCACCGACGCCCAAGCCCGCCGCAGCTCCGAAAGCGGCCTCATCGCTTGACAAGCCATTCATTCAAATCGGGATTTTCTCGGTACAGGCCAATGCCAACCGGACCAAGGAAATGCTCGCGAGCCAAGGGCTGATCGGAACGATTAAAACAGGCGAAAGCGCGGGAAAAACCTTCTGGCGCGTAGTTGTCGGACCTGCCACGAATGCGTCAGAGCGCAAAACGCTTCTCGCAAATGTGAAGAAAGCAGGCTTCACAGACGCCTACGCAGTCACGCATTAAATACAGGAACGGGTGCGGCCTTCGGGCTGCCCCTCCCTGCCCTTACGGCCAAGCAAAGGACCCCCGCCTGATGTTGCGCACATTCGCCCGCCTTTCCAGTCTGATCTTCTTGGCGCTGACCCTCGCGTTGCCTGCTGCCGCGTTTGAAACCCGCGCCCGTGCGGCATGGGTTTATGATCTGTCAACGCAGACCGTGTTGATGTCCAAAGAGGCGCAAACGCCGCTGCCTCCTGCGTCGATGTCAAAACTGATGACGATCAACATGCTGTTTGAGGCCCTGCGCGACGGGCGCGTGACCCTCGACACGCAATTCTCCGTCTCGACACGGGCCAAGCAAATGGGCGGCTCCACCATGTTCCTCAACGAAACCGACCGCCCGACGGTCGAGGAGTTGATCCAAGGCATTATCGTGCTGTCTGGCAATGACGCCTGTGTTGCCGTGGCCGAAGGCTTGGCAGGGACAGAAGACAACTTTGCCCGCTTGATGAACGAACGCGCACGCGAAATCGGCATGGAAAATTCGACCTTTGCCAATTCAAGCGGTTGGCCCAACCCCGGACAACGCATGTCGATGGAAGACCTCGGTCTGTTGGCCACGCGTCTCATCACCGAGTTCCCCGAATACTATGGCTACTTCGGCCAGCTCGAATTCCCCTATGACAACCGTGCCCCGCAAAATCGCCACAACCGCAACCCCTTGCTCAAACTGGGCATTGGCGCTGACGGCCTTAAAACCGGCCACACCCAAGAGGCCGGCTACGGTCTCGTCGGCTCCGCTACCCAAGGCACCCGCCGCATCGTCTTTGTCATCACAGGACTGAGCTCCGAAGCCGAACGCGCCCAAGAGGCGGAACGGATCGTTAACTGGGCCTTTCGCCAATTCGTCGAAAAATCCATAGCCGATGAAGGGCATGAATTTGCTCGTGCGCCCGTCTGGTTGGGGAGCGAAACCGAGGTGGGACTGGTCGCCTCCGACGACCTGTCGCTGCTCCTTCCCGGAACACAGCTTGATGGATTAACCGCTCAGGTAGTTTACACTGGGCCTATCGAGGCACCTTTTGAGCAAGGCGACATGTTGGCCGAACTGGTCGTCGCACGTAACGATTTGCCCGAAGCCCGTTTCCCGCTCGTGGCAGACCGCACCATTGAACGCGGCGGAATTGGCCCACGTCTGCGCACCGCCGCCACTGTGCTGCGTCGCAAACTCCAAGGACAGGCCGATCTGGCCGTGCAATAACTCCTTATGTTCATCACTCTTGAAGGCATCGACGGGTCGGGAAAATCCACGCAGGCCCGCCTCTTGGCGCAAACGCTTGAGGCACAGGGCCGCGAGGTCGTGTTGACCCGCGAACCCGGAGGCTCCAAAGGCGCGGAAGAAATCCGTGCGCTTGTGCTTGAGGGTGATCCGGATCGGTGGTCGGCGGAGACCGAAATTTTGCTGTTCACAGCGGCGCGGCGCGATCACCTTGAAAAGACCATTCGCCCCGCATTGCAGGCAGGAAAGGTTGTGATCTGTGACCGCTTTGCCGATAGCACCCGCGTGTTTCAGGGCGTCACTCGTGGCGATCTACAAGGCAAAGTAAATCGTCTGCACGATGAAATGATCGGGGTCGAACCGGATCTGACATTGCTATTCGACATGGACCCGACTGTGGGTCTGTCTCGCGCCAAAGCCCGCCAGACCGCCGAAGAACGGTTCGAAGATTTCGGGGCGGATTTCCAGATCAAAGTGCGTGCAGCCTTTCTCGACCTCGCCAAGGCGCACAGCCGTTTTGCCGTCATCGACGCAAGCCGCGAAATCGACGCGATTGCCGTGGATGTGGCCGAAACCGTGACCGCGCGTCTTGCATCCCATTACGGTGGAGCCGCCACATGAGAGCGCCCGCAGGTGAGATGGAGCTGCCCCCCGAGGCCGACCGTATCGAAGGCGTCCCTCATCCGCGCGAGACGCTGACACTTTTTGGTCAGGCACAGGCAGAGGCCGATTTTCTCGACGCGTTCAACGCAGACCGCCTCCATCATGCGTGGCTCATCACAGGCCCCAAGGGCGTCGGCAAGGCCACATTGGCTTGGCGCATTGCGCGGTTCTTATTGGATCGCCCCCTTGAGGATCACGACGCGGGGGGCATGTTTGGCGATGCGATTGCCCTGCCCGATGCCGACACATTGGAAATCAACCACGACACGCCCGTATATCGCCGCACTGCGCAGTTGGCTGAACCACGTCTGTGTCTGATCCGTCGCGCATGGGACGTCAAAAAGGGCAAACACGCCGCGCAAATTTCCGTCGAAGACGTGCGCAAGCTCAATGCGTTCTTCCACATGTCAGCCACCGATGGCGGACGCCGTGTGGTGATCGTGGACGCAGCCGACGAAATGAACGTCTCCGCAGCCAACGCGCTGCTCAAGACACTTGAAGAGCCGCCAAAGAACGCCTTTTTGTTGCTCGTATCACATCAGCCATCGCGCCTTCTACCCACCATCCGAAGCCGTTGTCGCGCCCTTCGCCTTGGCCCGCTTGATCCTGAAAATCTCGCGCAAGCCCTTGACGCGGCGGGGTTTGATGCCGCAGATCGCAGTGATGCGCTTGCCGAGTTGGCAGGTGGTTCTGTGGGAGAGGCGTTGCGTTTGACAAACCAAGACGGGATTGAGGCCTACACCGAAATCGTGGCCTTGTTTTCAAAGATGCCACAGTTTGACCGCCCGCGTGCGCTCAAACTGGCTGAAAGCTGCGTCGGGGCCGCCAATGTCACGCGCTATGAGTTGGTCGTCGGGTTGATCGACCGCTTTCTCATCCGCTTGGCCCGCACGGGCGCAGGCCGCCCTCCGCTTGTCGAAGCAGCAGACGGTGAGGCGAAATTGATGGCGCGACTGGCCCCTGAGGGGCAAGCGGCCAAAGCATGGGCAACTTTGCAACAGACCTTATCGGCGCGTGCAGCCCATGCAAGGGCGGTCAACCTTGACCCCGCCGCGCTGATCCTTGATATGATATTCGAGATCAACGACACGGCCTCACGTGTCGCCGCCCGCTAAGGGCGCATTCGGAGAGGCCCAAGACCGACAGGCGCTCCATGACCACGCTTCCGACCCTCACCGACAGCCATTGCCACCTCGACTTTCCTGATTTCGACACCGAGCGTGATGCGGTTGTGCAACGCGCCTTGAACGCGGGCGTCAAACGGATGGTGACGATCTGCACCAAGCTCAAGAACGTGGACCAAGTGCGCAAAATTTCCGAGAGCTACGCACCCGTATTCTGGGCCGCAGGCACCCATCCGATGTCAGTGGCCGAGGAACCTATGGCAACTGTGGACGAGCTTGTCGCCTTGGCCGAGCATCCCAAATTTGTCGGCATTGGCGAGACGGGTCTGGATTACCACTACACCGCCGAGAGCGCGCAAAAGCAGCAAGACAGCCTAAGGCTTCATATTGAGGCCGCACGTCAAACAGGTCTGCCGCTCATCATTCACGCCCGCGCCGCCGATGACGACATGGCGCGGATTTTGACCGAGGAGCATAAATCGGGCGCGTATTCCTGCGTCATGCATTGTTTTTCATCGTCGCGCGAGCTTGGTCTGGCCGCTCTTGATTTGGGGTTCTACCTGTCGATGTCGGGTATCACCGCCTTCCCCAAATCCGAAGAGTTGCGGGAGATTTTCCGCTCCGTGCCGCGCGATCGCATTTTGGTGGAAACCGACAGCCCCTATC
The DNA here is from genome assembly GCF_048266405.1 of Celeribacter sp. GTDB lineage: Bacteria > Pseudomonadota > Alphaproteobacteria > Rhodobacterales > Rhodobacteraceae > Celeribacter. The sequence goes on from NZ_JBLWZO010000004.1 coordinate 23,053, forward strand.
TAGCCCCTCCGCCCCATCGCGGACGTCGCAACGAGCCATCCTATGTCGCACTCACCGCCGCCAAAGCCGCGGAAACATTCGACATGGATGTGGCCGAACTGGCCGCACAGACTGAAGCAAACTTTGACCGCCTGTTCACAAAGGCCCGCCTATGAGCCTGCGATTTACCATATTGGGCTGCGGCTCGTCGGGTGGCGTGCCGCGCATTGGCGGGCTATGGGGCGAGTGCGACCCGAACAACCCGAAGAACCGTCGGCAACGCTGCTCCGCTCTGGTTGAGCGCGAGGGCCCAAATGGCACCACAACCGTGCTGATCGACACCTCTCCCGACATGCGCGAGCAACTTGTTCGGGCGCAGGTGACACGTCTTGATGGGGTGATTTACACCCATCCGCACGCCGACCATGTCCACGGATTGGATGACCTGCGCCAAGTCGTGTTTCTGATGAAAGAACGGATCAAGGTCTGGGCCGATAGTGAAACCGAAAACGATCTGATCTCGCGCTTTGCCTATGCCTTTGTCCAACCGCACGGTTCGGATTACCCGCCAATTCTGGACCTGCACACCATCAACGGACCGATCACTGTCGATGGCCCCGGGGGCGCGATTACGTTGACGCCGATCCCCGTGCAACATGGACGCATTGGCGCCCTCGGGTTTCGCATTGGCGATCTGGCTTATATACCTGATGTATCTGAGATTTACGAAGACAGCTTTCCCCTACTCGAAGGATTGAACCACTTCGTCATCGACGCATTGCGATACAAGCCACACCCCTCGCACGCCCATCTCGAACGCACATTGGAATGGATTGACCGCCTCGCCCCCACATCGGCGGTGCTGACTAATATGCATATCGACATTGATTACGAGACCGTGGCGGCACAAACTCCCGATCACGTGCGCCCTGCCTATGATGGCATGACCATCGTGTTCGGAGACTGATATGCAAGCTCTCTTCGACGTTGTTCTGCCCGTCTTTCTCATTGTCGGATATGGCTACCTCGCCGCATGGCGCAAATGGGTCTCTGAGACCACCATCGACGGGGTGATGACCTTTGCTCAGAACTTTGCCGTGCCGCTCTTGCTGTTCTCGGGCATCTCGCAGATCGATCTTGGCCAGAACTTTCACGCGCCGCTGTTGTTGTCCTTCTACGTGGGAGCCTTTTCGGGTGGGGCCTTTGCCTTTTTCGGCGCGCGGTATCTGTTCAAGCGGAGCTTGACCGATTGCATAGCCATCGGATTTGTCGGCCTGTTTTCAAACTCTTTGCTACTGGGCATCCCGATTACCGAGCGCGCCTACGGGACAGAAGCCTTGGGCGGGAACTTTGCGATTCTCTCCATCCACGCGCCAATCATCTATTCGGTGGGGATTGCCCTCATGGAATACGCCAAAGCCCAAGGGCTCGGCCTGTCGCCCGCCAAACTGATGCGCCAGATTGCCCGCTCCGTGCTGCGCAATCCGCTTGTCTTGGGGATCGCTGCGGGGTGGATCGTCAACATTGGCCAAATCGAATTGCCGCAATTCGCGTGGGATGCGGTCAACATGATGAAAGGGGCCGCCATTCCCGCTGCCCTGTTCGGCTTGGGCGGTGTTCTGGTGCGTTACAAGCCTGAGGGGGACATGCGAATGATCCTGTGGGCTATAACCGCCTCACTGATGGTGCATCCCTTCGTCACGTATGTGTTGGCACATTTCGTTTTCCACTTGGAAACCGGCGCGTTGCGGTCAGCAACAATCACCGCCGCAATGGCCCCCGGGGTCAACGCCTACCTGTTCGCCAACATGTATGGATCAGCGAAACGTGTGGCCGCCACGTCGGTCCTGCTCGCTACCGCCCTCACTGTGGTCACATCATGGGTCTGGCTCGCAATTTTACCCTAGCGACCCGCCTCGCGCCGGCAAGCGCACATGCCCTGCCCTCAAATCACGCCCCTTAGCAAAGCGCAGAACGGTCTCGCCATACATGCGCACGGCTGAGGTCGTTGGAGCACCCGTCATCAAAATCGTTTCGAGCGCAGGGAAAAGGTCGAACAATTCGGCCTTTGCCGCACGATCAAAACCGGACAGGGCATACCGTCCCGGAAACAGGCTTTCCGACGCACATCCATTTGCCAGGATCAGCGCGTGTTGAGGCAGGAGCAAGTGATGATAGGTCACATCGCGACACCCCTGCGCACGACGCACGCGCCCATCTCCGTATTCCAACAGATGCCTAGCGCGAACCAAAACGCGGGCCTCCGCGTGATGCGAATGGTCCGGTAACGCGAGCCCATGTTGTGGCGAAACCCAAAGGTCGCCCGTGTTCCCGATGGTCCCTGCACGGATACGGATGGGCGATAACTCGGGCTGCAACGCAAGTCGCGCACGGGTCACCGTGGTGCGCCCCGCCCAGAGGATCGGCTGTGGTCCCGCTGTGAGGGTGCTCACCACATCGCCACACTGCAAGTCCTCGATCAAGCGCTCGCCCGAAAGTGTCATGATCCGTGTGCCAGACACGAAACAGGGGATGCCCATCGCGTGTAGTTCCGAGGCACTATCCACCTGTGACGGCGTCACGCCCTCAAGGGTGATACTCTCACCATTTGGAAAGGTAAGCACCGCATTGCCTTCGCCATCCTCGCTGACACTTACATCCCTCGTATCAACGGGATTTCCATCTGCATCCGTGAGAGAGGAGACATCAAATTGATCGTCGGTGAACCCGTCACCGTCGCTATCGGAGAGATCGAAATCGGTGATGGTATCGTGGCCGAAGCCGTCACCGAGCACCAATGAGTCTTGCCCATCGCCGGTTTCAATCGTGTCGTCCCCAGCTCCTCCCGTGATGGCGTCGTCACCATCGCCTGTATAGATATCCTCGTCACCGCTCCCGCCCAACACCACATCGTCTCCATCCAGAGTGCTGTAGATAGAGTCATGCGTATTCGCGGTGGCATCGATTATATCAGCGCCATAGGTCCCATCGATCTGCTCGATACTCTCAGCTGTGCCATTCGCCGCTGTAGCATTATACTCATAGGTGAACGATGTCGCACCAGTATAGGTGATATCCACACCCGACGAGGTTTCATCCTCCTTGAAATTGGCGATATCCCACCAACCATCCCCATAGAGATTGGTGACCTCATCTGTTTCAACGACCATAAAGGTGTCATTGCCACTGCCGCCCGAGAGGCTGTCGGTGCCCGCGCCACCCGACAAGGTATCTTCGCCGTCGCCACCGTAGATCGTATCGTCACCCGCACCGCCGGAAACCGTATCGTCGCCATCGCCCGCGACGATTTCGTCATCGAACGCGCCCCCGTTATAGGTCTGTGCGAGGTCGGGATCGTAAGTCGGCCACGCTAGCGATGCGTAATCGGGCGCATTTGTGTCAATGACGTTTTCGATTCCTGTAATCTCATAAGCGACACCCGGCACCATTTCGGGAACGGTCACGATGCCGATTTCCCACCCGTTGATCTCAACGGTATAAACCTCAACAAGGTGGCCATCGCCATCGCTTAGCGTAAAATGGCTTTCAAGGTATATCTGCCCCGTGGCGACTGTGTTGCCATCAGCATTCGTGACGACGACACTTTGTGAGGCATCATTGCCGCTTTCGTCCGTATTACTATCGCCGTTAAACGCGGAATCATCATCAGTGATTGTATATGTGAGATGGTCTTCGGAGTTGTCCCAGAGCGGATCAAGCCGCCAAATATCTCCAAAACCGGCCGACAGATTTCCAGACGTCGTTGACACCTGAGATGTCGCGTAACCGTGGAGGGTATATGTGGCCATTGGACTAGAATTCACTCTGTAATCTGTCGTTGACCCTAAAGAGATTTCACAAACAAAGCGTATATGAGGTGGCCTAATTCCCTAAAATACAACTCAAATTTTCCGGTTGTGGACAGACATCCCAAGTGCCGCAGGTATGAAAACTGTGCCTCAATGGAAACAAATTTCCAAAACTCCCGCCATTTCGTCGAATGAACGAATAAGTGCCGCATTCCCAACACATTTCGGCATAGAACTCGCCGTGAGCAAATCCTCACCATCAGAGTGTGGACGATTAACTAATTTTGCAGGTTCCGAATGCCAACGTACACGATCAAGTATTACGATTATAATCCCAATGGGAACTTCCCCTCGTCGGGCGTATTCACGTATACTGGACCGAGCAGCTATGCTGGTGAGGCCGTCATCACGGACAACCAGTCGGGCAACGATGGCGCTGCTTTGGACGATGACAACCGTGGTGAAAACGCGACGACTGACATTACGCTCGGCGGGGTCTCCTATTCGGGCGTTGATATCGACGCGGAGATCAGTTGGACCCTGACCGATCCCTCCACAGGGCAAGAGTTCAACGTGGTGGCCGCAGAGGTCGTCACAGGCGGCTCATCGACATGGATCATGCTGTCCGAGGCCCCGCTGATCGCGGGCACGGACTATACAGTTACCTCCTACAACTCCATTCCCGATGGCGGCACCGATGACCCTGGGTTTATCTACTCCTTCTACGAAGATGGCGTGATTGACGGCACGAGCGGCGACGATACCATCGACACCTCCTATGAGGGCGATCCCGAAGGCGAACAAGTCGACGATGGCATCCTCAACGGCGGCGTATTCCGTTGGAACGATCTGGGCAATCAAGTGAATTACATGGGCGGCACAGGGTCGCTCACATCTGAGGGCATGACCCTATCCTTTGGGGTAGTCGACGAAGGCCCTGGACAGATAGCCTATGACCCCACGAATGGAGGCTACGATAACAACGTCTACACAGAGTCAGGCGAAGTCTTCGACCCTGATAGCAGCTTCTTCTTGTTCGGGAACCGCACAGGCGGCGCAGGCACTGACACTCTAACCATGAACATGGCGTTCTCCGCAACAGACCCGTCTAGCGGTTTGAGCGACGAAGTCCGCAATGTCTCGTTCCGCGTCAACGACCTCGACAAGGTGAACGGTGCCTTTACCGACGTTTTGACTATTCGCGCCTATGACGCACTCGGCAACGAAGTCCCTGTAGATTTCGACGCGGGGTCTGCCTATTCGGTGTCCGGCAACACAGTGACCGGCACAGCCGCCTCGAACCCTTATGACGCCTCAGGCTCGTTGTTGATCAACATCACGGGACCCGTGGCCTCCATCGTCATTGACTACAACAACACAGGCACAGGCACACAAGGGGTCTGGCTCTCCGATGTGGCGTTTGACGCTGTCTACCCCGATTACGACGATGTGGTCGATGCGGGCGACGGTGACGACATTATTGACGCGGGCCTTGGCGACGACATCATCAACGCCGGAAACGGCGATGATACCATCATCGGTGGGGTTGGCGCGGACCAGAACAATGGCGGCGCAGGCCAAGATACCATCGATTATTCCGGCTCGGATGCGGGCGTTAACGTCGATCTTGCCTTGGGCACCTATTCGGGTGGTTACGCTGAGGGCGACACAGGTAGCGGCCTAGACGGCATCATCGGCTCGGACTTTGACGACACGTTGATCGGCTTTGACGGTATGAGTACTGACCCGATCGCAGGCTATACCAACATCTTTTACGGTGGCGACGGGAACGATTACCTCGACGGCGCGGGCGGCGATGACGAGCTGTACGGCGACGCAGGCGACGACACCATCTTGGGTGGCGACGGCAATGACACCATCGGTGGCGGCACGGGCGAAGACAACATCGACGGTGGCTCGGGCGACGATACGATTTACGGTGGCGCGGGTAACGACACCATTGATGGCGGCGCAGGTGCCGACAACCTCTACGGTGGTCTGGGCGATGACATCATCACCGCAGGGAGCGGCGACACGGTTGTGGGCGGCGACGGCTCGGACACCGTCTTTATCGACCCCTCGCAGGTTGGCGGCTCCCCCATTACCATCGATGGTGAGGAAACCAACGACAGCGGCATGGGCGATGTCCTTGACCTCTCGCTGCTGGGGCCAGGCCTCTACACCCCAGGGTCTGCTGTCTATTCCACCCCCGATCAGGAAAACGGCACGATTACGCTGTCGGATGGCACGGTCATCAACTTCTCCAATATCGAAACCATCATTTGTTTCGGACGCGGCACACGCATTGAAACCCCTTACGGCCCCCGTCCTATCGAGAGCCTGAAAGCGGGCGATCTGATCCTGACGATGGATCACGGCCCACAACCTTTGCGGTGGATCGGCTCCCGCGAAGTGCCTGCTGTCGGAACATTTGCCCCGATTGAGTTCGCCGCTGGCGCATTGGGGAACACGGAGAAACTCATCGTGTCGCAACAACACCGCATGTTGATGCAGGACTGGCGGGCCCAGATGTTGTTTGACGCCGAACAGGTATTTACCGCAGCGATCCATTTGGAAAATGGCGACACGATCCGCCGCATCGAAGGCGGCATGGTGGAGTATTTCCATATGATGTTCGACGGACACGAAGTGGTCTTTGCCGAGGGCGCGCCCTCCGAAAGCCTCTACCCGTCCGCGCACACGCTGGGCTCTGTGGAAGCGGCCGCCCGCGAGGAGCTGTTTCACGTCTTCCCTGAACTACGCGCTATGCCTTATGCCGATCACCCAACCGCACGGCGATGCCTCAAAGGTTATGAGGCAAAACTGTTGATTGCCTAGTCAACACATTGATCTAAAACACAGAAAGCCCTGCCGCTTGGCGGGGATTTTCTTTTTCCAACGCGGTCTTCACCGTTTGCCAGCGACACGGCCCAAATTCAGCTAAACCCTATGTGAAGCAATTCTTCACTGCCATCTCGCATCTTTCCGTTTCAGTCTGGCCCCTCCTTGGCTAGGATCAAAGCAAGGGAACGCGTCGGCGCGCGCATATTGGGGGAGAGACGGTATGAAACTCGGACTGGGCAGCTACGCCTATCGGTGGTCCATCGGAATCAAAGATCAGGTGCCCACCACACCCCTCACAGCCTTTGACCTGTTGGATCGCGCACAGGCGCTTGGCCTCGATGTGGTGCAATACGCCGACAACATGCCGCTTGATCTCTACTCCGAGGCCGATCACCATCGCCTGTATGAGGAGGCCCAAGACAAGGGTCTGACGCTAGAGCTTGGCACCCAGTGTTTTGACGCGGATGAGGTGGATCGCTATCTCGACATTGGCCAACGGCTTGGCGCGAAAATCATGCGCGTCGCCTTGGACGAAGCCGACAGCCACGTCCCCGTAGGCACGCTCGCCGAACAACTGCGCCCCCGTGTCGACAAAGCCCGCGCCAAGGGCATGAAAATCGCCATCGAGAACCACTTCAATTACCCCTCTCCGCGTATGGTCGAACTGCTCGATGCCGTGAACGACGACCATCTCGGCGTCTGCCTTGATGTGGCCAATTCGATCTGTGCGGGCGAATGGCCCGAGGACACCATCGCGATGCTTGCGCCCTACACGATCAACCTTCACCTGAAGGATTACGAGATCACCCCAGACCCTTACGGCGTTGGCTTTCGCATCCACGGCGTGCCACTTGGACAGGGGCGTGCGCCGATTGCATGGACGCTCGACCAACTCGCCCACTGCCCCGCCGACATGAGCGTGATTTTGGAACATTGGCTGATGTTGGACGACGGCGGATTAAACGCCGCTATCGCCAAAGAACAGCCATGGATTGAAACCACTGTGGCCGCCGCCAAGACCTTTGTGAAGGGACGCTGAAATGACTGACGACATCCGTACCAAAAAGCTGATCAACGCCCCCGAAGATTTAATTTCGCAAGCTCTGGAGGGCATGATCGCCGCCCACCCCGACATGCTCATGATCAAGGGCGACACGGGCCGCGCGGTGGTCGCCAAAGACGGGCCGCGTGACGGCAAAGTCGGCGTGATTATCGGCGGCGGATCAGGTCACGAACCTGCCTTTGCAGGCTATGTCGGACGCGGATTGGCCGATGCTGCGGCTGTGGGAAATGTGTTTGCCTCCCCCGCCCCCGAGCAAATCCTCGACGCGGCACGCGCAGTAGATGGCGGCGCAGGCGTGCTGTTTCTCTACGGCAATTACACAGGCGACGTGATGAATTTCGACATGGCCGCACAGGCCTGCGAAGATTTGGGCATCCCTGCCCGCTCGTTCCAAGTGACCGATGATGTGGCCTCCGCCCCCAAGGGACGCGAAGAGGAACGGCGCGGCATCGCGGGGGATTTCTTTGTCTTCAAAATCGCCGGAGCCGCAGCCGAACAGGGGCGCGACCTCGACGCCTGTGTCGCCGCGGCCCGTCATGCCAATGACAATTGCCGCTCGATGGGTGTGGCGCTCACCGCCTGCTCCATGCCGCAAACAGGCAAATTAAATTTCGAGATCGGTGCTGACGAGATGGAAATCGGCATGGGAATACACGGCGAGCCGGGCATGCGGCGCGGGACACTTGAGACCGCAGATGCCGTGACCGACGAGCTGATGGGGATGATCCTTGGCGATATTGAGCTTGGCGCGGGCGACGAGGTGGCTGTGTTGGTCAACGGGCTTGGCGCTACGGGCCAATTGGAGCTTTATATTCTGCACCGCCGTGTCGCACACATTCTGGCCGAGCGCGGCGTCAAAATCCACCATTCATGGGTGGGGGAATATTGCACGTCATTGGAAATGGCGGGCGCTTCCGTGACACTGATGAAGCTCGACGATGACCTCAAGGCGCTATTGGATGCGCCGTGCCGCACCCCCGCGCTGACCGTTGCGGGCGCATTGCCCCCCAAGGGCCAACACACAACGCGCAACCACAAAGATCAGGCCGCAAAAACGGCCCAAGATCGCAATGCGCTCATCACTGAGGGAGCCATCTCACCCGCAGACTTCCGCGCGATGATCCTTGCCACCGCCGATGCAATCCTTGCCAACCGCGACTGGCTATCGGAGTTAGACGGCGTCATTGGCGACGGCGATCACGGCATCACAATGGACATTGGATTTGCAGCGGTACGCACGGAATTGGCGGACGGAGCTGACGAGACGATCACCGAGATGTCCGACCGCATGGGCAAGGCCTTTCTCGACGCGGTGGGTGCCTCATCGGGACCGCTCTACGCCTCGGCGTTTCAGGCAGCGGGAGCCGCGGTGCGCGACCGTCTCAATCTCGATGCGGGCGCGATGGTCGCGTGGCTCGACGGTTTGCGAGAGGGCATCATGACGCGCGGAGGCGCGGCTGTCGGCGACAAAACGATGGTTGATGCCTATGTTCCCGCTCTGACCGCCGCCAAAGAAGCACTCGCCAAGGGTGGCGACATCCATGCCTGTCTTGCAGCCGCAGCCGAAGGAGCCGAGATCGGGCGTGACGCAACTGCGCAAATGACAAGCAAACGCGGGCGTTCGAAGAAACTCGGGGAACGCTCCGTCGGCCATATCGACCCAGGAGCCGCCTCGGCGCATATCATCTTTGTAGCGCTTCGCGACGCCGCAGCGGGGCTTTAGTCGTTCACATTTTCTCGCGGCTCGTCGCGGGGAAAGGTAAACACCGCGCTCACCCCATCGCGGGCCCCGATTGCGGGAGACTGAAGCGTCAAATCGCCCCCGAGATTGCGGGCAAGCGTATCGGAGATATACAGACCAAGGCCCAAACCACCGCCCCGTGCGTCATGGCGTTTGAACCGCGTGGTCAAGGTAGAAAGCTCGTCAGCGGCAATCACCTCTCCCGCGTTCGACACCGTCAATGCGCCTGCTTCAAGCACGACCGATACGGGGCTATTCGGCGCCGCGTAGCGCAGCGCGTTGTCGATCAGGTTCGAGGCCACAATGGCAAAATCATCGGCACTGACCTTTGACATCACGGGCGCATCGGACAGGTGGACATCCAACCGCGCGGCAATCTCGGGATTGGCCCCCGCCCGCTCATCCACCACCAATTCCAAAACCTCGCGCAGATCAATTGCCTTATCCAGTGTCCCGGCCCCCGCCTCGGCGCGGCCCAGTTGCAGCAATCTCTCGACCAGACGGCTCATGCGTTTGAGGGCCTGCTCCACCGCTTCGATCTCCGTCACATCTCTGCCCGCTTGGCGCGACTTGAGATGCTGGACCTTTGCCAAAGCCACAGCCAGTGGCGTGCGCAACTCATGAGCCGCGTTGGTGGCAAAGTGCCGCTCTGCATCCAGAGCTTTGGACAAGCGCGACATGAACCCGTTCAAAGTAGCCACAACCGTGTGCAATTCACTTGGAAGCCCTGCGCTATCCACGGGCGACAACAATCCGCGATCCCGTGCCGCAATTTCATCGCGCAAATGATTTAGCGGGCGCAGGGCCGAGCGCGTCACCCATCGCACCAAAAGGAAGGAAATCGCCACAAGCGGCACCATTGGCCCTACAAAGCCGAGCAGGCTTTCAAACACGGATTCCGCCCGCTCACCCAAAGCGTCACCAAGGATAACAACCGCACCATTCTCATTGGGAGGACTGATGAAATAACGGTAGGTCTCATCCTCATAAAAGCGATTGGTGCCAACCGATTTCGGGTAGGGAAACGCAACATGATCCTGTGATGAGGCCCGCACCACGCCGTTTTGGTCCACAAGGGCAAAGACCAATATCGTCTCATGCCCGTCAAGATCGCTCAACGCAGGAGACACCGCATCCATTTCCGTCTGCCCGTCGAGAGACGCCGCCCGTGTTAACAAGGCCATGACAAAGGGGGACATCTCACGCAGGGCATCATCACGTTGCTCATCCGACTCGACGCGCAACACGGCGGCCATCACCAAAACAGACAGCACCACAACCACGGCAAATCCGAGGCTTGTGAAGAGCGCCACACGGCGCGACAGGCTTTGTGAAGCTCTCATGCGCGCCCCATTTTGTAGCCAATGCCGCGCACAGTCACGACCGCCGACTTGCCGAGTTTCGCCCGCACACGGCTGACGTGGGCTTCAATGGCGTTGCTTTCGACCTCGTAGCCGTAGCCGTAAAGCGTGTCCTCCAGATCGGATTTGGAAAAGGTCATTTCGGGGCGCGACGACAGACGGTCGATCAAGCCCCATTCGCGGCGCGTCAGATCAACCGCACGCCCATCAACGGTGACAGATTTCGTGGCAGGATCAACGACCACAGCGCCAAAAGCCCGCACGGGCGTGGCGGCAATCGTGAGGCGGTTAAGATTGGCCTCGATGCGCGCCACCATTTCGTAGAGATCAAATGGCTTAACGAGATAATCGTCCGCACCCGCTTTGAGGCCCTCAATTCGCTCCGATATACGATCACGGGCGGTTGCAATCAACACGGGCGGCGTAAAACCTCCGCGCCTCAGTTCGCGCAGGAATGCAATGCCATCCCCGTCAGGCAACCCGAGATCGAGCAATAGCAAGTCGTACTGCGTGCCCGCCATACTGGCCCGCGCCGAGGCCAGATCGGTAACGTGATCGGCCGCATGGCTCGAATTGCGCAAGTAGGCACAGATTGTCTCTCCCAAGCCCACCTCGTCCTCTATCACCAATAATCGCATCGCTCAGCCGCCTCGCCGCTGTTCATGTCCTCCCCCTTATAAGGCAGCCGTCAGGTTCTCGTAAGGCGCGATCTCCATAGCACCTCAAAACATGTCGTTATTGGAATGGAGCGCTTATGCCAGACAGCTTTTGGATCACCATCGGATTTTTGGGGCAACTGCTCTTTACGTCGCGCTTTCTGGTGCAATGGATCGCGAGCGAGCGCAAACGCGAGAGCGTGGTACCCCATGCGTTTTGGTGGTTCAGCCTAGCGGGAGGCTCAACGCTTCTGGCCTACGCCCTTTGGCGCAAAGACCCTGTGTTCATTCTGGGTCAGGGCATGGGCCTTTTCATCTATGTGCGCAACCTGATGCTACTGGCCAAGACCGCCAAACGGAATGCACAGTAATGGGACACCCTCGCACCTTTACCGCGCTCGCCCTCTTCGTGGTCGTGACCTTGATCGGGATCACGCTGCGCCCGCTTTTGCCAATTGACGAGACACGCTATGTCAGCGTGGCATGGGATATGGCTGTAACAGGCGATTACCTTGTCCCGACCAAGAACTTTGATCTCTACACTCACAAACCGCCGCTGCTGTTCTGGTTGATCAACCTGCTTTGGGCCGTGTTCGGCGTATCCGAATATTTCGCCCGCCTTGCCGCGCCTGCGTTTACAGTCGCCGCGCTTTGGCTCACGGGGCGTTTAGCCAGACAGCTTTGGCCAGAGGACACAGGTATCGCGGGCCGCGCGGTCTGGGCCTTGGCCGGTACGTTTTCCTTTGCCATTTACGGTGGCGCGACCATGTTCGACACGGCTCTGGCGACAGCGACGCTCCTTGGGATGATCTCCCTCGTCGCGGCTATCAAAACGGGACTATGGCGTTATTGGGCGGGCTTGGGTGCGGCCCTTGCCCTTGGTGCCGTCGCCAAAGGCCCCGTGATCTTCGTCCACCTGTTGCCTGCCGTCCTCCTCGCACCCTTTTGGGCCCGCTCTTTAGCCCCTGTGCGTCTGCCTCGTCTGGGTGCAGGACTGGTTTTGGCCATTGGAACCGGCCTTGCGGTTGTGGCTCTATGGTTGGTCCCCGCCATCCTCGCAGGCGGCACTGAATACCGCGATGCCGTGCTATGGAAACAAAGCGCGGGACGGATCACGCAGTCCTTTGCCCATGCACGTCCTGCCTATTGGTATGCGGCCTTATTGCCCGTGATGCTGTTCCCGTGGATATTTGTTCCGCACCTATGGAGGGCAGCCGCGCAGGCAAAATGGAACGAGACGGGCTTGCGCCTTGCTCTTGTCTGGAGCCTCTCCGCGTTTGTCCTGTTCAGCTTTATCAGCGGCAAACAACTGCATTACCTCATACCGGAATTGCCCGCCGTAGCATTGATCGTGGCACGCCTGCGTCCTTCGTTTGGTGAGACCCGCCTTTGGATTCCTATCAGCATCGTCGGGGCTCTTGCCGTTACGGTCTGCCTTGCGGGTTTGGGCGTATTGGACGCCACACAGGCCACCGCCCTGCTGACACCGCGGATCACTCTTCTGGCGGTCGGGTTCACGCTCTTGGCCTTCTGCGGTTTGGCCTTGAATTACTCCATGCTGCGCGCAGGGGCGATCCTGTCGCTTGGCCTGTTGCTTTGCATGGGCCTGACGGTGCGGTTCACCGACCTCTATGACGCCTACGACGCCCGCACCATCGGGCAATACATCGCGCCCTTCGAGGGGGAAGGCATCGCCGTGTTCACCCCCACCTATCACGCCGAGTTCAACTTTGCCGCACGCGCCACCCGCCCCATAGCCACACCGAAAACCGCCGACGCCCTATTCGCGTGGCAAACAGCACATCCAAACGGTGTCATCGTTGGACGGCTGGACCAAACCCCGCTGCGCCAAACACCCGCTGACACCGTGATCTTTCGTGATCGTCCCTACGGCTTTTGGCCCGTGGCGACCCTTTCCCAAAAGGACCAGAACTGATGCAAAATCCTCCCGATATAAGCGTTGTGATCCCCGCCAAAGACGAAATCGTGGCCATTGGCCCCTTGGTCTACGGCATCAAAGACGCCCTTGGGAAAAGGGCATTTGAAGTGATCGTGGTCGACGACGGCTCCACCGATGGAATGCATGCCAAACTCGATGAGTTATGCACCCGTTTGCCGTGGCTGCACAGCCTGCGCAATGACACCTCTGTCGGACAATCCGCCTCCATCCGCCGTGGCGTCCGCGCAGCGCGAGGGGCGTTGATCGTCACCTTGGATGGCGACGGACAAAACCCGCCTGATCAAATTCCCCCGCTCATTGCGCCATTTGAGAGCAACGCCCCGACCACCGCCGCCCTTGGCCTCGTTCAAGGAGAGCGGATGAAACGTCAGGATACCCGCGCCAAGCGCTATGCCTCTCGCTTTGCCAATTGGCTGCGCGGTGCCCTGCTGCATGACAACGTGCGAGACAGCGGCTGTGGCCTCAAGGCATTTCGCCGCACGGCCTATGACGACCTGCCGTGGTTCGACCACATCCACCGCTTTATGCCCGCAATGATGTTACGCGAAGGATGGGATGTGCAAACCGTGGCCGTCACACACAAAGAGCGCCACGGTGGGCAGTCGAAATACAACAACCTGCGTCGCGGTCTTGTTGGCATTCCTGACCTGCTCGGCGCGGCATGGCTCATTCGTCGCAAAGGCCCGCCCCGCCACGGTTAAAGCGCCACACCACATCAGGCAGCCCATGCTGCCCCTGCGACATAACCCGCCAATGACGTAGTTTTTCTCAAACAGGCGAAATGCGCCATATGATATGGCCGAGGTATGGGGTATGGTGTCCTGATACACTCATAAAAAGTAGACGCATGTCCGAAAATTCCCAGCCCTCCGAAAAGCTTTCCGTCCTTCCTGCTGCTAAAGAATGGGTACGCGTCCTTGCCGGTTATCGAGATCCAAACACGCTTCGTAGCGTTTTTGAACTTGCCGTCACTCTCGGACCGTTTGTCCTTTTGTGGATTTTGGCGTGGAAAGCCCTCGCCATAAGCTATTGGCTCACCTTCGGAATTTCCGTTATCAATGCCGCTTTCCTGTTGCGTCTGTTCGCCATCCAACACGATTGCGGACACGGATCGTTCCTCAAAAGCCGCACGGCGAGCGATTGGCTCGGGCGTGTCCTTGGCGTGCTGACCCTGACGCCCTACGACGTCTGGCGCAGCTCACACTCCATGCACCACAGTTCTGCGGGCAATCTGGCACGGCGTGGCATTGGTGATGTGCATACGCTCACTGTTGCCGAATATCGCGACCTGTCACCGCGCAAACGGTTGATGTACCGCCTGTACCGCCATCCCGTCGTCTTGTTCGGTCTTGGACCTGGCTATCTGTTTTTGCTGCAAAACCGCCTGCCCTTGGGCCTGATGGCGCGTGCGAAATACTGGGTCAGCGCCATGAGCACCAATGCGGCGATCCTGATCAGCCTCGTGTTGATCTGGCATTTCGGCGGCGCCTCTGCGGTCTTTTTGATCTTCCTTCCCTCCACCCTTTTGGCGGCAACCGCAGGCGTTTGGTTGTTCTATGTGCAACACCAATTCGAGACTACGCATTGGTCCGTTGAGGAAGACTGGCAGATGCACGAAGCCGCCCTTGAGGGCAGTTCCTACTACGTCCTGCCCCCCGTGCTGCAATGGCTGAGCGCCAATATCGGCATCCACCACGTGCATCACCTCTATGCCCGCATCCCGTTCTACAGATTGCCAGAAGTGCTACGCGATCACGCGGATTTGGCGCAGATCAATCGCATGACCATCCGTGAAAGCCTGCACAGCGCACGACTGCACCTGTGGGATAGCAAGAGCAAACGGCTACTGTCCTTTACCCAAGCCAAGGCGCTCTATAGCTAAACCTGACAGCTTGTGAAAAACAAACCGGCCCCATCTCTGATGGGGTCGTTTTTCCTTCGCTCGCGGCCCCCACATCCTCAGAATACAGATCATAGCCCTATCATTCCGCGCCACATAGCGTATGGAATATGGGATATTTAGGAGAAACACGATGGAAGCATCACAGAGCGTCGTTGAATTGGTTGCGGCCACGCAGGCCAAAGCAAAGCCAATCGAAGATCGTGTGGCGCAGCTTTTGGCGCAAACGAGCAGTCAAAAAGGCACCCAAACCCAAATGGCCGAATTGTCCGATGCGATCAGTGCGCTTGAAGCCGCTGCGGTGGATATCTTCACCCTGTTCGAAGCCCGTATGCAGCACCATTTCAAACGCGGGCCGTTCTCGCGCAAATTGAAAGCCCAGCTTTTGGCCGCGGACAAAACGGACCTCGCAGACCGGTTCCACCAATACTATCTCGCCATCAACGTTCTAAAGCATGGGAAAGGCGCAAGTTATCGCGAATTGCTCGCCAGCCCGCCCACTCTGTTCTCCGTAAAAACCGCCGATGCCCTTGCCTCTGAAGAGGCACAGGAGACCGCACGTCTTATCGACATAAGCGCGCCGGGATTTTTTGACGGGCTCACCACCACTATTCTGGACGCTTACCGCTTCCTCGAAAAGGCGTAAGCCTGCCCCTCACACCACGACGACAGGGCGGCCATCAATATGATGGACGGCAGCATCGGTGAGGAAAACCGACTGCACCAAATCAAGGTTAACGATGTCGCGTGGAGTGCCCGTAGTCGCAACCCGTCCACCGTCCATCGCGACGAGATGGTCGGCATAGGAACAGGCAACGTTGAGATCGTGAAGCACAATAACGATGGTTTTTCCGTGATTGCCCGCAAGATCGCGCAGCAAGAGCATCAACTGGCGGGACGCAGCGATATCGAGGTTGTTGAGCGGCTCATCAAGTAGAATGTAGTCGGTATCTTGGGCATAGGTCATCGCCACAAGTGCGCGTTGCTTCTGTCCTCCCGATAGCGTGTCGAGTGGCCGCGCGGCAAGCGGGCCAAGGTCAAACGCCGCAATTGCGGCCTCGACCATCGCACGATCTGCTTCAGTGGGACGACCTTTGTGATAAGGATAGCGCCCGAAGCCGATCAGCTCTTTCACAGTGAGCCGCGGCGCAATGGACCCGGATTGCGGCAGGATCGAAAGACGGCGGGCCAACACATCATTTGCACAGTGCCCGATTTCCAACTCGTCCACAAAGATACGGCCCGACTGGATCGGCTCCAACCGCGCCACCCGCGCCAGAAGCGACGACTTCCCTGCCCCGTTCGGCCCGACCAATGCGGTGATCCCGCCCTTGGGAAGCTCCAGAGAAATATCATCGAGGATTTGGTTCTCGCCAATTTTGTGCGACAGGTTTTCGATGCGGATCATGAGCGACCTCTTTTGAGCAGAAGAAAGAGAAACAAGGCCCCGCCGATCATATCCACCACGGTGGTCAGCGGCGTTTCCAGATGAAACACGCGCTCCATGACGGTCTGGCCCGCAACCAATGTGGAGGCGGAGATGAGAGCAGCACTTGGCAATAAGACAGCGTGGTAGACGCTCGGTGTGACCAGATAGGCGATGGAGGCGACGAGCAGCCCGAGAAAGGCAATCGGCCCCACCAATGCCGTGGCCACCGAGACCAAAACCGCCACACAGGTAAGCGCGATAAACTGGGTCTGTTTCGGAGAAATGCCGAGGTTGATAGAGGGCTCATGCCCCAACCCCAACACATCCAACCGATGCCGCATGCGCCAGATCACCAGATGGGTAACGATGATCAGCGCCACGGAAATCCACAGAAGGTCCATATCGACTTGGGTGAAACGGGCGTAGGACGACACTTGAACCACAGCAAATTCATTCGGGTCGATCATCCGCTGCATGAAGGATGTCAGAGAACGAAACAGCGTGGAGAAGATGATCCCCGTTAGCACGAGCCGCATCAGGTCTTGACGCGGGCTGGCCAAAAGCGTGCCAAAGAGCGCAAGCGAGGCACCGATGAGCAAAGTCAGGCTCGTCAGGAATGGCATCCATGCTGGCAGACGCACCAAAGCCTGCCCGCCGAAGAGAAAAACGGCAGCCGTCAGGAGCAAGACAAACAGGTTATCGAACCCCATGATCGACGGCGTCAGGATGCGGTTGCGGGTCACGGTCTGGAACACAACCGTTGAGGTGGAGACCGCCACACCAACGGAGATCAGCGCCACCAGTTTGAGGCCGCGAAACGGCAGAACAAAGCCCCAGTTCCCACGTGCATTGACGGTCATATAGGCCAGACAACTCAGCGCCAGAACGAGGGCAAGTATGGCAAGACGTTTAGCGTGCATGGCGGGCCGGCGCATACAAAAGCCACAAGAAAATCACCGCACCGATCACACCGAAAACACTCCCCACGGGAATCTCGAACGGATAGCGCAGCAAACGACCGAGGATATCACTGGCCAAAACCATCCCCGCACCCATCATCGCGGTTGCTGGCAAGGTGGCACGCAGGTTGTCCCCCATGCGCCGCGAGATGATATTGGGCACAACCAACCCGACAAAGGGGATCATCCCGACGGTAACAACAGTTAGCGCGGAGACGATGGAAATGGCGATCAAGCCCATCAACATCACCTGCTTGTAGTTCAGTCCCAGATTGATAGAGATTTCGTGCCCCATCCCTATGATCGAGAAATGATCGGCTACGATGTAGCAAAAAATGGCAGTGATCGCGGCGAGCCACAAAAGTTCGTAGCGGCCTTTGAGAACACCCGAAAACTCGCCATTCATCCAGACACTGACATATTGCAGCAGATCGGTTTGATAGGCGAAAAAGACAACCATCGCGCCAAGGATGCCGCCATAAACCATCCCGACAAGCGGCACGAGCAGCGGTTGTTGCGGTGGCAAGCGGCGCACGATCATCAAAAAGACAACCGACGCGGCCAAAGCCGTCACAGAGGCAATGACCATCTTGGCCATCAAAGGCGCTGCGGGAAACACCGTGACCGACAAAAGAATGCCGAGGGCAGCGCCCTGACCTGTGCCTGCGGTCATTGGTTCGACGAAACGGTTGCGCACAAGCATCTGCATCACTGTACCGCTGACCGCGAGGGCAGCCCCCGTAATCAATACCGCAAGAGTGCGCGGCAAGCGACTGACGAAAAAGAGTTTTGTAGCCTCAGCATCGGTAAAGACATCGCGCAACGAGATCGACGTAACACCAACGAAAAGGGAGAGCACCGCAAGGCCGATAAGGGCACCCGCCCAAAGCCATGCAGCACTCGGTTTTATGCGTGTGACTGTCGTCATCTTGCGCTATGGCCCCTTACTTAAGGCCAGCGGTCAACTCGTCGAGCGTATACATGAGGGCCTGAATGCCACCCCCCGCGATGTAAAGACGCGCTGCATCAAGGTATAGAACCTTGTCGTTCTTCCATGCGTTTGTGTCCTGCACCAATGCGTTGTCGAGTGTGGATTGGGCAGACGCCCCCTCCTGCCCCGTGGCGGCCAGACGGTCGATGACGATCAACACATCAGGATTGGCGTCTCGGATAAACTCGAAACTGACAGCCTCGCCGTGGGTGGTTTGCTCAACAGCCTCCACAGCTTCGGGCAGGCCAACAGCAGAGTGCAGCCATCCGAATCGCCCGCCAGAGCCATAGGCCGACACCTTTGGCCCGTTGGTCATCACGATCAGCGCCGACCCTGCGGTGCTTGCGGCCTCCTTGGCTGCGGCAAGTTTGCTGTCCACTTTCTCTTTGAGGGCAGCAGCCTCATCCTGTTTGTCAAAAATCTTTCCATAGGCGTCAAGACGATCAAGACTTTGCCCCAAGGTGTCTTCCCAAATCGTCATATCTATAGTGGGCGCCACTTTCGCAAGCTCAGGCACCACCTTGGCAGAACGACCACCTGCGATGATGAGATCGGGGCTCAATGCGGCGAGGGCCTCGTAATCGGGTTCGAACAACGACCCAACAGTTTCGGTGCCCTCAGTGCTCAGATAATCGACATACGCGTTGCCGATTGTGCCAGCAGGTTTGACGCCGAGCGCATCGAGTGTGTCGAGGGCCGCAATATCAAAAACCGCAATAGTCTCGGGATTGGCAGGCACCTCTGCGGGGCCTGTATAGGTTTCCACGGTCACAGTATCCGCGAACACGGGGGCCGCCATGAGGGCGAGCGCGCAGGTGAGATGTTTGAGCATATGCGTCTCCAAGTTTTGCTGTCAGCGATCTGATTTGAAAGCCTTACAATTTAACTCGGGCTTGACTATGTGAAGATTTCAGGCGAGTCCAGAGATAACCGACTAAAAAAATAGGATATGCATATGATCAAAGCCAAAGGCACCTACCCCACCGCGAACGGCTCCAAATACCTGCAACAGTTGTGCAAACATTTTGCCCATAAAATTGACGTTGAATTCACCGAAACGGACGGGACATGCACCTTTCCCTTTGGCACGGCGGTGCTGAATGCGACGGATGCGGGGCTCACGGTGGAATGCGATCTTGAGAAGGCCGAACAGGTCGAGATGTTCCACAATGTCATCGACAAGCATCTGGCCAAATTCGCATTCCGCGAGAATTTCGAAGCCATGACGTGGTCCTAAGGGCCACGTCGCATCACGGGACAGTGCGTTAGAAAACGGCGCGCAACACATTTGCGGGCCTTATGCGACCTCTCCCAAATCAGCGTTCTTTTGAGATGCGCCTGCATGGGAACTTACAGCGTCTGCGGCCTAGTATCCGTCAGTATCGGGAACGGCTCCAAATCGTGCGATAAAGGTCGGCTCCCCCACCTCACCCGAGCCCGAATCTTCGCTCACCATATAGGCATCCGCGCCCGCACAGCCGTCTAAACGACTTTCACGTTCTGCACGGTATTCCGCCTCATGGGCGGTGGAATATTCGATTTGCTTGTCGACTTTTAACCCGAATTGCCCATCAGGACCGCTCTTGGTTTTGACATAAGTCTGGCAGATATAATGCACCTTCACATTGGTATCGGACGTATCGGTCATTGCGCTCTCCTGAGGTCATTCACGTGATGTGCGTTTGCGCGACGCGTATTGGCACACGGTCCACAGGACCATCGCGTTTGATAATGCCATATATCATTTCGCAGAAAGTGCTTTAACTTTTTTAACAGCTCAGGACATGAGGCGTCGCGACCATGCCCGCCAAACGCACGACTTCGTCAGAGCGCTAGTTCTGCTCTACGGGCGTCATCGGGCTTTCAATGGGCATGGGATCAAGGTTCAGAACGCCAAGGGTGTTCAGCCCGCCCACAATCGAGTCGACGGCAATGGTGGCGAGGACAATCCCCATCACCCGACTAATGACGCTCGCGCCCGTGTTGCCAATGACTTTATTGACGGCACTCGCAGCCAGCAACAACATCAATGTCAGCAGGAGAACAAGGATCAACAGACCCGCCGTTATGGCCTGATCGGCAATCGACTCGGTGTGGTTATCGGTCAGGATCACAATAGCCAACATCGCCCCTGGCGAAGCGATCGAGGGCATCGCGAGAGGGAAGACTGCCCCTGCAAGGTGATCCCGCCCGGCTTCTTCGATTTCTCGGGCGGGCTTGGAGTCCCCAAAGACCATCGTCATCGCGAACAGAAACAGAATGATCCCGCCTGCGATCTGGAACGATCCAAAACGCAGACCCAGAGTTTCCAACAAGAACTGCCCGCCCACAAGAAAGGCGAGCAAGACGAGTGCCGAGATAGAAACCGCACGCAGCGCAAATAGACGATGCAAGCGACGCGGCACACGCTGCACCGCAAAGAGAAAAACGGGGATTGAGCCAACAGGGTCGATCACGACGAACAAAGTAACCAGTTCTTTAATCAGGGGCGCCCAGTCCATCGCGTTGCGGCTTTCTCGCTTATAGGGTGATGGCGGTGCCTATTGTATGGAGCACATTAGCGACCGCGTGTAAAAATTTGCATAACGGTCACAACATAATGACTCCACTCGTAAATTTGAACGGGCCACAGGCAAACATTTTCACTCCAAGCCATCAAAACCGCAAAATAGACCGCAATCACAGATCAAATTGGGATCAGCGCGATTAGGGGTTGATCACAACACGAAATATCTATAATTCCAGATGTATGGATAAAAATAATGCCCTCGACGCCTTCGCCGCCCTTAGTCAATCAACCCGACTGGATGTCTTTCGTCTGCTGATCAAAGCAGGAGACGACGGCATGCTCGCGGGTGACATCAGCGACACCCTCGGTGTGCGCCAGAACACGATGTCGACCAACCTGTCGATCCTCGCCCGCGCGGGCCTGATCCGCAATGAACGCCAGGGGCGCAGCATCCGCTATTTTGCCGACATGGACGGAATGCGCGGTCTGCTCGCTTTCCTGATGGAAGAGTGCTGCGGCGGCCAACCCGAACTTTGCCAACCCGTCATCAATGAAATTGCCTGTGCCTGCTAGGAGCCTGCCATGACCACCGCCCCCTACAACGTCCTGTTTTTATGCACCGGAAATTCCGCGCGCTCCCTCATCGCCGAGGCGATCATGAACCGCGAGGGAATGGGAAAGTTCAAAGCCTATTCCGCCGGATCAAATCCCGGACCAGCCCCCCACCCGTTCACACTCGAACTTCTGGAAGGGTTGAACCACGATACGAGCTTTGCGCGCTCCAAAAGTTGGGACGAATTCGCAAGGCCTGATGCCCCGAAGATGGATTTCGTCTTCACCGTCTGCGACAATGCCGCCGCCGAGGAATGCCCCTATTGGCCCGGTCAGCCGATGACCGCACATTGGGGCGTGCCCGACCCCGTGAAGGTCGAAGGCACCGATGCCGCGCGCCGTTTTGCCTTTTCGGACACATATCGGATGCTGCGCAGCCGTATTTCAATCTTCGTCAATCTGCCCATCGGCTCTCTCGATCAGATGACGCTGCAACGCAACCTTGACGATATCGGCCAAACCCCTGCCACGGCTGACTAATCTCCCCCAAATTTGAAAGATCACTATGACCGATACATCCTCTCCCGCCGCTGCGGGCCTTGGCCTCTTTGAACGTTGGCTCTCCGTATGGGTGGCCCTTGCCATCGGTGCAGGGCTGCTCCTTGGCAATCTCTTTCCGAATGCCTTCGCGGCACTGGCCGCGCTTGAAATTGCCTCTGTCAACCTGCCGGTTGCAGTGCTGATCTGGGCCATGGTCTACCCGATGATGGTCGGCGTGGATTTTGGCGCATTGCGTCAAGTGGGCGACAATCCAAAGGGCCTCGTCATCACTCTGGTGGTGAACTGGCTCATCAAGCCCTTCACTATGGCGGCCCTCGGGGTGCTGTTCTTTAACCACGTTTTCGCGGGGATGATCCCGCCAGACGACGCACAGGCCTATCTGGCGGGTGTCATCCTGTTGGGAGCCGCGCCCTGTACGGCGATGGTTTTTGTCTGGTCGAACCTCACTCGCGGTGATGCGACCTACACCTTGGTGCAGGTCAGCGTGAATGATGTCGTCCTGATCTTTGCCTTCGCGCCGATCGTGGCGTTCCTCCTCGGGGCAACGGATATCGTTGTGCCTTGGGACACGCTGCTGCTGTCGGTCGGCCTCTATGTCCTCCTGCCCCTTTTGGTTGGCTATATGACGCGCAAACGCTTGGTCGCTGCGGGAGGCGAAGCTGCCGTTGATGACTTCAAAGCCCGTGTGCAGCCCTTCTCTGTCATCGGCCTTCTGGTGACTGTTGTGCTGCTCTTTGCCTTTCAGGGCGAAGTGATCCTTGAGCGTCCACGGGTCATTGCGCTGATCGCGGTGCCGTTGTTGCTACAGTCCTACGGTATCTTCTTTCTGGCTTATCTCGCCGCACGGGTCTGGCGTTTGCCCTTCAACATGGCAGCCCCCTGTGCGCTGATCGGCACGTCCAACTTCTTTGAGTTGGCCGTCGCTGTCGCCATCAGCCTGTTCGGTCTCGGATCGGGAGCCGCCTTGGCAACGGTTGTCGGCGTCCTCGTGGAAGTGCCCGTGATGCTCTCGCTTGTCGCCTTCGCCAACAAGACGCAGCACTGGTTCCCGTCAGCCGACAAATCGTCCTAAAGCACAACGGTTGAGGCGCCTCTCTATCGGGGCGCCTCAGCGCGACAGATGTGGCATGACATGTGTGCCAAAAGTTTGAATTCCCGATGGAAGCAACGGCGGCATGATGTTGAACCCGTCAGCCGCCCCCACATCAACCCACGTCTGCATCGTCTCGGCCACATCGCGCCCTGTCCCGACCACCAACAAATGCCCGCGCCCCGCAGCAAAACGGGCGGCGAATTGGCGCAAAGTCATCCCTTCCCTCTCGGCTTGGGCAACCAACAGATGCGCCCGCGAGTTGCTAAACGTGATCTCTGACACGTCATTCGGGCCATAGGGCAACGGGCTATCGGGATCGAGATCCGCAAAGGACAGCCCCGTAAAGCGTTCGAGCTTGGGAAGGATATGCGCCATACCGATGAGCCGCGTCAGATCGGCCAGGTCTGCCTCTGCGGCCTGCTTCGTCTCTGCGACAAAAGGCACAAGACCGGGCAAGACACGGACAGCGTCGGGATGTCGCCCCGCCTCTATGGCCCCTTGACGCACTTGAGCGCGGAACGCTTTTGCGCCGTTGATGTCGGACTGGACCGTAAAGACCTGATCGGCGTGACGCGTCGCAAAGCGCAGTCCCGTTGGCGACGACCCTGCCTGCGCCAAGAGTGGTCGCGCATAGGGTGCGGGTGACAGATTGAGTGCGCCGTCGATCCGCCCGAAACCGCCCTCAAGCTGCACCTCTTTTGGGGCCATATCGAGCCATTGCCCCGTCGCTTTATCCGCCGTCCTATGGCTGTCATCCCATGCGGACCACAGCGATTGGACTGCGCTGACGACCTCTTCGGCAAGGTCGTAGCGCTCTCTCGTTGGAGGCATCTCAGGCCAACCGAACAACCGCGCCTCTTGCGGGTAGGACGAGGTGACGATGTTCCATCCCGCCCGCCCCCCGCTCAAATGGTTGAGCGTGAGAAGACGCCGCGCCAGATGAACAGGATGGTTGAAACTGGTCGACGCGGTGCCGATCAACCGCAAGCGATCCGTCACACCCGCAAGTGCCGCCAAGACCATAAGCGGATCAAGAGCCTCGGAGGGGTGCTGCTCTGGCCTGTCTTGAAGACACAGTATGTCACCGAGAAACACCCCATCAAACCCTGCCTCCTCCGCCAAACGGGCGCAGTCCACCCAATGCGACAGCTCAAGCGGAGCCGTGGCTCGCATGTTTGGACTGCGCCACGCAGCTTCGTGACTTCCGTGGCCGAACAGGACCGCGTTCAGGATCATTCAGTCATCCAACTCTGGTCGATCCAATCGGAAACATCCCCCGACCATGCCAAGGGCGCACCGTTGGCATCACGCAGCACGCCGCTCTCGAACAGGAACGCGGCCATCTCGGCCACCCGATCCGTGTCGATCTTGCCCACGGGGGTCTCGCCATCGCGCAGGTAACCACCATCAACGATGCTCTGCATGGAGCCGCGCACCAGTTCAGGGTTCGGAAATTCGCCCGTTGCGATCAAAAGCTCGGCCGCCTGCTGCGGATGATCTGCGGCCCATTCGTATCCCTTCTGTGTCGCCGTCATAAATGACGCCACCATGTCGGGATTGTCCTGCAACACCTCGGAGCGCGTGCCAATGTAGCCGTTCGGTTGATCGGGAATGCCATAATCAGCGTAGGAGAAGGAAGATTGCTCGCGGCCCAACAGCTCACTGTTCACACCTTCCCATGTTGCAACTTCAAGGGTGAAATCGACCTGACCTGCCGCAAGCGCTTCATAGGCCCCTGTGCCCAATGTCACCGTATCATAGGTCGGATCACCGCCGTCGTTGCGGATCATCGTGCCGATCAGCGCATCTTCCCATGCGCTGCCAAACCCCGCATAGGTTTTGCCCGACAGGTCCGCAGGGCGGGTGATGTCTGTATTATTGCTATTATAAACCAACCGCCCTGTTTCATGCTGCATCGTCGCCCAAAGTGCTGTGATGTCAGCCCCCGCGCCACGCGCGCTCATAAATCCAAGGGAGGTCATATAGGCGAAATCCGCTACACCCGCCGCCAACAAAGCGGTCGAACTTGTGTCGGAGTACGGCAGGATGTCCACCTCGAGTCCCGCCTGTTCAAAGTAGCCGTTGTCACGAGCAACGATCAGCCCGACGTGGTTTGTGTTCAAAATCCAATCGAGGGCGATGGTCACTTTGTCTTGGGCCTCGGCGGCGATTGGCAGCGTCAGGCAGGCGGTAAGCATAAGAGTGCGGAACATGAGTTTACGTCTCCAGAAGTAGGGTTTTTAGGGTTGTACGAATATCGGCCAGCGCAGCCTCATTGCGGCTTGCACGCGGTGTCGGGATGGGAATGTTGGCCAAAAGCGGACCTGAGCCAGCGGACATCACAAGGATGCGGTCGGCCATCTGTGTCGCTTCGTGAAGATCATGCGTGACCATAAACACGCCGCGCGGCGTCTCGGCCAAACGGGCGCAAAGCCAGCCCTGCATCCGCAACCGTGTCACCGCGTCCAAGGCTGAAAACGGCTCGTCCAAAAGAACAAAGCGGCTGTCTTGCACTATGGTGCGCAGAAAGGCCGCACGTTGGCGCATACCGCCCGAAATCTGTTCGGGATAGAGGTTTTCGCAGCCCGCAAGGCCGAAAGCCTCGAACTGCGCCACAACGGTTTCGCGGGCCGCTTTGGCAGGCACACCCGCCATTTCAAGCCCGAGCGCCGCATTGCCCGCAATGGTCAGCCAGGGGAACAAAGCGTCACTTTGCGGTTGATAAACAATGTCGGGATGCGGGCATTGGATGGGGGTGCCGTCGAGCGCCATTTTGCCCTGCGCGAAGATCTGCGGCGGCAAAATGCCCGCCAGATGTTTGAGGACCGACGTTTTGCCACATCCCGAGGGGCCGATCAGGCAAGTGATCTCCCCCACGGCGAGATCGCAGGCGAAATCCGTGACGAGCGTCCGCCCGTCCACATGCAACGTGAGAGCCTCAACGGACAGCATTGCGTCCTCCTTTATGGCCGTGTTCGGTGAGCCGCTCGATCAGGCGCAGCACAGCAAGAAGCGAAAGCGTCAGACAGGCGGACACCACGACAGCGGCCAAAACCAGATCCGCGCGAAAGCTGTTCTTGGCGGTCAGAATGTAAATACCCAAGCCCTGCCGCGCCCCTGCATATTCCGCGAAAATCGTCGCAACGATTGAATAGGTGGCCGAAATCCTCAGACCCGCGAAAAAGGACGCCCGCGCCATGGGCATGGTCGCGCGGCGAAAGATGCGCCACGGCCGCGCCCGCATGGAAACCAACAAATCCAGATAGGCCTGCGGCACCTGCGCATAACCCGACAACAAGCTGACAAGGATCGGAAAGAAGGTGACGAGAATGACCAACAAAACCTTGGGCAACAGACCGAACCCGAACCACAGGATCATCAGCGGAGCCAAAGCGACGAGCGGGATCGTCTGGCTTGCCACGAGGAGCGGCATCAAGCCACGTTGAAGCCACGGGCTAAAATGCAGCGCGACAGAGGCGGCAAAGGCGAACACAACCGAGGTCGAGAAGCCGAACGTCGCCACCCAGATGGTGCTGAGCGCATGTGGCCCGATCCGCTCGCGCTCGACAAAAAGCGAACGCAACACATGGCTCGGCGCGGGCAGCACAAGCGGCGACACAGCGGCCAGCGTGCAATAGAGTTGCCACGCCAGCAGAAGCGCAGACGCAAGTAGCACGGTCGGCAAAATATGACGCAAGGAATGCATGGGGGACTCCGAGCGCGAAGAGACGCGCAATGGGAGGTTTAGACGAGGCTCGGGCTGTTGGCCGAAGCTGTCAGATCAAGGGTGACATGGCCTTCGGCAGGACCGAACCGCAAGAATGCCTGCCGCACTGTCTCGAACACCGCCCCTGCATCGCCCCGCAGGCGGGTGCAGAAGTTTTTGGATTTCAAGAACGTGCCAGACCCCTTTAGAAAGTCGATGCAACCGTAGATTTCATCCATGTGCCGATCCTGTCCAAGCACATAGAGCGAGAACTGGATGTCGATCTGAACGCCCAATTCGGGGGCGGAGTGAACCGCCTCAAGCGCGAGCGCCTTGCGCTCCTCAAGAGATTGATCTTGCGCACGGGTCAGCGTCTCGCACCGGCAGGTTGGATCGTCAGGCTCGCCCGGACAGCCACGCGACAAGGTAACATGCATCGTGACGTGATCGGGCATCCGCGCGGTGGCGGCAAACAGATCACGGATCGCGTCGATCAACGGATCGGGCGCACCGACCATCAAGGTCGACATATCGTCGGTCTCGATGCGCAATTTGTTTTTGTATGGTGTGAGGGCGTCGAGCCCCGACATAATGACAGTCACAAAATCGGACGTCATTGGATAAAGTGACACTTGCGCGCCTATAAACATTTTCCCTCGCTCCGCCGGCATTATCCGGATCAGCTGTAAAGGGTTCACGCAGTCTCGCGCATCTCAGCTCTGGTCAGAGCACCCCTGGTTATGTGTCACGAGGTATAGGACTGGATGTCGCTGCCCGTCAAGTCGGCTTTTATGCGTTGTAGCCAATGAACTGGTTCGCATAATACGACGATGACCAAAGCCATGCGCCGCGTCGCTCATGGTTGCAATGTTCAGATTCTATTGAGACGCCAATCGGCAAAGAGGCGGGACTGCTCGGCAAATGGTTGCGTATCGCAGCCTGCAAACATCCCGTCTTGAGTGACGAGCACCGTACGCCAATTACGAGCTGCGGCGCCTAGAACATCAGTATGCAAGGTGTCTCCGCACATCGCGATCCGGATGGGCGCCACGCTAGGCAGTGACGCTTCAATCAAATCGTAAACTTCGGGAAATGGCTTTCCGAAGAAGCGAACGCACTCTGGGAGGGCATCGGCGATGCGATGGCCGAAATATCCCGGTTCCACGGAAAATCCGTCATCACGAGGAGCCGCGAGATCGGCGTTTGCGATCAACACCTGTCTAGGGTGGCGCTGAAGTGACGCTTCCAACATCTCCTGACGTGCGGATGTCCAGTCAGTGGTTGATAGAAACAACACCTGATCGACCGTGTCGTAGTCTTCGGCAGTGTCTTTCAGACGGGTTATGTTTTCTGGCAGATCGCTCAGATCATCGGCATCGGCGGAGATCACGCCCCAATGCCCTGCCCCCATGTTTTGAAGCGTGGCTTGCCGACTGGTGATGATCTCATCATCCTCGACCTTCAGTCCCAAGCGTTTGAACTTTGCAATGGCACCGTCATGATCATAGCTGGCCGCGTTGGTCAGGATGCGAATGGCGCACCCACGTTCACGGAGCTGATTCAAACGTCTATCCGCGCCAGGGATCAGTGTTTCGCCAACGTTCAATACACCAAAGGCATCGAACACAAAGGCGTCCACCTGATCGGCTATATCCAGTAGTGATTGGATTTCAGTCGTCTCACCTTGAGCAACGACTTGAGGTAATCTTTCACGGACGGCCTCATAGCGATCAAAAATCGTTTGCGTTGTTAGCATGCCACCCAGACGAGGTTCGCTATCAATCACGTGTCTGTTCCTTTTGTTGGAAATCGGCAGTTTGCATAGCGCGATGAACGCCGCACCGTCAGTCACACAACGGCGCGGCGCTCATCTGTTTTTACAGAAGTTTCTTGCGTAGCGTAGAAGAGATAACTTCACCCGCGATGACAAGTGCGAGGATCGTGAGCAAAACCATCGACACTTCTTGCCATTGGAAGGTATCAATCGCACCTTGCAGGATCACCCCGATACCACCTGCGCCAACAAGGCCGAGAACGGTGGATTCACGCAGGTTGATGTCCCAACGCAAGATGCTGATCGCAAAGAAGGCGGGCATCACTTGCGGGACAATCCCGTACATCACAACCTTGAACCTTGACGCACCGCACGCCTCAAGCGCCTCAACCGGAGCAGGGTCGATTTCTTCAATCGCCTCCCCCAACAATTTGCCAAGGAAACCGATGGACCGGAACATGATTGCGATGATCCCAGCGATGATCCCTGGCCCAAAGATAGCCACGAACAACAGCGCCCAGATGATTGTGTTGACGGAACGCGACGACACCAGGATGAAACGGCCAAGCCAAAGGAAAACGACATTCGGGGTCGTGTTCTGCGCCGAGATATAAGCAACGGGCAAAGACAGCACGATGGCAAACATCGTCGCAATCGTCGCGATGTTAATCGTTTGCCACGTGGCCTCCAGGATGGAAGGCAAGTTGGTCGGATCAGGTGGCACCATACGTGCGAACAGATCGGCCAACTGAAATGGCGCATCCCAGACCCATTCCCAAATCACATTGATGCTGCCCAAAGCCCAGACGACGACCAAGGTCACGGTCAGCAATCCCACATAGCGTTTCATACGTTGTGCGGGCGTAAACCGCGCCCATTCGTGTGTGAGGTTCTGTGTCATGTCATCCGCTTTCTGATCATACCGCTAACGGCTTCGGAAATCAGGATCGCGCCGACGATGACCATTGTGATGGCAAGCGCGAAATCGTAATCGTAGCGCCCAAACGCATTGGCAAGGGTTGCCCCGATGCCACCCGCACCGACGATACCAACAACAGCCGAGGCCCGCAGGTTACTATCAAGCTGATAGATCCCAAGCCCAACCAAACGTGGCATGATCTGCGGCAGGATTGCGTAGATCATCGTACTGTAAAACGGCGCACCGACGGACCGCATGGCTTCAACCTGTCCGAAGTCAATTTCTTCGATCCGTTCGGCGAGCAGCTTGGCCACGAACCCGATGGAATAGATCGTCAGCGTCAGTGCCCCTGCCAAAGGACCGAACCCCACGGCTTTCACAAAGATAATTGCAACGATCACGGGGTGGAAGCTGCGCGCGAGAATGAAGGTCGCACGCCCCAGAAGATAGACGGGCTTGGGTGAGATATTGCGAGCCGACATGAACGCCAACGGCACGGACAAGATCATTCCAAGGGTCGTCGCAAGAATCGCGATTTTCAGACTCTCCATGAAACCCGAGATCAGGAGGCCAGACCGATCAAAGCTGGGCGGAAAAGCACCATTAAAAATGCGCGCGGCACGTGTCATCCCTTGTGACGTGCGCTCCCAATCAATTGGCAAGGTTGCAATTGTCCCGATCACATAGACGGCGACGGCGATGTAGACCCCCCATCTGAGAACGGGAGATTTGATAAACGGCTGTTTGCGCCAAACTGTTCGGGTGGTCATGCGACTGCACCCATTTCCTGACGATCCTCCGATGGCGTACCTGCGTAGATTTCGTCCATCTGCGCCGCATCGAGCGCGGTTGGTTTATCGTCAAAAATGATCCGCCCGTACCGCATGCCAACGATCCGGTCACTATACTCTTTAGCCTCGGTCACGTTGTGAATGTTAATGATGACAGGCAGGTTCAGTTCTCGCGCAAGGTCGCGCAACAAAGACATGATTTGTTCGGATGTTTTGGGGTCAAGCGACGCCGTAGGTTCATCCGCAAGCAAAATTTCTGGACGTTGCATCAAGGCACGTACAACGCCAACGCGTTGACGTTCGCCACCCGACAACTCGTCTGCCCGCTTGTCAGCATATTGCGCAATGCCCACGCGTTCCATCAATTCGAACGCGCGTTCAATATCTTCGGCAGGATAGCGGCGTGTCACAGCGGCCCATGTCGAGATGTAGCCCAACCGTCCGGACTGGACGTTTTCCATGACACTCAAACGGTCCACCAGATTAAAGCTCTGAAATACCATGCCAACCCGACGACGCGCTTTACGCAATTCTTTTGCACTTAGTGTCGTGAAATCAGTGCCATTGAGTGTGATACTGCCGGATGTCGGTTCGACCAGACGGTTTACGCAACGCAATAGCGTACTTTTACCGGCACCAGACGATCCGATGATCGACATTAACTGTTCGCCTTGAACCGAAAGGTTCAAATCCTTCAAGACAGGCGCACCTTTCCCGTATCTTTTCACGAGATTCTTAATTTCTAGCATGTTGCCTCTCAAACGTGCGAGCGGCTCCGACCAAGAGATCGGAGCCGCATTCTGCGGGGGGAGGGTTAATTGGCTGCGAGGCCTTGAGGTGTGTATTCAACGCCGTTGGACGCTTGAATCTCACGAATGACAGCCCATTGATCCTTATAGGTAATCGGGATGAATTTGCTGACGCCTTCGAACTCGTCACCAAGAGCGGTGCCTTCGAATTCAAACGTAAAGAAGGCTTCCTGGATTTTCGCTGCAAGCGCAGGCTCTAGATCGTGAGCCAGTGTGAAAGACGTTGTCGGGAATGGGTCGCTTTCCCAAATCTTGCGCACGTCTGCCGGATCATAAAGACCCCGCTCTGCCATACGATCCACAACTTCAGACGCAACAGGAGCTGCATCGTAATCACCTGCGACAACACCCAACATGGACTGGTCATGTGAGCCGGAATAGACCACTTCATAATCTTCATCAGGGATCACACCAAGGCCTGGGAACAACGCGCGTGGCGCTTGGTTGCCTGAGTTTGACGTGGGCGATGTGTGTGCGACGCGTTTACCCGCGAGATCAGAGACCTCTTTGATATCGCTATCCGCTTGGGTGAACACCTGAAGACGGTAGCCGAACTGTCCATCTTCTGCGCCCATGATTGCAAAAGGCACAGCACCAGCAAGGTTCACCGCAAAGGGTGTTGGACCCGTCGAGAAGCCTGCAATGTGCAAACGACCCGAGCGCATGGCTTCGACCTCAGCCGAGTTGGATTGCACCGCAAAGAACTGCACATCTTTGCCTGTTACGTCTTCAAGGTGGGCAATAAACGGCGCCCAGATATCAGCGTAGACAGCCGGATCTTCGACCGGTGTATATGCAAATACCAATGTATTCGGATCGTTCAGCTCGGCTGGATCGGTGGGGGTATCAGCCACCAAATCACCGTTCGCATCGCAGTAAAGCGCATCCAACGCCCCGCGCTCTGCACAGTCTTGAGCGCTCGCGGCAGCAACGCTACCGAGCACCATAAGGCTTGCAGCCACGGCTGCATTTGTCACTTTGAAAGTCATGTAATTCTCCCTAAAATTGATCGCGCTCCTCTGGCAGTGTCCTCCAAAACGCTACCACGCGACGTCCCTAGCCTAAGAGCATCAATGCCCCGAGCGCGAGGCTGGCTGTGTTAACCGACCGTTACGGCGGACGGATTTAATGTTAACAATATTACAGACAGGCCCCACCCACCGTCTTTCTCTTTAAACCTAGGGCAAACTAGGACAAAAATTGACATAGCGCTGTATCGGGGAGGATCAGGGTGACACTCGAAAACCAAAACCAGAACCAGACACCGCCAGTTATCGCGATTGTCGATGATGATCACGAGGTACGAGAAACCCTGTGCGAACTGTTGAGCAGCAGTGGATTTACACCAATCGCCTGCGAAAGCAGCGCCGATTTCTTGGCACTTGGCGAACCGCCCGCTGTTGATCTGGCAATCATTGATCTGCGTTTGCGTGGAGAATCCGGTCTGGATCTGGCCGTCCAGATCGGAGCGCGATATGCGTTGCCGATAGTTATGTTGACGGGTGTCGGGGACGAAATCGACAAAATCATCGGCCTCGAAACAGGCGCGGATGATTATCTGATGAAGCCGTTCAACCCACGCGAATTGGTCGCCCGCATTCGTTCGGTGCTGCGCCGATACGGGCATGGCGTGAACCGCGCACCATCGTTGCCAGAGCACACAATTGCCTTTGGAACCAAACAGATCGATTTGCAAAGCCGCATCTTGCTGGACCAATCAGGCCATGAAATTCCACTGACAAACGGGGAATATCGCCTTTTGGAATATCTTGCGCGCAATCCGTCGCGGGTGATCTCGAGGCCGGAACTCCTATCCGAACTGGGCTCCGACATGGAGCGCTATGTCGATCGTACCATTGATGTCCTCATTTTGCGTTTGCGCCGTAAAATTGAGGACACTCCGTCCAAACCCGTACACCTGCAAACACGACGCTCGCAGGGATATTTCTTCAAGCTGGACGCGGGATAACGCGGTGTTGTCTTTCCTTCGATCCATGAGCGTCAAAGCGCGGCTTTCCATCGCCATCCTGACCCTGTGCGCGGTCACGTTGGTCATTGCGGTTGTCAGCCTCTTAATGCTGCGAAACGCCGAAAACTGGCTCGATACGATCCATCGGGACACATTGTCTGAAGTGTCCCAAGCGTTGGACTTGTCGCGGAACGCGGCAGACCTCGCGACAGCCGCTCCGTTTTTATTGACGGTTCAGGTGCCCTACCAACGTCAGGTGGATGCAGGTGAGATTTTGCAGACCATTGATCGCCTCGACAGCCTGTCGGAGGGCAAAGACGACCTTGCCTTGCCTCTTGCTCGGGTGCGCGTAGCCATTGCCAACCTACTGCGTGTGTCCTCTCCTCAAAGCGCCCTGCAAGCCGAAATCGCGAAAATGGATACGGAACTTGCACGCCTACAGGACAGGTTTCAACGCCAAGCCAATTCAACAGATGCCACGCTAGACGACCGCTTGACCTGGGCCGCGCTCGGACGCCTTGCCAGCGAGGCGCGCAGCGTAACCCGTGCGAAGGAAATTTTGGAGGTGGGCGAGATTAACCGCCACTTTACGCAAATTCGTGCGGCCATGCCTTCTAGCCCCATCGCAGAGCGCGGAATACAGGATATTGACGCCATTTTAATGAGCCATCCTGACGACCTGTTTCAACTGAAGTATCACTCCTTGACGGCAGCACTTGATGCCGAGAATGCACTGTTTCGGATACGCCAACTGTCGAGCGATATCAGCGACTATGCGGCCCTACGGGTTGAGGCCGCACAGGAACGTTTGCGCGCGGCGCGGATGCAGACCTCCCGCAATTTGAAACTGGCGCAGACCGGCGTTGCGCTACTAGCGCTCTTTAGCGCCTGCGTCGCAATCATCTCGGCGCTGTTCGTCTCCCGCTATGTGACGCGAAACCTGCGCCTGATTGCAGACGGGATGCATCAACTTGCGTCCGGCGACCACACCGTGACATTGCCGTACAAAGACAAATCCCAAGATGAAATCGGCCGGTTGTTTCACGCTTTCGGCGTGTTTCGCTCCAATGCGCAGAAACTTGATCGAAGAGCCGCACAGATCACGCGTCAAAACACTCTGTTTTCCAGTGTGTTTCGCAGCATCAAAGACGGTGTTGCGATCCTCACACCCGAGGGCTTTATCGAAGCTGAGAATGATAACGTGCGGGCGCTCTTACATATTCCGCGCGACGCCGACACTCCGGCCCAAACAATGCAAGACCTCTTGGCTCTATCGGCCTTTCGCCGTCAAAATGGCGCCGATGACCGCGGTGGCTTCGATGAGTATACAAACCCGATGGGCGACGTTATCGAAGTGCGTTCGTCAAAACTGCCTGATGGTCGATCCGTTTGGCTTTTGTCGGAAACAACCGAGCGCAAGCGCATTGAGGACCGACTCGAAGAAATTCGTCGCGTTGAAGCCCTCGGCAAGGTCACTGGCGAAGTGGCGCATGATTTCGGGAATATCCTTTCGACTATTTCCGGCAACCTTCACCTGTTGGAAACCGCAAACGCAGCCGCAGCCCCGACCCGTCTCAGGCGGATCAGAACGGCCGTCGATTTAGGCGTGTCTCTCACCGAACGTTTGGTCGCATTCGCTCGCAAACAACACCTTGAACCAGAAGTCGTAGATGTTGGCTCTCTGGTTGAAGGGATGCAAGACCTACTGGACATCGCCCTGCCCCAAACCGTCAAACTGCATCTGGATCTCGGCGACCTCGCCTTGCACGTCACTCTCGACCCGGGCCAGTTTGAAAGTGCGCTCCTGAACGTCTGCATGAACGCCGCGCAAGCCCCCGCCGATGCTGAGAACATCTGGATCAGTCTCTCCGAGCAGGACGGGCAAGCGGTTCTCTCCATCAAAGATGATGGGGCAGGTATGTCGGAAGAGACCCGCCGCCATGCCTTTGAACCCTTCTTTTCGGCCCGTCCCAATGGCGAAGGCACAGGGCTAGGCCTGTCGATGGTCTATGGATTTGTCACCCAATCCGGCGGCAGCTTGGATATCCGCTCCGCGATATCACAAGGCACAACGATCCTGATCCGGTTTCCCATCTCGAAAGCGCCACCTCAAACGCCGTCGAAGAGGCCATTCACAGGCACAGCCTTGGTGGTTGACGACAATCCCGACACGGCTGCGTCGTTACAGACCGCACTCGCATCGCTCGGGTACGACACCTTGGTCGCGACCAGTTTCTCGCAAGCACGAACCACCATCACACACAGACCCGACATTACCCTATTGGTGTCCGATCTTAATCTCGACCATGGCCAGTCAGGGCTCATTTTGATCAATGCCCTTCTGGAACAAAACCCGCAGTCCTGCGCCATATTGATGTCATCGCGCCTGCCAGTCGGAGCCCCCGTTCTCAAAGAGTATCGCAGCCGTTTCGCAATGCTCACAAAACCCGTCGCCAAAGATGATCTCTTCGACGCAATTTCCGAAAAACGCGGGGAATAGCGGATGACTATGGCACCGTATCATCAGACACGCCTCCCCTAGGCCAATCGCGCCGGTTAGTCACTCAACCTTTCGCGCATGGATTTCGCCAACCAAGGCGGCGGTTCTGTCGAGGGTGTGCGCGAGGGTGTGGATGTTTCGTTTGTGGTAAAGATGCTCGACAGAAGCGCCAGAGCGATTGAACCTTCCGCCTGTGTTGAGTTGTCCCGCCCCATCGTAAAGAGGATGCGCATCAGATGGTCGCGCTGTTCTCCGGTCGGCAAATGAAAACTGACCTCGATCTGAAGCCCTTTGTGTTTGATGACGTTTGCAGCGATAGACCCAATCTCGGGAATGTCGACTAGCAGCCATCTGATATTGGGTGGAACCTGAGTTTCGTCTTGGAGTCCGATCCGCGCCCCGGCCAAGGACAGTGTTTCAACCTGTGCGGTGAGGGACTCGTTGGCTTTGGTTGCAATTGTGCAGGGCTGATTGAATTCAAACCGTTCTTCGCGCTGCTCTGTATGCGGGGAAACAGCAACGGCCTGAACGATGGAAAGCAATATCATGCTAATGACCGTCCAGAAGGCAAGTATGGGGATTTGCCCGTTATCCAGAACAATTCGACTATCAATATCCGAATTCACATAAAGGCCCAAAGCAGCGACCAAAATGAGGGCAATCGGCCAAAAGATCATTGTACGGTCGATCCCCCCGCCACCTGCCGCGCTGCCTTTCGGAGTGACTTGGAAGGCATGTCCATGTGGTTTGATGAGAGTGGTGATGACGGTGGGCAGGATACGCGGCGCGTGGAGCGCTGAATGCACTGTTGAGGCCAACGGGAAGAAGGATTTCGGAGCAACCAACCGCAACGTCGCCAATGTCGCGAGCATAGCGGGGACTTGTAACGAGAGTATTTCCTGCGCGCTTGCGGTGGCAAGTGGCGACCATCCTGTCCACAGGCAGATGATGGGGGTCAGGATGGTTGCAATCACCATGAAGGGTTGCACGATCCACGTCAGGGGCAGAAACATCAGGCGATGCCGTAGTTTCAGGCCAGGCCCCAACGGGCCGTCGCGCAGGTAAAGCATTTGAATGGCCCCACGCGCCCAACGGGCACGTTGGACATACATTGCCGAAAGCGACTCTGGCGCAAGGCCTACAGCAAGACGTTCATTGAGATAGCGCGTCACATATCCCTTACGCAGAAGTGCCAGCGTGAGCAGCATGTCCTCGGTGATCGACCCTGTCGGCAGGCCTCCTCCGATGGCCTCCATCGCTGTGCGGCGTGTGATTGAGTTCGAGCCACAACAAAATGCAGCATCCCAACCGTCACGACCAACCATGATTGCATCAAAAAAGAGCCGCTGGTCGTCGGGCATCACCTTGCGCAAACCGAGGTTGTTTTGCATCGGATCTGCATTGTAAAAATTATGGGGGATTTGGACGATGCCAACCCTCTCATCTTCGAAAAGACCCATAGCGCGATAGAGAAAGTTTTGTTGCGGGACGAAATCCGCGTCGAGGACCATGAAATACGGGTTTTCAGTCCGCGCTATCGCTGCGTTGATATTCCCCGCCTTCGCATGGTCGTTGTTGTCACGCGTGAAGTATTCGATGCTCTTTTGTGCGCAATACGATTTGAGCCAATCCCGTTTACCATCATCCAGAACGTAGACGGTAAAACGATCTTTGGGCCAATCAAGAGCGATGGCCCCCGCAATCGTTTTTTCGAGCACTTCGAGATCTTCGTTGTAGGTTGCAATAAAAATATCGACCTTGGGCAGGTCACGCGGGTTTGTTTGGCGAAGTCTCGTCTCGCCCGCCGTGGCTGCATCGGTATTGTACCGCCTGCGTGACAGCATCAAAAACAGGACCGCCGTATCGAACCATATAAGCGATTCAACAACGATCAAGAACCACGCGAAGGTCGCCTCGGCCCATCCTGTCCCTGGCACAGGTAGGGTCTCTGTAAAACGCCACATAAGATAACGAACGATCACAGCTAAAGTCGCTAGAAACAACACCCTGACTGCGAAGGGGCGCATTTTGGTTCCCGACATCCATCGCCGTGGTATGAGCAAGGCCAAAGCCACGACCAACGCAATTGGGACAAGAAAATCTGGCATGATTTACTCCGTTGCTATCGGAGCAGTCTTCTCGCCAGACGTCAGTGCCGGACTGGTGGGATCATGGCCGCCTAACCCCTCGAACAGGCGTGAAATGCGCGACAAGAGGCTGTCTTGGTGCAGTTCAAAGCGCACATCGGCGGTTCGCCCGACATCGCAGAATGACCCTGCGGCCATTGCATCGTTCAAATCTGCCTCCCCAAGCCCGACAATGACCCTGAACCCGTCATTTGTTTCAATCCTTGGGCTGGCGGCTTGCATGTCGCGGTTCGGGCGTGCTCCACTGCCGTAGGCCGCGAGGACTTGAGCGGTGAACCGTTCTGTCGATCCTTTGAGTTGAACCGTTGCAGTGGTGCCCGTCGGAATGTTCTCAAAATGCCGCTCAGGCAATTGGACCTCAAGGAAACGTCGTGAGCAATCGAGAACCTTCGCGACGTTTTCACCAACTGCTACAGTGGCACCCTCACGGGCAGACGCTTCCCAGATGATCCCCGATGTTGTCACCTTGGGGCTAAATCGCTCTTGGCGCATGGCCTCTATGCTTAATGTCGAAATCTGATTTTTGAGGCCTG
The DNA here is from genome assembly GCF_048266405.1 of Celeribacter sp. GTDB lineage: Bacteria > Pseudomonadota > Alphaproteobacteria > Rhodobacterales > Rhodobacteraceae > Celeribacter. Next base: position 61,608 of record NZ_JBLWZO010000004.1, read on the forward strand.
CGCGTTGTGCCTGCCGTTCGAGCAACTGCGCATTAATATCTGCGAGGCGCACATCAATTTCATTCAAGCGGTATTCAATTTGCTCAAACCCGTTGGCCGTCAAATCAATCCCCATCTCGCCATCGAGCGTGTCACGCTCAATTTGCAGCTGATTAAACGCGGCCTGTTGCTGAGCCAGATCGGCTTGGGCTGCGGAGAGCTCTGTCTCGGCATCCAACGCAACGGTCTGGGTCGTGGAGCCGCTCTTCACCAGTTGCTCTATGCGCTGCATGTTTCTCTGCGCCTTCAAGACAGCAGTGTTCGCGCGGCTGATATTGGCTTTAGCTTCTTCGAGACGTGGAACGAACCATGCCGTCCGCGCGGCGACAAGCGCGTCTCGCCGATCAATGAGATTGGCACGTAAACTGGCCAAATCGCGCATCTGCTTTTCCATGCCGACGATCTCGCCGTTGAGAGAGCCGAGCCTCGTCTGTGCATTTTGCAGTGTGCCGCGTTGACTACGCGAGTTTTTTAATTCGATGAGTGTTTCACCTGTTTCCACAATTGCAGAAACAGGCTTGGTCGGTTGGGCAATAATTCCACTGAACGGCGCACTGATGTTGATTAAGGGTGCGTTCACGACTGCGGATGTCGACACGTAACTGGTCGCATAGGGGGCAACCGTAAAGCCCACCACAACCAGAAGAATTGTCGCTATGAGAACACGGAGTAGAGTAATTGGCATTTGTAGCCCCTTCTTGGCAGCAACACGAAGTATGTCGGAATCTCCATATTCTACCTTAGATTGTGCGGCGCGATCTTCCAGTATTTTTATGGTTGAGACATCCTTTCATTCTATTCTGTCATTACTGGGGCACATGTGACCGCATTTAACGCAAAAATTTTGGGCACGCCTTCGTTCGCTAGATATCGGCTGAACTAGCGGGGCGGATGTACAGATTGGGTTTCGCTTGGATCAATGCCTCCGGCCACCTGCGATCGCGCGACATATTTGGTCCAACCTGCCTGTGAAAGCGATACCTCAGGGTGCTGTCCAATCGACAAAAACCGCTCTCGCCTGTGCGGTCTGTATTTGACCTACCAAAGCTTCGAGACGCTTGGCTTTACCAAGATATACAGGCCTTCAAAGTCCCAAACTTTTTAGGCATGTGCCTGTATGGAGCTTTTCATGTGGCTTGAGAGACCGAAGTTGGGAATCACTTAAAGGCATCTGGGGGCCTCGCACTTTTCACAAAATCACGAAGCCCCCAAAAAGCCCCCCAATACTGGGGGCTTCCTTCGGACAGCACAAAACGCTATCGGACAAAGGAACATCGCAAAACCCTTATAACAAAGGGCTTATCGCATGTCTTTGGATGTTTTCGGATGGTGAAATGGTGCCCCCACACGGACTCGAACCGCGGACCTACTGATTACAAATCAGTTGCTCTACCAGCTGAGCTATAGGGGCACTGGGGGACCGTTTAGAGAGTCATTCTTTAGGGTGCAAGTCAAAATTTAGCATCACGTGTGCTTGTTTTATGACCTGCGCCGATGAGCCGTCGATTGCGACCTCGATGAGGTCGGTTTCAGTCGCATCCGGACCTTCAAGATCGGCAAACTGACTGTCGAGCAGGGTCGGCGGCATGTAGTGGTCGGTGCGCGCTGACATGCGCTCATAGATCAAGTCACGGTCCCCTGTGAGCATCACAAATCGACACCCGCCCGTCTGGGCGCGCAGCAGGTCACGATAGGCGCGCTTGAGGGCGGAGCAACTGATCACGGCGCCCCCTGCCCTGCTGGCCTTTTCCACGGCAGAGGCGGCAAGGTTGCGCAACCACGGCCACCGCATCTCGTCGGTCAGTGGCGTTCCTGCCGCCATTGCGGCGACGTTCTCTGCGGGGTGATATTCATCGCCCTCAAGAAACGGATAGCCTGTGGTCTCGGCAAGGGCTTTGGCGACAGTGGATTTACCGCATCCTGAGACGCCTGCAACGATGATGATGTCGAGTGTACGCATGGGGTCCCTATGTCAGATCGGAGGCGCTTTCAGAGCGCGCCATGAGAATGACAGCGATCAGGCCCACAGCAACAACCAAGAGGGCGGCGGGAGAGGCTTGTTCAAGCTGCTCAAGCGAGGCCTTTTCATGCACGCGGGTGGCAAGCGTGTTGTAGTTGAACGGGCGCAGCAAAAGCGTCGCAGGGAGTTCTTTGACGCAATCCACAAACACCAGCAAAAGAGCCGTGCCGACCGAGCCGCGAATAAGCGGCACGTAGACGCGGCGTAGCGTGCCCGACAGGCTTTGCCCTAATGATCGCGCGGCCATTGGCAACGAGGGGGCGACACGGCCCATCGCAGCGTCTGCGGCCCCTTGGGCAATCGCGAAAAAGCGCACGACATAGGCCAGAATGATGGCAAAGGACGAGCCTGTGAGGAGCAAGCCGATGTCGCGCCCAGTGAAGCGCTCCCACGCATCCGCAATGATGTGATCAAGTCCCGCCATCGGAATCAGAATGCCAATGCCCAACACGGCCCCGGGGGCGGCATAGCCAAGAGTGGTGAAGGGCAAGAGCAGTTTGGGCAATTTGCGTCCCGTGAGGCGCACGCCGTAGACCATAAACAGGGCGGCGGTGACGGTGATAATCGCAGCGAGGCCCGCAACGGTGAGAGTATTTTTGAGCGCGGACAGCAAGCCCGGAGCAGCCCATTGTTCGGGCTCGCCCATCGCGTGGACACCAATCACCCCGATGGGCAGAACAAAGCCCACGAGGAAGGGTATGGCGCAAAGTGCGAGGGCAACGATCCCGCGCAGACCAGTGAGGCGGATCGGCATAATGGGGCGCGGATGACGGGCCCCCGCATGGAAACGCGCCTTACCGCGTGAGGATTTCTCGAGGGCCACCAACAAGAACACCACAAGCAACACCACAGAAGCGATCTGCGCCGCGCCGCCGGCATTTCCGCCCTCAAGCCATGTGGAGAAGATACCCGTGGTAAGGGTCTGCACGGCAAAATAGGACACGGTGCCATAATCCGACACAGTTTCCATCATCACAATCGCGGTGCCTGCGGCAATGGCGGGACGTGTCATCGGCAGGCCAACACGCCAGAACCGTGCAAACGGCCCCGCGCCCAAGGCACGCGCCGTCTCGTAAACCGATCCCGATTGTTCGCGGAATGCCGAGCGGGCCATGAGGAAGACATAAGGGGTCAGAGCCGCAGCCAAGACGATAATCGCGGACCCGATGGAGCGAATTTCGGGGAAATAATAATCGCGCGAAGATTGCCACCCGAACACGGTACGCATGGCGGTTTGCACGGGCCCTGCGTATTCGAAGAAATCGACCAACGCGTAAGCCCCCACATAGGCGGGGATGGCCAGAGGCAAAAGCAAAAGCCATTCCATCACGCGGCTGAGCGGGAAACGATACATGGTAACGAGCCACGCGGCCCCTGTGCCGACACAGGCAGCCAAAAGCGCCACGCCAAGCGTCAACACCGCCGTCGTGCCAACATAGCGCGGCAAGGTTGTGGACAGCAGGTGCGGCCAGATATTGTCGGTCGGATGCAGCGCAATCCACACCACGGCGATCAACGGCATCAAGACCACAGCGGCAATCAGAACTGCGCCAACAGACCACGGCTCTGCCCGCCGTACACGGCGCAATTTGGGGGCCGCATTCTCGGGGGCGGACGGTAATTGAGTGATTTGGTCGGTCATTTCGCCCCACCGCATACGCGAAACATGTTTCCCTGTCCACAAAAGTGCATATGATGAGGGGATTAAAGCGTTTTTTGTGAAACACAATCTAGATAGACCTTCGACGTCTGGTCGGGGAACGGAACGGGTGGGCTGTCCATGATCATTTCCATGCATATCGGCGCACATTGCACAGCTGGCGGTGCGTTAATGCGGGGACTGCTTAAGAACACGGGACGACTGGCCGAGCATGGCATAGTGGTCCCCGGCCCTGCCCGTTACCGCACGATCATTCCCGACGTGATGAAAAAGGTCAAAGGTGCCCCCGCCTCCATAGACACCCAAGCAATGATCCTCGATCAGATCACGGAGGCCGAAAATTGCGACCGTTTGGTGATGAGCCTTGAGGATGTGATCTGTATGCCGCAGGGCATTTTTGCGGACGGCAAGCTCTACGCCAAAGCCGAATTTCGTCTGTCGTGGCTGCGCAATGTCTTTGCCGATCACCAAATGGAATTCGTCCTCGGGGTGCGCAATCCCGCCAGCTTCATTCCCGCGGCCTTTGCCTTGGAAGGCGGGAAACGTCGCTACTCGGACTTCATTCAAAATGCCGATCTGGATCACCTGAGATGGTCGCGCCTGATCACCATGATCCGCGCGGTCTGCCCCGATGTCGCGTTCAAGGTCTACGCCTTTGAAGACACTCCCGTAATCTGGGGGCGTTTGATCCGCGAGGTTGCAGGCGTGAAAGGGTCCGTGCCGTTGGCGGGGGCGCTCGACATGATCGCCACACTGATGAAGCCCGAAGGGGTCACGCGCCTTCGCGCCTATCTCGAAACGCATAAACCCAAGAACGAGCTACAATTCCAACGTATCCTTGGGGCGTTTCTCGACAAATATGCCGATCCCGCGATGATGGAAGACGAGATTGATTTGCCTGATTGGGATGACGCCTTGATCGAGCGGCTGACGGCCACCTATGAGGATGATCTCTATCTGATCGAAGGCCTGCCGGGCGTGACCTTCATCAGCTAGGCCCGTCCTCCAAAGCGGCCTTTAGTCCTGTGCTGGCAGATAAGCCCGAATAAGCCCGTCGAGGCCACCATCGGGCGAGCCTTCAGGATGAGCTTCGAGCCATTGCGCCACGCGGCACCCTGCCCGCCCATAGGCCGAAAAATCCTGCTGCGAATTGGATTCGAGCCACTCGGCGCCCGTCGCGGGCAGTGTATCATCCCCTGCCTTGCAGCTGTTGGCATTGGTGTCAAAACGACTGTCTTGGGACACATAGACCGCAATCCCCTCGTCCAACCATACGGGAAAGTCCGCCTGTAGCTTGGCCCCGAGTTTTTTGTGCAGGGTCGAATGGACCAGTTCATGGGCGATAATATCGGTGCCATGGCCGTGCGGTGACAGGTAGAACAAGAGCGAGCCATAGGTCATCGCCAAGGGTTCGATATCTCCCATCATTCTATGGCAAGTATCGGTGTAGCATACCAGAATGCGGGGGCGATGCACCTCGCCAAAGGCCGCTTCAACACGGGCCTCGGCCACTTCAAGACGGCGCACCAACTCGGGCGTCACCATCGGATCGTCGGTTTCGGAATACAGTCCCTCGGCCACCTTGGTGAAGCCGAAGCAGGCGGGACAGGCTGCGGCCAATGCGGGGGTGAATCCCAACACGACCAACCCGATCCCCAACCCAAGAAGCAGGGCAATGAACGACAAGACCACACGTCGCGCGACCCGCCGTGTCATATTTCACTGATCCCCGAGCGTCCCATCGCTGATCTCAGGTCATGCCCAAGGCTTCTTTATACATCTCCAGAACGGCTTCTTGTTCGGCGATTTCATCAGAAGACTTTTTACGCAGGGCAATGAGAGTGCGCAGGGCCTTGGTGTCGTAGCCACGTCCCTTTGCTTCGGCCATCACTTCCTTTTGTTGGTCAGCGATGTCCTTTTTCTCCATTTCGAGACGCTCATAGCGTTCGACAAAAGAGCGCAGTTCGTCGGCGGCCACACGGTAGGTTGCATCGGAGCCTGAAGTGGTGTCGTCCATCATGGAGTGACCCTTTTTATCTGGATTGCATCAGGCCCGTTTCCTACCGCGCACCCGCGATCAAGGCAAGCCCCGCGCATACGTCGAACCGCTCGTGAAACATAGCCACGACCACACGGATCATCCTATAGACCGCACATGATTGCGCCCCCGCCCGCGAGCAGATATGAGGGGCGCATTCTCAACGTGACACGGCAAAGGACGGACACAGCATGGCTTGGATGATTTGGGTAGGCGCCCTGTTGACGCTCTTTGGTGTGGCTCTTTTGGTCTACTGCATCATGGCCGCCCTCAAGGCAAAGAAACTTGGCGGCTCCGACGACGAGATCCGCGCACGCCTGCAAAAGGTGGTTCCACTCAACCTGTTGGCTTTAATGACCTCTGCGCTCGGTCTGGCGGCGGTCACTGTCGGTATTATTCTAGGCTAAGATGGAAGCGGTGCCATTGTGCGCAGCCGAACCTTCATCGCGCAGCACTCGCTCCTTCTAAGCGCCTTGATTCCCCCGACACCTTTTGTCACCGATGTCAGAGGCCACAGTTCCCATCTGCTCAACCGGCAGTTGATGGCTTTTCCAAGGCTTGCGTTTCCAATTCGCCTTAAAATGCGCGGACCTCCGCCGCATTGTTTCGCCCAAGTCAACAATGAAACACATTCCCCGCTATCCTACTTTTTATTACCCGCAGAACGCCCTAGTTCCTCCTTGGAGCGTTAACCATTTTGCTCCAAGTTAAGACATGCGGCCCCGAGGGGATCCATTTCACGCATCGAAAGTGACACAGAGTTCAAATGACTGGAAAAACAGCGCACCCCACACTGGCATCCGCCGATCTCGACGACATTTCCAAACTGCCCCGCAATGCGTGGTGTGCAGCCTTGGATGATACCGCCGAAGAGTTAGGGTATTTTGAGCAACTGGGACGTGATCACGCCTGTGCCTTTATCGAAGGGAACGACACGCTTCTCGTGTCGTTCGACAATTTTGAGCGCAGCACAAAGACAAGCGCCAACGGCTACCCGGAGGCATTCAATCTTGCGCTCGACAACGGGTGGTCACATCTGTCGATCCTCGCCCACAATGGCCCTGCCGCAGCCAAGTGGTTTCGCAGCCCCGCCGTCTACGACTATTTCGACCGCCTTGTCGATGACGGGTTCTTCGAGGAATACGACCGCGTGGTGTTTTACGGCGCGGGCCCCAATGGCTATGCCGCATGTGCCTATAGCGTCACCGCACCAGGCGCCACGGTCATCGCCCTTGCTCCACAAGCCACTTTGGACAGCCGCCTGACCTCGTGGGATAATCGCTTCCCTTCGACACGGCGCGCCGACTTCACCTCGCGCTATGGTTTTGCTCCACACATGATTGAGGGCGCACAGGCGGCATTGGTGCTTTACGACCCCTATCAAACCGAAGATGCGATGCACGCAGCGCTGTTCAACGCTCCGCATGTGACCCGCCGGCCCGTGCCGCACTTCGGCGCTGACATCGAGACCAGTTTGGTCGACATGGACATCCTTGAGCCGCTTTTGATCCATGCGATGGAAGGCACGTTGACACCTGCCGTACTGACCCGCCTGTTGCGGGCACGTCGCCATAATATGCCCTACCTGCGCCGCCTGCTTCGAGAAGTTGAAGCTCACGGCAACCCCCATCGCGTCGTCACGCTGTGTCGTGCGGTTACGGCACGGGTCCCAACAGCTCGCCGCTTTCGAATGGCTCTCAAAGCAGCGCAACGCGCTATTGGCTCCCAGTCGGATAAAACCACGCCGAAATCAGCAGACCAGACCGAAACCGCTTAAGGCCTGCGGGCCACGTCTCATCGCAGGCCCGCACCTCCCCCACGACATGGCCACCCGTCACATGCCAAACTTGGTGCGACCTGTTTAAACCCGATTACGCCATCGCGCGGATCTTTCAGAATCTCTTTGGGCTTTGTTAACCGACTCTGTCGCACATTGGGTCCAAGGAGACCTGATGATGATTGACCCCAATGCTGCCCCCCAGACTGCGCCGAATGACGCTGAGGCCCCCTCAGCGGTTGACGACCTCGCAAAGGTTCGCGCACAAATCGCAGCGCTCAAATGCCGCGAAGCCGAGCTTTGCGATGAAATCCGAGCCTGCGCGACCGAGCAAGGCGACACACGGGTCCGCGGCACAACAGCCGATGCGGTGATCGAGACCCGTCGCCCCCGCCGCATTGATATGTCCAAGCTCCCCATTGAAATCATAAGCAACCCCGAAATGTACCGGAACGATCGGTTGATCCATGTGTTGATCTGGCCGAAGGCTCGCACACAGACGGCACAGTTGGAAACGGAACGCTCCGATGCGCCACAAAATGACGCCTCGGGCGATCTTCGCGATAACACCCTCGCTGAAACAGATGGCAATGAAGCGGCCGTAATCGCCACCTCACCAAACGAACCGCCATTGACCGACGCCCCGATCACAACGCCTGAGACGCCAATCGAACAGGATGCCTCTATTGATAAGGCTAACGATGCCACTTTGGGCGAGGATAGCTTCAAATTTCGGCGCGAGGCAGAAATCACAAACATCTTTGCGCAAGGCCCAAGCCGCAATACAGCCGACCTGTCTAACGCTGATCAGCCCGAAAAAGTGAACAACGCGCAAGATACCTCCACAGCGCCACATCACGAGACAGATAACACCGCGCCTTTTCTACTGACCAAAGCCATTTTGCGTCTCACTGCCCAAACATCTCCCGCGCAGGGAAATGCAGGTGCGGAGCCATACGCTAAGCCGGATGCACACCCATCCTCCCATGAGGCTGACGCGCTTCGCAATACCATCGCCGACATCTTGGAACGTCCCGCACCTCGCGATCTCAAGCCGACACAAATAGCAACGCTGCAACCACTCGCGGGCCTGCACGATGAACATATCGCCGCCGTTCTGGCCGATGCCGATGCCCCGCTCGACACCCCTCCAATGACGAAGGACATCGAAGAGGCCCAAGCCCTCGAAGCCAAAGTAGACGCCATCGCAGCCTGCGTTGATGCAGGCGAAGACATCGCGGACTTGCGCGCCCCGTCCACCCCAAAGCCATTCGGTTTCGAACAAGTAGAGAGCGAAGACGCGGTCGAAGCAGCTTTTGCCTCACGCCGCGCTGCAAACCACGACGACTAACTTCCGTTCCCGTCCACCCTGATCCAGAAGGAGACAGACTATGGACCTTAACCACTCCCCCGTTGACGAACTTGCCACCCTGCGTCGCAAGATCACCGAATTGCGTGTGCGAGAACGCATGTTGGAAGACGCCTTTCTTCAGACCAGCGACACAGGCGTGTTTCGCGGTTATCGCGCCAATGTACGCGTTGAGCGTAGTATGCAAGACGTCTTTGACATCACAAAGCTACCCGCGCATATCCGCGACGACCCGCAATTTTTGTCGACACGCGTCGTCACGAATGTGCGGGTCGAGCCGCGCTTTGACACTCCGTTGCGCCTCACACGCGATAACGTCGGCACCCCCCCGACCTCGCAGGCTGCCGTAGGCACCATGATTGATCACGAGTCCCGTGGCACAACCCCTCGTCTCATCAGCGTGCAATAACATCTGATGACAGGTCTCCGGATAGATGTGCCTCGCGGTTAATGCTCTTGGTAAAAGCCGTGCATGTCTGCAGTACGTTGGCGCGTGAGGTGTTCCATACAACTGTTTCTAATCAACGGCTGGAGCGGTTTGCCCTCATACAACACGGCCTCGGCTTCACAAGCCGCATCGCGGTAAGGACCCCATGCGCGTTGCGCCGCTTGTAATGCTTGAGCCGCGGCGTCGCTCAATCCCTTGGCCGTATCCATCGCCCACTCGTAAGTGAAGTTGAGTTCTTCATCAGCTTCACGGTAGTCCAGATACGAACAATGGTTCATCTCATCTGGCGTCATGGGGTCCGCGCAATCGATCTCTTGAGCCTGTGCAGAGGTTGCGACAAGAACGGTCAAAAGGGTCAAAAAGTGGCGCATTGGCAAGCTCCCGAAAGGTCAAAATAAGTCGCACAAATCGTAGCGCCGCCCCTGTCCCTGTGTCGAGCCGTTTGTTGCGCAATCGAAGGGGCAAAACACCGCTCACGAGTGAATTTTCGACCAAACGCTCAAATAAATGGCCTCGCCGACCACTGGTGCTTTTGGCGCGAACGCGCTAAGCGAGTGCCATGACTGACATTCTCACGATCCGCAGCCCCGACGACTGGCATCTGCACTTGCGCGATGGCGCAATGCTGAAAGCTGTCCTGCCCGAAACCGCACGTCATTTTGCCCGTGCCATCATCATGCCGAACCTCGTCCCGCCCGTGGTCACGAGCGCCGATGCCAGCGCCTACCGCGAGCGCATTCTGGCCGCCGCCCCCGGTGTTGGCACGTTCGAACCCTTGATGACGCTCTACCTCACCGAGGATACCGACCCCGAGGACGTGGCAATGGCCCATGCCAGCGGCTTGATCAAAGCGGTCAAACTCTACCCCGCAGGGGCCACAACCAACTCCGCCTCAGGTGTCGCAAACTTTGAGAACGTCCGCGCCGTGTTGGAAAAAATGGCCGAAATCGGTTTGCCTTTGTGCATCCATGGCGAGGTCGTCACACCTGACGTTGATATTTTCGACCGCGAAAAGGTCTTCATTGAGACGGTTCTTGATCCGCTGCGGCGCTCCACTCCTGACCTGCGTGTCATAATGGAACATATCACCACTAAGGATGGCGTCGATTATGCCCGTGCAGGCGGCGACACGCTTGGCGCGACGATCACCACCCATCACCTCGTGATCAACCGCAACCACATCCTCGTGGGCGGGATCAAACCGCACTACTACTGCCTGCCTGTTGCCAAACGCGAAACGCATCGCTTGGCCCTTGTCGAGGCGGCGACCTCGGGCGACAGTACGTTCTTTCTTGGCACCGACAGCGCCCCACATCTGGATGGCGCAAAGGAAAACGCTTGTGGCTGCGCGGGGTGTTTCACCGCGACCAACACAATGTCGATCCTTGCGGAAGTCTTTGAAAAAGAGGGTAAACTCGATAACTTGGAGGCCTTCACCTCGATCAATGGCCCCAATTTCTACAGGCTACCAATCAACGAAACGACAATCACCCTGACCAAGGGTGACCCTGTCCCCTACCCCGACAAAATCGACACGCCGGACGGGAAACTGACCCTGTTCGACCCCCAAATGCCGCTCCATTGGAGTGTCGAGGCCTGAGGCCGCGCTCCAACCCAAAGATTAGACCAAGGACCACGCCATGATCCCATCTTCCTTTCCCGATAGCACGGAAATCGCCCGCCTGACCGCGCGAATGCTGCTTGAAATCGGTGCCGTGAATTTTCGCCCCGAAGACCCGTTCATCTTGGCGTCGGGCTTGCCCTCACCCACCTATATCGACTGCCGCAAGCTGATCTCCTATCCGCGCATCCGCTCCACCTTGATGGATTTCCTCGCTGTGGAAACCATGCGCGTGGCGGGCTTTGAGGCCTTCGACAACATTGCTGGCGGCGAAACAGCGGGCATTCCTTTTGCTGCCCTTGTGGCCGAACGCATGGCCCTGCCGATGACTTATGTGCGCAAGAAGCCGAAAGGCTACGGTCGCGGCGCACGGATCGAGGGCGATATGTCCGAAGGTCAACGCGTGCTTTTGGTCGAAGACCTCACCACCGATGGCGGCTCCAAACTCTCTTTTGTCGACGCGATCCGCGACACAGGCGCGAGCTGCGCATGGACCGCGGTTATTTTCTACTACGGCATCTTCCCCGAAACAGAAAAGACGTTGGGCGATCACGGTGTCGGCCTGATTTCGCTGTGCACATGGTGGGATGTTCTAGCCGAAGCCAAAGTTCAAGGAGCCTTCGACAAGGCGACATTGGCCGAGGTGGAAAAATTTCTGAACGCGCCGCGCGAGTGGCAAAAGGCCCACAAAAAGGCCTAAGGACATTCTAAAGGTTAATATTTGGCCGCGCCCGTAAGGCGCGGCTTTTTCCTTTGGAATGGCACTGTTAGATTGGCTCCTTCATCTCGCTTTGGAGTTATCCACAAAACATACATTTTGAAACCGCGCGCGCAGAGCGTTAAGACCATCGAACACTGTGACACAGGCGAGTCGCGTAGATAGAGATTCGGGGAACGGCATGATGGACGATTACGCGGATATGGATCGGGGCGAACCAAGCCCAATGGACCAAGGTGAGCCCACTTCCCCGCCGGATCCCTTGCCCGCAGCCGAGACAAAAGGGGCCATTATTTCCTCTTACGAAGGGGCGGTGCCGCACAATATCGAAGCCGAACAACAGCTTCTCGGCGCTCTGCTGACCAACAACGAAGTCTACGACAAAATCGCCTCGATCATCACGAACGAGCATTTTTTCGATCCGGTTCACCGCGACATTTTCGACAAGGCCGCCGAGCGTATTTCCAAAAACATGCTCGCCTCTCCCGTAACGCTCAAAGCTTATATGGAAGACCACGACGGTCTGCGCGAACTTGGTGGACCGTCCTATCTGGCCAAACTCGCAGCCTCCGCCATTTCGACCTACGCGGTGCGCGACTATGCGCAGCTGATCTACGACCTGTTCTTGCGCCGCCAGTTGATCGACTTGGGCCATGAAATTGCGGGGGCTGCCGCCTCGGGCAGTGATTTGCGAGACCCTACGGAGCAAATCATCGCCGCCGAAGCGCGTCTCTATTCTCTTGCCGAACAAGGCAAGAGCGACACAGGGTTCCAATCCTTCCTATCCGCCGTCACCGAAGCCGTCCAAACCGCCAACACCGCCTATGAGCGCGGCGGCGGTATGGCGGGCATTGCCACGCTACTCTCTGATCTTGATAAGAAAATGGGTGGCTTGCACAAATCCGACTTGATCATTCTTGCGGGACGTCCGTCGATGGGGAAAACCTCCCTTGCGACAAACATCGCCTACAACGTCGCCAAATCCTACAAAAAAGGCACGCTGCAAGACGGGAGCGTTGGCGCCGTCGAGGGCGGTGTTGTTGGCTTCTATTCGCTTGAGATGAGCGCCGAGCAATTGGCCGCGCGTATTCTGGCGGAAGCCTCCGAGATTTCGTCGCACAAGATCCGACAAGGGGACATGACCGAGGATGAATTCCGTCGCTTTGTCGATGCCGCCAAGACGCTCGAGTCCTGCCCGCTCTACATCGACGACACGCCTGCGTTGCCGATCTCGCAACTCGCCGCCCGCGCCCGTCGCTTGCAGCGGACGCACGGGCTTGATCTGTTGATCGTCGACTACTTGCAACTGGTGCGCGGCTCGCCAAGCACCCAAGGCAACCGTGTTCAGGAAATTGGCGAAATTTCGATGGGCCTGAAAGCCATCGCCAAGGAACTCAACGTCCCCGTGATCGCCCTATCACAGCTGTCACGTATGGTGGAAAGCCGCGAGGACAAACGTCCACAGCTATCCGACCTTCGAGAATCCGGCTCGATCGAGCAGGACGCCGACGTGGTGATGTTCGTCTATCGCGGCGAGTATTACAAAGAGCGCGAAAAGCCGGACGACAACAACCACGAAGCCATCGCCGCATGGCAGGAAGAAATGAACCACCTTTACGGCAAGGCGGAGGTCATTTTGGGTAAGCAACGTCACGGCCCGATCGGGACCGTTGGCCTCAGTTTCGAAGCGGAGTTCACCCGCTTCGGCAACCTCGCACAACCGTGGCAAGAGCGCCCCGAAGAATACTAAGGAATCAACGCCCTCTTGCGATGACCAAGGCGTCTCAGTTTTGCCTTGCGTCACGCGGTTAGCGGCGTCAAAACACATCGTCATGGGTACATCTGTTTTACATATCGATCTGAATGCGTTGCGCGATAACTGGCGTGCGCTTGATGCGCTATCTGCGCCAAACGTTGAAACCGCCGCAGTGGTCAAGGCCAACGCATACGGCACAGGCGCGGCCAAGGCAGCACGCGCCTTGCAAAAAGCAGGTGTCAAAACCTTCTTTGTCGCAGCCGTCGAGGAAGGCGTCGCCCTTCGTGAAGCCCTCGGCCCCTCACCCGAAATTGGCGTTTTTAGCGGCCATATGGCGGGCGATACCGACATGATCGCCGATATGCAGCTAACGCCGATGCTCAATTCGCTCGCACAAACCACCCGCCATTTCGAGGCGCTTCCCGGACATCCTTTCGGTATCCAGCTTGATACCGGAATGAACCGTCTTGGTCTTGAACCCAACGAATGGGACGCGATCAAAGAGATCGTGATGCAGGCAGGCCCACGCCTTGTGATGAGCCATCTGGCCTGTGCCGACGAGCCCGACCACCCCATGAACGCACAACAATTAACGTGCTTTCGCGAGATGACCGATGGGCTCAATGTGCGCCGCGCACTTTCGGCTACGGGCGGTATTCTGCTTGGCCCCGATTACCATTTCGACCTCGTGCGCCCCGGAATTGGTCTTTATGGCGGATTGCCGTTCGAGGACGCTCAACCCGTCGTGCGCATCGAATGCCCCGTGATCCAAGTGCGCGAAGTGGCCGCGGGCGAAACCGTGGGTTATGGCAACACATGGAGCGCCGAAGGCCCCGCACGGATCGCAACGATTTCAGCGGGCTATGCCGACGGAATTATGCGCGCCATTTCCAACAACGCCGTGTTGTTTGACGGAGACACACCCTGCCCGCTGATCGGGCGCGTGTCGATGGACCTCATCACCGTAGATGTCACGCATCTGCCGCAGACGCCACACGCCCTTGATCTCATCTGTCCGCATCAAACGGTGGACGAATTGGCGCAAAATGCGGGCACCATCGGTTATGAAATCCTGACCTCTTTGGGAGAACGGTATACAAGGCGCTACATCGGATGAGCCTGAACATTCTCACACGACCCTTGGCAGGCTTGGGCGCTACGGTCTTGGGCGCCTTGGCGCTGATCGGTCGAGTGACTTTGTTCACGCTCTCCGCGTTTCGCCATATCGTCACGCCACCGTTTTACACCCGCGAGTTTCTCAACGCGCTGTTGCATGTGGGCTATCTGTCCCTGCCCGTTGTCGGGCTGACCGCATTTTTCACAGGCGGCGCATTGGCCTTGCAAATCTACGCAGGGGGATCGCGGTTCTCTGCCGAGGCAGTCGTGCCGCAGATCGTGGCCATCGGCATGGTGCGCGAGCTAGGTCCCGTCTTGGTCGGCCTCATGGTCGCGGCCCGCGTGACAGCCTCGGTCGCCGCCGAGATCGCCACCATGAAAGTCACCGAACAGATCGACGCCCTCGTTACACTCTCCACCCATCCGATGAAATATCTCACAGCACCGCGCGTATTGGCGGGATTGCTGACGGTGCCGGTGCTGGTTGGCATCGGCGATATCATCGGCATTTTCGGCGGGTGGGTCGTGGCCACGAAATCGCTCGACTTCAACGCCATCACCTACCTGCGCAACACCGTAGATTTCCTTGAGGTGCCCGATATCGTTTCTTCACTCGTCAAAGGCTCGGTCTTTGGCGGGATCGCCACCTTGATGGGCTGCTATTTTGGCATGACCTCGGGACGCGGCGCACAGGGTGTAGGACAGGCGACAAAATCATCGGTTGTCGCTGCTGCCATCCTGATCCTTGCGGCCAACTTCCTCCTGACACAGGCGTTCTTTGCAGCATGATAGAGTTAGAGAACGTTCATAAATCCTTTGGCACCAAACAAATTTTGCGGGGCGTCAACCTATCGGTGGATAAGGGCGAAAGCCTTGTCATCATCGGCGGCTCTGGCACGGGGAAATCCGTCACCCTCAAATGCGTGCTTGGTCTGATCCAACCCGATCAGGGTATCATTCGCGTCAATGGCGAGGATGTGGCAAAGACAGGCGACCGCGATGCGTTTCTGGCCCGTTTCGGAATGCTGTTTCAGGGCGCGGCCCTGTTCGACAGCCTCCCCGTCTGGCAAAACGTTGCCTTTCGCTTGCTGCGCGGATCGCTCAAACGCCCCATGGACGACGCCAAAGATCTGGCCATCGAGAAGCTGCGCCGCGTCGGCCTGACCCCTGATGTCGCAGATCTCTTTCCCGCTGAATTATCGGGCGGCATGCAAAAACGTGTAGGTCTCGCCCGCGCCATTGCCACCGATCCCGAAATTATCTTTTTCGACGAACCGACCACGGGCCTCGATCCGATCATGGCGGGTGTCATCAATGATCTGATCCGAGAGATCGTTGAGGAGATGGGCGCCACGGCAATGACCATCACCCACGACATGACTTCGGTGCGCGCCATTGCGGATAAAGTGGCGATGTTGCACGCGGGTAAAATCCGTTGGGCGGGCCCTGTGGGCGATATGGATAGCGCGAGCGATCCCTACCTGCACCAGTTCATCACGGGTTCTGCCGAGGGCCCCATCGAAACCGTCCGCTAACCCCATACACATCTGCCACAACGCAAAGGTGCGCAATATCATCGTCACTGTTTCCCTTGCGGAAACAAATTTATCAGATTCCCCACATAGGTGCGGCAAACGCGTTGAAACATGGCATTAAGGTGTTGATTTTCATACGCTAAGCCGCAAAAATTAACCTTCTTAGTATTCTGGGGGTAACGATAATGTCTGCTGACGCACAGCAAAGCGACGGTTGGGAAACCGGACCGCTCTTGCAACACATTTTTCAAACCATGACCATGTGGTGTCTGATCATCGCAACCTTGGCCGCGTGGGGCGCGGTCATCGCTTCGGCCGCAGGAGTTTGGCCTTGGCTCGGCCTCGATATGCGGTTTGGTGAGGGCAATGTGATCGACGCTGGCCCCTATGTTCAAACGGGGATCGCGCTTTTGTTAACTGCGCTATGCACCTATCTGCCAAGCGTGACGCGGATGTTGGCACTGGAGCGCTCACATCGCACCTTTTCGGTCACGATGGATGATGTTGTCCGCGCGTATCAAATCAGCCATCAAGCCGATCGCGGGCAACTTTTCGCGCTTTCTGCCGAATTTGACTCAGTGCGCGAACGGCTGCTTCACATGCGTGAGCATCCCGATCTGGCCCGTTTGGAACCTGAGATATTGGAACTCGCCGCGCAGATGTCCTACGCATCCCGCGATTTTGCAAAAATATACTCCGATGTGCGCATAGAACGGGCCAAAGCCTTCCTCAAAGAACGTCAACATGAACTGGACGCGTTCCAGGAAAAACTCGCAATGGCGCTGCGCGTCACCGAAGAGTTGCGCCGTTGGCAAAACGATGTCGAAGCCTCCGAGCGCGAGGCCAACCGCCAGATGGACGTGTTGGAAAAAGACCTGCGCGAAGTTCTACCGTCTCTGGGGTATGAGTTGGATGACCCTATCCCTCACGTCGATGATGACGACCACAAGGTTGTGTCGCTGCAGGGCGGCACAGGAGGTTCGAAAGAACGTCCGAATTAAAGTGTAGGACTGCTCTGGCGGGCCAAAATCCGCCGCATGGTTGCGGGCACTTTGAACTCTGCACTTGAACTGGCGAGGCGCGGGAGGCATCTGGGAGGAATGTCACCATTGCGCCTCGCCAACTTGTCCCTCCTTATTCTCTTCCCCATCGCGTGGGTTGCCCCACTGATGCGTGCAGGGCTATTGCCTCTGTTCGGCTTGTCGGAAATTTCCGTCCTGTCTGGCGTTATAAGCCTTTGGGACACGGATATTTTCCTGTCTCTCGTCGTGGTATTCTTTGCCATTATCGCCCCCATCGCCAAGGTTCTCGCCCTTGAGGGGCTGATGTCTGGCCGATTGCCCGCCCGTCTGAAACCATGGCTGTTCCATCTGGGACGTTTGGCGATGGCGGATGTTTTCTTGATCGCAATCTACATCACCGTGGCAAAAGGCATCGGCATGGGCCGCCTTGAGGTTGCTTGGGGATTGTACCTGTTTAGCGCCTGTGTTTTGGCCTCCTTGGCTCTGAGTATCGCAAGCGGCCATAAGCGGGCTTGAAGCGGGCCGCCCTGCGCGGGTAGAACAGCGGGACCGACTGATGTCCGACCGCGACCCTCGCGCAGCCACAGGAGCCGATATGGCCAAAGCCCAAAAGAATTTCGTGTGCAGCAAATGCGCCGCTGTGACGACAAAATGGTCAGGACGCTGTGACGAATGTGGCGAATGGAACACCATCGCCGAAGAAAAACCGCTGACCGCCTCTGGCCCCACCAAGAAAAGCTTAGGCGGGATGCGCGGCAAGCCCGTGCCCCTGACCAACCTGTCGACAAAAGACACCCCGCCACCACGCACCTCATCGGGCATTGCCGAACTGGACCGCGTATTAGGCGGCGGCCTGGTCCCTGCGTCGGCGATTTTGGTTGGCGGTGATCCCGGCATCGGGAAATCAACGCTTTTGTTGCAGGCAGCCGCCCAATTCGCTGCCGAAGGGCTCAAAGTCATCTATGTCTCTGGCGAGGAAGCCGCCGCCCAAGTGCGGATGCGTGCGCAACGTCTTGGCCTTGGACAAGCGCCGGTCAAGCTGGCCGCAGAAACCAATCTGCGCGACATTCTCACCACAATGGAGGCCGAGGAACCTGATCTGGTGATCATCGACTCCATTCAAACCATGTGGGCCGACAATGTAGACAGCGCCCCCGGATCGGTGTCGCAGGTCCGCGCAGCCGCCCATGAGTTGACGACATTCGCCAAAACCCGTGGCGTTTCGGTGATCCTTGTGGGCCACGTCACCAAAGACGGGCAACTCGCAGGGCCGCGTGTGGTCGAACATATGGTCGACACCGTGCTGTATTTCGAAGGCGAACGCGGACACCAATTCCGCCTGTTGCGCGCGGTCAAGAACCGCTTCGGTCCCGCCAATGAGATCGGCGTGTTCGAGATGACGGGCGACGGACTGCGCGAGGTAAAAAACCCCTCGGCGCTATTCTTGTCCGAGCGCGACGACCCCGCCCCTGGCTCCGTTGTGTTTGCAGGGATTGAAGGCACACGCCCCGTTTTGGTCGAGTTCCAAGCCCTCGTCGCCCCCTCACCACACGCCCAAGCCCGCCGCACCGTGGTGGGATGGGACGGAGGGCGATTGGCCATGATCCTTGCTGTATTGGAAAGCCGCTGCTCGATTCCCTTTGCAGGATTGGACGTCTATCTCAACGTTGCGGGTGGCATGAAGGTCTCCGAACCCGCCGCCGATCTGGCCGTGGCCGCCGCCCTGCTATCCGCCCGCGAAGATGTTGCGGTGCCCAAAGATTGTGTGGTTTTCGGGGAACTGTCGCTGTCAGGCAGCCTCAGACCAGTTAACCAGACCGAAAACAGGTTGAAAGAGGCGAAAAAACTTGGTTTTTCATCCGCAATCGTTCCTGCGCGCTCGAAAGCCGCAGAGAAAAGCGGTATGACGCTCCGAGAAATGTCCGATTTGGTCAATTTCGTCGGCGAGGTCTTTGGCGCGGGTTAAGCGCGACCGAAAGAACGATACGACGCAACATAAAGCGTCAAAAAGACTGCCCCACAGGGGCCAAATAAGGAACGGGACGGCATGGAAGGCTTTACACTTATCGACGGAATCGTCGCACTTGTGATCATCGTATCTGCGCTTTTGGCTTATTCGCGTGGCTTTGTGCGCGAAGGCATGGCCATCGCAGGTTGGATCGTAGCGGCGATTTTGGGCTACATATTCGGGCCCAAAGCTGTGCCATTGGTCTCCGAAGTCCCTGTTCTGGGCGATTACATTCGTGACAGTTGTGAACTATCGACGCTCACGGGCTTCTTTGCGGTCTTCGCCGTGGCCCTCATCGTCGTGTCGATCTTTACACCGTTGTTCTCCTCGGCCATCCAACGTTCGGCTCTGGGCGGGATCGACCAAGGGCTCGGGTTCTTGTTCGGTGTGATCCGCGGCATCATCCTTGTGGCGATTGCCCTCATCATTGTTGACCGTGTCACCACGGGCGATCCGATTGAAATCCTGGAAAACTCGCGCACGGCAAAGGTCTTTGCCCGCTCCCAAGAGCGCCTTGAAAGCAATTTGCCCGAAGACGCGCCCGGTTGGATCACTCAGCGCTACGAAGCTCTTGTGAGCAGCTGCTCAGAGTAACACGTTCCGTATCGACAAACTTTTTGGGGCGGCCTGCTTGAACTGCATGGCCGTCCTTTCCATATGGAGAGACATGAATGTAAATTTATTTAACATACAATAGATATGGGACAGGATCGTCATGGCCAACACACCGTTCTTTTGGAAACTCATCTCACGCAACTATATTGCCTCCCCCGTTGCCAACGAAGAAATCTATCAAGAAAAGCTGGAACGCACCCGTCGTGCGCTTCGCCCCGACTGGTCCATGATCGAGATCGGCTGTGGCTCGGGCAACACCGCATTGACCCATGCGCCCTATGTCAAACACATCACCGCCTATGATTTTTGCGGTCCTATGTTGGAACACGGGCGTACACGTGCGGCCAATGAGGGCATCGAGAACGTCGAGTTTGTTGAGGCCTCCCTCGACGACATCGACACCAAGACATCCTTTGACGCGGTGCTGATGCTCTCGGTCATCCATCTGATCCCCGACTGGACATCCGCCATCCGCAAAGCAGCGCAATTGACGCGCCCCGGTGGGATTTTCGTCTCATCCACTGTGACCATCGACACAATGCCTACCAAAATGCGGGCCGTTTTGTCGCTCGTCAATCTCCTGCCCGTCCTGCCCACTGTCGCCCGCATCTCACGCGCGGCCTTGGTTGCGGAGATCGAGAAGAACGGCCTCATCGTCGAAGAAAACTGGCAGCCAGAGGGCCACGATTCCGTTTTTATCATCGCACGCAAGCCCACATAGGCAACGCAACGGCAAAAAACGCGCCCAAATGGGATAAGTTTTATGATCCTTTCGTGACACTCGGCGCGCAAAGCCGTAAAGGAGAAGTTAAACGCACCCCTTTGGAATCGGAGCCTGTAGCCAATGCGCCAGATGCCCCCCGCAACCCCGTTTGATGATGACAAACTAAAAGAGGAGTGCGGCGTGTTCGGCGTTGTAGGCATGGCCGATGCTGCAAACTTCATCGCCCTCGGCCTTCACGCCCTTCAACACCGTGGCCAAGAAGCAGGCGGCATCGTCACCTACGACCGCGACGCAGGCTTTCAATCGGCACGACGCTTTGGCTATGTCCGCGACAGCTTCACGAGCCAGAAAGTTATGGAGACCCTGCCTGGCGAGATTGGCATCGGTCACGTGCGCTACTCGACCGCTGGATCAAAAGGCAACACCGCGATCCGCGATGTGCAGCCCTTCTTCGGCGAGTTTTCCATGGGCGGAGCTGCCATTGCCCACAACGGCAATATTACCAACGCCGATGCGCTGCGCCGCGAGTTGATTGATCGTGGCTCGATCTTCCAATCCTCCTCGGATTCCGAATGTATCATCCATCTGATGGCCCGTTCCCTGCAACGCAACATCCCCGAGCGGATGAAAGATGCGCTGCGCCGTGTCGAAGGGGCCTTTTCCGTCGTGGCCATGACCCGCACCAAACTAGTCGGCGTGCGTGATCCGCGCGGTGTGCGCCCTCTCGTCTTGGGTAAGGTTGGCGAAAAGGGCTATGCCCTCTCGTCGGAGACCTGTGCGCTCGACATCATTGGTGCCGAGTTTGTGCGTGAAATCGAACCCGGTGAGATGGTCGTCATCTCGGACGGGAAAGTGGTCAGTTCCAAACCCTTCGAACAAGTGCCTTCGCGCTTTTGTATCTTTGAACACGTCTACTTTTCGCGCCCCGACAGCATCCTTGGCGGTCGCTCGGTCTACGAGACCCGCCGTCAAATCGGTGTGGAACTGGCCCGCGAAGCCCCTGTCGATGCCGATCTCGTCTGTCCCGTTCCCGATAGTGGCACCCCCGCCGCCATCGGATTTTCGCACGAAAGCGGCATTCCCTACGGCATGGGCATTATTCGCAACCAATACATGGGCCGCACCTTTATCGAGCCGTCCGAGCAAATCCGTAACATGGGCGTGCGCCTCAAACTCAACGTCAACCGCGCCTTGATCAAGGGCAAGCGCATCATCCTTGTCGACGACTCTGTGGTGCGCGGCACCACATCGCAAAAGATCAAAGATATGTTGCTTGATGCAGGGGCGGCCGAAGTGCATTTCCGCATTGCCTCACCGCCCACCATGTGGCCCTGTTTCTACGGTGTAGACACGCCTGACCGCGACAAACTTCTGGCTGCGCACATGAGCATCGAGCAAATGCGCGACCACCTTGGCGTCGACAGTCTGCAATTCATCACGCTTGATGGCCTTTATCGTGCTGCGGGTGAGGCAGACGGGCGCGATGCCAATGCGCCGCGCTACTGTGACGCCTGTTTCTCTGGCGAATATCCTGTGGTCCCGTCGGACATGATCGACAAGGGCTTCAAACTCAAAGACGCAGCGGAATAGTGGCCTCCGTTCTTGATCTCGATCCACGTTGGCGGGCGCTTATGGCGCGCGGTGGCGTGATTGATATCGGTTTTGACCATCCTTCAGAGTGGCCCCACGCAGCCCGCGACGAACAGCCTTTGGTCAAAGCGGGCGAGGATCAACTGACAGCCGAGCTGTGCCGCGTTGGCACGTCCCGCTATATCCGCGCGGCTCTGACCCTGCCCATTCGTGGCTCTGATGACACCGTTGGTATTGCGATTTGGGTCGAGGCCGCACCCGCAACCTTCTACGCCTATCTCGACACCTTCGAGGGAAGCCCCGCGCCCGCCGCAACCGTCGCCACACTCGCCAATGACCTGCCTCCGATTGCAGAGCTTGGCGCAGGCTTGTCGCTCGACTTTGGCGAGGGAACCGCGCGGCCTGCGGCCACACTTGCGGGAACTGTCGATATGTCCCTCGACGATCTGATCACACTCTATGAGGCCAGCGGGACGCTGACCCGTGATGATCTGCGAAACACGCAGCAAAGCGACGGATGAGCGCAGGGGCGTTTAAGCCCACTTGACCCGCAGGGATTTCAACGGCATCACTCGCCCATGACAGATCAAACAAAAATAGCACTCGTCACAGGTGCCTCGCGCGGCCTCGGCTTCCACCTCGCCGAGGCTTTGGCCCCCCACTATCACATCGTCGCCGTGGCCAAGACCACAGGCGCGCTTGAGGAGCTTGATGATCGCATCAAGGCCAAGGGCGGCCAAGCCACGCTTGCCCCGATGGATGTGACCAATGTCGATGCAATGGCGCACCTGTGTCGTGGCATCTACGACCGTTGGGGCCATCTCGACCTGTGGGCGCATACCGCCGTTTACGCGCAATTGCTGTCTCCTGCCGACCACATGGACCCCAAAGATTTCGACCGCACCATGAACACAAATGTGGTGGCTACGGGCAAACTGATCCCGATGGTCGCCCCACTGTTGAATATGGGCGAGACGCAATCAGACGTTCTGTTTTTTGATGATGCCCACGCGGGTGAAAAGTTCTACGGCGCATACGGTGCCTCCAAAGCGGCGCAGATTGCTATGGCAAAAAGCTGGCATCAGGAGACAAAGGACAGCACGAAAGCCCCGCGCATTCATGTCCTGACACCTGCGCCCATGCCCACCGCCACCCGTGCGCGGTTCTATCCGGGCGAAGCCAAAGACGGATTGGCCCACCCCAAGGATGAGGCCGCCCGTCTGCTCGAACTGGCTGGCATTCTCTAAATCAGACGATAACAAATACAACAAAGGGCGCTCTGGAATATATCAGTGCGCCCTTTAACTTACACAATTCGAACATCTAGAGCGGCGCGAAGAGATCGACGCGGTATCCATCGGCATCCGCCACAGTGGCGTAGCGCTGCCCCCAAAAGGCATCCCAAGGCGCGACCAAAACGGTGAACCCCGCCACTTCAACCTTGGCCGCAAGGGCATCAACCTGCGCAGGGCTGTCGCACAGCATCGCAAAGGAGGAATGATTGGGCGCGCGCGGCGCTTCGCCTGTCAGCTTCTCCATCAAGGCGGCACTGTCGATCATCAACCGTGGTTCCCCCGCCCCGCGCACAGGCTCCATATGGTCGTCAGAATGGAACGCACCCTCACCCTCGAAATCAAACCCCAAGAGCGCATAGAACGTTTTGGCCCGCTCAATATCAGCGGCGCTCACGGCAACAGCGTCTAAAACAGGTTTTCCCATAGGTTTCTCCTCATAAAAACAGGGCGTGACTTGCCGCGATTCGAAGCCTGCTTTATGGAAGAGACAACAGCAAGGAAAAGGCGGGCCATCCATGCGCATTCTCATCACGAACGACGACGGCATCAACGCACCCGGATTGGTCACATTGGAGGCCATAGCCTCCGAGATCGCAGGTCCCGATGGAGAGGTCTGGGTGGTGGCACCTGCGTTCGAGCAATCGGGTGTTGCACACTGCATTTCCTACACCCATCCGACGATGATCTCGCAAATGGGCGAGCGCCGTTGGGCCGCCGAAGGCTCCCCCGCAGATTGCGTTCTGGCGGGATTGCACGACATCTTGCCACAAAAGCCGGACCTCGTTTTGTCGGGCGTGAACCGTGGCAACAACGCGGGCGAAAACGTGATGTATTCAGGCACCATCGGCGGTGCCATGGAGGCCGCGCTCAAAGGCGTAAAAGCCATCGCGCTATCGCAGTTTTTCAGCCCTGACAACGCCGCGCTCGACGACCCGTTCGAGAGTGCATCGGCACATGGTGCCCGCGTTATCCGTCAGCTTCTCGATCATGCCGATTGGGGCGACGGGAGCGATTACGCCTTGTTCTATAACGTGAATTTCCCGCCACTGCCCGCCGACCAAACGGGGGATATCGTGGCCACCCGTCAGGGCAAACGCCCTACATCCGGGTTCGGGATCGAGGCGCAGACATCTCCCACGGGGCGCAGGTTCCTTTGGGTGCGCGGTTCTGATCAGTCTGTCGAAACGGGCGAAGGGACCGATGTCTCCGCCAACCTCAAAGGGGCCATTTCGGTGACACCGATGCGTGCAGATCTCACCGATCACAACGCCATCGCAGGGCTGGCACAGGCGCTCGCTAAATGATGGACGCCGAAGCGCAAATGCAATTTCTCTTCACGCTCCGCTCCAAGGGCGTGACAGACACGCGGACACTCACCGCGATGGAGAAGGTCGACCGCGGCCTCTTCGTCAAGGGCCTGTTTGCCGAACGCGTTTACGAAGATATGCCGTTGCCAATTTCCTGCGGCCAGACCATTTCGCAACCCTCCGTGGTGGGATTGATGACCCAAGCGCTCAACGTGCAGCCGCGCGACAAGGTGCTCGAAGTGGGGACCGGAAGTGGTTATCAGGCCGCTGTGCTGAGCCAGTTGGCCCGCCGCGTCTATACCGTGGATCGCCACGCCCGCCTTGTGCGCGAGGCACAGACAGCATTCGACACGATGGGCTTGGCCAATATCACCGCATTTACCGCCGATGGGAGCTTCGGATTGCCCGAACAAGCCCCGTTTGATCGCATTATCGTGACCGCAGCCGCCGAAGACCCCCCCGGCCCCCTCTTGGCGCAATTGAAAACGGGCGGTATCATGGTGGTACCCGTGGGCCAATCCGATGCGGTCCAAAGCCTAATTAAAGTCACACGGACGGAAAACGGGTTCGACTATGATGAACTACGTGCCGTGCGTTTTGTTCCCTTGTTGGAGGGAATTGGTCAAGAGTAAGTGCCCCACAAAGAGGGCAAGAGGGCGGAAGCGCCCCAACAACGAGGACGACAGAGCAATGACAACATCTTTCCCCCGAGCTTTCATGGCAGGCTGCGCATTGGTTGCGCTGACCGCGTGTCAAACTCCCGTCGACTTTGACCTTCGCGGGTTGGCCGATGGGTTCAGCACTGCCGATGCAGCCACTGAGGCGCGCACAGCAGCCCGTCCCAAACCCGACGCCAATGGCGTGATTTCCTATCCCAACTACCAAGTTGCGATTGCCAGAAAAGGCGACACCATTGCCAGTGTTGCCGCACGCACAGGCCTGTCCGCCACCGAACTGGCCCGTTACAACGGCATTTCCGCAGATACGACGTTGCGCAATGGCGAAGTCATCGCCCTGCCCCGCCGCGTTGGCGACAGCACAGCCTCACCAACACAAGCCGGCACCATCGCTTCTGGCGAGCGGATTGACGTGACCACATTGGCCAATGAGGCGTTGAACGACGCGGGTGCAACGCAATCCACTTCGACGACAAGCACACCTCTCAGCACGACACCTTCCGATCCGATCGAAGGCATGGAACCTGTGCGCCACCAAGTGATGCGCGGCGAAACCGCCTATTCCATCGCCCGCAAATACGGCGTGTCGGTGCGCGCCCTGTCCGATTGGAACGGGCTTGGGTCGGATCTGGCTGTCCAAGAGGGCCGCTATCTCCTGATCCCGGTAAAGGCGTCAGATGCCGCCGACAGCAGCCAACAACAGGCCTCTGTGACCACAACCACCCAACCCGGCCAAGGCACAGTTACGCCAACGCCTCCTTCGGCTGCGGCTCCCCTGCCCGATCCCGAGGACGCCAAACCTGCGCCCGCCACGACCAAACCGTCCACGGACCTTGGCGCGACGCAGACAACGACCTCGGAAATGACCAAACCCGTCGCAGGCGCGATCATTCGCGATTACGACAAAGCCAAGTCCAAATTCGTTCTGTTCTCCGCACCGTCGGGCACACCCGTCAAAGCGGCGAAAGACGGCACCGTCAAACTGATCTCCACCAATGCCGACGGCGTGAAAATCATGGTCGTAGATCACGGTGGCGGATTGCAGACGGCCTATAGCTTCATCGACAACATCTCCGTGAAGAAGGGCGACAGCGTCAAACGCGGCCAGACCATTGCAAAGGTCACAGCCAACGAATTCAACGCGCTGCAATTCATGGTCTTCAAGGGCACACAGACGGTCGATCCGTCGCCCTATTTGAACTAAGCCCCGTCACAGAAACGAAAAAACGCGCGTCCTAGTCAGGGCGCGCGTTTTACATGTATAGCTCGAAAAGTGGTGCTTACGACAGCTTCACGCCCTTGCGCCCCGCGAGGTCCACAAAGAACTGCCACGCGACACGGCCCGAACGCGACCCGCGCGTGGCCTGCCATTCGATGGCCTCCGCCCGCAGAGTGTCGTCATCAACCTCGACCCCATAGGCATCGCAATAGCCACGGATCATGGCGAGATAATCGTCTTGATCACAAGGGTGGAAGCCAAGCCAAAGACCGAACCGATCCGACAAAGACACCTTTTCCTCAACCGCCTCTGACGGGTTGATTGACGAGGAGCGCTCGTTTTCAATCATGTCACGCGGCATCAAGTGGCGACGGTTGGAGGTGGCGTAGAACAGCACATTTTCAGGGCGTCCTTCGATCCCGCCGTCTAGCACTGCCTTGAGCGATTTATAGTGCTGATCATCATGCGAAAACGACAGATCGTCACAAAACAGCAAGAACCGATGCTCGGAACTGCGCAGAAGGTTCAACAGACGCGCTACGGAGGGCAGGTCTTCGCGCTGCATCTCAACGATTTTGAGCGGTGTTCCTTCGGCATTCACAGCGGCATGAACGGCCTTCGTCAGCGAGGATTTCCCCATCCCGCGCGCGCCCCACAACAGGGCATTGTTGGCAGGAAACCCACGCGCAAACTGACGGGTGTTTTCCAACAGCGTATCGCGCGACCGGTTGATCCCCACAAGCATGGACAGGTCCACACGAGAGACACGGGTGACAGGCACCAAGGCATCGGGTTCAGTCTGCCACACGAAGGCATCCGCCTCGTGAAAATCAGGCGCAGACAGCGGCGCGGGGGCCATGCGCTCAAGCGCCGCTGCGATCCGTTTAAGTGTTTTCTTTGCCATTATTTATCATCCTCGCCGTCCTCATCGAACTCGGCGAAAATGTCGTCTTCATCCTCATCAAGCAACCCTTGTTCCCGCAAGCTGTCATTGCGTTTTTTCTCAACACGGGCGACGAGGAAAATAGAGATTTCATACAGACCGTAGACAACGACAAACAAAATCAACTGCGTCGTCACATCGGGGGGCGTCACCAAAGCGGCGACAACCAAAATACCGACAACGGCGTATTTACGCATGTTCCGAAGCCCGTGGGCGCTCGCCAATCCTGCCTTGCCCATTAGGGTCAAAAGCACAGGAAGCTGGAAGCAAAGCCCGAAGGCCACGATCATTTTCAGTGTAATATCAAGGCTTTCATTGACCTTGCCGTTAAACACGATGTCGATGCCCGTATCTTGGGAGGCCGCTACGGCATCGCCTGAATTTGCCACCAACGCGCCCAAAAAGGACGGAAGGTCCGCAAAGCCCAGAAAGAACGCCATTGCGAGCGGCACCACGATGAAGTGGGCAAAGGCTGCGCCTGCCAAGAAGAGCAAGGGCGAGGAAATCAGGAAGGGAAGAAACGCGTTTTTCTCGTTGCGATACAGTCCCGGAGCCACAAAGCGCCAAAGCTGATAGGCAATCACGGGAAAGGATACCATGAGACCGCCCACCATTGAGATGCGGATCAATGTGAAGAAGTATTCTTGCGGCGCGGTATATTGCATCACGGGGTTGGTATTGCCGAGAGACCGCATGGTGTTCTCAATCGGGACAAGCAGGAAATCAAGCACATGCCCGCCGACAGAAAACACGATGACCATGCCGACGATAAAGGCCAACACGGCGTTGATGAGACGGGTACGTAGCTCTGCCAGATGCTCGATCAAAGGTGCAGAGCTGTCTTCGACATCCGAAGTGTCTGTGGTGTCGGTCTGGCTCATGCGTCACCCTTTTTCGTCTTGATTGTTTTCGATGCGGCTTTTGCGGCTGGCTTTTTCGCTGGGGCCTTCTTGGCCGCAGTGGACTTCGCCGCTGTCGTCTTCGCTGGCGCCGTTTTCTTCGCGGCAGGCTTCTTCGTCGCTGTTTTGGACGACGCGGTTTTCTTAGCGGCGGGGGTCTTGGTGGTTGCCGTCTTGGCCGTTCCCGCGCTTGCCTCTTTCGTCGCAGCCTTCTCCGCTGCTTTGGCCTCGCGGGCCTGACGTTCACTCGCCTTTTTCGCTGTGGCCTCCGAAATGACCTTGGCCATTTCCGCGCGGTTTGAATCGAGTTCGGGGGTTTTGGTCGCAGCGGGATTGTCGATCTTGTCCATCGGGTTCCACTTATCGAACCCGTCCGCCGCTTCGTTGAGTTTATCGAGCCCGAATTTCTTCGGATTCGCTGCCCCCTTGAGTGCGTCGCTTGCCTCTTTCACGCCAGCCTCGTCTGCCGCCGCTTCCATCGCGGAGGAAAACTCCCGCGCCATGGATTTCGCCCGTGCCGTAAACCGACCTAACGTGCGGAACATGCCAGGAAGGTCTTTGGGGCCGACCACAATCAACGCCACGACGCCGATCACAAGAAGTTCGGACATGCCGATATCTAACATGGGAATCGCCTTTCAAAAACGCACGCGACAGCGACACAGGCCGCTGTGTCACAACCAAAGGTCACGGAACCGGACAAGGGATTAAACCTTGTCCTTGTCCTCTTCCGGGCTGACGTCTTTGGCCACTTGGGCAGCTTCGTCTTCGATCTCTTTGGTGCCTTCGGAGACGCCCTTTTTGAACGACGAAATGCCTTTGCCGACTTCGCCCATGAGGCCCGAAATTTTGCCGCGGCCGAAAAGGACCAAAACCACGACGGCGATGAGTAGAAGGCCGGGAAGGCCGATATTGTTGAGCATGATGTCTCTCCCGTAGGGGGCGCAATCTCGGCCCCGATAAACTTGCGATCATAGGATTAGGCGGCTCGTGACGGGGAGAAAAGGGAAAAACGCGCGGAATCGCACCGCTGCACAACATTGGCGCGTGATTTACAGGTGGAAAAAGACAACTGACAGGTTTATGTCAGTTGGAACGCCCCATGATTTGAAGATCGAAACTCGAATCGGAGAACACCATGAGTTATATTCAAATCATTGAAACTTTTACCTTTCGCACCCGAAAGGACGTTAGCGACGACCAGTTTCAGACCGCTATCGAGGGGCTGGAATCCTATTTCTCGACGTGTGACGGCTACCGTGGTCGCGTCGTTTACAAGACGGCGGAGGGCCTTTGGATGGATCAATTGTCATGGGCGGATGAGGCCTCGGTCGCGGCGGCAGATGCGGGCTTTCGGGCCCGTCCCGCCGCAGCCGCCTATATGTCGCTCGTGGAGCGCGACAGCGTGACCATGCACAAGACCCCTGCCCTGTTCGCCAAGGCGGCATAGAGAATGGCAGGCGGTCGCAAACAAACCGGCATACGGCGCAGCGACCGCCTGTTCGACCTCATTCAGATTTTGCGTGACGGTCAATTGCACACCGCCCGTCAGTTGGCGCAGCGTGTCGAAGTGTCCGAGCGCACGATCTGGCGCGACATGGCGACGCTGAAGGCCTCTGGTGTGCCCGTCGAGGGTGAGCGTGGCGTCGGTTATATGGTGACATCTCCGATCACCCTGCCCCCGATCAACCTTACAATGGGAGAGCTTGAGGCCTTGCATTTGGCGGTAGCCATTTTGGGCGAGGCCACCGATCCCGAACTGGCCCAAAACGCCAAGACACTGGCCGAGAAAATCGACGCGGTCTTGCCCGAGAACACAGGCCCGCCAAGCGCGGGATGGGGCTACGCCGTCCACCCCTATGCCTTTGCTGACGCCCGTGCGGGGTTCAAGCACATGCCGCTGTTACGCGACGGGGTGAGGGAGCAAAAGGTATTGCGCATCAGTTACTTGTCTCTGTCAGGGGAGAAAACCTCGCGCCTTATACGCCCGATACAGCTCAACTACTGGGGGCGCGTTTGGACGCTCAGCGCGTGGTGCGAATTGCGTGAGGGATTTCGCACTTTTCGGGTGGATCGCATCGACAGCGTGATCGACACGGGCGCCTCGTTCAAAGAGGAATCGGGCAAGAGCCTTGCGGATTTCATCGCCTATCAAAAGGCGAAAGGAATGCCTTCCGACACCTCAGCGTAGAGCACTAACCGTTTGTTGGAACAGGGAAAACAAAGCAGCGCTCGCGGCGCAGCATCAGCCACAAGGGCGTGCCAGCCTTGGGCAAAAACACACTCGGCACGGTTGCGTGCAAAATCGATCCGTCAAAATCCATACGGAATTCCACGATACTTTCGCGGCCCATGAAACGCGCCCGCTCGACAACACCCCGCGCGGGTGTGCCGTCTTGCGGTGTCGGCGCGGGGCCACGTCCGCCGCGATCGAAATCAATACGCAGATGTTGCGGGCGGATGACGATCTCCACCTCGGTGTCATCAGGACGCCCCGGGCAAAGGAACGCGCCGAAGGCCGTATCGACCATCGCGTTTTTGACCTTGCCACGGATCACATTGATATCGCTAAAGAAAGCCGCGGCGGCCTTATCCACTGGCGCGTTGTAGATGTTATAAGGCGCGCCCTGCTGCACGATCCGCCCATCGCGCATCAGCGCAATCTCGTCGGCCATGCGCATGGCCTCGTCGGGTTCATGGGTAACGAGCAGAACAGCAGTCCCTTCGGCCTTAAGCACATCCAAGGTGCTGTCGCGAATTTCATCCTTCAGCCGCTCATCAAGCCCTGAAAAGGGTTCATCCATCAACATGATCGACGGGCGCGGAGCCAAGGCACGTGCGAGCGCCACACGCTGCTGTTCACCGCCAGAAAGCTCGTGCGGGAACTGATCTATGGCGCGGGTCAGGTCGATTTTTTCCAGCAAATCTTCAACACGGGCGCGTTTGTTCGATTTTGATCCTTTTAAGCCAAAGGCGATGTTATCAGCGACCGATAAATGCGGGAAAAGTGCAAAGTCCTGAAACATCAAACCGATGGATCGCCCCTCTGGTGGCACACGGTAGATCGTGTCACAGACCAGATTTCCGTCGACATAAATCTCGCCGCTGTCTTGCATATCAACCCCTGCAATCATGCGCAGGGTTGTGGACTTGCCGCAGCCCGAAGGACCAAGAAGGCAGGTCACTTGGCCACGGGTCACTTTGAGCGAGACATCCGACACGACCTCACGCCCCGCGTATTCGCGGCGCAGATTTCGGACTTCCAAACGCACGGCAGGATCTGGCGTTGGATGGGATGGCGATTTTTGAGGCGCAGATGTAGGGGTCACGGCGTTTCCGACAAAAACTCTAAGGCTCCAAGCGTCCTAACAGCCCGCAAAACACTTAGCAACCACAGTCCGCGCCGCTCTCTTGGCTGTCCGAGAAGGGCGACACCCCACCACAGCCCGCGTAAATCCCGTAATGCGTGTCGAAATTACCGATGAACTCGAAATGCTCCGCGAACCGCGTCTCTGCGAGCATTTTCCATGTGTTACCGCACACGGGGAACACTTTACCTGTTTCCATCGCGTGATGCCCGTCGAGGACAAAATGATGTGGGGCATGTGGGACCGTGCCTTTGTAGATCACCGCTTGGCCGTAGTCCTCACACTCGGGTTCAAGGTCAAGTTTGAACAGACGGTAGGTCGCGGAGGAAAAGGATATCGGCGCAACTTTGGCCTCTAGCTCCGCGTTCTCAATTGTCAGCGGACGGTGCGTGACCAAGCGCGGATCACCAAACCCCGCTGCCCGTGCCATATGTTCGAAGTCATTCCAATAGAGCGCACCAGACAGGCATTCGCCATATAAAACCGGATCAGCGCGCAAGGTATCAGGCACACGACGGTCGGCGTAGACATCGGAGAAATACATCTCTCCACCCGGCTTGAGGAGGCGATAGACCTCTTTAAGGACTGCGCGTTTGTCCATCGCCAGATTGAGCACACAGTTGGAAACGATCACGTCAAAGCTGTTTGCCTCAAGTGGCAGCTTGTTCAATTCTTCAATGTAGCCGTGATGGAAGGTGACGTTGGAGGAAGCATAACCAAAGGCCTCGGCATGCCACGCTTGGTGCCGCCGTGCGACCTCCAGCTGTTCCTCGGTCATATCAACGCCGACGACCGCGCCCTGTTCGCCCACCATCTGGCTCAGCGCATAGACATCGCGGCCCGCGCCACAGCCCAGATCAAGCACCCGAGCGCCTTCAAGCACCAAGGGCGCGATCAGGCCACAACCGTAGTAGCGCATCAAAACCTCGTCGTGGACGCGTGACAAAACGGCTTTGACGTGATCGGGCATCTCGTCGGGTGTGCAACACGCATTGGTCTGCAAATCCGCGCTGCCCTGCAACACCTTGCCGTAATAGTCTTGAACATCCTCGTGGCTCATGGTGCGGCCCCTCCCTCAATTTTTGGATCACATATCCATAGCATTGAGAGAGGGACACGCCATTCACATCGTCGTGTTGGTTGCTCCGCCATCGAGCAGGATATTTTGCCCGACCATAAAGCCGGCGAACTGGCTGCACATGAACGCGCAGGTTGCTCCGAACTCGGCAGGTGTCCCATAGCGGCCTGCGGGGATTGCGGCCGCTTTCTCGGCACGCACATCGTCAATGCTTTTGCCCGAGGTCTGTGCTGCCGCTGTATCAAGGCTCACGGTGCGATCTGTTGCATGAAGCCCGGGCAACAGGTTGTTCATCACGACGCCCTTGGGCGCGATCTGGCGTGCTGTGCCCGCGACATAGCCCGTGAGTCCCGCACGCGCGGCATTGGACAGCCCCAGCACGGCAATGGGCGATTTGACGGAGACGGAGGTGATATTGACCACACGGCCCCACCCTTGTTCGATCATATGCGGCACGAGCGCTTTGATCAGCGCAATCGGAGTGAGCATATTGGCGTCAAGTGCAGCAATGAAATCGTCGCGCTCCCAGTCGGACCACATCCCAGGAGGAGGACCTCCGGCGTTATTGACGAGAATATCGACCTGCCCCGCGACCTCCAAAAGCTGTGCGCGGCCTTGTTCGGTGGTGACATCGGCGGCAACCGTATCGACCGCCACGCCGTATCTGGCGCGAATATCGGCGGCAGCGGCCTCAAGAGCCTCGGCTCCACGGGCGTTCATCACCAAATTTACCCCCGCCTCGGCCAGCGCCTGCGCACAGCCCAATCCCAAGCCTTTGGAGGATGCACAAACCAGTGCCTTTTTCCCTTTGATGCCAAGATCCATTTTGCGTTCCTTTACGGTTATTTTGTCGATTTCCCGTGTTGTAAGGGGCAACCGTGCACTTGTCACTTCGCCATAGGTGCAGACCCCGCTCTCACCTCACGCAAGTTTGACAGGGGTTGAAATAGGTGACAGTTGAAACAAATGCGTGGCGATGGCGCATATTTTCTCCAATTTCGCCCAAATGCCGCCATTGTTTCTCGGTAGCGTTCTAACAACGACCCGCGATTGGGGCCTTTCCCTTGCGGCATGATCAGTGGATAATAATGTTACATAGTGTAGAAACGCTCCACACAGGTGGAGAGGGGCACTTTGCCTCAGCCAATGGAAAAGAACCTTTTGAAATGACGGCACTCAGCACACCACACCAGCAGATAGAGGCTGGCGTGGTGCCCATCCAGAATCTGTCAGTCTACCGTGCTGAGATGTTTCGCGTCACCGATGGGGCCAATTTGGGCGATGCCATCGGCCCTGCCGACGATCTCGAATTGGACGACACCTATATGCTCTCCGCGAACGCCGAGCGGATTCGGCTCGCCCTGCAAATGGGCGACGATACCCTCAGCGTCGGACATGGATCGGAAATCGGCACAATTGGCGCGCAGCTACACCTCGATTGCGCCGCGACATTTATGACGCCTAGCGGCTCCACCGTTGAGGCCCTGATCGTGGTCGAAACCGATGCGGATGGCCACCTTGAGGCAACCTACCTGTTGCCCTTTGCTCCGATTCAGGAAAAGCAGGCCTACACCTTGGTGACGATTGACCGCGACAATGCGCGCACCCGTCTAGCCGAGGTCGCCTGTGTCGCCTTTACCCGCGGCACCCGCATCACCATGGCCAATGGCATGCAGGTCGCAATCGAAGACCTCAACGTCGGCGACCGCGTTTTGACCCGCGATCACGGGCCACGCGAGATTCGCTGGATCGGCCAACAAACCATGCGCGCCACGGGCGCCTTTGCCCCGATTATGATCAAAAAGGGCGTACTCAACAATGCCGACGATCTGGTCGTCAGCCCCAACCACCGTATCTTTATCTACCAACGCAGCGATCGCATCAAAGCGGGCCGCGCGGAGGTTTTAGTCAAGGCGCGACTGTTGGTGAATGGTGTCGATGTGGTGCAATCGGACGGCGGATTTGTCGACTATTTCCAACTGTTATTCGATCAACACGAGATCATCTATGCCGAGGGCATCGCCGCCGAGAGCATGTTCGTGGACAGTCAGGTCAAAACCTACCTGCCCTCCGAACTCCACGCGCAACTGACGGGTCACAACATGTCAGGAGAACGTCCACGTGCCCTCGATATCGTCGACGGAGCGCTAGATAGCGCCAATGCCGCCATTCTGTTGCGTGCCGCCTCCCGCGGTTAACGCACCCTTCGACGCTTGCCCAACACCCATCTCACAGATATACGCGAGCGCATGTCAGATAGCGCACACACCTCCCTCGATCTGCCCGCCGAAATCGCGCGGCGCCGGACCTTTGCCATCATCTCTCACCCCGATGCGGGTAAGACAACACTCACCGAGAAGTTCCTTCTCTATGGTGGGGCGATTCAGATGGCGGGCATGGTTCGCGCCAAAGGCGAAGCGCGTCGTACGCGTTCCGACTTCATGCAGATGGAAAAAGACCGCGGGATTTCCGTGTCGGCCTCGGCCATGTCATTCGACTATGACGGCCACCGTTTCAATCTGGTCGACACTCCCGGCCACTCGGATTTTTCCGAGGACACCTACCGCACGCTGACTGCTGTGGACGCTGCCATCATGGTTATTGATGGAGCCAAAGGTGTGGAAAGCCAGACACAAAAACTCTTTGAAGTCTGCCGGATGCGGGATCTTCCGATCCTGACGTTCTGTAACAAAATGGACCGCGAAAGCCGCGATACGCTCGATATCATTGACGAAATCCAGGAAAACCTTGCGATTGACGTCACCCCCGCCTCATGGCCGATCGGTGTGGGGCGCGAGTTTTTGGGATGCTATGATCTTTTGCACGACCGTCTTGAATTGATGGACCGCGCCGACCGTAACAAGGTGGCCGAGAGCATTTCAATCAACGGGCTCGACGATCCAAAACTGGACGACCACATCCCTGCGCACCTGCTTGAGCAACTGCGCGAAGAGGTCGAAATGGCCCGCGAATTGCTGCCTGCCTTTGATCAAGAGGCCTTTCTCGACGGGACGCTGACGCCCATCTGGTTCGGTTCAGCGATCAACTCGTTCGGCGTCAAGGAATTGATGGACGGCATGGCGCAATACGGCCCCGTGCCACAGCCGCAAAAGGCCCAACCGCGCCCGATCCGCGCCGATGAAACCAAAGTCATGGGCTTTGTGTTCAAGGTGCAAGCGAACATGGACCCCAAACACCGCGACCGCGTGGCCTTTGTCCGCCTCGCGTCGGGCCATTTCAAACGCGGTATGAAGCTCACCCATGTGCGCTCCAAAAAACCGATGGCGATCTCCAACCCCGTCTTGTTCCTCGCCTCGGACCGCGAACTCGCCGAAGAGGCATGGGCAGGCGACATCATAGGCATCCCCAACCACGGCCAATTGCGCATCGGCGACACCCTCACCGAGGGCGAAGATATCCGCGTCACGGGCATCCCCTCTTTTGCGCCCGAATTGCTCCAAGGGGTGCGCGCAGGCGACCCGATGAAGTCAAAGCACTTGGAAAAGGCGCTGATGCAGTTTGCCGAAGAAGGGGCCGCCAAAGTGTTCAAACCCGCGATTGGATCCGGCTTTATCGTCGGCGTTGTCGGCGCGTTGCAGTTCGAGGTGCTCGCCTCGCGCATCGAATTGGAATACGGCCTGCCCGTGCGGTTCGACAGTTCGCAATTCTCCTCTGCACGGTGGGTCACAGGCCCGCAGGCGGAGATTGATAAGTTCGTCAACACCAACAAACAACACATCTCCTATGATCACGATGGCGACCCCGTATTCCTGACGCGACTACAATGGGACATCGACCGGATCGAGCGCGATTTCCCCGCGCTGACCCTTGCGGCGACCAAAGAAATGATGCGTTGAATTTTGACCTTTACGGGATAGGCTTTCGGCATGAAAAAGGTTCGCCAAACACCCGCGCCGCAACCTGATTGCACCTATCCGCAAGGGTTCGAGGGGCTGATGGCGCCGATCAAGCGCCGTCAAGACCCGTTCTTTCTTGTCGAGGGAGACTTGCCCGCCGCGGACGTAGATTTTGCCCCGCTCAAAGACTCCATCATCCCCCGCTCCGAGACGTGGGAAGGGCGCGACCCGTTTCTGACCGACTACAAGGGCAACGTCTTGTGGCTGCGCCAGTTTTTCAAAGGGAAGCCCGAGCTATGCCACTTCATGGGCTGTTTGGTGATGATCACACGGCGGGACAACGTTCCGCCAGAGGTCTTGGCCCTGTGGTTTCGCCTGTGGGACGAGGAGGCCGCGTTTCTCACCGAGCATCTCGACATCCGATGGAAAATCTCCGCACTGCGCACCTTTGGTGCCTATGGCCGCTCCGAGTTGGAACGGCGATTGGGACGCGAGTTTTTTCTCGCCACAGGCCTGATGAAACTCGCGGATACCGAGCGTAGCTTTTCGGGATACGGCCCCGACGAGCCCTTTCCTCTGGGACGCCGCAAGACAGGACCCGTGTCCTTAGGCCAAGCCTCTTACACTGTCGCTCGGGGCGATCTGGACGCACATATTTTGCTCCAACTCCATGAAACGGTAGAGGCCCTAAGCGCCACCGACGAAGGACGCGGCGCGAGTGTTTTGGGCGCGGATGTTTTGGCGCGTATCAATGCCTGCCCCAAAACCGTTTTCCGCCGCCTCATGGTCCTGCGCGAGAAGTTTCAGAGAAACCGCGCCGAGGCCGATTCAGCCGACGATTCTTAGCCTTAAACGCTCGTGACACAGCGGCAAAGACTGCGCGATCTTGACCTTTTAGCAGTTGCAGCGTATGACGCGAGCAAGAATACGTTTCGGCAATACGGCCGAACGGGCCGCGCGGGGTATTTGCGGCCGATTTAACAGCCGCACATCTCGAAAGGCACAATTTGACCAAGTTTACCGACCTTAATCTCGACAAAAAAGTTCTAAAGGCTATCGCTGACGCGGGCTACGAAGAACCCACCCCGATTCAAGCGGGAGCGATTCCCCCCGCCCTTGAGGGCCGCGACGTCCTCGGCATTGCGCAGACGGGGACAGGCAAAACCGCCTCCTTTACATTACCAATGATCACCCTTTTGGGCCGTGGCCGTGCTCGCGCACGTATGCCACGCTCTTTGGTGCTGTGTCCGACCCGTGAATTGGCCGCTCAGGTTGCCGAAAACTTCGACACCTACACTAAGTATCACAAGCTCACCAAAGCTCTGTTGATCGGCGGCGTATCGTTCAAAGAACAAGACCAGTTGATAGACAAGGGCGTGGACGTTCTGATCGCCACTCCCGGTCGCTTGCTCGACCATTTCGAGCGCGGAAAGTTGATCCTGTCAGACGTGAAAATCATGGTCGTCGATGAGGCGGACCGGATGCTCGACATGGGCTTCATCCCCGATATCGAGAAGATTTTCGGCATGACGCCATTTACGCGTCAAACGCTGTTCTTTTCGGCCACAATGGCCCCTGAGATCGAGCGGATCACCAACACCTTCCTGTCGAACCCTGCCCGCATCGAAGTGGCGCGTCAGGCCACCTCGGGCGAGAACATCAAACAAAACGTGGTGATGTTCAAAGGCTCGCGTCGGGAACGGGCCGCGACCGAGAAACGCGATCTTTTGCGTGCCTTGATCGACGCCGAGGGCGAGACGCTTCAAAACGGTATCATTTTCTGCAACCGCAAGATGGATGTGGATATAGTGGCGAAATCGCTATCGAAACACGGGTACGACGCCGCGCCGATCCACGGCGATCTCGACCAAAGCAAACGCAACGCGACCCTCGAAGGGTTCCGCAATGGCGAACTCAAAATCCTTGTGGCCTCTGATGTGGCAGCTCGTGGTCTTGACGTGCCATCGGTCACGCACGTGTTCAACTTCGACGTGCCAAGTCACGCCGAGGACTATGTCCACCGCATTGGCCGTACAGGTCGTGCGGGTCGCGATGGCAAAGCGATCATGATCTGTGAGCCACGCGACGAGAAAAACTTCGCTGATGTGGAACGCCTGATCGGCAAAGACATTCCTCGTCTCGACAACCCGCTTGGGACCTCCTCCGCTGCACCCTCAAATGAAGCCGCGTCCCCAGAGGCCAACGAGACCAAAAGCGCCGAAAAGCCAAAGCGCACTCGGACGCGGTCGCGTCGTAGCTCGGACAAAACCGAAGCACCGAAAACAGATACGCCCAAAGTGGATGCCGAGGCAGTGACACCTGTGCAAACAGAGGCCCCTGTGGACGCCGCAGCCCAAGAGGCGGCACCAGAAGTAAAAGAAGAGACCTCCCCCGCCGCACGGGAGACCGCATCCGAGCCACGCCAAGACACACGCACGGAACGGCGTGACGACAAACGGGACGATAACCGCGACGACAAACGAGCCTCTCGGTCACGTGGCGGTCGTGGTCGGGGCCGTAGCCGCGATGACGACAACAAGGTCTTGGGCCTTGGTGATCACCTGCCCTCGTTCATTGCAATGAGCTTTGAAGAGCGCCGCGAGGCCGAAGGCAACTAATCGGCCAAAACCAACTGGCTTTACCCTATCCCATACAAACGCGCCGCGACCTCAGTCGTGGCGCGTTTTCGTTGAGGAATGCCTCCTGCTTGCCCTCCGGAATCGGGGCATACCAACGCAAAAGGGGGACACCGAAGTGTCCCCCTTCTCTTTCCCCGAGCGATGGATCAGGCCGACAGGCGCGAAATCACGATCTGGATTTCAGGCTTCTTGCCCGTCTCATCATTGGTTGTTTTCCGCAGAATGCGACGCATGTCTTCTTCGAGTTTACCATCATCGCGCAATGTCTTTTTGCCCGCACGGTTGAGGAACTGATTCACATCTGCCTCCAACACGTCAACGAGCGGCGCCCGCGACAGACCGATTTCTGGCAAGCCGCGCACTTCGCACCAGCAATCGCCCAACGGCTCGTCGTCCTCAATAATCACGGTCGCCACGACCAAACCATATTGCGCCATGCGGATACGGTCACGCACAACGCCATCGGTCGCGCCGATCTGAACCTTACCATCCAAATAGGTGCGGCCCGTTTCGACATATTCCACGATCTTGGGCGCATTGCCTGTGATGTCCACACCGACACCATTTGGAGCCACAATCGCGTTGAAGCCATTGCTTTCCGCCAAGGCGGCGTGTTCGGTCAGGTGGCGGTGTTCGCCGTGCATCGGGATCACAACCTGCGGTTTGACCACCTCGTGCATCAGCGTCAAGTCGGGACGGTTGGCGTGGCCGGACACGTGAATGTCATCGCGGCCCGTGATGCAGGACACACCCAACTCAGAGAAATTGTTGAGAATGCGCGCGACGGAGACTTCATTGCCCGGAATGGTCTTGGACGAGAAGATCACGGTGTCGCCTTGCGACATTTTCAACCCGAGGTACTTGCCGCGCGACAGTTGCGCTGTGGCGGCGCGGTATTCGCCCTGCGAGCCCGTGGTCAGCAGCATCAGGTTTTCGCGTGGAATGTCGCCCGCTTGTTCGGGGGAAATAGTTTTGGGGAAGTCAGAAATGATCCCTGTTTCGATCCCTGCGGTGATCATCTTGCGCATCGCACGGCCCAGAAGGACCACGGAGCGGCCCGCTTTGGCGCCTGCCTCGGCCAGCGACTTCACGCGGGCGATGTTGGAGGCAAATGTCGTTGCCGCAACCATACCGTCGAGCGAGGCAACCAGCTCTGTCAGGGGTTCGATAACTTCGCTCTCGGAGCGCCCGGGTGTGTGGGTAAAGACGTTCGTGCTGTCACAGACGAGCGCTTTAACACCGTCCTTGGACACGCTCTCCCAAAGGGCGCGGTCAAAAGCCTCGCCAACAACAGGCGTTTCGTCGATTTTGAAATCGCCCGTGTGGATGACACGCCCTGCGGGGCTATCGATCACCAGTGCGGAGCTTTCGGGGAT
Organism: Celeribacter sp.; assembly: GCF_048266405.1. Lineage (GTDB taxonomy): Bacteria > Pseudomonadota > Alphaproteobacteria > Rhodobacterales > Rhodobacteraceae > Celeribacter. The sequence goes on from NZ_JBLWZO010000004.1 coordinate 102,322, forward strand.
GGAGTGCGACACGGGCAGGAAGCCGACCTTGAACGGGCCAGCTGTGACCTGCTCGGGCCAGACTGCGACAGTCTTGATCTGAAGCTCGTCATGGCCGTGCTCTTCGAACTTGAGGCGCGCAAGGTGAGCCGTAAAGGTCCGCGCATAGATCGGAGCGCCGAGGCGCGGCCAAAGGTGGCCAACAGCCCCGACGTGGTCCTCGTGGGCGTGGGTGATAAAAATCGCGTCGATGCGATCTTTGCGTTCTTCCAGCCACGACACATCGGCAAAGATCAGATCGACACCGGGAGTGCCGTCCATAGAGGGGAAGGTCACACCGAGGTCCACCACGATATAGCGCTCGCGCCCTGCGGGTCCGTAGCCGTAGACGTAGCAGTTCATGCCAATCTCGCCAGCGCCGCCCAACGGCAGGTATAAAAGTCGATCGCTCATATGTTACCCAGTTCTGTGTTGTGGTCTTTGTTATAGTTGTGGATCACGACGAGGCCGTGGATTGTCAACAGTTCATCAAATGCGTCAAAAAGCTTGTGGCCCTGATTGAACAGCGGCGCAAGCCCACCTGTCGCGATCACCTGCATCGGACGCTCATATTCCGCTTTGATACGGTTGCATGTCTCACGCACGAGGCCAACATAGCCCCAAAAGACGCCCGATTGCATACACGCAACGGTATTCGTTCCAATTACCTTTTCCGGCATTGTCACGTCAACATGCGGCAACGCGGCGGCTTTAAGGTGAAGGCTTTCGAGGGAGGTATTCACCCCTGGTGAAATCACCCCACCGACATAGGCCCCGTCTTCGGCCACCACGTCAAATGTCGTCGCTGTTCCGAAATCCACGACAATCAAATCGCCGCCGAACTTGTCATAGGCCGCGGCGGTATTGACCAGACGGTCGGGGCCGACCGTCGTACCTTCGTCTACGCGTGGAGCATGGGGCAAGAGGCACTCGGGCTTGCCCACCACTAGCGGGCGGCAATCGAAATAGCGGTTGGCAAAAACGCGCAGATTGAACACCACCCGCGGCACCGTGGAGGAAATAATCACCTCGGTGATATTGGCCTCGATCTTCTGAAAATGCATCAAGGTGGACAGCCAGACGTAATACTGGTCCGCCGTGCGCTGCGTTTCAGTGGAGGTGCGCCATGTGGCAATAAATTCGGTTCCGTCCCAAATGGAGAAAACCGTGTTGGTATTGCCCGTGTCGATACACAATAGCATCAGAAAAAGACCTCCGCTGCGGGGATTGAAAGCGTGCCCTTGGCCGTTTTGAGAACGAGATTACCAAAGGCATCAACGGTTTCAAAGGTGCCGTGATGTTCCTCGGTGACGGTGCGGGCACGAATGATCTCGCCCAACTTGGCGGCGCGGTCCAACCACGCGTTGCGGATCGGGGCAAAGCCATAGGTGGTAAATTGCGCTTCCCAATGGGCATAAGCGGGCGCAAGGATATCAAGGAACTCTTCGGGAGGCACTCCCGCGCCCGTCTCCGACAACAGGGACACAGGAGCCACAGCGCCCGCCTCAACCTGTGCCGCACTCGGCGCCTCTGCGAGGTTGACGCCAATCCCTATGGACAGATGCCCCTTGCCCCGTTCGAGCAAAATGCCCGCGACCTTGCCACCGTTCAGCAGCACATCATTGGGCCATTTGAGCGCAAAGCTCTCTGGACGTCCCGAGACGGTTACAAAGGTATCGTGCAACGCAAGCGCGGCGACAAAGGAACGAAGCGCAACGATCTCGGGCGGCTCGGTTGGAAAGAGCAAAAGCGTGGCGGCAAAGTTGCCTTTAGGCATGGACCACGCGCGGCCACGACGGCCATGCGCTGCGGTTTGCTCACGCGCCATGATCCATTGCGGAAAAGGACAAGAGGCCGCCACGCGGGCGGCCTCTGTCATAGTGCTGTCCGTGGAGGCAAGAACGGTACGCCCTACCCCCTCGGGCCAGTTGTGGACCTTATTTGACAAGGGCGTCCGCCGCCATTGCCGCGTAGTCACCCACACCAAACAAGTTGATGATACCGAAGATCATGATCAGGGCGGAGGCCATGAGCATGATGGTCGCCGCGGGGCTCGACACTTTGTCGAGCGGCTCTTGTTCAGCGCCAAAGTAGATGTAGTAAACGATGCGCAGGTAGTAGAAAGCACCGATCACCGATGCGATCACACCGAAGATGGCGAGGTAGACGAGACCTGCGCCCCATGCGGCTTGCAACACTGCCAGCTTACCGAAGAAGCCAAGCATAGGTGGCACACCTGCGAGCGAGAACATCAGCACCAAGACCGCCAGGGCCTTTGATGGTGAGACGCGCCAGTAGCGGTTCAGGGACGCCAGATCGGTGACAGGCTTGCCATCGCGTTCCATTGTCAGGATGAAGGCAAAGGTGCCGATGTTCATCGCGACATAGATCGCCATGTAGATCAGCGCGGACTGTACGCCTTCTGCGTTGCCTGCGGCGAGCCCCATAAGGGCAAAGCCCATGTGGGAGATCGACGAATAAGCCATCAGACGTTTGATGTCGGTTTGGCCGATCCCTGCGACGGCACCGAGGAACATGGAGGCCACGGCGATAACGGCGAGGACCTGCTGCCAATCTCCGACAATGCCACCAAAGGCATCATGCAGAACGCGGGCGAACAGAGCCATTGCCGCCAGTTTCGGCGCGGTGGCGAAGAAGGCTGTGGTTGGTGTCGGCGCGCCTTCGTAAACATCGGGCGCCCACATGTGGAACGGCACTGCGGAGACTTTGAACGCCAGACCTGTGATGATGAAGACGAGGCCAAAGAGAACACCGAGCGGCACATCGTCCTGAATCACGGAAATGATCCCTGCGAAATTCGTTGTGCCCGAGAAACCGTAGGTCAGCGACGCACCGTAGAGCAACAGCCCTGAGGAGAGCGAGCCAAGCACGAAGTATTTCAGGCCCGATTCCGAGGACTTGAGGCTGTCGCGGCGGAAGGATGCGATGACGTAGAGCGCCAGAGACATCAATTCGAGGCCGAGATAGAGCGCCATCAGGTCGCCAGCGGAGACCATCACCATCATGCCGATGGTCGAATAAAGCACGAGGATCGGATACTCGAATTTGAGCATTTCGCGTTTTTCCATCACGTCCACGGACATGACCAAAACGGCGGCCCCTGCGAGCAAAGCGCCAACCTTGCCAAAGCGGGAGAAGGCATCGTCAACGAACATCCCGTCAAAGGCCGTGTCAGCCCCCGAGCCGGACATGGCAATCATCAGTGCGATGACAATAAAGACCCCTGCCGTCACCCAAGTGATGGTTTTGGCAAGCGCGTCCTTGCCCGTGTAAACGGCGAACAGGAGCGCGGCCATGCCGTAGACGGCAAGGAGGACTTCCGGAAGGACGATTGAGAAATCGTGAGCGGTCATTGGTCCGTCCCCTTAATGGCTGGTTGCGGCTGCGGCTGTCTGAACCAGATCAGACGGCAGAGCGGCGTTATAGTTATCGAGCAATGCGCCCACCGACGGGCCGATCAGATCGGTCACAAGCGATGGATACACACCAAGCAAAAGCGTCATAAAGATGAGCGGCGCAAAGATCATTTTCTCGCGGGCGCTCATGTCGGTGATCGCTTTCAGGCTTTCCTTGATCAGATCCCCGAGCATGACGCGGCGATAGAGCCACAGCGCGTAGGAGGCCGACAGGATCACACCCGTGGTGGCCACGGCGGCAATCCAAGTGTTCGCTTGGAACATCCCGATCAGCGTCAGGAATTCCCCGACAAAGCCAGACGTACCAGGCAAGCCGACGTTGGCCATTGTGAAGAACATGAACACCAAGGCATAGGCGGGCATCCGGTTGATCAGGCCGCCATAGGCGTCGATGTCACGTGTGTGCATGCGGTCGTAGATCACGCCAACACACAAGAAGAGCGCACCAGAGACGAAGCCGTGGCTGAGCATCTGGAAGATCGCACCGTCGACCCCTTGTTGGTTGAGCGAGAAAATCCCTGCGGTCACATAGCCCATGTGGGCAACGGAGGAATAAGCGATCAGCTTTTTCATATCCTCTTGCACCATCGCGACGAGCGAGGTGTAGACGATGGCGATCACCGACAACCACATCACGAAGTCCGCGAGATGGTAGGACGCGACTGGGAACATCGGGATCGAGAAGCGTAGGAAGCCATAGCCCCCCATTTTGAGCATGATCGCCGCCAGAACCACAGAACCTGCGGTCGGCGCCTGAACGTGGGCGTCAGGCAACCATGTGTGGACAGGCCACATCGGCATTTTCACCGCGAAGGAGGCAAAGAATGCAAGGAAGGCAAGCGTCTGCATCCCGCCGACCACTTGGAAGCCCAAGACCGACAGCGTCTCCGAGGAGAAGGTGTGGGTCATCAGCGACGTCGCTTCGCCACAGCCGCCAATACAGGTCGTGCCTGCATCGAGGTACATGGCAACCATCGCGACCAACATCAGCACGGAACCGAGGAAGGTGTAGAGGAAGAATTTGAACGCGGCGTAGATGCGATCCTTGCCGCCCCATATGCCGATGATCAGGAACATCGGGATCAGACCCGCTTCAAAGAAGAGGTAGAACAGGATGAGGTCGAGCGCACAGAACACGCCGAGCATCAGCGTCTCAAGCAGCAAGAACGCGATCATGTATTCCTTGACCCGCGTGGTCACACCCCATGCCGACCAGATCACCAGTGGCATCAGGAAGGTGGTGAGCAGGACGAAGAGAACGGAAATCCCGTCCACGCCCATGCGGTAGCTCAACCCCATGATCCATTTGCGTTCTTCGACCATCTGGAAGCCTGTGTCGGCCGGGTCGAATTTCGCCAGAATGAACAGCGAGATCAGAAACGTGATGACTGTCGCAAAGAGCGCCAGACGTTTGGCGTTTCGCTGTGCAACTTCGTCATCTCCGCGCAAGAACAGCGCGAGGACCAAAGCCGCCATTGTCGGAAGGAAGGTAACGAAAGAAAGGACGTTATCCATTAGTGGGACCCTCCGCCGATCGACATCCAGGTAATCAAGATCACAATCCCCAATACCATCGCAAATGCGTATGTGAACAGATAGCCCGTCTGCGCGCGGCCTGCGAGGCGCGTGAAGAAGGGAACGATGCCGAGAGCCACGCCGTTGATCGTGCCGTCAATCGTCCCTTGATCGCCACGCTTCCAGAAGAAGCGGCCGAGGGCCAATGCAGGACGGACAAAGATGCGGTCATACAGCTCGTCGAAATACCACTTGTTAAGCAGGAAGTCGTAGAGCACGGGCTGAGACGCAGCGAGGCGTTTCGGCAGACGGGTGTCCTTAATATAGAACATCCAAGCAGTTATGAAGCCGATCACCATGGCGATAAACGGCGAGACTTTGACCCACGCGGGAGCGTGGTGCGCGTCGTCCATTACCGTGTTGTCAGCAGAGATGAAGAGTGCCCCTTGGGGCGCTTCACCCGCCATTGCGTGACCGTCATCATGTGTTTCCTCGGCCATAGCATGTTCGGTATCCGCAGCAGCGTCACCATGTGCCGCGTCGGTTGCGGCCTCGCCGTGGGCGGCGTCCGCCTCGGCGTGGTGGGCTGGAATGCCGAAGAAGGCGTTGTGCTTGTCATGGTCGCCAAAGAACGAGCCATACCAGACCATACCGGAGAAGATCGCGCCGAGGGAGAGAACGCCGAGCGGCACAAGCATGACCATCGGGCTTTCATGGGCGTGATCATGGGTGTGCTGATCGCCACGGGCTTTGCCGTAGAACGTCATGAACATCAGACGCCATGAGTAGAAGGAGGTGAACAGCGCCGCAATCACAAGCATCCAGAAGGCATAGCCAACACCGGACGCATAGGCGCTTTCAATGATCGCGTCTTTCGACAGGAAGCCCGCGAAGCCGAAGTGTGTGAGCGGAATACCGACACCGGTGATGGCGAGCGTGCCGACCATCATGGCCCAGTAGGTCGCGGGGATCTTCTTGCGAAGGCCACCGTAGTTGCGCATGTCCTGTTCGTGGTGCATCGCGTGGATCACGGAGCCCGCGCCCAAGAACAACATCGCTTTAAAGAAAGCGTGCGTCAAAAGGTGGAACATCGCAGGGCCGTAAGCCCCAACGCCTGCGGCCACGAACATGTAGCCAAGCTGGGACATGGTGGAGTAAGCGATGACGCGTTTGATGTCGTTCTGGACCAGACCGATTGTTGCGGCGACAAAGGCTGTCGATGCGCCGAGGTAGACGATAAAGGTCTGGGCCTGTGGTGCGTATTCAAACAGCGGCGACATACGGCAGACGAGGAACACCCCTGCCGTCACCATGGTCGCGGCGTGGATCAGCGCCGACACAGGTGTCGGGCCTTCCATCGCGTCGGGCAACCATGTGTGCAAGAACAGTTGCGCCGATTTCCCCATGGCCCCGACGAAGAGCAGGAGGGCCAACAGGTTGGCGGCATTCCATTCGGTCCACAGGAAATGAAGCTGTGTTTCGGCCAAGGCAGGGCCTTGGGCAAAGATCGTGTCAAGGTTGATGCTATCGGTGAGGAAGAACAACCCCATGATGCCAAGCGCGAAGCCGAAGTCGCCCACGCGGTTGACGATGAAGGCTTTCATCGACGCGGCACCGGCAGAGGGCTTTTTGAAATAAAAGCCAATCAGCAAGTAGGACGCGAGCCCCACGCCTTCCCAACCGAAGAACATCTGCGCGAGGTTATCGGCGGTCACGAGCATCAGCATCGCGAAGGTGAAGAGCGACAGGAAGGCAAAGAAGCGAGCGCGGTAGGGCTCGTCATCACCGAACTGATCGTCATGGGCCATATAGCCAAAGGAATAGAGGTGAACGACGGCGGAGACGGTCGTCACAACGATGAGCATGATCGCGGTCAGACGATCAAGGCGGATACCCCAGTCGACCGAGAGCGATCCGCTTTCAATCCATCTGAACAGGGAGACATGCTGTGTCTGGCCGTCGAAGCCGAGGAACACAGCCCACGACAGAAAGGCCGAGAGAAACAACAGGCCCGTGGTCAGGACTTGCGCGTTGCGCTCCCCGATCGCGCGCCAACCGAAGCCGGCGATAATGGCACCCACCAATGGGGCGAAGAGGATGATCGTTTCCATGTGCCCTTACCCTTTCATCACGTTGACGTCTTCGACGTCGATCGTGCCGCGGTTGCGGAAGAAGCCAACGAGGATGGCCAAACCAATCGCAGCCTCGGCGGCCGCCACGGTCAGAACCAACATCGTAAAGATTTGCCCGACAAGATCCCCCGCGAAGGAGGAGAAGGCGACAAGGTTGATATTGACCGACAACAAGATCATCTCGATGGACATCAAGATGATGATGACGTTCTTCCGGTTCAAAAAGAGCCCGAAAATTCCGATCACAAACAGCGCTCCTGCGACTGCTAGGTAATGTTCAAGTCCGACCATGTCGTCCCTCAGTTCTTATCTGTCGCCGCTTATCGCGGCTTTGGCTCGAAGCGGCCTTAGCGTCGCTCCGTATTCGTATCGTGGTGCAAGCGCCCTTAAAGCCCTTGCCCCGGTTTGATGTCTTTCAGTTCCATCGTCTTGGCCGGATCGCGGTGCATCTGTGTCATTACGTTCTGACGTTTGACGTCTTCGCGGTGGCGCAGGGTCAACACAATCGCGCCGATCATAGCGACCAGGAGGATCAGACCTGCGAGTTGGAACAGCATCAGGTAGTCGTCATACATCAACTGACCCAATGCAGCGGTGTTATGCACATCCTCGGGTGTCACCGCGCCGCGAAGCGCCTGCGCTCCTTCGGCGGCGTGCCAATCACCGAAGGCGATCCCGAACTGGAGCAGGACCACAATCGCCATGAGCAAGGCAAAGGGCAGATACCGCGCCATGCCCGCCTTGAGTTCGGCGAAATCCACATCGAGCATCATCACGACGAAGAGGAACAGCACCATCACCGCGCCGACGTAAACGATGACCAAGAGCATCGCCACGAACTCTGCGCCCAAAAGCACAAAGAGACCGGAGGCCGAGAGGAAGGTTAGGATCAGCCACAGCACCGAATGCACAGGGTTACGCGCCACAACCGTGAACAGCGCTCCCGTCAGCATCAGGATGGCGAAACAATAGAATGCGAAATCAACGACAGTCATTCACTGTCCTCCTGCATATCAGAAAAGACCTCATTGGCGAGATCCAGTGCTTTTGACATTGCGGGCAAACCGCCCAGCATCGACATTTGGTAGATCGTTTCAGCGATCTCTTGTTGGCTTGCCCCCGCCTCACGCGCATGGCGCACCGTCATTTTGAACGGATCGGGCGCCTGAACGCCTTGGGCCGTCAAACCCGCGAGCATCACCAAGAGCCGTGTTTTGGCATCAAGGCCGTCTTTGTTGAACGCATTGCCCCACAACATGTCCATGTACTCTTTGGTCATGGTCGGGAACAGCTTATCGAAACCCTCTGGCGTAAACGTCGCCATAGACGGATTGATCTCAGCGGCCATTTTCTGGCCCTGTTCCATCATCTGTCCAAAGAGTTTCGTAAAGTCGGTCATCAAAGGTATCGCGGTCCTGGTGTTCTGGCCTTAGCGGTAAGGCGCGTCCAATTCGAGGTTGCGGGCAATTTCAGCCTCCCAACGCGCCCCGTTATCAAGCAGCTTCTCTTTGTCGTAGAACAGCTCCTCACGGGTCTCGGTGGAAAACTCGAAGTTCGGGCCTTCGACGATTGCATCCACGGGACAGGCCTCTTGGCAAAACCCGCAATAGATGCATTTCGTCATATCGATGTCGTACCGCGTGGTGCGGCGCGAACCGTCCTCACGGGGTTCGGCGTCGATGGTGATCGCCTGTGCGGGGCAAATTGCCTCACACAATTTACATGCGATGCAGCGCTCTTCGCCATTGGGATAACGACGCAAGGCATGTTCGCCGCGAAAACGTGGGGACAAAGGCCCCTTTTCGTGCGGGTAGTTGATCGTCACCTTCGGCGCAAAGAAATAGCGCAGGCCAATGCGAAAGCCGGAGATAATGTCGGCCATCAAGAAGTATTTAACCGCGCGGTTATAATCCATTGCCATGGCTTAGCCTCCAATCGCCCAGCGGGCATAGGCCCCGCCGAAAGCACCGTATTGAGCAAAAAACGCAACCAGAACAACCCAAGCGAGCGAGAGCGGCAGGAAGACTTTCCAACCAATGCGCATCAGTTGGTCGTAGCGGTAGCGTGGGGTGATCGCCTTCACCATCGCGAAGATGAAGAAGAAGAACAGCATTTTGATGACGAGCCACAGGATGCCATCAGGCAAACCAGGCACGGGGGACAGCCACCCGCCGAAGAAGAGCAGCGACACGAGCGCGCACATCAAAACCACGGCCATCAGCTCGCCCATCATAAAGAGCAGGAACGGCGTCGACGAGTATTCCACCTGATACCCCGCAACCAGTTCCGATTCCGCTTCGGGAAGGTCGAATGGTGGGCGGTTGGTTTCAGCCAGTGCAGAGATGAAGAACAAGATGACCATCGGGAAATGCGGCACCCAGTACCATGAGAAAATCCCGAAACGACCGTCTTGGGCTGCGACGATCTCGCTGAAGTTCATCGAACCCGACGAAATCACAACACCAATAATGATCAGGCCGATAGAGACCTCATAGGAAATCATCTGCGCCGCAGAGCGGAGCGACCCGAGGAACGGATATTTGGAGTTGGACGCCCAACCACCCATAATCACGCCGTACACCTCAAGGGAGGAGATAGCGAAGATGTAGAGGATCGCGACATTGAGGTCGGCAATCACCCATCCGTCGTTCCACGGGATCACCACCCAAGCGATACAGGCGGTCACAAAGGTGATCATCGGCGCGAGGTAAAAGACAAACTTGTCCGCCCCCGCAGGCACCACCACCTCTTTGACGATGTATTTGATAAAGTCGGCGAAGGACTGCAACAGACCGAAAGCACCCACAATATTGGGCCCTCTCCGCATCATCACAGCTGCCCAGACCTTACGGTCGCCCCACATCAGGAAGGCGAGCGCCAAGAATAGCGGCACCAGAAGCAACAGGCATTGCCCGAGGATCAGGAGAGCTATCCCGAGATTTGTTGTCGTGAAAAATTCGACCATTTTTCAGCCTTTCACACCGTCGGTATCTTGTTGTCCCTACAGCGTGCGACTTCGACTTCGGCGTCGATTGTTCGCAAACCTTCGGGGAGCGCTGACGAGATGGTGTAAACAGCATCCGCGCGCCAAATTCCACCCTCATATGCGACATTTGTGCGCACATGACGCGCAAATCCGAAACCACGGATCAGCGCATATTGAGCCGCTGCGCATTGCGCGTAGTCAGCCACGTCGTTTTTATTCTCCGTTCCCGACATGGAAACATCGAAATTCACCAGATCACCGTCCAAAAGACGTGTTTCCACGCCACGGTAGACCTTTTCGCCCTGTGTGACCGATCCATTTGCGGACCCGCCATCCGTCGGGGAAACACACGCACCAAGGAGTGCGGTTGCCGCAAGTGCGGCTCCCGTCCCCATAAGGCGATATGTCATCCCTTGGGCGTTCATCACTCGGCTGCCACGCTCTCTGTGGCGCGCGCTTTGGCCCCTGCTGACAATTCAGCCATCAAGGCCGATGCGCGGGCAATCGGGTTGGTGAGGTAGAAATCCTTCACCGCGTTGCGGAAGTCGGCTTTCGCGGGCTTCTTGGCGGCAATGGCTTTCCATTTGTTCTCAACAACTTGGTCAATCTGCGCGAGATGCGGCACGGCTGCGATGAGATCGCGGCGCAAGGCGGCAAGGCTGTCAAACGGCAGTGTCGCGTCGAGTTCCGCCGACAAGGCCCGCAAAATCGCCCAGTTTTCCTTCGCCTCACCTGGAGGGAAGGAAGCACGCAGTGCGAGTTGTGGGCGACCTTCGGTGTTTACGAACAGGCCGCCTTCCTCAGTGTAAGCGGCACCAGGCAGAATCACGTCAGCGCGGTGCGCGCCACGGTCGCCGTGCGAGCCTTGGTAAACGACAAAGGCACCATCACCGATTTCGACTTCGTCCGCACCGAGGTTGTAGACCGCTTCCACGCCATCAAGAGTCTTGGCCAGACCACCCTTTGTCACCGCATCCACATCCATCGCGCCCACGCGGGCCGCAGCAGTGTGCAGAATCATCAGTTTCGATTTGGTGGCTTCGGCCATTTTCATTGCGAGCGACAAGACCGCTTCGCCATCAGCCTCGGTCAAAGCGCCCTGCCCCACGATGATCACGGAGTTCGCGTCATCGACTGGACCAGAGGTGTGATCGGCCAACTCTTCGAGAGCGGCGCGGTCGGTGCCGACGTGGACATAGTCATAGGTCAGATCAACCGCTTCGCCAATCAGGCCGACTTTAGCGCCGTTCAACCATGCTTTGCGGATACGCGCGTTCAGCACAGGAGCCTCATCACGCGGGTTGGTGCCAATGAGTTGGATATACTCGGCATTGTCGATGTCCGCGATGGACGCCGTGCCGACATAGCCGGAGCGGTTGCCCGCAGGCAGTTTCGCGCCATCGACGCGGCATTCGACGTTGCCGCCGAGCCCTTCAACCAGTTGCTTGAGCGCAAAGGCGGCTTCAACGGGGACCAGATCACCGACGAGACCGGCAACCTTTTTGCCTTTGAGGCCTGCTGCTGCCGCTTTGAGCGCTTCGGCCCAAGTGGCTTTGCGCAGCTTGCCGTTTTCACGCACGTAAGGCGAATCAAGGCGCTGACGACGCAGACCGTCCCACACAAAACGGGTTTTGTCGGAAATCCACTCTTCGTTCACGCCATCATGGTTGCGCGGCAGAATGCGCATCACTTCACGGCCTTTGGTATCCACGCGGATGTTGGAGCCAAGCGCGTCCATCACGTCGATGGTCTCGGTCTTGGTCAACTCCCATGGGCGCGCAGTAAAGGCGTAAGGCTTGGACGTCAGCGCACCGACGGGGCACAGATCAATGATGTTGCCCTGAAGGTTCGATTTGAGCGTCTGATCGAGATAGCTTGTGATCTCGCTGTCTTCACCGCGACCCGTTTGGCCCATTTGGGTGATACCCGCGACCTCGGTTGTGAAGCGCACACAGCGGGTGCAAGAGATACAACGGGTCATTGCCGTGCCCACGAGTGGTCCGAGGTTCAATTCGGTCGAGGCCCGTTTGGGTTCGCGGTAGCGCGAGAAATCCACGCCGTAAGCCATGGCTTGGTCTTGCAGATCGCATTCGCCGCCTTGGTCACAGATCGGACAATCAAGCGGGTGGTTGATGAGCAGAAATTCCATCACGCCTTCGCGGGCCTTTTTGACCATCGGCGAGTTGGTTTTCACAACAGGCGGCTGACCTTCTGGGCCGGGGCGCATGTCTTTGACCTGCATCGCGCAGCTTGCGGCGGGCTTTGGCGGACCACCGACAACCTCTACGAGACACATGCGGCAGTTGCCCGCAATCGAGAGGCGCTCGTGGTAGCAAAAACGGGGCACCTCAATGCCTGCAACTTCGCAGGCCTGAAGGATGGTCATCGCCGGATCGACTTCGACCTCGGTCCCGTCAATGATGATTTTGCGCTTGTCTGCCATAGTCAATCACCTGTTCTTCGCGGCCAGTGGGAGTGTCCCGTGCGGCCAGTTCAGACGCACTTGCGCCCAATCAGTCGTTTTCTGTCATTCGCGCCCGTGTCACCACAAACGCGCACATTCACTTCGCGCGAAGCAGCGATCCAATCACGCTGCCCTTTGCAATTTCCATTTCCCCCAAGGCACACAGCCCTGCGGTCGTTGTCGGGTCCACGCCGTGAGCACGTGCATAGGCCGCCCCTTTGGCACGGATGCGGGCCTTTTCATCCTTGCTTTTGACGTAGGCCTCAATCTCCTCATTGGAGTAGCCCATTTCCGAAGCCACGGCCTTTAGCGTCCAAAGAAAGTTCAGACCCTTGAGTTTGCGTGCATCAATCGTCGGGCACTCGTCGCTGATCTCGATAGCAATGGCCACAAAGAGCATATTGTTGTCGATCTCTTCCACGCTCGACAGCGGCGGCAAGGCCGAAGCCGAAAGCGGGACGGCGAGAAGCGCAAGGCTCACGCCGATACGGGATGCGATATGTTTTAATACTGTCATGGGGTTACTCCGCCATACTGGGCACAGCGCATGTCATGCGACATGGCGCGGCCTCTGTCAGATACGATCCGCCAAAGGCAAGATCGTCGTCCCCATGGTTTTCTTTGTCGGCAAGGCGTTCGAGCGCCTCGTCCAAGGTGGGCTTGTGCCCGATTTGATCGCCACGCAGCACGGCACGATAGGCCCCTGCGCCCGTCACGCACAGGTCAGCCGCAGACGTCAATCGACGCCCTGCTGTGGTCTGTGTGATATGACGGGACATAGCGTTTCTTACTCCGCTGCGATCGAACCGACGCGGCTCGACTTTTGCGTTTTGATACGATCTTCGATTTCGTCGCGGAAATTTTTGATCAGACCTTGGATCGGCCATGCGGCCGCATCGCCGAGCGCACAAATCGTGTGGCCCTCAACCTGCTTGGTCACATCCCACAGCATGTCGATTTCTTCGGGATCAGCCTCGCCTTTAACCAGACGATCCATCACGCGCATCATCCACCCCGTACCTTCGCGGCATGGCGTACACTGACCACAGCTTTCGTGTTTGTAGAACTTCGACAGGCGGTGAATGGCTTTGATGATGTCGGTGGATTTGTCCATCACGATCACAGCCGCAGTACCGAGGCCAGAGCCAAGCTCGCCGCGCAGGTAATCGAAGTCCATGATCGCATCTTTCATGTCTTCGCCGCGCACACAGGGCACGGAAGACCCGCCGGGGATCACCGCTTTGAGGTTGTCCCACCCGCCGCGAATACCGCCGCAGTGCTTTTCAATCAGCTCTTCAAAGGAGATCGACATCGCCTCTTCAACCACACAGGGGTTGTTGACGTGACCCGAGATTGCGAACAGTTTGGTGCCCGCATTGTTCGGACGGCCAAACCCCGCAAACCACTCAGGCCCACGCCGCAGGATCGTCGGTACGACGGCAATGGATTCAACGTTGTTCACCGTGGTCGGACACCCATAAAGACCCGCGCCCGCAGGGAACGGCGGCTTCATCCGTGGCATGCCTTTTTTGCCCTCAAGGCTTTCAAGCAATGCAGTCTCTTCGCCACAGATATACGCGCCCGCACCGTGGTGCAGATAAAGGTCGAAGTCGTAGCCGGATTTACACGCGTTGCGGCCAAGGAACCCAGCCGCATAGGCCTCGTCGATGGCGTTTTGCAGCGCTTCTTTTTCGCGGATGTATTCGCCGCGGATGTAGATATAGGCCGCATTCGCATTCATCGCGAAGGAAGCGATCAACGCGCCTTCGATCAATGTGTGTGGATCATGGCGCATGATCTCACGGTCTTTACATGTACCTGGCTCGGATTCATCAGCGTTGATGACGAGGTAGGACGGACGACCGTCGCTTTCCTTAGGCATAAAGGACCATTTGAGGCCGGTGGGGAAACCCGCACCGCCACGGCCACGCAGACCCGACGCCTTCATCTGGTCCACGATCCAATCGCGGCCCTTTTTGATGATGGCGGCCGTGCCGTCCCAATGTCCACGCGCCTGCGCGCCCTTCAGGGTGCGGTCATGCATCCCGTAGATATTGGTAAAGATCCGATCCTGATCCTTAAGCATTGGTCTACTTCCTTCAGCCTTGCTGGCGCGCACGCCAGATCTGGTAAATATTCACAAACGCCCAGACAAATGCCGCGAGCGCTGCGAGGTCAAAGAGAAAAACGAACCGCACTGGCAGTCCCATTTCTCCCCCGACCCACTGAGCTCCGAACCAGATCACCATCGTTGCGGCCATTACGAACCCGACGAAGCGGGCCTTTCTGGCGAGACGGATTTCCGTTTCGGAACTCATCTTGTCTTACCCCCGAACGCGCTTAGTATTTTGCGCGTTTGGAGAATTCGGTTTGGCCACCCGCCGCGAGCGTCTTCGCATCGGGTTTCCATGTCTCAATCTGACGTGCCGACGTCCCAACGAGTTTCTCGTCGAGCCATGCGGTTTCTTTTTTGCGCAGCGAGGCGATCTGATCAAAGTGATAGAAGCCAAGCGCGTGGAGCTGTGCTTCGATCTTTGGACCGACACCTTTGAGCATCTTCAAGTCGTCAGGCTTGCCACCGCGCGGTGCCGAGAGCAGCACATCTGCGGGATTGCCGTCAGCCGCGACAGGTGCCCGTTTCGGAGTTGCCGCCGCTTTCGCTTTAGCAGGAGCTTTGGGCTTGGCTGCAGCTTTCGCCTTGGCAGGTGCCTTAGTCGTTGCAGCTTTAGCCTTTGCTGGCGCTTTGGTTGTCGCGGCCTTGGCCTTTGTCGTTGTGGCCTTGGCAGCTGATTTTTCTGCGGACTTCGCCTTGGCTGGCGCTTTGGCCTTCGCGGGTGCTTTCGCTTTCGCGGGCGCAGCACTTGCCTCTTTCGAGGTGGTTGCAGCCTTCGCCTTGGTTGTCTTCGCGGCCGTTTTCTTCGCCGCAGGGGCCTTGGCTTTACCGTCAGCTTTTGCCGTTGCCGCCTTGGCGGGTTTTGCCTTCGCAGTCGCGGTTTTAGCGATGGCGGTTTTAGCCGCGGGCTTCTTCGCCGCTGCTTTCTTCGCTGCCGGTTTGGCAGGAGCCTCCGATGTTGTCGCAGTGGAGCCAGACATCAGGCCCGCAGCTGCCGTGGATCCCGTGGACGTCGCAGCCGCCGAAGAGGACGCGGCCTCAGCAGAGGCAGACGCCGCAGGTACAGAACCTGTCACAGCACCTGTGCTTGACGCGGAAACGCCAGACGAGCGGTCCTCAGAGACCGATTTGTCTTTCACGGGCTCTTCGTACCAGCCGATCCACAACAAGATTGCCACCAGCAATGCCACAAGCACGCCGATGATCAATGATGCAACTGTCGAATAGCTTGCGATAAACAACAGCGCCAGAAACGCCAACACACCACAGATGGCTGAAATCAGCCAAATCTTTGAGGTCTTTCCCGAATTCGTCTCACTCATGTCAAACTCCTAGTCCCTATTCCCTATTGCCCTTTGGCTCTTCGGCCGCTGGCTCTTTGGCCAATTATGGGCGTTTTTTAGTACTTTGCACGTTTGGAAAACTCGGTTTGACCACCTGAAGCGAGAATCTTGGCCTGTTCGACCCACCCATCGCGTTCAATGCGGCCTTTGAAATTCAAATTGTCGTCGACCCATGCGATCTCTTCTGCCGTCCATTTGGCAACCTGATCGAAATGGTAAAAGCCCAATGCGTTGAGCGTTTGTTCCAGTTTCGGACCAACGCCTTTGAGCATTTTCAAATCATCCGCTCCTGCTTTGCGCGGAGCTTTCATGGTGCGGGGCTTTTTGCCTACGGGCGCAGCTGCTTTACCAGCGGGAGCAGCAGCCTTAGGCGCTTTGGTCGTTTTTGCTTTTGCAGCAGGTGTCGCAGCCTTCTTGGCGGCTGCGGCTTGCTGCACAGCGGATTTTTGCACTGGCGCAGGCTTCGGCGGTGTCTTCTTGGCCGAGGCTGCTTTCTTGCCGCCTTTAACAACCCATGGAGTCAGGATCGGCACTTCGGTGCCATCAATCCGTTTGAGCGTGTCGCCAAGATCGGCGGCCAGTTGCGCAGAGGCGTTATACTGT
Source organism: Celeribacter sp. (assembly GCF_048266405.1). Classification (GTDB taxonomy): domain Bacteria; phylum Pseudomonadota; class Alphaproteobacteria; order Rhodobacterales; family Rhodobacteraceae; genus Celeribacter. The sequence goes on from NZ_JBLWZO010000004.1 coordinate 118,933, forward strand.
GTCTTGCCGCTTTCATGCTCGGTGAGCGAGGTCAGGCCCGACAAAGGCTCGGCAGCGTAGCGACCATTTTGCGGACCGGGCAGAGGCACCTGGCCTGCGGCCATATCGTCGATCAACTTGCCAAAATTCTCGGCGGTGAGATCCTCGTAATAGTCTTTACCGATCTGCGCCATCGGCGCGTTGGAACAGGCGCCCAGACATTCGACCTCTTCCCACGAAAACTTGCCATCCGCAGACAGCTCATGGGGGTTCGGCGCGATTTTGTCCTTACAGACCGCGATCAAGTCTTCAGCGCCACAGATCATGCACGACAAGGTGCCGCAGACCTGAATGTGAGCCACGGAGCCAACGGGCTGAAGTTGGAACATGAAGTAGAAGGTCGCCACTTCGAGCACGCGAATATAGGGCATGCCAAGCATGTCGCCAACATATTCAATCGCAGGCTTGGTCAACCACCCTTCCTGCTCTTGGGCACGCCACAAGAGCGGGATCACGGCAGATTGCGCGCGACCCTCGGGGTATTTCGTGATCTGACCCTGCGCCCACTCAAGGTTGGCAGGCGTGAATTCAAAGCTCTCGGGCTGTTCGTGATGCAGACGGCGCAGCATTAGCGGTCCACCTCCCCAAATACGATGTCCATGGAGCCGATGATGGCGGCGACGTCGGCCAACTGGTGGCCATGTGCAACGTGATCCATCGACTGAAGATGCAGATACCCCGGGGCGCGCAGCTTGGCGCGGTAGGGTTTGTTGGTCCCGTCAGAAACCATGTAAACGCCGAACTCGCCCTTGGGGGCTTCGACTGCGGCGTAGACCTCACCTGCGGGCAGTTTGAAACCCTCGGTGTAGAGTTTGAAGTGGTGAATGAGCGCCTCCATAGAGGTTTTCATGTCACTGCGTTTGGGCGGTGTGAGCTTGCCACGGGCCAAAACGTCCCCTTGGTTCTCGGGCATCCGAAGTTTCGCAATGGCCTGTTTGATGATCGAGGTGGATTGCGCCATCTCTTCCATGCGGCACAGGTAACGGTCATAGCAGTCACCGTTCTTGCCCACAGGCACTTCGAAATCGAATTCGTCGTAGCACTCATATGGCTGCGAACGACGCAGATCCCACGCAAGGCCCGACCCGCGCGCCATCACACCAGAATAGCCCCAATCGAGGATTTCCTGTTCGGAGATGACGCAAATGTCGACGTTACGCTGTTTGAAAATACGGTTTTCGGTGAGCAGCGTGTGGATGTCGGCGAGCGGCTTGGCGAAGTGGTCGGCCCATGCCTCAATGTCGTCAAGCAATGACTCTGGCAGGTCTTGGTGGACACCACCGGGACGGAAATAAGCAGCGTGAAGACGTGCACCACAGGCCCGCTCGTAGAAAATCATCAGCTTTTCGCGCTCTTCAAAGCCCCACAGTGGCGGCGTAAGCGCGCCCACGTCCATCGCCTGCGTGGTGACGTTGAGCAGGTGGTTCAACACACGACCGATCTCGGAGAACAGCACGCGGATGAGAGATGCACGACGTGGCACCTCAACCCCTGCGAGACGTTCAATGGCCATGCACCATGCATGCTCTTGGTTCATCGGCGCCACATAGTCGAGACGGTCGAGATAGGGCAGGTTTTGCAGATAGGTGCGGCTTTCCATCAGCTTCTCGGTGCCGCGGTGTAGCAGGCCGATATGCGGGTCAGCGCGTTCTACGATCTCGCCATCAAGCTCCAAAACCATACGAAGCACCCCGTGCGCCGCAGGGTGCTGCGGGCCGAAGTTGATGTTGAAATTGCGGATCTTCTGCTCGCCCGAAAGTGCGTCGTCGAAGTTACCGTCCATCATCAGACCTTTCTCCAATTGACCCTCGCCGCTCTGGCTGTCGATCAAAAGTCTTGTCACCAAAAACGTGTGAGCGGCGCGAGGAGCCCCCGCGACGCCGCAACGTTCGTCATTCCTGTACGCCGAGTGTCCCCGACGCTGTGAGGGCGCAACCCATGTGGATTACGCTCCCGCCTTTTCGCCGTCGCCCTTCTCGTCACCCGGAAGGATATAATGCGCACCCTCCCACGGAGAGAGATTGTCGAACTGGCGGTATTCCTGTGTGAGCGACACGGGCTCATAGACCACGCGCTTCAACTCTTCGTCGTAGCGCACTTCGGTGTAACCCGTGGTCGGGAAATCCTTGCGCAGCGGGTGGCCGCGGAACCCGTAGTCCGTCAACAAACGACGCAAATCGGGGTGGCCCGAAAAGATGATCCCGAACATGTCGAAGACTTCGCGCTCGAACCAGTTGGCCGACGGATGCACGTCAACGATTGACGCAATCGTCTCGTCCTCACGCACCGCCGCGCGGACGCGGATGCGGTGGTTCTGATACATCGAGAGGAAGTGATACACGACATCAAAACGCTGCGCCCGTGCGGGATAATCCACGGCCGTGATATCGACCAAGGTGGAAAATTTGCACGTCGCGTCGGATTTGAGGAACTCGACGAAATCCACGATTCTGGACGCGGGCACCGTCACCGTCAGCTCGCCAAAGGCAACCTCGGTGGAGACCACATCATCGGGACGTTTGAGTTCAATATGAGCGGCAAGCTCCTGAAGTGCTTCAGTCATCTCATCCCCTCCTATCGGGCAATCGTGCCAGTGCGGCGGATTTTGCGTTGCAGTTGCAAGATGCCGTACATCAGGGCTTCCGCTGTGGGCGGGCAACCGGGAACATAGACATCCACTGGCACAATACGATCACAACCGCGCACAACCGAATAGCTGTAGTGATAATAACCGCCACCGTTCGCACACGATCCCATCGAAATCACATAGCGTGGCTCAGGCATCTGATCGTAAACCTTACGCAGCGCGGGAGCCATTTTATTGGTCAGCGTGCCCGCAACGATCATCAGGTCGGACTGACGTGGGGAGGCACGTGGCGCTGTGCCGTAACGCTCAAGGTCGTAGCGCGGCATAGAGGTGTGCATCATCTCGACCGCACAACAGGCCAGACCAAAGGTCATCCAGTGCAGCGAGCCCGTGCGGGCCCAGTTGATAATGTCCTCGGTGGAGGTCAGCAGGAACCCTTTGTCCTGCAACTCTTTGTTGAGCACCTGCGTGGAGTGTTCTTTGTCCACACCCGCCGTATTCTGCGAAGTCATCACGCCCATTCCAGCGCTCCTTTCTTCCACTCATAGGCAAAGCCTACGGTCAGAACGCCCAAGAACACCATCATCGACCAAAACCCGACGATACCAACATCCTTGAACGCGACGGCCCAAGGAAAGAGGAAAGCGATTTCCAAATCGAAGATAATGAAGAGGATCGACACCAGATAGAACCGCACGTCGAACTTCATGCGTGCATCGTCAAAGGCGTTAAAGCCACATTCGTAGGCCGACACCTTCTCAGGGTCGGGATTGCGAACGGCGACGATCAGGGCGGCGAAAATGAACACGAGACCCAGCACGATGGCGAGGCCTAGGAAAATGACGATGGGAAGGTAGTCCCGAAGCAAGTCTTCCACGAGCGGCTCCTTAGAGTTGCGCCCACGCTTGGCTTGGATAGCGGCGCGGCGCTTGGCTTAAGCTGCACGTGGTTTAGACCCCTGCGTCATTGTGGTCAACCAAACGCGCCGTTTTTTATCCCCGTATTTTCCAGTGTTTGGCGGGTTTTCCCTGACTTTAATCAAAGCGCCTTTCGAAAAGGCAGCGCTGAGCCCGATATGAGGCGCAAAAGTCGATTCGACACAGGAGGGGCGCAGCTATACCTTACTGTTTTTCTTGGATTTATGTGATGACGCAACGACAAGCCACACGAATAAGACGCCCGTCACATCCCTTTCAGTCCCCAGCGCGCAAAACCTCATCACGAATGATCCGCGCAAGCAGGGCGCAATCCTCAAGGCTAAAGGTCAGCGGCAAGCGCATATCCACAATCGCCCGCAACACACGATCGCTCTCGGGCAAGGGCTGCGGGTCGGCATAGCGCCAACTATCATAGCGCGAGGTAAAGGCCACAGGCTCGGGCGCTCCGAACCATTTCAATTCGACCCCCCGCGCCTTGCACCGCGACACGACAGCCTCAATCTGTGAATCACTCCAATCAAGTAACAGGAACTGGATCGACGAGCCGACAAAGCCCTCTTGCTGCGGCCGCTCGATCAGGGTTAGCCCCGCCACATCGCGCAACCCCTCCTCGACAACACGGTAACGGGCGTTCCAATTATCCACCTGCATCGCAAGCTGCCGCAATTGCACCCGCAGGATCGCTGCCCGCAAATGATCCATACGCCCCGAAATATTGGGCGTGTCATACTTCACCTTTTCGAACACCTCGACGGGTGGTCGCGCCGTGTGCGCCCCGTATAACATGTACGAACCCGACAACATGATGGCCCGCGCGGCCACCTCGTCATCGTCGGTCACAAGCAAACCGCCCTCACCAGAATTGATGTGTTTATAGGTCTGCGTCGAATAGCAGGCGACCGCACCATGACGCCCCGATGGAACCCCGTCCCACGTCGCACCCATCGTATGGGCGCAATCCTCGATCACCGTCACGCCTGCGCCATTACAGATGTACATCAGCGCATCCATGTCCACGATATGGCCACGCATATGCGACAGCATCAACACCCGTGCCCCACTTTCGGAAATCTTGACCTGAAGATCATCAAGGTCGATCACCAATCCGTCCGTCACCCCGACGAAAATCGGCCGTGCCCCCACCGAGGCAATCGCGCCCGGCACAGGGGCGAGTGTAAAGGCATTGGTCAAAACCGCGTCACCCGCGCCAACACCCACAGCCCGCAATGCACAGCCAAGCGCATAGCCGCCAGAGGCCACAGCGAGCGCATATTTCGCACCTGTGTAGGCCGCAAACTCTTCCTCCAGAAGCGCAACCTCGCCCACCTCATCGGGCAGGACATTGTAGCGATGCAGCCGCCCTGATCGCATCACCGCGACCGCCGCCTCTATCGCCTCTTCTGGAATCGGCTCTTGTTGAGTGAAATTGCCGCGAAACACCTCGTCGCTCATCCGATCAACTCCCGCGTCAAACGCCCAAGGTCATTGTAATCATGCAATAATGCCTCAGGCGCGAGATCCTTGACCCCTGCCCCATCAGGCCCGAAGGTCACAAGCGCACAAGGCACCCCCGCCGCCCGCGCTGTTTCGCGGTCCGTCTCGGTATCACCGACAATAAAGCTTTGCGCCACTACACCGCCCGCCTCCTCGACAGCAGCGATATAGGGTTTGGGATCAGGTTTGCTCACACCTACGGTCTGTGCTCCGATCATCGAGGCAAACAGATCGCGAATGCCAAGTGAAACCAACAGCCGATCCGCCAAGGCCTCGGGCTTGTTGGTGCACACGCCGACCGCATATCCATCCGAACGCAACGCCTCGACCGCCTCCGCCGCCCCGTCATAAAGCCGCGTATGCACGTCGATAGCCTCCCCGTAGGCGTCGATCAAAATGGGATATTGTGTCGCGACATCCTCAGCCGTAAATGCAGGTTTCACTCGCTCGAACCCCAAGGTGAGCATCGCCCGCCCACCGCGAAAGGCCGTGCGCGCATCGGCAACAGGATCAAGAACATCCCCATACCCGAGCGCGCGAAAACACACGTTGGCCGAGGCAATCAGGTCGGCAGAGGTATCCGCAAGCGTCCCGTCCAAATCGAAAATCACTGTCCGCATCACGACCCTCTTTCGCTGAATTGCCGCATCGTCGGCAAACTTGCGCCGCCCATCTGTAATGTGGCGACAAAATTAGTGAAGCCCCACCCCTTGCGGTGCTACCACGCATCGGTAAAACGGCTTACGAATAAATTAAAGTAAAGATTAGGACAATTACATGCCAACCGCCCTCATTATATTAGCCGCAGGCCAAGGCAGCCGTATGAACTCGGACCTACCCAAAGTGCTCCATGAGGTCGGCAACGCGCCGCTCTTTGCACATGCGTTGGCCGCGGGTAGCGCCCTTTCCCCCGAGAAGACCGTATTGGTGGTCGGACACGGTGGTGATTTGGTTGAGGCCGCAGCACGCAAGATCGACGAGACCATTACGGTCGCCCGCCAAACCGAACAACTTGGCACCGCTCACGCCGTGGCGCAGGCCCGCGATGCCCTTGCCGATTTCGACGGCGACGCGCTCGTGCTTTATGGCGACACACCCTTTGTCTCCGCCGAGACGCTCGAACGCATGACCTCCGCCCGCGCCACCCATGATGTTGTCGTCCTCGGATTTGAGGCTGCCGACCCCGCACGCTATGGCCGCCTCGTGGTGAATGGTGACAGATTGGAACGCATCGTCGAGTTCAAAGACGCCGATGCCGCCACCCGCGCCATCACGCTGTGCAACTCTGGCGTGGTCTGCGCCGATGCCGCCACGCTCTTTGCGCTCATTGATGCGGTCGGGAATGACAATGCCTCGGGCGAATACTACCTCACTGATATTGTTGAAATCGCATGGAAAATGGGCAAGACTGCCACTGCAGTGTCCTGCGATGAGGCAGAAACGCTCGGCATCAACACCCGCACCGAACTGGCCCGCGCCGAGGGGTTATTCCAAGCCTCCAAACGCGCCGAGGCGCTTGAGAACGGCGTCACCCTCACCGCGCCGGAAACTGTATTCTTCTCGCTTGATACCTACATTGGCCGCGACGCGGTGATTGAACCCAACGTGGTCTTTGGCCCCAATGTGACCATCGAATCCAACGCCCGCATCCGCGCCTTTTCCCATCTTGAAGGCTGTCATGTCTCGATGGGCAGCACGGTTGGCCCCTTTGCCCGCCTGCGCCCCGGAGCGGAGCTGTCCAACAACGCCCATGTCGGCAACTTCGTCGAGATCAAGAATGCAAAGATCGGCGAAGGCACCAAGGTCAATCACCTCACCTATATCGGGGACGCCGAAATAGGCGATGGCACCAACGTCGGCGCAGGCACGATCACCTGTAACTATGACGGCGTGTTCAAACACAAAACTACCGTGGGCAAAAACGCCTTTATCGGCTCAAACACCATGCTCGTCGCTCCTGTCACCCTCGGCGATGACACCATGACGGCGAGCGGCTCGGTGATTACAACAGATGTCGAGGCCGGTGCCTTGGCCATCGCGCGTGCGCGTCAGGTCAACAAAGCGGGTCTCGCGGTACGAATGTTCGAAAAGTTAAAGTCTGCGAAGAAAAAATCGCAAAAAGGGTCTTAAAATGTGTGGAATTGTAGGGGTTCTCGGAACCCATGAAGTCGCGCCACTTCTGGTCGAAGCCCTCAAACGCCTCGAATACCGTGGCTATGACAGCGCAGGCATCGCCACTGTGAGCAACGGCAAACTCGATCGTCGTCGCGCCGTTGGAAAACTGGTGAACCTCAGCGACGAATTGGTGCATAACCCGCTCGCTGGCAAGTCCGGCATCGGACACACCCGTTGGGCCACCCATGGTGCCGCCACGGTCGAAAACGCCCACCCGCACCAAGCGGGGCCTGTGGCAGTTGTCCACAATGGCATCATCGAAAACTTTCGTGAGCTGCGCGCGGATTTGGCGGCAAAGGGCTATAACTTTATCACCCAGACCGACACGGAAACCGTGGCCCTTCTCGCCCAAAGCTTTATCGACGCAGGCAAATCCCCTGTGGAAGCGGCCATGTCCACCATCGACGCGCTCGACGGGGCCTTTGCCCTGTGCTTCCTCTTCGATGGCGAAGACGACCTGCTTGTCGCCGCCCGCAAAGGCTCGCCCTTGGCCATCGGTCACGGGGACGGCGAAATGTATGTCGGCTCCGACGCCATTGCCCTTGCCCCGCTCACAGACCAGATCACCTACCTTGACGAAGGCGACCGCGCGGTGTTGACCCGCAGCTCCCTCGACATTTTCGACGCGAGCGGCGCGCAGGTACAGCGCATACGCCGCGAGATCAAACTCGACGCCACACGGATCGAGAAAGCGGGCCATAAACACTTCATGTCAAAGGAAATCGCCGAACAACCCACGGTGATCTCCGAGGCCGTCAACTACTACCTCTCCGCCGACGGGAACGGCATTGTCCTGCCCGATGACGGGATCGATTTCTCCGACTTCGATCGCATCGTCATGGTCGCCTGTGGCACGGCCTATTACGCCTGTTTCACGGCGAAATACTGGTTTGAACAGATCGCTCGCCTGCCCGTCGAAATCGACGTGGCCTCGGAATTCCGCTACCGCGAACCACCTGTCTCGCCACGCACTCTGGCCATTTTCGTCAGCCAGTCGGGCGAAACCGCCGACACCCTCGCCGCCCTGAATTATATGTCTGGCAAAGCCGCCAAAATCATCTCCGTGGTGAACGTGACGGAAAGCTCTATTGCCCGCGGAAGCGATTTGGCGCTGCCCATTTTGGCGGGCGTTGAGGTCGGCGTGGCCTCGACCAAGGCCTTTACCTGTCAGCTGTCCGTGCTCGGCCTTTTGGCGCTGCACGCGGCTCATACACGCGGCGAGATTGACGACGCAGGGCTCGCCAAACATCTGGCCGAGATGCGCACCCTTCCCGGCTTGATGACCCGCGCACTCGACCTCGACGCGCAATTCAACGATCTGTCCCAAGAGCTTGCAGAGGCCTCAGACGTATTGTTCCTCGGGCGCGGCGCGATGTTCCCGCTTGCCCTCGAAGGCGCGTTGAAACTCAAGGAAATCAGCTACATCCACGCCGAGGGCTATGCCTCCGGCGAACTTAAACACGGCCCCATCGCCCTGATCGACGCTCATATGCCTGTGATCGTCTTTGCACCGCATGACGCCCTGTTCGACAAAACCGTCTCGAACATGCAAGAGGTCATGGCCCGTGGCGGTAAGGTCTTGTTGGTGTCGGATAAGGCGGGGTTGGACATTGCGTCTGACGGCGTCTGGAAAACAGTGCAAATGCCTGCTGTCTCTGACTTCTTCGCCCCAATTCTCTACGCGCTTCCTGCGCAATTGATCGCCTATCACACCGCCGTTGCCAAAGGCACGGATGTGGATCAACCCCGCAACCTTGCAAAATCGGTGACTGTCGAATGACCCCACAAGAGGCGCTTGCCGCGCTCCAATCCGAAGGCGACGCCACCCGCGCCGCTGATCTGTCCACGCGTTTCGGCGCAGGGGACTATATCGGAGTCGCCCCTGCCCGCCTCGAAGAGATCGCCCGCACATGGCGGCAGGACGTGGCCTTTCCCGAACGTCTGGATCTGGCCCGCGCGCTTTGGGAAAGCGACATCTTTGACGCCCGCGTCATGGCAGCAAAACTGTTGACCCAAGCCCGCATAAAAGACGACGCCGAGATTTGGGACCAGATTTGCGCGTGGATTGCTCAAGCCCGCAACTGGGCCGAGATTGACGCGCTTGGCGCTGCGGGTGGACGTCGCATTATCGTCGACCTGAGCCGCATGGCGATGGTCCACGACCTTGCCACCTCGGAGCGCGCTCTGGATCGCCGCGCCGCAATGATCCTCAGCACGCCGCTCGCCAAACTGGCCCATCCGAGCAAAGACGAACTCAACGCCATCGACGATGTGTTATTCTGGCTCACCCACGCCCTGCAAGACGCAGACAAGGATGTGGCCCGCACCGCTGACACGTGGGTGCGTGCCCTCGGCAAACACGACAGCAAACGGGCCAAGATGGTACGCCGTGTGGTCGAGATGCGTAAAAGTGATGTGTGAGCCACTTGGCACTTGTGCGGCCTGCGCGTAGGCTCACCGAATGACAAACGCCCCTCGCTTAATCGACCCCTTTGCCCGCGCGATCACATACCTTCGGGTTTCGGTGACGGATCGCTGTGATTTCCGCTGTGTCTACTGCATGGCGGAGAACATGACCTTCCTGCCCAAAAAGGAGCTTTTGAGCCTCGAAGAGTTGGACCGCATGTGTTCGACCTTCATCGGGCTTGGCGTCGAAAAACTGCGCATCACGGGCGGGGAGCCTTTGGTGCGGCGCGGGATTATGACCTTTTTCAACAGCATGACCCGCCACCTCGACAGCGGGGCGCTCAAGGAATTGACCGTCACCACCAACGGCTCGCAACTGGAGCGCTATGCCACTGATCTCTATGCGGCGGGTGTGCGGCGCATCAACGTGTCGCTCGATACGCTCGACGCCGACAAGTTTGCCCGCGTGACCCGTTGGGGACGGCTCGATCAGGTGCTACGCGGCATCGACGCGGCCCGCAATGCAGGCCTGCGGGTCAAGATCAACGCCGTAGCCCTCAAAGGCTTTAACGAGGACGAACTCTTTGCCCTAACCGACTGGTGCGCCCGCGAAGATATGGACCTGACCTTTATCGAGGTGATGCCCATGGGCGATCTCGGCAATGAGGATCGCGTCGGGCAATACTGGTCGCTTGACGATCTGCGCGGGGATCTGGCCACACGGTTCACTCTCACGGACCTGCCCGAAAGCACGGGCGGCCCTGCGCGCTATGTGCGCCTTGAGGAAACAGGGCAAAAGATCGGGTTCATCACGCCGCTGAGCCATAATTTCTGCGAAAGCTGCAACCGCGTGCGCATGACCTGCACGGGTGAGCTGTATATGTGCCTCGGGCAAGAGGACAATGCGTCTTTGCGCGACATCATGCGGGCAACCCCTGAGGATGATGGCCCGCTGATTGCCGCCATTCAGGCCGCGATTGCCAACAAGCCCAAGGGCCATGATTTCGATTATTCGCGCCAGCGTGCCGACGGTCAGGTATCACGCCACATGTCCCACACGGGTGGGTGAGGCGCGCCCGAAAAACAGTCCAGTGGACTGTTTTTAGCGCCGAACGCGCGGGTACCCCTACCCGCGCCGGTTTATAAGAGACTACCCCATCGCCACGCGCCGCGCGAGCGGCTCCCCAAATAAAATGGCGCCGCCCCGAGGGGCCGCGCCTTTATCATCTCGCGATTTGAGGGTGTTAGCCCGCCAGACGGCTTTCCACCATTTCAACATACCATGACGACCCTGCGGGAATGGCCTCGTCGTTGAAGTTGAATTTGGGGTGGTGGACCGGGGCGCTATCGCCGTTGCCGATAAGGATATACGCGCCAGGACGCGCTTCCAGCATATAGGCGAAATCCTCGCCCCCCATCACCAGTGGGGAATGCTCACATTTGCCCGCGATTTTGGTTGCGGCCTCGATGGCATATTCGGTTTCGCGCTCGTGGTTCACCATCACAGGATAGCCGCGATGATACTCCACCGTAGCGGTCGCGCCAAAACTTTCGGCGATGCCATTCGCGATTGCGGTGATGCGCTCTTGGGCCTGATCGCGGATCGCGGCGTCGAGTGTGCGGGCTGTGCCCTTGAGTGTCACGCTTTGCGGAATGACGTTATGCGCTTTCGATGAGGTCTCGAACGAGGTGACGGAGACCACGACCTGCTCGGTCGGATCGACATTGCGCGAGGCGATGGTTTGCAGCGCGACCACCACATGCGAGGCCACAACCGTGCTATCCACCGTTTCATGCGGCTTAGCGGCGTGACCGCCCTTGCCGTCGATCGTAATCACAAACTCGTCGGCGGCGGCAAAGAACGGACCGGAGCGAATGGCAAAGCTGCCGACCTCATGGCCTGGCCAGTTGTGCATCCCGTAGACTTCGTCGATGCCGAAGCGCTCCATCAAGCCCTCTTCGCACATCACACGACCGCCGCCGCCACCCTCTTCGGCGGGTTGGAAAATCACCACGGCAGTGCCGTCGAAATTGCGGGTCTCGGCGAGATATTTGGCCGCGCCGAGCAACATGGAAGTGTGACCGTCATGGCCACAGGCATGCATCACACCCGGCGTTTGCGAAGCATATTCGACGCCTGTTTCTTCCAAAATAGGCAGTGCATCCATATCGGCCCGCAGACCGATGGTGCGGCCAGAGGCTGCTGATTTGCCTTTGATCACGCCGACCACGCCGGTTTTGCCGATGCCTTCAACCACCTCGTCACAGCCAAACGCCCGCAACAGGTCGGCGACCTTCGCCGCCGTGCGGTGCACCTCGAACATCAATTCGGGATGGGTGTGGATGTCATGTCGCCATTCGGTGATCTCGGGCAACATTTGCGCAATGCGGTTTTTGACGGGCATGGGTGGCTCCTTGGTGGGTGAGTGTGGTGGACCGATTCACGCCCACTGAACGAGCCAATCGGGCGCGTTGCAAGTGTGGCATCTGGATCCATGCTATTCTTGCTCAAATTGAGCGCCTACCTGCCCTTCGTCAAGCACACATGCCTATTAATTTACCAAAAGATTAAAAAATCAAATAATCGTCACGTCACCCCTTGCCCCATTGCGTCAACCTGCTACCGTTTATCTAATTCGATGCCTGAAAACAGGTGCGAGATAATAAAAAACTAACAAGTATAATAACTTGGGGGATTCACATATGGCCGATGGGGCCGCTTCCGTATTAGATGTACGGGACCTGACATGCGTGTTTGAGACACGCGGTGGGTCCGTTCACGCCGTGAACTCCGTCACCTTCTCTCTCAAATCCGGTGAACTTTTAGGTGTCGTAGGAGAAAGTGGATCGGGCAAATCCGTGACGATGATGTCGCTGATCGGCCTTGTCCCCTCCCCGCCTGCTCAGGTCACGGGAACGGGCGTCAGCTTTGGCGGCCTAAACCTGTTGACCGCCTCCGAGGACGAATTGCGGGCCATTCGCGGCGCGCGGATCGGTTTCGTGTTCCAAGACCCCATGACCTCGCTCAACCCCGTGTTCACCGTCGGCTTTCAATTGATGGAGCCGCTGCGCAAACATATGGGGATGGACAAGGCGCAAGCGCGCGTGCGAGCCAAGGAACTGTTGGAGCTTGTGGGCATTCCCGATGCCGAACGCCGTCTCAAAGATTATCCACACCAATTCTCGGGCGGGATGCGCCAGAGGGTTATGATCGCAATGGCGCTGGCCTGTGATCCCGAAGTGTTGATCGCGGACGAGCCGACCACCGCGCTCGACGTGACCATTCAGGCGCAAATTCTGGAACTGATGCACGAGCTGCGTGAAAAACTCGGCATGGCGGTGATCTGGATCACTCACGATCTCGGCGTGGTTGCAGGAATCGCCGACCGCGTTTTGGTCATGTATGGCGGCCAGATTGTCGAACATGCGCCCGTGCGCGAGTTGTTCAAGGCCCCTGCTCACCCTTATACCCGCGCCCTGTTGCAGACAGTCCCGAGTGTGCGCAGCGAGCGCGAAGATCGTCTTTTGGTTATCGAAGGCCAACCGCCGATCCTGCACGCGCACCCGACCGCCTGCCCCTTCCGCGACCGATGCGCCTATCGTTTCGAGCGGTGTGACCACGAGAACCCGCCGCGGTTCGATCTGGATAACGGCCACGATGCAGCCTGTTTTTATGACTTCGAGACGGGAGGACCACGCAATGCTTGATGCGGGCGAAAAGACACCTCTGGTCGAAATTCGTGACCTGAAAATGCACTTCCCCATCCACGCGGGCCTGTTGCGCAAACGTGTAGGCGAAGTCAAAGCCGTCGACGGGATTTCGTTCGACATCTATGAGGGCGAGACCCTTGGACTTGTCGGCGAAAGCGGCTGTGGGAAATCGACCGCAGGACGGGCGATTTTGCGTCTCTATGACATCACCGAAGGCTCGATTGTGATTGACGGGCGCGAGATCGGCGACACGCCGCAGCCCGAATTGCGCGAAATGCGCACCACGATGCAAATGGTGTTCCAAGATCCGCAAGCCTCGCTCAACCCGCGTATGAAGGTCTCCTCCATCATCGGGGAGCCGCTTGATGAGCACACCAAGATGAGCCGCGCCGAAAAGCGGGCCAAGGTCTTGGAATTGATGGATGCTGTCGGTCTCAACCGCGACTTTGCAGGCCGCTACCCGCACGAGTTTTCAGGCGGTCAGCGTCAGCGGATCGGCATCGCCCGTGCGCTTGCGCTCAATCCGAAATTCATCGTCTGCGACGAGCCGATTGCCGCCCTCGACGTCTCTATTCAGGCGCAGGTGGTGAACCTGCTCGAAGACCTGCAAGAAGAGTTGGGCTTGACCTATCTGTTCATCTCGCACGACCTGAGCATGGTGCGCCACATCGCCGACCGCGTGGCGGTGATGTATCTTGGGCGGATCGTCGAACTGGCTGACCGCGAGCGTCTATATGAGACGCCCGCACACCCTTATACTCAAGCCCTCCTGTCCGCCGTGCCCGAACCCGACCCGTGGGTCGAGGAAAAGGTCGAGCGGATCATATTGCAGGGCGATGTGCCCTCCCCGTCAAACCCGCCGCAGGGTTGCAATTTTTGCACCCGCTGCCCGAAGGTGATGGAGATTTGCAAAACGCAGGAGCCGCCGGTGGTCGAGGTCGCCCCGGGTCATATGTCGGCCTGCCACCTGCACCAAATGTAACACATAACCATAGCAAAGAGCCTCTATCCAAAGAGGCCGGATGCACCACACGAAGAACCAACAAGGAGAGGTTAAACTATGAATTTCAAAGCAACCCTACTGGGCGCCGCCGCAGCATTTGCGTTCGCCCCAGCGGCTTTCGCGGAACGCGGGGCCGATGGCCACCTCAACATCATCTATTGGCAAGCCCCCTCGTCGATGAACCCCTATCTGTCGGGCGGCACCAAAGAACTCGAAGCTGCCTCGCTCGTGCTTGAGCCTCTCGCACGCTACGACGAAACCGGCGCCATGGTGCCATACCTCGCCGAGAGCGTTCCGACGGTTGAAAACGGCGGCGTTTCCGAAGATCTGATGCAGATCACATGGAAGCTCAAAGAGGGCCTGAAATGGTCCGATGGCAAGCCCCTGACCTCCGAGGATGTCAAATTCACTTGGGAATATTGCACCTCTGAGGGTGGCGGCTGCTCGCAGTCCGAGAAATACAACGACGTGGTCGCCGTTGAGACGCCTGACGATCTGACCGTTGTGGTCAAATTCGGCGTTGCCAAGCCCTTCCCCTACGGTCCGTTTGTCGGCGCTCAGGCCCCGATCATCCAGAAAGCCCAGTTTGAAAACTGCACAGGCTCCGCAATGGCGTCCTGCACAGACGAAAACTTCGCACCTATCGGCACAGGCCCCTTCGTCGTTGACGAGTTCAAAACCAACGACGTAGCCTCCCTGTCTGCCAACCCGAACTACCGCGACCCTGCAAAACCCGCGTTTGCAACCGCGACGCTCAAAGGGGGCGGTGATGCCGCTGCTGCTGGCCGTGCCGTTCTGGAAACAGGCGAGTTCGACTACGCATGGAACCTGCAACTGGCCCCCGATGTGCTTGCCGATATGGAAAGCAAGGGCAAAGGCAAGGTGATCTCCGCCTTCGGGACGCTCGTTGAGCGCATCATGGTGAACTTCACCGATCCGTCACCCGAGTTGGGCGACGAGCGCGCCACCGCTGCGCATCCGCACCCCATCCTGTCGGATATCAAAGTGCGTAAAGCGCTCTCTATGGCCATCGACCGTGCGCTTCTGACCGAGATCGGCTACGGCACCGCAGGTCGTCCGACCTGTAACGTTCTGCCGGCTCCTGCGATCTACAACTCGACCGCAAACGACGCCTGCCTCGTTCAAGACATCGAAGGGGCCAAAGCCCTCCTCGAAGAGGCTGGCTGGGTCGACACCGATGGTGACGGCATCCGCGAAAAAGACGGCAAACCACTTGCCCTTTTGTTCCAATCCTCCACCAACGCGGTGCGTCAGGATTTCCAAGCGATCATCAAACAGTGGTGGGCTGAAATCGGCGTAGAAACCGAGTTGCGCAACATCGACGGTTCCGTATTCTTTGGCGGCGATGCAGGTTCGCCTGACACGTTCCAGAAGTTCTTTGCGGACGTTGAAATGTACGCCAACAACTTCGACGGCACAGACCCTGAAGCCTATATGGCCAACTGGGAGTGTAAGCAGGCTCCACGTCCTGAAACACAATGGCAGGGCAACAACATGCCACGCTTCTGTTCCGAAGAGTATGACGCACTGGTTGCCGAAATGGCAGGCACAGGCGAACTGGAGAAACGCGCCGAACTGGCCAAAGCGATGAACGACATGCTGATGCAAGAGTATGCCATCATCCCACTGGTTGACCGTGGTCGTGTGTCCGGTCGCTCCAACGCCCTTGGCGGTGTGATCCTCAACACATGGGATTCCGAGCTTTGGAATGCCGCTGATTGGTATCGCGTCAAGTAAGCTACCCTACCATCGAGGGGTGCCGTTTGCGCGGCACCCCTTCCCTCCACCCCGAACAAAGACCTGAACCGAGGCGTCACACATGCTCAATTTCACGATCCGTCGGCTTCTCCTATCCATCCCGACGCTTCTGTTCATCTCTTTGGTGATCTTTATGCTCTTGGACCTCGCGCCTGGCGATCCGATGTCCTCCATTCCGCTCACCGTACCTGATGAGGTCAAACAGCGGATGCGCGAGGCGCTCGGCCTCGGCGAGCCTGTCCACATCCGTTACCTGCACTGGCTCAAACAGTTCTTCATCGTCGAGCCAATGGTGATGTGGGACAGCATCTTCGGCACGGACTTCTCCGAAGGTATGCAGCGCGTCATCTCGTTTCAGAACCGCGCCCCCGTGATGGACACCGTCTACCAACGTCTGCCGCAAACGCTGTGGGTCATCGGCCTGTCCTATGTCTTTGCCACCCTGATCGCCCTGCCCATCGGCATCCTGTCGGCCTACCGCCAGTATTCATGGTTCGATCAGATCGGGACGTTTATTTCGATGATCGGCTTTTCGATCCCCACCTTCTTTTCGGGCGTGCTTCTGATCGTCGTGTTCTCGGTTATCCTTGGATGGTTCCCGTCGATCTACGACACCACCCTCGTGGTCAATGACTGGTCCAGCTTCGTCAAACAACTCCAACAGATGGCCATGCCCGTCTTTGTGCTGACGCTCTACAACGCCGCACAGGTCTCGCGCTTTATGCGGGCTTCGACGCTCGACAACCTCAACCAGGACTACGTGCGCACCGCCCGCGCCAAGGGGATGTCCGAGCAGGTTGTGGTTCTCAAACACGTTGTGCGCAACTCGATGATCCCCGTTGTGACCGTTATCGCCCTCGGCGTGCCCAACATCTTTGGCGGCGCGATCATCACCGAGCAGGTGTTTCAGGTGAACGGCCTTGGCCAGCTCCTGATCACTGCGATCTACGCCTCCGACGCGCCGATGGTGCAAACCGTGACCTTTATCTTCGCGGTGCTCATCGTCCTGTTTAACCTGATCGCGGATGTCCTCTACGGCATCCTTGATCCGCGCATCCGCTACGATTGAGGAGAGAGTCATGAGCAACACCCCCGTCCTCACCCCCGCAACCGAGACCCCGCGCCCCCCACGCAATCAGTGGTGGGATGTTTGGGATCAGTTCAA
The DNA here is from genome assembly GCF_048266405.1 of Celeribacter sp. Taxonomy (GTDB): domain Bacteria; phylum Pseudomonadota; class Alphaproteobacteria; order Rhodobacterales; family Rhodobacteraceae; genus Celeribacter. The sequence goes on from NZ_JBLWZO010000004.1 coordinate 136,230, forward strand.
AACCCACAAAGGCGCAATGGCAGGGTTGATCTTCTTTGTCTTTATTGTCGCCGCTGTCTATCTCGGCCCCTACCTGTGGCGCATTGATCCAAGCTACATCGACATTCGCGCCCGTAACCAAGGCCCGTCATGGGCGCATCCCTTCGGGGCGGACCAACTGGGTCGCGACATCCTCGCGCGGATGCTCACAGGGGGACAGGTCTCCATCTCCGTGGGCCTCACCGCCATGCTGCTCTCTCTTGTCGTGGGCACATTTGTCGGCGTGATTGCGGGCTACTGGAAACGTCTCGACGGGTTGCTGATGCGCCTGACCGACCTGTTTCTGGCCCTGCCACTGCTGCCGCTGCTGCTCGTCATCATCATGTTGTTCCGCGATCCGCTGCGCAAAGTCTTCGGCCTTGAGATGGGGATCTTCATTCTCATCGTTTTTGTCATCGGCATCACCTCTTGGATGCAAACGGCGCGGATTGTGCGCGGCGATGTTCTGGCTCTCAAGGAACGCGAATACGTATTGGCCGCCCGCTCCATCGGCACGCCGAGCCGCCGTGTGGTGTCGCGTCATATCCTGCCCAACATCATGTCGCCCATCATGGTCTCGGCCACGCTCGGCATCGCCAATGCGATCATCACCGAGAGTGCGCTGTCGTTCCTCGGCCTCGGCTTTCCACCCGACTATCCCACATGGGGACGGCTGTTGTTCGACGCCAAGGACATGATCCAGCAATACCCCGAGCGGGTGATCTGGCCCGGTTTGGCGATCTCGCTTACGGTGCTGTCGGTCAACTATATCGGTGACGGGCTGCGCGATGCGCTCGATCCACGGATTCGCGGCCGCTAGACCTGCACACATTCAAATAAGACCGAAAGTGCGCCCCTCATCAGGGCGCACTTTGCGTTTGTTTTGCCGCTACGCCGCCGCCCACGAACGCTGTCCCGTGGCGTGCAGCGCCAAGGAACAATATTCTCGCAATTGCGCCCTTTCGACCTGTTCCGCCTCTTGATCCTGCCGCGGATTCCCCTCTATGTGGGACAAAATCCTGCATCAGAAGAAGACGCGCTATGTATGAACAGCTTGGACTAGACATCTCGCCCCGCGAAGCCTCCATCCTTCTCGGCCTTCTCATCGGCCTCGCCTTTGGTGCCATGGCCGAAGTGTCGCGCTTTTGTTTCCGCCGCGCCATCGCGGGCCCTCTTCACGAACGCAAATCGGCGGCTGGTGTCTGGCTCGCCGGTCTGGCCACAGCCGTGATCGGCACGCAACTCGCCGTAGCCCAAGGGCTGATCTCCTTTGACGAACATCGCTTCATGGTCGCGGATATTCCCGTTGTGGCCATCGCTGTCGGCGGGCTGATCTTTGGCGCGGGCATGGTGCTGACACGCGGCTGCGTCGCGCGTCTGACGGTTCTGGCGGGCACGGGCAACCTGCGGGCTGTTCTGGTGCTGCTGACCTTTGCGGTGATCGCCCATGCAACCCTCAAAGGCGTGCTGACCCCGATCCGCACCGCGCTCTCTGGCGTCACCCTGCCGCTCTCCTCCGCCGCCCTGCCCGGATCGCCGCTGATCTGGACCGCACTCATCGCAGGGGCCGCAGCCCTTGCCGCGTGGCGCTTTGCCGATAACCGCCGCAACCTCCTCCTCGGTGCGCTCATCGGCCTGTTGGTCCCCGCCGCATGGATCGGCACGGGCTACGTCCTGTTCGACGAATTCGACCCCATCGCCCTCGAAGGCATCTCCTTCACCTCTCCCGCCACCGAAGCCCTATTCTGGACCGTCGCTTCAAGCGCCATTCCAGCAGGCTTTGGCGTGGGTCTCTTGGGGGGCGTGATCGCAGGCGCATTGGTCCTGTCGCTCATCTCGGGCCGCTTTGAGTGGCAGAGCTTTTCCTCCCCCCAACAAACGGGCCGCTACCTTGGCGGTGCGGCGCTTATGGGCGTGGGCGGTGTGCTTGCAGGCGGCTGCACCATCGGCGCAGGCCTGTCAGGCGTGCCAACACTGTCCATCGCGGCAGTCTTGGCGCTCCTCTCCATCGGTGTCGGCGGTGCCTTGACCGCCCGCCTTATTGGAGATGGTGTTTCTTCAACCGCCGCAGACCAAGCCACATCATCAGCACCACAGGCGGCGTAAGGATCGCGAGCGCCATCCCCTTTGTCAGGCCAAGCGGTTCCAGAAACGGATAGACCGCATAGCCAGCAAGGCCCAAGGCGTAATAGCTGATCGCCACGACCGACAGCCCCTCGACCGTCTCTTGCAAACGCAGTTGCAAATCGGCGCGGCGATCCATCGACGACAGCAAAGCTTGGTTCTGCGCCTGTCGCGCCACATCCACCTTCGTGCGCAGCAAATCTGCCGCCCGTGCTGCGCGTTCTGCCACGCCGTCGAGCTGTCGCTCGGCGGCTTTCACCGTGCGCATGGCAGGATCAAAACGGCGCATCATAAATTCGCTGAACAACTGCCGCCCGTGAAACCGCGTCTCGCGCAGCACCTCAATGCGCTGCGTCACAATCGCCTCATAGGCCCCCGTCGCGCCAAAGCGGAAGTTGGTCCGCGTCACAAGCGTCTCGATCCGCGTGGACAGACGCAAAATATCATCGAGCAAACCGTCCTCGGCCACATCCGCACCCTCCTCTGACATCGCCGCCATCAGACGTGACAGTTCGGTTTCGATCTCGGCCAACTCCGCCACGACTTTACGCGCCTGCACGAGGCCGAGCATCGACATGGCCTTGTAGGTTTCGATCTCACACAGCCGTTGCACCACACGGCCAATGCGCTGCTCACCTGTATCGGGACGCGGGAACACGGCAAAGCGCATATGCCCCGCCTCGTCGATGCGAAAATCCGACGCCACCACAAGCGCCTCGTCAAGCACATGCGCCACGGCAAGGCTTTCATGCTCGAACCACTGGCTCAGGCGCTCTTTCATCACCTCATGACTGTCGGCAGGCTCGATACGGATCAGCGCGGAAGTGATCCGCTGACCCGGAGCCTCCTCAAGCCAGTCTTCGGGGAAGACCTCAAAGTCCGACTTGTCATAGGCCCGCTCCCCGACCCCGTCGGCAAAAACGGTATAGGTCACGAACTCGGTATGGCTTTCCCATTTGAGACGGTATTTGCCGATCTCGCCCATGTAATGCGTGGCATCGGGCGCGGGGTGCGCGGCTCCGTAGCGATCCAGAAGCGCGATGAGATGGGCGCGATCAAGGCTGCGATCTCGACGCGCGGCATCACCCTCCGCACGGATCGCCAGATAGGCCGCCTGTCCTGGCGACTGGACCCGTGGGAAAGGGCGGGCATGAAGTTCGTTGGCCAGCTCGTAGCGGCGCGGGTGATCACAAAGTGGTGCCATGTCGGGCCGCCTTTGGTGCAATATCTTTTCGCAACCATAGCGGCCAGGCCCCTCATCTCAAAGGGCGTATTTGTCGCATTATCAATGCCTTGAGGGAATACAATCGTATACTGGCAGAAACGCCACAGCCCTGTGGCGCCCCGCACTCACATCCCGGCGGCGTCTAAAGCGGTGTCCATCAACGCCTTGATCTCGCTCTCACCCGTCTGGGCAACGATACGGCCAAGCTCCTGTTCGCCTTTGAGAACCACCAATGTGGAACGGCGCGGAATGTTCAAACCCTTGGTAAAGGCGTGACGCCCGTAGTCGTCCCAATCGACGTCGATAAAGGTGATATGTTGCTCATAGGCGGGGTTGGCGGCCTTGAGCGCGTTGATCACCCGCTCTTGTGCTGCACAGGTCGTACACCACGAGGCTTTGAAGTCGAGGAACACGGTTTTGCCCGCGGCCAGTTCCTTGGCCACAAGGCCGGGGGTGAAGGCCATCGGCGCGGCGGTTGCGCCCACGGGCGAGAACGCGAGCGCACCCGTGGCGGCTGCGGCAGTCAGGATAAAGTCACGACGTTTCATGTGCGTTTCCTTTCGGGAATTAGAGCGAGACAGAGAGATCAATCAGCCATGCAGGCAGGGATTGAACCGCCCATGCTTCGATCATGTGGTGAATGCGGAACAGGATCATCAGGCCAACGGCGAGGAACACCGCGCCAAGGATCGGACGGGATTTGTCAGCCAAACGGCGCATCAGCGCTTGGCGACGTTGCAGCGCCGAGCGTGCGCCGTAAGACAGGCCGAGGATCAGCGTCGAGACCCCCATCGCAAAGCCCACCATGATCAGCGCCGCTTGGCCCAGCCCTTCGCCTTGGGAGGCAAGGGCAATGGCCCCGCCAAGCGTTGGCCCGATGCAGGGGCTCCACACGATGCCGAGGAGCAGCCCCGCGAAAAACTGCCCTGCGACAGGATCAGAACGATCGACGCTATCAATACGCGCATCAGCGCGGGCGGCGAAGGACGATGTGGCGCGGGTAAAGAGCGCCGACAGGGGCGGGATCAACAGGATCAGGCCAAAGACCACCATGAGGATCGCGCCGATCTGGCTCAGGCGCTCTTGGTCGAGGCCGATGGAATAGCCGATGGTTGTGACGAACAGGCCAAAGCCCACGAAGGAGACGCTCATCCCCGCCGCCAAAACCACAGGTCCGATGCGCCCCGCCTGTAGAGACGTGGCCAGAATGATTGGCAGGATCGGCAAAACGCAGGGGTTAATCAACGTCAGCAGTCCCGCGCCATATGCGAGTAAAATGTCCATGCGCATAATGTGGCGCAGGGCGTGACCACTGTCACCCAACGATCCCCTGACGCCGCCTCACATGGGTGTCAGGGCGTTGTAACAAAAGGGAGGCGGAAACAACAAAGGGCGCCCACATGGGACGCCCTTTGACTTTGGTTTGATCACTTGCCTTAGTCGAGCTTTGGCAACAGCGCGTTCATGCTGTCCTTAGCGTCGCCATAGAACATGCGCGTGTTCTCTTTGTAGAACAGCGGGTTCTCGATACCCGAGTAGCCCGTGCCCTGCCCGCGTTTGGAGACAAAGACCTGCTTCGCTTTCCAGACTTCGAGAACCGGCATACCCGCAATCGGGGAGTTCGGATCTTCTTGGGCTGCGGGGTTCACGATGTCGTTGGAGCCGATCACGATGACCACGTCTGTGTCAGGGAAGTCCTCGTTGATCTCGTCCATTTCCATCACGATGTCATAAGGCACCTTGGCCTCGGCCAGCAGCACGTTCATGTGACCGGGCAAACGGCCCGCCACGGGGTGAATGGCGAAACGCACATTCTTACCCTTGGCGCGCAGCTTGTTGGTCAGCTCCGACACAGCAGCTTGCGCCTGCGCCACGGCCATGCCGTAACCCGGAACGATGATCACGCTGTCGGCCTCGTTAAGTGCCGTTGCCACACCATCGGCGTCAATAGCCACCTGTTCGCCCTCGACTTCCATCGCCGGACCACTCGTGCCGCCGAAGCCGCCCAGAATGACCGAGATGAAAGACCGGTTCATCGCCTTACACATGATGTAGGACAGGATCGCGCCCGAGGAGCCAACCAGTGCGCCCACAACGATCAGGAGATCATTGGAGAGCGAGAAGCCGATCGCGGCAGCCGCCCAGCCAGAGTAGGAGTTGAGCATGGAGACCACGACAGGCATATCCGCACCGCCGATGCCCATGATCAGGTGATAACCGATGAACAGCGCAGCCAAGGTCATCACGAAGAGCGGGAAGAAGCCGCCCGTGTTGAAATACCAGATCAGGCAGATCAGCGAGAGCGCAGCCGCACCCGCATTGAGCGCATGACCACCAGGCAGTTTCTTGGCCGTGGAGGAGACTTTGCCCGCCAGTTTGCCATAGGCGATCACGGAACCGGTGAATGTCACCGCCCCGATGAAGATGCCCAAAAACAGCTCGACCTTGAGAATGTTCAACTCGACCGGAGACTTGTGCGCGACGAGTGCGGCAAAGGTGCCGAGGTCTTCGCCACCGTGCAGACCCGCGACCTGCCCCATAACCAAATGCGCATTATAGCCGACAAAGACCGCTGCCAGACCGACGAGCGAGTGCATCGCGGCCACAAGCTGTGGCATCTCGGTCATCTGGACGCGTGTCGCGACCATATAGCCGATAGCTCCACCAGCCGCGATCAGGATCAGTGACAAAAGCCACAGCCCAGAGCCTGGTCCGATGATCGTTGCAAACACGGCCAAGGCCATGCCGACAATGCCATACCATACAGCGCGTTTTGCGCTTTCTTGTCCCGACAGACCTCCCAAGGAGAGGATGAAGAGGACGGCTGCGACCACATAGGCCGCTGTTGTAAATCCGAATTCCATTATCCCGATCTCCTTACGATTTCTGGAACATGGCAAGCATGCGCCGTGTGACGAGGAAGCCACCGAAAATGTTGATACCTGCCATAAAGACCGACAAGGCGGCCAACAGGATCACCAAGAACGAGCCAGAGCCGATCTGCATCAATGCACCCAAAATGATGATCGAGGAGATCGCATTGGTCACAGCCATCAGCGGCGTGTGCAGCGAGTGCGACACGTTCCAGATCACTTGGAAGCCGATGAACACGGACAGCACAAATACGATGAAGTGCTGCATGAAGCTCGCAGGAGCCACAAGACCCACGGACAGAAGCAACACAGCCCCCACCGCAATCAGCGTGACCTGCTGTTTCGTCTGCGCTTTGAACGCGGCCACTTCAGCGGCGCGTTTCTCTTCGGCAGTCAGTTCAGGCACAACCTCTTTAGGCTTGGCTGCAATCGCCGCCACTTTCGGAGGAGGTGGTGGGAAGGTGATTTCGCCCGCATGTGTCACGGTCGCACCACGGATCACGTCATCTTCCATGTTGTGAACAATCTGACCGTCTTTCTCTGGGGTCAGGTCGGTCATCATGTGACGGATGTTGGTGGCGTAGAGCGTCGAGGCCTGTGCCGCCATGCGCGATGGGAAATCGGTGTAGCCGATGATGGTCACGCCATTATCGGTGACGATTTTCTCGTCCGCTACGGTCAGCTTACAGTTGCCGCCCTTTTCAGCAGCCAGATCGACGATCACCGAACCCGGTTTCATCGCGGCAACCATGTCTTCGGTCCAAAGCTCGGGAGCTTCGCGGTTGGGGATGAGCGCCGTGGTGATCACGATGTCCATATCGGGGGCCAACTCACGGAACTTGGCAAGCTGGGCTTCGCGAAACTCAGGCGAAGAAACAGAAGCGTAACCGCCCGTGGCCGCGCCGTCCTGTTGCTCCTCTTCAAAGTCGAGGTAGACGAATTCCGCGCCCATCGATTCGACCTGTTCAGCCACTTCGGGCCGCACGTCAAACGCATAGGTAATCGCGCCGAGCGAGGTCGATGTCCCGATCGCGGCAAGACCTGCCACACCGGCACCCACGACGAGCACCTTGGCGGGCGGCACTTTACCCGCAGCGGTGATCTGACCTGTAAAGAAGCGGCCAAAGTTGTTGCCTGCTTCGATAACAGCGCGGTAGCCCGCGATATTGGCCATAGAGGACAGCGCATCCATTTTCTGGGCGCGAGAAATCCGTGGAACCATTTCCATCGCGATGACATTGGCACCGGATTTCTTGGCGGCTTCCATGCCTGCTTCATTCCCCGCAGGGTTGAAGAAGGAAATCAGCGTCTGCTCTTTGCGCAGGCGTTTGAGTTCCGTAGAATCGGGCTGGCGGACCTTGGCGACGATGTCGCTGGCCTTCCAAAGTGCGGCTGCGGTTTTCACCACCTCGACACCCGCCTCTTTGTAATCCGCGTCAGAGAAACCGGCGCGTTTACCCGCACCCGTTTCCACAACCACGTCGTAGCCAAGCTTCTGAATTTGCTTGGCGCTATCGGGGGTCAGCGCGACACGCGCTTCTCCCTCGAACACTTCCTTAGGAACACCGAATTTCACGAGTTTGTCCTTTTCCCCAGTCCAATGCGCTTAATCTGAACGTCTTCTTACACAGAGCGAGGATTGTAGCGCAACATTATTGCTCGACCAATCATCACTCTGTGACGGGAGGTCACATCCAGCGGCGCGTTTTCTTTGCCCAAGTATCGTAGTCTTGTGCGAACGATCCTTTGAGTTTTTCTTCTTCCTTACGAATGAACCGCCACCAGATCACCGTCATAAAGACAGGAACCGAGAGCAGCCCAATAATGCTGCCGTAAAGTAAGGAAAAGCCAACAAGTGTAAAGGCATCTCCGAGGTAAATCGGGTTTCGCGAGTAACGAAAGATGCCCGTGGTCACGAGGCGTTGCGGGTATCTATGTGGAATAAAAGTGGTTTTATGCCGCCACATGGTAAAAGCGGCCACACACATCAATCCGACACCAATCCCGATCAACAGATATGATAGCGCCAACACTGTTTCTGTTTGCGCTAACGACCCAATCACATTCCGAGTCAGATAGGCCAGTGCGATGAATCCGACGAGCCAAACGGGCGGATAGTCGAGGGAGAATTTGATACGGGTTTCCATGCAAACCACTCTAGGCGAGCGCGCCGCGTCGCGCTAGGAGGGAGATATGAACCTACGGCCCCTAACCCCTTCCGATGCGGATGCCTGCTACGCTCTGTTCCACCGCACAGTGCATGGCGGCACGGGCGCATTCTATGACACGGCCCAACGCGCCGCATGGGCCCCGCCGCGCCCCCGTGACCCCGACACTTGGCGCAGCCAACTGACCGAAGGCTTTGCCATCTGTGCCACCACGGGCGACACCATCACGGGGTTCTTCACCATGGGTCACGACGGGCACATCGACTTCGCCTATGTCGCACTTGAGGACATGGGCAAAGGCACCGCCACCGCACTCTATGACGCTTGCGAATTCACCGCCCGCGCTCTTGGCCTCGAGATCATGACCACCGAGGCCTCTCACCTCGCGCAGCGATTTTTCACCAAGCGCGGTTGGGTGACGGACGCCCGCCAAACCGTCATTCGCGACGGCGTGGGCATCGACAATTTCAGGATGTTCAAAGTACTTTAAGCCTGCGCACGCCGCTCCGCCGCAAACTCCCACACCGCCGCACCGAAAGCCTCGAACAAAGGCCGCGACACGGGATCTTCGCCCGCCCGCCATTCGGGATGCCATTGCACAGCCATCGTAAAGCCCTTGGCCCCCTCGACATAAATCGCCTCGGGCGTCCCGTCCGGCGCGTAGCCCTCGACAACAATCCGCTTGCCCGGCTGCTTGATCCCCTGCCCGTGCAGCGTGTTGGTCATCACTTCATCAGCGCCGAACACCTGCGCGAACTTGCCGCCCTTGGCCAAACGCACGATATGGCGCTGCGCGAATTTCTCCTCGATGGTGCCCTCGGGCGGCATCCGATGGTTCATCCGCCCCGGCAGATCGCGAATCTCGGGATAGAGCGTGCCGCCCATCGCCACGTTCACTTCCTGAAAGCCACGGCAAATCCCCAAAAACGGCTGCCCCGCCTCGACACAGGCACGGATCAACGGCAAGGTCACGGCATCACGGCAGCGATCAAACGCGCCATGCGCCTCCGTTTCGGGCTCGCCATATTCCTCGGGATGCACATTAGGCCGCCCCCCCGTGAACAAGAACCCGTCACAGACCGCCATCAACTCCTCGGTGCTGACAAAACGCGGATGCGCAGGGATCAACAACGGCAGACAGCCCGACACATCGGAAATCGCCTCGGCGTTCATCTGCCCCCCTGTAAACGCGGGATATGTCCCGTTTAACAGGTCGGTATTCCCAATAATTCCAACAACGGGTCGCGCCATGAATGCCTCCTTTGACGCGCGTAGCCTACCGACTTGAGCGGCGAGGAAAAGGGCCAAATCCATACAGTTGACAGTGAGATCGCAAAAACATCACCTCCGCACGACAGGCGCCCGAAAACTGCACAGACCATGCCCCGATATGCACCGGTATTTTCCCGCCATTGCCCGCGGGTTCGTATTGAACCCCCGCGCGCGGCGCACTAACGTCCGAGGCCTCACCGATCATAGCCCACGGAAGGTTCCCCATGTCAGACGCTGCGTCCGAAACAATCTATCTCAAGGATTACACCGAGCCGCACCACTGGGTGCGTGACGTCCATCTGACCTTCCGCCTCGCGCCCAAGGCCACCCGCGTGCTGTCGCGCATCACCTTTGTGCCCAACGCGGAAAACGGCGGTGATCTGATCCTCAATGGCGAGGAGCTGACCCTGATTACCGCGACCGTTGACGGTGCGATTGTGCCGATGGAGGTGAGCGACACCCACCTGCGCATCAAATCCGCCGACTTGCCGCAAAAACCGTTCACCTTCGAGGCCGAGGTCGAGATTGCCCCAGAGGACAACACCGCGCTCGAAGGGCTCTATATGTCGAACGGCATGTATTGCACCCAATGCGAGGCCGAGGGCTTCCGCAAGATCACCTATTACCCCGACCGCCCCGATGTCATGGCGACCTTCACGGTGCGGGCCGAGGGCGACTATCCCGTGCTTTTGTCCAACGGCAACCCTGTCGCCTCGGGGGATGGCTGGGCCGAATGGCATGACCCGTGGCCCAAACCCGCCTATCTCTTTGCGCTTGTCGCGGGCGACCTGGTCAACCACGCGGGCAGCTTCACCACCAAATCAGGCAAAGACGTCGAGTTGAACATCTATGTCCGCAAAGGCGACGAGGACAAATGCGCCTTCGGGATGCAGGCGCTCAAAGACGCGATGGCGTGGGATGAAAAGACCTACGGGCGCGAATACGACTTGGACATATTCAACATTGTGGCCGTGGACGACTTCAACATGGGCGCGATGGAGAACAAGGGGCTGAACGTCTTCAACTCCTCCTGCGTTCTGGCCTCGCAAGCCACCTCGACCGATGCCAATTTCGAACGCATCGAAGGCATTATTGCCCATGAGTATTTCCATAATTGGACGGGCAACCGCATCACCTGCCGCGACTGGTTCCAGCTTTGCCTGAAAGAGGGGCTGACCGTCTACCGTGACCAGATGTTCTCGGGCGACATGCGCAGCCATCCCGTGAAAAGGATTGAAGAAGTTCTGACCCTGCGGGCGCGTCAGTTCCGCGAGGACAACGGCCCCCTCGCCCACCCCGTGCGCCCCGCGAGCTTTGTCGAAATCAACAATTTCTACACCGCCACCGTCTATGAAAAGGGCGCGGAAATCATCGGCATGCTGCGCCGCCTTGTGGGCGATGAGGCCTATCGCAAGGGCTGCGACCTCTACTTCGAGCGTCACGATGGTCAGGCCGTCACAATCGAGGATTGGCTAAAAGCATTCGAGGATGCCACGGGTCGCGATCTTTCACATTTCGCACAATGGTATAGTCAAGCCGGCACGCCGCGCCTGACGATGTCCGAAGAGTGGACTGACGGCACGCTCACCCTGACATTCGCACAATCGACACCGCCCACCCCGGGTCAGGACGAGAAAAACCCGCAGGTGATTCCGATTGCCGTGGGTCTGATCGGCCCCAACGGCGACGAGGTGTTGCCCACCACCGTTTTGGAGATGACCGAAGCCGAGCAGAGCTTCACCTTTGAGGGATTGGGCGCGCGTCCCGTGGCCTCTGTCCTACGCGACTTCTCCGCCCCTGTGATTTTGCAGCGCGACATGGACGCCGCCACCCGCGCTTTCCTGCTCGCCCATGACACCGACCCGTTCCAGAAATGGGAAATGGGGCGGATGCTGTCCAAGGACACTTTGATCAATATGATCACCTCAAGCGGCACGCCCGCCGCCGACTACCTCGACGCACTCAAAACCGTGTTGAGCGACGAGAGCCTCGACCCCGCGTTCCGCGCTTTGGTCCTTGGCCTGCCCTCGCAAGACGACCTTGCGCAGACCTTGTTCGATGCGGGCCAGACGCCTGATCCGCAGAAAATCTACGAGGCCCGCGAGGCGCTGCGACGCGCACTTGCCCGACACATGTCCGACATCTTGCCGACGCTGTTCCGACAGCACGAAACGCCGCAGTTCAAGCCCGACGCCGACGGCTCGGGCAAACGCGCTCTGCGCCTCTCGGTGCTGTCCTTGCTCACCCTGCTCGACGATGGCGAAGCCGCCCGTACGCTCTTTGCCGCCGCTGATAACATGACCGAACAAGAGGGCAGCCTTCAGGCGCTCTTGGCCGCGGGGCTCGGCACAGATGAGTTGCAAGCCTTTGAAAAGCAATGGAAAGAAGACCGCCTCGTGATGGACAAATGGTTCATGATGCAGGTGGCCTTCGCCGCCCCTGACACGGCTGCCGCCACCGCCGAGGCCCTCACCCGCCATCCTGCCTTTACGATGAAGAACCCCAACCGCTTCCGCGCGGTCTTCGGTGCGCTGACATCCAACCACGCAGGCTTCCACCACGACAGCGGCGCGGCCTATGACCTTCTAGCTAAGAACCTCATTTCGCTAGATAAATTGAACCCGCAAACCACCGCCCGCATGTCCGCCGCCTTTGAAACATGGCGCCGCTACGACAGCGTCCGACAGGCCAAAATCCGCGCCCAACTGGACCGGATGCTTGCCACGGACGGCCTGTCCCGTGACACCACCGAAATGGTCACACGCATTCTCGGCGGATAAGGCGAAAGGTCGCAAGCTGCCCCTGATAACCATCTGAAACACATAAACAAACTCCCCGCATCTGCGGGGAGACATGTCCAACGGTTCGCACCATGGCCGCGGCATCACAAAAAGTTGAACATCAATTTCTCATAACCGCGACGGAAAAGAGCATTTGTCGCGTTTAACTCAAAGAACATAATCGTAATACTGAATGAGACGCGCGACCCGAAGTCGATACCAGTTCACAATAATAGGACACATATCCATGCGTAAACTTCTTCTCACAACCGTCATTGCCGCCACCGCCGCCACGGGGGCTTTTGCGCAATCCGCCTCGGACACCGCGAAAGCACGCCGCGCGTATTTCACGCTCGTTAACTATGAAATGGCGACACTCGGCGGAATGGCACAGGGCAAAATCGACTACGATGCCGACGCCGCATCAGCCGCCGCAAAAGACCTTTTGGCGCTGGCCTCCTACACCAACGCCGACCTGTTTGCCGAAGGCACGTCCAACGAAGACCTGCCTGGTGAAACCCGTGCCAAAGCAGACATCTGGGCCGACACGGCCGGCCTCCAAGAGAAAAGCGCCGCCTTTTATCAGGCTGTTGTGGACTTGAACGACGCTGCGGGCAACGGCCTTGACGCGCTGCGCCCTGCGGTCGGGAAAATCGGCGGCACCTGCAAAGCCTGCCACGACGACTTCCGCGCTAAAGACTTCTAATCAGAAGAAAAAGGAGCGTCAGGATGTCCGAACCCCTACAAAAAACCTACGTTTGGGACCCCGTTGTACGGGTTCTCCATTGGGCTCTCGTGATCGCATTTGCGACCTCTTGGGGCTTGGGAAAATTCGGGCCAGACATCATGACGCTCCACTTCTACTCAGGCTACACAGTGGCGACGATTGTCATTTTGCGCCTGCTGTGGGGCGTGTTGGGCTACCGCACCGCGCGTTTCACCCAGTTTGTCAAAGGACCGCGCAAGATCGCCGCCTATGCCCGCACCCTACCCTCACGAAACCCATCGCGCAGCTACGGCCATAATCCCGTGGGCGCTCTGTTTGTCGTTGGCGTTCTCGTTGTTTTGTCGCTTCAAATCGCATCGGGGCTTTTTGCCGACCCCGAGGATTACATCAACACAGGTCCATTGGCGCAATACGTGTCGATTGATCTGGCCCGCAAAGCTCTGTCGCTACACGAACCGCTCTCGACCCTCTTGTTGCTCATGGTCATTGGCCACATCGGCGCGATCTTTTGGTACAAGAAACGCAAGGGCGAGAACCTCGTCAAACCGATGATCACGGGCTATGCCGATCTGCCGCCCGAAGCGGTCAAAGCCGCAAGTTCAAAACGGGCATAAGCCGTCAGGGGTCACAACGGCCCCGCCAGACGCTCTTCGGACAGCACCACATTGGCCTCGACATTACCCACACCGCGCAGCGTCATAATGCGCCGCCGCAACACACGCTCGAAATCGGGCAGGTCCGTGGCCACCACCCGCAGGCGGTAATCATAAACGCCAAGCACGTGCTGCACCGTTTGCACCTCTGGGATCGCCGCAACAGCCCGCTCGAAGTCCTCCAAGGACACGCGCCCCTTGGTGGCCAGTTTGATGCCGAGAAAAACCGTCACCCCGAACCCCACCTTTTCAAGGTCCAGATCGACACGGCGCGGCCCGAAGAGCCCCGCATCCCGCAACCGCTTGATCCGTCGCCACGCGGCGGGTTGGCTCAAACCAAGCTCCCGTCCAAGCGCACCCGCCGAGCGCGTCGCGTCCTTGCACAGCGCCCGCGCCAGTGCGCGATCGATCTCGTCCAACTCGATCATAGTGGCACCGAGTGACGATCAATGACCTGCGCCACATGCATGAGCGCCTCAATGTCAGAGATATGCGGCAGCGTCAGAATGTGCTCCCGAAAGAGCCGCTGATAATCATTCATGTCACGCGCAATGATCAAAAGCCGCACATCCACTTGTCCCAAAAACGTGCTGATCGAAATCACCTCTGGTACGGCGCGCGCGGCCGCGATGAATTCATCAAATGCTCGCGGATCGGTCTTGTCCAATGTAAACCTCAGCGACACTTCGACCGAATACCCCAAGGCCCGCCAATCTACCTCATCACGGATCGCACGGATCACCCCCGCGTTGCGCATCGCTGCCACGCGCCGCGTGTAAGTCGCAGGTGTCACCCCTGCCCGTTCGGCCAATTCCGACGCAGGGGCATCAGGGTCTGCCTGCAACTGTCGCAAAACGCGTCGATCCGTATCATCAATCTGCATGATTTTTTCACATACCTATACTTTTCCGCATAGCTATGCGCAGTTTTTGGCAAATTTGTCAATTTTTGAAACGCTTTTACGCCAAGTTCAAAGCATATTACCACCAATGTTAATCCGTCGGTGCCATAAGTATCGACATTGCAAATAGGGAGCGCCCACCATGCGCGTTTATTATGATCGCGATTGCGATGTAAATCTCATCAAAGAAGCCAAAGTTGCCATCCTCGGCTACGGCTCGCAAGGTCACGCCCACGCGCTGAACCTGCGCGACTCGGGTGCAAAAAACGTTGTTGTTGCCCTGCGCGACGGCTCGCCTTCCGCGAAAAAAGCCGAAGCTGAAGGCCTCAAAGTCATGGGCATCGCCGAAGCCGCAGCTTGGTGTGACGTGATCATGTTCACCATGCCCGACGAACTTCAGGCCGAAACCTACAAGAAATACGTCCACGACAACATCAAGCCCGGCGCAGCCATCGCATTTGCCCACGGTCTGAACGTCCACTTCGGTCTCATTGAACCAAAAGAAGGCGTTGACGTCATCATGATGGCGCCAAAAGGCCCAGGCCACACCGTGCGCGGTGAATATGTCAAAGGCGGCGGCGTACCCTGCCTCGTTGCTGTCGACACAGACGCTACGGGTAAAGCTCTCGAAATCGGCCTGTCCTACTGCTCCGCCATCGGTGGCGGTCGCTCCGGCATCATCGAAACCAACTTCCGCGAAGAGTGCGAAACCGACCTCTTTGGTGAACAAGCTGTTCTGTGCGGTGGCCTTGTCGAACTGATCCGTTGCGGCTTCGAAACTCTGGTCGAAGCGGGCTATGCCCCTGAAATGGCTTACTTCGAGTGCTTGCACGAAGTGAAACTCATCGTGGACCTGATCTACGAAGGCGGCATCGCGAACATGGATTACTCCATCTCCAACACCGCCGAGTACGGTCAGTACGTCACAGGCCCACGCGTCGTTCCATACGATCAGACCAAAGCCGAAATGAAACGCGTTCTGTCCGACATCCAGTCCGGCAAATTCGTGCGCGACTTCATGTTGGAAAACGCTGTTGGTCAGCCAACCCTGAAAGCGTCTCGTCGCGCAAACGACGAACACCTGATCGAAGAAACGGGTGCGAAACTGCGCGGCATGATGCCATGGATTTCCGCAGGCAAAATGGTCGACAAAGAGCGCAACTAAGCGCGCTTTCGTCACACCGTAATCGGGAAAGGGCGCCTTGCGGGGCGCCCTTTTTCATGCGCAAATACCCGCGAAAGTGAGGCCCCGAATGTCCGACGACCATCTCCCCAAAGACTTGACCCCCGAAAATCTCGAAGAGATCGCACAGCAGCGCCAGCGCATGTTTACCCGCGCCTTCTGGATCAGCTTGCTCAAGGGCAATGAAGGTCTGGGAGATACCTTCTGGGCGGGGAACTATCTCGCGGGGTTGTTCTATTTGGGCGTGATGATCGTCTTGCTCGCGCTCGCCTCTTTCATTCCGTTTTTCAGCCCCGTCTTGAGCGCCTCCTTTGTCGCCTTCGGCATCTATCTTTTGGCCGTGGCCCGCGCTGTTGCTGTCGCCAAGCCGAAAGGAAATGCAGGAATGACACTGCGTGTGATTGGGGTGATCTGGACGTTGTTGGGCGCGGCATCGGTGCTTGTCTACTCACCCTACGTGGCAGGGCAGTAAACGCACCAAACCACACAGGCACATTGCAAAATGAAAAAGGCGGCCCGATGAGCCGCCTTTTCTTGTCTCTATCGCACACTCAGGCGGAGCGCGTCGCGCTTTCGACCGCCTCGACCACACTGTCCACAACGCCGTTCAATGTGGTTTCGCACACACTTTCGGCCATCACGCGGATCAACGGTTCGGTGCCAGATTTGCGGATCAGGAGCCGCCCGTTTCCGTTCAATTTCGCCTCGGCATCCGCAATCGCCTTTTTAACGCCGGCACTATCCAATGGCATTTGCCCCGTGCCATAACGCACGTTTTTCAAAAGCTGCGGCACGGGGTCGAACACTTTGGTCAGTTCGGAGGCTTTCTTGCCCGTCTCAACCATGCCCGCAAGGAATTGCAATCCCGCCAAAAGCCCGTCGCCCGTGGTGGCGTAATCCGTCATCACGATATGACCGGACTGTTCGCCGCCAAGGTTGAACCCACCTTCGCGCATCCGCTCAACCACATAGCGGTCGCCCACGGCTGTGCGCACCAGTTTGAGCCCCTGCTCCTCCATAAAGCGCTCCAAGCCAAGGTTGGACATCACCGTGGCAACCAATGCGCCGCCCGACAAGCGTCCCTGATCATCCCACCGCTTGGCCATCAGGCCCATCAATTGGTCGCCATCCGCCACCGCGCCCGTCTCGTCGAGGATCATCACACGGTCGGCGTCTCCATCGAGACAAATCCCGACATCCGCACCATGCGCCACAACCGCCTCCGCAGCTGTGCTCACGTAGGTGGAGCCACATTTGTCATTGATATTCAAACCATTCGGCGTCACGCCTACAGGGATCACCTCGGCACCAAGTTCCCAAAGAACCTCCGGAGCTGTGCGATAGGCCGCGCCATTGGCGCAGTCGATCACGACCTTTAGCCCCTGAAGCGACATGCCACGCGGCAAAGTGCCCTTGATCCGCTCATTGTAGCGGAACCGCCCGTCATCAATCCGTTTGGCGCGACCGATATTGCGGGCCTGCGCAGGCTCGACCCCCTCGATCAGCATCCGCTCGATCTCCATCTCGGCCTCATCGGAGAGCTTGAACCCGTCGGGGCCAAAGAACTTGATCCCGTTGTCTTCAGCGGGATTGTGCGAGGCGGAAATCATCACGCCCACATCTGCACGCATGGAAGTCGTCAACATCCCCACAGCAGGGGTCGGCACAGGACCGAGCAGGAACACGTTCATCCCCGTCGAGGTGAACCCAGCGGTCAAAGCATTCTCGAACATATAGCCCGACAGGCGCGTATCTTTACCGATCACCACACGGTGCTCATTTCCACCATCAGTGCGTCGGAAATAACGCCCTGCGGCCGCGCCCAAACGCAGCGCTAATTCCGCGGTCATCGGCGCTGAATTGGCGCGTCCGCGAACCCCATCGGTTCCAAAAAATTTACGTGTCATGTCGCGTACTCTCCACTCGCTACGGCTTGCCATACTGCAAGCGCTTGTTTTGTTTGTGCAACATCGTGCACCCGCAGAATCTGAATACCTTGCGCCACAGCCGCCAATGCAACGGCGACAGATCCCGCCACGCGGCCTTTGGCGTCAGGCGCATTGCCAATCGTGCCGATAAATCGTTTACGCGAAGCGCCCAAAAGGACGCCACAGCCGAGGCCATGAAACACCGAAATCCGATTAAGAAGCGCCAGATTATGCGCCATGTTTTTCCCAAAACCGATGCCCGGATCGACGATGATCTGTGCGCGGTCAATCCCGGCGGCCTCAGCCACTTTGATACGATCTTCGAGAAAGTCATACACATCCAACACCACATTGTCGTAATGAGGGTTATCCTGCATCACCTCAGGGTCGCCCTGCGCATGCATCAGACAGACGGGAACCCCACTGCGTGCGGCAACCCCCGCCAGTGCAGCGTCATGGGTGAAGGCATACACATCGTTAATTAGTGTAGCCCCCGCGTCGAGCGCGTGTTTGGCCACCACGGCTTTGCGGGTGTCGATGGAGATGGGCACAGGAGACGCGTCACGGATCGCGGCGATCACGGGGGCGGTGCGGGCAACTTCCTCGTCGTCGGGGACATAACTCGCGCCAGGTCGTGTGCTTTCACCGCCAATATCGATGATATCCGCGCCTTCATTCACCATATCCAACGCATGACGGGTCGCATCAGCGGGGTTCACGTAGAGCCCCCCGTCGGAAAAACTATCGGGCGTCACATTGAGAATGCCCATCAGGTTGGGGCGCGACATATCCAATCCTGCGATCGTCTCGCGAGGCGCGCACAACCGCGCCAGAACGTCCGCAGGCACGTCAGCGATAGGGATAAGGCGCGGCTCAGCATTGCGTGACAACACCTCAACCCGATCAAACCACGCCCATCCCCCCGCAAGGGTCTTGGCCTGTGGCGACCGCAGGGGGTCGGTTTGAACGCAAGGACGATAATAGAGCACAGTCATAGGCTCACCCCAACACCGCAGGCGCATCCACAGACAGAACGCGCACAGGAGCAGAACAGGTCTGAAGCGCCTCGCCCCCAAGGACGATCACGTCGCAGGCTGACAGTTCCTCCGCCATCCAAGCCACCAAATCCAGTGGACCACCCGTTGGTCGATGCACGGCATCAAGCACCATTTTCGAAGGCGCCCAAACCGAGATGTGGCCATTCTTCATAGCCCAATCCAACTCCGTGCGCGTTGAGCGAACCACACACCGCGCGTCGCGCCCCGCCAAAACCCATGCGTTTTGCTCAATCGCCAACAGATCAATTCGGCGCTGTGTCAGCTTGGTCGCGGACTTGGGCCATGTCCCGTGCGGCAGGCCAACGGTGACAATCGCGGGACGTGGATCGGCTTCCAAGGCATCGATCCACGCAGTCACGTCAGCTTGTTCCAACGCGTCTGCACTCAGATGCAGCACAACGGGATGCGGCGCGGGGGCGCTCATCTCATGGGCGCGATCAGCCGCCTGCCCTGCTGTGCGGACGATTTCCACCCCCAAGGCCCCCGATCCACGGTCGAGTTTCTCTACGCGTACAAACACACGAAAGGCCCGCGGCTCCGTCAGGATGCGATCCGCAATACGTTCGGCAAGGGTTTCAAGAAGGTTCATCCGCTCGGCGTCCAGCTCGATACGGATTGCTTCGGTGAGGCGGTCATACGACAGGATACGGTCCACATCGTCATCAATCGGCCCCGACAGCGGCGTCAGTTCAACCACGATGTTGAAAGCCACACGCTGCGTCACGCCACGTTCGGATTGGAACGCACCGATATCAACCTCGACCACATGATCACGAAGTGAAATGCGATCGTGCGGCACATCTGAGGACGTCGCTGCGGCGCGGGCCTCAGGATGATCGAACGCGAGATGGATATCAGACACCATAAAAGCCTCGTCTATGGTCAAAGGTCGCCTTCTGCTACAGCAGATTGCAAGGCACGTCCAACCTTCGCCAATCTATAACAGGCCCAAACACGTCAAAACCCCGCCAATTTTCGCCGACGGGGTCTCGAAATGTTACAGAATCGCAAAATTAGGCGCGCGGCATCTTGTAGAAAAAGTGGACACCGATTTGTGCTGTGCGCGGGAATTTACGCGCCCACCGCGGATTTACCGCCGTTGTGTGGTAGTGCGTCGCGCCTTCCGTCAGGCGGCGGGGTGCGCCATCCAACATCAAACGCGCGATTTTTCCCACACGGGTGTAGGCCTTTGGTTCGTGGATTTCTTCGGCATGACCATCACAGGTGTAGGTGAATTGGCATTGATATTTTTTACCCGTGCCCTGATTGACCACACCGCAAACCGTATCGGGAAACGCGGGCGATGACACGCGGTTGAGAATGACCTCAGCCACGGCAAACTGACCTTTGACGCTTTCACCACGGGCCTCGAAATAAAGCGCCTCAGACAGACACTCCCACGCCTCGCCCCCGGTTGCTTTGGGAAGCTGGGCAAGAAACGGCTGGCTATACTCCACCTTCACAGGGGGTGTCGGTTTTGCTTTGGGACGGTAGTTGGACAGAACGACGGCCACGGCATCTGCACTAACACCTGTCATGGCCTCGCGCTCTTGCGCAAAGAGCACGGACAACTCGGCGGTCAGCTCCCCCATAGGGGCGTTCGACATGCTGAGCGTCTCGGATGCGCTTACCGCATACGGTTCAGCCACAACGCCGAGCGTAGCCGCAAGCGCAAACGCTTTCAGTCCGGTGAATACTTTCATTAGTGCCTCTCCTTGCGTCTCGAAATCCGAGACTCACGGTCAGTTGTTGAGGCGCTATCTATGCCAAATATTCGGATTGGTCCACCTTAGCGCGATTTTGGCAGCCCTGAAACGCGAAGAACGCCACGTCGAACACGCGTCAAAACCGGCAGAAAACACGGGTTTTTTAATTCAAAATCAATCCATTAAGACGACTATCGTCGGCGTCGCTCCTCTGCGACCAATTGCGCAGCCGCCAAGCGCGCAACGGGCACCCGAAACGGCGAACATGACACGTAGTCAAAGCCCGCCGCACGGCAAAAAGCGATAGATTCGGGGTTGCCGCCATGCTCACCACACACCGACAAGGTCACGTTGGGTGAAACGGCCCGTCCACGGGCAGCGCCGATGTCCAGCAACTCGCCCACTCCATCGACATCAAGCGTGTGAAACGGGTCCTCAGGAAAGACGCCCTGCTGCACGTAGGCGTTCATAAACCGCCCGGCATCATCGCGCGACAAGCCATAGGTCATCTGCGTCAGATCGTTGGTGCCGAACGACAGGAACGCAGCGTGTTGCGCAATATCGCCAGCCCGCAGCGCAGCCCGTGGCGTCTCGACCATCACGCCCAAACGGTAGGTGAAATCACACCCTGTCTCGTTACGCACAGCAGCGGCGACACCATCAACCTGTGTCTTGACCAACTCGACCTCGCGCTTGGCCGAGACCAAGGGGATCATAATTTCCGGCACAACAGGGTCGCCGTGCTTGGACACTTCGACCGTCGCCTCGAAAATGGCGCGGGCCTGCATCTCGTAAATCTCGGGGAAGGTGATCCCAAGCCGCACGCCGCGCATCCCGAGCATCGGATTGAACTCGGACAACCACTCAATGCGACGCGTCACCTTTGACAACGGGAGATCAAGCGCCTCGGCCAATTCCTTGGCACCGGCGCGATCTGATGGAAGGAATTCGTGCAAGGGCGGATCGAACAGACGAATGCACACGGGCTTGCCGTGCATAATATCGAACAACGCGGTGAAATCCCCGCGCTGCATCGGCAACAGGCGCGCAATGGCCTCGCGGCGATCCTCATGGGTCTCCGCAAAAATCATCTCGCGCATCACAGTCAGACGGTCGCCTTCAAAGAACATATGCTCGGTTCGGCACAGGCCGATCCCTTGCGCCTTGAACCCACGCGCCATGGCCGCATCCGCAGGCGTGTCCGCATTGGCGCGCACACCGATATCGCGGATCGCATCGGCCCACTCCATAAGTTGCAGATACCAATAGTCTTTTGACGGAGGCAGCATTTTAACGGCCCCGAACAAGGCCTCGCCCGCGGAGCCATCCAACGTCATCACATCGCCCTCTTTCACCTCTCGCCCGTCAGGTAAGGTGAGGGTATGAGCGCGTGAATTGATCCGGACATCGGCCCCAACGACGCAGGGTACCCCCATGCCACGCGCGATCACAGCCGCGTGGGAGGTCACACCACCGCGCTCGGTCAACACACCAACCGATGAGTGCATACCACGAATATCTTCAGGAGCGGTTTCGCGACGCACCAGAATGCACGGCTCGCCGCGCGCCTCACTGGCCTGTGCCGCCGATGAGCTGAACACCACTTTACCCACCGCACCGCCAGGGCTGGCCGCAATACCACGGCACGCGACATCACGCGCCCCTGCGGGATCTACCTGTGGGTGCAGCAGCTCGGTCAGTGACCGCGCAGGGACACGGCACAGAGCCTCGTCCTTCGAAATGATTTCGTCTTCGGCCAACTGCACAGCAATGCGCAGGGCCGCACGCGACGACCGCGGAACACGGATCGCATCAATGATGTGTAACTTACCGTCTTCAATGGTAAATTTTACTTCCATCTCTTCGCGCAACTTGACGCGGCACAGCTTTGCGGCTGCGACGAGTTGTTCGTAGACCTCGGGCAATTCTTCCTCAAGGGACGAGCCACGCTCATCTTTGGTCAGGTAAATGACATTGCGTTCGTTGACTTGGGTCTCACGGCCTTGGCTTTGACGGACAAACCGTCCTTTGACGATCGGTTCACCCGTCTCGTTGTCGACCAGTTGAATCACGCCCGTCCCATAATCGCCACTGCCCAAGCCGAAGGCCATCGCCTGCACAACCAAACCGAGGCCTGCGTCTGCGGGCGCCCCTTTGGCCTGACGCAACAGACGCGCGGTTGTGCCCGCCCAAGCCCGCGCCATGGAGCGCAGCACCTGCAAAAGCTGCACCTCGACCTCTTGTGGAAAATCCTCGTCTGTCTCATCGACATAGGCCGCAAGCGCCGCTTTGAGTTGATCCGAGGTTGGCATTGAGTTGTCAAATTCGAACAATTCAGGGTCGAGCTTTTCAACATGGACCGCATAGGCTTGCACAGATCGAAGATAAAGCGTGTCGGCAGCATCCTGACCTAGTGTCTGAACCAACTCGGCATGGCGCTCTGCGTTCATACCGATATTGAGGACGGCATTCGGCCCGCCCCAATCGGCCACTTCCGACGATGGGCGCACGGACAGCAATTGCTTCTCCCCGAACACCTCTAACAGCGCCTTCATATCCGGTTGCTGCCCTTCGGCGAGGGCGTGAACGGCGTCGAAACTCAGCGCCACGGTTTTGGGAACAGGCAGATCAAGACGGATCAGACGCTGCAAACATTTTGCGCGCCCACCGTGAGTGGTTGTCGCAATTGGCGCCACTCTCTTTATTCGCGTAAATCCAAGGCTTTCGACTGTCTGCTGCACTGCGGCGCTCCTTTGACGCGGAGCCTACGCGGGGCGCAGGGGTCGGCGCAACCAAAACGTTGGTGCGCCTCCCCTTTTCGTCGCGACGTTACCCGTCGATTTTGGTCAAATCCGCCACGCCCAAACAGATATCACGGATACGACCCAACAGGTTGAGACGGTTGCGGCGCACCACATCGTTTTCGGCATTCACCTGAACCGCTTCAAAGAACGCATCCACAGGGCCGCGCAGGTCGGCCATTGCGGACATAGCGGCCGTAAACTCTTCGGCTTCCATCGCGGGTTTGATCTTGGTCTCGGCCACGTCAAGCGCAGCGAAAAGGGCGCGTTCCTCGTCCATCTCCGCGTATTTGATATCGGCCCCATAGGAATACTCGACACCATCTTTTTCCTCCGCTTGGGAGAGAATGTTATTGGCGCGTTTGAACCCTTGGATCAGGTTCTGACCGTCTTCGGTGGCAAGCGTCGCGGACAGCGCACGGGCGCGTTTAACCAAAAGCGTGATGTCGTCGGACCCGTCCATTGCGAGGCAGGCGTCGATCACATCGTGACGAATGCCCTCGTCTTTGAGGAAGACTTTGAGACGGTCGTGGAAGAAGGAGAGGAGGTCGGCTGATGTATCAGGCAAATTGCCCGTCGCCGCCTTGGCCGCATCCGTCGCTGCATCGTCAAGCCTGTCAGTGATGGCATCGAATGCCGCGCCGAAAACGCCCTTTTCCGCAATCTCTTCAAGGATTTCCTTGAGCGTATCAATGACGCCATCGTTTTCATCTGCAACGGCAATTTTTTGCACGAGGAGCTGTCTGTCGATGAAATGGTCGAGAGGCGCACGCACATCATTGGTCAACACCAACCGAATGACCCCAAGCGCCGCACGACGAAGCGCGAACGGATCTTTCGATCCTGTCGGTTTTTCATCAATCGCCCAGAACCCTGTCAGCGTGTCGAGTTTGTCGGCAAGTGCAACGGCCACGGAAACAGGCTCGGTCGGCACATCATCCGAGGGACCAAGAGGGCTGTAGTGGTCGCGGCAGGCGTCGGCGATGGCGTCGGACAGCGTCGCGGTTTTGGCGTAATAGCGCCCCATGATGCCCTGCAATTCGGGGAACTCGTAGACCATCTCGGAGGATAGATCGGCCTTGGCCACCTTCGCGGCCAATTCCGCCTCTTCCGCATCGGCGCCCACAATCGGCGCGATCTCGCGGGCCAGAGCGGCAATGCGGGCAATGCGGTCGGCTTGGGAGCCGAGTTTATTGTGGAAGGTGACATTGGCAAGCGGCGCGGACATGGCTTCAAAGCCCTCGCGCTCAACCGTGCGAATGTCATTTTCCCAAAAGAATTTCGCATCAGACAGGCGGGCGAACAGCACCTTTTGGTTGCCCGACAGAATGGTCGCGCCATTGTCGGCAGTTTCGCGGTTGGCGACGGTCACGAATTTCTCAATGCGGCCCGTCTTGGGATTGCGCACGGAGAAGAATTTCTGATGCTCTTTCATCGAGGTTTGCAGCACTTCGGGCGGCAGGTCGAGGAAGTCCTCGGCAATTTCGCCCATCAACACGACAGGCCATTCCACGAGCCCCGCAACCTCGGCCAAAAGACCTGCGTCTTCCACAACTTCAAGACCTTGGGCGAAGGCCTGATTGGTGGCGTCGTGCCAGATGTGTTCCGCCCGCTCAGCGGCGTCCAACATCACAAAATTCTGTTTCAACTTGGTGGTGTAGTCGTCAAAGGAGGACACTGCAAAGGTCTTGGGCGACATAAAGCGGTGACCAAAGATCGTGTTGCCCGCTTTTATCCCGTCGATGTCGAGCGGCACAACTTCGGCGCCTTCCTCAGTCGTCAAGATGCACAGGATCGAATGCAACGGGCGTACCCATTTGAGCGATCCGTTGCCCCACCGCATGGCTTTGGGCCACGGGAAATTACGGATGGTTTTTTCAAGCACCTCCGCAACGATTTCGGCGGCCGGGCGGCCTTGCTTGGTGATCTTGGCCACATAGACTTGGCCCTTTTTCTCGTCACGGATCTCAAGATCGTCCTTGCTCACGCCTGCCCCGCGCAAGAACCCCTCGATCGCCTTTTCGGGCGCATCAACACGCGGGCCTTTGCGTTCTTCGACTGTGGTGGGCGACGCGGCCAGAAGACCCTCGATGGACAGCGCCAAACGGCGCGGTGTGGCAAAGGCCCCTGCGGAGGCATAGGTCAGACCCGCATCGACCAGACCATCGGTGACGAGTTTTTTCAAATCCTCACTGGCCCGTTTTTGCATACGGGCAGGGATTTCTTCGGAAAAGAGTTCAATCAGCAGGTCTGGCATGGCTTATTGTCCTTGCGGGGCTGCGGGACAGCCCGTCGGTGCAGGTTCGCCGTCGAATACGGCGGCTCCACATGGGTTGATTTGGTGCCACGAGTAGGCGCGGCCATCGGGATAGACGGCGATCACGCTGTCGACTCCGTAATGCACGGTTTCCGCCCCCAAGAAGGCCACGGCGTTGCCCTTCTCAAGGTCTGCACCGATCTGTTCGGCATCAAAACACTCGAACCAGCTCGGCGCGATCAGTGGCTCGGCGTTCTCATAGGGCACAAAGGTTTCCGTCATCATCGCGGTAGACAGCGGGGTGGTGAAACAGGCGCGGTAACGGATGGGGGAGGTATCCGCGTCAATGCCCTGATAATCGGAGGCAAGGATGTCCTCGGCCACACCATCAAAGGTCATCAACTGCACGGTGGCTTCCGGTGCAGAGGCGTCGAGCTTTTCGTAATAGGCATAGACCTGTGAATAATAGAGGCCCGCCCCAAAGACGATTGCAGTTAACACGATGCCACCTACGATAAATTTGCCGTTCATCACTCAGCCGCCTGCGGCACGTAGCCGCCCGCTGTGGTCTGCACGAAGGCATCGGCGCAGGCCTTGGCGAGTGCGCGGACACGACCGATGTAGGCCTGCCGCTCGGTGACAGAGATCACGCCGCGGGCGTCGAGCAGGTTAAAGACGTGGCTGGCCTTGATACACTGGTCATACGCGGGGTGCGCCATGATGATACGTTTGCCCGTCTTGGGGTCTTCAGCGGGGCACGCCAAGAGCGCGTGACACTCGGCTTCGGCACGTTCAAACTCGGTCAGAAGTTTTTCTGTATTGGCTGCGTCAAAGTTGTGGCGCGAATACTCTTCTTCGGTTTGTTTGAAAATGTCGCCGTATGTCAGGGCAATCGGCGCGTCGGGGTTGTTGAACGGCATGTCCATAACATGATCGATGCCAAGCACATACATCGCCAGACGTTCCAAACCGTAGGTCAGCTCGCCCGAAACGGGACGGCAATCATGGCCGCCAACCTGTTGGAAATAGGTAAACTGCGAGACTTCCATCCCGTCGCACCACACTTCCCACCCAAGGCCCCAAGCGCCAAGCGTTGGGCTTTCCCAGTCATCCTCGACAAAGCGGATGTCGTGCATCTCGGCGTCGATGCCAATGGCTTTGAGCGAGCCGAGGTAGAGGTCTTGAAGATCGGGCGGGCTTGGCTTGATGACCACCTGAAACTGGTAATAGTGCTGAAGACGGTTGGGGTTCTCGCCGTAGCGCCCGTCCGTTGGGCGACGCGAGGGCTGCACATAGGCCGCCGCCCACGGCGTCGAGCCGAGCGAGCGTAGGGTCGTCGCAGGGTGGAACGTCCCCGCTCCCACTTCCATATCGTAGGGTTGCAACACCGCACATCCCTTGGCCGCCCAATAGGCTTGCAAGCGCAGGATGATGTCCTGAAAGGAACGCGGTTTATCGGTCGTTT
The DNA here is from genome assembly GCF_048266405.1 of Celeribacter sp. Taxonomy (GTDB): domain Bacteria; phylum Pseudomonadota; class Alphaproteobacteria; order Rhodobacterales; family Rhodobacteraceae; genus Celeribacter. The sequence continues at coordinate 163,369 of NZ_JBLWZO010000004.1, forward strand.
GGGTCATCGTCTCGGACGCGGTATCGGACATGGGGCAACCTTGCTTTTTTCAGCACTTCTAATGGCGCCATTCAATAGGGAAGCCCGAGGGGGGCGTCAATGACCCCAAAGGGCGCGAGGCGGGAGAAAACTGCGCGATTTCGTCCCAACTTTGAGGATTTGCGATCACTTTGTGCTGTGATACGGCCTCAAACTGTTGACCTTGGCAAGGACTTGTTTTCTTGTCGCAAAAGCACTTCGCCTTAGTCGTGGCGCACACACGGCGCTTGAGGCGCAGACCACAACTTTATCTGACACAGCGTTTCGCAAGGAGCCGTCTGACATTTTTCTCGCGAAACGCATAAGGGAAACAAAACGGGCGAAAAGCCCGTCATATCGAAGCATAGGGTTTTCATGACACGTATTTCAGCCGCGCTACCGCTTAGCTTGGTAGCCACTCTTTTTGCAAGCACCGCACTGGCCGATGCCTGGGTCCAAATCGAAGCGCAACCATCACTGACGCAGGCCACCAAAGCCGCGCAAGACTACGCCACGCAACTTCCAAACGTTATGGGCTTTGAACTATCGGGCCGTTGGCATGCCATCGCCCTTGGTCCATACGCGACAGAGGCCGAGGCCATCGCCACATTGACCCAACTACGCGCCCAAGGGTTGATCCCGCGTGACAGCTACACCACCGACGGCACCGAGTACCGCACGCCGTTTTTCCCTGTCGGCGCCTCGTTCACAATCCCCGAAGCCGCCCCGCAGATGGCCGAAGAGCCGGTTGAGCAGGTCGCTCAACCCACCACAGAAGAAACCGTTCCCGAAATCGTTGTGCCCCAAGAGCCGCTTGACGAGACGCCTGCACAGGCTCGCGCCTCCGAGCGTGAGCTTGACCGCGACGCCCGCATGGCTCTGCAAGTCGCGCTGCGCTTTGCTGGGTTCTACAACTCCTCTATCGACGGGGCCTTTGGCAACGGCACGCGCCGTGCGATGAGCGCGTGGCAAGAGGCCAATGGCCATGAGGCCACGGGCGTTCTGACCACCAAACAACGCAACGCCGTTCTCGCCGCCTACCAAGCCGTGGTTGACAAACTCAGCATCACCCGCGTCACCGACGAGACCGCAGGAATCGAAATCGACCTTCCGCTCGGCCTTGTCACCTTTGACGCCTACACACCGCCCTTCGCCAAGTTCAAATCTAAAGACGACTCGGATGTTCAGGTCATGCTAATCTCGCAAAGCGGCGATGAAGACACGCTTGGCGGACTTTATGAAATCCTGCAAACCCTCAAAATCGTCCCCGTCGAAGGCGAACGTTCTCGCAAGAAAACGAGCTTTGTTCTCACGGGCAGCGACGCCGAGATCACCACCCATATCGAGGCGACCCTCACTGGGGGCACGGTCAAAGGTTGGGCACTGATCTGGCCGACCTCTGGCGACCAAACGCAACGCAAAATGGCCCTCGACGCGATGAAGCAGAGCTTCACCCCGCTGCGAGATGCTGTGCTGCCCGATGCTTATGGGGAAGGCGCCGAGCAAAACATCGACCTACTCTCCGGCCTCGAAATTCGCCGCGCCGAACGCAATGGCACAGGCTTTTACGTCGACAAAGAAGGCCGCGTCGCGACCTCTGCGGCCACGATCGAGAGCTGTGCCCGCGTCACGCTCGACGATACCTATGACGCGACAGTGGTTGCCACTGACGATGGCTTGGCCCTCTTGGCCCCGACCGAGACATTGGCCCCCATTGCCTTTGCCGCCTTCGATAGCCGCCTGCCCCGCCTGCAAGCGGATGTGACCGCAGCGGGCTATGCCTATGACGGACGTCTTGGCACACCCACGCTCAACTTCGGCACGATGCAAGAACACGCAGGTCTCAATGGCGAAGCTGACGTGCTACGCCTCAACATGTCCACACGCCCATCAGAAGCAGGCGCCCCCGTCATGGCCACCACTGGCGGCGTGATCGGAATGCTCGCCACGCTCGACACGGGCAGCCGCGCCCTGCCCGAGGATGTCGCCTTTGCCTATGACATGGAAAAACTCGCGACCTTCCTGTCGGGCAATGGCGTCTCCATTGCGGCGGCACAAAGCGACACGGACCTCTCCTCCGAAGAGTTGATCAGCCAAGCGCGCGACATGACGGTTCTGGTGAGCTGCTGGAACTAAGCGCAAGTATCACGCGCCAATAGAAACATTGAACCCCGCGCCTCACGGTGCGGGGTTTTTCTTTGTCTTTTTTGAAGGCGTCTTGATGCTCCTTAGCTGCGCCAAAATCGTATGGTAAAGAGGGCAAATACAGACATCACTTCGAGGCGACCAATGAGCATGGCAATGGCCAAAATCCATTTCGCCGAGTCATTGAGTGAGGCGAAATTGCCCGAGGGACCGATGATGTCGCCAAGGCCAGGACCGACACAGGCCAAGGCTGTCGCAGCGCCCGAAACCGCCGTCACGAGATCCAGACCCGTAGCGGCCAACAACAAGGACGTGACCCCCAGTGTCACCGTAAAGAGCGAGAAAAACGCCATGACCGAGGAAAGCACATCCTCACCGACAGGGCGTCCCTGATAGCGGGGGGTGAATACGCCGTGAGGGCTGTGGATCTTGCGGATTTGCGCAGTCATAGACGCAATCAACAACTGATAGCGGAATATCTTGACCGAACAGGCCGTTGATCCCGCACAACCACCAACCAACCCGATAAAGAAGAAGGCCACAGCGGGAAACGCGCCCCAAAGTTGGTAGTCGGTCGAGGCATAGCCCGTGCCTGAAATGATCGACGTGACGTTAAACAACCCTTCGCGGATCGAATGCTCAAAGGCATCGCCATCTACGACGAAACGGTAGACGGAAAACGCGAGGACAAGCACACTTATAACCCCGAGGTAGGCGTGAATCTGCGTGTCCCGCCACATCGGTTTGGCCGTTCCCGCGAGCAATTGCACGAAGCGAACGAAGGGCAGTGACGCGAGGATCATAAAGAAAGACGACACATATTCCGCAGGCCCTTGGAACGCGCCGAAAGAGGCGTCTCGGGTCGAAAACCCTCCCGTCGAGAGCGTGGTCAGCGCGTGATTGAGCGCATCAAAGGGCGACATGCCGACCACCACATACGCCCCGAAACAGGCGATAGTGAGCGCCACATAGACAACTGAAATACGCGAGGCGATCTCACCCGCACGTGGCAGGACTTTTCCGTCCGTTTCAAAGGCTTCCGAGCGAAACACCTGCATGCCGCCCACTTTGAGTTCGGGCAGGAACACCATCGCAACAACAATGATCCCGACACCACCGAACCATTGCAACATCGAGCGCCACAGCAAAATACCTTCGGGCAGATTATCCAAACCCGTGAACACTGTGGATCCCGTAGTGGTCATCCCCGACATGGCTTCGAAAAACGCGTCCGTGAGCGAGGCATCTGTTTCCGCAAAGATAAAAGGAATGCCGCCAAAAATAGGCAGCACGAGCCATATTGCCGTGGTCAACAGAAACATTTGCTGAATTGTCAGCCCCTGTTGCTGACCGTTCTGGGTGGCAATCGCAAGAGCCATGCCAAAGGCAAAGGTCATGAGACCGGCACGAAGAAAGACCTGCCATTCGCCACGGCCAAAGCCGATATCGACAAACATCGGCACGAGCATCGTCAGGCCCAAGAGAGCCACAAGCACGCCGATAACATAGAGGACAGGACGAATATCAGTCATAACGCCAAGGCTTGGCCTCGCGCGCGGCGCAAGTCAAGCAGGCATGCAACGTCAACCACCTACACAATTGAAAACTGTGGCGAGACTTGAACCACCGACGTCACACAGCCTGACTCGATGCGGATGGGCCATTAGCCGACGTGATACAGGCTCGCGAACAAGCGCGGATCAAGGCTTTCGGCATCAAAGGCGTCGCCTTGGGTCAGGACGGACACGGCGTCATGTGAATGCAAGCTCTCCTGGTGTGAGGCGACGACGCGGAAATCACCCACCCGAGGGTCACCTTGCAAGGCTTCACAAAACAAACGCGCGGCGTCCTCGACAAAGATCGGATTGGCGGCATTCAACTCGGCAAAGGCCTGTTCGTCCTCACGCTTCACCATCACTTGCGTCTCGGTGGACACCGCCGAGCGGGCGAGATCAATCAGATCTTCGAACCACAGGCATTTCTGGTCGGGCAGCACTTCGACCGAAATCCGCGCCACGGAGCGCTGCGAATGCGGCGTGGCCAGTTGTTGGCGTGTACGGCGAGCATGTTCCGCCAACTCCAACGAACACGGGCAGGTCGAAGAGTAGACATAATCAAGGTGCATGAATTTGCGACGCACGCCATTCTTTTCCACGAGCTCAAGCGCGATGTCGTAATACTGAAACCCCTCAAGGCCAGAACGCAACGAGGGCACTTTCACAGGAAAGGAAAACCGCATCTGGATACGGGCGTCAAAACTGTCGAGATCAGACATATAGGCATCAAGCGCGGCCTCAATCACCTCGAACGAAAACGTCTGTTCGGCGTGTTTGTAGAACGAGCGTATGATGCGGGACATGTTGATGCCCTTTTTCTCCGCCTCAAGGCTCACCGTCCCCGTCACCGAGGTTTCCAAGGTCAGATCGCCATTGTCGCGGGTATGAAAACGGATCGGCAGACGGAAATTGGAAATGCCCACATGTTGAATTTGCTGACGCGCCCCCTTGATCAGGCTCTCAGGGCCGTTCTGTAGATCGGGCAGCGTGTCGCGATAGGCCTCGTCGGCCTGAAAGTCCTCGGGATACGCGCGGCGCAGCGCCGGGTAATTGGCAAAATCATCCGCCTGCGGCAAGAGCCGCGAAATGGCAGGATCAAGCTCGGCCACTTCCGTGGGTGTGGCCTCTGCCGCCCAGTCGCGCAACGCCTGTAGAGCGGCCTTTGCGGCGTCTCGTTTGCTCTGTCTGTCCATAGTACCCGTCTGAATGGTCATGGGTAATCCCCCGCCGTTGTCACCCTCATATAGGGTGTTTGTCCCCGATCACCAAATGGATACGGCCACGGCAGGGGGGAATTCAAACCGCGTCGAGCGCGGCCACGATATCGTCGATAATATCTTGCGGATCTTCGAGGCCCATAGACAACCGCACAAGCCCATCCGTCAGACCCACTTCGGGGCGCTGTTCGACGGGGACGTTTTTATGTGTCGTTGTGCAGGGATGTGTGGCAATGGATTTGGCATCAGCGAAGTTATTGGAAATCGTAAAGACCTCCAACGCATTGAGGAATTTAAACGCCGCATCCTTGCCGCCCTTGAGATCAATGGTGATCACGGTGCCCGCCGCCTCCGATTGCGAAATCGCAAGGTCATATTGAGGATGCGATTTATGCGATGGATAGCGCACAAAGTTGAGCGCGGGGTGGTTCTCGACCGCATCACAAACAGCCATTGCCGTGCGGGCCTGTTGGCGCACGCGCAGGTCGAGCGTCTCGAGAGATTTCAGTTGAAGCCACGCATTAAACGGCGAAATCGCCCCGCCTGTGTGTTTGACATACATCTCGATGGGCCCACGGATCAATTCACGATCGCCCGCAATGATCCCGCCGAGGCTGCGCCCCTGCCCGTCCACATGTTTGGTGGTCGAGTAGATGATCAAATCTGCACCGGCCTTTTTCGCATAGGTGAAAATTGGCGTACACATGGCATTATCGACAACCACCAAGGCGCCCACGGCATGAGCCATCTCGCACACCGCTTTGAGGTCGATCACCTCAAGCGTCGGATTGGAAATACTCTCCAAGAACACCGCTTTGGTATCGGGGCGAATGGCAGCTTTCCACGCGTCGAGATCGCGCCCGTCAACCAATGTGGTCTCAACGCCAAATTTCGGCAAAATATTGGAGACAATATAGTTACACGACCCGAACAACGCCCGCGAGGACACAAGATGGTCACCTGATTGCAAAATCGCCATCAACGCGCCTGACACCGCCGCCATGCCAGAGGCCGTGGCAAAGGCATCTTCGCAGCCTTCAATTGCCGCCATCCGATCCTCGAACATCCGTGTGGTCGGGTTGCCGTAGCGCGCGTAGATAAACTCATCCTCGCCCTGATTGACGAAGCGCGCCTCTGCGGCCTCGGCGCTGTCGTAGACAAAGCCCTGCGTCAAAAAGAGCGCCTCGGACACTTCGCCATATTGGCTACGGCGGCTGCCTTGGTGGATCAGTTGTGTTTGTGGTTTCCAGTCGGTCTTGCCCATGTCTGTCGCGCCCTCGTTCCAAATAAATTCCCGTGGATCAAGAACGGTGGCCGTCTCGACCTTTTAGCGGTGTATTTTCCGTGGCCCGCAATCCGGTAACAAATCACCACGATGCGATTGGCGTACAAATACTGTGACTTTGAGTCAACATAAGCTGCGCGAGGCTGCGCTCAATAATTTAGATATCCCTCATCACGATGTCATATATGTGAGTAGATAAGTGAGGTTTTGCATTGTCATGGCGCGTCAAACTGCCCATCTTTGCCACAACCTCGAAAGGACGCCTTATGTCACAAGCCCCCATTCACCTGTTCTACTGGCCCACTCCAAACGGTTGGAAAATCTCCATCGCTCTAGAGGAGATGGGATTGCCCTATGAGACGACCTTTGTCGACATCGGAGCGGGCGACCAATTCTCTCCCGACTTCCTCAAGATTTCCCCGAACAACCGCATGCCCGCGATCATCGACCCGGATGGCCCAGATGGTGCGCCTGTGTCGATCTTTGAAAGCGGTGCAATCTTGCAATACCTTGCGCGTAAAACGGGACAGTTTTGCGGACCAACCGAGCGCGACCGCATTGCCGTCGACCAATGGTTGATGTGGCAAATGGGCGGCCTTGGCCCGATGGCGGGACAGGCGCATCACTTCCTCAAATATGCCCCCGCAATGGACCCGCCCAACGACCTGCCCTATGCCAAGGACCGTTATCGCTCTGAAACCGCACGCCTTTACGGTGTTCTGGATCGCCAACTGGCCAAACATGAATTCGTCGCAGGCGATTTCTACTCCATCGCGGATATGGCCATTTGGGGCTGGGCGTCCCTTTGGGAAGGCCAACAGCAAACCCTTGACGACAAACCCCATATGGCGCGGTGGCTCGACACCGTTGGTGCCCGCGACGCCGTGAAGCGTGGACGAGCCCTTGGCGCAGACAAACGCGGTGATATAAGCAAGGACAAGGCAGCGCAGAACACCTTGTTCAAACGCTAACGCCCCACGGTATCTCAGGCCGTTTAACAAGTTGTCCTTGGGGGGATATTGTGGATAGACGCGCCTTTATCGCGACCTCGGCAGCAGCTCTGGCAACGGGCTGCTCCGTGCCGCGCCTGTATAGCGACACCGACGGCACCGCCGCCTCCGAGGTTCAAAGACGGGTCTTTGTGGCGACCAATCGCCATGTCTCCCCCGATCCGCTGCTGCAATACGAGAGCGAGCGCACCACAAGCGTCTCCTATCTCGACTACTCCATCTCCATTCCGCCGGACCGCAAGCCAGGGGAGTTTTCGTTTCCCCGCAAACCTTTAGACGCGCAAAAACAGTTCTTTGTCACCCGCACCCAAAAGTTCGACGCGCCCGCAGAGTTCGCGCGCTCCGTCGCCCAGAACGATGATGCGGGCCTTGGCACCGTTTTGTTTGTCCACGGGTTCAACGTCTCCTATCCGGGTGCGGTATTTCGCGCGGCACAGATCGCCACTGACTTCGGGTTCAAGAACCCCGTGACCCTGTTCTCATGGCCCTCGGCGGGCAAACTGGCCCGCTACGCCTATGACCGCGACAGCGTTCTCTACGCGCGCGCTGCCCTCGCTGAGACAATCCAACTTCTGGCCCGCACGACGGGTAAGGTCACAATCCTTGCGCATTCAATGGGCGGACTTTTGACGATGGAGGCGCTCAAACGTTTGGCGCTTCAGGAGGACACAACCACGCTCAAGGCGGTCAATGGTGTGATCTTGGTGCAGCCCGACATTGATCTGGATGTCTTTGTCGAACAAATGAACGATCTGCGAGACTATCCACTCGGGGTCGCCGTTATTGGCTCGCGCCGCGATCGTGCATTGAAATTCTCGTCCGTCATCACGGGCGGCCACCCCCGTGCGGGCGACGCCTCCTCGGTCGAGGCGATCCGCAAAGCAGGCGCAGTTTTGATTGACGTAAGCGGTGCTCCGATGGGGGACGTTTTGGGGCACGACACCTTTATGTCCTCCCCCGAATTGCTCGCCATCATCAAGTCTGGTGAACTGGCCGAAATGGTTGTGGCTGGAGCCCCCGGTCAGGACATTCTGGTCGATAGTTTGGCGCTGACCAGTACGGCGGCACTGGCGATTGCCTACCTGCCCTACACGGTCACGGGCATCTAATCATGCCTCGGGCGTATCGTCCTCAGCCGTGGAATGGCGTGCCATAAGTCCCGATTGTGACATGAAAAATCCGAACATGATGATGGGCAGGCCAAAGGTCTTGAACTTGACCCACGCATCCGTGGACATGGTACGCCAGATCAATTCGTTGGCGACGGCAAGACCGAAGAACAACAGCATCATGCGCAGGGTCAACTTCATCCACCCGTCATGGTCCAAGGGCATCAATTCCCCCATGACGACGCGCAAATAGCTGCGCCCGCGCATCAGGCCAAAGGCCAGCATGCCGCCAAAGATCAGATAAATCATCGTCGGCTTCATCTTGAAAAACCGCTCGTCATTGAGCCAGATCGTCAGACCGCCAAAGACCGTCACCAACACAAGCGTCATGATCTGCATCGCCGAAAGCTTGCCCGTCAAACGCCACAGAGCAAAAGACGACAAGGCAATGAGCGGGATGAAGACAGCCGTCATCACGATGAACCCAGAATAGGTTTGGCCGCCAATGACAAAATCATGGTCCTTGAGCAGGACATAGCCCGCGAAGAACGCGATGATCGGTCCCATGTCGAGCGCGGTTTTCACCCACGGTTTGATCTGCTTCTCGCTCATATCATCCTGTCCTTTGTCATCCGCCCATTTCGACTATCACAGCACCAAGAGCGATCAAAGCCATCAAAGCAAGCCTGCGCGGCCCGACCCCTTCTCCGAGCATCAGCCAGCCGATAAGAGCGGCGAAAACGGTCGAAGTTTCGCGCAGCACTGCCGCCTCGCCCACATTGTCTAGTCGGGTCGCAAGCATCACAAACCCAAAGGAAAAATACGCAACGATGCCGCCAATCAAGCCACGCAACATCAGCGGACCGACTGCGGGCTTCTCGACAAGGGAGCGGTAGCGCACAGCGGCGACCACTGGCATCACGAGTCCGTCAATGAAGAAGAACCACGCCAGAAAGGTGAACGGGTCCGCCGTCGCACGGATGCCATAGGCATCATAGGTGGTGTAGAGCGCCACAAACCCGCCTGTCAGGACGGCGAGCATAAGAGCGGGCACCATCGTTTCGCGGCCCACGGTGATGGTGCGCAGGTTATAGATCGCAAGGCCAAATATCCCCGCAACAAGCGTGAACACCCCAAACCATTGCACCGCAGAGAAATGCTCGCCGAACACGATCCCCGCACCGATCACGGCAAAGAGCGGCCCTGTGCCGCGCACCACGGGATAGACGACCGTGTAGGCGCCTTTGGTGTAGGTGTAGCCTTGGGCAATTTTGTAGCCGAGGTGAATGACAAACATGCCCGCAAAGATGGGCCACATATGCGGCTCGGGCCACGGCACGACGAAAAGCGCAAACGGGGCGGCGATTAGTCCGTAGGAAAAATCAATCGCACCACGTGACAGCCACGGATCGTGGCGGCCCTTTTGCAGCGCCCCGAACAAAGCGTGCAGGAATGCCGCCGTGAGCGCGAGGATCATCGCAAGATGATGTCCCGCTTCGGTGCCCTCAAGGGAGATGATCCACGCGCTCATGCTATGCGTCTTTCAATGTTTTAATCGGTGTTTGGTCTGCGCCGATCAAGATGTCCCGATCTCGCCGCCCCATCGTGCTTAGGCCTCGTGTGAGGGAACGCTCCCCGACAGCATCATGTCGAAATCGACATAGGGGTTCGGGATCAACCGCCCGTCTGCGCCCTCGATAAAGTCCTGTTCAATCTCAAACGCGCCATCACGCAACAGCGCCTCTTCGAGAGACTGAACGATAAAAGGAGTGCGGTAGGACGGCAAAATACCCATTCCCCAAATACGCGCAGGACAGTCGCCACGGTTCTCGTCCACCACAAGCATGGCCGTCGCAACAACCTTATCACCATCGGTGATCACCATCTCGGAATGCAGGCAACGGTCTTCGGGCCAATCCTCGCTCGTTTGCTCGGGCCGTACGGGATAATCGAAAAACAAATCCTGCATGGCTTCGCGACGGGCAAGGGCACGGCTCCCCGTCAGCCAACTGTCGGGACCATTCGCTTTGTGCAGTTCTAACATTAAACCTCCAGACCCGTCAGGGCCGCGGCAAATTCTTCGGGATCGAACGGCGCGAGATCGTCGATCTGTTCGCCGACACCGATCGCATGGATCGGCAGGCCAAACCTATCAGCGAGGCTCACCAGAACACCGCCTTTGGCGGTGCCGTCGAGTTTCGTCATTACAAGCCCGGACACATCGGATATTTTCTGGAAGGTTTCAACCTGATTCAGCGCATTCTGACCCGTGGTCGCATCAAGCACCAGCAAGGTATTGTGCGGGGCAGTCGGATCTTTCTTCCGGATCACGCGGACGATCTTGGCCAGTTCTTCCATCAGATCGGTGCGGTTTTGCAATCGCCCTGCGGTATCGATCATCAAAAGATCGGCACCAATTTCCTGTGCCTTGGTCATCGCATCAAAAGCAAGCGAGGCGGGATCGGAGCCCTCGGGCGCTGTCAAAACAGGCACACCTGCGCGCTCGCCCCACACCTGCAACTGCTCAACAGCAGCGGCGCGGAACGTGTCCCCTGCGGCGATCACGACGGATTTTCCTGCGGCTTTGAACTGACTGGCCAGCTTGCCAATGGTCGTGGTCTTTCCCGACCCGTTCACCCCCACCACAAGCACCACTTGCGGCGTTTGCGGGTACAGCGGCATCGGTTTCGCAACGGGCTCCATGATGCGGGCAATTTCTTGGGCCATCAGGCGTTTAATCTCTTCAACCGAGAGCTTTTTGCCAAAGCGCCCTTCGGCCATCGCCGCAGTAACCCGCAGCGAGGTATCCACACCCATATCGGTGGAAATCAGCAACTCTTCGAGCTGCTCCAACATGTCGTCATCAAGGGCGCGACGGACAACCGTCTTGGTCTCCTTGCGTCCCATAAGACGCCCCAAAAATCCCTTTTTCACAGGGGTCTCAACGGGCGACGGCGCAACAGTGGCCTCTACAATCTCTTCAAGCGCATCAGACACGGGGGCATCCTCAATCGGAGCCTCCTCGATTTGAGGTGCAGGCGCATCGACAACAGGTGCGTCGGGCGCAGGGCTTGGCACGATCTCGGGGTCAACCTGCGGCGCGATTTCCGGTTCGGGCGCAGGCTCTTCCACGGGGGGCGCGACGGGCGTCTCAACCGGCGGTTCTACTGGCTCTTCGGCGGGTATCTCAACTGGCGCTTCGACGGGGGGCTCCTGAGGAACCTCAATCGGGGCCTCTACGGGAGCCGCCTCAGGCGCGCTACCGACAACCTCCTCGACATAGGCCTCCTCCGCGCCACTATCGACGCCGCCATCTGCCACGATGGCTTCCAACCCTTCGTCGATCTTTGACGAGGATTTGAACAAGCGTTTCTTGAGTTTTCCAAATAGCGACATGAGGCCTCCGTTCCACGCTCACTTAATCCTTCTTGGCCTGCGAGAAAAGCCCCGCACCTCAAAGAAAGGCAAAAAGGATTAACCCCTGCCCACCGACATAAAACACCCAAAGGACGTAACTGGCCAGACGGGATCGCGGGCTTCCCTCTTTCAGATGAAACATACGGATCGCCAGAATCAAATCGGACAGCAAAAAGAGCACGGCCCCGAGCGCGGCGACACGCAACCCTACGGGCAGTGACACTGCCGCAGCGGTCATCAAGCAAATGATAACGGCATAGGCCCGCGCGGGCCATGTCAACGGATCGCGTTTGGGGATGACTTTGAGAATGGCCAGAAATCCCGCTCCCGCCAAGACAATGATCGGTGCGAATTGCCACTGCAAAACCCGCGGCGCGAACACTGCAAGGTAGCCCAAATGCGCTATGGCAAAAGCCACAAGCCCCACCAAAAACGCCCGTTGCCCATCGCGCGACAGAGCAACGTCGCCCACAGCGGACAACACAAGCGCCACGACGAGCAAAACGGGAGCACCACTCAAAGCCGCAATGGCGGCGAAGGCCAATAATGGCGTGGCTTTAATAACTGTGCGCCGCGTGCTTGTGGGGGCTTCCGTGAGCCAAAGATAGGCAATCGCCGCGATGCCCGCCACGATCCCCAGCCCCGTCGACACGCCACCACTCGCAAAGACCCGTTCCACATCAGCCCCCATGGCTATCCCCCTTTGCGTCCCAAATGCCGCACGCTATAGTCGCCGCAAATCGCAAGGGCTTACAAGTGCTATGAAAACTCCCCACACTATCCGCTATTTTTCAATTGCCGCTCTGACCCCTGTGGGCCTCTTGGCCCTTGCCTCGATCTTTGGCGGCATTTGGTCGATCGCGGCCCTCGCCTACATCACCGTATTGGCCTTTTCGTTGGATCAACTGGTGGCCTTTGCACGCAGCCCCGAAAACCCGCAGGCCGAATTCCCAGACGCCAATGCGCTCTCGGTCGTCCTCGCACTCTCGCATTTCGCGCTTTTGCCACTCGCCGTTTGGGCGCTGTCCAACGGGCAGAATGTCTGGTGGGAACGTCTGTGCATCTTTTTTGCGCATGGTCTGTTCTTTGGCCAAGTGTCCAATTCCAATGCTCACGAAATGGTCCACCGCGCCGATGCAACCCTGCGCCGTCTGGGCACATGGGTCTATATTTCACTGCTGCTCGGCCATCACGCCACGGCCCACGTCAAAGTCCACCACGTCCATGCCGCGACCGCGCATGACCCCAACTCTGCCCCGCTTGGCATGAGCTACTACCGATTTTTACCGCGCGCATGGATCGGCTCGTTCAAAGCGGGGCTGGCCGCCGAAAACGCCATGCGCCGCAAAGCAAGCAAGTCAGGCGAGCTGCACCCTTACGTGCTTTACGTCGGCGGCGGATTGGCCTGTCTGATCTTGGCTTACGTCATTGGCGCATGGGAAGGCGTATTCAAATATGTGCTGCTTGCAGGGTATTCCTCCGCACAACTGATGCTGTCGGACTATGTGCAACACTACGGGCTACGGCGGCGCGAGATCGCGAAGGGCGTATTTGAACCTGTCGGCCCGCTGCATTCGTGGAATGCGCCGCACTGGTTTACCTCGTTCATGATGCTCAACGCCCCGCGCCACTCGGATCACCACTCCCATCCGATGAAACCCTACCCCGCGCTTGAGATCACTGACGAGATGGCGCAATTGCCACGCTCTTTGCCCGCAATGGCCACGCTCGCACTCATCCCAACGCTCTGGCGGCGCGTCATGGACCCGCGCGTGGCCCGGATCGTCGCGCGGCAAACCGCCGACAGAAACGCACAATAAGCCCCGCTCGGGATTGTGAATTCACGCACGCTGCATCCTGTGGCATAGTCTGGACATGTTCAAAACCATCGCCCTCATCCTCGCCGCGCTTACCGCTCTGCCCGCCTTTGCAGGCGAGCCGCTCACGGCACAAGAGTTTGACGCCTACACCCAAGGCAAAACCCTCACCTACGCGGATCAGGGCACGCCTTACGGCATCGAAGAATACTACCCCGACAATCAGGTCAAATGGGCCTTTGACAATGGCGAATGCCTTGACGGGATTTGGTATCAAGAAGACCAGAACATCTGTTTTCTCTATGAAGACGGGAGGACGCCGCAGTGTTGGCAGTTCTTTCTCGAAGACAACAAACTGCGCGCCGTATTTGTCGGGGACAGTGGCACGGAGCTTTATGAAGCATGGACGTCGGATCGCCCGCTGCAATGCACAGGCCCGCAGATCGGAGTTTGAGCGCCGCGCTTAAAACAGGCTGCCTTGGTCGGAGCTGTCAGGTTTTGACGTCTTCGCTTTAGGCTTGGGCTTGGGTTTGGCAGGAGCCGCAACAGGCGCACCGCCCCCGATCGCCACACGCCCGTCCGCGAACTGCACTTCGGCCATGCGGTCGGCGTCCTTGGTGGATTTGATCAACTCGCCCGCACTGTCGAACACAAGCGCAAAGCCCCGCGCCATTGTGGCCTTATGTGACAAGGCCTCCAACATCGCGCCGCGCCGCTCAAGCGTGTTGCGCCAAGCGTCGAGGTTGCTTTTGCCCGCCCGCTCAAACCGTCGCGACAGGCTATCAAGCCGATCCGTTTGACGGTCGAGCCGTCCGCGCAGGGTTGCGGGCTGCAACCTTCCAGACAGGCGCGACAGGTCCAACACACGTTTATGGACCCCGTTTTTAAGCGCTTGGCCCAGACGCACATCAGCCTGATCGACACGCTGACGCGGCCCGTCCAAGAGATGCGTGATCTTTGGCATGGCGCGGGACATATCGGACAGACGTTGCCGCCGCCGCTCAAGCCCGCCCATAAGTGAGCGCTCATTACGTGCGCCCATTTCTTGCAGCGTCACCCACAACTCTCGACGCACAGGCACGGCCATTTCGGCAGCAGCAGTCGGAGTCGGCGCACGCTTGTCGGAAGCGTAGTCGATCAGCGTTGTGTCCGTCTCATGCCCCACCGCGGAAATCAGCGGAATATCGGAGGCTGCGGCTGCCCGCGCCACGATCTCCTCGTTGAAGCCCCAAAGATCCTCGGTCGATCCACCGCCACGTGCCACGATAATCAGATCGGGACGCGGGATTGCCGCGCCTACGGGCAGTTCATTAAAGCCTTTGATCCCTGCTGCCACTTCGGCAGCGCAGTTCTGCCCCTGCACAGCCACAGGCCACAACAGGACATGACGTGGAAAACGGTCGCGCAGACGGTGCAAAATGTCACGGATCACCGCGCCTGAGGGCGATGTGACCACGCCGATCACCTCGGGCAGATAAGGAATGGGACGTTTGCGGTCAGGGTCGAACAGGCCTTCAGCGGCAAGGGCTTTCTTGCGCTTTTCAAGCATCGCCATCAACGCGCCTTCGCCCGCGACCTCGACCTCGTCTACATTGAGGTTGTATTTCGACTGCGGACCGAAGGTGGACAACCGCCCCGTGACGATGACCTCCATCCCCTCCTCGGGAATGACCGACAGCCGCGCCGCCTGCCCCTTCCACGTGTTGCAGGCGATGACATCCTTGTCGTCTTTGAGGTCATAATACAGATGCCCCGACCGCGCGTGCATCACGCGACCAATCTCACCACGCACCCGCACCCGCCCGAATGCGCCCTCAAGCGTTTTCTTGATCGAGCCGCTGAGTTCCGAGACCGAAAATTCGGGCGCGTTGGAGCGGTTGTCGGCGGGATCGTCTTCGAAGATATCGGACATGGGCGTTTCTTTTTGGCTCAAGCTTGTGTCGCGTTGGAAGTAACCTTAGAACGCGGGCAACCAAAGGTGAAGCGGAGAGACCCCATGAACATTCTCATTCTCGGATCAGGCGGACGCGAGCACAGTCTGGCATGGGCCGTGCTCCAAAACCCCAAGTGCGACAAGCTGATCGTCGCGCCGGGCAATGCAGGCATCGCAAAAATCGCCGAATGCGCCACCTTTGACATCAATGACGGCGGGGCCGTGGTTGAATTTGTCACCGAAAATGCGATTGAATTCGTCATCATTGGCCCCGAAGCCCCCTTGGCCGCAGGTGTCGCTGATGCGCTGCGCGAGATCGGGGTGCTGACCTTTGGTCCCTCCAAAGCCGCAGCCCAACTGGAAGCCTCCAAGAGTTTCACCAAAGACATTTGTGACGCCTCAGGCGCACCGACTGCGGGCTATGCGCATTTCACCGATGCCGAAAAAGCCAAAGCCTACATCCGCTCTGAAGGCGCGCCCATTGTGGTCAAAGCCGACGGTCTGGCCGCAGGCAAGGGCGTGATCGTGGCAATGGACGAACAAACCGCGCTCGACGCCATTGACGACATGTTTGGCGGCGAGTTTGGCGCAGCGGGCGCTGAGGTGGTCATCGAGGAGTTTATGGACGGCGAAGAGGCCTCGTGGTTCATCCTGTGCGACGGCGAGAACGTCCTGCCCGTTGGCACAGCCCAAGACCACAAACGCGTCGGCGACGGCGACACAGGGCTGAACACTGGCGGTATGGGCGCCTATTCCCCTGCGCCCGTGATGACCGAATCCGTTATTGAAAAGGCGATGAATGAGATCATCAAACCCACCGTGGCCGAAATGGCCAAGCGCGGGATGCCTTACCAAGGCGTGCTTTATGCGGGTTTTATGATCAAAGACGGCCAACCCCGCCTTGTGGAATACAACTGTCGCTTTGGCGATCCGGAGTGTCAGGTGCTGATGATGCGTCTTGGCGCGCAGGCGCTTGACCTGATGCTCGCCACAGCAGACGGCACGCTCGACACCGCTCGCGTCAATTGGGCCGACGATCACGCTCTCACCGTCGTCATGGCCGCCAACGGCTATCCGGGCACCTATGAAAAAGGCACCGAGATCCGTGGTCTGGACGCGCTGCCCGAAGACAGTTCCAACATGGTCTTTCATGCGGGCACGGCCAAAAAAGACGGCGTTCTGGTCGCCAACGGTGGTCGCGTGTTGAACGTGACGGCCCGTGGCGCAACACTCCAAGAAGCCCGTGATCGCGCCTATGCAATGATCGACAAAGTCGACTGGCCCGAAGGCTTCAACCGTAGTGATATCGGGTGGCGCGCGCTTTAAGACGCCTCTCCAACCATAGACCCAACACAAAAACGCGCCCCACAATCAAACTTGGGGGCGCGTTTCTTTGGATCGACGTTAGAGCAATATTAACCCTAACGAGCGATAAAACAGGAGCGAAACGCACCAACGGCTCGAACGGCCAACGGATTGGACCACCTCACCGTGGTCTAGAGGGTGCAAAGCTCCATATGCTGTCGCGACAGAATAAAGGCGTGCTCGAACGGCACGCCTTTTCTTTTTGGGGTACAAGTAGCTGGGACAAAGCCCTAAGACCCTGCCCTCGCAGGTGTGCTTAGTCGTTCGGCGTTTTTAAAGGTTTATTGGGTTTTTAAATCCGGCGATGTGGGGGCAACACCCTAAGGCCCTGCCCTCGCAAGTGTGCTCGGGCGTTCGGCGCTTTTAAAGGTCTACTAGACCTTTAAATCCCGCGATGCGGGACCGCGCCTCACCCCATTCTTTCACTGGCATAGCCACCCGGCGACGCGGGGAACACGACGGTTTTATTGCCGTTAATAAATACGCGGTGGTGGATATGCGCATGGATCGCACGGGCAAAGACTTGCGCCTCGACATCACGTCCAAGCGACACATAGTCCTCGGGACTTTGTGCATGGGTGACACGCACCGTGTCCTGCTCGATAATCGGGCCTTCATCCAGATCAGCGGTCACGTAGTGCGCGGTCGCCCCGATCAGCTTCACACCCCGCTCAAACGCCTGCTTGTAAGGGTTAGCCCCCTTAAATGACGGCAGGAACGAGTGGTGGATGTTGATGATACGTCCGCTCATACGCTGACACATATCATCGCTCAGGATCTGCATATAGCGGGCCAGAACGATCAATTCCGCGCCTGCGTCCTCAACCAGTTGCATGATTTGCGCTTCGGCCTCGGCTTTGTTTTCCTTTGTCACCTTGATGTGGTGAAACGGAATATCATGGTTCACGACGACCTTTTGGTAGTCCATGTGGTTGGAAATCACTGCGACAATCTCAATCGGCAAAGCGCCGATACGCACGCGATACAGCAGGTCATTGAGACAATGCCCGAAGCGCGACACCATAACCACGACCTTCATCTTTTTGCTCTCGTCATGCACCGCCCATTGCATGTTGAGCCGCTCTGCCACGGGGGCGAAACCTTCGATGATCTGACTTTGATCAAGACCCTGCTCGGAGACAAAGCTCACGCGCATAAAGAACTGTTTGGTTTCAGGATCATCGTATTGCGCGGAATCGGTGATGTTACAGCCAAGCTCAGCCAGTTGGCCCGAAATGGCGGCAACGATTCCACGTTGAGACTGACAGGTAACGGTAAGAACATGGCTGCTCATGGGCGTGCTCCGTTTGGGCGAGTTATAGTAGGTGTGCTGCGCGTTTTGCCATGTGGCGCACCGTTTGACAGCCCCAAAACGACGCGAAAGCATCGCTTGCGCCAGATCGACGTGACCAAAAGTTTCCGAAAGGCGTCACGGGCACCGCATATAGGGGACAAAACTCTCAGGGCCATCATAGGGCGCCACAGGGATCGAGATCAGCTCCCCATGCACCACGCGCGTCTCCATGATCTGTGACCAATCGCCATTGGCGGTCAACACAACACCCGCCTCGCCCGTACATGTCCGCACACCGCCCTCGATCACCGCACTTCCAAAATGGTGGTTGGTCAAACCACGCGTCCGCGCAACTTCGGTCAATCTGGTCTTGGGGGCGGACATGTCGACAGTGAGAACCACCAATTCTTTGGCCAGATGCGGACGATCAATATAGGCAATCTCGTCAAGGCCATCACCGTCGAAATCGGCGATACCCGCGATAGCCAGCCAACGGTTGCGTCTGCCGATAGGCACACTGCCCCCTGCGGCGCTCAACAGACCATCAACTGCTTTGATCAGTTGAATATGTGCGCCACCCGTTGTGTTAGACAGAACCGTGACCACTTCGGGCGCACCATCACCGTCAAAATCATGCAAGCGCGGGGTTGTATCTTCGAATACCGCATTGCCCCATCGGATCGTGCGGCGCTCCCCATCCGAGAACATGACCTCAAGGGCGGCATATTCGCCATTTGCCACAGCGCCATGACCATAAGAATCGGTTGGCTCGACGTAGCGGGCCGAGGTGATAACTGGCTGGGTGGTTTGCGCCAACGCGGGCGCCGCGACAATGGCGAGCGCTGCGACCAGTGCCTTCATCAAATCTGCTTTTCGGGCATATTCACGACGAGACCGTCGATGTCATCCGTCACTTTGATCTGACAGGTCAGACGCGAGCGCACAGGATCAGGTTGATAAGCAAAATCAAGCATATCCTCCTCCATCGCGTCCTTTGCTGTCAGCTTTTCCACCCACTCGGGAGCGACATAGACGTGACAGGTCGAACAGGCACAAGCGCCGCCACAATCGGCATCAATTCCCGGAATGCCGTTATCACGGGCCCCTTCCATGACGGTGCGGCCATTAGGGACATCTACGACATGCTCGGTGCCATTAAACTCGACATAAGTGATTTTCGCCATTTTTTGTCCCTTTGTTGATCTGTCATTCGGGCCATGATGTACCTCGCTTACAGCACGATGAAAAGAGGGCGAACAGGCCCGTGCACGCGCTCACGCAGTCTTGAGAGGCAACGGGATGGTTGTGGACAGGGCTGTGGGTCTGTTGACGACCGTCACGCAGGCAAACTCGCAAGTGCTTGGAGCGGGTCCAAATCCGCGTTACAGTCGCCCCAAAGAGCCGCGATCAAAGCGCGGACAGGTGAGACGAGCGAGCAATGACAATCCATACCGTACCCACGACAGGGTCCATCCCCCGCGCATCCAATCGCAGCCGAGCGATCCTTTGGGGCCTCGCAACCTGCGTGGCGCTAAGTGCATGCCAAGGGACATCGCCCGACACCGGCACGCAAGTGTTGCGCGCTCGCGACGCTCAAACCGCCCCGCCTGGCGCTGATCCCGATAGCTGTTATGCCCGCACCGTCACGCCCGCAATCATTGAGACCGTGACAGAACAAGTCTTGGTGCAACCGCCGCAAATCGGATCTGATGGCTCCGTCACCTATCCCGCCGTCTACCGCACCGAAACCCGCCAGAACATCGTGCGCGAACGCAAAGAGCTTTGGTTCGAGACCCTGTGTGACGAAGAACTGACAGCCGAGTTCATCGCCTCTGTGCAGCGGGCATTGGCCGCGCGTGAGTTCTACATCGGTCCCACGACGGGACACATGGACCGCGCCACACGCGCAGCCATCCGCGCCTACCAAAAGGACCAAGGCGTCGACAGTGACGTTCTCTCCCTCGCGGCAGCTCGAAAACTGGGGCTCATAGCCGTCGAACGCAGCCAGTAACAACTGGGGCCACTCCCGTCTCGATACAAAAAGGCGGCCCACACGGGGCCGCCCTTCTCATTTCACTGGTGGTGAAAATAGGGTTAGTTCACACCGATGGCCACAAAACGCGGCTCGCCGGAGCGACGTACCAAGAGCAGAACCGTGTTGCGACCTGCATCTCGCGCAGCTTCGATACGGGCCTCGAGATCAGCCACGGTTGTGACTTTCTCTTGTCCTGCCTCGGTGATGACATCACCCGCACGCAGACCTTTCTCAAAGGCTTCGGTGGTCTCGTCCACCTCAAGCACGGCCAATCCGTTTGCCCCCGCAGGTACACCAAGCTGCTCGCGCAACTCATCGTTCAGCGGTTGCAAGGTCAGCCCCATCAACTCCACCGATTTAGGAGCAACGGGTGAGCCGCCATCTTGCGGCATGGAGGTGTTTTCGGCATCTTCGCGGCGGCCAAGCGTGACCATCAGCGTTTTAGTTTTGCCATCGCGGAACACCGTCACGCGCACCGCTTTACCCACTTCGGTGTCGCCAACAGTCCGCACAAGCGCATCTGGATCTTCGATCTCTTTATTATCGAAAGAGACGATCACATCACCGCTTTGCAAGCCAGCCTCTTTGGATGGCCCCTCAGGCACATCAGTGACCAACGCGCCTTTGGCAGCGGCGAGGCCCATCGCCTCGGCAACATCGTCAGAGACATTCTGGATACGCACACCAAGCCAGCCCCGACGGGTCTCACCAAACTCGCGAAGCTGGTCGACCACTTTGGACACCACATTGGAAGCCATCGAGAAACCGATCCCGATGGAACCACCGTTGGGAGACAGAATCGCCGTGTTCACACCGATCACTTCGCCATCCATGTTGAACAATGGGCCACCCGAGTTGCCGCGGTTAATAGCGGCGTCGGTCTGGATGAAATCATCATAGATACCTGACAAGGCACGACCGCGCTGCGAGATGATCCCTGCGGAAACGGAAAAGCCCTGACCAAGCGGGTTGCCCATTGCCATGACCCAATCGCCGACACGCGCGACGTCGCTGTCACCAAAGGACACGAATTTCAACGGCTCATCACTTTCCACTTTAAGGAGCGCAATATCCGTTTTGGGGTCGGTGCCAACCAGTTTGGCGGGCAAGGTGAATTTTTCAAAGAACTCGATTTCAATCTCGTCAGCCCCTTCGATCACGTGATTGTTCGTGACGATGTAGCCATCTTCGGAAATCACGAACCCTGAACCAAGCGCTTGCGATTTACGCGGGCGTTGAGGTTGCCCGAAGCCTTGTCCATTGCGGTTCATGAACTCTTCAAAGAAGTCTTGAAACGGCGAGCCTTCGGGGACAATCGGGGTCAGGTCTGTAGAGGTTTTAACCACCGTTGTTGTGGTGATATTTACAACGGCAGGGCTAAATCGTTCGGCCAGGTCCGCAAAGCTCTCTGGTGCTCCGCGCGCATCGGCCGCAACGGCCTGAAGCAAGAGCGCAAAGGCGCCGATCAGGGTCACGGCAAGTGTTCGCAAAGACAGCGTGGCACGGTGTGACCTTGTAGTGAGGGGTGAAAGGACGATTGACGTCGTCATCGGTGAAGTTCCTCCTTCTGTGCGAGCACCTTTTTAGACCGATGTTCGCTAATAACTAGCTACTGGCGTAAAGATAGGCACGCAGAGCCACAACTCAATATAAATCGCATTTGCTCAACTGGATGTGAGCGAAACGTGACGCGATTTCCCTATGTCATGCCGTCAAATGCAACACGTTAGCTCTATTCCGCTATCCAAATGCAAAAAGGGCCAACCCGTGGGTCAGCCCCTTTCTCAATCATTGCTCCGAACGCGTAGATCAGATCCTGCGGTCTACTCTTCGCGACCGGTATCGGATTTCAGATAGTCAAAGAATTCACTATCTGGCGAGATCACCATCGTGGTGTTCGAGCCTTTGAGGCTTTCACGGTAGGCGTTCAAAGAGCGGTAAAACTCAAAGAAATCAGGGTCCGCGCCATAGGCCTCGGCAAAGATTTTGTTACGCTCTGCGTCTGCTTCCCCTCGGACGATCTCGGCTTGGCGTTGCGCATCGGACGTCAGCTCGACCACGGTACGATCGGCCTGCGCACGAACACGCTGCGCCGCCTCTTCACCACGTGCCCGCTCGTCGGCGGCCTCACGTTCACGTTCGGCACGCATCCGCGCAAAGGTGGCTTCAAGGTTTTGATCGGGCAAGAACGTCTGTTTGAGACGCACGTCGACGACTTCGACGCCGAGAGGCAAGGCGCTAACGCGGGCTTGCTCACGAATACGGTTCATCAATTCGGAACGATCCGACGACAGAATGGTGTTCGACGTCACGGTGTCAGAGCCGAGAACCTCGCGCACCTGCGCGTTCAGGATGCCTTGGAGGCGATCCTCTGCGAGGCGGATACCGCCTGTGGACACAGCCTGACGGAAGCGGACAACATCCGAAATGCGGTAGCGCGCAAAGGCATCTACGAGCAAACGACGGTCATCCGACGGGGTGACTTCGATTTCGGGGGTCTCAAGCGACAGAATGCGGTCGTCGTAATAGACCACTTCCTGAATAAGAGGGATTTTGAACGCGAGGCCGGGCTCTTCTTTGACCGCTTTGATCTGGCCAAACTGGAGCACGAGCGCTTTTTGGCGTTCGTCCACCACAAAGACCGAGGACAAAACAACGACCACAGCGATGATCAGGGCGACGAAAAGGATTTGAAGACGTTTCATCAGTTCGACCCCTCATTTGTAGATTTTCTCAACTCGTTGAGCGGCAGATAAGGGACAACACCCTGCCCACCATCGCCCGCTTCATCGAGGATAATTTTTTCAACGCCACCGTACACTTCTTCGATGGTTTCCAGATAGAGACGCTTACGGGTCACTTCGGGAGCGAGTTTGTATTCGGTCAAAACAGCGGAGAAGCGCGAAGCCTCACCCTGTGCGCCGTTGACGACCTGTGCGCGGTAGCCCTCGGCCTCTTCGAGATACTGAGCAGCAGACCCGCGTGCGCCCGCGAGAACCGTGTTGGCATAGGCATCGGCCTGACGTTCGAGACGGTCACGCTCTTGCTCGGCGGCCTGAACGTCGCGGAAGGCGTCGATCACCTCGGTGGGCGGATCGGCTTTATCAAGGTTGACGCGGATCACGTTGATCCCTGCGTTATAGCTATCAAGAGTGGATTGAATCAGTGTCATCGCGGTATCGGCGATCAACCCACGGTCACGGTTGAGAATCGGCGCCAATTCGGAGGCGGCAATAATCTCGCGCATGGAGCTTTCCGACACGGCCTGAACGGTGGTGCGCGGGTCGGCGAGGTTAAACAGGTACTTCGCAGGATCGGAGATGTTCCACACAACTTGGAAGTCAATGTCGACGATGTTCTCGTCGGTGGTCAGCATCAGGCCTGTTTCACCGGTGCCCGCGATGCCGATGGCTTCGGTACGCTCGCCTGTCACCACGACCTTCTCGTAGGACACAAGCGGCCAAGGCGCAAAGTTCAGACCTGGATTGCCGATGGAGGAAAACTCACCAAGGAACAATTCAACGGACTGCTCTTCGGGTTTGACTGTGTAAAACGAGTTCAACGCCCACAGACCCGCAGCGATCAAGACGCCGACGCCCACAGTGGAGCGGGTAAACCGTGGTCCACCACCGCCCGTATTGCCGCCGCCGGTGCCGTTTGATCCGCCGCCTTTGCCGCCCATGAGCACTTTCAGATATTCATTGCCTTTGCCCAAAAGCTCGTCGATTTCAGGCAACTGCGGGGGATCATTCGGACGACGTCCGCCAGTGCCGCGATTGCCGCCATTGTTGTCGTCGCCGGAGCCGCCACGGTTTCCACCGCCGCCCGAGCCCCAAGGTCCGCCATTATTGCTGGCCATGAAGGTGTGTCCTCTCTCGTATATGTCTAATGCGAGCGCGCGAACCGCGCCCGAACAAGGCTTTAACGTAACCTGTTCGTTCTGAGCACGGTTTTCAAGGGGCGTAAACCGCTTATGCGACGCCCTGTCCCGCTTTCGCGCCCTAAATCGTCTTACTTGTGAACGCGCGTGGGCTCTTTCATCAAAACAATCTCTTCGGCCATTGTCGGGTGAACCGCGACAGTCGCATCAAAGTCCTCTTTGGTGGCGCCCATTTTCACGGCCACGCCCGCCAGTTGGATCATTTCGCCCGCATGAGGTGCGATGATGTGACAGCCCAGAACCGTGCGCGTCTCGGCACAGACGATGAGCTTGAACAAGACGCGTTCGTTTTTCTCGATAAAGGCGTTTTGCATCGGACGGAACGCCGCAGTGTAGACCTCAACGGGGCGTTCAACGGGGCGTTCATCGCGAGCTTGCTCCTCGGTCATCCCCACAGCGCCATATTCAGGCTGCGTGAAAATCGCGGACGGAACGGCCACATGATCGGGCTTTGTCGGATTGCCTTTGAACACCGTCTCGTGGAAGGCCACCGCCTCGCGGATCGCCACAGGGGTCAGTTGGATTCGGTTGGTCACATCCCCCACGCCGTAGATCGACGGGATATTGGTCTGGCCGTAGTCATCCACGATAACCTCGCCCGCACGGCCCAGTTTGACGCCCGCGCCTTCGAGGCCCAGACCTGCGGTGTTGGGTTTGCGGCCCGTGGCATAGAGCACCAAGTCAAACATCTCCTCGCGCCCGTCGGTGGCTTTGACCCACAACCCGCCGTCGCGTTTCTCGATGCGCTCCACATCGGTGCCGACGTGTAGGTTCACGCCCTGCCCCGCGATCAGCTCTGCGATATGGCCGCGCGCCTCGTCGTCAAAGCCGCGCAGGATTTGCGCCCCACGGTAATATTGCGTCGTGTCCGATCCCAAGCCGTTAAAGATGCAGGCAAACTCACTGGCGATATAGCCGCCGCCAACGATCAAGATACGCTTGGGTAGCGTCTCAATGTCGAAAATCTCATTGGACGTGATTGCATGTTCGATCCCCGGAACGGTATCAGGCACGAAGGGCGTGCCCCCCGTCGCCACAAGGATATGCTTCGCGGTGACTTCTGTGCCATCGGCCAAAGCAACCGTATGCGGGTCTTTTACCGTCGCACGTTGAGCCATGATCTCAACACCCGCATTGCCTGCATTCTTGGTGTAGATGCCCTCAAGACGGGTCAACTCGGCCTTGAGGCGTTTTTGGAATTGGGGCCATTCAAAATCACCGAGCTTCACATCCCATCCGTAGGCCGCAGCCTCGGTCGCAGCCGCCGAGTACTGGGATGCGAAGACCATCAGCTTTTTAGGAACACAGCCACGGATCACACAGGTGCCGCCCATGCGGTACTCTTCGGCCATTGCCACTTTGTGTCCGTCCGCAGCAGTCAAACGTGCCGCACGCACACCGCCAGAGCCACCACCGATTACAAAGAGATCATAATCAAACGCCATTTGTCCCGCCTGTCTTTAACTATTTGGAAGAAATCTAAAGTCGGGAATAGATGTAGGGGCTTTATCACCAAAGGAAAACCCCGCCTGCGACTGCAAACGGGGTCTCATAAGATCAATTTAGCGTGGGGTTATGCGTCGGCTCACAGGTCGGCAAAGATATTGTCGGTCTCGGCAAACTCGATTGTGCTCTCGGAATCCTCGCCCGTGATGATGTCTTTGGTCTGAACGCGACCATCACCGTGGCCGATGATGACCTTATCGCAAATGTCGATAAACAGGCCGTTTTCCACCACACCAGGCACCTGATTGAGTACGAGCGCCAATTGCCGCGCATTACCGATGCGTTTGACATGCAAATCAACGATATGGTTGCCCTCGTCGGTGATGAACGGCACATCGCCATTCATCCGCAGGGTTGATGATTGCCCCAAAACATCCATCGAGCCAAGCGTCTCCTCAACGAGAGCTTTGGTGGTTTGCCATCCAAACGGGATCACTTCGATCGGCAACGGGAAGGCACCGAGGTGGTCGACCTCTTTTGCCGCATCGGTGATGACGATCATCTGATCCGAGGCCGTCGCCACGATTTTCTCTTGCAACAACGCACCACCGCCGCCTTTGATCAGGTTCAACTCGGGATCAAACTCATCGGCGCCATCAATGGTCAAGTCCAACCACTTGGCCTCATCGAGCGAGATCACCTTGATCCCCAAGGACCGCGCCAATTCGGCGGTGCGGGTGGAGGTTGGAACCCCCACAACCTTGAGCCCCTCTTCGCGAATGCGCTCGGCCAGACACCGCACCATCCATGCCGCGGTTGACCCCGTGCCAAGGCCCAGTTTCATGCCATCCTCAACGAATTCAACGGCGCGTTTAGAGGCGACAAATTTGGCGGTATCAATCGGCGAAAGGGTCTCGGACATTTGATGCATCTCCCCAGAAGCGTGTATGAGTCGGCTCGCTTATAAAAGAGCGCCCCCACGGGCGATAGACAGTTTGTGGTGCGAATTGCCCCTATTAGCGCTAACACAGGTGACAGGGCGCTCGACTTGGACGAAGGATTCCCTACATGGTCTCAACAGAGGCCAACCTTAGGACGACGAAATGGCGGATGCGTTGCACAAATATCTTCATCTGGCCCTCGGGTGGCTTTGCGTGGCCTTGGGCCTCATCGGCGCAGTCTTGCCATTGCTGCCGACCACCGTATTCCTGATTCTCGCGGCGTATTTTTTCACCAAAGGCTCACCCCGCCTGCGCCACTGGCTCATGGAGCATGCCCATTTCGGCCCGCCCATCCGCGCATGGGAAGAAACAGGCTCCATCGCGCCGAAGTATAAGGGATTTGCCGTGGGCATGATGGCGGTGACGTTTTTGGCCTCGGTTCTCTTTGCCCTGCCCGCCAAGGTACTGATTATTCAGGCCGTCTGTATGAGTGCGGCGGCAACCTATGTCCTGACCCGCCCGAATTCCTAAAGCGCGGAGCCCTTAGATTCCTAGGCCCGCCAAAAGCGCGTCCAAAGCCTCGGGCGACAGAAACAAAAGCATTCCCGCGCCGTCCATCTCGATATGCACCTGTGTATCACTGGCTTCATTCGATGTGCCGACACGACCATCAGGCGCAAAGTCGATCCCCTCTATCGGCCACTTCAATCCCGTTGACCGCCCTGTCACAGGGGCCATGGGGAACAGCGACACGCGGCAACCAACGGGCAAGGTCAGCGTCAAGGGAGACGAGAGATGCACGCAAATGTCATGCGTTCCCAAAAGCACGATCTGGCGGTCCGCAAATCGCACCATCGCGCTCAAAACCGCCAATTCGTGATCCACCCGTGCACCCATGAAGCCCACGCCCAAAACATAGGGAGCATCAATGCGCGTCAGACATTTCTCGAAATCGGTGCTGTCCTGCTCGGGGATATGGTAAAATCGGTCCGAAGGAATAAGGGCACGTGCCTTATTGTCCAAACTATCGAAGTCGCCAATCACCGCATCGGGCATATGGCCCCAATCAAGGGCGATTTGAGCTGATCCGTCCGCAGCAATGAGGGGTTTTGCCTGTGTCAGGGCCCGCGAAAGCAAAGCGGGCGTGGCGTTTCCGCTCCCGAGCACAGTCACGCCCGAGGCGCTCTTTATCACTGGAATCGCCATGTCCCGCTCTCCCCTCAGGTGTCTTTGCCACATTTTGGACAGGAAATAATCACGCTGTTTTCCTTGTTTCGTTCCGAATTGAGAACCAATTCATGGTAAATAAGGTGTCGATAAGCAAGGGCAGAAAGCGAGTTTCGGCATGGTTACGGACAGCAAAATTCTAACGGTCTCCTACGGGACCTTCTCATGTACGTTGGAGGGGTTTGACGACCCGTTCAATACAATGAGGTCAATCGCAGAGTATTTCCGCGATCTCGCATCGGAAGATCGGTACTTCGGCGCGGAGCCTCCGACGCCTGACCCCCAGATGCTTCAATCCATCGCCGAGCGCGAAATCCAACGTCGTGTTGAAACGAAGATGGAAGAAAACGGGATGATCCTGCGCCAGGTCGAAGGTGCGCCAAATGGCGACATCGCGGCCCCTGCCCCACAGGCTCCTCTCACAACTGCCCCCATCACAAAAGCGCCCGTCCCCTCGACTGCGCCAGAACAAACCGCTGCCGCAGAGGCTGCCCCCGCTGCTGCGTCTGTTGCTGCCCCTGTCGAGGCCCCCAAACAAGACGACGCGCCCGTGAAAGCTGCGCCAGCCGCAGCAATGGGTGCCGCAGCCACAGCAGGAGCCGCCCTTGCCGAGGGGTCCATTGCGGAAAAACTTGCCCGTATCCGCGCCGCCGTTGCAAAACGCGACGAGGCCCCCTTTGCCGAAGACCAGCACGCCGCTGACGCTTTTGGCGCCGAGGATGCAGGCGATACGGAAGATCTCGTTGCAGACATCCAAGACCAAGACACAGCCGACCTCGCCCCTGTTGAGGAAATCGTCGCCGCCGATGAAACTGATGAGAGCCATGACGATGTCGAGGCCGTTGCCGACCCTGAGGCTACCGTTTCCGAAGACATGATCGCGGATGCCCAAGACGAGGCCACAACGGCAAACGTCACGGAGACCACCGACGACGAGATTGATATCGACGCTGTCATGGAGACCGCAACGCTCAAAGGTGCCGACGAAAGCGACGTTCTTATCGAAGCAGATGAGACAACCGTCGATGATGAAGCCGCATCCGAAGAAACGGACAGTGCCGATGCCATTGCAGAAGATGAAACTCTAGACGACGCAATTGCCTCCGACGCGGACACCCTGGACGACAGCGCTGCGGCTCTGCATGAGATGGACCCCAACCTCGCCGCCGACATCGCCGAGGCAACAAGTATGCCCGAAGTGGAGGACGCGCCCGCACCGCAAGACCCGCTGACCCGTGTCCGTGCCCGCGTTATCAAAATGCGCCGCGCCGACTACGAGGCGGAAATTGCCGAGCAGCAGGCCGCGCAACAGAATGCCGCCAATGCGACCGAGACCAGCGAAGACGAAATGCTCGTTGATGAAGAAGTCGCAGAGACGGATGCAGCCGATGCTGTGGCCGCCATCGACGACGATCAGAACCAAACTGACGACGAAGCGATCTACACCGAAGACCTCGAAGAGGCCGAGACGGATCACACGGAATCAGACCCGATCGACCTCACCTCCGTCTTGCGCCGCGAGCTTGGATCGTCGTCGCTTTCCGAGGATGACGAAGACGACCTAATGCGCGAATTGGCGGCTGTGGCTGCTGAAAGCATGGACGCCGAAATCATCGCAGAGACCACTGAAGACATCGCGTCCGACGACACAGAAACCGAAACTGACACGGGCATTGATGTGGCGGCAATCGCCGATGACCTGTCCGTTGAAGAGGACACCCCTTCTGACGACGAGTCTGCCGACACCGCAGAAGAAGTCGCGTCGTCTGACGCCGAGCCCGCTGACGTGGACGATGCCGACACCCTCGACAACATTGCAGCGCTGCTCAATGACACTGCGTCCGATGGCGTCTCCCTTGAGGATGAGACATTTGACGCCGAAGAGGATGACGCGGAGACCACATCCGACAGTGACGCCACACGCAACATCTTCTCCGCGTCCGCTGACGACAACATGTCCCGCATTCTCGACGAGACCGAGCGCGAGATGGAAAAGGACGACACGTCGCGCCGTCGCTCGGCCATTCAGCACCTCAAAGCCGCTGTAATGTCCAAACGGGCTGACCGCGCTGCAGGAAATACAGAGGACAATGACGACGAAGAAAGTAACATCTACCGCAAAGACCTCGAAAGCATTGTGCGCCCCAAACGCCCCGAGCGCGTCAAAGGTTCGCGTCGCGACCTGCCTCCGCTGATGTTGGTGTCCGAACAGCGCATCGACACGCCTCAGGATGTGCACAAAGGTGCCGATATTTCACCGGTCCGCCCACGTCGCATTTCCGCAGCCGCCGTTGCGCTGAGCGAAGAGGCCGAGGTGAGCCATGACGACGTGATCGCAGATGCCACGGGTTTTGCCGACTACGCCGAAACAATGGGCGCACAGGGATTGTCCGAGTTGCTCGAAGCGGCTGCGGCCTATGCCAATCACGTAGAAGGCAAGAAAACCGTATCGCGTCCACAGATCATGCGCTTGGCCGCTGAGGCCATGCCAGACGAGCAGCCACTTGAAGAGCGCCTGCGCTCCTTTGGGCAACTTCTGCGCCAAGGCAAGATCAAGAAGATCGCCCGAGGCCAGTTCCAAGTCTCCGACGCGTCACGTTTCAAACCCGAGACCCGCGCTCACGGCTGATACAGTCTCCGACCAAACACAAAAGGCCGCCCAACCGGGCGGCCTTTTCTATATTAAAGCAACTCTCACAAAACCAAGAGGCTCGCGTTTAGCGCTCGTCGTCATACGGCTTTGGCGCCGCATCAGGGTCCGCCTGCCCAATCCCGCGAAACACTGATTTCAGCGGGAACACCCACAGGACACCTAGCCCGATATAGACCGCCAGCTCGACCAAAATCGACGGGCGATCAAACAGGCTCACCACCTTGATCGCCACGATGATATAGGCCGGCAAGCCGACAACGAGGATCAACAGAGCCAATCGGCGGCGGGTTTTATAGGACAGGGCCATCAGTTTCGCTTAGTCCGCAAACGGATCAGTAACGAGGATCGTGTCTTCGCGCTCAGGCGACGTGGACAGCAACGCGACGGGGCAATCAATCAGTTCTTCGATGTGACGCACATATTTGATCGCATTCGCAGGAAGCTCGTTCCATGTCCGCGCCCCTTCGGTGCTTTCGGACCAGCCGGGCATCTCCTCATACACGGGCACGCAGCGGACCTGATCTTCGGCAGCAGTCGGCAGATAATCGAGGCGCTCGCCGTCAAGATCGTAGCCCACGCAAATTTTCAATGTCTCGAAACCGTCCAAGACGTCGAGCTTGGTCAGGCAAATACCGTTCATTCCCGAGGTCGCACAGGTCTGACGCAGCAAGGCTGCATCGAACCAACCGCAGCGGCGCTTGCGCCCCGTGGTGGTGCCGAACTCGTGGCCACGCTCGCCAAGGCGCTGACCATCCGCATCATCCAATTCGGTTGGGAACGGACCTTCGCCAACGCGGGTGGTGTATGCTTTGACAATCCCGAGGACGTAATCAATGGAGCCCGGGCCGATGCCGACGCCCGTGGCCGCTTGGCCCGCGATGACGTTGGAGGAGGTCACAAAAGGATAGGTGCCGAAATCAATGTCCAACAATGCGCCCTGTGCGCCTTCGAACAAGATCCGTTTACCCGCTTTGCGCTGCTCGTTCATCACCTTCCAGACGGGACCGGAATAGGGTAGAATCTTTGGGGCGATCTCCTTGAGGGCGGCGATCAGTGCATCGCGATCAACAGGCTCGAAGCCCAAGCCTTTGCGCAGCGGATCGTGGTGTTGAAGGGCACGGTCCACACGGGCCTCCAATGTGGCGTCATCCGCCAGATCGGCCACACGAATAGCGCGACGCCCAACTTTGTCCTCATAGCACGGGCCAATGCCACGCCCCGTAGTGCCGATCTTGGTGCCTTTGGATGCAGCTTCCTCGCGGGCGCGGTCCAATTCACCGTGAATCGGCAGGATCAGCGGCGTATTTTCCGCGATCATCAATGTCTCTGGGGTAATCTCGACGCCCTGCTCGCGGATCGTTTCGATCTCGCTCAACAGATGCCACGGATCAAGCACAACGCCATTACCGATCACCGACAGCTTGCCGCCGCGCACAACACCCGAAGGCAGCGCATGCAGTTTGTAGACCTTACCATCGATGACGAGCGTATGGCCCGCATTATGGCCACCTTGGAAGCGTGCGATCACATCTGCACGCTCCGAAAGCCAGTCCACGATCTTGCCTTTACCTTCGTCACCCCATTGGGCGCCGACAACGACGACGTTAGCCATGATGAATCCTTTGATTGGATTGAAACCCGCGCCCGTATAGCGCCGCAGCGTCGGTGAGGGAACCACAAAACGCGTGAACACAGTGGCAATCGCAGCGCAACAGCCTGCGACATTCTCGCATCCGCACCCGATTTACGGCCGATGGCCCATGAACAAGAAGACGCAGATCGTGGTCATGGATGTGGGAAGAAACGCCCTCAGTGCCGCAACTGAACCCCTCACGTCACAATTCGAGCCATGAATCTGCCTGTTGACCCACACGCGGGGTTGCGCCTGTGCCAATCTCATCTTAAGTAGCCGCATCTAACCAATCGAAAGCGGATCCATGGAAAACGTTGTTCTTGTTGTCCACCTCATCATCGCCCTTTGCCTGATCGGCATCGTGCTTCTTCAGCGCTCTGAAGGCGGCGGTCTTGGTATGGGGGGCGGCGCGGGTGACGCAATGTCTGCACGCGGTGCCGCATCGGCACTGTCCAAAATGACTTGGATCTTTGCAATCGGGTTCATCATTACCTCCATCACGCTCACAGTTCTGGCGCGCAAAGAGGCCAACGTCTCTTCGGTTGTCGACGGCATCACAGCGACAGAGACGGTAGATGACACGGCGACGACGCCAGCGCTACCAACGGGTGAAAGCCTGCTGCCACCTAAGGCCACAGACGCTCCTGTCGCGCCTCCAAGCGTCGACTAACCCCAAAACATGGGCGTTGTGGAAAGAAGTTCCGCAACATGTAGCGGTTTGGTTGCGCGGGACGACCGAATCTGATAGCTCTCAAATCCCGTGATACATGCGAAACTTTTTCGCGTGTCCCACTCTTTTTTGGACACTCACGGGAGCCTCTCAACTCATGGCACGATACGTTTTCATCACCGGCGGTGTCGTCTCTTCTTTGGGCAAGGGCCTCGCCTCCGCAGCACTCGGCGCCCTCCTGCAAGCCCGCGGATTTTCCGTACGCTTGCGCAAACTTGACCCCTATCTCAACGTCGACCCGGGAACGATGAGCCCCTTTGAACATGGCGAAGTTTTCGTCACGGACGATGGCGCGGAAACCGATCTCGACCTTGGTCACTACGAGCGTTTCACGGGTGTCGCCGCGCGCAACACCGACTCGATCTCGTCGGGGCGCGTCTACACCAACGTGCTCGAAAAAGAGCGCCGCGGCGATTATCTGGGCAAAACCATTCAGGTCATTCCCCACGTCACCAACGAAATCAAAGATTTCTTGCATGTGGGCGACGACGAAGTTGATTTCATGCTCTGCGAAATCGGCGGCACGGTTGGCGACATCGAAGGTCTGCCCTTCTTTGAGGCGATCCGCCAGTTCGCCCAAGACAAGCCACGCGGCGAGTGCATCTTCATGCACCTGACGCTGCTGCCCTACATCGCGGCTTCGGGCGAGTTGAAAACCAAGCCGACACAGCACTCGGTCAAAGAGCTACGCACCATCGGCCTTCAGCCAAACGTCTTGGTTTGCCGTTCCGAGCATCCGATCCCCGAAAAAGAACGCGAGAAAATCGCGCTCTTCTGTAACGTGCGCAAAGAAGACGTGATCGCGGCTCCCGATTTGAAATCCATCTACGAGGCCCCCTTGGCCTACCACCGCGAGGGGCTTGATCAGGCCGTTCTCGATGCCTTTGACATTTCCCCTGCGCCCAAGCCCGACCTTACGGTCTGGCACGATGTGGCCGACCGCGTGTTCAATCCCGAGGGCGAAGTCAAAGTCGCCATCGTTGGCAAATACGTCCAGCTCGAAGACGCCTACAAATCCATCGCGGAAGCCCTCACTCACGGCGGCATGGCCAACCGTGTGAAGGTCAAAGTGGAATGGGTCGACGCGGAAATCTTTGAAAAAGAAGACCCCGCGCCCCATCTCGAAGGATTCCACGCGATCCTCGTGCCCGGCGGCTTCGGCGAACGCGGCACAGAAGGAAAAATCAAAGCGGCACAATTTGCCCGCGAACATAAAGTGCCCTACCTCGGCATCTGTCTGGGTATGCAAATGGCCGTTATCGAAGCCGCCCGAAACTTGGCCGGCATTCCAACAGCGGGCTCCGAAGAGTTCGATCATGAGGCAGGTGCGAAACGGTTTGAGCCCGTCGTCTACCACCTCAAGGAGTGGATCCAAGGCAACTCGACCGTGCGCCGCAAAGCTGATGACGACAAAGGCGGCACCATGCGTCTTGGCGCCTATACGGCCACACTCAAAGAGGGGTCGCGCGTTGCGGCGGCCTATGGAACCACCGAGATCGAAGAACGCCACCGCCACCGCTATGAGGTGGACACAAAGTATCGCGAAAAACTCGAAAGCTGTGGCTTGATCTTCTCTGGCATGTCCCCTGATGGACGCCTGCCCGAGATCGTCGAGGTGGCCGACCACCCGTGGTATATCGGTGTGCAATTCCACCCCGAGCTTAAATCCAAACCCTTCGCCCCCGCGCCCCTGTTCAAGGATTTCATCCGCGCAGCGAAGGAAAATTCACGCTTGGTCTGAACAGCACCAAAGCACACGGTTTGAACGGGCTCCTTCGGGGGCCCGTTTCGTTTTGCAGAGCCGCGTTCAACAGTTTGGAATATTCACGGCCAAGCCACCAAGGCTTGTTTCCTTGTATTTGTGGCTCATATCGCGCCCCGTTTGCCACAGAGTCGCAATCGCGCTGTCGAGGGGAACAAGGTGCGATCCGTCGCCATGCAACGCCAGTGACGCCGCAGCGACCGCCTTGATCGCGCCAAGGCCATTGCGCTCGATACACGGCACCTGCACCAGACCCGCCACCGGATCACAGGTCATGCCAAGATGATGCTCAAGGGCAATCTCGGCGGCGTTTTCCACCTGCGCAGGCGTGCCACCCAAGACAGCACACAGACCCGCCGCCGCCATCGCAGACGCAGATCCAACCTCGGCCTGACAGCCGCACTCAGCCCCGGAAATCGATGCGTTGTGTTTGATCAACCCGCCAATCGCCGCCGCTGTCAAAAGGAAATCAGGGATCAACACGGGATCAGCCTCTGGCACATGATCAAGCCAATAGCGGATGCACGCAGGGATCACACCTGCCGCGCCATTGGTGGGCGCCGTGACCACTTGACCACCCGCTGCGTTCTCCTCGTTCACCGCCATCGCATAGGCTGAAATCCAGTCGTTGACGATATGGGGCGGGGCGAGATTGCTATGCTGTTGCTCCACCAAACTGTCGAAAATTCCCCGCGCACGGCGTTTGACCGACAACCCTCCGGGCAAGATCCCCTCGGCGGTCAGACCCCGCGTGAGACAGGCGTTCATCACCGACCATATCTGGGCGATTCCCGCATCAAGGTCGTCGCTCGTGCGCCGCGTCAATTCGTTGGCCCGCTTCATCTGGGCGATGCTCAGACCAGCCGTTTGGGCCATATCCAACATCTCAAGACTGGATTGAAACGGATAGGGCACATCCGACCGCGCCGAAGCGTCTTGGTGTCGGGCCTCCTCAAACTCGGATACCGTTAGGACAAATCCTCCGCCGATGGAATAATACACCTCGGACAAAACCGTGCCCCCCGCTACATCCAATGCGGTGATCTCCATCGCATTGGCATGGCCATTGGATGAGGTGTCATAATCGAATATCAAATCGGTGGCGGGATCGAAGGCAATCTGCGTCTCAGGTAAAACATGATGCGCCGCGATCTCAGCCAAGGCTGCCTCAGCCTGCACGGCGTCATAGGTTTCGGGACTGAACCCCGCCAATCCCAAAATACACGCCCGATCCGTGGCGTGGCCCTTGCCCGTAAAGGCGAGCGATCCGAGCAGCCGCACACGCACACGCGCAGGTCTTACATCTTTTTGGGAAAGCGCCTGCATGAACCGCGCCGCGGCGACCATTGGCCCCATCGTGTGCGACGAGGACGGACCAATGCCAATCTTGAACATCTCAAAAACACTCAAGAACATCTCATCCCTCCCAAAATGATCAGTGCCGCGACCTGTGTGGCGTCACGATGTGGTCCCCTCTATTGATCGTCGCCTTTTGGAAAGAACTCAAGCGCTTCGGCCAAATCACGCGCCATATCGCCTCCCTCGGCCATCAAACCTGAATAAGTGCCGCTGCGATCCTGCTCGGATTTATTCTGGTTGATCTTCCATTTGCCTTCCATCCGCGCCACTTCGAACCGCAAGCCAACAATGCCGCGTTTGAGGGCGGCGATATAGGCAACGGGGGCATCTGAAACAGCCCACGGAGCGGCGCGGCCTGCCTCGTGGCGTTGGGTTAATGCGGCGAGGTGTGCGCCCAACCAATCGCCATCTTGGATCGCCTCGAACGTGCCATGCGCGTGGGCGACGATATAGCCCCATGTCGGAACAGCTTTGCCGTGGATCTGTTTTGACGGGTAAAACGAGGGCGAGATATAAGCGTGAGGCCCTTGGAACATCACCACCGATTGCCCCTGTCCCGCCAATTTCCAATGCGGATTAGGCCGTGCGATGTGGCTTTCGAGATAGGTTTTCCCACCCTCTTCGCGCACAAGCCATGGCACATGGGTGATCTCGATCCCCTCCGCGTGCGGCGTCACGAGGGCCCCGAAAGAGACTTCGTGCATGGCGGCACGCAACACGCTTGGGTCGTCGATGCCAGTTTGATCGGGTCGGTACATGGGGCTGCCTCGCGCGTTTTCTTTCGCCTACCATGGGGATAGCACGGCGGGAACAGGCATTCGCGCATCGCTCCCCAATGAGCGAGGCCCCGCCATCGGTCCGCAGATAGACAGCCCTTTCATCGCACCACGTCATTGGCCCCATCACCAAAAAGCGCGCAACATCCACAAAAAATCCGCTATAGGCTCTCCCCATGGATATGACACTCTTTTTCGCCCTGCTGGTCTTTGCCTTTGTGGCTTCAGGCACACCGGGACCGAACAACCTGATGCTACTTGCTTCTGGGGCCAATTTCGGGTTTCGCCGCACCTTGCCGCATATGCTTGGCATTTCACTTGGGCACTCGTTCATGGTGTTTGTGATCGGTCTGGGACTGGCACAGATGTTCGAGACCCTGCCCATTCTGCGCCGCATCCTCGTGGTGGTCTCCATCGCCTACATGCTCTGGCTCGCATGGAAAATCGCCCATGCCGCCGCTCCCAAAGAGGGCAAAGCGGGCGGCAAACCATTCACGTTCCTACAAGCCGTAGCCTTTCAATGGGTCAATCCCAAAGCATGGATCATGGCCATTGGCGCACAGACCAATTACGCCCAAGGTGAGGGATGGACCTCGGCGGCACTTGTGGGGATCGGGTTTCTTATGGTGAACTTTCCCGCCATCACAGTCTGGGCGTGGTTGGGCACCGAAGTGCGCCGCCTGTTGACCAATGCACGGCGTCTCACAGTGTTTAACTGGAGCATGGCGACCTTGCTGGTGGCGTCGCTCCTGCCCATTTTGTTTCACTAACACCCTTCGCCGCAGCCACTTCAATCACGGTTGCGTGCAACCGTTTCATTTTCCTGCACGAGGGTCTATATCAATCCTATGTTTGCAGAATTCCTCAAAAAGCTCGTTCAGCCGAACCCGCCCCGCCTTGCGGATGTTGATGCACGTCTCGCCCTTGCCGCCCTTTTGGTGCGCGTGGCGCGAGCCGATGGCCAGTACGATCCCGCAGAAATCGAGAAGATCGAAACAGTGCTGAAGGACCGATATGGTCTCCCCCCAGCGGAGGCCACGGCGCTCCGCACACAGGCTGAAACCCTCGAAGAGGAAGCCCCCGACACTGTGCGCTTCACCCGTGCGATCAAGGACGCAGTGCCCTATGAGGATCGTGAAAGCGTCATAGAGGGATTATGGGCCGTTGTTTTGGCGGATGGCACCCGCGACCACGACGAAGACACGCTGTTGCGTCTCGTCGCCAACCTGCTCGGCGTCAATGACCGAGATAGCGCATTGGCACGTCAACGCGTTGAAGCCAAACAGTCATGATCGCGCAGCTGCCGATGTATTGGTGGCGTGAAAACGCAGCCGCACATACGGCACTCTGGGGACTGATCCGTGATGGGCTGCGCGCCCGTGCAATCGACGCCCCCGACAGGCTCGACACCTCTGTGCCCTATGACCACGCATGGCGGCGCCCCGACTTGGTCCTCTCTCAAGTTTGTAACCTTCCGCTGCGCAGTACCCTCAAGGGCAAAGTGACCCTGATAGGTGCGAGCGACTACGGTTTGGCGCAATGTCCCGCAGGATATTACCGCAGCTATTTTGTCGTACGCGACGATCACCGGGCAACCCGCCCCACACAGTTGGACGGCGCCCGCATGGCCTATAATGATGAAGGGTCGCATTCGGGATGGGGCGCACCAATGCTTTGGGCGCTGAACTGTGGCGTGACGTTCAACCCGATACTGCATACGGGAGCGCATGCGACCTCTGCCGCGGCCGTGCTGTCAGGGGAGGTCGATTTTGCCTGTATAGATGCGCAAACATGGCGTGATCTGCGGCTTTATCTTCCACAAACCCGACGCCTGCGGATAATCGGCGTGACCGACGTCTCTCCGGGGCAAACCTTCTGCACGGCTTACGGTGCCGATCCCGCCCCCTATTTCGCGGCGATCTCCGAGGCGATTGCGCATTTGTCCCGTATGCACAAGGCGACCTTGGGTCTCAAAGGGATCGTGCGTCTGCGCCCCCAAGCCTATGACTTGCCGCTGCCTCAAGAGCCCCATGTCGCAGCGAATCTCTTTGCCACGCATTGGCCCTCCGAAGCGGGCTAAAGTTTCTTTAGGCGCGCTTTTTTCGCCATTTTCGCAAAAATCCCCGCCATTTTGGCTAGGTTAACAGCTCAACGCAGGGTCAAGTTGATGTTGTTTGTTGCATCTGCTTAAGAATTCGCCCTAACTCCTTCAGATGTTGACCAAGGATTCAAATTCAAACCCGCCCGCAGACACGCCTGTGATCGAGATCCGCGACCTTCATAAGTCGTATGGCGATCTTGAGGTGCTCAAGGGTGTTTCCATGACTGCCCCCCGCGGTCATGTTGTTTCGCTTATCGGCTCCTCTGGCTCTGGGAAATCCACGCTGTTACGCTGTGCCAACCTGTTGGAAAACAGTCAGCAAGGCGAGATTCTGTTTGAGGGCGAGCCGATCACATGGAAGGGCACAGGCCTGAACCGTCGGCCATCTGATCGCAAACAGGTGATGCGCATCCGCACCAACCTGTCGATGGTGTTCCAACAGTTCAATCTTTGGGCCCATATGTCGATCCTCGAGAATGTGATGGAAGCGCCCGTAACCGTCTTGGGGCGCCCCAAAAAGGAAGTCGAAGAAGCCGCACGCGCCTATCTCGACAAGGTCGGCATCGGCGACAAATGCGACGTCTATCCTGCACAAATGTCAGGCGGGCAGCAGCAACGCGCCGCCATCGCACGCGCATTGTGCATGGAGCCCAAAGCGCTGCTGTTTGACGAACCCACATCGGCGCTCGACCCCGAATTGGAACAAGAGGTGGTCAAGGTGATCAAGGCATTGGCCGAAGAAGGCCGCACGATGATCATCGTCACCCACGATATGAGAATGGCAAATGATGTGTCCGATCACGTCGTTTTCCTCCATCAAGGTCGCATCGAAGAAGAAGGCGCACCCGCCGACCTCTTTGGCGCACCAAAAACCGAACGGCTCGGGCAGTTCCTTAGTGCAACTGTCTCAGCCTAATAAATAAACTTGGGAGTAACAAAATGAACAAACTTATCCTTTCCGCTGCCGCATTGGCCCTTATGGCTGGCGCTGCGACTGCCGACACGATCCGCATGGGCACCGAGGGCGCCTACCCTCCCTACAACTTCATCGACGACAACGGCGAAGTTGCAGGCTTTGAACGCGAAGTGGGCGACGAGCTTTGCGCCCGCGCCGAACTGACCTGTGAGTGGGTAACGAACGAGTGGGACACCATCATCCCGAACCTCGTATCAGGCAACTACGACACCATCATCGCGGGCATGTCGATCACCGACGAACGCGACGAAGTCATTGATTTCACGCAAGACTACTACCCACCAACGGCTTCCGCCTACGCAGCTTTGTCGGCTGATGTCGATTTCACAGGTGGCGTTATTGCTGCACAGACCTCCACAATTCAGGCAGGCTATGTCGCGGAAACAGGCGCAACACTTGTTGAATTTGCGACACTCGACGACACCATTGCAGCTGTGAAAAACGGCGAAGTGGACGCCGTATTTGCCGACAAAGACGCGCTTGTGCCATTCGTAGAAGAGAACGGGTTCGAGTTTGTTGGCGACGATATTCCGCTCGGCGGCGGCATCGGCATGGGTCTGCGTGAAAGCGACGGCGACCTCATCGCCAAGTTCGACGCAGCCATCGACTCCATGAAAGAGGATGGTTCCCTGAACGCGCTTTTGATCAAGTACTTCGGCGAAGAAACCACCACGTACTAAGACATAGAGAGCAGGGCCGGTTTCGCACTGGCCCTGCTCTTGTCATTTGACATGTTTCAATCCTGCGCTGATCCCTCCGCCATAGATGGCCTGAACTGGCTCGCCTGTTATCTGACAACGGGCAAGCATATGCTGTTCTACAAGTCCTTCTTTGTTGTCCTGTCGCTTCTGGCTATTACCGCGCCGGCAGCGCTTGCGTTGGGCTTTGCGGGAGCCATGGCCTCGCGGGCGCATTTCGCCCCGATCCGTTGGCTCGGGACACTCTACACCTCAATGGTGCGCGGAGTTCCTGACATCGTTTTCTTTTTGTTTGTCCCCCTCGCAATGGACCAAGCGTTCGAGTGGCTGCGCCATAAGGTGAAGTGCCCCGATTGGTCCGAACCGATCCGGCAGGGCAACGACTTTCTTGTCTGCGCCGAGGCCAAACTACCGTTAAATTCCGCGCCGCAATCAGTCCATGAACTCTATGGCTTCACCCTCGCGGTTCTGGCCTTTTCCATCGTATTCGGCGCTTTCGCCGCCAATGTGTTGGCCGGCGCAATGAAGGCCGTGCCCCACGCCCAGATCGAGACGGCCGAAAGCTACGGCATGTCGCACCGCCAATCGTTCTGGCGTATTCTCGTGCCACAAATGTGGATTTTCGCCCTGCCTGGGCTGAGCAATCTGTGGATGATCCTGATCAAAGCCACGCCACTCTTGTTCCTGTTGGGGGTCGAAGACATCGTTTACTGGGCGCGCGAATTGGGAGGGACAAAAACAACGCAATACGCCTATCCGCACCCCGACTGGCGGCTATGGTATTTCCTCGCGCTATTGGTGTTTTACCTCGGCTTCACCCGCATCTCCGAACTGGTTCTGGAGCGCCTCACCCGTAAACTGTCTCATGGACAAGCCACCTTGGTAGGCGAAGAGATGAGGAAAGCCACATGAGTTGCGCCCAAACCATTTCCGACTACGCGCTGCGCTCCATTGGGTTCGGCGAACGCCTTCTCCCGAAAGCAGATATCACACTGTGCGAACAGGTGACGCTGATCGGCTCAGGCATGATCTGGAACATCTATTTTGGCGTTCTGGCGTTGTTGTTCGGCTTTGTTTTTGCAACCGCTTTGGCGATGGCCAAAGCCGCGCCGAACAAATGGCTGCGCAAACCCGCCGAATGGTTCATCTTTTTGTTCCGCGGATCTCCGCTCTTTATCCAGTTCTTTTTAGCCTATGAATTGTTCGTGTCCCTCCCCAAAGCAGGGATCGAGATTTTTGGCATGACACTGGCCACAGGCAACCTGACCCGCGCATGGGCAGGGGCGTTGGTCGTCTTGTTCCTCAACACATCTGCCTATTCCGCCGAGATATTCTACGGTGCGCTGCGCTCAGTGCCCAAGGGCGATATCGAGGCCGCTGATGCCTATGGCTTGGTCGGATGGACCCGTTTTCGTCGCATCACTTGGCCCACCATGCTGCGCCTTGCGTGGCCAGCTTATACAAACGAGGCGATCTTCTTGTTCCATGCGACGGCGCTCGTCTTTTTCTCGGGCTTCCCAGCCTGGCAGCAAAAGGGCGACGCGCTCTACTATGCGTCCTATTTTGCCGAAAAGACCTTCAACCCCTTTGTGCCCTACCCCATCGTAGCAGGGTTCTTTGTGGTGTTAACGATCGTCGTGATTACGGTGTTTGGTCAGATCGGACGGCACCTCAATCGTCACCTTCCCTCCTCCGCTCAACGTCCAAAACGTGCGCGGATGATGTTGATCCGCTAAGGCTACCACAATGAAATTGGGCATCTTGCTCTGCGGCGATCCCCCCGCAACGGTTCTCTCCAAACATGGGGATTTTGCCGCACTGTTCAACGACCTTTTCGCTCCCCATGGTATCGAGACACAGACGTGGCGCGTGGTTGATATGGACTTTCCCGAGAGCGTCAGCGACGCCGACGCGTGGCTCGTGACAGGCTCCAAACATGGCGCTTACGAGGATCACGCCTTTATCGCTCCGCTCGAGAACTTCATCCGCGCCTCTTATGCCGCCCACCATCGCCTCACTGGCATTTGCTTTGGCCACCAGATCATCGCGCAGGCCATGGGCGGACGCGTGGAGAAATTTGCGGGGGGATGGAACATTGGGCGTAAATCCTATGCCATAGACGGGCTTGGCACGGTGCATCTCAACGCATGGCACCAAGATCAGGTGGTGGAGTTGCCGCCCGAGGCAGAGGTCGTCGGCACGTCGCCAACCTGCGCCAATGCCGCCCTTTTGTATGGCAATACCATTTACAC
Organism: Celeribacter sp.; assembly: GCF_048266405.1. Taxonomy (GTDB): domain Bacteria; phylum Pseudomonadota; class Alphaproteobacteria; order Rhodobacterales; family Rhodobacteraceae; genus Celeribacter. The sequence goes on from NZ_JBLWZO010000004.1 coordinate 206,064, forward strand.
CGTGCAGCCCCACCCCGAGCTATCCGCCCCCGTTATTGCCACCTATCTCGACGCAGCATGGCCCGATGGCGTGTACCCTGAAGGCGTGCTTGACGCGGCGCGTCCGTATCTGAACGCACCAAACGACGAAGCCCGCATCGCGGCCCAGATCGCAACATTCTTGCGCGAGGGACGTAGCGCGATACAAACTGCGTCCTAAGCGGCCACCGCTCCCCTACAGCATGTAACACCTTTGCGAAATTTCGCCTGTCGGATCAGGAAAGCATAGATTTTCGACCTTCTAGAGTTTACAGATATTCCGAAGATAGAATTTAAGAATGGTGAAAGTCATGACCAACGCGCCCAACGTCTACGATGCAGAGCCGATCCCCGAGGACGCCCGCGCCGAGGTTGAACGGCTTTTGACGAGTGGCGATTTGTTCCGCTACACCGCCGCTAAAGACGCCCCTGTAACGCTTCTGGAACAAGAGTTCGCACAGATGATCGGCGCGAAATACGCGCTCGCCGTGGCCTCGTGTTCCGCAGCCCTATTCTTGTCACTCAAAGCACTCAACTTGCCGCGCGACGCGAAAGTGTTGATCCCCGCCTTCACCTTTGCCGCCGTGCCATCCTCGGTCGTGCACGCTGACTGCATTCCCGTCCTTGTGGAATGCGGCGACAATTACCGTATCGATCTAGACGACTTTCACGCCAAAATGGCCGATGCCGATGCGGTTTTGATCTCCCACATGCGCGGGCACACTTCCGACATGGACGCAATCAAAGCGGCCTGCGACGCCAAGGGCATCCCCCTGATCGAAGACGCCGCACACTCGCTTGGTACGGTTTGGGATGGCAAAAACATTGGCACCATCGGCAAAATCGGCTGCTTCTCGTTCCAGTCCTACAAGTTGCTGAACGCAGGCGAGGGCGGCATCATGATCACCGATGACCCAAATATCTACGCCCGCGCCGTGATCATGTCCGGCGCTTATGAGCACAACTGGCAAAAGCACAACACCCAACGCGACAACGCCCTGCAAGAAGCCTTTGATGCGTGGCAAAACCAACTGCCGCTCTACAACACGCGCCTATCCAATATGTCCGCCACGATCGTGCGTTCGCAATTGGCCGAAGTGCCGCGCCGTGTGCGTGATGGCCGCGCCAACCATGATTATGTCGCCGCCCGCCTTGAGGCCTGCCCGCACCTCACCGTGCCTGCCAAACTGGAAAAAGAAGTGCGCGCGCCCGACAGCTTGCAATTCAACCTCGTCGATTTTGACAGCGATGCAGCGGCAGCCTTTCAACAGGCCGCCAAAGAGCGCGGCGTGTCTGTTCAGGTCTTTGGCCTGTCCACCGACAATGCCCGTGCGTTTTGGAACTGGAAATTCTTGGGCGAGACGCCAGAATTGCCCATGACCCGCGAAATGCTATCGAAAGCCTGCGACACGCGCTTGCCCGCTCGTCTGCAAAAGGCCGATCTCGATTTCATCGCGGATGCGCTAATCGAAGCCGCAAACATCGCAAGTGCGGCGAAACTGGCCGCCGAATAGGCGCGCGCCAAACTGCCGAACAGATCAAACGCCGCGCCTTCGGGGGCGGCGTTTTACGTCTCGGTCAGGTCAATCTGTCCCGCAAGCCACGGCCATGTCTCTACGGCGGGCGCAACAACGCGGGTTTGAATCAAGGGGCGTAAACGCGCGGCGATATCGTCCGCCATATCGGGCATCCCGTCTGTATGGGCGTAGAGCGACAATTGGCGCGACAGAGGGGCCACAGGCAGCGGATGCACCTCGACCTCGGAAGCATAGCGCCCCGCATGCTGGGCGCCCAATACCGTCAGGATGGTCCATCCCCTGCCCCCCGCCACCATCGCAAGCATTGCGCGGTAACTGTCCAATTCAAACCGGCGGGGCGTGCGCACACCTTGCTCGGTCAAATGCGCCGACAGGGCGCGGCCCATCGCGTGACGGCTGGTGTATTCGATGTAGGGCAACTCGGTGAGTGCATCCAAGCTGCGCTCATGTCCCTTTGGCACCACCATCACGAAGGGATCACGCAACAAGGGACGCACGTCCATCCACGCGGCAGGCGGGCCAAGATCGGCGGCCACGACGATGTCCAATGCGCGATGTTCAAGTTTATCGAGCAAGCGATGCGATGGTCCCGTCTGCAACTCAAAGCGGGTCTTTGACAAGCTATCGGCCATATCCGCGATCAAGGTTGGCGTGACGGACGCCTCGAAATCCTCAACCATGCCAAGGCGCAATTGCCCCAACTGGGTCAAATCCAGCCCTGCAATCTCCGAACGCGCGCGGGCGGCCTCCGACTGGATCACCTGCGCACGAGTACGCAAAACACGCCCCGCAGGGGTGAGCGTCATCGGGCGGTTTGAACGGTTCAAAAGCTCCGCGCCAAGCGCCGTTTCCAGATTGGTGATTTGTTGAGAAATGGCAGACGGCGATGCACCAAGACGGCGAGCCGCGGCGGACACGGAGCCCTCTTCGGCGGCAGCCAAAAATACCTCCACCCCCCAAAGGGTCAATCGTCCGCCTGAGTCGCTCATGGATTTCCCTCGATTTGCCCCGCGCACTCCAAGTCAGGTATGCGCGGGCAGAGTCCTAGGTCAGTTTGGACAGCTTTTCCTGAAGCTCGGAAAGCTGTTTTTTGATGGCGTCGAGGTCTTCTCCCTCGTGGGATGCCTCTTTATCGGTTTCTGATTTTGGAGCGGACCATGGCGCACCAAGGCTTCCCATCCCGCCAGTCATCGCTTTGACAAACGCCTCTTGCTGCGCTTGCACAGCACCTAAACCGGGAATGGTGCCACCCAACCCCTGCATCATCTTTTCCTGTCCGTCGCGGAACATCTCAAAACTCTGTGCCAGAAATTGCGGCACCGCTGATGTCACATCCGTGGTGTAGCTGCGTACCAGATCGGTCAACACATTCAGCGGCAGGACATTTTCACCGCGGCTTTCATGTTCTGCAATGATTTGAAGTAGATACTGACGCGTCAGATCATCACCCGATTTCAAATCCACAATCTGAACCTCACGGCCATCGCGGATAAAACCGGAGATATCCTCAAGCGTCACATAGTCGGATGTCTCGGTATTGTAGAGACGACGCGATGCATAGCGCTTGATCAGCAAAGGCTCTTTTTGTTCGGCCATTGGGTTCCCCTTCCCTTATTGCGTTGCAGAAAACGCTAAGCGATGGAATTGCCAAAAGCAAAAGAAAACGGGCCCCACCCATAGGAGGAGCCCGTCTCGCAATCCGCGTTCCCCTCATGAAGAGAAGAACAAGAAAGCTATAAGTGCGATTATTTCGCAGTCGCTTTTTTCGCGGCAGCAGTCACTTCGTCAGTTGCTTTTTTCGCAACGGAGGACAGCTCTTCAGTTGCTTTTTTTGCAGCTGCGGTCATGTCGTCGCCCATGTCTTTGCCAGCGGCAAGCATCAGCTCAACAGTTTCCATCTGAACTTTTTTCGCGATTTCAGCGAAAGCAGCCATATTCTCGGTTGCAAGCTCGGCCTGAGCGGAGGCAAACGCGGTCATTGCGTTTGTATAATCCGTTGGCTCGTCTTTCACTGCAGAGAATTCAGCAACTTTAGCAAGCGTTGCTTTGGTCCACTTGGAGGACAACTCGGTGGATTTCTCAGCAGCTTCAACAGCTACTTTGGACATTTTGTCACCAAGCGACGCTTGGGTTTTAAATGTCTCTTGAAGGGAAGACATATCTACGGGGAATGCACCCATCATGTCTTTCATAATCTTTGTCATGTCATCGGTCTTGGCCATTGGTATTACTCCTTGGTGGCTAACGTGAGCGCACGTCCAAGAAACTCTGGGCGCCGCCAATTTCTGCGTCTGCACACAATATGCATGCTGCAACGCAGAAAATCAAGACCTAATGCTGCAGCGCAGCAATTGCCCGCAAAGCATGGCATTTTCAATCTCTTAGGATGACTTAACGTAAGTACCCGGAGCGGGCGCGAGGATTTCATGACCCGAATCACCCTCAACGCGCGCGGGAATTTGCGCCCCCGAGCGCGCCTTCAGCCATGCTTCCCACCGTGGCCACCAACTGCCCTCATTGAATGTGGCCTTAGCCTTCCACTCTTGGGGAGGGAGCGTGATATCGTCGTTGGTGTAGTGGCCATACTTCTTTTTCGACGGCGGATTAACGATGCCAGCGACATGACCGGACTCCGACAGGATGAAGGTCTTGTCCTTGGACCCCATTTTGCGCACCCCGTTATAGGAGGCATCCCACGCGGCAATATGGTCGGTCTCACATCCGATTGCGCACATCGGCACAGTCACCTCCGACAGATGGACCGTCTCGCCGCAGATCTCGAACCCCGTTGTGGCCAACTCATCGCGCTGACACAGCCCACGCAAATACTGCACCGCCATCCGTCCCGGCAGGTTGGTGCTATCGCTATTCCAATAAAGCAGATCAAAGGCGGGGGGGGCCTCGCCCAACATATATGACCGGATCGCGGGTTTATAAATGAGGTCGTTGGAGCGCAGGTATGAGAAAGTCCGCGACATATACAGCGACTTCATAATGCCCGATCTGTTGACCTCCTCCTCAATCCCGTCGATGAAATCATCATCGAGGAACACCCCGACCTCGCCCTGATCCGAAAAGTCGGTGAGCGTGGTAAAGAAGGTTGCAGAGTTTACAGATTTGTCGCCGCGTTTTTTCAGCAACCCGAGTGCAATGGACAAGGTCGTGCCTGCGATACAGTAGCCGACAACATTGATCTTTTTCTGGTCCGTGATCGCCTTGACCTGTTCAATCGCGGTGAAATATCCCTCTTCGATATAGGTATCGAGCCCCACATCGGCGTAACTCTCATCGGGGTTCACCCATGAGACGACGAAGACAGTATAGCCCTGATCAACAACCCATTTAATCAAGGAATTCTGCTCTTTGAGGTCCAGAATGTAGAATTTGTTAATCCATGGAGGAAAGATCAAAAGCGGCGTGGCGTGGACCGTTTCGGTCGAGGGTGCATACTGAATCAGCTCAAACATGCGATTTCGAAACACCACCGAGCCTTTGCTTGTGCCGATGTTTTTCCCCACCTCAAAGGCAGATTTATCGGCAAGGTTGACGATCATCTCACCGTCATGGTCCTCAAGATCGCGCACGAGGTTTTCCAAGCCCCTGACAAGGCTCTCGCCTTCCGTCTCGACAGCACGCTCCAAAGCCTCGGGGTTGGTCGCGAGGAAGTTGGTCGGCGCCAGCATGTCGACGATCTGGCGGGTGAAATACTCCATCCGCTTGCGTTCGTGCTCCTCCATATCGAGCTCATCAACCGTCGTCTCAATCGCCTCTGCTGTGGTCAGGTATTGCTGTTTGAGAAAGTTGAAATAGGGGTTGGAGTCCCACAACGGGTTCGAAAACCGTCTATCTTTCGGGCTATCATCAGGCGGCGGGGTCAGGTCGCCCTTCACGAGGCGCTGTTGGGCCTCAACGTAATGTTTAAGCGTTTTGCCCCAGTAACCGATTTGATGATCCACAATTTTCGCGGGATTGTTGATCATCTCTGACAGGTATGCATTGGCCGCCTTCAGATACAAATCCTGACTTGGCCCCTGTAGGGCGGCGGGGATCGGCTTTTTACGTGCAAGGGCCGCCGTCAACCTTTTCGACAGGCTTTCGATCCTCTCAATGTTCTTATTGAGCTTGTCCAGATCGGCATGTTCGTCGCTGGTATCCACGGAATCATCTTGAGCCATTTTGCCGCCTCCCGTTTATTTTGCACTTGCAGCATTACATTTTGCTGTAAGAGTATGTAAGTAGGATAGCGACACAGTTGAACTCTGGAAAGCTGTTTGGCGCACAATAATTACCTTCGCGCAGTGACCTTATTAGGAGAGACCCATGCGTTTCATGGCAAGCTATGACTGGATGGAAACGGTTCGTAACACGAACCAATGGCTCGGCGCCTCGGCGCAGGCCCTTGGCTCCTACCCTGCGTTTGCCATCACCCCGAACCCCGCCCTTCAATGGTTGGCCGCGTGGGGCGAAGTCACGGAACGCTCGTTTGCACGGATGGTCACAAAGCCCGATTGGAATATCCAATCCGTTGTCGGAAAAGATGGGCGTGACCACCTTGTTGATGTCGTCACCAAAGTCTCCAAACCCTTTGGCAATCTGATCCATTTCAAAGTCGAAAGCCGCGAGGAAATGCCGCGCAAAGTGTTGCTCGTCGCCCCGATGTCAGGGCACTACGCAACCCTCTTGCGCTCCACCGTTGTCTCGCTATTGCCCGATTGCGAAGTCTATATCACCGACTGGCACAACGCGCGTGACATTCCCGTCTCGGAGGGCAAGTTCGACATTGAGGACTACACACTCTACCTCGTTGATTTCATGAAATATATGGGGCCGCAAACCCATGTTATTGCCGTGTGCCAACCCGCACCTCTGACCCTTGCTGCCACGGCCTATCTGGCCGAGGAAGATCCCACGGCACAGCCGCGATCCCTGACCTTGATCGGCGGGCCGATTGACCCTGACGCGACCCCCACCGACGTTACCGATTTTGGCAACCGCGTCACGATGGGACAACTCGAAGAGAGCATGATTCAACGTGTCGGTTTCAAATACAAAGGAGCGGGGCGCAAGGTCTATCCTGGCTTGCTGCAACTGTCGTCTTTCATCGCAATGAACAGCGAAAAACACACCCAAGCCTTTACTGATCAGATTAACCGCACGGCGCAGGGCAAAGCCTCTGAACACGACAAGCACAACAAGTTCTACGATGAATATCTCGCCGTTATGGACATGACTGCGGAGTTCTATCTGTCCACGGTTGAGCGGATTTTCAAAGGCCTCGAGATCGCCAAGAACGAATTCACTGTGGCTGGTCGCAAGGTGGATATTGGCAAGATTACGGATGTGGCCGTCAAAACGGTCGAAGGGGCAGAAGACGATATTTCCGCACCAGGTCAATGCGTTGCGGCACTCGACCTCTGCACCGGTCTACCTGACAGCATGAAGGCCGCACACCTTGAACCAGGCGCGGGTCACTACGGGATCTTCGCGGGCCGTAGCTGGCGCAACAACATTCGCCCTCTGGTTCTCGACTTTATCGACCAGAACTCAGGGCCACGCGTAATCGCAGGAAAAGACGCGCAGAAAAAGGCAGGATAGAACCCTAACCTTCTGCAATAAAACGACAACGGCGCCCTCCTTCGAGCGGCGCCGTTGGTGTTTGAGGATGATATTCAGGTCAAAACCAGAGGCGCAGGGGCCTGTAACCATGTCCTCAAAATCCGCGTGACGGTCTGCGGCGTCTCCAACATCGGCAAGTGCCCCGCCCCCTCAATGATCTCCAAATGCGCTCGCGGCATAAGTTGGGAAATGAAATCCTGACGTCGTGGAGGGCATACTGTGTCGTGTTCTCCGCCGACCACCAAGGCGGGGAGACGTGCCCGACGCAGGATGTTTTGCTGATCCGGACGGCGCTGCATCACACGAGACTGGTGCAAATAGGTCTCTATCCCTGCCTCAAGCGCCATGTCGATCCAGTAGTCGCGAATGGCGTTTCGATGCGGGCTTTCGGCCAAGGCACCGATTGGCAAATCTTCGAGCAGAACCTCACCCAATCGACCGGATTTTGCCCGCACCATACGCGGCTCGCGCGCTGCGGCTGCATTTGGGGGCTCTGATTGCGCATTGGCGCAGATCAGCGCGATACGTTCCACACGGTCAGGGGCGCGACGCAGAACTTCGGCAGCCACGGAAGCGCCCAAATCATGTCCAGCGACCGAGAAACGCGGGGGCGCATGGGCCAGCACATGCTCGGCCATGTCGGTAACGCTCTCGCCCTTTAACGGCGCAACCATCACGGCAAAGTCGCGGCTCAGGCCTGACACCTGATCCGCAAATATGCGCCCATCTGCCAAGAACCCAGGCAGAAAAACCAATGCGTCACTCATTTAGCCCACCTCTTTTGTTCAATATTCTGTTCGACCAGATCTCCCTGCCCATGTCCAATAACGTTCTCAAGAGGCCGCTCTCCAACGTGCGCATCACACCGAGGGAGCATCGCCCACCTGGTCCAACACATCCGAAATCGCATCCTCAATCATCTTCAAACAGGCGGCAGTCGAAAACGAATGATCAGCCCCTTTGACAAAATTCAACCGCACATCCTCACCGTCGATGTGATCAAACAAACGCAAGGCCGTCTCGCGCGTGACGGATGAATCCTCCGTCCCTTGCATCAACCGCACGGGAAACGGCAGTGAAAGCGGCTCGCGCAAGACAAGCTGCGTTCGGCCATCTTCAATGAGCCGTTTGGTGATCGGATAATCGCTGTCATAGCCCGAGGGCAGATAGACCACGCCGTCACGCGCCAAAGTCTCCCGCTGCTCCGCATCAAACCCCGCCCAGAACCCGTCTTGGGTAAAATCCGGTGCGGCGGCGATGCCCACCAGTCCTGCGATCTGTTCGGGAATCCGCTTGGACAGAAGCAGCGCAATCCACCCGCCCATCGACGAGCCGACAAGGATTTGCGGACCTAGGGTTAGCGCCTCAATCGCCGCGCGCGCATCCTCGGCCCAGTCACCAATGGACCCGTCCTCGAACTGCCCTGCGCTTTCACCGTGACCGGAATAATCAAACCGCAAGAACGGACGCCCTTGGGCACGGGACCAGTGTTCAAGTGCGACGGCCTTTGTCCCTGCCATATCGGACATGAACCCGCCCAGAAACACGATGCCAAGGCCCTCCCCCTCGACGCGGTTGTAGGCGATGCGACGCCCCGTTGGCGCATCGAGAAATTCGGTCATCTTCAGCTCCGTTCTTATTCACCAAAAGAGGTAACGCGCCGTCCGCGTCATTGCAAATATACAGCTCTCCTCGGAGCATGAAAAAGAACCTATCCGCTCACCCCGCTTGTTTTTCAGGCCATTCCGAACAGGATTAGCCGTGGCAACTCGCCGCTTGTCCGCGTGCCTTTTCACATTGACTTCCCACCCTGTCCTAAAGCACATAGTGCGCGAACCAATACCCGCAACCGGGCGTTCCGTGGGCGCCAAACTGACGAGGAGGACCATTGATGTCCCTAGTCTCTCTTACTTTCCCCGATGGCAATTCACGCGACTATGAGGCAGGCATCACCGCCGCCGAGGTCGCCGCATCCATCTCGACATCTCTTGGTAAAAAAGCAATCTCTGCTACCGTGAACGGTGCGCATTGGGATTTGCAGTGGCCCATTGAGGCCGATGCCTCCATCGCCATCCACACCATGCAGGACGACGAACAAGCGCTTGAGCTGATCCGTCACGATCTCGCGCATATCATGGCGCGCGCGGTGCAGGAGCTTTGGCCCGATGTCAAAGTGACCATCGGCCCCGTCATCAAGGACGGCTGGTATTACGACTTCGACCGCGAGGAGCCGTTTACCCCCGAAGATCTCGGCGAGATTGAAGCCAAGATGAAAGAGATAATCAACGCCCGCGATCCCGTACGCACCGAAGTATGGAGCCGCGAAGAGGCCATCGCCCACTATGAGAAATCGGGGGAACCCTATAAAGTCGAGTTGGTGGGCATGATCCCCGACGACGGGCAACCGATCCGCATGTATTGGCACGGCGACTGGCAAGACCTGTGCCGCGGACCGCACCTGCAAAACACGGGCCAAGTGCCCAACAACAGCTTCAAATTGATGTCTGTGGCGGGCGCATACTGGCGCGGCAATAGCGACAACGCGATGCTGCAACGGATTTATGGCGTGGCGTTCAAAGACCCCAAGGCGCTCAAAGCCCACCTGACCATGTTGGAAGAAGCCGCCAAACGCGATCACCGCAAACTGGGCCGCGAGATGGACCTGTTCCACATGCAAGAAGAGGCCCCGGGTCAGATTTTCTGGCATCCGAACGGTTGGCGCATTTACACCACCTTGCAAGACTACATGCGCCGCCAACAGGAACGCGGCGGCTATGTCGAAGTGAACACACCGCAGGTCGTGGACCGCAAACTCTGGGAAGCCTCAGGCCACTGGGACAAATATCAAGAAAACATGTTCATCGTTGAGGTTGACGAGGAACATGCGCGCGAAAAAACGATCAACGCACTCAAACCCATGAACTGCCCCTGCCACGTGCAAGTGTTCAACCAAGGCCTCAAATCCTACCGCGACCTGCCGCTACGCATGGCCGAATTTGGCTCGTGCAACCGTTACGAGCCTTCGGGCGCGCTGCACGGCATCATGCGTGTGCGCGGGTTTACCCAAGATGACGCGCATATCTTCTGCGCCAATGAGGATATCGAGGCCGAGACGAAAAAGTTCATCGACTTTCTTGCCGCGATCTACGCCGATCTGGGCTTTACCGATTGGACCATCAAACTGTCCACGCGCCCCGAAAAGCGCATCGGCAGTGATGAAAGCTGGGATCAAGCCGAAAAAGCACTCGGCGAAGCCTGCATCGCTGCGGGATACGAGTTCGAAGTTCTGGAAGGCGAAGGCGCATTCTACGGTCCGAAACTGGAGTTCACCCTCACCGACGCCATTGGTCGCGACTGGCAATGTGGGACGCTTCAGGTTGACCCCAACCTGCCCGAGCGTCTTGACGCCAGCTACATCGGTGCGGATGGCGACAAACACCGCCCCGTGATGCTGCACCGTGCGGTCCTCGGCTCATTTGAACGGTTCATCGGTATCTTGATCGAAAACCACGCAGGCAAACTGCCCTTCTGGCTTGCCCCTCGTCAGGTTGTTGTCGCCTCGATTATCTCGGACGCCGACGATTATGTGCATGAGGTCGTAGCAGCACTCAAGGCGGTAGGCGTGCGTGCCGAGGCCGATATCCGCAACGAGAAGATCAACTACAAGGTCCGCGAGCACTCCTTGGGTAAAGTCCCTGTTATTTTGGCCGTGGGTGGTCGCGAGGTCGAGGAGAAAACTGTTTCAGTTCGCCGTCTTGGCGAGAAACAAACCTCGGTTGTGACCCTCGACGAGATCGTGCGCACATTGAAACAAGAGGCCTTGGCCCCTGATTTGAAACAATAGACCAAACCTCTGAAACAAAACCGAAAAACGCCTCCCAAACAGGGAGGCGTTTTACATTTACACCCCTTCAACTCACGTTTTCGTTTGTTTCAATCCCTGACAGGGTCGTGCGCACACAGGCTCGTGAGTGGCTTGTGATCACCCTTTACGGTCAAGGTGTCCTCACCGCCACAACGGCGGAAGAAACGCATGATCTTTCGGGAGACACACATGAAACATACCAAAACACTCGCCCTCGCCGCAGCAGCCGCAGCAGCCCTTTCCGCCCACGCCACCACTGCATCCGCTCAAGAGCAGGAAAAATGCTTTGGCGTATCCTTGGCTGGCGAAAACGATTGCGCCGCTGGTCCAGGCACAACCTGTGCAGGTACATCCAAGGTGGATTACCAAGGCAACGCATGGACACTCGTCCCCGCCGGCACCTGCGCCGAAATCGAGATCCCCGCAGCAATGGACGGCACCGAGCGCATGGGCTCCCTCGAAGCGCTTGACCGCGACTTGCCAATGTAAGGCGACAAATCGGGGCGGCATTCGCGTGCCGTCCCGACCACGCATACGGGAAAACAGGATGCACGACATGTTGCACAAAACCGCCAATACCCTGCCCAATACCGTGGGTGTCGGATATAAACCTCAGCACTTTTCGAACATTTTGGAGAATGCCGAACCCGTCGAATGGTTGGAAATCCATGCCGAAAACTACATGGGCGCAGGTGGACGACCACTGGCGCAACTGCGTGCGTTATCGGAGCATTTTCCCCTGTCCGTCCACGGCGTCGGCTTGTCGATTGGCGGCGAAGGACAGCTTGACCCTGATCACCTCGCCCGCCTCAAACATCTGATGTCTTGGCTCAACCCTGCGTCGTTTTCTGAACATCTCGCATGGTCGACCCACGACATTCACGGCGCAGGCGCTTATTTCAACGACCTGCTGCCGTTGCCCTATACCGACGCCACGCTGTCCCACGTCTGCGATCACGTGGACGAAGTCCAAGACACGCTCGGGCGCAGGATGCTGCTCGAAAATCCATCCTCCTATCTGGCCTTTGAAGAAAGCACGTGGGACGAGGTTGCCTTCCTGACCGAAGTGACACGGCGCACAGGATGTGGGCTGTTGCTCGACGTCAACAACGTCTTTGTCTCCGCCACCAATATGCAGCTTGACCCACGCGCTTATATTGATGCGTTCAACCATGATGCCGTCGGAGAAATCCACCTTGGCGGCCATGACGAGGATGAGGACGACCACGGTGCGCCACTTTTGATCGATAGCCACGGTCGCGAAGTGGCCGACCCCGTCTGGGCACTTTATGCGCATACCATTTCCGTCGGCGGCCCGAAACCGAGCCTCATCGAGTGGGACAATGACGTGCCCGCATGGGACGTGCTTGCGGCCGAAGCGGCCCGCGCCGACGCGCTGCTCACACAGGTGCCCGCATGACAAACAGCGCATTCATCGCCGCTGCCCTCGATCCGACGGCCCCCGTACCAAACGGCATTGTCGGCGCGGATGGCCATCCCACCACCAAACGGTTTAACGTCTACCGCAACAACATCGTAGTGGGATTGAAAGACGCTTTGGCCACAGGATTTCCCGCCGTCAAATCGCTCGTTGGAGATGCCTTTTTCGACGCGATGGCGGGCGAATGCGTGCGCCAATCACCCCCCACCTCCCCGCTCATGACGGAGTTCGGCGCCGCCTTTCCCGCCTTCATCGCTACCTTCCCTCCCGCAGCCAGCCTGCCCTATCTGGCGGATGTGGCCCGCCTCGAATGGGCGATGCGTCAGGCCTATCACGCCGCTGATGCCGCCCCTGTCGCCGCCGATCGCCTCACCGATCCAGAAGCCTTCTTCGCCCGCGTCACCCTCGCCCCCGCGGTTCAAATGGTGCGCTCGGCCTATCCTATTTGTGATATCCGTGAGGCTGCTTTTGGTGGCCCTGCCCCAAAAGGCGGCGCACAAGATGCGCTCATCACGCGGCCCGAATTTGATCCTATAGTTACACCCTTTCCAAGCGGAACTGCCGCAGTCATTGATGCGCTGCACGCGGGCGAGACATTAGGCGCGGCGATAGAGCATGCACCACAATCCCTTGATCTTACTTCTTTTATCGGCGCACTCCTGTCGGGCGGCGCAATCACCCATTTGGAGGACATAGCTTGACTGACATCTTTGATCGCATCACCTTGGCTTCAACACGCTTTTTGCCGCTTCTCGCCCGCCTCACCTTTGCCGCCGTTTTGCTGCGCTATTTCTGGGGCTCGGCCCTGACCAAACTCGACGGGCTGTTCACTCCCTCGCTTGGCGCTTACGCCCAAATTTTTCCACGCCAAATGGAGGCCGCAGGCTATGACGTGAGCCAGTTCGGGGCGTTTCATTGGCTTGTCGTCATGGGCGGCACCTACGCGGAGTTCATCCTACCCGCCCTTATCGTCGTCGGCCTGTTCACACGGCTCGCAGCCCTAGGCATGATCGGTTTTACTGTCGTGCAGTCCCTCACCGACATCATAGGGCACAAGGCAGATGCGGTCACGGTCGGCGCTTGGTTCGACCGTGCCTCTGATGCGCTCATCATGGATCAACGCACGTTTTGGGTGTTTGTCTTTATCACCTTGGTCGGCATGGGCGGAGGGATGTTCTCGCTGGATTCCGCCCTTAAATCGCGCCTGACGCGCAAAGGCTATGCGCCCGAAAGTGCCGTCTGAACGTCTTTGCCCCACCCGAGATACAGCGTCCCGTCGACATCAATCACGGGGCGTTTCATCAAGGTCGGATGCGACGCCAAGAGATCAAGCGGCGCCTGCGCACGCTCGCTCTCTGATAGCCCGCGCCATGTGGTCGAGCGCGTATTCAAGAGCGCCGCGCCGAAAGTCTCATAGAACTGCGCCAGCTGCGCGGGGGATAGCGGGTCGGCGCGGATGTCATGCAACGGTGCGCCAAGCGCCTTCACCGCTTTGCGGCAGGTGTCACAGGTTTTAATGCCATAAATCACTGTCATATCATTCTCGCCTTTGGTCATTGTTGCGCCTAGTTTGCGCGATTGGCTCCGAAATGGCACCCCGAAAGCCCCCAACCAATTCCACTTGTAATTTCAGGTTTCTCGCCCCAAGCTGGAAGCTGTTTTATGATCCCTGTCTCAGGGAAGGATGCCCGATGCCCCGACTGCTCTGCTTTGGCGACAGCAATACCTACGGCACACAGCCATTGCCCGCGTTTGACGCAGGTCTACCGCGTATCGAGCGGCGGTGGCCCGTGGTTTGCGCCGATGCTTTAGAGTGGGAGCTGACCGAAGAGGGCCTGCCCGGGCGCACCACAGCACGTCCTTGCCCCATCATGGGGCCGCATATGGACGGACGTATCGGGCTATTCATTGCGCTCGAAAGCCACGGGCCGATTGATGCGCTTGCCATCATGCTTGGCACCAATGATTTCAAAGCACATTTTGAGGCGAGTGCAGAGCAGATCGCTGAGGATGTCGGCTTTTTGCTCGATATTGCCTTATCGGAGGATATGCAGTCGAAGCACGGCGGGTTCGAGCCGTTTCTCATTGCGCCACCTGCACCGTTTGAGACGGGTGTTTTCATCGACGAATTTGAAGGGGCGAAATCGAAAGCCCGTAACCTCGCTGCGCTCTACGCCGCCGAGGCCGAAAAACGCGATGTCGGGTTCTTTGACGCAGGCACCATGATTTCATGCTCGGACGTGGACGGCATCCATTTCGACGCCGCTGCTCATGAGACCCTCGGACGCGCTGTGGCGGATTTTATATCATCGGAGATTGAGCGGGGCTGATTAGCCGTGAATGGCGCGCGTTATGATCACGCCCGCCACAGCCGCCAATCCCGTGACCACAGCGCCCCAAGCCACGTCGACGATGACCATCTCGGCCGACCACCGCTCCAACACGGCGTAGGATGTGAACTCAAAGGTTCCGTAGGCCAAGGCGCCCAACAACGCCCCTTTTGCGGCCACGGCGAACAATGATCCGCCCGCCAAGGCTGGAACCGAGACGAAGACCAAAACACCCGCGATGTAAAAGAGATAGAAGACAGCCGCAGGAAGAATACGGAACTCATCGAGCAGCCAGTCGCCAATGTGGCGTTCAAACACGGGACGCATGACGTTTTTCAGGAATACGGCATCCGCACCGAGAAAAACAAGGGCTGTCGATAGGTAGAGGGTCAAAAGCTGTAACACACGCGTCTCCTTTAATAAGACTACGCGCGTGACACAGGTTTGGATCACATCAGGCGCTGAATTAGCTACCGTCCATAGAGTCCGGCGATTTTCCCATAGGGATACGCTCAGGCACGTAACCGGGGGATTTGGGATCTGTGGACTGCGCGTAGCTCCGTGTCACGGCACGATGGCGCACAACGGGGGCTTCGGAATAGCCCGTCGCATTTGGCTCACCGCAACACACAACGCCGTTGTAGCGGATCGGCTGAAGCCCTGCAGGGCAGTAGTTGTCGACGTTTTGCTCATAGGCAAACTGTGTCACGCCGCGCTGTGCGGGCTGATAATCAGCGGCGAAAACGGGGCTTGCGAAGGCCACCAAAACTGCCGCGGCAAGTGCGGATTTAACCATATTGAAAACTCCTGAACAGACCGCCAAATGTGTCTTTGCGCAAGGTTAACCCACGAGGGCTTGTGTGGTCAAACAGACATTCCACAAGGACTTGGATTGTTACGAATTTGAGAACAATACCGATTATCTCTGCCAATTGGACACACGGATGCGCTCAACTACCTCACAGCGCGGCGCACTTGCGCCACCACCCTCACCCGCGACGTCCGCCAATGCGATCCGGTCCGAGACGCGCCATTCGCTCTCGTCAAAGGACGGAAACCACGTATCGGCCCCCTCGACGGCAAGGTCCACTTCGGTGATCAACAGGCGATCCGCCAGAGGCAACATCGCCTTGTAAATCCCTGCGCCGCCCATACCATAAATCCGCGCCCGCCCCTGCGTTCGCGCCAATGCCACGGCCTCTTCAATCGTTGAGACAACGTGGTCATGCTCGACGCCTTGGGACGACACCACGATATTGAGGCGGTTTTTCAACGGCTTTGCAACGACAGGCAAACTGTCCCACGTGTTGCGCCCCATGATGACGGCCCCGCCCAAGGTCTCTCGCATGAAAAAACGCAAATCGGCGGGCAGATGCCACGGAATATCGTTTCCCTTGCCAATAGCCCCGTTGCGATCACGGGCGACGATGAGCGAAATCATGTCTGATGCTCCTTATACAGCCACGGGGGCTTTGATCGCGGGATCGGGATCATAGTCCACGATCTCGAAGTCATCGAAGGTAAAATCGAACAGGCTTTTCACATCGGGATTGAGACGGATCTGCGGTAGCGCCTTTGGCGTGCGTGAGAGTTGCAGGTTCACCTGATCCAAGTGATTGGAATAGATGTGTGCGTCGCCAATGGAGTGGATGAAATTCCCCGCCTCATACCCAGTCACCTGCGCCAGCATTTTGAGCAGGAGCGCATAGGAAGCGATATTGAACGGCACCCCGAGGAACATATCGGCAGAACGTTGATAGAGCTGCAGATGCAGTTTCCCGCCCAGGATTTTCACCTGCCAGAGCGTATGACACGGCGGTAGCGCCATATTGGGCACATCGGCGGGATTCCATGCCGACACAATCAAACGGCGGCTGTCGGGCGTGGCCTTGATCGCCTCAATCAGGTTCGCCACTTGGTCAATCGTGCCGCGCTCACCTCCGGGCCATTTGCGCCACTGACGCCCGTAGACAGGACCAAGATCACCATTTTCATCGGCCCACTCATCCCAGATCGTGACCTTATTGTCTTTGAGATACTTGATGTTGGTGTCGCCCGCGATAAACCACAACAGCTCATGGATAATGGCGCGCAGATAGAGTTTTTTGGTTGTGACAAGCGGGAAGCCCTCGGCCAAGGGATAACGTGCCTGCATCCCGAAATATGAAATCGTGCCCGTGCCCGTGCGATCAGACGTCTCGACGCCGTGGTCAAGAATGGTGCGCAGTTGGTCGAGGTATTGTTTCATGGCGTCGCCCTTTGTCAGTCCCTAAAATCGCGCACATGCGAGGATTTCGGTGTCGAATCAAACCCTACTATATCGGGACTGCACCTGCCTGATAGGGGAGAACAGGCCACAGACAAAAATTGATTACCCGACACAGACCGCTTTTTCGCGCCTCTCCCCGAAGCATCAGTTGACATGGGGATGACACTTTGGGACTCCTACACAATAAAAATTTTCGTGATATAGAATGCAAAAGTGTTTGCGCTACGAGGTCCAAATGAGCACGTCGAAAATCGCCCTCCTCTCTGCCCTGTTGGCAGGTTTAACCGCCTGTGGCAGTCCCAATAGATCAGTAGGACCGAACGCGACGCCAGACACACCGACGACGATATCGGCAATCAGCGACCTGCGCGGAACGCCAAACAATGAGCTCAGCGCCAAAAACCCTATCGTGCGCCTGCACGCGGCACAGGACGACCCGGCGTCGGACTACTTTCTCAATGACGACAGCGTGACCGTGCACGACAATGGCAACACGCTGACCATCGAGGGCATGCCTTTTGACGGCGACGGCAGCTATGTGCGGCTGACCTCGGCAGGCAACCCGACGGGCGTGGCGGGGCAAAACGGTCAGTTCTACCTCTATGAGAACGCCGAGTCGACGCAAACCGACCCCGTCGGCGGCAGCACGATTGACCAATTTTACTATATCGCTCTCCACCAGTCGAAAGACGTAGGTGATGACAGCGTCTATGTCACCATAGTGGGAAGCAACCAGTCTTCCAACCTTATCCCTTTGGAAGGGTTCGTCTACGGGCGGACGGGCGGCGTTGTCATGGCCACCGCCAATCAGGGAAAATGGACGGGTGATTACGCCGCCGTGCGCACTTACGGCGACGACATGCCCGATTATGTTTCGGGCCTCATGGAACTCGAGATCGACTTCGATGAACTCAATAGCGCGGGGGCGATCCGCTATGTGATTTCCGACCGTCAGGTGTTCGATACAGATGGCAATCTGATTGATACTCTCGATTCGATTAGAGTGTTTGCGGAAAACGGCGCACTCGATGCACAGGGCGAGTTTCAGGCCACGGCTGCCGGCGCTACGATCCAAGGCATGTTGGCGGGCGACGATGCTGAAGTCGCGGTCGGCACTGTGATTATGGGGAACGAGACGGGCGGATTTATCCTCGACCGCAATCCCTGATGCCTGCACCACGCCGCATTCTCCATGGGATCGGGCTTGCGCTTTGCCTTATGGGGGCGCCTTTGGCGGCCTCCGCGCAATCCGCACCCGCGCCGCTGGAACTGACCCAGTCGCAACTCCTCGACCTCGCCGCGCGTGAACTGGCTGCGGGGCGGGCACAGGTGGCGCTTGATCTCGCTGAGGGGCTGCTTACCACTCGCCCCAATGTCTATGACGCCCACCTGATCCGCACCGATGCTTTGCGCCAGTTGGGCCGCACCGACGAGGTTCTGCCCAGTGCGCGGGCGGCATGGCGCGAGGCCACATCGGACGCCGAACGCACCCGCATCGCACGGCTGGCGGCACATGAAGCCTATCGCAACGGTCGGAACTTCCAGTCGAAATTCTGGCTGCGCCGCGCGATGAATACTGCCGAAAGCCCGCTGGCGAAGCAGAATATCATTCGCAATTTCAATCAGGTGCGCCAAGCCGATCCGTGGCGCACGCAACTGTCTTTCAACGTCGCGCCCTCCTCGAACGTCAATAACGGCGCGCAAGGGTCGCGCTATGCCGTCGATGGCATCACCCTGCCCTTCGACCTCTCGGTCAGCCCGACCTCACAGGCGCTTTCGGGCTATCGCGCCTCGCTCTCGGGCAGCGCCAGCTACACATGGGACGGGGACGCGGGCACCGATTATTCGCTCGGCATCAAACACAGCAGCACCCGCATCGTTCTTTCGTCAGAGGCCAAGGCCAGCGCGCCCAGCGCGAAGGGATCGGACTACGACACCGACACCGTGGAGCTTGCCTTCGGAGGCAGCACAACGCTCAACTCGGACCACGGCCTGACGTGGAGCCTCGGCGCGGGGCGGATCTATTCGGCCCACGCGCCTTATGCCGACACCGTGAGCCTCACGCTCACCGATCACCACAAGCTCAAGAGCGGTGCCGCCTTCCGCCATGGTCTGACCGCGCGCTACGAGCGCCCCACGGAGGCCACCCGCGCGCCCGCACGCAGCCTTCAATACAGTGTCGAACACGCGAAACGGGCGCGTGACATCGGCGTTTTCCGCAATGCGGCTTATGTCGAGCGAGTGTTTTCCAACGACCCGTCAAAAGCGCGTGACAGCCTCGGCCTGTCCACGTCGCTTGAGCTGATGGAGCCCGTTTTGGGCACGAAGGCGAGCTTTGCGCTCGGCGCGGAGATGAGCCACTACGAGGTCTATCCCTTCCTCGTTGCCACTGACAGGACCGACAAATCGCTCTATCTTTCGGCGCGCTTTACGCTGATCGAGCATTCCTTCTACGGTTTCGCGCCCGAGGTGCGGATCGACTTTGGCAAGACGTGGTCGAACGTCTCACGCTTCGACACGCGCACATCCTCCATCGGTCTCGGCATTAAATCCGCATTCTGACCCTTTCCTTTGAAGCTCGCGCGTTTGTGCAAATGGCCCACGCAGCGACAGGCATGGTCATCGCGGAAAACAGCGCTAAGATCACCGCAACCACATACAAACAGGAGGATGCCCATGCGCTACTTACACACGATGGTCCGCGTGAAGGATCTCGAAAAATCAATGGCCTTTTTTGAATTGCTCGGTCTGAAAGAAACCAAGCGACACGACAGCGAAGAGGGCCGGTTCTCGTTGATATTTATGGCTCCTGAGGGACAGGAAGAATGCCCTGTCGAGCTGACTTACAACTGGGACGGCGACGACGGGCTGCCCTCTGACGGTCGTCATTTCGGACATCTCGCCTATGAGGTGGACGATATTTATGCGCTGTGTCAGACTCTTATGGACAACGGCGTGACGATCAACCGCCCTCCGCGCGATGGCCATATGGCGTTTGTCCGTTCGCCCGACAATATCTCCATCGAGCTTTTGCAAAAGGGTGAGAATCTGCCCGCGCAAGAACCTTGGGCGTCGATGGAAAACACCGGTCATTGGTAAACGGACGACCTGTAAGATGATCCGTTTGTCGCCCCTCGCCCGCCTTGGCTCCGCGCTCTTGGTCGCTGCGGGGCTCTTGGCGACGGCCGAACGGGCGGCAGCGGACACCTGCCGGCAGGCTTTGGCCCTTGGGCTTGATGTGTCCGGCTCGGTTGGCGCCGAGGAGTGGCAGCTACAGATCGAAGGGCTTGCGCAGGCTTTGGACGATCCGAGCGTGCGCAAAGCCTTTTTCGCGCTTGAAGGAGCACCCGTCCATTTGATGGTTTTTGAATGGGCGGGCGACAGTGCGCCGCGTGATTTGGTGACGTGGCGGGCCATCACCACGCCCCGTGATCTCGAAGACGTCACAACACAGTTACGCGCCCAGACCCGCATCCCGCATGCGCTTGGCACCGCAATGGGACAAGCAATGCTTTACGGCGCACAAAAACTCTCCGAAGTCGAGAATTGTTGGAGTTATACCCTCGATATTTCCGCCGATGGTCCGTCCAATGTCGGCCCGCGCCCGCAAGATGTGCGTGAGATGCCTGCATTGGGCCAGATCACCGTCAACGGCTTGGCTGTCGCTCGCACTGTGTCACAGGCTGATCCTGATGCGGCAGCACGCGATTTGGCGCAGCTACACCGGTATTTTCATGGCGCAGTCATTCACGGGTTCGGGGCCTTTGTCGAACAGGCCACTTCCTATTCCGACTACCCGAATGCGATGCGCCGCAAGCTCCTCAAGGAGTTGGAAACACTTGCGATCGGGCAGTTGGATAACAGGCCAGACCACGCTCACGCACCACGTTCACAGACCTCGCAGGCAAACACGACAAAGGCAGGCGAAATGCCTGCCTTTCGTTGATCCGCGATCACTTCCCGCAATCGCGGGGCACATCTTTGGATCTTAGTAGATATAGCGGATCTGGTCGGCCCAGTATCGTTCGACACGGCGCAGCGCGGTGTTGATTTCCTCGACACCCTCGGAGCTAATCACCTTGCGCCCCTGAAGGCCCTCGGCGTGGCGCGCAAAGAGCGCCGCAACAGTATTGCGCACATGGCGGCCCTTCTCCGTCAGCTTGACCCGCACAGAGCGTCGATCAATCTCACAACGCTGATGGTGCATATAGCCCATGTCCACGAGTTTTTTGAGGTTATAGGACACGTTCGAGCCCTGATAATACCCGCGCGATTTCAATTCCCCTGCGGTCACTTCGTTCTCGCCAACGTTAAACAAAAGCAGAGCTTGGACCGCATTGATTTCCAACACCCCGACACGTTCGAACTCGTCCTTGATCACATCAAGTAGAAGTCGGTGTAGTCGTTCCACGAGGGACAGGGCCTCGAGGTATTGGGACATAAATGCCGTATCTGCTGGATTCTCTATCATAGGATGGACGCTCATCTGTCACTCCACAAAGCAATTCAGATGCCAATTTGCGCCCAATTTCCCAAGATAACGTTAAGTGGCGAAAAGTTTTTTTAGTTCGCGCGTTTAGCGGCCTTACTTTAACCACAACTTTGGATCGGCAAAGGCCACGATTTTTGCCAGCATATCTTTGAACTCTTCAGGCGTTTCGACCTGATAAGTCACCCATGCGAGCAAATCCTGATCATTCTCGTCCATCAATCGCTCGAAGGCATCCAGCTCTTCCGCATTCATATCGGCCAGATGCGCATCGGCATAGCCCCCGATCAACAGGTCCATTTCCTTGATCCCGCGGCGCCATGCGCGGATTTTGATCCGTTTCAGGCGATGCTCGTGTGTCTCGGTCATGGTGGCTCTCCCGTTTGTGTGCGCACTTTTTGCACCCCTCACGCTCTCTTCGCAAGGCACGTCTTGGCGAAGGCGTCACATTGTGTCACTCAAGGGACGACCCCTTTGACGATGGAGCCTCATATGCCCTTTCTCTCCGACACACTCGCTCGTGTAAAACCTTCGCCCACAATCGCCGTGACCACCAAAGCGCAAGAGCTGAAAGCCGCAGGGCGTGATGTCATTGGCCTCGGTGCGGGAGAACCGGACTTCGACACCCCTGCCCATATCAAGGCCGCAGGCATTCGCGCCATCGAAGAGGGTAAAACCAAATACACCGCTGTCGATGGCATCCCCGAGTTGAAACAGGCGATTTGCGCAAAATTCAAACGCGACAACGGACTCGACTACACACCTGATCAAGTCAGCGTCTCGTCTGGCGGCAAACAGGTGTTGTTCAACGCGCTGATGGCCACACTCAATGAGGGCGACGAAGTGGTAATCCCTGCGCCCTATTGGGTCTCCTACCCCGACATGGTCTTGCTTGCAGGCGGAGTGCCTGTCCCTGTCGCGGCCACGCTTGAAAACAACTTCAAACTGACGCCGGAACAGTTGGACGCCGCAATTACACCAAAGACCAAATGGCTTATTTTCAATTCCCCCTCTAACCCTACAGGCGCGGGCTATTCACGCGATGAGCTGAAGGGGCTGACGGATGTGTTGCTGCGCCACCCGCATGTCTGGGTGATGACGGACGATATGTATGAACACCTCGCCTTTGACGGGTTCGAGTTTTGCACCCCCGCCCAAATTGAGCCGCGTCTGTATGACCGCACCCTGACCGTCAACGGTGTGTCCAAAGCCTACGCGATGACGGGCTGGAGGATCGGCTATGCGGCGGGGCCTGTCGAATTGATCGGCGCCATGCGCAAGATCCAGTCGCAATCCACCTCGAACCCCTGCTCGATCTCGCAATATGCCGCCCTTGAGGCACTCAACGGCCCGCATGACTTCATTGCGAAAAACAACGAGGTCTTTGTGCGCCGCCGCAACTTGGTGGTGGAGATGCTCAACGCCTGCGACGGCATCACCTGTCCGATGCCAGAAGGCGCCTTTTATGTCTATCCCGACATCTCGGGCTGTATCGGGAAAACCTCTAAAGGCGGAACAAAGATCGAAACCGATGAGGATTTCTGCACTGCTCTGCTTGAGGAACACGGTGTTGCGGTGGTGTTCGGCGCTGCATTTGGCCTATCGCCCAACTTCCGTGTCTCCTACGCGACCTCGGACGCCGCCCTCACCGCGGCCTGCACACGCATTCAAGCCTTCTGTGCCGATCTCACCTAATCGAAGCGTGCGGGCGCTTGCATTGCCGCCCGCGCACCCCCTATTGTGCGCCCGCGTAACTATCTGAAAGCCGATCCCATATGAGTTCTGATCTTCCCGACTATTATTTTCGTGTACGTGAGAACGGGGCCTTTGTGTTCCGTGTAGACACAGAGAACCGCCAACGGCGGATCGAGATGGATCAGATCGCCGTTGTGAATATGAAGAATGGCGAGGTCAAACCACACGGGCAGCGCGACTTGACGGACGAGGACATCAGCGCGATCCACGCATGGATGGAAGAACGGGCGGTGGTTTTGGCCGAGCGCGCCATCGACGACATCCACCGCACAATCGACCATCTCAATCTGACTGCGCATTGGGCACAAACCCGCGCAACGGACGAGCAACTGGAACTTGTGACCGACTCGCTGTTGCTGACGATGCACGACCTACGCACGATATTGGTCCGCAAAAAGGCCGACCGCCTCATGGCAAAGGACTAAACGCGGCTGCGGCGCGGGCCTATGCTTCGTTGATGCGCGATTTATTCATCCAAAAGCGCCATGCCATCAGAGCCCAAGC
The DNA here is from genome assembly GCF_048266405.1 of Celeribacter sp. Lineage (GTDB taxonomy): Bacteria > Pseudomonadota > Alphaproteobacteria > Rhodobacterales > Rhodobacteraceae > Celeribacter. The sequence continues at coordinate 229,889 of NZ_JBLWZO010000004.1, forward strand.
ACAACTCAAGCCCGTCAGCAAACCGACCCAGATGCCATTGCCGCCCCAGTCCAAGACGAAGCCACAGACATAGGCGACAGGCAATCCAACACCCCAGTAAGAGAACGACGCAAGCCACATCGGCACGGTGGTGTCTTGCACCCCGCGCAACAGCGACAGGGCCGTTACCTGACCACCGTCCGAGAATTGGAACAACGCGGCGAACACCATGAAGCCCGCTCCCGTTGCCATAACCAGATCACGCTGAGGTTCACTCGGCGCAATGAAGAATCCGATCAAAATCTCGGAGGCAGACAAGAACACTGTGAGTGTCAACGCAGCCATGACCAAGGACAACACTGTGACCACAACTGCCCCACGGCGCAGCCCCGCCTCATCGCGGCGCCCGTAAGCGTTGCCCGCACGGATGGTGCCCGCTTGCGAAAGACCGATCTGGATCATGAAGGCAACCGCAGAGAGTTGCAGCGCCACACCGTGCGCGGCCAGAGCCACCGTGCTAATCCACCCCATCATAATCGCAGCAGCATTGAACAGACCGACCTCGGCAAGCGAAGTCAGGCCAATCGGCACACCCATTTTGGCGACAGTACGGAACATGTCCCAATCGGGTTTGGTCAGATTGCGGAACAACTCGTTTTCGGGGGTCGCCTTATTCGCGTAGATCACCAGCGCCACGACGGTGAGCGTCGACACGATGAGCGAAGCCAACGCAGATCCGATCACGCCCATCTCGGGCAGACCAAAATTACCAAAGATAAAGAGCCAGTTCAGACCCGCGTTCGCAATGACGGCGACGATGGTGAACATCAACACCACGCGCGTGCGCTCAAGAGCGGAGAAATAGGACCGCAAAACCATCGCGATCAACGCGGGCAACATCTCGATCCCCGCCACTGTGAGATAGGATTGACCGAGGGCGGCAATCTCTGGTTCTTGGCCCAAAGCGATCAACACCCGCTCGGAAAAACCGAACAAAGGATAAACGAGAACGGCAGCCATTGCCGAAAGCCACATGGCCATCCGCGTCGCACGGCGCACAACCGTAGTATCGCCTGCCCCCGCCGCATTGGCGACGAGCGGCATAACGGCAAAGGCAAAACCTGCGAGCAGAATAAAGGTGATAAACCAGTAGCCTGACGCCAAGACCAGAGCGGCCAGCTCGTCAAGACCGAACCACCCCATCATAATGACATCAGTCATGTGAAGCGAAAACTGCGCCAACTGGCTCCCCGCCAAGGGCAAAGCCAGTGCAATCACCGCGCGAGCGTGTGCTGAATATGATTTTTGTTCGTGCATCAGAGCGCTATACGCGCAAACACCCTTTACCGACCAGTCAAAAAATACTCACATCGCGATCAACAAACGTGATCAAGTGAACATCCTTCAGCCGTCGAGCACATCGCGCCAGTTATACTTTGGCGCAAAACCCAAGAGTTTCTTGGCCTTAGCACTGGAGTAGACGGTCTCTTCCTCACCCAGAGAGCCCCTGACCTCGACCCCTTGATAATACCTTTCAATAATCTCTTTGGTGGTCAAGTTCACGGAATGATTATCATTGGAGGCATTGAAGATTTCGAATCCCAATCCATCCGTTTTCAGCATCAAATCAACCATCTGCCCAAGATCACGCGCGTCGATATAGGCAAAAATGTTGCGGCGGCGCATGTCGGGATTGGCAAAATAGGTCGGGAAGTCTTGAGCATATTCGTGCGGCTCGACCACATTGTTGATTCGGATGCCATAGATGTCAAAGCCCGAGCGACGCTGGAAACTCCGCGCTGTCACCTCGTTTGCGACCTTGGACATGGCGTAGCTGTCCTCGGGGATCACGGGGTGCTCTTCGTCCACAGGCAGGTATTCGGGCTTGTGCTCGCCATCGGCAAAACACACGCCATAGGTTGTTTCCGATGAGGCAAAGATCACCTTCTTGATACCGAGCTTCACCGCCGCCTCAAGCACGTTATAGGTGCCAATGGTGTTCACGCGGTAGGTCTCGTTATCGGGCTTAAGCAGGATGCGCGGAACGGCGGCGAAATGCACAACGGCGTCAAACTTCGGCACACCCGTCCCGGGGTCCAATTCGTCAAAGTTGGCATAAGAGGTCAGCGCGTTAAACACCTGTCCGCTGTCGGTGATGTCCACCGTGAGGTTATCGACGCCCTCGCAATCAAGCGGCACGAGATCGGCGTTTACAACGCGATGCCCTTTGGCCAAAAGATACGGCACCACATGGCGTCCCGCTTTACCTGATCCGCCTGTAAACAAAATCCGCATGATCTCTCTCCTCCTAAATTGTCCTGCCTGAAAGGCTATTTACGCCGCGCAGGGGCCAAGGTTGTAACGTCGAACCCGTTCCACGCCAGAATGTCTTTGGCCGCTTGCGTCTTGTCCTGTGGGACGCTCAGGCTGCGCGACAGGATATGCGCACGGCCCTCAGGCGTGGCGATCACCGCCGTTTGGTAGCTTTGATCGACCCACAACACCCAAAGCGTCTCGCCCATAAACTCAAACCGCCCTGGCCCAACGCGCTTGGCCAAGCCACGACGCGGCGCGCCATCGGCGCATGGCCCCTCCGTGAGCGTCATATCGCCCGAGCGCTGCGGCGTGAACGTCACCCCGCCAATCACACAGGACGCCCCTGCGGGCAGATAGGTCATCACCTCATTCCAACGCCCCGCAAATCGTAACGGATCAAAGGCCGCCATAGAGGACATCGGCACTGTCGCGTCACGCGTTCCCGTCGGTTTCGACGCGCCTCCCCCATCCATACAGGCCGTCAATCCAAGAAGGCCAACGAGCGCGATGGCGCTGCTCAATCTACGCATACTGTCCCCTTGCGCCCGAGCGCATCTAAAAGCTCGTTACACCCGTAAAGGGGCTGAATGGGGGCGCATGTATTTGAACGCGCCAGACATTCGGTCGAGCAATCGGTGGATTTGGTACAGTATTTCCCTGCATCCTTGGGGGTGGTAAAACAGGTCATCAACCCCACCGAACCGACCCTGCGCCAATCGCCGCCGCGCCGCTCGCATGCCTCCTGTTGCGTCGCCGCGTTGGACGGGTCGGACGCCGCAGCCCCCGGCCCGACGATAATGTCGCTGCCCTCGTCTGATGGCTGACATCCCGTCAAAAGCACCACAACTGCGATGCTCGCCAAGAGAGAGCGGCCACGCATTAGAACGGTTTCCCGTGGGCGCGGTGGGCGGCATCAATATCCGCCAGCACCTCTTCGGACAGGGTCAAATCCGCACCATCAATCGAGTGCTGCAATTGATCGACCGAGCGCCCGCCAATGATCGGCACCACGTCAAACGGACGGGTCATCGACCACGCGATAGCCATCGTCACAGGATCAAGTCCGTGCTTTTTCGCAATCGCCAAATAGGCATCGACAGCGGGCCAAACCTGTGGCGTCACACGCCCCCCAAGATCGGGACCAACAGCCATGCGCGAGTTGGGGTCAATGGTTTTGCCCCCGTTGTATTTGCCCGACAGCATGCCGCACGACAGCACTGAATAAGCCAAGAGCGTCACCTCTTCGTGGACCGCAAATTCCGCCAGATCGGTGTCGTAGTGGCGACACAGGAGAGAATATTCATTCTGGATCGACTGCATACGCGGACCACCCGTTTCCTCGGCCACGCGCAGCCATTGCATCATGCCCCATGCGGATTCATTGGAGGTACCAAACTCGCGCACTTTACCCGCCTTTTGCAGCTCTGCCATTTTCTCGTTCACGGCCCGCATATTGTCGAGCACTTCCTCTTTGGAAGGCTGCGCACTCGGATCAAAGGTCCAATGCTGGCGGAAATGATAGGAGCCACGGTTGGGCCAGTGGAACTGATAGAGATCGACATAGTCCGTTTGCAGCCGCTTCAGTGACAGATCAAGCCGCGCTTCAACCGTCGCCGGCGTGATGCCCTCTTGTGAGATAAATCCGGATGGCCCTGCGATCTTTGTCGCCAAAACCCAATCAGCGCGATCCTTTGCCTTTGCGAAATACTTACCGATGATCTCCTCGGTGTCGCCAACCGTTTCGGCCCGCACTGGGTTCACGGGATACATTTCTGCCGTGTCCATGAAATTGATCCCCTGCGCTTTGGCATGGGCGATCTGGGAATGGGCGTTTTCGAGACTGTCTTGCGAGCCCCATGTCATGGTGCCGAGACAAATCTCGGAGACTTCCAAATCGCTTTTGCCGATTTTGCGCATTTTCATCGAGGCATTCCTATTCGTCTTTGTGCGTTCATGTGGCCCACGAGGTCGGGCGTTTGTGCGCAACGTATAACGCCGCGCGTCATGTTCAAAGGGCAAGACGCGTGTTTCGCGGCGGTTTCGCTGTGCAAATTCGACAAAGTGCCTCGACGCTCATGCCCAAGGACGCCCAAACGAGTAGGCCTGTGCCCTCTGGCTCTTTGGTGCGGAGCGCGATAAACACGCACCAAGAGAATTTAACGGACGGACCCGCACGCTCATGGCACGCACGCTCATCACTTCCGCGCTTCCCTACATCAATGGGATCAAGCACCTCGGCAACCTCGTTGGCTCGCAATTGCCCGCCGACCTCTACGCCCGTTACCGTCGTGCGCGCGGGGACGAAGTCTTGTTCCTCTGCGCCACGGATGAACACGGCACCCCTGCCGAAATTGCCGCACAAAAAGCGGGCAAGGACGTCGCCGAATACTGCGCCGAAATGCATGAAGTTCAGGCCGAACTGGCCCGTGGCTTCCGCCTATCATTTGACCACTTCGGCCGCTCATCCTCCGAGCAAAACCGCAAGCTGACACAGCACCTCGCCGCACGTCTGTTCGAAGAGGGGCTGATCGAAGAAGTCGAAGAAACACAGGTCTATTCCGCCACAGACGGGCGCTTTTTGCCCGACCGCTACATTGAGGGCACCTGCCCCAACTGTGGCTTTGAAGGGGCGCGTGGCGACCAATGTGACAACTGCACCAAGCAGCTTGATCCCACCGACCTCATCAATCCCTATTCGACCATTTCGGGTGCCACGGACCTCGAAGAACGCAAGACCAAGCACCTCTATTTGCGTCAGTCGAAAATGCGTGGTGCGTTGACAGAATGGATCGAAAGCAAAGCCGATTGGCCGATCCTGACCACCTCGATTGCAAAGAAATGGCTCAACGATGGCGACGGTCTTCAAGACCGTGGAATCACCCGCGACCTCAAATGGGGCGTCCCCGTTCAAAAGGGAGACGAGCCGTGGGAAGGCATGGAAGGGAAGGTCTTCTACGTCTGGTTCGACGCCCCGATCGAATACATCGCCTGCGGTGGTGAATGGGCAGAAAAACAAGGGCTTAGCGACGCCGACTGGGAACGGTGGTGGCGCACGGATAAGGGCGCGGATGATGTCCGCTATGTCCAGTTTATGGGCAAGGACAACGTTCCCTTCCACACCCTCTCCTTCCCCGTCACCATGCTGGGCTCGGGCGAGCCGTGGAAGATGGTCGATTACATCAAATCGTTCAACTACCTGAACTACGATGGCGGTCAGTTCTCAACCTCGCGCGGGCGTGGCGTCTTCATGGATCAAGCCCTGTCGCTGCTGCCCTCCGACTACTGGCGGTGGTGGCTGCTGTCGCACGCGCCCGAAACATCGGACAGCGAGTTTACATGGGAGAACTTCCAGTCTTCCGTGAACAAAGACCTCGCGGACGTTCTCGGCAACTTCGTCTCCCGCGTCACAAAATTCTGCCGCTCCAAGTTTGGCGAAGCCGTTCCCGAAGGGGGCGAATACGGCGCGCGCGAACACGCTTTGATCGCGGCTATTTCCGAAAAAATTGATGCGTATCAAGACCATATGAACGCCATCGACGTGCGAAAATCCGCAAGCGAGTTGCGGGCCATCTGGACGCTTGGCAACGAATACCTCCAAGACGCCTCCCCGTGGGCCGTGTTCAAAGAAGACCCCGAAACCGCCGCGATGCAGATCCGTTTTGCGCTCAATCTCATCCCGCTCTACGCAGGTCTTTCGGCGCCGTTCATCCCTGATGCAGCGGGCAAACTGGGCACAGCAATGGGCACGGGCGACCCCGTTTGGCCTGAGGATAAACAGGCCGCTTTTGCACAGCTTCCCGCGGGTCATACTTTTGCCGTTCCCGACAATCTCTTCGGCAAAATCTCCGACGACCAACGCGAAGAGTGGCAGGAAAAATTCGCGGGCAAACGCGACTGATCAACGGCGACATCCACAGATTCGGGCGTCCCTCACGGGGCGCCCTTTTTGTTCGATATGGACAAGTTCGGCGCAATTCGGCCCACCCCAAAACACCTGTCGGCTATGTGTCGGACCCCTGTCGGACTTTTGTCGGGCAACGAGACGCCATTTCGGTCGCCCTTTCGCGGGCTGGTTCTGCGTGTTAGCGTCAGAGCATTCGCCCTTAACCATTATTGGAGCCCGCCCATGCGCCGCATCCTCGCCCTTTCATTCGCCCTATTGACCGCCACCCCTGCCCTCGCTGCGACCTGCGGCAATACGTCGAGCGGGTTCGAGGCATGGAAAGCCCAGTTCGCCCAAGAAGCCGCAAGCGCGGGTGTCGGGGCCAAAGGCCTCGCGGCCCTTGCCGCCACCTCCTACGCCTCCAAAACCATCGCCGCCGACCGCAATCAAAAGAGCTTCAAATACTCGCTTGAGAAATTCATGCAGGTGCGCGGGGCCGCCACGATCGTGAGAATGGGCCGCGCTCGCATCGCCAAAAACCCGACTTACTACGCCAAACTGGAACAGCGCTTTGGCGTGCCCGCCGAAGTGATCGTCGCGATCCACGGCATGGAGACGGCATTCGGCTCGAACATGGGCAATGCCAATGTGCTGTCGGCCATCTCGACGCTGGCCTATGATTGCCGCCGCTCGGACTTCTTTTCGGCTCACGCCCTCGCCGCGCTGCGTTTGGTCGACAAAGGCGCTTTGTCGTCCTCAACCAAAGGCGCGATGCACGGCGAGGTCGGCCACACCCAATTCCTACCGGGGAACATCGAAACCTATGGTATCGACGGCGACGGCAACGGCGTTGTGGACCTGACCAATATCTCTGACGGGCTTGCCTCTACCGCGAATTTCCTCGCACAAAAAGGATGGAAACCGGGACAAGGCTATCTTGAAGGTCAACCCAACTTCCGTGTGATCAAGGAATGGAACGCGGCGGGGGTCTATCAAAAGGCCATCGCGATCATGGCCAGCCAGATCGCGCAGTAACGCTCAACGGGATAAATCGACAACATGAAGGGGCTGCGGGCAACCGTGGCTCTTTGTCGTTGGACCGAAGGTGAGGCCATGCGGTTCTCGGGCGCTCAAAAAACCGAGGTGGTACCCGCGGCCGGACTCGAACCGGCACGGCCCAAACGGGCCAGGAGATTTTAAGTCTCGTGTGTCTACCATTCCACCACGCGGGCACGTGCATCACCAAAGCGATGTTGCGCGACCATAGCCGCCAAATCAGCGGTGTAAAGAGGCAGTCTTGCCTTGACGCCGCTGCCGATTGCGGCCCCTATTCCCGCATGTTTCCTATTCGCGATCACAACCCGTCCCGCCGCCCCGCGCTCGTCACCTACACGCTGATCGGGCTGAATATCGCTGTCTTTTTGGCGATGTGGCCAAGCTATAGCAATGAGGCCGCGATCAGCGGCATCTACACGGAATGGGCGATGATCCCCTTGCGCCTTTCGTCGGGCGAAGGGTTTCATACCGTCATCACCTCGATGTTCATGCACGGCGGGCTCATGCACATTGCGGGCAACATGTTGTTTTTATGGATATTTGGCGACAATCTCGAAGACGAGATGGGGCATGTGAAGTTTCTGGGATTCTATCTGATGAGCGGAATCGCCGCCGCATTTGCCCAATATATCGTGTTTCCCTCAAGCTGGATTCCGATGGTCGGAGCCTCAGGCGCGATTGCGGGCGTTATGGGGGGCTATTTGTTGTTGTTTCCACGGGCAAAGGTCGATGTGTTGTTCATCTTTATCATCTTTTTCAAGGTCATCCCCTTCCCCGCATGGATCATGCTCGGCCTGTGGTTCGCGCTACAGCTCTTCGGCGGTTTCGGGACGGGCGGCGATGGCGGCGTGGCCTATCTCGCCCATATCGGCGGATTTATTGCGGGGGTGATCTTGGCGATCCCTGAATGGCGACGCTTGGGTGGTAAAGAGTATTGGGCTCTCACCCATGGTCATCCGCCACATACGCAAGCCCGCTATAAATTCCAACAGAGCCGCATTCCTGTGGTCAAGCGGAGGAAATAAGAGCGCAAAAAACGCGGCCTCCCGTGATCACAGGGACGTCGCGTGAATGCGTGTGGGAATGCGTCGCACGGGGAGCGCAGCGAGACGGTCAATGTGCGGGCAAATGTCCGCTGCGGTCCGTCGCGGGGCTGCGCATCAGCTGTCGCCCAGCGCCCCGACCTCAATGCTTTCGACCTCATCGCTCACATTGTTCGAGAGGACATCGGTCCCACCCCAAACAAATTGAAGCGCGAGCGCACCAAGACCGACGACAGATGCTGTCAAGACAACCCAATCAACTGTGACGGCGCCGTCATCTTGGGACCGGTACTTAAAAAGTGCTGTTTTAAAGCGTTTCATAGTGGGGTTTCCCTTCAAAGATTTAACTCAATCTCTATGAAAAACATGTTCTAAATTGGGCAGGCATTAGGTGTTTTCGCGATGTTCCAATAGAAAACGGCCCCCGGTCTGGAGGCCGTTTGCGCAATCTGAATGGGGTGCGGGTTTAGACGTTGCGCACGATTTTGGCGAATTTGTCGAACAGTGGCTCGTTGGCACAGACCACATCGCAATCCACCAGAACATCCCCTTCGGGGTCGATCGCCTCAAGCAGGCCACCTGCCTCTTTGACGAGCAAAATCCCTGCGGCCATGTCCCAGATTTTGAGGCGGCGTTCCCAGAACCCGTCGTAGCGCCCCGCAGCCACATAGGCCAGATCGAGCGAGGCTGCACCAAAACGGCGCACGCCTGCGGTGGCGGGTAGAATGCGGGCGAGGTCTTTGAGGGTCGCGGGCAGATCGGAGCGTCCTGCGAAGGGCAGGCCCGTGGCGAAGATCGATTCGATCATCTTCTGACGACCGGAGACGCGGATGCGTTGGTCGTTCATCCATGCGCCTGCGCCCTTTTCAGCCCAGAACAATTCGCCCTTGGCCGCGTCAAACACAACGGCGGAGACGATCTCCCCACGGTGTTCAAGCGCGATGGACACGGCCCAATGCGGCAGACCGTGCAGGAAGTTGGTGGTGCCATCGAGCGGGTCGACAATCCAACGGCGTGTCGGGTCTTTGCCTTCCACCTCGTCGGTCTCTTCGCCCAAGTAGCCATAGGTTGGACGCGCCTCCATGAGCATCTCGCGGATGATCTCTTCGGCGCTTTCGTCGGCCTTGGTGACGAAGTCTCCCGCCCCCTTGGTCGACACCTGAAGGTTCTCGACCTCACGAAAGTCTTTGATCAATGAGCGGCCCGCGGTCCGAGCGGCCTTGATCATCACGTTGAGGTTTGCACTGCCTTGCATGTCTTGGGCTCCGGAATGTGTTTCGAGGGGCGCGTATACGCTCCTATCTCCTGTCTGCCAAGGGCTAGCGCCCCTGTTTGGTGTATTTCCTATGACAACGGCGCGGTCAACGCCGATAACCGCTCCCGCCTCCGCCACCGCGCTGCAATTTGACGGCTTCGGTTTTGGCGATGCGGATGACATTTGCCATATAGGGCTTCATCGCATCGTCCTCGCGCACGGCGGCATAGAGGCGACGGGTGCATCCCTCAGCCGTCAGGGGACGCACGGCATAATCGGGGTGGTCGCGGATGTCGCGCATCACCCAATCGGGCATCACGGCCAGACCACGATTGGAAGCCACGAGCATCAAGATCACATCCGTCAGCTCGACTTGGCGCACATGGGCGGGCTCGACCCCTGCGGGGGTGAGCAGTTCCTTGAACACGTCCAGACGGGGCCGCTCCATCGGATAGGTGAACAAGGTCTGATCGGCAAAATCTTCGGCCTCGACATATGCTTTGGCCGCGAGCGGGTTTTTTGACGACATCACGCACATCGGCGCATAGTCGAACAGCGGGATATAGGTCACGCCCTCCATGTCGTCGGGATCGGAGGAAATCACCAGATCGACCTCCTCCTTCATCAAGGCGGGCAAGGCGCCGAAGGCGAGGCGCAACCGGATATCCACGTCGATCTCGGGCCAGACCTTTCGGAACTGGTCCAGAACGGGCATGAGCCAGTCGAAACAGGCGTGGCATTCAATGGCGATGTGCAGCCGCCCTGCGGTGCCATCCTCGATATTGGAAAACTCCGCTTCCAAAGCCTCGATCCGTGGCAGAACATCTTCGGCCAAGGCGAGCAGTTTCATACCCGCCGCCGACAGTTTGAGCGGCTTGGAGCGGCGCACAAACAACTCCACGCCCGCTTGATCCTCAAGGCCTTTGACCTGATGGGACAGAGCGGATTGCGTGATATGAAGCTGATCGGCGGCGCGCGCCAAACCGCCCGCCTCATGGATCGCCTTTATTGTGCGCAGATGTCTAAATTCGAGGTGCATGTAGATGAGCCTCGCTCATGTTAAACTTGAAAATTATGAATTTGTCTCACATGAATGCCTGTGACACAAGAGGCGCAATCTTAGACAAGGACTGCCTCCATGACCGCCTCCGCGCCCAATATATCATTCGAGTTCTTCCCCCCCAAGAACATCGAAGCCTGCTTTAGCCTTTTTGAGACGGTGCAGGCGCTTGAGGGTATGAAACCGGGCTTTGTCTCCGTGACCTATGGCGCAGGCGGAACCACGCGCGAGTTGACCCATGATGCGGTGGCTTTGCTCAACCGTAAATACGGCTGGAACGTCGCCGCGCACCTCACTTGCGTCAACGCCACACGCGAAGAAACCCTCGCCATCGCGGACAGCTACAGCGCCGTTGGGGTCAATGAAATCGTGGCGCTGCGTGGCGATCCCCCCAAGGAAGCAGGCAAGTTCACTCCCGCCGAGGGCGGCTTTGCCAATTCGGTGGAATTGATCGCGGCGCTCAAGGAAACGGGCAAGTTCAAAATCCGTGTGGGCGCCTATCCCGACCCGCACCCCGATGCGCGCGACGAGAACGCCGACATCACTTGGTTGAAACAGAAATTCGAGGCAGGGGCGGATTCGGCCATCACCCAGTTCTTTTTCAACCCCGACACCTTTTTCCGCTTCCGCGACCGCTGTGCGGCTGCGGGCATCACGGGCAAAATCATTCCCGGTATTTTGCCGATCACAAGCTGGAAAGGCGTGCAGAAATTCGCGGCCTCTTGTGGCACGCCCCTGCCCGCCCATTACGCCGAGGCCTTCGAGACCACGGATGACGCGCAGCAACTCGCGATTGATCTCAGCACCGAGCTTTGCCAGAGCCTGATCAATGAGGGCGTAGAGGATCTGCATTTCTACACCCTCAACCGTCCGCACCTGTCCAAAGCCATTTGCGCCAATCTGGGCGTCGCTGGGGCGTAACGCTTACACGTTGAGTGACGGGTGACGCACCTCGGACGGATCGGCCCCGATGGTGCGTGCGCGGCGCATGAGGAAGAATTTACCCCAGCCGCGATGCGAGCCCACCGAGGGCGCGTGCGGATCGGCCAGATAGCGGGAGCGCCAGCCTTTGGGCAAGGCAAGCCCTGCCGCTTCGGCCTTGTCCAACATCCACACAAGCGTCGTGTTCGACAGTTTGCGGGCGGGCGCATAGCCGCTCAACTGCCCGCCGACATCGCCGTGACTGCCGCGAAACCACATCTGTTGCAGGTGCTGATCGGGCATGTCGGGATTGGTCTGGAACATCACGGGCGCGTAAGCTCCGCGCCGTTCATGGGCGGCAAGCGCATGGTAGACCGACTTGGCACAGCGCGGCGGGTAGTGGTCGTGGAACTCATGGAACACCGAACTAAACCGCCACAGCACAGGGAATTGCAGCCCGACAGCCGCCACGGTGTCCCACACGCCCAAGAACTCGATGGGGGTAGTCTCGTGGCAATAGGCGTCGTGAAAGGCTTTCGCGGGCGCGAGCTGTGGTCCCGTTTGGTAATGGCGGTAGGCCACGGTGATGTTGTGTTCGGTGGCGTGTTCAGCCTTGACCAACCCCACCTTGTCGATGAACCCCGCAAGCGAGCGCACCGCATAGGCCCCGCGCGAATAGCCCATCAGGTAGATGCGATCCCCCGGGTGATAGCGTGAGGCCAGAGCGCCGTAGACGCGCCTGATCTGTTTGTTGATGCCGCGCCCTTCGACCACGTCACGCGCATCGCGCCACGAGTTCAACTGGATACCCGCCTCATAGCGCACGATCATATTCGCGCCCTCGGCGGCCTCGGTGGCGAGCTTATAGGTCAGCCCCGCGTTGGTCTCGAACCCCGCCTCAAGCGAGGACATGGTGCCGTCGAGAATGATCAGATGCGAGATCGGGCCGCGAGAGCGCGTCGCCCCCGAGGTCCGTATCCGCGAGCGGACCGAAAAGAGCTGCTGAATGCGCCCGAAAAAAGAGTTACTCAGCGGCAATGCCAGCGCTTTCTGACGCGCCTGTCACGGCCCGCCACACGTTTTGCGGTGTAAACGGCATGTCGATGCGCCGCACGCCAAGCGGCCAGAGCGCATCGGCCACGGCATTGGCCACAGCCGCCAAAGCCCCCACGGTGCCCGCTTCGCCACAGCCCTTCATCCCCATGACGTTTTGGGTCGAGGGCACTGGCTCGGAGACAAATTTGACAAAGGGAATATCGTCGGCACGCGGCATGGCGTAATCCATGAAGGAAGCGGTGACGAGTTGGCCCTCGTCGTCATAGACGCACATCTCGGTCAAGGCCTGCCCGATCCCCTGTGCCACCCCGCCGTGGACCTGACCCTCGGCCAGCATCGGGTTGATGAGATTGCCGAAGTCATCGGCCACCGAATATTTCACCACCTTTGCCTCACCCGTTTCGGGATCAATTTCGACCTCGGCGATGTGACAGCCGTTGGGATAGGAGCGCCCTTCGATCTCGGCCTGTTCGCGCACGGACAGCAGGTCGTCGCGGCCCGCCTCACGCGCAAGGGCGGCGGCGTCCAACAGGGTCGGCGTCTCGTTGGTGCCCTCGATGCGGAAGCGTTCGTCGTCGAATGTGACCTCGCCGCCAAACTCGGCTTTGAGAAAATCGCAGAACGCGCTCACGATCCGGTCCACGGTCTTGAGCGTTGCGTTGTTTTGCGTGGTCACGGAGCGCGACCCGCCCGTGCCACCGCCCGAGGGAATGCGGTCGCTATCGCCCTGCACCACGTCGATCATCTCCACGGGAATGCCCGTCTGGTCCGCGAGGAACTGGGCATAGACCGTCTCATGGCCTTGCCCGTTCGACTGTGTGCCGACATAGAGGTTCACACGGCCATCGTCGCGAAACTCGACATGCGCCCATTCATCAGGGTCGCCCAAGATGCTCTCGATATAATAGCAAAGCCCACGTCCGCGTAGCTTGCCTGCGGCCTCGGAGGCGGCTTTGCGCGCGGCGAACCCGTCCCAATCGGCCTCGGACAGAGCGCGGTCCATCACCTTGTTGAAATCGCCCACGTCATACAATTCGCCCGTGGCCGAGCGGTAAGGGAAGGATTCGGCGGGAATGAAATTCTTGCGGCGCAACTCGACGGGATCAACGCCCATTTCGCGCGCAGCTTGGTCCATTGCCCGCTCCAGTGCGAAAATCGCCTCGGGACGCCCTGCGCCACGGTAGGCATCGACGAGCGAGGTGTTGGTGTAGATGCCGCGCACCCGCAAGAAGGCCGCTTGGCAATCATAGGTGCCCATCAGCACCTTTTCGAACAGTTCCGACTGGATCGCCTGCCCGAAGTGGGAGTTATACGCGCCAAGGTTTGAAATCGTATCGACGCTATAGGCAATCAGCTTGTGATCGGCGTCAAAGCCCAACTCGCAAGTGGAAATCAAATCACGACCCGCGTGATCCGACAACATCCCTTCGGTGCGCTCGGACATCCACCGCACGGGGCGGTTCACACCCTTGGCCGCAGCGGCAATCACGAAATACTCGGGGAAGGGCATCCCCTTGAGGCCAAATCCACCGCCCACATCGGGGTTGGTGATCCGCACGCGCTCGCGGTCAATACCGAGGTTCTCCGCCAGATCGTCTTTCATGCCCCAGACGCCCTGACCGCCAAAGCACAGATGCACGCGCCCATCGTCACCCCATTCGGCAAAGGCGCCACGTGGCTCCATCGGGGCAATGAGCACGCGGTTGTCCATCACAGGCACGGTGACACGGTGGGCGGCTGTGGCCATGACGGCGGCAACGGCGGCCCCATCGCCCTTCTCATAGTCATAGGCGATATTTTCGGGAGCCTCGTCGTGGATTTGCGGGCCACCTGTCTCAAGACCGACATGCACGGGCAAATCGTCATAGTCGAACGCGATCATCTCGGCGGCATCCTTGGCCTGCGCGAGCGTCTCAGCAATCACACAGGCAATCGGTTCGCCCACATAGCGCACACGGCCCTCGGCCAGAAACGGGCGTTTGGGATCGGCGGCGGGGGTGCCATCGGCGTTGGTGATCACCTCACCCTTTTGATAGGGATGCAGACCCAGAGGGGCGAGATCGGCAAAGGTGAGGACAGACAGAACGCCATCTGCTTCGCGGGCGTCCTCCACATCCAGTTCGGTGATCTCGCCATGCGCCACGGGCGAACGCAGGAAATAGGCAAAGGCCGCGCCTTCGGGGGCGATGTCATCTACATAGCGTCCCGCCCCTGTCAAAAACCGCGTATCCTCGCGGCGTTTCACTGGTTGGCTTTTCCCGAACTTGTCCATGTCATGACCCTCCCTCAGAGTGCGGCAAGAAAATCCCGCCGCTACAAAGAGTAACGGCGGGACAGGTCATGTAAAGAGCGCAGATGTGCGGTGTGGCTGTGCAGATTATGCCGCGCGATTACGCCGCAAGCGCCCGCAGGGCACAGGTCTGGCTTTGCACCATCTCGACGGTGAGGTTTCCGAACCCGTTAAAGCGGGTTGCGGTGGCAACCGAGTAGGCGCCGACACCGTAGAAGATCACGTGATCTTCCTCTTCCATATCGCAGGGAAAGCCGATCTCGGAAGGCAGTTTGTCGGTGCTGTCACAGGTCGGGCCGAACACGGTGCGCATGACGGGCTCGCCCATCCGCAACTGGGCTTCGGGTCCGTAGGCGTCGATGCGGTCGATCACACCGACGAGGTGCAATTCGGACAGAGCGCCGTAGATGCCATCGTTGATGAACACATGGGCGTCGTCACGAATGGCGCGAACACGAGTGGCCAGCGAATAGCTTTCGGCCACAAGCGCACGGCCGGGCTCGCATACGAGCGCGGGACGATCCTCGCCAAAGGCCTCGTCAGTCACACGGTCGATCAGCGCGAAGGTCGCGTCGAGCTGCGGGATCACATCGTTGAGGCGGTGCGACGGGAAACCGCCGCCCACGTTCAGACGGGTGATGCGCACGCCTGTGTCGCGGCCAATGCCCGCAGCGGCATGGATGTAGGACGCCCATGCGGCGGGATCGGTGCATTGTGTGCCCGGGTGGAAGGTGAGCGAGACGGTGAAGCCGAGCGCCTGCGCCCGCATCACCAGATCACGGGCCAGATCAACGGTCGCGCCGAATTTGGCGCCGAAGTTATAGGCGGCCCCTTCTACGGGCAGCTTGAAACGCACGGAGATTTCCACGCCTTCGGACGGCACCAGTTCGCCCAGCTTTTCCAACTCGGAACGGCTATCGACGGAATAGGATTTCACGCCTGCCTTGACGGCATGTTTGATCTCGGAGCGCGAGCGCACTGGGTTGTTGTAGTGCAACGCTGCGTGAGGCGCGATGCGGGCAATGGTGTCGATTTCGACGGGCGAGGCCACATCGAAGCCGCAGATCCCCGCGTTCACGAGGTTCTCAAGCACAGCCTCATCGGGGTTTGCCTTGACCGCATAGGTCACGAGACCGGGAAAGCCGCTCAAGAAACGCTGCGCATTCGCCTGAAGGATTTCGGGCGAGAAAAACAGAACGGGATGCTCGGGAGCATGGTTGCGCAGGTATTCAGCGGGCGATGCCCAGATATGGTTAGAGAGCCCCATCGGCGTATCCTTCACCAATAAGGCGCAGCCACTCTCTTGCCCGGGGGAACCGGTTGGGATTGCGCTTACGCGGTTATCCAAACCAGGCCAGGTGCGGTGCGCGAAAGCTGCTCGAAGAGTGCCCTGCGACCATCCTGTGATCCTGAAAACAGTCTTGGCTATATGCTTGCTAAATTTGACGATAAAAAGAGTTGAAACGTGCGGAACCGTGGACAAACTGTAGTGTTGTGTGGTTAAATTGACAGGTATCGTTGCGTCAGGCCGATTATGGCGCCCCGAACACTGGCACATTAGGGACCGCTTCAATGGATGACCTCGATCAAAAGATTCTCTCGGCGCTGGCCGTGGACAGCTCCACCTCCGTGTCCCGCTTGGCACGTCGATTCAAAGTGGCGCGCTCAACGGTGCAGGCCCGCTTGGAAAAAATGGAAACAAATGGCACCATTGCGGGCTATACGATCAAATTGGGCGATGTGATTTTGGCACGCCGCGTGCGTGCCACGGTGCTGATCGAGTGCGAAGCCCGCACGACCGCCGCCGTTGTGACCAAACTCAAAGCGATTCCCGAAGTGGTTATGGTGGCCACGGCCACGGGACGCGTTGATTTGATTGCCGAACTGGCCTGCGAATCAACCGAAGAGATCGACACGACGCTCGAACAGATCACCGCCATCAGCAGCGTGCATGACATCGAGAGCCTGATTCACCTGTCGACCAAATTCGATCGTTCGATCTAGGCGCAGCTTTGCGCCGCCCTCTATCGTATCACCCCTCTATCATCGTGTCAGACTTGCGCAGCGAGAGGGGTGTTGCGCATTCGGTTGTGGACTTGGCGCGGTATTCTCGCGCCGCCTCGATGCTCATGAGCGCGAACAAAACCGCGCGGGCGGGATCAATCATCTGGTTAACGGTTCCGGTGACATAGACCCCTGCTTTCGGTGCCCAGAACAAAAACGCCCCGCCAATCGACATATGGCCCAAAACCGTGTCGGTTTTCTTGAACACCTTCCACGGTTGGCGCCAACGGTGCGGCATGGTCATCCATGTGGGGACATTCAGGCGCATCATCCCAAGGCCGAATTCGGACGGGTAGAACATCCCGCGCCAGACGCATTGCTCCAAAAGTTTTGGCGTCTCGAACAGATAGCCCTCGAAAAAGGCACGGATAAAGACCATTGCCTCACGGGATGTGGTGACAACGCCGCCGTCCGCCTGAAACGAGGTCATCGACAAGGGAATGGAAATCTCGTTGGCCTTCGACATCAGATTGAGCGGGCGACGATCCGCAGGGTCGCAATAGACATAGGTCGAGGTCAGGCCCAGCCTTTGTGCGATCCGCTCGTCAAAGACCTCCGCAAATGTCTTTTCCTCAACGCATTCAATAACCTTGCCCAAGAGGTGGAAATTGGTATCGGTGAAATTGGCTTTGCGTCCCGTTCCGGGCGGGCAAATCGGTCCATGTGAGCGCGTGCGCTGCACCACGTCGGAAAAGGTCCATCCCGTGTCGATCCCTTCGGCAATTGAATGCTGCACCGAACGGGCGTTGTTTTTGAACAAAAAGAAATCGCCAAGCCCCGAGCGATGCGACAACAAATGGCGCAGGGTGATCTGGGCAGTGTAATCCACCCCGTCCATCACATGTAATTCCGCACAAATCCGTGGATTGTCGAGATACGCGACAAAGGATCTATCGAGATCGATTTTCCCCTCCTCGACCAATTGCATGACAATCGCCGTCACATAAATTTTGGTCGCCCCGGCAACAAAATAGGGCTTCGTGCTGTCCAGTTGGCCCGCACCGATGCTGCACCCTTTGCCTGTGTGATGATCATGCACCGTCATCGTCACGCCATTGTGCCACGAGCTGTTTGCAATGGTATCGGCCATAGCCTGTATTTTTTGTCTGAGCGGACCCATTTGCGGTTCTCCAGATGGCGCTATATCGCGGCTTGGCGGCGCGGGTCAGACACGCGGGGCGCACAAACCGCTCGATAGCGGGTCAATTTGTCCGTTCTGGAGGTCCAAGTCGGCGGGTTTCTCCCTTTCCCTTATGTGGCCCGCGCGATAAACAACGCAGGACCGAGGAACGACTGGCAGGCGATATATACAATGGCTATGGACAAAATCTTTGACGCAAATGAGGCCGAAAAGCGGATTTATGACGCTTGGGAAAAGGCGGGTGCCTTTAAAGCCGGAGCACATGCGAGCCGCGAGGAGACGTTTAGCGTCATGATCCCGCCGCCCAATGTGACGGGCGCATTGCACGTTGGCCATGCCTTCAACAACACCATTCAGGACATTCTGGTGCGCTGGCACAGGATGCGCGGCTTTGACACGCTGTGGCAACCCGGGCAGGACCACGCGGGCATCGCGACCCAATTGATGGTCGAAAAGGAACTGGCCAAGTCAGGCCAGAAGCGCACGGACTTTACCCGCCCCGAGTTCCTCGAAAAGGTCTGGGAGTGGAAAGGCCAATACGGCGCGACCATTATCAACCAACTCAAACGCCTCGGCTCGTCCTGTGACTGGAGCCGAAACGCCTTTACCATGTCGGGTGCGCCAGGTGCGCCCGCGGGTGAGGACGGCAATTTCCACGATGCCGTGATCAAGGTCTTTGTGGATATGCACAAAAAGGGTCTGATCTATCGCGGCAAACGGCTTGTGAACTGGGACCCGCATTTCGAGACGGCCATTTCCGATCTCGAAGTGGAAAACATCGAAGTCGCGGGCCATATGTGGCATTTCAAATACCCGCTGGCGGGTGGCGAGACCTACACCTATGTCGAGAAAGACGAGGACGGCAATGTCGTGCTCTCCGAGGAACGCGACTACATCTCCATCGCCACCACGCGGCCCGAAACCATGCTGGGCGACGGGGCCGTGGCGGTTCATCCCGATGACGAACGCTATGCGCCGATCGTTGGCAAGCTGTGCGAAATCCCTGTGGGACCGAAAGAGCATCGCCGCCTGATCCCGATCATCACCGACGAATATCCCGATATGAATTTCGGCTCTGGCGCGGTGAAAATCACCGGCGCGCATGATTTCAACGACTACCAAGTCGCCAAACGCGCAGGCCTGCCGCTCTATCGCTTGATGGATACCCGTGGCGCAATGCGTGATGACGGGTTGTCCTATCAGGACAGCGCCCTTCTGGCCGCTGAAATCCTCGCGGGCAAACCCTTTACCGAACAGGAAGTCGATACGATCAACCTCGTGCCCGATGCGCTGCGCGGCATGGACCGTTTTGAGGTCCGCAAAGCGGTGATCGAACAAATCAACGCCGAAGGCCTCGCCGTGATGACCACGGTGACGCGCAAGGTCAAAGACGAGGACGGCAACGAGTCCGACGTGACCGAAACGGTGCCCTATGTCGAAGACAAACCGATCATGCAGCCCTTTGGCGACCGATCCAAAGTCGTGATCGAGCCGATGCTGACCGATCAGTGGTATGTGGACGCCGAGAAAATCGTCGCTCCCGCGCTCGACGCGGTGCGTGATGGCAAGACGAAGATCATGCCCGAAAGCGGCGAGAAGGTCTATTTCCACTGGCTTGAAAACATCGAACCTTGGTGCATCTCGCGTCAACTATGGTGGGGGCATCAGATCCCTGTGTGGTATGGCCTCGACCTCTCTGCTCCGAATTTCAAAGACGACGAGGGCGACGGCGCACTCGACGAGGTGGAACTGTTCCGTCTGTTGACGGCTGGTGGCATGTTGCACATCGGGTCGGTGCATCACTGCGCGACCGATTTTGAAGGGGTCAAAGACGCCTTTATGGGCGAGATTGCCGACATCCCCACCCCGCTCAACCACAGCCGCATTGTTGAGGTTGGCAGCCGCCAAGAGGCGATTGAAACCTTCGCGGAAGCGCTCGCGGCCTATAACGTCAGCCAGGATCCGACCAAACTGGTCTACCCCGTCTGGCGCGACCCCGATGTGCTCGACACGTGGTTCTCCTCTGGCCTTTGGCCCATTGGCACGCTCGGCTGGCCCGAGTGGGATGAGAGCACCTCGAAATACTTCCCGACCGATGTGTTGGTCACGGGTCAGGACATTCTGTTCTTCTGGGTTGCCCGCATGATGATGATGCAACTGGCTGTTGTGGACGAGGTTCCGTTCCACACCGTCTACCTGCACCAACTCGTGCGCGACGAGAAGGGCAAGAAGATGTCCAAGACCACGGGCAACGTCATTGATCCGCTTGAGATCATTGACGAATACGGCGCCGATGCGCTGCGCTTTACCAATGCGTCGATGGCCTCCATCGGCGGTGTGTTGAAGCTGTCCGAAGACCGGATCAAGGGCTACCGCAACTTCACCACCAAAATCTGGAACGCGGCGCGGTTTGCCGAGATGAACGAGGTGTTCGAAAACTACGATCCCGCCGTCATGCCCGCCCCGACGGCGACGGTGAACAAATGGATCATCGGCGAGACCGCCAAGGTCCGCGCCGTGGTGGATCAGGCCTTTGACGACTACCGCTTCAACGATGCCGCGGGTGCGCTTTATGCCTTTGTGTGGGGCAAATTCTGCGACTGGTACGTCGAACTGGCCAAGCCGCTGTTCTACGATGGCGATGAGGCGACCCTCGCGGAGACCCGTCAAACGATGGGTTGGGTGCTCGACCAAGCGCTCACCATGCTGCACCCGATCATGCCGTTCATCACCGAAGAACTGTGGTCCAACATCAAATCCGACCGTGACATGTTGGCGATTTCCGACTGGCCGACTTACGGCGCGGAATTGGTTGATGCCGAGGCCGACCGCGAAATGAACTGGGTGATTGATCTCATCGAGTCCATCCGCTCAAGCCGCGCCGAAGTGCATGTGCCTGCGGGTCTGAAAATCCCGATGGTGCAGGTCGAACTGGACGAGGCGGGCAAGACCGCTTGGGCCAACAACGAAGCCCTCATCATGAAACTGGCGCGGATCGACACGCTCACCGTGGGGGCCATGCCCAAAGGGTCGATCACCATTTCCGTGGCGGGCGGCACATTCGCGCTGCCTCTGGATGGTGTGATCGACATCGCTGAGGAAAAAGCCCGTCTGGAAAAAGCGCTCGGCAAACTGGCCAAGGAACTTGGTGGCCTGCGCGGTCGTCTAAACAACCCGAAATTCGTGGCCTCCGCGCCCGAAGAGGTTGTGGCCGAAGCCCAAGAAAACCTTGCAGCCCGCGAAGAGGAAGAGGGCAAGATCAAAGCCGCCCTCGCCCGTTTGGCCGAAATCGGCTAATCCGCTCCTCGCGTCACGGACATGAAAACAAAAGCCCCGCTGTTATGGCGGGGCTTTTTCTTAGGGCGCGCTCGACTTGCACTGGGTGGGGGCTGACGGGCGCGTCTAAGGGTGGCACGACGCCACGCTGCTTGAAGGTAACAAATCACTCGTTACGCAAACCAACAGACTCGTTACACATCTCGATGTGGGGGTTACGGAACAATCCGATCAATGGCGCGCATGGCCCCGATGGATTTGTCATAGACCAACTCCAAAACGCGCCGCGCGGGGCGGGTTTTGAGAGCAACAGCCACAGGCGGCAAGGCCCGCACAGAGGCGGCGGCAACACCTGTCGCAAGGAATGCGCGGCGATTAAGTTTGGTCATGTCACGTCCCTCCTTGTCTCTGTTTCAGTTTATTATCAGTCTCTTGTTAATATATATGGTAATGGTGCTGACCTATTTCAAGGGTCAGGTCACGTTTTTCCGTATCTGGGGTTTTCAATGCCCTATTTGTAGACCGCAGGACGCTTTTGCATCGCGGCCATCACCGTCTCGATTTGGTCGGGTTTGCCGATCAGATCACGCTGCTCACGGCTTTCCTCATAGAGCACATGGGTGCGGTCCTGCGAAGTCTCGGCCACGGCGATCAACCGTTTGGCCGCCTGAATGGCCGAGGGGCTTTTGCCCGCGATCTTTTGCGCCAAGGCAAGCGCCGCAGCCTTTGGATCGTCGGCCAGTTCCGTGACCACGCCCATCGCGAGGGCCTGCTGTGCAGGATAGACATCGGCGGTGTAAATCATCTGGCGCAGCACATCGGAGCGCAACACCGTTGGGAAAATCGTCATCCCGCCCATGTCAGGGATCAGCCCCCATTTCATCTCCATGATCGACAGTTTGGCGTCAGGGGCCGCAATGCGGATATCGGCGGCAATGGCCAATTGCATCCCCGCGCCGAAACACGCGCCCTGAATCGCGGCGATGACGGGAATAGGCAGATCGCGCAGGCACAGGGAGAAGGCTTGGAACGCATTGGCGTCGCCGTGAGTGCGCGCCATCACCAATTCATCGAGGTCCGCGCCCATGAATTTGGTAAAATTGGAGGTGTCCAACCCTGCGCAAAAGGCATCCCCCGCGCCCGACAACAACACCACACGCGCATCCGAAGCGGCGATTTTCTCCACTTGAGCAAGGAGCGCATCGACCAGTTCGACCGAAACCGCATTCATCTTTGCAGGGCGGTTCAGGGTCAGGTGGGCGATGTGGTCAGCCACCTCAAGGGTGACGATCTCTTGGGCATCTTGGGATGTGTCAGTCATGGGAGCCTCCGTTCTCGGCGCTTAGCCTAGCAAGGCCATTTGCGTTTTGCATGTGTGACGCAGCGGCGCTTGCGCGGCGCAACAGTTTGCGCCAAGACAGGGACATGAGTGATCCAAGACAAACACAGCGCGCCCGCGCCCTGCCCGCCACCATTCCCTTTGTGGCCCCCGAAGCTATGGAAGCCGCCCGCGGTGCGCCGTTTGACGCGCGTCTTGGGGCCAATGAGTTGAGCTTCGGCCCCTCGCCTGTGGCCGTGGCTGCCATGCAGTCGGAACTGTCGAATATCTGGAAATACGGCATCCCAGACAACGCGCCCTTGGTGGCCGCGCTTGCCGCGCACTATGGCATTGATCCCGCCAACATCACCGTGGGCGAAGGCATCGACGGGCTACTTGGCGTTTTGGTGCGACTCTACGTGGAGGAAGGCGACGCGGTCGTCACCTCGGCTGGGTCGTATCCGACATTCAACTACCACGTCGCGGGCTATGGCGGCGAGTTGCACACCGTGGCCTATGATGGCGATCACGAAGACCCGATGGCGCTGATTGCAAAGGCCCGCGCCGTTGGCGCGAAGCTGGTCTACTTGTCCAATCCGAACAATCCGATGGGATCGGTGCATTCCGCGCAGGTTGTCCAAGAGATGATTGAGGCCGTGCCTGAGGGCTGTTTGATGGTGCTTGACGAGGCCTACACGGAGTTTGCCCCTGAGGAAACGCGTCCGCCGCTTGATCCATCTGACCGTCGCGTGATCCGTTTTCGCACTTTTTCAAAGGCCTACGGCATGGCGGGCGCACGCATTGGCTACGGCATTTCGCACGCGGATGTCACCACGAGCTTTGACAAGGTGCGCAATCACTTCGGCGTCAATCGCATCGCCCTTGCGGGCGCTGTGGCGGCGTTGAGCGATCAGGCCTATCTCGGCACGACGCTGGAGCGCGTTGCGGCGGGCCGCGTCCGTCTTGCACAAATCGCGCAAGGCAACGGGCTGACGCCGCTGCCCTCGGCGACCAATTTTGTGACGATGGATTGCGGACGCGATGGCGACTATGCCCGTGCGCTTTTGGGCGCTCTGGCCCAGCGCGGCGTCTTTGTCCGTATGCCCGGCGTTGCGCCCCTTGATCGGTGTCTCCGCGTCTCCGTGGGGCGTCCTGAAGAGATCGAGGTGTTTGCCGAACGCCTGCCTTTGGCGCTCGGCGATCTGGCTTAACCGCAGCAGCCACACGCGGCCTCGGACGGGGTCACGCTGACCTGTGATCCGATCTGTGACAGGAAGGATGAGGCTGCAACTGATCCGCCGAGTCCGTGTGGGATGTCGAGCGCACTCATCGCCGTTTCAATCGCACCGACGATGCCAAGCACCATATGCGCGTTGATATGGCCCATGTGGCCGATCCGGAAATAGCTGTGCGATTCGTCCGATCCGATTTCACCGAACCCCAATGAAATCCCCAAGGTGATCCCCAGATTGTCGGTGAGCCATTCGCGCAGACGGGTGCCATCCCCATTGCCCAAGGAGAGCGTGGTGACAGCGTGAGAGCGATGCGCAGGGGTGTCGATATTGAACCGCAGCGCCCCGTCCGAGCCCCATTGGTCGATCGCAGCCCAATAGGCCCCTGCAAGCGTCTCGTGACGCTTCCACACATTCTCAAGCCCCTCGTCCATGATCATATCGACCGCTTGGCGCAGCCCGTAAATATGCTGGGTTGGCGGGGTGCCGTCGAAGTATTCATAAAGGTGGACAGGTTTGGCGCGGGTGGTCCAATCCCAATAGGGCGTGCGCAAATCAGCGTCCTTGCCCTCGGCCAAGGCCTTGTCCGAGAACCACACGAAGCCCATGCCGGGCGGGGTCATCAGGCCCTTCTGGCTCGCGGCGATCATCACATCCACGCCCCATGCGTCCATCTCGAAGCGGTCACAGCCCAAGGAGGCGATGCAATCCACGGCGAACACCGCGGGGTGGCCAGCGGCGTCAATCGCGCGACGCAGGGCGGCAATGTCGTTGCGCACCGAGGTGGCAGTATCGACGTGAACGGACATCACGGCTTTGATCTCGTGCTTGGTATCGGCGCGCAGGGCGGCCTCAAGTCGAGCGGGATCGACGGGAGCTTGCTTGCCGAAATCGAGGATCTCGACATCAAGGCCCAGTCGCTTCGCGACATCCGCCCAACCGTGTCCAAAATTACCAGTCACACAGACCAAGACCTTATCACCGCGCGACACCATATTGGTCAAAGACGCTTCCCAAAGGCCGTGGCCGTTGGAGATATACATCGCCACATGACCCGCCGTGCCTGCGATCGTCTTGAGATCTGGGACAAGCCCGTGGGTAATCTCGACCAATTCGCCCGTGTAGATATTGGGTGCGGGACGGTGCATGGCCTGCAATACGGAATCGGGCATGACCGAAGGACCAGGGATAGCGAGGTAGTGACGACCGTTAGCAAGCGACATAGGAAATCGACCTTTGTTGGAGTGGCAAAGAATGGGGGAGGCACCGCGCCGAAACACAGGCCACCTGACGTGCCTAGCCGCGCAAACGGGAGCCGTCAATTGATCACAATGTCCTAGCGCAATGCGCGACGTGCAACCGTGGCGACAAAGTCGGGCCACACAAAGGTGACGAGACGGCACAATAGCAACGCTTGATGCACGCCCCGCGAAACTGTAAACCCATCCAACGGACGCGCAGCATTTGCGCCAAACCCGCGACGGAGTTTCCATGAGTGCTGAAGCCGACACGCCACACAACCAATCTGGAGACTTGCTGCGCTGGTTCTTTGGCAACTACCTGCGCCCACAGTCAAAAAAGCTCATTGCCGCCCTTTTCTTTATGGTGGTTGAGGGGGCTATGCTTGGCCTGATCAGCTACCTCATCAAGCCGATGTTCGACGACGTGCTTGTGGCATCTGACAGCAGTCGCATTGGCTGGACGGCCATGGCTATTCTCGGTGTATTCGCCATTCGCGCTGTATCGGGCTACGCCAACCGCGTGTTAATGACGATGGTGCGGGTCAAATCCGCAGCCCATCTCCAGTCAGATCTACTGGCCCATGTGCTGACGCTCGACGGCGCGTTTTTCCACAAATACCCCCCCGGCGTTCTGCTCGAGCGGACGCGCGGCGACTGCCAAGCGGCCTCCGACCAATGGGGCAATATTCTGCGCAGCCTCGTGCGCGATGTAATTGGTGTTATCTCCTTGCTAGTGGTGGCTTTCTCAATGGATTGGGGATGGACCCTACTCGCACTCATGGCGCTGCCCTTCATCGCCCTGCCCATCCGCACCTTGCAAAAACTGGTTCGCAGAAATTCCACATCGGCGCGGGAGGCGTCGAGTTTTGTCTCCAACCGCCTCGATGAAGTCTACCACGGCACTACATCTATCAAACTATCAGGAACCGAGACCCGTGAGACGGACCGTTTCAAAAAAGCTATCGGGGGATATACCCGCGAAGAAATCCGCGCCGCACGCGGTCAATCGGCGATTCCGTCGCTGATCGACTTTGTCGCTGGCATCGGTTTCGCCGCTGTTTTGTATTTCGGCGGGATGGAAATTATTTCTGGCGAGAAAACTGTCGGTGAATTCATGGCGTTTTTCACGGCAGTGGGCATGTTGGTTGATCCCGCACGCCGCCTTGGCAACGTATCGGGCCAATGGCAGACCGCAATCGCCTCCATGGTGCGGGTGCATAGCATCTTTCAAGAAAAACCAAGCATTGTCTCGCCACCTGCGCCGAAACGCTTGGCCGTTCCTCCGCGCGAAGCTGACATTGTGTTCGACGCGGTAGACTTCTCCTACACAGACACCCCCGTTCTCAAGGGCACCTCCTTTGTCGCCAAAGCGGGACAGACCACCGCCCTTGTCGGCGCATCTGGCGCGGGGAAATCAACGACGTTTCACCTTCTGGCCCGCTTGGCCGACCCTCAAAACGGGACGATTTCCATTGGCGGCACTCCAACCGATCAGCTTGATCTCAAGGAACTGCGCAACCTGTTCTCCGTTGTGTCACAAGATGCACTGCTCTTTGACGAAAGTATCCGTGACAACGTGCTGATGGGCGCGAAGGTCAGCGATGCCGAACTGGAGGCAGCCCTCAAAGCCGCCCATGTCGATGCCTTCCTCGACAATCTTGAGGCGGGTGTGGACACCAATGCAGGCTCGCGCGGTTCGGCCCTCTCGGGCGGACAACGCCAACGTGTGGCAATCGCCCGCGCGGTGCTGCGCAACCGTCCGATCCTCCTGCTTGACGAGGCGACCTCCGCTCTCGACGCGCAATCGGAAAAGATCGTGCAAGAGGCGCTTGAGGATCTCTCCAAGAGCCGCACCACACTTGTCATCGCGCACCGCCTGTCGACCATCCGCAACGCTGACAAGATCGTGGTGATGGACAAAGGCGAAGTGGTGGATCAGGGCACCCATGACGAGCTTTTGGCTCGTGGCGGGCTCTATGCCGATCTGTATCGCCTGCAATATTCGGATGGCAAAACCATCACCGACGGTAAGAGCGTGCCAGTTCCCTCGGATCGGCCCCGGCAAAATACCGAAGAAGCCGCCAAAGGTTCCGGCCTCCTTGGGACAGCCAGCCGCGCTCTTGGTAGCGTGATGGGTCTGTTTGGACGGCGCGACCGCTCAGAGTGATCCGCCCCCGTCCCAACCGTCGGGCCAAATCAACGTCCTCCATCAGGGGGATGTCAGAAAAACCGCCGATCTCGTCATAGAGTGCGCGCGAGATGAGCAAGGCCTGATCGCCATAGGGCAGACCAAACAGGCGCGTGCGCAGGTTCGCCCAGCCGCCTGTGATCCGCGCCATTGCACCGCCTCCGCGAAACGACAGCGAGAACACCAAAGCGCGGTCGGGGTGCGCCAGATGCGCCAAGGCATCATCGCTCCACCCCTCGGGTAGCCACGTATCGGCGTGCAGGAACAACAGCCATGCACCCTGCGCCGCCTCGGCCCCACGTGCCAGTTGACCGCCACGCCCCGCAGGTCCCTCGACCCATTCGGCACCAACCGTGTCGGCCAGACGAGCAATGTCGTCGGTCGATCCACCGTCCGACACGATCAACTCGCGCACCACGCCCGCATCGACACCTTCCATCACCCGCGCCAATGTTTCGGCCAGTTGAGGGGCGGCATTCAAGGTCGGGATCACAATGGAAATCGGGGCACGCATATCGCTCTCGCTTTCAAAACTCCCGCCAAACCTAACGGGTTTCACAACCCGATTGAAACGCAAAAGCCCTACCGCGCAGGCAGTGCTTCAACTTGACCCTGCCGCGCCCTATATATGCATGAACCTCCAAAGGAATGCACATGACCGAGCGCAGCATCATCGCCCTCACCGGCTCCGACACCCGCAAGTTTTTGCAAGGACTGACCACCAATGACTTGGACGGCATTGATCATGGCGCGGTCTACACGGCGATATTGACGCCGCAGGGTAAGTTCATCGTCGATTTCTTTCTCGTAGCGGAAGGCGACAACGTGCTGTTGGATGTCGCGGCCTCCGAGGCCGAGGCCCTGACCAAACGCCTCACCATGTATAAACTGCGCTCCGAAGTAACGCTGACCCTCACGGATCGCACAGTGTCACGCGGTGTAGGGCCCATCCCCGAAGGCGCCTTTGCCGACCCGCGTCACCCTGATCTGGGCTGGCGGGCCTATGATGGACGCCCGAGCGAAGATGTCGATTGGGACGCGATCCGCGTGGCGCATTGCATACCTGAGACGGGTATCGAGCTAACTCCCGACACCTATATCCTTGAGGCCGGGTTTGAGCGACTGCACGGTGTGGATTTCAAAAAGGGCTGTTACGTCGGTCAGGAAGTCACCGCACGGATGAAGCACAAGACCGAATTGCGCAAAGGTCTGGCCTCGGTTGCGATTGAGGGCAGCGCTCCTGTTGGCACGCCGCTCCTCACTGAGAGCGGCAAAGAGGCGGGAACGCTGTTTACACAATCCAACGGGCGCGCCATCGCCTATCTGCGGTTTGACCGCGCCACAGGGCCGCTCACCGCCGCCTCGGCCACCGTCACCGCATAAAAAAAGCCGCCCGAACACGCGGGCGGCTTTCAATTAGTTGTGATCACACCAAGTTAGGCGCGTTCGGAATATTCCATCGTTTCGGTATTCACGACGATCATCTCGTCCTGACCAACGAAGGGCGGCACCATGACTTTGACGCCATTGTCCAGAACCGCAGGCTTGAACGAGTTAGCGGCGGTTTGGCCTTTCACCACTGGTTCGGTCTCGACGATCTTGCATGTCACCTTTTGCGGCAGGGACACGTTGAGCGCTTCTTCCTCGTAATACTCGATTGTGACGATCATTCCGTCTTGCAAAAATGGACGGCGATCACCCAAGAGATCGGCGGAAAGCTCGACCTGCTCGAAGGTTTCATTATCCATGAACGTCAACATTCCGTCGGTTTCGAACAGAAATTGTTGATCTTTTTGCTCCAAGCGCACGCGCTCGACTTTGTCGGCAGAACGGAAACGTTCGTTGAGTTTGCGACCGTCACGCAGGTTCTTGAGCTCGACCTGAGCAAAAGCACCGCCCTTGCCGGGTTTGACGTGATCGACCTTAACCGCCGACCAAAGGCCGCCGTCATGTTCAAGGACGTTTCCGGGACGAATTTCGTTACCGTTAATTTTGGGCATTGGCAAAACCTGAGGTAAAAGATTGAAGGAACTTTAGCGCGACCTATATATGGCCCATGGGCGTGGTGCAAGCCGCGCAATATAGAGGCGTCTGGCCCGTACATATGTCGCAAACGCATAGGTGATATGCATCTGTGGTGTATCCGAATCACTGCGGACCTGTCATAACGCCCCTCACGTCTGCACCACAAGACCAATAAAACAAGGACATCACATGGCTGATTTTGTTGACGGCACCGCGTTCAATTACGAGCAAGGCCAACGCTCGCGGAAACTCTTCGCGGCGGTTGTTCTCGCTGCTCTCGATGACGCTATTGCCGATGACAAGAAGTACGGCAACGGCCCCGAACAGATCGCCCGCTGGGCGCGCTCTCGGGATGGCCGCGAAGTTCTGTCCTGTGCTGGAATCGACCCGAACGAACGTGTCGTCTCCGGACTGATGGAATTTGTGTCCAAGGGCGTTCGGACTTCTGTGGCTCTGTCACGCGAAGAAAGTGAACGTCGCAACGCACAGCAAATGGAAGCTGCATAAGGCTCCTATTTACAACGACGTGTGAAACGCTGCTGTTTCTTGCTCAGAATAGACGCGCCTAGCTGCTCGCTGGCGCGTCTTTTTGTGTCTGACGCTTGGGTCTTTGGGTTGCCACAGACCTGCGCCGTCTCGTAGCCTGTGCCTCATAGGAGGCGCGATATGGCAAAGAAAATCGAAGCGACCGCAGTGCCCGTCAAAATCGGCACGCTCTACCCCCCGCCCCACCACCAACACACCAAAGCCCGCGAAAAACGCGCCCTTGGCGATGCGGCTGACCTCACACAGTTTGGCGTGAACCTGACACGGCTCAAACCCGACACATGGTCCGCCCTGCCCCATTGGCACGAGA
The DNA here is from genome assembly GCF_048266405.1 of Celeribacter sp. Lineage (GTDB taxonomy): Bacteria > Pseudomonadota > Alphaproteobacteria > Rhodobacterales > Rhodobacteraceae > Celeribacter. The sequence continues at coordinate 260,089 of NZ_JBLWZO010000004.1, forward strand.
CAGAAGACGAGTTTGTCTATGTCTTGGAGGGACATCCGACCTTGGTGCACGGCGACACCACCGAGGCGCTGTCTCCGGGTGATAGTGTCGGGTTCAGAGCGGGCGAGGAAATCGGCCACTGCATTCAAAACAACACCGACGAAGACGTGGTCCTGCTCGAAGTGGGATCGCGCAATCCGAAGGAGCGCGCCTTTTACCCCGGTCTGGATTTCATGGCGGATATGTCGGGCAGCAACGTCTACTACCACTTTGACGGCACGCCCGTGGCAGATGTGAAACGGCGCGGCCCCGAGGACGACTAACCCCTTCCCTCTTGCGGCCCCACCCCATATTCCTACCGCCAAAGTGAGGGAGAGACCCGCGTGGCAAAAGCGATCATGATCCAAGGGGCAGGCTCGAACGTGGGCAAGTCCATGCTCGTTGCGGGTATTGCGCGTGCCTTGACACAGCGCGGTCTGTCCGTCGCGCCGTTCAAACCCCAAAACATGTCGAACAATGCCGCTGTGACAACGGACGGCGGCGAAATAGGCCGCGCCCAAGCGCTTCAGGCCCGCGCCTGTGGCCGCGCCCCGCACACCGATATGAACCCTGTCTTGCTCAAGCCCGAAACGGATGTGGGCGCACAGGTCGTGGTTCACGGCAAACGGGTTGCAACGATGAAGGCCCGCGATTACGGCAAGACCAAAGCGACGCTCCTGCCCGCCGTCATGGAGAGCTTTCACCGCCTTGCCCAGAGCGCCGATATTGTGGTGATCGAGGGCGCGGGCAGCCCCGCCGAGATCAATCTGCGCACGGGCGACATTGCCAACATGGGCTTTGCCGAGGAAGCGGGCGTGCCCGTGGTATTGGTGGGCGACATAGATCGGGGCGGCGTCATTGCCCAGATCGTCGGCACCCATACCGTTTTGCCCGAGGTCGACCGCGCTCGGATCAAAGGGTTTGCCGTCAACAAGTTTCGCGGTGATGCCAGCCTGTTTGACGAGGGCGCGCGCGCGATTGCGGATCTGACGGGCTGGACTAACTTGGGCACGATCCCGTGGTTCGATCTGGCGCACCGCCTACCAGCCGAGGACGTCATGGACATTACATCGCGCGGCACAGGACGGGTGAAGATCGTCGTTCCGCGCCTGTCGCGCATTGCCAATTTCGACGACCTCGACCCGCTCGCCGCCGAGGCAGATGTCACGGTCGAGATCGTCGAGGCGGGCCGCCCCCTGCCCGCTGATGCCGATCTGGTGATCCTCCCCGGCACGAAATCAACCATCGGCGACCTGGTTTATTTGCGGGCCCAAGGGTGGGATATCGACATCGCCGCCCACGTGCGCCGTGGCGGGCATGTCTTGGGCATCTGCGGCGGCTATCAGATGCTTGGGCAATGGATCAACGACCCTGATGGCATTGAGGGCCACGCAGGACGTCACGCAGGCTTGGGCCTGTTGGACATTGAGACAGACATGACGCCCGAAAAACGCGTCACCGAAGTCACCGCACGGGATCTGGCCAGTGGCACTGAAGTGCAGGCCTATGAAATCCACATCGGGCGCACCACAGGCCCCGACTGCGCCCGCGCATGGCTCGACATAGCGGGCGACCGCGATGGAGCGGCAAGTGCCGATGGCCGCGTTATGGGATGCTACCTGCACGGGCTCTTCGCCGCCGATGCCTTTCGCGCGTCTTATCTGGCACGGTTTGGCATCACGGGGGGGCTTGGCGATTTCGAGGGCGGTGTTGAGGTGGCGCTTGATGCGCTCGCGGCACATATGGAGCGGCACATGGACCTAGAGGCCCTGCTCACCATCGCACAAGAAATTGAATTTTAGGCGTTACTGAAGGTCGCGCACAGACAAGGCGCGTTGCACTTCGCGGCGCACAAGGCGGCGGATATTGCGCGTCATGCGCTCTCCCAACTGTCCGCGCAACTCTTCGTTCAACACGTCAGCCACAAGAGCGCGGAGCATGTGCTCGTCGAGCACCTCTTCGTCGTCGGAGAAATGGGCCTGCTCCTCGTCGTTTTGCGGCTCATCAAACGAGACGTCTTCGGCGTCATCCCCGTCAAACACGTAAAGATCATCGGTCAGATCGGCCAGAGTCTCGGCGTCGAGAGTGTCCTCAAGCACATCAACAGATGCCTCCACGACTTCGGCGGTCTCTTCAATGGCGTCTGAGGGGGCTGGTTCGACAACGTCAGACGCCGCTTCGCTTGGCTCCGCCACATCGAGGGCATCCATCTCCGCATCAGTCGCCTCATCTGGGTCTGACGTCTGCTCCGTTTTGGCCCGCATACTCAACACGATATCGGCAAATCCGCGCGGCAATCCCTGCGGCGTTTCCCCCTCAAGGGACTCGGAACCATCAGGTTCCCATTCTTCCTCGACAGAGCCGATCGCCGCCTCAAGTTCGGCAATGCGTTGTTCAAGGTTCAACTTGGCGGCATGTTTTGCCGCATCCCCGTCCGGGGTGTCGTCGAGTTGGGCGTGCCAAGCATTCGTCGCCTCAGCGGGCGCGTCCTCTTGCTCTGCGACCTCGGGCTCGTCCGTTTTCACAACGGCCAAATCCGGCCCCAAGATCAAAGGAGGATTACCCTCGACGTCACTTGGCGTGTTGTCAGGTTTCTCAACGAGAAAATCGGTGGTCAAAAGAAGCAACTCAGGCGCACCGGATGTCCCGTTCGCCTCACTCGCTTTCGGTGCGGCGTTGGCCGCCGATGGATGGCCATTTGTCATGCGGTCACGCGCAGCGCGGCTATCCACGACGAGACGGCGAATGGATGCAAGAACATCTTCGTCCCCTTTCATATTCGTCATCGGATCAGACATACGTTTCCCCACGCGACTCCCACAGCCTACCACCTCAGATGGTAGCGGCCTTCCCCCGTCGACACAACAACTTGCTTTCTTCGCACGGCGGGGGCGCCGTTTCAGGATTACTTGCGGCCAAGCGCCTCAAGAACACGGTCCAACTTTGCGCCCTCTGGGCTCACATAGGTCGTCGGGCCATCTTTGACTGCGTTATAATAGGCAGCGGGATCGTAGACAGGCACGTTGAGGTTCAGGTTCTCAACCGTCAAAAGACCCATCGATTGCAGCACTTTGTAGGATTGGGTTTCTGCGGCGATTTGCGCCTGAATGGCGGAGACCTGCGCATCGAGCAGATCCTGCTCTGCGTCAAGAACGTCAAGCGCGGTGGATGCGCCCAGATCGGCCTCTTCCTTCACCCCGTTATAAGCAACGCGTTGGGCGCGGACAAAGGATTGCGAGGCATTCAGTGACGCGGACAGAACCGACAGCATTGCCCAATTCGAGCGAACGCCCTGCTCGACATCGCGTGTCGCCGTCAACAGTTCGGCCCGCGATTTATCCCGTTGTGCGATCGCTTTGCGAATGGCCGACGACATGGCGCCGCCCGAATAGATCACACCCTGCGCTTTGACCCCGAAGGTTTTGCTCACGCCACTGGTGGCGTCGCTCGCTCCGATGCTTGCGGAGGCCGAAATTTCGGGGAACAGGTTGCGCTCAGCGCCATCGACCGCCAGATCCGCCGCAGCCACTTGGTGCTGCAAGGCTTTGATCCCGGGATGGGTGCGCTGCGCCAAACGTACGGCTGCATCCGCAGAGGTCACGGGCAGTTTCACCTTGGGCGGGCTGGACAGGTTTTGCGGATAATGGCCCATCTGGTTTTTATAGGCTTCACGAGCGGCGGCGAGTGAGCCTTGTGCGGAGGCCAGTTGAGCGCGCACGGAGGCCAGTTGCGCCTCGAATTGCGACACCTGCGTGCGGGTCACTTCCCCCACTTCGAACCGGTCACGGGTCGCGCGCAGGTTTTGCGTCGCCAAACGCACGGCGCTATTGCGCAAATTGACCAAAGCCTCTTGCTCGCGCACGTTCATGTAGGTGTCGACCGCGGCAGCAAGCACCTCTTGCTCCACGTTCACCAAGGAGGCGCGGGTCGCCAGAACGGTTTCTTTGGCGATATCGAGCGAAACTTTGTTTTTACCAAAGGTATAAAGCGTCATGGTGGCGTTGAAGCCAAGCTGAGACACCCAATCTTTGGTGGTGAAATTGTAATCAGACCCCGCACTATAGCCAATCGTCGGACGCAGGGCTGACAGGGCCGTAGCAACGCCTTCGTCCGTGGCTCGCAATGTGGCGCGGTTCTGCTCCAACAGCCCTGAATGTTTATAGGCTGCGGCAAGCGCATCACCCAAAGATTCAGCCGCAGCCGCGAGAGGAGCGCTCATTCCAAGCCCCACAGCCATAACAGCTGCAAATGCTCGGGATTTAAGTGTGTTTTTCATCTTCATTGATCTGACCTCGCCTGACGCTCGCGCACCGGAACCGACCGGATCATCGCTCAAAGCGCAAAAGCTTTTTCTGCCTCGAAACCAGGGAGCACCGGAGCAGTCGCATTAAACGACGCACGCCAGTTGATTTCCCCGTCTATATTGTAACCCATTTTCACGATGCCAAGGGCACCTTCAATAAAAATACATACGATACGCCCACCAGACTTAACCTGTGACAGAATCGCGTCAGGTAGGTTTTCCACTCCACCTTGCAAAATCACCACATCATAAGGCCCGTGTTGAGGCGCACCTTCCGCCAAAGCTGCCGTTTCGACTACGACGTTGTCGACGCCGGCTTCCATGAGGTTTTTCGCCGCAGCTGCCGCCATCTCGGCATCTTCCTCGACCGCGATCACAGCCTCGGCCATGTGCGACATCACCGCAGAAGAATACCCGAGTCCCGCCCCGATATCGAGCACAAGCTCGTCGGATTGGATATCGAGATCGTCCAGCATCTTTGCCAACACGCGCGGATCAAGCACCACGCGACCATGACCGAGATCCAGATGCTCGCCCACATAAGCCGCGCTGCGTTTGTCCGCAGGCACAAAGGCCTCACGCGGGACGGTCAGCATGGATTGGATGATCGGGAATTTGGTCACATCAGAAGGGCGCACTTGCGTGTCGACCATTGTAGTGCGCAGTTGTGTGAAATTTGGCATGATCTGAACTCTTTGGGACATACGGAGTTACGCCCCTTATAGCCACGCTCACCTACAAAGGGCAACATGAGAAAGACAGCATTTGCCGTCTTGCGAACCCCGAACTCATCGTATAAACCGCGCTAACCACCACGTGAGGCGAGTTGGCGGAGTGGTGACGCAGCGGATTGCAAATCCGTGTACACCGGTTCGATTCCGGTACTCGCCTCCATTAAAATCAATGGGTTATGAATTTTTCTGCTCATTTGGTATCACCTCGGGTATCAGTTTCTTGTTCTGTGCTTGTTCTGTTCTGGATCATTTGCGCTTTGCTGCTGCCTGTCGCGCGCGCATGATCTGACGGGCTTCACCCGCATATTTGATGATCATCTCTTTGGAAGTGTGGCCGCTGTAGCTGGCGATTTCATCGTCCGTGCAGCCCGCCCACGCCAATTCCATCACGCCGCGATAGCGCAGCGCGTGTTGGTCATAGGCCATCAGGCCCAACCGTTTTCGCTCTCGAACCATCACACGTGCCATCGCGTGATAATCCATCTTCGAACCATCAGCCCGCGTCAGGATGTGGCGCGATGGGTGAGGCGCGACTCCCAGATCGGCCTTCGCTCCGTCCAGTGCAGCCTTGAGCGCAATCGTGCAGGGCAGTGAAAGAACGGTATCTGTCTTGTTCTGGCGCAGCTTGAGGGTGTCGCCGTCATAGTCGCCCCACTGGAAGTCCACCCAGTCACCGGGGCGCTGTACACTCCCCACACCAATCTCAAAAATCAGGCGAGGCAATGGCTCACCCTCTTCCCGCATCTTTTCAACCGCCCAGTCGGTCCACGGCAAATGCGGTTTTTTGCGGTCCTTCGGAACCTTCAACGGCTCGATATCAATCGCGGGATTGTCGTTGCGCCAGCGTTTGCGGATCGCAATTTTGGACAACATGCTGATCGCGGTCGGGATATAGTTCGCGAACCGCACGCGATGCCGGTTCTTTTCCATGGCCTCATAGATGTCCGCTTGCGTCAGTCGGGCCACGTCAGCGCGCCCAATCTTTTCGGTCAAATACTCAAAGACTTTTTCGAGGTCGCGCCGGTAGCGCGGCGAAAAGTCTCTCCATTTGTCGGTCTCACGCAGGGCATCAATCAAAGCACCCCATGATGTCTTGGAGACCGCTTTCTTCCCGCTGACAATCTCCCAGTATTGCTGGTCGAACTCTGCCGTGCCCTCCCCCGCCGTGATCCGCCCCAAATAGAACATCTTGCCGTTGATACTCTTGCGCACATAGCAACGGCCAGACGGATGCTGCCAAAGGTATTTCTTGCGTCGGCCTACCACTGAATTTGATCCCATAATCCTGTCACATCCCCACCTGAAATTCGCTTTAGCGTCTCAGTATCCCAACGAACAACTCCGGGCGCAATTTCATGCCCCTGCGGCAAGTGACCTTTATCGACCAAAGCTTTGAACTCGTTCGTGCGCAGATCGAGCAAGCGGGCTGCGGTGGTCTCGCTGGCCATCATAGGAGTGTGGCGCGTCATTTGTCCGCCCCCGTTTCTTCACCCGCTTTGCGCAACGCACCCATTTGCGCTTTGACCGTGAACTGAGACACATACTTCTCCCAAGCGCCGCTTGGAATTTTGGGGTTACGCTGCCCTGGCGCCGTGTAAATATGGTCCAGCATATCCTCGCGGATCAGATATCGGATGTTGGTCACGGGCAGACCTACTCGCTCGGCCAGCTCCTTTGGTGTTTCGAGAGGTTTGGTCACAGCTCACCTTTACGTTGAAATTCGGTTGAAAACACTGCAAGAGTGAACAGAATTGCTCACAACTCGCTACAAGTGCAGCTTTATGCACTTGTAGTAACCTAAGGTGCACCTTGTCAACAAACTTGTCCGGAATAGGCCTTCGCCTACGAGAAATTCGCAAGAAAAACGATCTGACCCAGCCGGTCATGGCTGCGGCCATCGATGTGTCAGATCGGACTTACAAGTATTACGAGCAAGAAAAGCGCGAACTTCCGGCCCTAGCGGCCGTCAAGATAAGCGAGGGGTTCGGCGTAACCCTTGAATGGCTGCTGACCGGGCGCGGCAAGGTCCATAAGAGCGACGATCCTGAACTGGCTGAGGCCTGCGCCATCGCCGTCTTATCAGAAGCTTACGGGCGGGGAACGAACCTTCCTATCGACAAGCTTGCCAAAATCATCGGCTTTGTCGCCGCGCAATCTGCGCAAACCGGCGAAACACCGGCACAGGTGGCCAGCCATTACTTTGACACGCTTTAAGCATGAGAACCGCTATGACCGACACGACTCAACCACCTAAATCCTTAAAGTCAGACTTGGACTCTTGCGACCAAGAAGTGTTCACCTTCGCCCGCCAGATCGGCGTAGCCGGCGCGATATCTCTGCTGGTCGGCGGCACGGGAATGATTGCAACATCGGGCCAACCGGATTGGGACATCGCGCGGTCCCTTTACCTCGCGCTGGTCGTCCTAGGCCCGATGGCCATCCTAATCGGACAGAAATTCCTGCGGATTTTGATGAAGCATCGGCGGCAAGAGCTTAGCATTTTTGACAACTAGTGAGCATTTGAATGAAGTTAGTAACCCAAACCATTTCTGAGAAACTTTCTCCAGCGTTGAAAGCGCACCGACCAGCTCGGACGGACGTAGAGCAGTTCGGGCGCGATTTGGAGTTCTATCTGGGTCACATTGACAGCAAGGAAACTGAAGAAAACCTCAAGACCCACTTCATGGGACTACTCAAGCCAACTTACCAACCGTCGCATACGATTGAACAATATGGTGATATCGACTTCGTTATTCGGACTGGCGGCAAGGGCAGTCCCGCCGCAGTCTTGTTTGAGGCCAAGCGCGAACTCAACAAAGCTGACATGATCCGGCAAGATGATATCAATCGTAAGGCGTTGCACGAACTCATTCTATACTTCTTTCGGGAGCGGCACGCAGGCAATACAGATATTCGTCACGTTGTAATCTGCACAGAATTCGAGATGTATGTCTTCCAAGCATCTGATTTTGAGAGAACATTTTATCAAAACAAGGTTTTGAGAAAGGATTTCCAAGACTGGGCCGCAGGTAAGAAGTCCGATAGCACCACCGATTTCTTTTACAAAGAGATAGCTGCGAAATTCATCGCTGCCAACGAAGCCGAACTCAAGGCAGTCCACATTGACTTGAGGAGCTACAAAACGAAACTCAAGAATGGTGCCGACGACAAAGCGTTCGTCAAACTATTCAAGCTGCTCAGCCCTCATGGCTTGATCGCTAAAGAACTGTCGAACGATAGTAACAGCCTGAACAAAGCCTTTTATGATGAGCTGCTTCATCTCATCGGGCTGGAAGAAAGAAAGGAAGGCGCAAAGCGTGTGATCGGCCGCCTCGAAGCGTCCAAGCGAAATCCTGGCTCACTTTTGGAAAATGCAATCAGCCAAATAAGGTATCAAGACGACTTCAATGATCCGACAATGATTCAGACCTACGGTTCATCGAATGATGAACGCGAGTTCAATATCGCCTTGGAACTATGCCTTACATGGGTCAACCGTCTGCTCTTCTTGAAGCTACTAGAAGCCCAAATCTTCAAGTTCCACGGTCAAGACCCGTCGTACAAGTTTCTATCGACTTCAATGGTCGCCGACTTTGATGATCTGTCGGATCTGTTCTTCAAGGTACTTGCTTTTGCGCCGTCTGAACGGGACCCCCATATAACGGCAAAATACGAAAAGGTGCCTTACCTCAACAGTTCTCTTTTCGAACGCACCAAATTGGAGAAATCTTTCAGAATAAGTGACCTGACTAACGGACTGGACGCACCACTGTTCAGCCGAACCGTCCTTCGTGACGCGACTGGCCGACGCGCCTCAGGAAGGAAAGGAACCTTGGCCTATATCTTTGATTTTCTTGATGCATATGACTTCGGAACCGTTGGCAATGGGGTTGTTCAGGAGGAAAGCAAGACCATAATCAACGCTGCCGTACTTGGTTTGATCTTTGAAAAAATCAATGGATACAAAGAAGGCGCGATATTCACGCCAGGCTTCGTTACGATGTACATGGCGCGAAAGGTGATCGAGAAAACCGTCCTTGAAGCCTTTCAAAAGGAAAACCCAAGCTGGACGCTCACCGACACGGAAGATCTCCGAAACAACATTTCCGATGATCGATCCAAGTCAGCAACACTACGTCATAACGCAGTGATCGACAATCTGAAGATCTGTGATCCTGCGGTTGGATCGGGTCACTTCCTTGTTTCATGTCTCAATGAACTGATTGCGCTCAAGTCTAGACTTGGCATCTTGGCCGATGCAGAAGGCAACCGGTTGTCTGACTATGTCGTCGAGGTGGACAACGATGAACTAATAGTTGTGAATGCGGACACAGACGAGGTCTTCGCCTATCAAGTGCACGGCACCAAAGTGCCGAAGCGCCTTCAGCAGGTTCAGCAAACCCTTTTTCACGAGAAGCAAAAGCTGATCGAGAACTGCTTGTTTGGTGTGGATATCAACTCAAATTCGGTGCGTATTTGCCAGCTTAGACTATGGATCGAACTTCTTAAGAGCGCTTATTATCGGGACGGCCAAGACTCTCAACTCGAAACGCTGCCAAACATTGACATCAACATCAAATGTGGCAACTCACTCCTGTCGCGGTTCACACTAGATCAAAACCTGTCTGAAGCCTTCAAGAAGGCAAAACTCACGGTGTCTGAGTATCGGAAACTAGTGAGAGACTATAAAAGATCAAAAAGCAAAGACGTTAAGCGCCAACTTCAAGCAAAAATCGACAGTGTCAAAACCCAGTTCCATGAGGAGGAACTGGGACGAATTACTAAGCAGATTGATGCCGAAATTGCTGGACTGCGTGCAAAAGAAGCTCAGGACGACCTCTTCTTAGATGAAGAGCAAAACAAGAAAATTGAGGCGAAACTGAAGGTAACCCGAGAACGCATTCAACGACTTGAGGGTGACCGCGAGAAGCTACTTCAACGGAAAACTTTTCTGGGCGCTCTAGAGTGGCGGTTTGAATTTCCTGAGGTGCTTGATGATAAGGGCAAGTACATCGGGTTCGATGTGGTGATTGCAAACCCGCCTTACGGGGTATCGATTCAAGAACCTATGCGTACCCACATAATTAGTGCCTTAGGAAAGGTGCCTGATTATGAAATATACTATCTTTTCATAAACTTGGCATCGCGAATTGCTAAGTTAGAAGGACATACCTGCCAGATCATTCCAAACACGATTCTGTTCAACTTTTTTGCAAAGAGTTATCGGGAGCAGCTTCTTCACGATTGGAAAGACCTACACATTGATGACCTTACAGGCTTCACAGTTTTTGACGGAATCGTTGTACACAATGTCATAATTCACGGTCGCCGTCGTGTTGGATCGGAAGGTGTAAATTTTCGACGAACCGGGCAAAGCAAAGATGTTTCCTCCTACCTATTGCAACCGATTGAAAACGCACCCGTCAACGTTCTTTCAGAAAATATCGGGAACTGGGGCCTCGTGTTTCGACTGGATGCAAAGGTTATGAGCGCCGTTTCGAAGATCCGAAACGTTGGTCAACAGCTCAAGGATCGCTTCCCGTTGATTTCCCAGGGCCTGATTGCCTATGACAAATACCGAGGTCAATCCGAAGAAGTAATCAAGAATCGAGTTTATCATTCAGAGAATGCGACAAGCACCAATTCTCCTTGGCTTAAAGGTGAAGACGTAACTCGGTTTTCCGTCAAGTGGAACCAGCGAGAGTATGTGGAGTATTCCTCGAAACTCGCGAACCCAAGGCAACCAGAGTTTTTTCAAAAACCACGGATTTTGGTTCGAGAGATCACAAACCCAAGAGTTTTTGCGGCATACACTCAGGAAGAGCTGTACAACGATCCTGCGCTCATCAATATCTTGGTTGAGAATGATCAGGAGTTTGATCGGCATGTGCTACTTGCGATCTTGAACTCCAAAGTTGCTAGCTTTTTCCATTTCAATTCATCTCCTAAAGCAACGAAAGGCGCATTCCCCAAAATTCTCGTGAATGATCTTAAGACATTTCCATTGCCCGAATTGGCTGGAAATGAGGACTTGGTATCAAAAATTTCGACGCGGACCATGCAACTCATTGCGATGGCAAGCAATGGTGATTTATCTGAAAAATTCAAGGAATTGGATGATGAAAATGAGCGTGACGTTTTCAGCCTCTACGGCTTGTCAGGCGCGGAAATTGAGATGGTGGAGCAATATTTTGATAGATTGGGCAAAATAGTGGGCAAGTGACTATGTCAGTTCTCAATGACATTCAAGACTACGCCCTGTTCGACCTAATCGACGACGAAATCAAACTGCTCGAAAGCGCGATTTAGCATGGCGGCACAAAGCGTAATGAATGCGCGGCAATTGCGGCGAAAGATCAAACGGCTAGACGCTGACACGCCAAAGCACAAACAGCTCGAACAGGCGCTGCAGGAAGGCGTGGGCTTCGGCAATGCGTGGTATGGTAGCCAAAAGGAACACTGGCTCGGATGGCTCGCCGAATACGACGGCCCCGGTGCTTATGGCCGCCTAACCGGTCAGCCCCGCGATGCACGGTATATTTACAACCACATCCAATGTGCACCAATGCTGTTTTGGTTGACCGAGGCGGTCGAAGTTCCCAACGACACGCTAGAACACGCCTTCGAGGCTGTTGTTTCAGCGCCCCACAAAAACGCCAGCCAATGCGCCGCGCTGCGCAAGATGGTACCTTGGGACGATGTCGAAGCGCGACTGCTGATGCGATCCCGAAATAGCATTTTATCCGCCGCCCGAACCTTGGTCGGCTGGCAGAAAGGAAATTGAATGTCGCGACGCTTTGAAATTGATGCAGAGACTCTGCCAGACCTTGCGGGGATGATGCTCGTTACCGTTGAGGCGCTAAAGGACCTCGGTGGCTCTGCGACTATTCAGGAGCTTGATGAGAAGGTGATCGAGCTGGAAGGCGTGACCGAGGTCGAACAGGCCTTCACCATGCCACGCGATGAAAACCGTACACGCGTGAATTATTATCTCGCTTGGGCACGCACGTATCTCAAACGCGGAAAGGCCCTAAACAACTCCTCTAGGGGGGTCTGGGCCCTGACCGAAGGCGGTTCCGCAATCACCAGCGTTGAAGAAACACGCGCGATTTATGATCAGGTAGCTTTGGAAGAGCGTGAACGCGCCCGCCTCAAACGGCTTGCGGCCAAAGGGGCCAAATCTAGCCAAGCCAGTGAGATTGAGATGCTGGCCGAGGACGGTCCCGATGATGAAGAGGATTGGAAATCGGCGTTGCTGTCTGTCCTTGGCAAGATGGACCCCGCCGCATTTGAACGCCTAGCACAGCGGCTTTTGCGCGAGGCTGGATTCACAAAGGTGGAGGTGCGCGGCAAGTCTGGTGATGGGGGCATTGACGGGGTTGGGGTTCTTCGTGTGAACCTTGTTTCGTTCCAGGTTTACTTTCAGTGCAAACGCTGGAAGGGAAGCGTGGGCTCTAAGGAAATCCGCGATTTCCGAGGCGCTCTGCAAGGCCGCGCCGATAAGGGGCTGTTTATCACCACAGGGCATTTCACCAGTCAGGCTTCAGATGAAGCGACGCGTGACGGCGCAATCGCTATCGACCTTATCGACGGCGACCGCCTGTGCGATCTCCTGAAGGAAAACCGGCTAGGTGTGGAAACTGAAATGATCGAAAAAATCCAAATCAAAACCTCTTGGTTTGATGGCATCTAGGAAAGCCTAAACACGGTGTTCTACGTCCTGCACCATCGAAAACGCCATCCCTTCGCGCTGCTTCAACCGCGACACCATCGCCAGCAGATTATCCGCGCGCGGATTGCCCTTGGCGCTGAGCATTCGCATCAGGCTCTTGGGGTCCTTGTCCATGTCTTGCGCCAAGGCCTCAAACCCCACCGTGGCATTGACGTAGTCGCGTAGCAGCAGCTTGCCGGTCTCTAGGTCGTCGCTGAGCATCGCTTCGATTGCTTCGCGAAACAGTCCTGCACGAAATTCAGGATCGCGCTCAGCGCGGGCCTTGATCGTGTCTTTGAAGTCTTTCGTCAGGGGCATGTCAGTCGCCTTTCTCTTTGCGGGCCTTGTAGTCGTCCCAATATGCTTTTGCCTGCTCGATGTCTTTCGACTGGCGTTTTTTCGTGCCGCCACAGAGCAGGATCACAAGCGTATCGCCGTCTTTGCCAAAGTAGACACGGTAGCCGGGGCCGAAGGTAATGCGCCGCTCTGACACGCCTTGTCCGACTGGCTTCACATCGCCAAGATTGCCTGTCTCGATCCGTGCAAGAGCGGTTCGCACTTTCAATGCTGCCGCCGTATCCAGACCATTGAACCAATCGTCGAACGGTGTTTTCCCCGCTTCGGTGACATAGACAACAAGCTTATTCATTGCAGATATTGGTGACATATACGTTACCATTTGTCAATCGGTTTTGGCTCATCAATGCGTCATCCCTCGGTCCATCTCGACCTCCCGCGTCTCTAGTTCTGTTTCAATTGCGTCTCGGCGGCTTTCACTAATTTCAAGCTGGTCTCGAGTTGCGTGCGCAGCCTCCCGTAGTTCTGCCCCTCGCTCAACAAGCCGTGCAACGCAGCCACCGACGCCGTTTGCGATTGTATGAGCACTGACACGCAAGCGGCCAATCCATCCATCTGGCTCTGCATCCTGGTCGTCGAGCGTTCCTCTAACCCGCTCAATTCCTTTGCTGAGACCTCGCAGGCCGTCACCAACCGCTCGACGCAGGCGAGCAAGTCGCGTTCCAAGGCTGTCAGGGGTGTCGTCATCTAATCCTCCTCGATCTTGATGCAGGCCACTGACCTGCCGGCTAGCGTGCAAGTCCTCAGGCGCGTCTTGGTCGGGTCCAGCACCAGCCATGTCCCGTCCTCCCTGTCGATCCGCGTCAGGCCCAAGTCCGTCATCTCGGAGTTCGCCAGTATCAGCGTCCAGAGCAAGCTCGCGGCCATCATCGAGACGATCCCCACTAAGAATGCCCCCGTGATCAGCCAGGGCGAGATCGTCAGCCAACTCTTGTTCTGTCGCAGAAAGGTGCGGGTATCGGTCTCGATTGTACGATGCGCGATGGTCGCAATGGTGCTCAAATCGGTCCTGAAGCTCTCCAGCTGCGATGCCATCGAGGCGGCGTAGTCCTGCCGGATCGTGTCCAGCTCCGCGTTCAGCTTCTCGCTTAGCCGTGTCGGCTTGCCAGTCTTCATGGAAAATACCTCCTTTCAAACGCCAGCGTTCATCTGTGTCGGGATCACGGGCGGTTAGGTAAGCTTTGCCGACGCGCGGCAGGTCGTAGCCTGCATCTGTGAGGGCATCGATCATGGTGGCGCGGTCGGTGATCAGGCCGACGCTGATCTGGTCTTGCAGCCAAGCATGCAGCTCGTCGCGGCCTTGGGCGCGGGTCGGCGTCTCGATGATGTCGCGGACCTCTTGGATGCGCTCCAACTCCATCGGATCGGCCCAGCCGTGGCGCTGATTCATCACATCGCGCAAACTGTCGAAGGCTTTCTCATAGCCGGGTGGCGCAATGTTCAGACTCCGCCCTGAGGTCAGCTCCAAGCGCGGCGTGCAGAAGTGAAGCTCAACGCGGTCTTCGTGGGTATGTCGGACCCAGAGCACGTCATATTGCTCAGGGTTCAGCCCCGCGAAGGCCAGTTGTTCGAAGCGGTCCATGACCTCAGCCTGTTGATCCTCGGTCGGGGCATCCTCGGCGGCAAAGCTGATCACGCCTGCACGGTAGGTCCACTGGTGACGGCTGGCGTCGATCAGCGCCTCAGTGCGGCCGGGGTTGCCGCGTAGAACCTCTGGCAAGGGTTCGCGCGTGACGATCATCGGTTGGCCGTCTGCATCGCGGATCAGGTCGCGGTTGTCGTCATAGGCCAGCACCTTGTCCGCGACGAGGTAGCCGACCGGACCAGCGCCCGCGCCTTTGCCGTTGCGGAAGAACTTGATCAGCATCGGCGGGCGGCCTCGATGATCTGGGCAAGCTGGCGCTCGATGGTCAGCAGGCGGCGGGCAACGGTGAGCGCGTCAAGATTAACGCGCCCCGCCAGCATCGCGCGGTTCAGCCAGCGCGCGATTTGGTTGAGGTTGCCGCCAATGCGCCCGACGGCCAGCACCAGCGCCGGATCGATACGCGGCACGGGCTTGCGGCGGCGCGCTTCAGTCAGGCCAAGCGCCTCGCGCAGGAGCGTCGCGGCGGGCAGGCCAGCAGCCTCCGCCTTGGCGCGCAACTGAGCCTTCTCGGACGCGGTGCAGCGGAAGACGAAGGTTTCGGTCAGCGGCTCTTTGGTGCGGGATTTTCCCGTGCCGGTGGGGTTCGAAGGGGAGGCTTGCCGCCCCTCGCAAGGTCCCGTGTCAGCAGCGTCAGCGTATGACATGGGTCGCCTTGCTGTTTGCTCTTCGTTGGGATCGGTAACGGTCATGATCTGAGGCCTGCGGCTTGAATTTGCGCCCGCGTCACCAGTTTCGACGCCAGCAATCCGTCGATCTGTTTGGCTGTGATGTGTTTACACATCGGGCTGCGATCACTTATCCAGCATGCCAGCCGTTTGTGGTGATCGGCCTGCAACGCCGCCGCCTTTTCTCGATCTTCCGCCTGCTTCTCGACATAGGCCTGCCAGCGCCGCGACTGAAACCAGTTGTCGGAAAAGCAAACCTTGGAGCGGGTAAAGCCCGCGCTGTCGGTCACGTAGGATTGGACGGCCTGAAGCAAGTCCTCTGCTGCGATCCCTTCCTTTATGGCTTCTTCGATCTGGGCAAGACACGCCGTTTTGCAGCGCAATCGGTCCGGCGGATAGGCTGCCAAAATCTTCTCAGCCTCCTCCGCCTCGCGCCTGCGCGAAGGAGGTTCTTTTACAGGTTCTATGGTAAGGTTCCTGTCTCGTTTTGAGACTACCCCCGTCTCACCCTTGAGACTTTTCCTCCTCGTTTTTGAGACGTTTCCCCCCGTCCCATTTTGAGACTCAACCCCATCAGGACCGCCACCCCCGGCCTTTGGGCGCGCGCTTGGACCAAGGGTAATATCGAGGTGCAGCTCATACTGGTTAGACCCGCGCCCACCATCCCCGTCCCCACGGGCGTGGCGTGTGACAAGGCCACATTCCTCTAAGGTGGTCATGTGCCGGAACAGCGTTGCGCGGCCCATCTCGCACTCGTCGGCCAACCGCTGAGCGCTTGGATTGCACTGGCCAGTTTCTTTGTTGTGGAAGTCCGCCAGCTGGATAAGCACGATCTTCGCGGCGGGTTTCAGGCCCTTAACGTTCGCGGCCCAAATCAAAGCCATACCGCTCATGGCTTTAAGCCTGCCAGAATGGGGGTATCAGGTTCGCGACTTGTTCGGCAAATGTCCTGATACTTTTTAGGCCCTAAGATATTGTTTTTAATGCTAAATACACTGGATTGCAAATCCGTGAACACCGGTTCGATTCCGGTACTCGCCTCCAATAAAATCAATGACTTGCGTCATCCGCCTTCTCCTTCACTGCCATTTTTGAAACAACCGTTGAAACTTTCACGTTTCGGTCTTGCTTCGTTCCATTTGATTTCTTGCCTCTTGAGCGCGCTTCGCGAGCTCCCTTTGCCGGATCGGCCCGCCGTATTTTTTTAGCATCTCAACACCTGAGTGGCCGGTGACGGCCTTGACCATCTCGTCATCACATCCAGCCAGATAAAGTTCGATCGTCGCGTTTTTCCTGAGCCCGTGCGTTTTGTAGTAGCTCGCCTTTTTGTGCTTCATCTTCTTTTTGATGGTGCGCATTTCCTCCGCAACGATCCGGTAGCTCACTGGTCGACCCTTGGCGTCGGTCACAACAGTGCCGTCCGTTCGTGCGAGCCCGTCGAGATGGGCTTTCAAGCGGTCGGTGAGCGGGATCCACAATGGCTTGTCGGTTTTGCCTTGGGTGAAATCAAATCCTTCATCGGAGAAGTGCTCCCACCTCATCTTCACAACATCACCGATGCGCTGGCCTGTACCAACGCAAAGCTCGTAGACCAGCCGCGCTCTCTTTGAAGCCAGTGCTTCGAACTCGGCACGAACATCATCCGGCCAAGGTTCCCAGCCGTCGCTTTGCTGCTTGAAAAGCGGAATGCCCTTCGCTGGATTGCCGTGCTCTTTCTTGATGAAGCCGATCAATCGTGCGTGGTTCATCAAGACGACCATGACCTGAACAAGATAGTTGGCTTGCCGCCAATGATCCGCATTAGCGCGGTGCAATTCATAAATGTGATGGGTTTCGATCCTGGCCGGGTCTTTGTCGGCCCAGATCTCACGAATGTGGCTGATGTACCGCCTATAGTCGGATCTCGTCCGAGGCTTCAGCTTCTTGTAGGCGTCGCTCTCGTAGTAGCTAAGGATCAACGCCTCAAAATTGCGCTTCACCGGCGCAGGCGCTGGTTTTCCTTTCAGCAGGCGATTGTAGTGATCCCAAAATTCCGGCGTGCCCGCTTCCTCGTGCATCATGACCGAAATACCGCGCGAACGCCGGATGAACCGGAGATACCCCCGGTCATTGTAGACGTATTTGGGCAAGCTCTTGCGAGTCATTCGCCCATTCTCAAGTCACTGTTGAGAAAGTCGTCTGCCGCCTCTGGCGCGACCATGTTGGCATCGACGATGACACTGCCATCAGGCTTGATCTCAAATTTTGCCCGCTGCCAACCTGCCTCCCGCGCCTCGCGGATGAAGGCGGAGGCTGCCTGCCTCGCCTTTGTCTGCACACTTGCTTTGGTCATCTGACCGACACCTCTCTTAATCGTTAACAACGCGCATTATCACCCTGATCCATAGTGATTTTCCCAAATGCACTAGATGCCGAACATCTATCCTTTGCCGCGCGAATGGCGCGGATCACTTCTGAATTTTGAGAATTTCCATTGCGATCTGACTCCGCCTTGATCCACTCTTTGAGCTCTTGCGGAAGCCGAAGTTGCATTGGTTTACGACTGCTCATGAAACGCCTCCAGGTTGAAACCACACCCTGTTAGTGGCATTTAGCCACTATTGCGTCAATTGCTTTTTATGGCACAGTGCCACCATGTCAGAACAAAGCTCTCAAAATCAGGATAAGTTCATCGTGCGGCTTCCAGATGGCCTGCGCGATCGAATACGCCTCGCGGCCGAGGCCAACCACCGCAGCATGAATGCTGAGGTCGTTGCCCTCCTCGAAGAAAACTATCCAGTTCCTGTGCCGGAAAAATTGGATGACCCTGCCGCGAAGTTGCTCTTGTGGCTCGCCAAACGCATCCGCCGAAGGAAGCCGAAACCCGGAACGCCCAGAGACAAGCAAGCCGCCCTGTATGAGCGCATTGCGGGAGATATCGCGGAACGCATGAAGGACATCGGAAAATAGCCTTAGTAGACCATCCACTCATATCTGTGGTTGCCTTCGTGATTTTCCCATTCGACGCTGACCCCGCGCCTCCAATTCGATGACGAACAGCGCCGTGATGGCTGAGCCCATTTTGGGGCGGCGGCTGGTGTTGTGCGTTGCCAGCCGAATTCGCCCTGCGTGCCGGAATCCCGAGGCGCATGTTGTAACTCCTAGAAATCAACATCGCGCCCAGTTTCGCAATGACTGTAGTACCGAACATCCCAGACGCGGATCGAGCGCACAAAGTCGAATTCCAGACCACTGATGTCGATATTTAACCCGGACAAGCTACAGTAACCCCACAAGTGTCCCGCGAGTTGTCCAGGTTACAAAATTGAAACTACGCCTGCGGCGTGAACTACGACACAACTCCGTCATGATGAATTGGCAGATCAACAAAGAAAGTAGTCCCCTTACCAAGCTCGCTTTCGTAACTGAGCAGCCCATCATGCGCTTCGACGATTTTGCGTGAAATATTCAGTCCGAGCCCAGTTCCCTCGAACTTCCTCGAAGCCGAGGTGTCGAGCTGATTGAAAGCCTCGAAAATGCGGTCCCCTGTGTCTTTCGGAATCCCGATCCCTTCATCTGCCACAGAAATACGCGCGCGGTTCCCGAACCTCTCCAGTCCCACGGTAATCTTTCCGCCAGCTTCCGAAAATTTGGCCGCATTTGAGAGAAGGTTGCTGATAACCTGCTCGATGCGTTTCTCGTCACAATCGACAAAGAAATCCCCTTCAGCCACCGTTTCGAGCACAGTCACTTTTTTATAATCTGCAAACGGCAGGAAACGGTCGACAACATCCTGCAGGAAGGTGTTTAGCTCGACCCTTTCATAGGTGAAATCCAGCCGCCCTGCATCAATGCGCTGGAGCAGGAGCAAATCTTCGACCATGGCGGACAGGCGTATCGCATTCCGTTGCGCGATCTTGATCGGGGATTTCATCTTCTCAGGAACATCACCCAAGACCCCCGAATTCATCAGGTCCAGCGCACCTTTGATCGAAGTCAGCGGCGTGCGAAGTTCGTGACTGACGGTGCCGACAAATTCGGTTTTAGCCTGAAATGCCATTTTTACCTGTTGGTGTTTGTCCTCAAGGTCCATCAGGTTTTTTAGCGCATCGCTATAATTGGATACGAAATTCCGAGCCAGTTCGAACAGAAACCCCAGCACGAAAACCACTGTAAAAAAATGGAGCCAGATATCGGAGCCAAGCGGTGCCGAGGTGAGTATAAGGTCATGGACCGGAATATAGATGATCGCTGCCACATAAATGAGCAGACGTGTAGCCAGAAGCGACAGAAACTGATGATTGTTCATCGTGGCGAAAATAGACGCCGAAACCAGCATGAACATCGGCATGAAGTGCCCGCTTTCGGGAGATTGTTGCATGGCGAACGAAATCGCAAAAAGCGAGACGGTTATACCGCTGAGGACCGTTCCCAGAAAAAGTTTGAACAAAACAGAGCGAATGGCCTTTGCGGTCCAGACGTCTTGCGTGCGGACACGGCGCGCGACGAAAAAGTCATAGATTTCAAACTGGATGACCAGATACATGAAAACCGCAGCCAAGGGCCAACTATAATAGGCCCCCGAAAGGAAAATTGCGATTCCATAGATCAAAAATCGTTGAACAAAGAGCCTCTGCCCTGTTTCCACATAGTCGAGAAGACGGCGTTTATACTCTCCGCGCGGAAGGTGGCGTTCGGACCCGAGCGCTTTCTCCAGAAAGGTATAGAAAGATTTCATCGAGCCCCCGCCTTCAGCCAATATACCCTCATCGATAACACAACTTACAATTGCACAAAAGTAACGCCCCAACCCTGTAGGGTGAATTATCTATTGGAAATGTGGCATAAATGTGTTCACTGAACATATCGGCCAAGCATAAGTCGTCACGAAAAAATTTTAACTGAGGCACAAACATATGACTTTGCATTCGGATTCCAGACGGGGCGCACCCGGACATGATCGACTTCCCGACCTGATGCCATGGGCGGACACTGGTGCCGCAGGTAAAGTGCGGACCTATCAGAAACGTCAAAAGGCCATCGCCGCCAAAACCGCGCAGAATGACCACATTCGTGCAACGGTTCTGTCAGTTGAGAACAACCATTTGCATGGCGAACTTTATGTCGAGGCCCTCAAGGCGCGCAAACGGGTCTTTATCGACACCAAAGGCTGGGACCTGCCGCAGACCTCCGGCATGGAGTTCGACCAGTATGACACGCCCCAAAGCCGCACGGTTGTCCTGCATGAATATGGGCAGGTGGTGGCAGGAATCAGGCTTCTGCCAACTACGGCGCGCTGTGGTTGCCATACCTATATGCTCAAAGACGCCAAGGACGGCATCATTGATACGATCCCGCCCTATATCCTTTACGAAGATGCGCCTGTGTCCGACTGGGTCTGGGAAGCTAGCCGCCTGTTCATCACACCGGAAGTCCCCGCCAACCGGCGCATCAGAGTGCAGACGCGGCTCATGCATGAAATGGCTTGCACCGCAGTTGCCGAAGGCGCGACCCACGTCATCGGGATTGTCCCCTATGTCTTCAAACGCTGGCTGGAGCGACTCGGCATGAGCGCCCTGCCCGTTGGTCCGCGTGTGACATTCGACACCGACACTTCACAAGCCGCATTGATGCATGTCGCAAAAGTCGGCGCCATGTAGGGGTGACGATTGCTCTACACTTTCAGGTCTTTCACGTGCCTCACGCCGGCTGTGTAAAGTCTACGATTATAAGCGGCCCTTTGCTTTTCAGATTATACATCTGGTAATTGCGCCGGTCTTCACCCATCCTGTGGCGCGAGAAGGCAACTATTCATTCTCTGGAAGGTTGTGATTGAGTATATGTGTTTTGCGAAGCGGGCAAAGTCGGCTGCGCAGTAGGAACCGGTTAAAGTTGATGCCCCAAAAGATCACCGACAAACTGATCGAATGCCTGATTGAGGCTGCGTCATATATCGCAATCCTCCTCATCTGCATCGCCGCCTACCTGATGCTGTCCTACACTGAACTGAATGAGCTGCGCGAGGAACAAAGGCAGGATCTCTTCGCTGCACGTTCCGAAATTGCCGCCAAAATCCAGCAATCGTTCAGCAACAAACACCTGATTTCCCGTAGTGTTTCTGCGGCGTTCACCATCAATCCGGACATAACCCAAGACGAATTTTACGCATTTGGGGAGGCGATAAATGTCGAAGATCCATCCATTGATACGATCGCCATCGTAAACGGCACGATAGTGACGCACCTCTATTCGACGCTATCTATGGAAAACTTGCTCGGACGCGACCTAGCCGAGCGCCCGGAACAACTTCTGGAATTGGAAAAGGTTCGTCAGGAAGGCAGCACCCGTCTGAGCGGGCCAACATGGCTTCTCAGGGAATATTCCGGATTTGTCATGCGTCAGCCTGTTTCTACCAAGAGCACGGATGGAGATGGGCCCGAAAATACTGACATCGTCTCTCTCGTTTTCTCGACCGAAGCATTTCTCGATGAGCTGGGTCTGGATAGGTTCTCTGAACGATACGATATTGGGTTGAGTGTGGAGAGCGAGACACAGTCACGACAGCCGGTCTACGGGAACCTTGCGACGCTGAATGACGCACAAGCTATATCTACGCTTCCGATCCTTGGAACGGTCTGGAATCTGGCCCTTATCCCTCGCGAGACGCCAAGTCTTATTCCCAGTCGCGAAAGCCGGATTCTGACACTGCTTCTCATCGGCGGTGTCCTCGCGATGATGCTGACCCGATATTTGCATGTTTTACGCCGACGAAACCGGCGCGCGGCACATCACATCAAAACGGCTCTCGATACGGCTCCATCTGGCTTTGTCCTGTTTGATGCAAATGATCGCATTGAATTGTTCAATGACCGTTTTGCCGAATTGCTTGGTGATGCCGCGTCTTCGGTTCACAGAGGCGCGTCGCGCGAAAGCCTTCTACGCGCGACGCTGCGTCATAACATTTTCAAAATACCGATTGACGATGAAGAAGGCTGGGTCAAGGAGCAGCTACAGCGCCTCACTGTGCGCGGCGAGAGGAACACCGCCGCCCTGAGCGATGGCACATGGCTGCAAATTCTGGAACATACAACCAGTTCCGGCGGTCGCGTCATGATCCTGAACGATATCACCGAAACACTGCAAAGCCGTGAGCGCGCGAAAGTCGCGGAGCAACGGCTCAACGACGCCATTGATGCACTTCCTGTCGGGTTCTGGCTTTTTGATGCCAATGATCGTTTGGTCTTGTTCAACACTGTAGCAAGCGAGAAATTTGAAGGGGTCAACCGCGATTTGGCCATGGGCCGGCCGATCGAAGATCTTGTCAGGCGTCGCGTAGAAATTTCCAAACTGGTGCTGGTTCAGGGCAAACCGGTCGATGATTACAAACTCATCACACAAACACTTCAGGACGAGACATCGCAGATCGAAGTCCGCTATAGTGAAGGCCGCTGGTTCCGTTATTACACGCGCCGCACCTCAGAAGGCGGACTTGTCATGTTCCGCGTGGAAATCACCGACCTGCGCGAGCAACAACGCCAGATCGAGGCCTCTAACACAGAGTTGCGCGCGGCCCTGCGCAAACGCGACGAAGCGGAACAACGTTTGCAGGCCGTCGCGGACATGACATCGGAATGGTATTGGGAACAGGATGCCGAAATGCGTCTGACCCATATTTCGGAGGGGTTTTCGCGTGCAATGCTGGTCGATCGCAAAGACAACATCGGCAAAACCCGTGCCGAGATTTTTGGCCCCCTACCTACGACCGCCGAGACCCCTTTCGGCGAGATGGTGCAAAAGATGATCGCACAGGAGCCGTTTCGCGACATTATTTTTAGTCACAGCTTCACGCCCGACACAATCAAATGGGTGCGCATGAGTGGCAAGCCGCTTTATTCGCCGGAAGGTCTCTTTACCGGCTATATAGGTATGGCCGCGGACGTCACGCCGCTCTATCAGGCATTGCGTGAAGCAAAGCAGGCCGACGAGGCGAAAACCCAATTTCTGAATATGATAAGCCATGAGCTCCGAACGCCGCTCACGGCTGTTCTAGGGTTCAATAGTTTTCTCGCCAATCACACCAAACTGCCCAGCCACAACGCTTTGAGAGAGTCCCTGTCTTCGGGCGACGAGGCCACTATCCGAACGGCATTGGAGCAGTTTGAAAAGGATATCGGCCAGTTTACCGGACGGATTCAGGCCGCTGGCACACAGTTGAAAGCCCTCATCGACGACATGCTTGATCTGGCGCGTATCGAAGCCAATAATTTGCGGCTCAATCTGGGGTGTGTCGAAAGCGCGGCGGTCGCCAGTTCTGTGATCGAACAGACCCAGACGCTCGCCTCCGAGAAGGGGCTTGAGATCAAATTCGACCTGATAGATGCGCTCATCTATGCCGACGAAACGCGGTTTCGCCAGATTCTGACGAACCTTCTGGGAAATGCCTACAAGTTTACGGACGAAGGGCTGGTCGAAGTCAGAAGCTCCCTACAAAACGATATGGTTGTATTCGAAGTGCAGGATTTCGGCATCGGGATTTCCAAGGAAATGCAAAATCAGATCTTCGACCGTTTCGCGCAGGCCAAAGACGGGACAGACCGCAGGAATAATGGCGTCGGCCTTGGCTTGGCAATTTGTAAGGATCTCATTGCCGCGCAGAATGGCTGGATCAAAGTCAAAAGCGAGATCGGCACAGGCACGACGATGAGCTTTGCGCTCCCGCTTTGGTGCTCAAAAGCCTAAAGCAGCTCTTCCCCCAAACCCATTTGACATAGTTCTTTCTTAATTGTTCCTTATGGAAGCCCCGTTTGGAGTGAAAGTTATGTCGAGAATCCATAATATCGATTATGAATAAGTCTTGACCAGTCCGTATTAAGTGCTTTTGGGGTATCGACATATGAACCAATCAAACAGTGATTTCAACCCGGATGGCGCCCCGACTTTGGCGTCTCAACACCCCATACCCTCACCCGAAGACCTTTGTGCTGCGATGCCGACGCCGGTTCTCATGTTCAAGGGCGATTTGGATCATCCGATATATATGAATGCCGCCGCGGTGAACTTACTGGGCGAACACCACATCGAGAGCGCCCTTAAAAAACTATACAACAGTGAGCTTTTCGGATCGAATGAGGAGAAGGAAAAACTCCTCGGTACACTCCAGAGTTCCGGACATGCCGAATTCAGCACCCAGCCTCGTTGCGTGACAGACACGATCATCGGAAACATTTACACATCATCCGATCAAAACGGCGTGCCGTTCTACATCACCTTTCTCAGATTAGAAGCGAAGCTGACGAAACAAAAGCAATTTGCGCAGGATGTAAATTCCGTCATCACCCATGAGCTGCGCACACCGCTTACCAGCATCAAGGGCGCGCTGGAGATGCTGCAGCCGAAGGTCGTTGGGCCTTTGAGCGACAAGGCCACAGCACTTCTGAAAATCGCACATTCAAACTGTGACCGGATGCTCGAATTGATTCAGGACATGCTGGATTCCAACGAGCAGACACAGACAAAGAAAACTGGCAAGCGCGCGGTTACGGCGCTTGCCCCTATCCTCAGCAACATTGCGACCTCTTTACAAGGCTATGGCACCTATCACGGCGTCGAGATACGCTTGAAGTCAGTTGACGATACGCTTGCGGTAAGTGTTGTGCCCTCGCATCTGATCAAGATCGTCACCAACCTGATTTCCAATGCCGTGAAAGCCTCCCAGAAAGGTCAGCATGTCGAATTCTGGGCGGAAACCGCCGGGGACAAAATCGAAATTCTGGTGAAAGACAATGGCAGCGGCATTCCTGCGGAGATACAGGACCGGCTCTTCGATAAATTCACACGCAGCCAATGGCTCAACGCGAAATCCATCGGCAGTTCGGGACTGGGCTTGAACATCGTCAAGACGCTGGCCGAAACGATGGACGGGAACGTGTCATTTGTCTCTGATGCGGGCAAAGGCACGACGTTCTGCGTCACATTACCGAAAGCCCTTCTGACTTAAAGCCTTTGGCAAGCCGGATGTGAATGACCTTCTTGCAATAATCTGGCGGGCAGCCCCATGAACGGCGATTGTCGCGCAGGCTTAGCTGGCGTCAATAATCGCATCTTCCATCTGATCCAGAAGCGCCTCGACCTGACCTGTTAAAATGTCTTTGACGTCCGCAGATTGATCAAATTGCGCTAGGATGCCCTCGATCTCCGCCGCAGTGGACCCAAGTTCAGGATACCCCACCGTTGCGGCAATACCGCTAAGCCGGTGAACGATGAAAGACAGCTTTTTAAGCGCCTCCACGTCAGCAGGATTGCGCAGGATTTCGATGTGAAGGGTTTCGACTTCAGGTAGTCGCTCGCAGACAGTGTCAATGAAGCGCAGACGAGTATCTTCGATTGCTTTCTGAAGAGCGGGCGGAAGTTCGGAGCCGGCAAAATTCTGGGTCGTCATATCTCGCAATCCTTTGCACACAATGCCTGCCCGCCCCCACGCAACATCCTCGTGCATATTTCGGTGCATTAAGCGAACATCGTATTCACGTGCGCTCGTCTGGAAGTGTTCCGTTCTTTGGACACGCTCATAAGAGCCCGATTAAACATTTTTTGCGGCGTAGAGGCAAACATCGACATTTTGACCACGTCACCGACAAAGACCGTGACATCCATCGGGACGGTTTCTCCACCGATCAGACCGAACTCGCGCAAGGTCAGGGTCAGCTCGGCCTCAAGCTCGTCGCGATCCAAATGAGCTGTGCGCGGAAGAATTGCGATAAACTTGCCCTCTCCGGCATAGGAAATCATCGGGTCATATTGGCGGGTGTTTTCAAAAACAGCCTCAG
This sequence comes from Celeribacter sp., assembly GCF_048266405.1. Classification (GTDB taxonomy): domain Bacteria; phylum Pseudomonadota; class Alphaproteobacteria; order Rhodobacterales; family Rhodobacteraceae; genus Celeribacter. The sequence goes on from NZ_JBLWZO010000004.1 coordinate 286,327, forward strand.
CAACATCCGTCAGAATGTCATAAAATTCAGCGGGCGAACTCAGGGAGAAAAGTCGCTCAGGCCGGTCGATCTGAAACGCGACGGCGCTGAACATGAACCGCTGAACATGGGACATACGGTGGAGATAATTCTCCATTTCCATGCTGCCGATGACCCGGGGAACGTCGTAAATGATCACAGGGTCTGAAAATTCGAACTGTGTGTAAGAAGTAGGATGCGCGCTAGCTTGCAGTCCGAGGCGCAAATCTGCCTCGCGATTTTTCGCCTCTTGCACCTGTGTTTGTTCCTCGAACAACATCTGCGCTACACGCAACCGCGCGTGCATCTCGGTGATATCGATGGGTTTGGTCATATAATCGGTGGCACCCTGCATGAAGGCGGCGTCGACATGGGCCTTATCCTTCATGGAGGTCAACATGATTATCGGTGTCTGGCGATATTCGGGAAGCGCACGGATATGACCGCAAAGCTCGATCCCGTCCATTTCCGGCATTTGAATGTCGAGAAATATGGTCGAGAATCTCTCATCACCTGCGACGATAAGCTCAAGCGCCTCGCGGCCACTTTCCGCACATTGAATGTCTTCGTAACCATCACTCCGGAGAATCTCTTCAATCAGAGACCGGATATTTCGATCATCATCAACCACCAGTATTGCCATATCAGCCTCCAAAGCCTCAGGAAAACAGCCCTATTGCTTTAGAACTATCGGTAAAGTTGTCACAAAAACGGGCCGAATTACGGCAGAATTAAGTTCGGGAGAAAAAGAGAAAAGAAACGACCGGAAAAGGCATTCAAATCACTGACTTAAATCATAAATTTAATTTGACATAATTTTGATAATTTTGGCGTACCTCGCAGAATTTCTATGCCATCATGGCACTCAAAGATAAGAAAAGACGATAAATAGTGCCATTCAACGGACAAATAGCGATTCTGCGATTCCACTCTGACGTGTGCTTGTTTGAAGCAAGCGAAAGGTGTACTGAAATGATATGACTGAATTACGCCGCATCATTCACATAGAAGATGACCCCGACATTCGTGAAATCACACGCATGTCTCTGGAACTCGTAGGCGGGTTTGACGTCATTCAGTTCGCAGGGGGGGACATCGCCTTAGAAAACCTACCGGACGACGCGCCTGACATGATTTTGCTTGATGTCATGATGCCGGTCATGGACGGGATCGAGACATATGAGAGGCTTAGAGAAATCGATGCTTATAAGGATGTGCCAATCATCTATGTGACCGCCAAGACATCTAAGTCGGATTTCACGCACCTGAAAGAGAATGGTGCGCTGGACGTCATTATAAAGCCCTTTGAACCGATGGAACTTCCGGACCAGCTCCGCGCCATCTGGGCCAGCATCGCATAGGCATGCCTTTTTCACGGAAAAGTTGAATCCGTGCAGAGCGCTGAGACGTCGGCATGGGTTGTGCGAAGACCTTTCGGACGGGAGGATGCGACACCAGTCAATGACATGCGACATTATATACATTTCAAAAACTTAATGATTTTTTTCTCATCGTAGAATCCCTTCTTCGTGCAGAACTTTCCAAATGTGGCTTGCCTCCCGAAAAACGCTATCAGCGCTTTTTCACCGCGAGAGAACGCAAATCTGCTGGCAACAATCTTAAGTTGCAATTAACCATAATTTTGCCACGATTGAACTATAGCTTTTACCTCAACCAATGCGCACTCGCGCAAAAATTGAGTAAAATTATAACCTTAGCAGAGGGAAATTATGCGAATACTAATTGTTGACGATGACCCGCTCATTCGTGATTTGGTTCACACGGTGCTGCGGCAGGACAAAACCAACGAGGTTGTGGTCGCGGCCTCCGGTCCTGCGGCGCTGGATATTCTCCATCATGAAGACGAGCTTTTCGAGATGCTCATGCTCGACATCGAAATGCCGGAAATGGACGGGATCGAACTATGCCGGTCCATCCGAAAACTTCCCGATTACAAGACCACTGCAATCGTCATGCTCACGCGAAAGTCCGGCCTTTCGGATATCGAGGGGGCCTTTGCCGCCGGTGCGACGGATTACATCACCAAGCCCTTCGATGTGAAAGACATCCAGCCGCGCCTGAGAATTGCGCAGCGCAAAATGCGCGATGATTGTCTGACGGTGGCCCGCGAAATTCTCACTGACCCAACATTCGAAAACAGCAAAGCGCTGGAGTTTACTATGGAGACTCCCATTCGCATCACCGATGTTGAGCAACACACAGACCCTTTCTCCTTCGGCAATTACCTGTCGCAACTCAATCGCAAGAAGGTTGGTCAAAGCGTTGTCTTTGCGGTGCAGATCAATTCGTTCCACCGGCTATTTTCCACCCTCTCACCGCTCGAAGTTTTGAAGATATTGGTCGAGGTTTCGGAAGGGATCAGCGCGACAGTCAAGGGGCGTCGGCTTCTGAATACTTATTTTGGCTCCGGCGCGTTCCTGTTTATCAGTTCCAGCGACGCGCTTGAGGACTGGCAGAATATCGGGAAATGCTTAAACGAAATTCTCGCGGCGTCCGAGGCTGTGCGTGCAATGGATATTGGCAGTGATGTCACCGTGAAGATTGGTCGCCCTTTCCGCCCGGCCTCCCACCGCAACCAAAGGGTGCGCAAAACCTTTAATCGCGCGCTCGTGCAACTCGGCAGGCGTGCTCAAGTCGGCAAAAGTTCTGCGTAAGTGCAAGACTGCCGCCTTCCTCCACCTTTCAATCACAAACAAAACCAGCGCAGGCACGTCTTGCGATGGAGCCTCCAAGGCTCACGCGGACACGCTCTTGGCAAGATATCTGCGCGTTCTATCCCGACAGCGCACAGGACGACCTGAAAATTGCTCTAAATTCATCACAGAACTACCGTTAAACGGGATCAATAACTTCAAGTTTCGTGTTTTAAGTGTTCAAACATCGCAGTTCTGTCTAACATCGGCAGAACCAGATGATGAATTTTCAAAACAAGGACCCGCGGGGAAACAATGATGACGTGCTTGGAGGGTGTCCCCGCAAATCCGGTTTTTTGGTCTGTTTGCGGGGTCTGTGCTGTCGCGGCTTTAGGCTTGTTCACAACGTTAAAGCTCCAAAAGTTCCACGGTAAGTTCTATTACGCCCATACTTTCGGGGCCTTGATCTGGACCTTGCTTTCGGTCGGTTTTGAATCTGCATCCACAGATTTCGACTGTCAGTTCCAGTGGGCAATTCTGGCATGGCTGGGCAATGCGATGGTGCCAATCGCGTGGTGTTTCTTTGTCTTCGCCTATGTCGATCATGCCGCATGGCTCAGAAAACGCATCGTCTTCGCGGCTCTGACCTTGATCCCTTTGGGGATCTTCGCATTTGCGGCCACAAACCCGTGGCACAGTCTCGTCTATACAGATGCGACCCGTATCCTTCCGGGCGAGGACCATATCCAGTATGTTCACGGTCCCGGGTTTTATGTCATTGTCTCCATCCTCTACGCCTTTGTGATCCCAACCGTTTGGTGCCTCGGCAAGGCATTTAAGCGCGCGAAAAGGACGGCTTGGCCTTTGCTGGCCACGCTCATGGCAATAACCATGACGCCAATGACAGCGAATGCGGCCTATGTTGTCTTCGGATTTACCATCTTCGGGCTCGACCCAACCTCCTTTATGTTCACGCTGGGCATCATCATTTTCACTTGGATGCTCCTGACAAACAAAACCATGGATATGGCTTTTGTGGGCCAGTCCGCCCTATTCAACACGATGACAGAGCCGGTCATAATGATCGACCGTTTTCAAAATATCATGCAGATGAATGCGGCGGCCAAAAAAAGTGGGCTTAATCAAAAGTCGGGCAGTGCCATCACAGAGTTAATCGCGAACATCAAGAACATGACACCCTCAAGGTGTCCCGATCAACTCTGCTTCGAAGGCAGGATCTACGAACCCCGTATCCAAGAAATCGAAAGCCCGCTCGATCCAGTGAAAACCATACTGGGCTGGAGCATCACCTTTGTCGACATCACCGACAGGATCGCCGTGAGTGCGGCTCTGGAAGAAGCGCTGCAACGGGCCGACGAGGCCAGCCGTGCGAAAGACGAGTTCATCTCTGTCGTCAGCCACGAGTTGCGCACGCCTTTGACCTCACTCACAGGCGGCTTGTCCCTTGCCCTGAGCGGCCGCCTAGGAGATGTCAACGATCCTATTCTGTCACTTCTCAAAATCGCGCATCGCAATGGCCTACGGCTGACGCGGCTGATCGACAATATCCTGCTGACCCAGAAAATCAACGTCAATGCGCTGAAGCTGGGGAGCAAGCCGGTCAAGCTTGCTCAACTCCTCGAAGAGAGCCTTGAAGAAAACAAGATGTTCGCAACTGAGCGCGGCATCAAGCTTGCCCTGAAAGATGTGGATCGGGACGCCGTCGTCATCGGAGACGATTTTGCCATCCGTCAGATCATCGACAACCTCCTCTCGAACGCCATCAAGTTCTCAATAGAGAAAGGCGTTGTGGAGGGATCGGTCACAGCATCAAACGGACAGGCCGCACTGTCGATCACAAACTCTGGTCTCGGGATTCCTGCCGGCATGGAAAGTCAGGTCTTTGGTCGTTTTGAGCAGGTGAACGACAAGATTGAAAGCTACACCCAAGGGTCCGGCCTCGGCCTACATATTTCAAGAAATCTGGCCAACAAGATGTCGGGGGATATCTCATACGAAAGTGAGGAAGGTCACAAAACGACATTTTTTGCCACTTTCCCGATCGCTTCAACGGTTGACAAGGACTGAGGTTTCACGCGCTCCGCTCTCCGCCGATGTGCAAGTCGATTCTGAAGTGGTCCAGAAAATTCGGAAAGCGTACTAAGATGTATCCAACCTGTCCAAGACGATCCTGACCTTCTATTCCGATGATTAACGCTTGCGCGTGGCACGCTTAATATCTTTGACGAACTTCTCGCTAGGGCGTTTGCGTATTCCAGTTGTCTGTCTCATGTCCCACTCCTCCGTGGTTACGATGAGCCAAGAATACTCTTTTAACAAATACGGCTGTTTGGACCCATAAGCGCTGACGTCAGACATTCAGGATAGGTCGTTTCGACAATCCGCTCTCGAAATCGCCCTTAGACGGATAGCGCGTTTAGCTTTATCAGTTGGTCCATACTTTTCAACGTATTCGAGTAAGGCTTCCTCCAGCTGATCTAAACAGCTCTGAGCAACTGTCTGCTTCTTATCCATCTCGCTTTTCCATTATTTCCATGCCAACCTAGCTTGGTAAAGGTTAACGGAGCGTTAACGCAGCAGACACAAAAGAAGACAAAATGAACCACCACTATCATCAAACCGAATGGACAGAGCTTCCAAACGAGCAATTGGGCGGCGACGCGGATTGAAAAAAGCATCTCGGTGCTGTGCCACAGCGAGGGGATTGCGGCCTCTCTCAGTGCCCTGTTAACAATAACTCGCCCGCCGAATTTTGGACTTCGCAGCGGGAGTCTCGAATTTCCTGTATCTCCCTCCAGAATACCGCGTACAGTCCAAAGCATACCCTTGGCTTACTGCGATTGCAGCGATATCCTGACCAGCAAGAAAACAAACTCCGACCCAACGATCATAGGTTCGGTCCCCATTTAATTCGCAAATCAGTGTTTGCCCGCCGACCAACCGTCGCATAAAAACAGCAGCGTTTTTTCCTGCGCGCGTTGATGCCTCCGGACCATCCAAGCCGTTCAAACGTACTGGCGTCCCAGAAACAACGATCGTATCTACGTCCCGTACTTTAGTAACACGCCCTTCGATGACACGATCTCTGGCATCCGCAACTGACGGGACAAGTAGCAGGATCATTGCAAAGCCATAGATGAATTTCATGTTGAGCCGTTTCAATGTGAGGTCCCTTAGCTCAAAGATGCGCCGCCGGAATGCTTTTTAAAAACAGTGAGCTTTATCCGCGCGGTCAACCCATGCCATATCTCAGATCGCCAAGACAGTCCGTGATGTTACCCTTTTTCAAAGAACCCGTCGTGTGGCTTCGAATGGCCAAACGACACGGTATCCGAGCCGAACCTAAGGTTGATATTATCCACGATCTTTCCAAGCTTTTCGCGCTCGACCTTCGTTGCTTGGGGCAATGGTAAAATTAAATTAGACACCCGATCTTCAAGGCGCTGGATGCTTCCCAACTGCGCACCGACGGACAAGCCACGCAATCCTGATATTTTCTCAATGAGACACGTGGGCCACGCCCATGAAGGCTTAAATGACACTCATGCATAAAAGCTTTTTAAACCTTTTGTTAACCTTTGTCTGAAAGGTTATTGAACAGTAACGGAGACGCCCATGAGCCCTAGATTTTATTTAAGCATTGCCATGATCGCAGGCATCGTACTGATGGCACTGATGGCGGGCTATGCGGTCGGGATCAAACCCTATGCAGGTGTTGTCACGTATTTAGTTACTGTAGTCGGCGCAGGGGTTGTTGCTTGGTTTATATCCGCACGCTCAGCTGAAGGCGACGACGAGAATTTCTAATTGGCATACATAGCCGCGCCTCGAGCCTCCCCCGCAGGGAGTAACCTCTGAATTTCCTACCTAACTCTGGCGTTGAAGATTTTCTAAGAACGGATTGAGCTCTGTTCGATAACTGAATAGCCACGGGTATTGTCACGTTAAGTCGCGCCTTCGTTAGTTTTTGGTTTCGACGGTATCTCAAGCGACGTTTGCAGCGGATTTTCATGCGTCGAACTCTTTAAGACGGTGGTATCGGATGGTGAGGGCGGAGCGACGGCGGGCTGGGACAGAGAAACGGTTTCGGGTTGCGGACTGCATGGAGACGAAACGCTGCAATCCACCCGGCGACCGGAAGCCCTGCATTGCTCGCTCTCGTTTTCGGAAAGGCTAATGGCTGTTCTCTGCCCGGTTATTGAGACCCCTGTGGGACCAATGATCAAGACCGGGCGCGACCTCGCGTTTTACGGCGCCATAGGATCGAAATTTGTCCGTAATGATCCGTTTGGGCACAAAGCTCCAACGTTTCATCAGATTGATCAAAAGTCGCAACGCCGCACGCTTGTCACTCTTCGATTGCAGGATTTCCTCAAGAACGACGCTGTGTTGATCGACTGCGCGCCATAGCCAGTATGTCCGACCCGCGATCTTCACAACGACCTCGTCCAGATGCCAGACATCATCAGGGCGCGGCTGCCGCCGCAGAACATGGGCAATCAGAGGGACGAACTTGACGGTCCAGCGCCGGATCGTTTCATATGAGATGCCCACGCCCCTTACCAACATCAGTTCCTCGACCTCGCGCAGACTCAAGTTAAACCGGGCGTAGAGCCAGACAACATGTGCAATAATCTGAGGTGGAAAGCGGTGACGCTGGTAGCTGATTTTCTTTGTGTGCATCGACACTGCCTACGCCCAGATCAGCAATCAAGCAACTTCAGGCCCGTTAATGTGACAACACCGTTCCGCTTCATCTCGGACATCTGCTGCCAGTGGGTTTCACCGAATTTGGTCAGCGCATCGTTCATCAATACCGCACTGAGCAAAACACCGGCACTGGTGCTGACCCCGACGATCAAGTAAACGATCTGCATATCGGCCGGATGGGTCATTCGGAGACCCCCATAGCTGCGCGCCAGCATCAGGAAATCGATATCCGTCCAGACACCGAACCAGCGGAATGTTAGAAAGGCCGACGCCAGAACATACCCCAACACTGCACCGAGAAGAGCAAAGCTGATGACGCCGAGTGCGATCCGCGCCTTACCCATGCGTCACGCCCTTTTCACCATCTGCATCGACGTGCCGCTCGCGTTGGAGGTCTATTTCCTCATTGGCGATTTCATCGAGGACATGCTCCATCGCCATACTGTTCGCCAGCACGGCATCGCTCTGCAGATAGGCCTTGGCCGCATAGAGCCGGTCCAGGCGATCTTCGATATGCTCCTCCAGCGTGGTCTCATCGCCAATCGCCAAGTCGGGTGCCTGCTCTTCACCGACCAGTTCCTCCAGCTCGGAGCGCAAGGTCTCGCACTCCAAGTCGCTGCGGAAAGGATTTTCGGTCGGGTTGTCCCTCATGCGGCTCAGGATATCTGCAATGGTTGGCGGCAGCCGGTCGACTATGGCTTCCTGCCGCTCGCCCTCCACCGCCCCACTGTCTTTGAGAACGTGCGCCTCGGCCAACACACGGCCCAGATCACTATGCACCTGGTCGAGGCGGTCGATCGCCTTCTCGAGCTCATCGGCGCGCGACAAGTCAAAGCCCTCCTTCTCGGCAATCGCCTTCAGATCCTGTCCAAGCCATTGCCGCTCGAGCGCGGCATTGCCCGCACCGATTTCAACGCGGCGCGTCACCTCTTGCGCGTCTATGCCGGTGCCTTTCAAAGCCTGTTCAAGACGTTCAGCAAGCGCCGGATCTTGCAGGGCACCTTGGGCCTCGGTCTGAATGTTCGCGGCCGAATAGATCCCACTTTGGGACGCGTCTTCGAGCAAGGTGTGGGACTGCGCCCCCATAGGACTGAGATGCGATAGTGAACGATAGATGTCGTTCAGCTCATGCTCGAGCGCCGCACGCCGCTCCACAGGGGCATCCGCAACAATGCGTTCGGCTTGGTTGATCTTGTCGTGAAAGGCATCCACGACCTCATCAAACGAATGCTGTTCTTCGGCCATGCCATATACCTTTCCATCTGCTTCAATCGGTTTGCCCTGCGCCAAAAGCGTCGC
>NZ_JBLWZO010000005.1:0-259212 GCF_048266405.1 Celeribacter sp.
GAACAGCGCGTTTGGCACCTCACTGACCTACCGCGCAATGACACCCGAAGACTTCGTCGCGGATCGCGTGGCCGAATTGGGCGGCTTCATCGGTCCTATTATCGGCGGCATTTATGAGGGCATTCGTCTCGGCATCTACGATGAACCTAGCAACTTTGCGGAGATCGCAGGTAGACCGCATCAAAGCTGGGACGACTATTTCGGATCACTTGCAGGCTAAGCCGCCACGTTGAAAACTGACGCGGGAATGGGCTGCCCTGCTCATTCCCGCCATACAAACCGTTCCAGATGTTGTGTTTACCATTCTTTTGTTCCGCTCAACATCCAATGATGAAAGTAGCCCTGATGTCTTCAATTAAAACGTTTTTCAATTCCCCCTATACCTTCTGGGCCATCCTGACGCTGCCCGCCATTCCATTGGTACTCGGACTATCCTCAGATGATCCCGAAGCAATCAAGGCACTGCTGCACCCCACAGGTGAATTTGCGGCACGGTTCATGATCATCGCGATGATGATCACGCCCTTGATGATGTTGCTCAAAGGGTGGCGTGGCCCACGATGGCTGATGAAGCGGCGGCGTTATCTCGGCGTTGCGGCCTTTGCCTATGCCTTTGCCCATGCGATCCTGTATCTCATCGACGAAGGTGCGGTCGCCTTTACGGGCGGAGAAATCTCCAAATTCTACATCTGGACGGGCTGGATTGCCTTTCTCATCTTTGTGCCTTTGGCCGTCACATCGACAGACGGCTGGGTGCGCAAATTGGGGCCTCGTTGGAAGACCCTCCAACGGTTCATCTACGGGGCCGCAGTGCTGACGCTCCTGCATTGGGCCGCGCTGCATGAATGGGGCGGGGTTGGTGCTGCGATGGTGCATTTTGTGCCGCTGATTGCGCTGGAGGCCTATCGGCTGGGTTACAATTTGCGCCGCCAGCGATCGCGGGTTGTTTGACCGGAAAGATGACAATGGAAGACCTTGAAGGTCTGTATTCAGAATGCGACTGCATTGTTAGAAGCCCGCGCAAACGGGATCGCAAAAACGGAGCATAATGAATAAATCCCCTCGGCTCCAAGTGCCTCCCCCCCTGGGAAGCGTGAAATGAGACAGAACTTGGCTTCAAGGCCAGCCGTGCTACGCTAAAAAAACATAGTTTTACCACAACCACAATCCTACAATATCGGAGTAGTTAATCATGAAACCCAGCCAGTTTATTTCAGTAATAGGCCTTTCCGCCCTTCTGGCGACCACAGCTACTGCCGACGTTACGGTTTCTTCCAAAATCGACACTGAGGGCGGTTTGTTGGGCAATATCATAGCCTTGGCATTGGAAGACGCAGACTTACCAGTCGAGCGTCGCCTGCAGCTTGGCGGCACGCAGATTGTACGCGAAGCACTGCTGTCTAATCAGATCGATATTTACCCCGAATATACCGGCAACGCCGCGTTTTTCTTTAACGAAGCAGACAGCGATGTCTGGAAGGATCCTGCTGCGGCACACGCCCGCGCGGCGGAGTTGGATAGTGAACAGAACAACGTCACATGGCTTGATCCCGCACCCGCAAATAACACGTGGGCCATCGCGGTGACTGGTGAGGTTGCGGCGGAGAATGAGTTGGTGACAATGTCTGACTTCGGCGCTTGGGTTGCGGGTGGCGGCGACGTCAAACTTGCGGCCTCGACAGAATTTGTTTCTTCTCCTGCGGTTCTGCCTGCGATGCAGAACACTTACGGGTTTAGCCTGACCTCCGATCAAACGATAATCCTATCCGGTGGCGATACGGCCGCAACGATCCAAGCCGCAGCACGCGGCACATCGGGTGTGAACGCAGCCATGGTATACGGCACTGACGGGGGTGTCGGCGCGACTGGACTCGTCGTGATGGAAGACGACAAAGGCGTGCAGCCGGTTTATGAGCCTGCTCCAATTATTCGGGCTGACGTTTTGTCGGAATATCCCTCGATACCGGAAATCCTGAACCCGATCTTTGCCGAACTTGATATGCAGACACTGCAACAGCTGAACGGTCGCATCCAGGTCGGTGGAGAGCCTGCCGAAGATGTGGCACGCCAATACCTGACTGAGATGGGTGTTTTGGATTGATTGCCTAGAGGCCGGAACATGACGGGCTTTCGCGCACATATCTCGCCGCCCGGCTTGCTTTTTGCCGTGCTGGGCCTGGCCGCGTTGCTGGCCCCTTTCATGACACTTGCGGCTAATCGCATCGTGGCCGGTGATGGCATAGTCGCATGGAACATTGCGGGGCCAGCGATCACCGCCCCAGGATTGGCGGCGGTGGTCATCGGTTTGGCTATGGGCCTAGTCGCAGGGTGGACCCGCCTGCGTTTGCTGGGGGCGGTTCTTGGCCTGACGGGGCTGCTCTGGCTGCTCTCCAGAGGCGCGCCCGTTCTGCTGTCGCAAGCCGGAGAGTATGCACGCGTTTCACCGTCGGCGGGATTTTGGTGCCTGCTGGTCGTTCTTATGCTGCTGATGGCTGATGCGTTGGCCGCACTGAAGCCGGGGCCGTTCATGCGCGGTCTATTGTTTGTCTCAGCTCTTGTTGCATTGGCCCTCATCCTAGGCTCGGGCCTGCTGTCCGACTTGTCGGTTCTTCAGGAGTTTTCCAGCCGGCGTGACGCATTCTTCACCGAGTTGTTGCGGCATCTGGGGCTTGCTTTCGGGTCAGTTGCAGCGGCTGCGGTGATCGGCTTTCCGCTTGGTATCCTTTGCCACAGGAACGCGCAGCTGCGGGGTGCAATCCTCCCGGTGCTCAGCTTTTTGCAGACCATTCCGTCACTTGCCATGTTCGGGTTGATGATCCCGATCCTTGGATGGTTCGGAAGTACCGTTCCGTGGGCGCAAGCAATCGGCATCGCAGGAATCGGGTTTGCTCCTGCATTTCTGGCTCTGTTACTCTATTCCCTACTTCCTGTCGTTGGGAACACGGTTGCTGGCCTCGCCTCTACGCCGTCCGCCACGCTGGAGGCCGCACGCGGCATGGGAATGACGCCTGCCCAGCGTCTGTTGCGCGTTGAGTTGCCGCTTGGTCTGCCGATCATCCTGACCGGTTTGCGCATCGTGCTTGTGCAGAACATCGGCCTTGCCGTCATTGCTGGGTTAATTGGTGGTGGCGGTTTCGGGACTTTCGTCTTTCAAGGGCTGAACCAGACCGCGACTGATCTGATCCTGTTAGGCGCATTACCCACAGTTGTGCTGGCCCTATCGGCGGCAATTGTCATGGACATTCTGGTAGAGCTCACCCGTCAAACACCCGAGGAGGCAGCATGATCGAGATAGACCACATCACCAAAACCTACGGCAAGGTAAACGCGGTCGATGCAGTATCCATGACGGTGGAAACAGGATCGATCACCGTGATTGTTGGCACCTCGGGGTCTGGCAAAACCACGTTATTGCGGATGATAAACCGCCTTGAGGAACCGACTTCTGGCGAAGTGCGGATCAACGGCACATCCACCTTATCGGTTAAACCACATCTTTTGAGACGGCGCATCGGCTACGCCATTCAGGGCCACGGACTTTTCCCACACCATACGGTGGCTCGCAATATCGGCGCGGTTCCCGAATTGCTGAAATGGCCCCGCGGCAAAATCGATGCCCGCGTCGATGAATTGCTTGCGCTGTTTTCAATGGACCCTACAGAATTCCGCGACCGCTTTCCGGCCGAACTGTCCGGTGGGCAGCAACAGCGTGTCGGCGTGGCGCGCGCACTGGCATCGCGGCCTGATCTGTTGCTGATGGACGAACCCTTCGGCGCATTGGACCCGATCATCCGGACCCAGGCGCAAGAAGACCTGCGACAGATCCAGCGCAAGCTGGGATCGACGATTATGTTGGTGACCCATGACATGGAAGAAGCCATCAGTCTGGGGGACCAAGTCGCCGTGATGGATGGTGGCAAGCTGGTACAATATGCCCCCCCAGCCGAAATCATCGCCCGACCCGCGACAGACTTCGTGGCAAACATGGTCGGAGATGCCGAACGGCCTCTGCGGCTTTTGTCGTTGATCTCAGTGTCCGAAATCATCGAGCCGGGTGAAGCCGACGGAGAGGCACTGCCAGAAACCGCAAGCTTGCGAGACGCCCTCTCAGCCTGCCTGTGGACAGGGCGCGATGCCTTGCCCGCCACCAGAGGGGGCGCCGTTGTAGGACGTGTGACACTCAAAGCCATTCGCGCACGTGCCGGGGCACACGTATGAAAATCGGCCTGATCCTTCGCTCCGTGCTGATCGCACTCCTGCTGGCTTTGGTGCTGCGGACCGAATGGTTTGTTCCGATATTTGCACCCTTCGCGCCCGACGGTGGTCCTGTGATCTATCAACGGGCATCAATGCTGTCCTTGTCGGTTAGTCACCTTGGAATCGTGGCGCTTGCCTCGGCTGCGGCGACAATTGTCGCAGTGACGCTCGCCATTCTTGTGACGCGTCCGGCTGGCGCTGCATTCCGACCGTTGTCGCGCACGATCACCAATATGGGGCAGACGTTTCCGCCCGTCGCAGTACTGGCGCTGGCCGTTCCTTCTTTGGGTTTCGGTGCCGGGCCGACGCTGGTGGCGCTTTTCCTCTATGGGTTGCTACCGATATTCGAGAACGCAGTCACCGCGTTGACCAATCTTCCCCGCGCCACAATGGAATCCGCACGCGGTATTGGCCTTAGCCGCTGGCAACGCCTTTTGCGGGTCGAACTGCCGCTGGCATTGCCGGTAACCCTGACGGGCATCCGGCTCTCCATTGTCATCGCCTTGGGCACGGCGACGATAGGCTCTACTGTCGCGGCCCGAACGCTGGGAGAGGTTATCATCGCCGGGCTCTTGACCAACAACACCGCGTACGTATTGCAAGGCGGATTGATCGTCGGGCTCTTCGCGGTGTTGATCTATGATGCATTCGTACAACTTGAATTGTACCTACTCGGGCGCATGGGTGGTTGAGGTGCCGTTGTTTTGGGTGGCGTCGTTAGATCACTGCTCTAAATATGGTTGATCTGAAAATACTATGGTTTTTGACGCACGTTTGAGGGCTATTTTTGCTTGAACGGCAGTGACGTATCGACCGATCAGAAAACTAATCTTCTTTGAAAAAGTCCATTTCGTTTTTTTGTTGTGCAAACCTTATAAGTTCCCCGCTCAAATTTTTGGGGTACAAACAGTCGCGTAGGCTTTTCTACCTTCCGTTTGAAAGCGGCCATTCATCTCAATTCAGAGCGATTGCCCCCCATAACAGGTCAAATTTTCCGCATGATCTCGACAAGTTGCTCCTGCTCAGACGCAGATAGCGGGTCGAGGATACCACTGACCACGTCTGTCATTACCTTGGTCAAGGACGCGGCCAAAGCTTGCCCCTCATCCGTTAAACTCAGCAAACGAACGCGGGCATCGTTGGGGTCATTGCTGCGTTGGATCAACCCGTAGCCTTCCAGTTCGGAAACCATTCGTGTCACTTGTGATTTGTCGCGGGCCAATTCAGCGACCAAGGCGTTTATCGGTATTGGCTGAGCATTGGCCACGATCTGAAGAACCATAGCGCCCTGCGGCCCAAAGCCGCTTGGGGCGATATCTTTAACCCGTTGCTGCATGCCTGTTTTCATGCGGCGCATAAATATGTTCATCAGCTGTGATAGCTCAGAAGAGGTGTCCATGTTTGCGGCTTACCTTTTTTGGTTGACTTTATCCACAATTAAATTTAGTTGATAAAGTCAACATACCTCAGAACTGATGGATAGACAAGATGAACAAGACACTTACCAAGGTTAGCCTGCTTGCCGCGATGCTTCTTACACTGACGGGGCTTATGACTGCTGTTATGACATATGCGGGGTTGCCGGATGGGCAGCGATTTATCGATGCATGGCTGCCCGTTTGGATGAGGGCCGCGCTTGTCATTGCCCCACTTGGTTTTGCGCTCATGTATCTGATGAGCAAAGTCATCAGCATCGTTTTCCCAAATATGGCGGCTGGTAAGCAAAAAATCCTGCTGGGTGCGAGCATGGCGTTGCTGATGGAAAGCATGATGGCTAGCGTAACTACCCTGCAATTGCATGGCTGGGGCGCGGGGTTCGGTGGATATTGGGTCAGTATCCTGATTGCGGCATTGCCAGTTGCCGTTGCGATGAGCCTCGCAATGACATTTTTCATCAAACCTCGCTTGGATAGGGTTCTCTCGGCTTAGTATCGCTGGTCCAGCCTTGCAAACATGTAGGTGTCTGCACACGTTATTTTGAGATTGGTCAAAATCCTCCAATGAAGGTTTTTTGCACTGCCGGACAAACAAAACTTAGCTACGATGACGGAAGAGAAGAGAATGAGAATTCTATCCATCATCGAGCAACGCATAAAGCTGAGTGATGAATAACAGTCCAGTCTGGTGAAGTTGCAACGCGGCATGGCTTGTGACTAAGGCCCGCAACGAGCCGTAGGCTGAAGTCAGCGGGGTAGTTCATTGGACACTGACGTAAGATGTGATTTGCAGTCTGCTGATCTTCAACGCGAAGGAGATTAGATATGTCGAAACGCAAACAACATGCGCCTGAATTTAAGGCGAAGATCGCGCTGGAGGCCCTGAAGGGCGAGGAGACCGCCGCCGAGATGGCGAGCCGGTTCGGGGGGGCATCCGACGATGATCCATCAATGGAAACGTTCGCTCCATTAGGGCGCCTCCGGCATGTTTGAACGCGGCGGCAGAAAGAAGCCCGAGATCAATGAGGAGCAGGTGAAGGAACTCCAGGCCAAGATTGTGTGGTAAGCCCGCGAAGGCCATGCGTTGGAGAGAGTGGGCGCACGCCGTGGCCAGCTCTTTTTTTGGGAAAGAAAGCTGAAGCCTTGGGGCGGGAAGTGAGGCGCGGTATGATTGAGCCCGATCCCCCCCAACTGTCTGTCGTCCAGCAGAGCAAGCTGCTGTCGATCTCACGTACGTCATTCTATTACACGGCGAAGGGCGAGGCCGCGCAGAACTTCAATCTGATGCCAATCTATCAGAAGCCTAATACCAGCAAGCGGGCGAAAGGGCAAAAGACCTATCTTTACCTGCTGAGAGGTCTGCGCGTGGATCGCCCGAACCAAGCCTGGTGCTCGGACATTACCTATCTACCGATGCGGCGCGGGTTCCTGTATCTGGTCGCCATCATGGACTGGCACTCCCGCAAGGTTCTGTCCTGGTGGATCTCGAACACGCTTGAGGCCAACTTCTGCCCCTCTCGGCAGATATGCGTTGCAAATCGCCTGCCAGGCAAAGGTCGAGGCGCTGAACGAGGCCAACCACAAGTTTGGCCCGCCCGAGATAATGAATACTGATAGTCATATAATAGGAACCAGTTCTCCTCCTTCGTCTGGACGGACCGTCGTGCGCATCTCGATGGACGGAAGGGAGCGGTTTCTCGAAAATACCTTCATCGAGCGGCTTTTGCGGACCCTGAAATACGAGTGTGTTTACCTGCATGCCTGAGAGGCCGGGGCTGAAGCAAAGACGGGCATCCGGAAATGGATGACCTTCTGCAACCACCAACGCCTACACTCTGAATAGCCCCTAATATTGTAGACGCTTTCTTCCCTAATTTTGAGGTACGGAGGCCGTTATGGGGACGTCAAATTTCAGTGAAGATTTCAAGCGTGATTCTGTGCATCAGATCAAGGTGCGTGTATATCCAGTTCGTGAGGTTTCAGAGCGATTGGGCGTCAGCACTTATTCACTTTACACATGGATGAAGCATTGCGCGAAGGCTGCGTCACAGGCATCATCTGTGGATTATGAGGCTGAGAACCGCAGGCTCACGTGTGATGGTGCGCGGATCTATAGCGCCTCACACTATTTCAAGCGCATAATCTCTGGACCCGATGATCCGGTTCTCGCCGAATGGGATACGCAAAGCCTTACACTCCTGCGCGAAATTCCGATTTCCGATCGGCTCGTGATGGCGACAAACCAGCCCACGATGGTCGCCCTTACAGCTGATGAAAAGTTCGTTCTAATACAGTATGCGACTCCCGCCACTTCGGTTGGCGTTGTCTCCCTAGAAGAAGGAAAACATATCGCGGAAATTCCAACACCGGGCTGTTGGACCATCATGCCGGCCGCCGAGGGTTTGTCCTTTTCTACCGTATGTGGCGATGGAACACTTGCGAGCTATACCTTTGAAGCGGACGGCAGTTTCGGGGACCCGATAAAAACCCCCGCCTTCTTTGACCCAGAGACAGATCCTATATTCACCAGCCCGGCGACAGCTGCCGGCAAGATGATACGCCTTTTCCCGGAATGGCAACTCATGCCGCTGGGAATCTTCGCCGTCTGGTCTGACAGTTCGCGACGTGAGAACTTCACGCTGCTATTTGTGTGTTTCTTGGCAGGAGAGCTTAGTCAGTGAAGCAGTGCATTTCGGATTATCTGCGGTTCGAAGTCCGAGCCGTCAGCTACCTTCGCGCCGCTGTGCATCCCGCACCAAGGCGGCCATTCGATAGAAGCCATGGGCCATCTTGGTGAAAGGCGTCAGCAAGAAGAATGCCAGCACCGCGCCGAGGTGAATGACCAGAAGACTTGGCATCCAACTGGAGCCACCTGCTGCATAGAGCAACAGGCCACTCAGTCCGACAAATCCCAGCAGTCCAGTGAAGGCGATCTCGCCGCCAAAGGCATTGGTTGCGCCAAGCGCCTTGTCTGAGCGCAGCTTTAGCCAAATCATCTTGGTACAGCCCAGAACCAATAGAAGGCCGCCGGACAGTCCAAGGATCTTGGGCGCGGAAAACAGCCCGTAGGGGGCGGGCATATCCAGTAGATAGTGCATCAGCGTCGCCACACTGGTCGAGGCAAAGCACAGAAGAAAGCCATACATGATCGCCTGATGCGCATAGCGTCGGGCATGCGTGAAGCGGTCCTCGTCCTCAAAGTTGCAGCCATCACCGTGGCCACCTTTAAGGTTGCGCATATTCGCGATGGAGGTGGTGGCCTCACGCAAATGGGACAGGTGGATCGTGGCACCGCCAACGGTTTTCCAATAGCGACGGAGGCCAATGGCAATGCTCAACAATGGAAACAGGAAAGCGGGCAGGAAGATCGCGGCCATCGCGTTGTGTGACAGTACCGCGTAGAAACCTTCGCCTCCCCCAGCAGACAGCGAGCGGGCGGCCCAGAACAGAAGGGCAAAGCCCAACACAGTGGCGAGCACGATAGCGAGGCCGTTTTTCTGAAAGGCTTTTGCGGCGGCACGGGGAAAGGCAAACTCTTCCCAGCTGTCTTGGCGCACGTCAGCCAGGGCTTGGGGCAGGTTCAACTCAAACTCATGCGGGGCCGTGTATTGGCACGCGTAGTAACAGCCACGGCAGTTGTGACACAGGTTCGCCAGTTGCGTCAGGTCGCCGTCGGAGAACGCGCGTTCCGCCTGTAGGGCAGGGAAGACAGAGCAGTAGCCTTCGCAATACCGGCAGGCATTGCAAATTTCGACCTGTCTGCGGGCTTCTTGAAGTAGATCAATTTGCATGGGCTGCGGCCTCCTTGCCTGCGATACGTCCGAAGACGGTGCCGATGGTCATGCCGAATCCGGCGAGATAGCCTTGCCCCAAAATCGAGCCGGCCATGGTTTCGCCCGCCGCCCAGAGATTGCTGACAAGCTGGTCGCCGATGGAACATTGCGCGTTTTCGTCCACCTTCAGCCCGAGATAGGTAAAGGTCACACCGGTGCGCAGGCTGTAGCCGTAGAACGGTGGCTCAGAGATCGGGCGCGCCCAGTTGGTTTTGGGCGGGGTGATCCCGTGGGTCGCCACACCGTCAAGCTCGGTCGGGTGAATGCCGCTTTGATCGCCGCAGGCTGCGTTGAACTCGGCCACTGTTTGCTCCAGCGCATCAGCCGGCAGGCCCATCTTCTCGGCCAGTTCCGTCAGTGTATCCGCTTTGATCGGCGGAAAGACGGAAGGCATGAAAAGGTTCAGAGATTTCGCGTCGATGATGACATAGCCCACCTGATCAGGCTGCGCAGCCACCAAACGGCCCCAGATCGCGTAGCGTTTGGGCCAGACATCCTCACCTTCATCATAGAAACGCTGCGCGTCCTTGTTGACGACGATTGAGAAGGGCACGCAGTCCAGCCGCGTCACGATTCCGCCGTCAAACTTTGGCGCGCGTCCATCGATGGCGACGGCATGGCATTGGGTCGGGTCGCCGACCTGTGAGATGCCTTGATCCAGCAGATCAGCCAGCACGACGCCGCGATTGTAGGGTGTGCCGCGGATCAGGAAATTCTTCGCGGCGGGCCCCCATGCGCGCGCCAGCCAGTCGGTGTCAGCCTGAAAGCCGCCGGAGGCCACGACAACGGATTTGGCCGAGAGGCTCTTGTTGATGCCTTCATGGGTATAATCCACCCTTGTCACCCGGTCTCCTTCCAGTTCCAGATGGGTCACGGCAGCTTCGTAAAGCACATCCACCCCCAGCCCCTCGGCGGTACGGTAATAGGCATTCACAAGGCTTTTGCCGCCGCCGCGAAAGAATGCATTGGTGCGCGCCAGCGACAGGGTGCCCGAGAGCGACGGCTGAAACCGGACGCCATGTTCCTCCATCCAAGGCAGGCATTCCTCCGAGGTGCGGATGGCGAGGCGGGCGAGGTGTTGATCGGTCTTGCCGCCCGTTACCTTCATCAGATCGGCAAGGTATTCGTCTTCGGTGTAGCTCTCCACCAACGGTCCCAGTGGCCCATGGTGCATACAGCGAAAGTTGCGGGTATGACGCGAGTTTCCGCCCCGGTAGGGTTTGGGCGCGGTCTCAAGGATTAGCACGCGGGCGCCTTCCTCGGCCGCGGTGATCGCGGCGCAGAGCGCGGCATTGCCGCCGCCGATGACGACGATATCGTATGCTTCGGTCACAGCAGGTCTCCATCATAGGTCTCGATGCTCGACGGCTGTGTGCGTAGGGCGCGCACGCGGACTCGCTGCGCGGCCTCAATGTGCGCACGCATGGCGGCTTCGGCGAGGGTTCCGTCGCGGGCCTTGATTGCATTGAGGATTCCAAAGTGTTCTTCGACAGCTTTTTCGGCGCGGGCAGGATCGGTCAGGGTCGTTGGACCAAGAATCAGCAACGTTTTCTGCAAGGTGTGAATCGAGCGGGTCAAAAATCGGTTTTTGGCCGCATCCAGTAGTGCCGCGTGAAACTGGCGGTTGAGTATGAAGGCCTCGGGCACGTTCCCCAAAGTGGCAAGGGTCTGGTTCATGTCTTGCAGTTCTTCAATCTCGATATCCGACGCGGCGCGGGCGGCCAGCCGTGCTGCTGTGCCCTCCAGCACGGCGCGCATCTCGTAGAGTTCCATCACCTCGGCATACCCCAGGGTGCGAATGCTCGCCCCTTGGCGGGGGATATGGGCCACGATGCCGTCAGTCTCCAACTGACGGATCGCCTCGCGCACAGGGGTGCGGGACACCCCCAAGCGCTCGGCTAATTCTGTCTCACGCAGCCTGTCGCCTGGGTTTAATCGTCCGGCGCGCAGCTCGTCCATCAGTTGATTATAGGCAGAGTTGCCTTGCGGTGTGCGGTCTTCTTCGCTCATGGAACGCTCCTCTTGCACCTATTGCATACAGTTGGATACAGGTGTATCCAATATAGGTCAAGGCCGGAAGGATACGTAAAATTGCCCCCTTTATACCGCTCCCCAGTCAGTCGGCGTCGTGCGTTAACCTTGATCCTCGCGGGTGCGGGGGTAGGGCTGTTCTGGTGGCTTGATCTGCCTCTGCCATTCCTCTTTGGCCCAATGGCGGCCTGCCTTATCGCGGCGTTGTCGCATGTGCAGATCCAAGGCTTCGGGCAGGTCTCGGTCGCGGCGCGCACGATCCTTGGGGTGGCTGTGGGCGCGTCGATCACACCCGCGCTCTTTCACCAACTCCCGCAAATGGCGATGTCGGTGGCGCTGGTGCCGGTGTTCATCGCGCTCATCGGGCTGGTGGGCGTGCCGTTCTTTCGGCGTATCTGGGGGTTCGATGCGCCGACGGCCTATTACGCCGCGATGCCTGGCGGGTTACAGGACATGGTGATCTTTGGCACCGAAGCGGGGGGCGATCCGCGTGCACTGTCGTTGATCCATGCCACGCGGGTGTTGATTATCGTCACCCTTGCACCCGCTTTCCTGACGCTGGTTTATGGGGCGGGGCTGACCAATCCCATCGGCGCGCCGGCGACAGAATTGCCTATGGGCGAGATGGCCTTGATGGTCATTGCAGCCTTGATCGGTTGGAAGGGGGGAGAGCGAATAGGTCTCTTTGGCGCGTCAATCCTTGGCCCCATGATTGTCACTGCTGTGCTTTCGCTTTTCGGTCTGATTCACAGCCGACCTCCCGCCGAATCCATCCTCACCGCGCAGTTCTTTATCGGCTGCGGGATCGGAGTGCATTTTCTTGGCGTGACATGGGGCGAGCTGACGCGGGTGGTGCTGGCGGGCATCGCTTATGTTCTGGTTCTCGGCGTTTTGGCCGCAGGTTTCACGGCCTTCGTTTCGACGGCAGGACTGGGCGAGCCGGTTGAGGCTTTCCTCGCTTTCGCGCCTGGCGGGCAGGCCGAAATGACGGTTCTGGCCATCGTGACCGGTGCCGATCTGGGCTTTGTCATCACACACCACCTGACCCGCATCGTGTTGGTGATCGTCGGTGCGCCGCTGGTCGCGGGCCTTATCGCGCGTAGACGGAAGGGTTGATCATATGGATTGGCGCGCCCGCCGCATAGGCATTCACTTGCGCGAAAATGTCGGTGAATTGCTTGTTGAATTCGTCTTCGGTGACAAAGCCTATATGCGGGGTAGCGATAAGCTTGGGATGTGACAGCAGCGGGTCAGCGGGATCAGTCAGCGGTTCTGTGTCAAAGACATCCACCGCTGCTGCGCCCAAATGGCCAGCGTTGAGCGCTTGAAACAATGCGCCTTCTGCAATCAGACCGGCTCGTGACGTGTTCACCAGCACTGCGCGGGGCGACATGGCGCCGAGGTCTTCGGCGGTAATACTGCCTCGAGTCTCAGGTGTTAGTCTCAAGTGCAACGAGACGACGTCACTTGTTCCGAAAAAGGCCGCGCGGCATTCGGCGACAATCTCGCCATCGGCTTTGGCGCGCGCGCGTCCTGCGTCGGATCCCCACCAGACGACCTCCATTCCGAAGGCGCGGGCATAGTCGGCCACCACACGTCCAATGCGTCCATATCCGTAAAGCCCCAACCGTCGCCCACGCAGGCTGCGCCCTACGCCCATCTGCCAGCCTCCCGCCTTGGCGCTTGCCATCTGCTGTGGCAGTTGGCGTATGGCCGAGAGGATCAGCGCGAAGGTCAGTTCCGCCGCCGCGTAGTTGGCGCCATCGGCGCCTTTATTGGAGCACAGCAGCACGCCGTTGTCGGTGCAGGCAGCGACATCCACATGCGGATAGGCCCCGCGCTGCGAAATCAACCGCAACCTTGGCAGGCGCTCCAGCAATCCGCGCGACACCTTGGTCCGCTCGCGAAAAAGGACTACGCATTCAGCATTCTGCAAGCGGTCAGCCAATATGGCCTCATCGGGCTGATGGTCTGTCCAGACTGTAACATCGTGACCATTCAGAAGGTCAAAACATGGCAGCCCGCGCAGTGTATCGAACCAGTCGTCAAGGATATGGACTTTCATCACAGCACCCTATGCTGAAAGTGCGCTGATCGCTTTGCTAACCCGTTCATGTAGTATGAGAAGGTCAGTATCGCGGGCATCTTGCGTACCGAGCTTGGCAATCAGTTCGGCGCGCAGTTTTTCTAGTTCACGGCGGGCGATGTGGATTTTCTCGTAATAGGTCATCATTTTCTTCTCAGTGGGACAACAGAACCGGGATCTTGATCTTTTGAAGCACTTCGGCGGTCACTCCGCCCAAGAGATCTTCGCGGAACTTGGAATGTTCATAGGCGCCGAGGACCAGTAGCGAGGGATTGTGCCGCTCGCAGTAGGACAGCAGAGTCGGCGCCACCGGATGGGAGGTGGGGAAGTTCTCATGCACGGCTTCGACTCCGTGGCGGTCGAGATGGGTCATCAGATCGGTGATCGGCCAAGAGGTCCGTTTGCCCACCGTCAGGACACTGACCCGTCCTTCGCCTTCGAGCAGGCGAAGACTGTCGGACAACGCTCGCGCTGCTGCGCGCCCGCCGTCCCATGCCAGTGCCGCGTGTCTGTGCTGTGCACCTGCATCATAGCCTGCCGGGACCACGATCACCGGACGCCCGGATTGCAACGCGATGCGATCCGGGTGGTTGGTCACATGGGCGTCATCACTATCGGCGCGAGCGCCGACTATCAGCATGTCATAGTACCGCGCTCCCTCTGAAAGCAGCGTGTCGACACGACCGGTCTCATCGCGAAAATCCAGCGCATCGCCCAGACCAAGCGTGGGGCGTAGCTCTTCGAACTGGCGAGTGACCTCGGCCACAATCTCTTTATTGGCGGCCACCAACAGGGCGCGGGCCTCTTCGGGGATCCAACGCGAGCGGCGGTCGATCACCTCATGCGCGGCATGGGCAAGGAACGCGGTCACATGCGCTCCGCGCTCCTTGGCCAGTGACGCGGCATAGCGCAGCGCAGCGACAGAGGCGTCGGATCCGTTGAAGGCAACAAGTAAGTTCATAACGGGCATATCAGTGACCCTCCAAAATGCGTGACGGGACAAACACGCGGCCGTCCGCCAGTTTGCGCGCTGTCCGCAATAGCCCAGCCGAGTTCAGAGAAAATCCCTCCGACGTGTCGTAATCTACCAGCACGTCAATCGTGCCAGAGGCGTGTTCCAGCACCACATTGGCGGGGCTTTGGTCGGGACGTTCCAACAAGCCATCTGCCACACTGCCGGGAGTGAGCGCACAAGACGCGAGGCATTGTGCCCCAGTCACCGCCATGGACGGATGTGTATTCCACGGCATAAAATAGCGTGTCGCAATGGTGCCGCCGTCCTTGGCAGGGGCAAGCAATCCGAACTTTGGTGTGACGGATTTCGACACGTCTCCCATGCCCATAGCCAACCCCGCCTGAAGGCGTATCGCCTCCATCTGGGCAAAGAAATCGGTGTTTGCGTCCAGCTCGTCGGCGCTTTCGTGACCGGTCAGACCAAAGTCTACCGCGCGTGCGATGACCATCGGCATTGCCACATCCATGCATGTGACTTCGATACCGTCAAAGGTGTCGCGGAGGTGGCCCGTGGGTAGAAACGCCCCAGTCGAAGAGCCGACAATCTCCATGAAGTTTAGCGTAATAGGAGCGCCCGTGCCGGGCACGCCTGCGATCTCCGCGTCGCCATCATAGGTCACCACGCCATCGGGGGTCAGCACCTTAGACAGCACTTTGGCCCCAGTATTAACGGCGTGGATTTTTACTTCCGTAACATCACTGGTGGGCTCGACCAGTCCCAATTCGACCGCCGCAGGGCCGACACCAGAGAGGATATTTCCGCAGGTTGGCTTAAAATCGACCATTCGATCCAAGACCGAGATCTGAGCGAAAAAGTAATCCACATCCGCCCAAGCGTCTTGCGAGGGGGAGAGCATCGCGACCTTGGTGGTCACCGCAGCACCACCTCCGATGCCGTCAATGTTCAGTGGATGGCCAGAGCCGACCACGGCGAGCAGGACTCTAGCAAGGGTTTCGCGATCCTCGGGCAGATCCGCGCGGTTGAAGTACGGGCCACGTGAAGTGCCGCCGCGCATGAACAGATAGGGGATAGCCGTCTGTGTCATCTCAACACTCCTCATTTCAGTGGCCACGGAAGATTGATTGCGTCTTGCAGCAGACCCGGCGGGAAATCGCGATTGAGCGCACCGGCCATGACGCACATCAATGCGATGCCACAGGCGGTCAGGATCAGGGTTTTGGGCCAATGCGCCTGCGCTCGGATCCGCAGGAAGCTGACCAAAAAGCCCAAGAGCGCGAGGATGAAGCCGACGAAGTAGGTCGCCACGATCAGCCCCGCGAACCAAGCCAAAGTGCCCCAAAGGCCATAGGGCGCATCTGCGTCCTCGCCTGAGACTTCCTTGTCGGCAAAAACCGCATCGCCTTCAGGTCGCAGGATCATCTGCGCAAGCAGGATCAGCAGCGCAGCCAATGCGATGCCCGCCACAACCAGCGGCACGATCTTGTCGGTCATGTTGTAGTCAGGGATCAGCGAGGCATTGATCAATGCGGCCACTACATACCCCATGATCACCAGCAAGAAGATCACCGGCGCGCGCTTCGAGCCTGACTGCACATCGCCTTCGGCCATGATCGACTTGGCTTGGCGCAGGCCCAGCACCACCGAAACCACGGTAATGATCAACAGCACAATGACGATTGGCGAGAAGATGTAGTCCATCCCTTCCTCAAAGGATTTGCGGAAACGGAAGGAGGCGATCTGAAACGCCTGGTTCGAGAATTTTTCGACCGGGTTGGACAGAACAAAACCGATCAGGAATGCTGGTCGCGACCAGTCAAAGCGACGCAGAAAAATGCCGATCAGGCCGATAACGAAGAGCGCGAGGAGGTCTTCAAAGTTCTGGCCGGACTGAAATGCTGCGAAAGAAATGAGCATGAAGAGGAACGGCGCTAGGTAGGTGAACCGAATGGTGGTCAGCTTGGCGATACCACCCGAAGCCGCGATGCACAGTAACGTGCCCACGACATTGGCCAGCGCAAGCAGCCAGACGATCGAATAGGTAATGTCGAGGTTGTCGCGCAGCATTGAAGGGCCGACTTCAATTTCACCAGAGCCGAGCAGCGCGATGGCACCAATGAAGATTGCCATTGAACCAGAACCAGGAATGCCAAAGAGCAGCGTGGGCACCAACCCGCCGCCTTCTTTCGCGTTGTTCGAACTTTCCGGCCCGATCACACCACGGACCTCTCCTTTGCCGAAGTTCGACTTGTCCTTCGTGGTCTGAACGGCATGCCCATAGGCGATCCAGTCGACAACAGAGCCGCCAAGGCCAGGAATGACGCCAACGACAACGCCGATCAGCGAGCAACGCACCGAGAGCCATTTGTTGGCAACCCAGTCGCGCACGCCTTCGCCCCAACCCGCCCCAAGTGTCGCTTCTTTGGAAATGGCTCGATCTTGGCGCAGGAGGGATACGATCTCTGGCACTGCAAAAATTCCCAAGCCCACGATTACCAGTTGCAGCCCGTCGGTCAGGTAGGGGATGTCATATGTCGCCATGCGCAGGCTGCCGCCCGCGTCGGCCTCGCCGATGGTGCCGATAAGAAGGCCAAGCCCCGCCGCGGCCAGCCCTTTGAGAGCCACGCGTCCCGCCAGTACCGCCACCATCGACAGACCGAGGATCGAGATCATCAGCATCTCAGGCAGGCCAAAGGACAACACGATGGGCCGTGCCACGACGATGAACATTGTGAGGAATGCCGCCCCGACCAACCCGCCGAAAAGCGAGGAGGTGAACGCCGCAGAAAGCGCCCGCGCGGCTTGGCCTTTCTTGGCCATCGGAAATCCGTCAAGCACCGTGGCTTGGCTGGCGGAGGAGCCGGGGATGCCCATTAGGACTGAGGCAAAGGTGTCAGAGGTCGGCACCACCGCGACCATGCCAATCATCAGCGCCAGACCTAGAACTGGGTCCATGCCGAACATAAAGGGCAAAAGAAGTGACAGCCCCGCGATTCCGCCGAGGCCGGGAAAGACCCCGACAGCAAGGCCCATCACGACGCCCAGCACCAGATAACCCAGAACCACAGGTTGCAGAATTAGAGCCCATGCCTGGCCAAGCGCAGGCAGAGCGGTTGCGAACAGTTCCATCGCACCGACCTCGGAATTTTTGAATAATGGGGGTGGCCTCGAGGTGACCCCGAGGCCAAGAGGGGGTCGCTTATTTCAGCGAAACGCCATAGGCTTCTTGCAGCCAGTTGGAGACGAAGGCCTTCGCCTCCGCAGAGACCGTCGTGCCGCGCTGCGTCGCCATGGCTGCAGCTTCGCCGACGAAGACGGGATATTCCCCGACACGTTTTTCGGCGATCTCGGCAAAATCTTCGCGGTTGCGTACCGCGTCAAAGGCCGCCGTATAGGTTGCGATCACATCATCAGGTGTACCCGCAGGCAGGAAGGCGATCTTCTGCACTGGGAAGCCCGCGATAAAGAAAGCTTTCCACGCTTCCCACGCCTCACCTTCCGTCTCGCAGCCCTCGGTGGCTTCGCAGACTTCCTTGAAAGTCGGGATGTCGGGAAAGGTGGGGTCGCGCACGATGTTGCCGTCTTCATCCAAAGCGCCCCATGTCATCATCGGCACGGCCTGACCGTTCTCCACTAGATCAGCAGAGGCGCCGAGATAGCTTGAGGACGTCTGGTAGTCGATGGTGGCCTCACCGCGCTCGAACATCAAACGGCCATCACCACGGCCCTTGATGCCAAAGACCGGCTCGACGTTCATCCCGAGCATTTCCCATGCCAGCAGCGGCACGAGGTCAAGACGCGTCGCGCCCTGTGAACCATAGATGAAGTTGATGTCCTTGAGGTTGTTGGCCGTGCCGTCGAATTTTTCACCGTCCGTGGGGTTCAGATAGGCGACCCCGCCGGTGCCCGATGCCATGACGGGCGTCCAGTCGCTGTATTCATAGCGCACGCGCGGATCGTCCAGTAGATAGGGGAACTGGGTCGAACCGGAAGTGCCAAAGAGCAGCGTACCGTCTTCGTGTTCTTGTTCCTGGAACCAGTTCGCGCCTTTAGTCGAACCGGCACCCGGCATGAACTTGACAACGACTGTGGGGTTGCCCGGCAGTTCTTGGGACAAAAGCGGTGCAAAAAAGTTTGCCCATTTGGCCGAGCCACCGGTTTCCGAGAAAGGAATGACCCACTCGATTGTCTTGCCTGAAAAATCGACCTCAGCCGATGCCGGAACCGCTAGGCAGGCGGCAAAACAGGCAGTGGATGCAACGGTCGCTGCGAAATACTTGATAGTCATAGGTGTCCTCCCGTAGACATTCTGTACTGGTCAGGCTCTCATGTCTGCCAGAAATCGAACTTGTTTTAGGGAACGAATCCCTCCTCCAATACGGACACACTGCCTTTTCAACCTTGCGCGAAACTTGCGCAATAGGATTAAATTTCAATCATGCGCATTGCAGTCATCGAAGACAACGAGGCCCTTGCTCAGGGAATTGCACACCGTTTGCGGGATCGCGGCCATGCGGTGGACCTGCTACATGACGGGGAAGACGCCGACGCATTTCTGCGCGTTGAGGGGGCCGACCTGATCGTGCTCGATTGTAATTTGCCCGGCTGCGACGGGCTGGAAGTTCTTGGTCGCCTGCGCCGCCGAGGCGATGGAACACCAGTGATCCTGCTGACCGCACGAGCCGAGACCTCAGAGCGGGTGGCCGGGCTGGACGCAGGAGCCGATGACTACCTGACCAAGCCTTTCGAGATGGATGAGTTGGAGGCGCGCCTGAGGGCCATGGCGCGGCGAAAAAACCT
Source organism: Celeribacter sp. (assembly GCF_048266405.1). Classification (GTDB taxonomy): domain Bacteria; phylum Pseudomonadota; class Alphaproteobacteria; order Rhodobacterales; family Rhodobacteraceae; genus Celeribacter. The sequence continues at coordinate 19,417 of NZ_JBLWZO010000005.1, forward strand.
TGAGTTCGCCGCCCGCGACGCGCTTGGCCCCTTAGTCTTTGACCGTACAAGTCGCCAATTGTTGGAGAATGAGCAGCCCTTGGCATTCCCTCGCAAAGAGTTGGCGACGCTGGAGTGCCTGTTGGAAAGGCGCGGGCGGATCGTTTCGAAATCCCAGTTGATCACTCATGTTTATGGTACCGGGACGGAACAGGACGACAGTGCAATTGAGCCGCATATTTCGCGTCTCCGCAAACGGTTGGCTCCCTTCGGTATCCGCATCAAGGCCGCGCGCGGGCTGGGCTATATGCTGGAGGTTGTTAGCGTATGACCTCAATGTCGCTGCGCACACGGCTTTTCATGCTGATCCTGCCGCCGTTGCTGTTGCTCTCTATCATTCTGGGATTTTGGCGCTTTGAAGTGGCGCAGCGCACCTCTGAAACCTTGTTCGACCGCAGCCTGCTGGCCGCAGCGTTGGCGATCTCCCGCGATGTGGCGATTTCTGGCGGAGATGCACTGTCACCTAGCACGCGGGATTTTGTCTCCGATGCCGGGGGCGGGGAACTTTTTTACCACGTAACTGGCCCCGGCGGCATCTACATCACAGGCTATGCTTATCCACCCGTGTCCAGCGGTCAAACGGACGAAGACAGGCTAAACTACACCGATGCCGAATATCGGGGCGAGCCAGTGCGCGTGTTGCGGATGGCGGAGAGTACGACCATCGGCAACCTGACCGGCGACACGATTGTCACGGTCTGGCAAAGGGAAAGTGACCGGAACGCATTCGCCGCCGCTTTGGCGCGGCGTGCTGCTGCCCTGATTGCCAGCCTGATGGCAGCACTTGCATTGGTGGTGTGGTTCGGGGTGAAGATCGGCTTGCGTCCCTTGAACGACTTGCAAGACGCGATCCAACACCGGTCTCCCGATGACCTGCGCGATATACGCCGCGCGGTGCCCGCGGAGGTCTTCGGCATTGTCGCCACGCTGAACCGACTTTTCGGGCAGGTGCGGCAGAGCATCGAGGATCATCAGGCCTTCATCTCCAATGCTGCGCATCAGCTGCGCAACCCTGCCTCGGCGTTGTTGTCTCTGGCCGAGGTTTTGCCAGATGTCCGCGACCCGCAAGAGCGCCGCCAAAGGGAACGCGAATTGATTGCTGCGGCGCGCAAATCGGCGCGCCTTGCCAATCAGTTGTTGTCTCTTGAACGGCTGCGATACGACGAGGCACCAGCGTATGATGCTCATGAGCTAAACGCCATCGCTGCCGAAGTTTGCAGTGACTTTGCACCCTCGATCCTGTCGCGGGACATGGATTTCGACTTTGAACCCTATGCAGACTCTATTCCGATCAAGGGTGACCCTGTCCTGCTCGGTGAGGCGATTACCAATCTGCTTGAAAACGCGCTGACCCACGGCGGGGCAAGTCTGTCCGCGATCCGTGTGAGCACTAAGATTGAAGGACAATCTGCGGTTCTGATGGTAGAAGATGACGGCGTTGGCATCCCTGACGTCAGTGGGCAAGCAGCCTTTAAAAGGTTCGCTCAATTGAGCGAAGGGGAAGGTAGTGGTTTGGGGCTTGCAATCGTTCAGGATGTCCTGCGCCGTCACGGGGGCGATGCCGAGCTGGTGCCACAAGAGTTAGGGCTGATCGTGAAGCTTAAAATTCCGTTGGCGTAAACGGCGTAAGGGCGGATCGAAACGCGCACCGATGCGCTTGGTTTACTGTGCTGTTGGTGAACGAGTATATTTCTACGGAAAAACTCTTACCACCCGACGACCCAGAGTGGCTCGTGGACGTAGAAATGACGTAGATAGGATCCCGCGCGAGACTTTCCATATTCGCCGAGAAAATTGGTCATTACCCATCTCAGGATCATAGTTTGACCACGTTCCAGAGACGGCGAATTCCGACTCGCGGAGGTCGCGCACGTAAATTTTGAACCGCAGACGGTGGTGGCCGGCCCTTCTTTGTGAACAGGCCCCAATCCGACTTCATGGAGATTAAAAACGCTGATTTGCCGAGGGCGGCAAACCAGCGCTGTTTTGCTTTTTCCGAGAGCCCGTTACGGATCCAAAATGACCAGATGCATGAACATGGTTTGACAATTTTCGACCATATTCAATTCGACATTGCGCAGCTTGCCTGCCCATTTCGGAATCATCTGCTCGGCGCAGGCGTTTGCGGCGCTCATGATGCCATCCTTGTACATGTAGTGCGTCGCAGATTCGTCAAAACGCGCTGCGGCCTCTTTTGATGTTGTCTGGTACCAATCGCTTTGCACGATCCCCATAATCGTCTGCTTCATGTCGTTAATGAAGGCGTTATAGGTTCGCACGTGCTCGGGAGTGCCGACAATCCGCTCATGCCCGACAACAACGAAATTGAAATCATAGTTCTCCAGCAACCGGTCTGGCATACCATAGGCGAACCATGGGTCCGAGCTTTCACCCCAGTGAATCCAGGGGGCTGCATCGGGATGGAACATGTCAATTGCGAACAAGATTTTCTGTTCGGGAGCTCAGATAACCATGTCATCTTGCGAATGCCAGTTCCGCCCGAGGTCTTTCATTTCCAGCCGCAAGCCACCCGTTTCGAGGACGTATTCATCATCGAATACAAAATCAGGTTGCGGACGTTTGGGGTCGTTGGCTTCTGCCAGCAGGTCAGCCGTGTCTTTTTCGGCAATCAGGACAGCGCTTTCGGGAAAGAGGCTGGCCCCCTGGCTATGGTCGCGGTGGTGGTGGGTATAGATCACATGCGTGATCGGCTTGTCAGTCACTTGTGGGATCACTTCAAGCACAAACGGCGACACGTCCGGCTTGGGATCGATGACAACAACACCCTCGTCGGTGACAAAGAACACCATATTTTCAAAGTCGTCATGCACAAACCAAGCGTTTTCGGCAATTTTGTAGTAGTCGTAGCCACGCTCTGGCAACTTCGAATTTACATAGTCACGCGTGCTGTATTGGGCTTTGGTTTTCTCGTAGTCAAACTGGTCTTGCGCTGTCGCAAGTCCAGGTAAAAGACCAGCGACAGTCACCATCGCTGTTAACAGTTTTCTCATTATCGGTTTCCTTCTCGATTCAGTTTCGGTTGGGTTTTGGTCCCCATGGGCAGCTTGTGAAGACGGCGTGTAAGAAGTATTTTCACTTGAATCCAAAGGCATAGAGGGGAGTTTGCTTCAGATGGCTCTGAACAACTTATTACGCTTTCTCTAATCGCCCTGACGTGTATGCCAACAGCGACATCGTCGACAACTTGGCTTCTGAGCGACATAGCGTTCTGCGTCATGATGATTGCTTATGAATTCAAAGGCGCCTCTGCCTTAATTGCCTATCCGCAAAGTATTGACTCACGTCCGCATAATAAATACGAACTTTCAAAATTTACTGTTCTGAAATGCGAACAATATGATCGATGAAATTCGCGCGATTGCGATTTTTAGCAAGGTTGCGGAAACGGGCTCATTTCGGGGTGCGGCCCGCATTCTCGGCCTGTCTCCCTCTGTAGTCAGCCAGCACATCGCAAATTTGGAGACGCGACTGGGCGCACCCTTGATCTACCGTTCAACACGAAACTTTTCGCTTACACACGACGGAGCGAAATTACTTGAATCCGCCCAACGCATGGTTGCTGCGGCCGAAGAGGGGTTAACGGTTTTTTCCGATCAGGCCGCCGGACCTGTAGGCGTTCTACATGTTACGATGCCTCAGCTCTTGAATACCGGAATCATGATCCGCGCACTCACCTCGTTCACCAATCGTTACCCCGGAATTGCGCTTCGCTTGAGCTTCTCAGACGCCCCAAGCAACTTGATCCGCGATGGCATAGATATTGCTTTCCGGATTGGCGAGGTTAAGGATGGTTCTCTTAAGTCTCGGAGGATTGGAGACATCGCCAGATGTATGGTGGCAAGTCCATCCTATGTCGCCAGGCACCCGAAACTTAAAGAGCCGGCCGATCTCGAACGCTGGTCCTTCATCCGGCTTGACGTCATTCCCGATGAAACCGTTGTGACCCACCCCAAGAAGGGCAAGGCAACCATTGTGGGCGACGACCAAATCTCGGTCGACAATTCTCTGGCGCTCGTTCAGTTCGCCCTCGCGGGCGCCGGGGTGGCGTCAATACTGGAGTTTGCCGTGCAGCAGGATATTGACGACGGGCGGCTGATAAAGCTCCTCCCTGAGTGGGAGTTGAGCAAGCCCGGCCTCTTTGCCCTGTGGCCTCCCAATGCGCGCCGGAACAGTTTGGCCCATAAGCTACTCGAACATCTGCGCATGAAACTTCCCCCCTTGTAACCCGCCGAATTCTGGAGCCATGCGCACCGAAGACTCCAGCAGCCTGCCAATCGCAAAGTAAAAAGGAGACCAGATCGCGGCGTAAAATGGGTCCACTAAGTTCTCGGGCATTATGTGCTTTGGCGCGTGTGCCCCCAAATAGCTAACGCGTGCCAAAGCGCATGCTGGACCGCACCCTGCACAACATCCATCTCAAAGGTTTCCAGCAGGCGCAGGACTTGAACATATTCCCGCTTGCCCGGCTTGCCATTCTGGCTTCAAGCAGTCGATGTACGGTGGCGAAGACATCCGGTAGATCCCACCCCAGCAAAGGGGCGGCTTGATCTAAGGCCCTAACCTTCTGCTCAATCAAAGGTAGAAAGTGGAGCGGATCAAAGATCATATCCGCTTTGGCATAGGACCGCTGATGCAGCGCAATCCCATCAAAACCTCAGTATCGGAGGCCAAACGTTGACCTATGGTTTGGCTGCGACCACGCAATTTGTCTCCCTGACGCGCTAAAAATCCCTGTTCCAGATGCGCATTTAGACCATCAAAGCGTTCGTAACGCGGTGCGGGCACCATGAAGTTGCGGCGCGTATATCCTACCATGCCTTCAACGTTGTCTTTATCGCTTCCTCGCGCTGGTCGCCCGAAGTTGTCATCGAACAGGTAGTGCGATTGCAGTTCTGTAAGGCGCCGTGTCCGCACACGCGTTCGATCTCCAAGAATACTGGTCACAGCCATTTTGGTGTTGTCGCAGAGAATGGCTTGGGGAATGCCACCAAAGAAAGCAAAGGTCGAGATATGGCCATCACAGAATGCCTCCGTCGTTTCGGAAGGATGTCCCTTCACAAACACCGCATCAGAATTCGGTAAGCTCATAACAAAGAAGTGGATCTTGCATTCCACGCCGCCGATCACGCCAAGGGTCTCGCCAAAATCAACTTGCACCTGTCTGGTAATACATAACCCGGTCGATGCGACAGAGGTACAAATACTTCTTTAGTGCGCCGCTTTTGTTCGCGAACGTAATAGGTCACTGTGGTCAAGCTACCTGTATAACCGTGTTCATCCCTCTTACGTTCAAAGAGACGCTTGGCTGTGTGACGCTGCTTTTTGATTAGGGATTTGTCCGTTCGTAGTATCTCATCGATGACCCCGACATAATCATCAAGGTGGTGCTTCTGACCGGCGATATCCCCCTTCTCGGGCATGTAAACATGCCCTGACAGGCAACGGGTGGCAATTCATGCCGCAGCATCTTCGCTATCGTTTTACTATCCTTGTTGAAATGACGTGCAGTTTCTGAAGCAGACATGCCGCCCTTCAAGCAAGCACGACGCACACGATTATAAGTATCCACAGAATACATCTCCCGTCCTCCGAATAAACGACGGACACGAACTGGCGGAATTATACTCCGCTACGACTGCGATACGCTGCAGCTTCTGTGGCCCATTATTGCTCCGCGTTTTACACTTCGTTAGGTAGGTAGGATAATCCATCGTGACCTCATTCTTGGTCACTGCTGGAGGAAAATGGAATCAAGACGAGGGATGTGGTTCTGTAACCCCTTGTGTAACCTTCTTGTGCAGCTTTCTAAGCCACGAAGGTCTCGGGATTGTTTTTAAGCGATTTTTTGAGAAGGTTGGCTGGGATGGTAGGATTCGAACCTACGGTACACTGTACCAAAAACAGTTGCCTTACCACTTGGCTACATCCCAACGTGGACGCGTAATTAGTCCGACCGCGCGTTCTGTGCAACCCCTGAAATGGTAAAAAGCGGGTCCAGAAAGAAAAGAATTTTCACAAAGAGGCGAAGGAAAAGGGTTTCCCGACATGTTGCGAGGGATTTTGCACGAGTCCGAGCAGAAATCAGCGCCTCCTAAGGGCGCAACGTTGGGTTTATCCAATGTGGTGAGCCGTGGAGCCTTAGTGCTGAGGGCGTATGACGACACAGCTGCGCTACACCGCCCGTGTCGCCCGAATTTCCACTCCAGATACCTCAGGTGCCCTGACTGCTCCTGTGCGCGCTTATGTGGCGCGGCGCGGGTGGTTCAATCGCATGCAGGGCCGCGCTGTGATGCGTGGCCCTGCTGATAATGCGCCCAAGAGGAGGCGCGCCGTCGAATTATGCCGAGACTTGTTCGCGCAATACGGCGGCGGTCAAAGAGGCCAGAAGGTAGAGACCCGAAAACACAAGCAACGCGAGAAGAGTGTTTTCGAATTTGCGCGGATAGGTGGGGTCCTCAGGGGCGACAGGGCTCACACCGGTGGACAGGTAGCTAATCTGGCGGTTCACCTCTGTACGGGCGCTCTCAAGGTTCATCAGGGCTTGCTGTACCATTGCCTGACGAGTTTGGAGTTCTACTTCGGCCATTCGCAGTTGCGCCGTGATTCGGGCAAGCGATCCTGCGGGGCGTTGGGCTTCGGTCATGTCGTTGCGCAAATCGCTAATGAGGGCCTCAAGTCTGCCAATGTCGCCCTGAACGCCCTCAACACGCGCTTGGTTCGGGCGGCTGTTGTCGAGCAACTGTTGCAGTTGCAAACGTTTCTGCTGCAACTGGGTTTCAAACCCGTTGATCTGGCTCATCAGTGCGGAGGTTTCCGCGTCAGGTGAAATGATGCCCATTTGCTCTTGCAGCTTGACGACGTCCTCTTGTGCCTGACTCATCTTGGCTTCCGCCTCGTCGAGGCTTTCCCGAGCGCCGCTCATTTGGTCATCGCGAATACGCTGCGTGAGTTGGTCCATCCGTTCTTCGGCATATTTGATCAGCGCTTCGGAGAACTGTTTGGAAACTTGTGGATCAGCGGCCACCACTTCCATCTTGAGAATGCCTTCGGTCGGGTCGTAGCCAATCATGACGCGGTCCTGATAGACCTTGTAAGCCTCTTCGTTAGAGGGATTTTCTGGCAAGCGCTGTAGTGGGTCGATTTTTTCAGAGGCAAAGTGATCTTTGAAGCCGACGTCAGCGTCAAGGCGCAGCATTGCGTCTTTGGACAGCAAATAGTCCTGTACCGTCACAGCTTCTTGCGATGTGCCAAGCGGCGAGCCAGACAGCATAGACCCCAAGCCGGACCCTGACGACGGAGACTGGGCCTGCTTGATCACCATCGAGGTATCGGTGGCATACATCGGTGTCGCGATATTATAGAAATAGTAGCCTGCAAAAGCGGTGGGCAAAAAGACAAAGACCGTGAGGCGGGCGACGAGCAACAGAATTTTGCGGCGACGGCGCTTGGCAATGTCGCGTTGGATGGTCGAAATATCGTCTTCGCGGGCGATGCGCTCCAATACGGCTGCGGATGGCAGCGCAGGTTGATCTACCGTTTTGGGGAGCTGAGGATTCTGGTGTGCAGGTAGGCCCGCTCCCCCACCGTTCCCTTTTCCCGTCTCGACCAGATCGAGCATTGTCCCCTTTTGAAACGGATCGATCCCTTGTTTGCGCAAAAGACGGATGGCGTCGAAGTCGGATGTGGGGGCAAGCCCATGCTTGTTCGCGACGCGGCGGGCCATACGCAATTGGCGCCCCGTGAGACCTTCGCGGCGAATGGCATCAATCTCGGCGTCAATGCTCGTCTCATCGGCGGGGGTTACATCCCCTGTTTTGGCGGTAGACGCACCCGCCAGTTCCGCGGCTACGCCGCCATGAGGCCGCGCGGTGCGACGTGAAGGTTGAGCTTTTTCGGCAGCAGCAGATCCGGGAAAGGGACCGTCGCCAAATCCGTCATCAGCAGCCCCATTATCAAACAGGCTGTCGCCCTGCAACGGTGCCTCCTTGGAGGATTCCGCAGGGGCTTTCGAGGTATCATTTGCGGGTGTATTGGCTGCCTGCAATTTGCGCACGCGTTCTTGTACCACCTCCGCGTCCTCAGCGGCCTGTGCCGCGGCAGCTTGCAAGCTCGCCTGAGCTGAAGGGCTTTGAGCAGCCGTGCGCGGCCCGCGGCGCACGCGATATTTCTGGACCTTAGGCTTCGTAGTCATACAGGGATTTCGCCTCTTCCAGGGTGTCAAAGAAATGCAGCTTGCCTCGGCGCAAGACCGCAGCCGAACGACAGAATTTTTCGAGCGTTGCTGTCTGGTGGGATACCACAATCAGCGTCGACTTTTCCAGCCGCTCGCGTAGGATGCTCCCTGCTTTACGGTTAAACTCGACATCCGTGGTCGAGGGCATACCCTCATCGATCAGATATATGTCGAAATCAAGTGCTAGGAGCAGGGCAAAGGACAAGCGAGCACGCATACCTGACGAATACGTTGCCACGGGCATTTCGAAGTATTCCTCAAGTCCGCAAAGCCACCGGCAAAAGGCTTCCACATAATCAGGGTCGAGGTCATAGAGCTGCGCGATAAAGCGTACGTTCTCGCGCGCGGTGTGTTTTCCAATCAATCCGCCCATGAACCCAAGCGGAAAAGAAATACGACACCCGCGACGAATTTCACCCTCATCGGGTTTTTCGAGGCCTGACATCATGTTGATAATTGTCGTTTTTCCCGTTCCGTTCGGGGCGAGAATGCCGAGCGAATTGCCCAATTCCACGCGAAACGACGCGCGATCAAGGATGACCTTGCGCTGCGTGCCCGTCCAGAAGGACTTGCTGACATTATCGAACTCGAGCATCTAATGTGGCCTCGAAACTGTTTAAGCCAAAGCTCTTAACGGCTTTGCGTCACTATATAATGATTAACTATCAATTGGGCGACATTATGTCCCGTGCGGCGGAATAGTGCCATTAGAATACAGTCTTTGTGAAGAAAACGGGGGCAATCTGATGATTGCCCCCGTTCAATTTTTCGAGATTGCCGGCGAAACGCGGTTTGTTTAGCCGTTTTGTTTTTCGACCCTGCAGAGTTTCCCCGCAATAATGGAAATCGCTGCCGCAGCGAAGGAGAACAAAGCCCCCATTTTGGCGGCGGCTTGCACGGGTGTATCGCCCAGCATCACATCTGCATCAAAGGCCACGGAGGCGATGAACAGAGACACGGTAAAGCCGATGGCGGCAACACAACCAATGACGAAGAGGTCAATAGTGCGCATCCCTTGGGGCAGGCCGAGTTTGAGAATATGGGCGGCAAAGGCTCCCATGACCAAGATGCCAAGAGGTTTGCCGATGATGAGTCCACCAAGAACGAGCCACGTCGGATCACCAATCGCGTTAAATTCCACACCCGCGTTGAGCAGACCGAAGAAGAACAAGATCACCTCGACAGGCAGTTTCAACTTGTGTTCGATGTCGTTGAGCAGGTCCGACAGGTGCTGTTCTGCGGAGGCGAAGATACCGAAGGCGCGGTCCGCGTGCGGGATGGTCGGTACGATGGGCAACAGGCCAAGTGCAGGGTGAATACCCGCACGCATAAAGCCATACCACGACAGGCAGCTTGCAATCAGGTAGGGCCAGAAGCCAAGTTTTTGGCGGACCCAAGTGGAGTTCGGGCGCAGCTCATTGCCGCGATCCATTTTGCGTGGCAACCAGTTGGCCAGAACAAACACGGCAACAGCGGCAGCGATCGATAGCAAAAGCCACTGCACAGCCAGTTCACCCGTTGGGTAAAAGACCGCAAGGATCACAAGGCCCGCAGCGTCATCGGCAATGGCCAAGAGCAGCAAGAAGCGAACTGCAGGGTGGCCTGCACCAAAGACAATGCGACCAACGAGATAAGAGAACGCGATGTCGGTTGCGGTGGGAACGGCCCAACCGTTTTTAACTGCGTCGAAGGTGTCCGATCCCAAGATTGCGGCGAGACCGAGATAGACAAAGATCGGTCCAAGCATACCGCCGGCTGTGGCGACCAGCGGAGTGGCGGCCTTTTTGCCGCGCAGCGAGCCATTCTTGAGAATGACGGCTTCCCAGACCTCTTTGGCGGCGATGGCAAAAAACAGTGCCATGAGCAGGTCATTGACGAGGTAATGCAGAGTCAGGGTGCGCGACACATGGCCCTGACCGTCGTCATGCAGATGCCCGATAAAGAAATCATTCGCGATCGGGAACTCCACAAAGGCATGATAGGATGCGGGGTCAATGTTGGCCCAGATGAGCGCCGTAATTGCGCCAAAGATCAGCAACAACGAATAGTTGGTTACAAAATTCCAGACCTTATACATGTCTTTGATCCACCCCTTTTTGACAAGTTTATAACGGGAATACTGGAAGGGGCGGTGCAGGGCAAGCGACTAGCGAGGTGGTTCGGGAGATGCTGTGCGCCTTATGCGGTGCGATGGATGGATTTCGAACGCTCTGCGCGGTATGACCGTCCTATGTCACTGTCCCAAGAGATTAAAAACTGTCGTTTATGTGCCGAGCGATTTGCTGCTACAGCCTCGGCTCATACGCCGCGGCCCGTGGTCTGGTTTCGCCCCAATGCACGGATTGTGATCGCGGGGCAGGCCCCCGGGGCGCGGGTCCATGAGAGCGGGACACCCTTTACCGATCCGTCGGGTGATCGGTTGCGCGACTGGATGGGGGTAGATGCGTCCACCTTTTACGACCGTGACCGCATTTCAATCGTACCGATGGGCTTTTGCTTTCCGGGATATGACGCCAAAGGGTCAGATATTGCCCCACCTGTCCTGTGCCGCGAGGCGTGGCATGATCGCGTGATGGCCGAAATTGGCGATGTGCCGCTGATCCTCACGATTGGACTGCACGCGATGCGTTACCATTTGGGCACAAAAGGCGCGATGACCGACACCGTGCGCAACTGGCGCGACTATGCGCCCCGCGCCTTTCCCTTGCCTCATCCGTCGTGGCGCAATACGGGTTGGCTAAAGAAAAATCCGTGGTTCGAAGGTGAGGTTTTGCTCGCCTTGCGCGCACGGATACAGGAGGTTCTATGAACGATACGTCGACAGCCCCCATTGAGACTGCCATCGACCATGCTCATGCCGCGATGACGGCCTCTCCGGACGACGACAATGCGCGTCTGCGGTTTTATGAACGTGTCGCCGATGCGGAGTTGTTCCTCTTGCTTGAGGAGGCTCCCCAAGACGACGCCCCCGTCACGCCGCGCATTTTCCCTGTCGAGGACACACAATTCGTGCTCGCGTTTGATCGCGAAGAACGCCTTGCTGCTTTCGCAGGCTCGGTGCCTTATGTGGCGCTATCGGGACGTGCGCTGTCCGAAATGTTGAGCGGGACGGGTCTTGGCCTTGGCCTCAATCTCTCTGTCGCGCCCTCCGAAATGCTCCTGCCGCCCGAGGCCGTAGAGTGGTTGAGCGATACGCTTGGTGCCGCACCGACAGAGACCGAGGCCACGCCTGAGGAAATAACGCCGCCGCATGGGCTGCCCGAAGTTCTCATCACCGCATTGGATCAAAAGCTCGCGATCACGGGCGGCTTGGCGCGGCTCGCCTATCTCGCGGGCGTGTCCTACGAGGGCGGCGCGAAATCGCATATTCTCGCCTTTGTGGACCATGTTCCCGGCTCTGAAGGGGCTTTGGCGAAACTGGTCTCTGAGGCGCTGATCTTTTCGGGGGTGGAGGCTGGTGCCCTTGATGTGGCGTTTTTCCGTCCGTCTGATCCGGTCTGTGCAGCACTCGCACGTCATGGGTTGCGGTTCGACTTGCCTGAGCCTGAGGCTCTCAACACGGGGCCATCCGCGCCGGGAATGGATCCGTCAAGCCCCCCGAAATTGAGATAGGATGGTTGCGTGAGATAAAATGCGGGCGCGTCAGTAGCCCGCTTTTTTGTCGACCTCATGCAAAAGCGGTGCGCCAGTCTCGCTGCGGCGAATGTTGTCCGCGATAACATGAGACGCCGTCTCTGGGCGCGTTTCGGCAGCAATGTGCGGCGTGACTGTGACGTGCGGATGCGACCAGTAGGGATGCGTGGCGGGCAATGGTTCGGCGCGAAACACATCAAGCGTTGCATGCCCGATGTGGCCAGTATCAAGGGATGACAATAACGCGTCATCGTCGATCAACGCCCCTCGACCGGGATTGATGATCACAGCGCCCTTGGGCAGGAGTGCAAGGCTCTGCGCATTGAGTGTGTTCTCCGTTTCTGGTGTATTGGGCAGGAGCGTCACAACGATCTCGGCGTGGCGCAACACGTCACGCAATCCGTCTGCTCCGTGCGCGCAGGTGATCCCTGCGATCTCCTTGGGTGAGCGCGACCATCCGAACGTTTTGAACCCGAACTCCGCGAGGGCCGTCGCACAGAACTGCCCCAAGGCCCCAAGACCCAGAACGGCAACCGTGCGATCTCGGGCGAGGGGTGGAACCACCTGATCCCACACGCCACCTAGTCCGAGAATATGTGCGTCCATGCCAAGATGATGACGCATCACATGCCCCACAACATAATCCCGCATTCCAAGCGCCAACCCGTCATCGACCATGCGGCACAGTGGTTGGGTCAGTGTCGGGTTGGAGACGATCCGCTCGACGCCTGCCCAAAGCGACAACACGGCCTTGGCGCGGGTGAACGGGGTGAAATCGGTCAGCGTCTTGTTGGGCGCGTAGATGATGTAATCGACGGTTTCAGGATTGTCGGTCTCGCGCGTGATCTGCGCGTCGATGCCCGCTTCGGCGAGGGCATGGGGCAGGGCGGCGCTATAGGCAGGCCAAAGCCGATCAGGTGCGGAAAACAAGAGTGTCAGCGTCATGAGCGGCCTCTTGGGCGATGGACGTGCGCGGACTGAACTATGCCAAAGGCCGCCATAAGAACGAGCATCGCCGAGCCTCCATAGGAGACGAGCGGCAGGGGAACGCCCACGACAGGGGCCAAGCCCATGACCATCGACATATTGACCGCAAAGAACAAAAAGAAAGTCGCGGCGATCCCGATAGTGACGAGAGATCCGAAACGGTCAGAGTTGCGCATGGCGGAGACAATGCAAAACACGATGATTAACGCGTAGAGCAACAGCAGCGAGAACCCTCCCAGAAACCCGAACTCTTCGGCCAAAGTGGTGAAGATGAAGTCGGTGTGTTTCTCGGGGAGGAAGTTCAAGCGGCTTTGGGTGCCCTGCATGAACCCGCGGCCCGTCCAACCGCCCGAACCAAGCGCAATCTTGGCTTGCGAAATGTGATAACCCGCGCCTAAGGGGTCGGAGGAAGGATCGAGGAAGGTATCAATCCTGCGGTATTGGTAGTCCTTCAGCAACTGCCATGTGGTGCCGCGTGAGGCGAAGACAGCAGCGACAAGGCCACTGACCATGGCGGCCACTGCTCCGAAATACCATAGCGACACTCCCGCCGCGAACATCACAATCGCGCCGCCAATGACCAACAGGATAGAAGTCCCGAGGTCAGGCTGTTTGAGGACCAGAAAGGTCGGCACCATGATGAGGATGACGGGAATGGCCACATAGATTGGACGCGAGACTTTCTTGATATCGAGCCAATCATAATATGCGGCCAAAAACATCACGAGGGTGACTTTCATCAACTCCGAGGGTTGCAGCCGCATAAACCCGAGGTCAATCCACCGCTGAGCGCCCATGCCAACATCGCCAAAAAACTCCACAACTAACAGGAGTACGAACGACAGGATGTATCCAAGGCCGGCAACGTTGCGCCAGAAATAGATCGGCACCATTCCGATAAAGAGCATCAGGGCGATCCCAAGTGCAAAGCGCTTCATCTGGGGTTCTGCCCACGGCGTGAGCGACCCACCTGCGTTGGAATAGAGCATGATAAACCCGACTGACGCGACTGCCGTGAGTAGCACGACCAAGGCCCAATTGACGTAAAGCACTTTGGATAGGCCCGTTGGGACCGTCTTCATATTGCTTTCAAGATAACTCATGCGCGGCTCTTCTCGGTGTCTGCCTCGGGGTCGTCGCGCAGAGGCAAGGTGCGGAATCGTTCGCGGATCGTACCGCGTTGCGAGGACGGATAGCTGTCAAGCGGCGGCACCGAGCCATGCAGGGCAAACAGCATCAGATCGCGTGCAATGGGAGCGGCTGTCGATGATCCGCCGCCGCCATGTTCGACTACGACCGAAACCGCATAGCGCGGATTGTCATAGGGCGCATAGGAGACGAAGAGGGCGTGGTCGCGCTCTTCCCACGGGACGTTGTTGTTATTCACAACTTTGTTGCGCACTTGGCTGGTGCCCGTTTTCCCCGCCATTTGTAGTGTCGCGTCCGCGATCCGTGACCGATAGGCCGTGCCGCGTGACGAATTTGTCACCTCATACATGCCCTGACGCACGGCACGGAGCATGTTTTCGTTGATATCCAGTTTGTCGCCGCCGAGTATTTCCTGTTCGACCCCGTCGATGGATTTCACAAGGCGCGGGATTACTTCACGTCCTGACGCAATGCGAGCGGTCATGACGGCAAGTTGCATTGGAGTGGTCAGCACAAAACCTTGCCCGATAGAGGCGTTCAGACTGTCACCGATCACCCATTCGGCACCACGTTTTTGGAGTTTCCACTGTTTATCAGGCATTAGGCCGGAACTCATCCCCGGCAAGGGCAATCCATAGCTTTCACCAAGGCCGAGCTTGCGACCCATCTCGGCGATTTTTTCAATACCTGCGCGTTGGGCCATCTCGTAGTAATAGACATCACATGAATGGCGCAGCGATCCGACGAGGTTAACATTGCCGTGGCCAGCGCGTTTCCAACAGTGGAACCTGCGCCCCCCCACCTCGGTATGTCCTACGCAACGCACGGTTTCATCGGGGGCGACGACGCCCGCCTCAAGGGCGGCCAGTGCCGTGACCATTTTGAATGTAGATCCCGGGGGGTAGGCCCCTTGGACAGACTTTGAGGGCAGAGGTCGGTATTTATTCTCCAGTAAAGCGCTATAGTCTGCCACCGAAATACCGCGCACGAACTGGTTAGGATCAAAGGCGGGGGTTGATCCCGCAGCCATAACATCTCCCGTTTCAATATCCAGAATGACAGCCGCGGCGCTTTCTCCTGCAAGACGGGCCTGCACAAAATTCTGCATTTTGTGATCGAATGTCAGTTGAATATTTGAACCCGGAATCCCCTCTTGGCGGTCGAGCTCGCGGATGATCCGGCCGCGCGCATTTTGCTCGACACGTAACGTGCCTGCCTTGCCTTTGAGTTGATCTTCCAACGTGGTTTCAACACCTGTCATACCGATTTGGAAATCTGGAATGCGGTAGATCGGATCGACCACTTCCATCTTGTCCAACTTGTCTCGGGTGACGGCGCGGACGTAGCCAACCGTATGGGCGAAATCCTCACCGAGCGGATAGTGACGGGTCAGGCCCACTTCGGGTGTCACTCCCGGAAGCGCGGGGCCGTTGGCCGCCACGGCGGAAAAGGCTTCCCAAGACAAGCGGTCGGCAATGGTCACAGGGGCGGATGGTCCTGCTTTACGCAATCCTTCGCGCACGCGCTCCTGCTCGGATTTGGGCAGATTTATGAGGTGCTCCAACTCTGCCAGAACCTGATCGATCTGGTTTGCATCCTCTTTGCGGATTACGATGCGAAATGTTTGTTCGTTCTCGGCCAATGCCACACCGTTGCGGTCGTACAGGAGGCCACGAGCCGGCGGTAAAAGGCGGACCTTGATGCGGTTGTCCTCGGCCATCAGGCGGAATTCGTCAGCTTGCTCGACTTGCATATAACGCATTCGCAGACCCAAAAGGCCCATAAAGCCAAGCTGCGCGCCACCCAGCAACATTGCGCGACGCGATATTTTGCGGGCCGAGAGGGCTGTTTCTTGCGGAGAGCGACGCATTAGACTTGTCCCCGCAATTCATCGGCCTCAGCGGGAGTGAGACGGCGTACGCCCAAAACGAATGTGGAGATCAGGACCACAACCGGATAAGCAATCAGGGTCGAAATTTGTCCCGAGATGACAAGGCCTAATGAGGTGAGATCGACCATGAATACAGCAAGAACCGCACGGTAAACTACAGCCATTGCAAGCATCACACCGCTGACCATCATCCATTCTACGAAGAAGGGCATATCGCGGGAGGTTGCTTCGCGGGTGCGTAAAAATTCGAGAGCGATGACGCAGAGCGCGGCCCACAGGCCAGGAGGGCGCAAGAACATAAAGTCACAGATCAAAAAGATCGGCGCGGCTAACCATAGCGGCATCCAAGCGGGACGGCGCAACACCCATGCAAAGGCAAAGGCCACGATCAAGTCCGGCCCGGGCCAACGGGCCGTGCCGACATGCAACGGCAGAATATAGATGAACAAGGAGAATGCCGAAATCGCCACAAACAGGAGACGATGCGACCACCGATGAAGCGTATGAGGATCAACCATCGGTCGCCTCTTCGTCTTGTGTGTCGGTCTCTTCGGTGTTTTCCGCGAACGGGGTGAGTGGCTCTGGCCCGACAATCAATGCGCCGGGGTCGACGATTTTTTCGCCCTCATGGGTGCGCAAAACCCTAAGGTAATCGAGGCGTTCGTAGTCTGCTGACAGTGCGACTCTCAACCGACGGTCCGGACCCAATGCCACCTGACCGATCAACAGACCGGGGGGGAAGACGCCGCCATCGCCCGATGAAACAACCCGATCGCCCGGGCGCACCAATTCGGGGCTTTCGATGAACTCAAGTGGTGGCCGTGGGGAGTTGTCACCCGCAAGGATCGCGCGTTGTCCCGAGGGCTGGATAGCGACGGGCAAGCGCGAGTTGCTGTCGGTCAACAAGATTACACGGGCGGTATTCTCGCCCACGCCAGAAATCCGTCCGACCAGACCGACACCGTCCATCGTCGCCCAGCCGTCCATAATGCCGTCCCGCGCGCCAACGTTCAAAACGACTGACTGGCGAAAAGGTGATCCGCTGTCGGCCATGACCACGCCTGTAACGTAGGTGTATTTCGGGTCGATGCGCACTTGGTTCAGGTCGAGCAGCTTGGCGTTCTTTTGCTCTAACTGAAGTGCGGCTTCTTTCCATGCGGTCATCTGGCGCAACTCGCGGCGCAACTCTTGGTTCTGTTCGTAGATGCGTTGATAGCTTTGAAAGCCTTCGACCATGCCGACAAATTTCGTCACAGGCACCAAGGCCCATGAGAAGGAGGGAACGAAGGTGTCAACGAGATTTGCACGGATGCGTTCGACGCGCGGGCTGTCGATCCGCCACAAGACAAACAGGGCCAAAAACACCAACACCAAAAGGCCGACCAGCAAACGCCGGATCGGGCGGACGTAGTTGTCCGATGTGTTTTTGTCTCTAGCCACGATCACCTCTTATGCTGTGGTGACCCGATGCCCCTGAGGGGAGATGGGCGCCCAGTATCAGCTGTCGTAGTCAATTACATGACGGAGCTGCTTTTCAAACTCCAAGGCCTTACCCGTGCCCATAGCCACACAATTGAGCGGCTCATCGGCGACCGAAATGGCCAGACCTGTCTGTTCGCGCAAGGCCAGATCCAGATCGCCAAGCAAGGCACCGCCACCCGTAAGCATCACGCCACGGTCTACGATGTCGGCGGCGAGGTCGGGCGGGGTCGTTTCAAGCGCTTGCATCACCGCTTCGCAAATCTGCTGTACGGGTTCGGCGAGAGCTTCGGCCACTTGCGCTTGTGTGATCTCGATTTCTTTGGGAACACCGTTGAGCAGGTCGCGCCCGCGGATGGTCATGACCAAGCCGCGCCCGTCGTCGGGCATACGTGCCGTGCCGATGGTGGTTTTGATCCGCTCGGAGGTGCCTTCGCCGATCAGCAGGTTCTGTTGACGGCGCAGGTAGGCAATGATGGCGTCATCCATACGGTCGCCGCCGACGCGTACAGAACGCGCATAGACGATATCGCCGAGGGACAAAACGGCCACCTCGGTGGTCCCGCCACCAATGTCGACAACCATGTTGCCCGTCGGGTCGGTGATGGGCATGCCCGCGCCGATGGCGGCGGCGATAGGCTCTGCGATCAGACCGGCTTTACGGGCCCCTGCGGACATCACCGACTGGCGGATCGCGCGTTTCTCAACGGGGGTCGCGCCGTGTGGGACACAGACGATGATCTTGGGCTTGGAGAATGTCGTGCGTTTGTGGACCTTGCGGATGAAGTGCTTGATCATCTCTTCGGCGGTGTCGAAGTCGGCAATCACACCATCACGCATCGGACGAATGGCTTCAATCGAGCCGGGGGTTTTCCCGAGCATGTGCTTGGCATCTTCGCCAACAGCGAGCACTTGCTTGCGCCCGTCCTTGACATGATAGGCCACAACAGATGGCTCATTGAGGATCACGCCTTTGCCTTTTACGTAGACAAGTGTGTTTGCGGTGCCGAGGTCAATCGCCATATCCGCTGAAAAAAGTCCCGAAAAACCCGCCATATTGCCCCTAATGTCCTTCACTCCGACATGGGAGAGAATCTCCCACACCGAAGGTCTTATAAGAGGGTCTGGCCCTATGGAAAAGGGTCGCTTTCGAGCAAGGCGGCAAAGCGCCGCCACTTTTGCGTGACGGGTCTGTGAGACGCGCCGTCAAAAGTGAGCAGGTCGGTCACAAAAATGGCCACCCCGAAGGATGGCCATTATCGTTAAACCGTGCAGTCGAGCGTCTTAGCTTGCGTCGGTGTATTTTACTTCTTTGACATCCGCCCCGGGGGCGGATTTTTCGCGGCGCACCAACAGGCGGTTGAGCGCATTGATATAGGCCTTGGCCGAGGCCACAACCGTATCAGTGTCGCTCGACTGACCCGTAGCAATCTTGCCATCTTCCTCAAGGCGCACAGAAACGGTGGCCTGTGCGTCGGTGCCTTCGGTTACAGCGTGCACTTGGTAGAGTTGCAGGCGCGAGGACATCGGGAAGATTTCTTTGATCGCCTTGAAGGTCGCGTCCACTGGACCGTCGCCCGTCACATCCGCAGATTTCTCGACGCCATCGACGTCCAGAACCATGACGGCCTGTTGCGGGCCTTCAGTACCACAGACGACCTTGAGCGATTTGAGTTTCACGTGGTCGTTCTGCTCGCCGCCAGCCGCATCGCGGAGCAGGGCGATCAGGTCGTCGTCAAAGACTTCTTTTTTGCGGTCGGCCAATTCCTTGAACCGCACAAAGACGTCTTTGAGTTGATTGTCGGCAAGCTCGAAGCCCAACTCTTCGAGTTTGGCACGCAAGGCCGCGCGGCCTGAGTGCTTGCCAAGCGGCAACGAGGTGCCCGACAGCCCCACATCAGCGGGGCGCATGATCTCGAAGGTTTCGGAGTTTTTGAGCATCCCGTCTTGGTGGATGCCGCTTTCGTGGGCAAAGGCGTTCTTGCCGACAATCGCTTTGTTGAACTGCACAGGGAAACCCGACACCTGCGCCACGCGACGCGAGATGTTCATGATCTTTGTCGTGTCGATGCCTGTGGAGTACGGCATGATGTCGCTGCGCACCTTGAGCGCCATCACGACTTCTTCGAGCGCCGTGTTGCCCGCGCGTTCGCCCAAGCCGTTGATTGTGCATTCGATCTGGCGTGCGCCTGCTTCGACAGCGGCCAAAGCGTTGGCCGTGGCCATGCCGAGGTCGTTGTGACAGTGGGTCGCAAACACGATTTCGTCGGCACCGGGCACACGCTCGAGCAACATTTTGATGATGTCGGAGCTTTCGCGCGGGATCGTGTAGCCAACGGTGTCGGGAATGTTGATCGTGGTCGCCCCAGCTTTGATCGCGATTTCCACCACGCGGCACAGGTAATCATGCTCGGTGCGGATCGCGTCCATTGGCGACCATTGAACATCGTCGCACAGGTTGCGTGCATGGGTCACGGTCTCGTGGATTTTGTCGGCCATGCTGTCCATGTCGAGCGCCGTGATGTCACGGTGCAATGGCGAGGTGCCGATAAAGGTGTGGATGCGGGGGCGGGCTGCGTGTTTGACGGCCTCCATGCAGCGGTCGATGTCTTTGAAACTCGCGCGGGCGAGGCCACAGATCACCGAATTCTTGGAGTTTTTGGCAATCTCGGACACCGCGTCGAAATCGCCTTCGGAGGCGATCGGGAAACCCGCTTCGATGATGTCTACGCCCATCTCGTCGAGCAACGTTGCAATTTCGAGCTTTTCGTCATGGCTCATCGTCGCGCCGGGAGATTGTTCGCCATCGCGCAAGGTCGTGTCAAAAATCAGGACTTGGTCAGACATATCGTGCCTCGTTTAAATGTATGTTGTTGGCGCGGGCGTCTTTGCCGCTATCGCCGGAATTGGTGTTGCCGTGCGGCGCGATCAGGAGGACCGTGGCCTTCGCTTTGGCGCGGGGGCGGTGGGTGTGCCCCTCGGGGACAATGACCGGATCGACGCCTTCGTAATCCATGATCGGTTCACCCTCAAGCGTGAGAGCGAAATCATTAGATGTCTTATGACAGAGAGACGGGAATTTGCCCTGACGTGTCGCAGCCATGATATGGCTGTTTGTGCGGGCTGATACGTGTATGGAAGCCCGGCAAGCATCAAAAAGCGTGAGCTTTTGAGCAAGGGTAACAGGTGTCATAGGATCGTGTCCTTAGCTATTGATTTGCGTGGTTTTGGAGCGGCGCAAAGTGTCAACCTCTGAGCATCGCGCCGAAGGCACGCTCAGAGGCAGCTAAGAAGGAGAAGACGCGCACGGGCGCAACCCGCGCAAAGGCGCGGTTGGGCAAGAGCGATATGTGCGTTTGTCATCATGTTTTGAACTATAGTCACGCGAACCTTAATGAAAACCCCCAAAACCAACTTTTTGCAGGTGATAGACGCAAGCCTATGGCGCGGAACATTGCGGCTAGGCGCGTATTCCTGCGTAAACCCATGTTTGGGACTTTATATATAAAGCGTCGTTATTGGGTGTCGGCAGGCGGGTCTTGCGGGGCCGCTTCATCTGGCGTGGTCTCGGGCGTCGTGGCATCAGACACCTGAGAGACCAATGCGCCATCAGCCCATTCGCCGGAGGCCACTTCGCCCGAAGCATAGGTGATTGTCCCTTTGCCTTGGCGTTTGCCGTCCGCGAACATGCCCTCATAAATGTCGCCATTTGCGTAGGTGGCGCGGCCCATGCCGTTGAATTCACCGTTCGCCCATTCGCCCGTATAGGTGAACCCCGAGGGCATTACGGCTGTGCCTTGTCCTTCGCGGCGGCCCGCGACGAAATCACCCTCGTAGACTGTGCCATCGGTGTAGGTTGCTTTGCCTTTGCCCTCACGTACACCATCGATCCAGTCGCCCTCGTAGACGAAGCCGTCGGTGTAGGTCATTTTTCCTTTGCCGTGATTGCGCGCGTTTTTGAACTCGCCTTCGTAGATCAGGCCATTGGCGTATTTCGCCGTGCCCGTTCCCTCGATAATGCCGTATTGCCAGTCGCCTTCGTAGGTGGTGCCCGACGGATAGGTGATCATACCTTTGCCGTGGCTGAGATCGTCGAGGAATTCACCGACGTAGACCGAGCCATCTGGATGGGTGACGCGTCCGTTGCCCTCAATGCGGCCTTCGGTCCATTGTCCTTTGTAGGTGTAGCCATCGGTGCCCGTGTAGGTGCCAATCCCATGACGCTTGTCATCGACAAAGGCACCCTCGTAGACATCGCCGTTGGCATAGGTGACTTTGCCTTGCCCCTCGCGCTTGCCATCTTTGAGATCGCCCACGTAGACATCGCCGTTAGGCTGCGTGATGGTGCCTGTGCCGTTGCACTGGTTGTCGGCCCAAGTGCAATCAAACACCAACCCGTCAGGCATGGTCAAAACGCCCGCACCCGAGCGTTGATCATTGGCGAGATCGCCAACATAGGTGGCGCCCTCGGGGTAGGTGATGGTGCCTTTGCCCTCTTTGACGCCATTGACCCATGCGCCTTCATAGACATAACCGGAAGGGCTTTCCATGCGCCCTTGACCGTGGTGGTTGGCGGCGAGAAAGCCGCCCTCGTATTTGACGCCATTGGCATAGACCGCAACGCCGGAGCCGGTGGCTTCACCCTCGACCCAATCGCCCTCATAGGTGCCGCCATCTGCATAGGTGATTTGGCCAAAGCCGTGGGGCTTGCCTGCTTCAAAAGCACCCTCATAAACGGAACCATCGGGATAACGCGCGAGGCCTTCGCCTCTGATCTCTCCTTCAAACCATTCGCCTGTGTATTCAAATCCGGAGGGGAGGCGGTAGGAGCCAACACCGTGTTGAACGCCGTCCTTGAACGTGCCCTCATAAATGCCGCCTTGATCGTTTTGACGGGTGATCACCTCGCCTGCGTCTTGTGCGGACAGTGGCGTCGCCGAAAGAGAGATCACGGCTCCCAAAACTGCAAATGATGTGAGAAATGTCGCGCGTTTCACCTGTCGTACCCCATAGTTGGTCATAGCCCGTTGCGCGCCCTCAATAATGGACCGCGTTCAGGTCTTGCCGTTGGCGCAAGCGTAAAGGGGTCAGCACACATGAGCAAATGTTTTTGCCGTGATCGGCTTTCCCTTGCCGCACAGTCTGATAAACCGAACACAAATGAGCAAAGGCGTGCAATATGAGCGATACATTCCGTCTGACGATGGCCCAGTTGAACCCGACCGTTGGCGCGATTGACGCCAATGCCGATGCCGTGCGGGCCGCTTACGCGGAGGCCAAGGCGGCTTCGGCGGATATGGTGGTCTTTCCCGAGCTGTTCCTGATAGGCTATCAACCGCAGGATTTGGTGAAAAAGCCCGCTTTGGTCAACGCCGCAATGGCCAAGATGGACGAGCTTGCAGCCCTCACCGTCGATGGTCCCGCCATCGGGGTCGGTGGGCCATATGCCTATGGTGACGC
The DNA here is from genome assembly GCF_048266405.1 of Celeribacter sp. Lineage (GTDB taxonomy): Bacteria > Pseudomonadota > Alphaproteobacteria > Rhodobacterales > Rhodobacteraceae > Celeribacter. The sequence continues at coordinate 42,309 of NZ_JBLWZO010000005.1, forward strand.
GCTTTATAACGGGTACTGGATTTTGGCTGAGGGCGGTGTGAAGCAGGTTCTGCGCAAGCACCGCTTGCCCAACTTCAACGTCTTCGACGAAAAGCGCCTGTTCTCCGAAGGCCCGCTTGAAGGTCCGTACGCCATTGGCCCCATGCGGATCGGATCGCCTATTTGCGAGGATGCGTGGCATGAGGATGTGGCGGAAGCCCAAGTCGAAAGCGGCGCTGAAATTCTCATCGTGCCAAACGGCTCTCCGTATTTCCGCAATAAATTCGATGTGCGCTTGAGCCATATGGTGGCTCGCGTCACTGAGAACGATGTGCCACTGGTCTATCTCAATATGGTCGGCGGGCAGGATGATCAGGTTTTTGATGGTGGTTCATTTGTTCTGAACCGCCACGGCAAGCCCGCGCATATTCTGCCCGTGTTCGATGAATGCCTGCGCCACGTGGATTTCACCCGCGAGGCGGAAGGCTGGGTCGCAAGCGAGGGCGAGATCACGCATCATCCCGATGAATGGGAACAAGATTACCGCGTGATGGTCGAGGGTTTGGGCGACTACCTTGGCAAGACGGGTTTCAAAAAGGTCGTGCTTGGGCTGTCGGGCGGGATTGATAGCGCGATTGTGGCGACGATTGCCACGGATGCCTTGGGCGCGGAGAATGTGCGCTGCGTGATGCTGCCATCGGAATACACCTCGCAAAGCTCGCTTGATGACGCCAAAGACATCGCGCAGCGGCTTGGCTGTCGCTATGACTTTGTGCCGATCTCCGAGGGGCGCGATGCGATCACCCACACGCTTGCCTCGTTGTTCGAGGGACGCGATGCGGACGTGACCGAAGAAAACGTCCAGTCGCGTCTGCGCGGTTTGCTGTTGATGGCGATCTCGAACAAATTCGGCTCGATGTTGTTGACCACGGGCAATAAATCCGAAGTCGCCGTCGGCTATTGCACGATTTATGGCGACATGAACGGCGGCTACAATCCGATCAAAGACCTCTACAAAACCCGCGTGTTCGATCAATGCCGGTGGCGCAACGCCAACCACCGTCCATGGATGAAGGGCCCTGCGGGAGAAGTCATTCCCGTGTCGATCATCGACAAACCCCCCTCAGCGGAACTGCGTCCCGATCAGCGCGACGATGATAGCCTGCCGCCCTATGAGGTGCTTGATGCGATCCTTGAAGGGCTTGTGGATCACGACGAAAGCGTCGCCGATCTGGTGGCCAAAGGGTTTGAACGCGAGACGGTCAAGCGGGTCGAGCATCTGCTCTACATCTCCGAATACAAACGCTACCAATCCGCACCCGGACCACGCCTGACCCCTGCCGCCTTCTGGCTAGATCGACGCTACCCCATTGTGAACGGATGGCGCGATAAGTCCTAAACGGGCTAGATTTCGGATAGCTCGCAGTCGGGCAGCAGTGTCATAACGTCGCTCGCATTGCATAGTTGTGTGCCTGCGGTGATCACTGCCGCAGAGGCCGCCGCAGTTCCCATTGCAAGCGCATGGACAAGCGTGTCGCCACGGGCAACCGCCATGCAGAACGCGCCCACGAAACTGTCTCCTGCGCCCACTGCGGAGACAACGTCCGCAGGGTCAATGGCGCGAGAGCAATGCCAACGCCCGTCTTTGTTGACTAATGTCGAACCGTCCGAGCCGCGGGCGATAATGACGTTCTGCGCCACGCCCTGCGCTACAAGCTCAGAGGCGAAATCAGCTGTATCCGTGCGTTTGAGCAAAGGGCGGTTGGCCAGATCCTCGGCCTCGACATCATCCATGCGCAGGACAAAGGGTCCGACCGCCGATGTGGCCAAGGCATGGAGCGGCGCGCCAGAGGTGTCGACAAAGAGGTCGCATGATTTCGGAGTCAAAATGCTTTGGAGTTGTGCGGTGAAGCTCGCAGGAACGCCGGGCGGTTGAGAACCGGAAAGCACCACAAGTCCGCCTTTGGGCGCAGCGGCTTCAATAGCATGAAGCGCGTCACTTACCGTCGCGCGATCCCACACAGGGCCGGGCATCACAAACCTGTATTGCTCTCCCGTCGAGGCGTCAGTGACGGCGATGGATTGTCGGGTGTCGCCCGTCACATTGAAGGCCGTGAATTTGACATGTTCGGCGGCCAATAACTGCAACAGCCGTGCACCCGTTTCACCCCCTGCGGCGATGAAAGCCGTGCTTTTCCCGCCCAGAAACTTGATGGCACGCGAGACGTTGATGCCGCCACCACCCGGGTCTGCGGTGGGCGTATCACACCGAAGTTTCGGTCCAGATGTGACCTCGGGTGCCACCGTGGACAGGTCTACGGTTGGATTGAGTGTGACCGTCAGGATATCAGCCATGAGCGCGCTCCTGTTTCTTATAGAATCGTTGACGCCACACTATACATGACCGCGCCAGCAACCTTGATGCAAATCACAGCATTGCGCAGATGTTGATCTTTCCTTTGAAAATATTGCAGCGACAAATAGGTCAAGTGACGAGAAGGGCTTGCCGAGGGTTTCGCCATCAGATCAATCGACGACCCACCATTTGTCGATGGTTGCGATATCCTCGTCCGACCATCCGAAATGATGGGCTAACTCGTGGATGGTCACGTGAGCCACCATTTGCTGTAGCGTCACATTCCCCCGCATCACCCATTCGTCTAAAATCGGTCGGCGAAACAGCCAGATCGTGTCGGGCGCGGTGGCCTGATCCATCACCGATTTCTCGGTGAGTGGAATGCCCGTATAGAGTCCCGTCAATTCAAACGGATCTTCGATCCCGATCTCGCCGAGCAAATCCTCAGGTGCGAAATCCGATACGGAAAGCGCGATTTGCGAGGCCAATACTTTGAACGCAGGCGGCAGGGCCGCAAGGGTGGCGTGGGCGATGTCCTCGATTTGATCAAGGTCGGGGGCAATGGCGTCGAGTGGGGTGTGGATCGGGGTGTCAGACATGGTCAAACCTTATGAACAGGGGCCCGCCCGATATGGACTCTTTGCCCACAATATGAAAGAGCAAGCGATAACAGGAGATAGACATGACCGTCACACGTTTCGCCCCCTCGCCAACAGGCTACATCCACATCGGCAACCTGCGCACTGCGCTGTTCAACTTCCTCATCGCTCGCAAAAGCGGCGGCCAATTCATCTTGCGCCTCGACGATACAGATCCCGAGCGCTCGAAACAGGAATACGCCGATGCGATCATGGAAGACCTCGAATGGCTTGGTCTGACATGGGACCGTTTGGAAAAACAATCCGAGCGCCTTGATCGTTATAATCAGGCCGCCGATGAGCTGCGCGCTAATGGTCGGTTTTACGAGTGTTTTGAGACACCCGTGGAATTGGATCTCAAACGCAAGAAGCAACTCAACATGGGCAAACCGCCCGTATACGACCGCGCCCATCTCGCGCTGTCGGAAGACGAAAAGGCCAAACTGCGCGCCGAGCGTGGCGATGGGGTCTGGCGGTTTAAGTTGGACCACGAGCGTATTGAATGGACCGACGGTATCTTGGGCGACCTTTCGATTGATGCCGCGTCCGTGTCCGACCCCGTTCTCATCCGTGCCGACGGTCAGTTCCTCTACACATTGGCCTCTGTGTGCGACGATATCGACTACGGCATCACCCATGTCGTACGCGGCTCCGACCACGTCACCAATACGGCAACGCAGATTCAGATCATCACCGCCTTGGGCGGCACGGTTCCGGCCTTTGCGCATCACTCGCTTTTGACGGGCCCTGAAGGTGAAGCGCTGTCCAAACGTCTCGGCACCTTGTCTCTGCGTGATTTGCGGGCCCAAGGGATCGAGCCGATGGCGCTTCTGTCGCTGATGGCACGCCTTGGCTCGTCTCAGCCTGTCGAGTTGCGCAGCACAATGGAGGAGCTGATCGAAGGCTTCGACATTTCCACCTTTGGCTCGGCTCCGACCAAGTTCGACCCCAAAGACCTTTTGCCGCTTTCGGCACAGGTCAACCACACGCGTCCGTTTGCCGAAGTCAAAGACGAGGTTGCCGCCCTTGGCGTGCCTGCCGATCAGGCCGAGGCCTTCTGGACCGTTGTGCGTGAAAACATCACCGTTAAGGCCGACATGGCCGGGTGGTGGGAGCTTTTCCGAGACGGCGCGACGCCGCTCGTGGATGACGAGGATAAGGACTTCATCGCCCAAGCCTTCGCCATGTTGCCGCCCCATCCTTACACGGACGAGACATGGAAAGAGTGGACCACTGCCGTGAAGGAGGCCACTGGCCGTAAAGGCAAAGGGTTGTTCATGCCTCTGCGCAAAGCCGTGACGGGCATGGAGCGCGGCCCCGATATGTCGAGCGTGATGCCGCTGTTGCAAAAAGCGCCGTCGCTTTAAGCGAATAAGATACGCGCTGCTCGAAACTGGCGCAAAATGTCTCAAGCCCGCCCTCGCCACCTGCGCGACGGGCGGGTTTTTTCAACTTTGGTTTCCGATAGGAAACTTGCCTCTTGCCCCGAATCTGGCGCTCGCATAACGTCCGCGAAACATCTCGTGTTGGGAGAACGGAAAGGGCAATGCCCCCGTGCCGAAGGAGCAACCGCCCCGGTAAACTCTCAGGCAACAGGACCTTCGCGGGATCAAAACTCTGGAGAGTGGTGTCATGCGCACCCGCCGAAGGGATAACGATCTCAGGCGCACAGGACAGAGGGGGCATCGGATAGGGGATTTCCCTGTTGTGATGTCGGTTGATCTGTCACCGACGAGGACGTCCCGTAGGGTTGGAAAGAGGATGACATGACGACGTTGAGCCGCACGCCACTTTATGATTTTCACGTGAGCCAAGGGGCCAAAATGGTGCCTTTTGCGGGTTATGAGATGCCCGTGCAATATCCGCTTGGCGTGATGAAAGAGCATCTGCATACGCGCGCGCAGGCGGGGCTGTTCGACGTGAGCCACATGGGGCAGGTCATGCTCACCTCTGACCAAGGTGTCGAGGCGATTGCTCTCGCGCTTGAGGCCCTTGTGCCCGTATCGATCACTGGGATTGCAAAAGGGCGTCAGCGCTATGGTGTGTTCACCAACGATGAGGGCGGTATTCTCGACGATTTGATGATTGCCAACACGGGCGAGGCGTTGTTCCTCGTGGTGAACGCGGCCTGCAAGGGCGCGGATATTGCTCATCTCAAAGCCAACTTGCCTGCGCATATCACAGTCACTGAGATCACCGACCGTGCGCTGTTGGCGTTGCAGGGCCCAAGCGCCGAAACGGCCCTTGCTCGCCTCGTGCCTGCCGTGACCGAGATGCGGTTTATGGATAGCCACCGCATTGAGGTAAACGGCGCCGAATGGTGGATTTCGCGGTCGGGATACACGGGCGAAGACGGGTTTGAAATTTCACTGCCCGCTGATTTGGCCTCTGAATTTGCCGCAACGCTTTGCGAGATGGAGGAGGTTGCCCCCATCGGTTTGGGCGCTCGTGACAGTCTGCGCCTTGAGGCCGGGCTGTGCCTCTATGGCCATGACATCGACACCACCACATCGCCCGCAGAGGGCAACATCGCGTGGGCCATCCAAAAGGTGCGCCGCACGGGAGGGGCCCGTGCGGGCGGCTTCCCTGGCGCGGCGCGTATTCTGGCAGAACTGGACGGGACACCTGAGCGCTTGCGTGTCGGACTTTTGCCGCAAGGCCGTGCGCCGATGCGCGAGGGCACGCCTTTGTTCGCGTCCGAGGACAGCGCCGATCAGATTGGTGTAATTACCTCTGGGGGCTTTGCGCCCTCGCTCGAAAAGCCGATTGCAATGGGGTATTTGCCCACCAGTTTTGCCACGACAGGCACCCAAGTTTTTGCGGAATTGCGTGGCAAACGCCTTCCCGTAAATGTCGCGGACATGCCGTTCCGCCCCTCAACCTACAAACGCTAAACCTATCGAAAAGGGATCTCCCATATGGCCGACGATATTAGATTTACCGAAGAACACGAATGGCTCCGTATTGAGGGCGATATTGTCGTCGTCGGTATCACCGAACATGCCGCAACCGCGCTCGGCGATGTTGTGTTCATCGAACTGCCAGACGAAGGCACAACGGTCTCCAAAGACGACGAAGTTGTTGTGATCGAGTCGGTTAAAGCCGCCTCAGACATTCTTGCCCCGCTTGATGGGGAAATCGTCGAAGTGAACGAACCGCTCGCCGAAGATCCCGGTAAGGTCAACGAAGACCCGCTTGGCGATGCGTGGTTCTTCAAGATGAAAGTCGATGACCCGTCGGCCCTCGACGATCTGCTGTCCGAGGCCGATTACAAGGCGCTCATCGGGTAAACCGACGCGCTTTGTCATCCCTTCGGATCATGACATTCGGCCCCATAGACAAAGGCCCAAACCACAGGATTGTTGCCCGTGACCTATACGCCCTCGACCTATAACCCCTACGATTTTGCCAACCGCCGTCACATCGGCCCGTCTCCCGCGGAGATGGATGCGATGCTGACAGCGGTTGGGGCCTCGTCGCTCGATAGTTTGATCGACGAGACCGTTCCCATGTCGATCCGACAGTTGGAGCCGTTGACGTGGGACCCGATGACCGAACACGAAGTGCTCGACCACATCCGCAAGGTCGCAGGGCGTAACACGGTGATGACTTCGCTCATCGGGCAGGGCTACTACGGTACGGCAACGCCACCCGCCATTCAGCGCAACATCCTCGAAAATCCCGCGTGGTATACGGCCTACACCCCGTATCAGCCCGAGATTGCGCAGGGGCGCCTTGAGGCATTGCTCAATTTCCAAACGATGGTCAGCGACATGACGGGCTTGCCTGTGGCCAATGCCTCGCTGCTTGATGAGGCCACCGCCTGTGCCGAGGCGATGACTATGGCGCAGCGCGTGGCAAAGTCGAAGATGACCCATTTTTTCATCGACGAGAATTGCCATCCGCAGAATATCGAAGTGATGAAAACCCGTGCCGCTCCGCTTGGCATTGATGTGATCGTGGGCCATCCCGATGATCTGAACCCGAGCAAGGTGTTCGGCGCGATTTTCCAGTATCCAGGGACATTTGGCGAGGTGCGTGACTTCACCCCCGAGATCGCCGCGCTGCATGAGGCAAAAGCCATCGCGATCATGGCGACAGATCTGATGGCGCTGACCATGCTCAAGGAACCGGGCGCGATGGACGCCGATATCGCCGTCGGTTCTGCGCAGCGTTTTGGCGTGCCGATGGGCTTTGGCGGCCCACACGCGGCCTTTATGTCGTGCAAGGACGGCATAAAGCGCGCCATGCCCGGACGGATTGTTGGTGTATCGATCGACAGCCGTGGCGAGCGGGCCTATCGTTTGAGTCTGCAAACCCGCGAGCAACATATTCGCCGCGAGAAAGCCACCTCCAACGTCTGTACGGCTCAGGCGCTCTTGGCGGTGATGGCCTCGTTCTATGCGGTGTTCCACGGTCCTGCGGGGCTTCGTGCTATCGGTGAGCGCATCCACTTTAACGCCGTGCGTTTGGCCAAGGGGCTCAAGGCCGAAGGCTTCGACGTCGCGCCCGCCGCATTCTACGATACGATCACGGTGACTGTCGGCGCGATGCAGGGGGTGATTTTGCGCTCTGCTATGTCCGAGGGGTTGAACCTGCGCAAAATCGGCAAGAACCGGATCGGTATCTCGGTTGATGAAATGACAACCCCCGAGACGATTGAAAAGGTCTGGCGGGCCTTTGGGCACGAGGCCAAGGCGGATGAGGCCCCAACAGCGCTCGGCTTCCCTGACGCCTTGGTGCGTGAGAGCGATTATCTCACCCATCCGATTTTCGGCATGAACCGCGCCGAGGGCGAAATGATGCGCTATATGCGCCGTTTGGCCGACCGTGATCTGGCTCTTGATCGGGCGATGATCCCACTTGGCTCTTGCACGATGAAGCTGAACGCCGCTGTTGAAATGATGCCGATCACGTGGCCAGAGTTCAACGCGATGCACCCCTATGCGCCCGTTGAACAGTCGCAAGGCTACGTCGAGATGATCGACGACCTGAGTGCGAAGCTCTGTGAGATCACGGGCTATGACGCGATGTCGATGCAGCCCAATTCGGGCGCGCAGGGCGAATACGCGGGTCTGCTGACAATCATGGCCTATCACCGTGCCAACGGGCAGGGTGAGCGCAACATCTGCCTCATTCCCGTCTCGGCGCACGGCACCAACCCCGCTTCCGCCCAGATGTGCGGGATGAAGGTTGTGGTGGTGAAATCCGCGGCGAACGGCGATATCGACGTGGATGATTTCCGCGCCAAGGCCGAAGCCGCGGGAGATAAGCTCGCCGCTTGTATGATCACCTATCCCTCGACCCACGGCGTGTTCGAGGAATCGGTGAAAGAAATCTGTGATATCACCCACGCCTTTGGCGGTCAGGTCTATCTCGACGGCGCGAACCTCAACGCGCTTGTCGGCCTCGCCAAACCGGGTGAGATCGGCTCCGACGTGAGCCACCTCAACCTGCACAAAACCTTCTGTATCCCGCACGGCGGCGGTGGTCCCGGCATGGGACCGATCGGCGTCAAAAGCCACCTTGCACGCTTCTTGCCCGGCAATCCATTGGGCGGTGGCGACACGGGGCCTGTGTCGGCGGCGAACTTTGGTTCCGCGTCGATCCTGCCGATCTCTTGGGCCTATTGCATGCTCATGGGCGGTGCGGGGCTGACGCAGGCGACGAAGGTGGCGATCCTCAACGCCAACTATATGGCGGCGCGTCTTGAGAGTGCATTCCCCGTGTTGTTCAAAGGTAAACAAGGCCGTGTGGCGCACGAATGTATCATCGACCCGCGTGAGATATGTGATGCGACGGAGACGGGCGTGGATGACATCGCCAAACGCCTGATGGACAGCGGCTTTCATGCGCCGACCATGTCGTGGCCCGTGGCAGGGACATTGATGATTGAACCTACGGAGTCCGAGACAAAGGCCGAGCTAGATCGTTTCATCGAGGCGATGCTGTCGATCCGTTCGGAACTCGCCGCGATTGAGGCGGGCGAGATGCCGCGCGACAACAATCCGCTCGTTCACGCGCCGCACACGGTCAATGATCTCGTGGCTGAATGGGATCGCCCCTATAGCCGCGAACAGGCGTGCTTCCCTCCGGGGGCGTTCCGCGTCGACAAATACTGGCCCCCAGTCGGTCGCGTCGACAACGCTTACGGCGACCGCAATCTGATTTGCTCGTGTCCGCCCGTGGAAAGCTACATCGAAGCGTCTGAATAATGGAAAGGCCCCGATCTCATGGATCGGGGCCTTGAAATATGTGGCTGCGCGTCTCATTTATTCATGAGAAAGAATATGAATGGAGGCTGATATGGCCGCACCCCTTGCAAAAGATGCTGTGAAACTGGCCTGCACCACCTGCGGTCAAATGAACCGTGTGCCCACATCCAAACTCGGCGCTGGTCCGAAATGCGGCACCTGCGGCGATCCTCTTGTCTCTGGCAAGGTGGCTGAACTGGACCCGAAAACGCTCAACGCGGTCGCCAAGAACGATGATCTGCCCGTGATCGTGGACTTTTGGGCGCCGTGGTGTGGCCCGTGCCGCCAAATGGCGCCTGAGTTCGCAAAGGCCGCGCGAAGCCTGAAAGGGCGCGCACGGTTTGCGAAGATCAACACCGAAGATCATCCAAGCGTTTCAGCAAAAAACGGCATTCGGGGTATCCCTGCGCTGATCCTCTATCAAGGTGGCAAGGAAGTTGCCCGCCTTGCAGGAGCGCGTCCCGCTCGCGACATCATCGCTTTCGTCGAACAGAACGCAAAACTGCCGCGATAATGGTCGAAGTGGCACGGGCTGACCTAGTAGTCTTTTTCGAAAAAGACGCCGAGGCCCGTGTCGCCATCGGTTGAGAGAGAGCCTTTGATCGTGACGTATTTTGATGCGTCGAGATTGAGGTTGATCTCTGATTTTCCCGTGCTGTCGATGGTCACATCGGTATAGACTTTTTCAGATATATATTTGCCTAGCTTCAACGCCGCTTCGCCATCGCCCGATGTTGTCAGGTCGATGTCGTCAAGGCCGAAACTCTTGCGAATGGAGCCGGACAAGCCGCTGCCCCCGCCCGTCAGTGTCGCCACCGCCGCCGCCATTTGCGCCGCTTGCAGCGCGGAAATTTCGGTCAAGGCACGGCCGAACAACAGTTGCGACAGAATCTCTTCGTCGGGTAATTCAGGCGAGGAGGTCAACAACAACTCGGGGGCAGAAATGCGCCCTTGGGTGGTGATCTGGATGCTCAAATCGTCTGTGGATGTCACACCGACCAGTCGGAATGTCGGATCAATATCGCCGCTCACAGCCAACTCCCCCTCATCAAGATCAATGCGCTTACCAAGGATCGAGAGGCGTCCACGTATCAGGGTAAACTGGCCAACGGGAATGATGTCGGTGGTGGTGCCGCGAAGCGTCAATTGCCCGCCAAGTTCAGCATCAAGACCGCGTCCGCGAATGAAAACCTTGTTCGGGGCGCGTACGGTCAGGTTCAAGCCGATGGTCGATGACGCCCCGCTGCCCGACCCGTCACCGATGACGCCCGCGCGGGCGCGTGTGGTTTGCACGGAGGCGGGTGCGCCGACATGGGTGATCTCGGGAATATCTCCGCCTGCGCCCAAGGCCGACGGGGCGACTTGCACCTCGGTTTCCCCTAGATTGATGGTTCCTGCAAGCGTGGGAGCCGTGGTCAATGTACCTGTCAGGGTCAGGGTGCCGTTCAGCGAGGTTGAATAGAGGCTCGGATCTTCGAGCGCAAAATTCGTCAACGTGGTCGTGAGGCTGGCAGGAAGGCCGTTGGTTAGTGCGACTGTTCCCGTGACGCCAACTGATCCGCCTTTTTCAGGAGAGGCGTTGACGTTTAACGTGGCTTGCGTGCCGCGCAGGTCGATTTGCGAGGGGCGCAGCGTGAGGATCAGTTGCGCGGCAGGAAGGACGACACGGGCCCCGTCGCTGATCGAGACCTGCCCCGACAGCGCGTTGAGAGAGAGCGGGCCGGATAGGGCGAGGTCAAAACCCGCGGAGCCCTGCACGAGGGCGGCGGTTGTGAACGTATTGGCAAGCCCAAGCGGCGCACGGCCCGTAATGGCGAGGTTTGCGGTGTCGAAATCCTGCGCAATGTTGCCGTCCACACGGGCGGTTGCCCCGCCAGGCCCGACGAGATCGGCGCGCGTGGTCCACGGCGTGGTTGTGCCGCTATGCGTCATCGTGCCTTCGATGGTGAGTGGCCCTGTCAGCCCCGTGTCGAGACGCGCCACGTCATCAAGGCGCACTGTGGCGGTGAGATCGCCCGCCTCGGACGACACAGTGCCCGAAGCGCGGGCGGCGACGGCGGGTGTGTCAAGCTCCGCTCCCTCAAGGGTCAGGCCTGTTTCGTCGCGCACGGCGGTCAATTGAAAGCGGCTCGTCCCACCCAAAAGCGCATCAGCTTGCGGAATGCCCATAGCGAGATTGTACCCCGTGCCTTCGATAAAGACATCAAAGGCACCTGCGAGCGGCACAATGCGTCCGGAGGCGGAAACCTCGGTTTCGCCGCTCAACGCCAAGCCAGACAGGGCCGCGAACCGAGACAGGCGCGGGGTGTCGAGCACGAGGCCGCCGTTATATTCGAAGCCGCTGTCAAAGCCGCCAACGCTGCCCGAGGCATAGAACTCGGTCGCCCCTGTGGTGATGTCGAGACGGTCGACCAACAGTGGATCGCCATCCGTCCAGACGAGTGATGCCGCGGCGCTGAGGTCAGCCCCCAAGGCATCTTGGAGGGCCGCATCGCCGGTTTCAAAGCCAGAGACCGCGACTGCGATCTCTGCGGCGACGCCGCGCAGAAAGGTGGTCACATCGGATTGCGGAGTGCGCTCGATCGTGCCTTCGCCTGTTACGTCGATATGGGCAATCGCGATCTGGTCGCGCAAAAAACCGTCGAGCGTGGCGTTGGCCGTCCATGCTTCGCCCGCCGCGGCGTCATAGTTTGCGACGATTTTGGCCTGATCCACAAAGGTCCGCTCGCCTGTCAGCGGCAAGAGTGTGGCGCGTCGTGATGGGGTGGCAAGTGTGCCCGTCAGGTCAAAAGAGGAGGGAAGCCCATCGGCGGCAATGGAGAGGCTTCCAAAGAGAGAGAGCGCTTGGGTTGAGAGGCTAAAGCGGTCTAGGTCGAACATCCCGTCGGGATACGACACACCGCGCGCCTCAAGACGGCTCGATGTGCCAAAGAACTGCGAATAATCGGCGGCGAACAAGGGCGACAGATCACCCGACAGGTCGGCCTCAAAACGGCGCGGTGCTGGTGCCCCTTCGTCTTCGATGGTTTCTGCTTTGAGCGCAATGGAGCCCGTAAGACGATCTTGGCCACGGGTTGCGAGGGTGATGTCGGTGGAGAATGCATCAAGAGGGCCAGACCCGATGGCGGTAAGCGCAATGTCGGGTGATCCGGGAATGCTGGCCAGACCAGAGATGAGGCCGCCTTCCGCCTCGGTCAGGGACAGATCGAGGTCAAGCTGTTCGGTGGCATTGGTATAGGCTACGTCGACGTTGAACGCGCCGTCTGGCCCATCGAGCCGCAGGATATCCAATGTCGCGCTGCCCGATCCGTCGGCCAGTTGCATCGCGCCAGACACCGACAAATCGACAGCCGTCCCGATGCGTAACACGGGAGCGCCAAGCGAGACCCGTTCGGCCTCGATCTCGTCAATGGCAATAGAGACAGGCAGATCGGGCAGGGCGAAGGGCGTGGCTTCGGGTGCGGGGCCTGTGGTCTCGGTCTGCGGGAGGCGGTCAACGATAATCTCGGCAGCCGAAATGCGGTCGATATCGACCCGCCCGCGCAAGAGCGCGGCTCGGTCCCAGTCCAACACAGCATCGCGCAGCGTGAACCACACACCGTCTTCATCGGCGATTGTCAGCTCGTCAAGTGTGGCCTCGGAGGAGAGCGCTCCGCGAAATCCTTCGATCCGGATTTCACGCCCCGCCCCTGACAGATTGTCTTCCAAGAACCCTTGGATCAAGGAGCGGTCACGCGCGGTGTCGCTGTCGTCTTGCGCAGTGGCTGTGAGGGGCGCGAGCGCAAGGACACATATGAGTGTATAACGGGTCAAAACGCTTGGCCGATCCCGACGTAAAGTTGAATGCCTGAACCTGTATCGCCTGTGACAGGAGCAGCGATGTCTACACGGATGGGGCCAAAGCCCGTGTTGTAGCGCAGGCCCAAGCCCGCACCTGAATGCCACTGTGCGCCTGAGGCTGGTAGGGCGTCGTCGCCGATCGCGCCAATGTCGTAAAATCCGACCAGACCGATTTTGTCGGTGATCCCTGCGCGCAACTCGCCCGACAGGCCAAGGAAACTTGTCCCGCCCGTGGTGTCGCCGCCTGACGGGACGCCAAGAGAATGATAGGGCTGTCCGCGCACGGTGCCGCCACCGCCAGAGAAAAACAGCAAATCGGGCGGCGTTTCCGCGATACTTGCACCAATGACGGAGCCGACTTGGGCGCGTCCCGCCAAGGTGAAACGGTCGTCAGTCCCAAAGGTAAAATAGCGACGGACATCGGCAAAGACGCGGCCCCCTGAGGCCGAACCGCGCAGGCCGATAAAGGGCATGATGTCGGCGTCGAGATAGGTGCCCGACTTGGGGTCGAGACGATTGTCACGATTGTCGCGCGTACCCTCAATGGGGAAAATGAGGTGGTGAAACTGACGAGATCCCAATGTGTCAGTGACGTCGGAATAGCGGTAGCCAAGGGAGAATGAGACGTCTGACAAAAGGGATGCTTCGACCTCAACGCCGAATGTGAACTCGCCTGTATCCGATTGGTAATCGGGTTCATCAAGTCGCGCGATTTCGGCGTTCAATAGGCCTGTGTATTTCGGGTGAAAGCTCGTCGGGCGGCGGTAGGAGGCGCTGAGCGTATAGTCCACGCCCGTGTCTCCCCCCAGTCCTGCGATTTCTGCGTCGAACCGAAGGCGGTCCGCATTTCGCGTGAAATTTCGGTCCATCCAATAGGCGGAAAGGCTCGCGCCTTCGAGTGAGGAAAACTCCGCGCCAAAGCCATATCTGTGAGGCTTTTCGTCCACGATGGTGGCGGTGATGTCGAGACTGTTGTCAGTGTTCAGCGTGTCCGCTTCGCGCAGGGTGACAGAGCGAAAAGCGCCTGTGCGTTGCAGGCGGCGTGCGGCCAAATCGACATATTCGGGTGAGAAGTCGCGGCCTTCCGGCAGGCCTGCAATCTTGCGGATGCGACGGGCGGAAACGGTGGTCTCTCCTTTTACCTCCAGTTCCCCGAAAGTGGCACGGGGACCAGGGTCGATGGCGAGTGCAACGTCGAGTTCACGCTTGGGGTGGTTGGCGACGATGGATTGATCTTTGAGCGCGGCTTTGGCGTGGGCGTTGTCGCGCCATGCGGAGATCGCGGCGTCCTTTGCCTCACCGACCAAGGGCGCAAGGGCGGGTGCGCCGCGTGTGAACTCCGCGGGCATCTCCGTGCCGGTTGCAAGCGGCGAGACCTTTGTTTTTCCAAAGGAAAATCTTGGACCCGGATCGACCGAGATGGCGACGGAGTTTACGGTTTTAGGCAGCGAAATCAGGGACAGGGCTGCGCCTTCGCGCCCGTCCACTTTGATGGAAATCGTCGAGCCATAGTAGCCTTTGCGGTACAGCGCGCCCAAAATATTGCGGTAGTCCGCTTGGACCGCTGCGATGATTTCATCCGTTGCAGTCACATTGGCGGATTTGGCCGTGGCCACGGCTGAGGCGCTTTTGACGGCCTCGGTTATGGCGGTGTCGGCCCCTGCGTCGACGCGCAGCTCAAAGGCGCTCGCCGCATTCGCGAAGGCGAGGCATGCACCGACCAAAAGAACGTTTCTAAGATTATCCAAAGTCTTCCCACTCGTGCGCTTACGGGGTGAACGCGGGGAGACTATGATGGGTTCCGCGACAGGTTTCCAGAGGTCAGATGCCCGTTTCGCGCAACAATGGCGGTTTGTTGCTTGCCCGCGTATGTGTCGCGTCTTAGTGTCCGCGCCATTCAATAGGAGATTATTATGTCACAATGTGAAATTTGTGGTGCGTCTGAGGGCGTGTCGGGTGTTGCCGTGGCGCCCAAGACTGACATGGCAAATCTGTGTATCACCTGCGCGAATGGGCTCAAGGGCGAAGAGGTGCCAGAGGGGCATTGGAACGCGCTGACCACGGCGATGTGGTCGGAGAACGACGCGGTCAAGGTGCTGTCGTGGCGTTTGCTGACGCGCTACAAGGATGAGGGCTGGGCGTCTGATGCACTAGATATGCTCTACCTCGACCCCGAGGTCGAAGAGTGGGCCAAGGCCGTCGGACCCGAAGTCATCCACCGCGACAGCAACGGCGCGGTTTTGTCCTCGGGCGACACTGTGGTGCTGATCAAAGACCTGCCCGTCAAGGGCGGGGGCTTCACTGCCAAGCGCGGCACAGCGGTGCGCGGCATCTCTTTGGTGGCGGATAATGCAGGTCACATCGAAGGCCGTGTTGAGGGCCAACGGATCGTGATCCTCACCGAGTTCGTCAAGAAGAAATAAGATCGGCGCGGGGCGGCGCATTGCGCGGCGTCCCGCATCTATCTTATTCAAACAACACAATAAAAAACACCCGCAGGATTAACTCCTGCGGGTGTTTTTATGTCTTAAACGTCACGCCGATAACGGCGCGGGACGCTTATGCCAGCGAAAGGTTCACGGCAGATTCACGACCGTCGCGGCCAGCTTCGATGTCGAAAGTCACTTTCGCGCCATCAGCAAGACCGGTGAGGCCGGAGCGCTCGACTGCGGAGATGTGAACGAACACATCTTTGTTGCCGCCTTCGGGCTCAATAAAGCCGAAACCTTTAGTAGAGTTAAACCATTTCACGGTGCCATTAGCCATCGTGTATCTCCTAGATATTGTGTGCCGCTCACATGATTGTAGCGACTTGGCATAGTCAGTGGTCGATCGATGACTGTAGCCTTGGAAGGAGAACAGAAGGGTCGATAGAGGTAACGTAGCAAGGACCTTATGACAGGATTCGCATCGTTTGCATAGTAAAATCTCGCGCCGTGCTGCGGGGCAGCATTTTTTGCCCGAATGCGCTGCGGCCTCCCGTCGGCTATTTGTCGGCTTCCTGTCGGACCCCGCGCACGGTGCTTTCGACGCCTGTTAACGCCTCTGTGCCACCGTTTGCTCATGACCCGCCGATACACAGATACACCGCGCCGCCGCCCGCTTAGGCTGACCAAAACCCAACAGCGGGCGATTGACCGATTGCAGCGCCACGCCGAGCGCCTTGGCGAACATGCGCCGCTCGACTGGGACGTGTCGCAAATCGTGCCCGAGGCCTGGGCGACGATCGAGGAGGATTTCGAGGTCCACGAGCCAAAGGTGAAAATCACCCTGCGCCTTGATGAAAGCATCGCCAAATTCTTTCGCGCCCAAGGCCACGGCTACCAGACCCGCATCAACCACATCCTCGGCACCTATGCGCAAATGAAGATCGCGGAGGTCAATATCACCAACCGCAAACTCGACGCCTTCAACGAGGCCCTTAGTCGCGGCGCGACGATGGACGAGGCGATGGAGGTCTGGAAGCGCACGGAGTGAGGGGCGGGACGCCCGAACCGACCTCGCGATGCCGACGGCGCAGCTTGTTTGAGAGTGAGGTGAGATTGGACGCGGTGTTCCTCGTTAGCCTTTTTCAAAGATGCAACGCATCTTTGACGCCGTCGCGTGGCGGGGCCAAGCGTAGGGCTGACAGCATGTCGCGAAGCAAGGTGCGAGAGTGAGGGCGACAAGAAAACAGTCTGGGGGACTGTGTTCCGCACGAACGCCTGACCCGCCATATTCGTAAAAACCACGGTATGTGATGACGTGTGTCGGTTGAGGGTTTTCAAAGATGCGCAGCATCTTTGACGCGCCAGACCCGCCCCCACGGGGCTGCGCGTTTCACGCACCGCCCCTCGGGTCAGGCGCTAACCGTCGAGTTTTGGTGCTTCAGGAAATTGAGATGAGTTTTGCAATGAGTTCGTAATTGGTAGCGCAGATTTTCCACTAAGGAGAGAGTTTAGGAGGTGCGCATTATTTCGATGCAATGTTTGATCTGCGTCCCAACCCTGGGGAACATAGCTGTTTCTGTTCAAATCCAGCTTATCGTACTTATATCCGAGAGTTTTTCCAATTTCTTGCAAAAGGTTCACGAATATATCGGATCTGGTCTCGAAGAAACGATTTTGATCTTCATATTTTTCAGGTTGTGGTGCGGAAAGGTGCTCAACGTATTTTCTAAAAGCATCACGTACTCTTGGGACATCGTAAAACTCCAACTCTACAACATTCAACGCTCCGACATGTTTTGGATCAAGTCTGATGCCGCGTGTCTCCATCAGGTCTCTAAACACAGCGATGCGGCGTGACTTTTGCGCTCCTCGCTTTGAAATGTACATTGATACCAAAACGGCCAAAATTGGCCCCGCCAGAATGGCAGTAATTGACACGTATGCGTACAAACTATCGCTCATCAAATCCAATACTCTTTTTAAACTTGGTATTAATTGGGCCAATCGGAGTGTTAATGCGGTAAGTTTTCTCGGGATCAATTTCGATAGGCAACTCAAACGGAACACTTATAACGCCTGACGGTCTTTGAAACTCGGCTCCCGTGATTGAAACGCTATTTGCAGGCATTTCGTAGTGAATTATTCCTGAAACCAACTCGCCTTCAACAGAATATTTGCCGCTGAAAGTAAGTCCAGACAGATCGGCTCCAGAAATTTGGCCTTCTTTGAAAACGAACATTCCCAACCCGCTTCCAGCCACGCCTGTCATGTAAGCTGTGTATATTCCCTCAAAACTCATTAGTTACTACTCCGTGCCACTGCAGTCCATTGTAAGAACAATAGCAGAACATGTCAAATGGGCAGGGGTGTCCTAATATTGACTCTTCATGCGCCGCAGGGATTTGCAAGACATGCCACCCCACACAGTGTCCTCACGAAAAAAGCGCCCAGAAGGGCGCTTTTGCATGTTCATTACCTAAGTGACCAAAGGAAATTTCCCAGATTTTATCTGGAAAATTTCTTACACTTCAGCCGCTTCGGCTCAAGCGCATCCGGTCCCAACCGCCGTTTCTTGTCCTCTTCGTAATCCTCGAAGTTTCCTTAGAGCCACTTCACATGCACGTCGCCTTCAAATGCGCGGAAGTGGGGTTGGCTCGGGCTACCCCCCCCCTACCAATCACAGGCGTCGCGCAGGTGGTGGATGGCGTTGTCGAGGCCGGTGATCTCGAATTCTGCCTTAACGGGGCTTTCGCCTGTGGGCGTGAGGCTGGCGATTAGCGAGTCGTGACCGATCAACAGTTCGATAAAGGGTATTGCGGATTGGTCCGACCAAAGCCCGAGGGACGTATGACTCGTGCTGGCCAACGTCGACATGCCCCACACTTCATCGTAATCTATTATAAATTCGATCTTGTTTTGAGCGTCTGTCATGGTGTGGCCCGTGAGGCCGAAGTATGCGGCTGTCGTGTAATCCATGCACCTGAGCACAAGCGTGGCGGGGTGGTCCCCTTCCCACATTCCGGGGATGTCGTTGCTGCTGTCGAGTTTGAGAAAGACATCTGTTTCGCCCGTTGCCGCAGAGGTTTCGAACTCAACTCGCCACAAGCCGTATTTGTCCGATTGCACGCTGTATGTGCTCTCTCCGTTGTGTGCGGCGTCAAAGCAGGCGAGGCGGACGCTGTCATCTGCGATAGCGGCGCATTCGTCCTGTGCATGTGCGGGGGTGATCAGGCTGGCCGAGAGCGCCAGTGCGACGGCGGCGGTAGGTGACAGGGTGGGCTTCATTGTGACCTTTCAGTATCTTGCGGGCGATCGGGGAAAGGTTAAAAGGTCCGCCGCGCGATTGTCTAGCCGTTTTGCGGGGCTGTGGTGGGGTGACGCTGCGCACATGACAAAGGCGCCCGAAGGCGCCTCTGCGTGGTCTTTTTGCGTTGCCTTTTTGCGGGGTCTTACCGTGAGAACTTTTTGTATTTGAGGCGTTTGGGCTCAAGCGCATCTGGTCCAAGACGGCGTTTCTTGTCCTCTTCGTAATCCTCGAAGTTGCCTTCGAACCATTCCACGTGGGCGTCGCCCTCAAAGGCGAGGATGTGGGTACAGATACGGTCGAGGAAGAAGCGGTCGTGGGAGATCACCACGGCGCAGCCTGCAAATTCGGTCAGCGCGTCTTCGAGGGCGCGCAGGGTCTCGACGTCGAGGTCGTTGGTCGGCTCATCGAGCAGCAGCACGTTACCGCCCGAGCGCAGCAGACGCGCCATGTGGACGCGGTTGCGTTCGCCGCCCGAGAGCACGCCGACTTTCTTTTGCTGGTCGCCGCCTTTGAAGTTGAAGGTCGAACAATAGGCCCGCCCGTTCACTTCCGCATCGCCCAGTTTGATGATGTCCTGACCGTCGGCAATGGCCTCGAACACATTGGCGTTGGGGTCGAGGTCGTCGCGGGACTGGTCGACGTAGGACAGTTTGACCGTGTCGCCGTATTCGATGGTGCCCTCGTCGGGTTGTTCCTCGCCCGTGAGCATCTTGAACAGGGTCGATTTACCCGCGCCGTTGGGGCCGATCACGCCGACGA
This sequence comes from Celeribacter sp., assembly GCF_048266405.1. Classification (GTDB taxonomy): domain Bacteria; phylum Pseudomonadota; class Alphaproteobacteria; order Rhodobacterales; family Rhodobacteraceae; genus Celeribacter. The sequence goes on from NZ_JBLWZO010000005.1 coordinate 61,871, forward strand.
TGCCGCCCGGGGGCAGGGAGAAATCGAGGTTTTCGATCAACAGCTTGTCGCCCATGGCTTTCTTCAGGCCGTTGACTTCGATCACCTTGGAGCCGAGGCGCGGGCCGTTGGGAATGACGATCTGCGCACGGCCGACCTTTTCGCGCTCGGACTGGGAGGCCAGTTCGTTATAGGCGTTGATACGGGCCTTTTGTTTGGCTTGGCGGGCTTTGGCACCCTGCCGGATCCACTCAAGCTCGCGCTCGAGGGTCTTTTGCTTGGTCTTGTCCTCGCGGGCCTCTTGCGACAGGCGCTTGGCTTTCTGCTCCAACCATGAGGTGTAGTTGCCCTCGTAGGGGATGCCTGCGCCGCGGTCGAGTTCGAGAATCCACCCCGTGATGTCGTCGAGGAAGTAACGGTCGTGGGTGACGATCAGGATCGTGCCTTTGTACTCGATAAGGTGCTGTTGCAGCCAAGCGATGGTCTCGGCGTCGAGGTGGTTGGTCGGCTCGTCGAGGAGCAACATATCGGGGGCTTCGAGCAGCAGTTTGCACAGAGCCACGCGGCGTTTCTCACCGCCCGAGAGCGAGGTGACATCGGCGTCATCGGGTGGGCAACGCAGTGCCTCCATCGACACGTCGATCTGGCTGTCGAGATCCCACAGGTTCTCGGCGTCGATCTGGTCCTGAAGCTGGGCCATTTCCTCGGCCGTCTCGTCGGAGTAGTTCATCGCCAACTCGTTGTAGCGATCAAGGATGGCCTTCTTCTCCGCCACGCCGAGCATGACGTTGCCGCGCACGTCGAGCGACGGGTCAAGTTCGGGCTCTTGCGGCAGATAGCCGACGCGGGCGCCCTCAGCGGCCCAAGCCTCCCCTTGGAAGTCCTTGTCCTGACCTGCCATGATCCGCATCAGCGTGGATTTACCCGTGCCGTTGACGCCGACCACACCGATTTTCACACCGGGCAGGAAGTTGAGGCGGATGTTTTCAAACACCTTCTTGCCGCCGGGATAGGCTTTGGTGACGCCGTCCATGAAGTAGACGAATTTATTGGCTGCCATGAGAATGCGCTCCGTTGGAGGGAATGTGGGTTTGGCGGGTGGTTTAACGTGGGAGAGGGGGGGATGGAAAGGGGGGATATATTCTCGCATCCCTCACGTATTGAATATTATCGTGATTGTCGCCTAACGTGGCTCCCAGTCCCTTAAATATTATTTTGAGATCGAAATGCCCCAAATTTTTTTTGAAATCACCTACGCTGATAAGCAGACACGAAAGTTTTCCAATGCAAGCCAAGCGAGGAAGTTTCTCGAAGCCGAGAAAGAGATATGGTCGCCATTTCTTGAGGAGATTGTGGTTGATAACCCTCTGATCCAAAAACTAAACGGGTTGTCGCTAAGTCACGCTTGGAGTTTCAGCGCGAAAGCTCTTGAAAAGCCGTTTGAACCAGTTTTGAGAAGTTTGGAAGATGGCGAGGAGAGGAACACTCGCAGGGATCCACGCCAATACCATTTGCCGCCGCCGTCTGATAGCCTAATCGGGCGTCTTATGTTGGGCTTTTTTGAAGATGAGAAGTTTCAACAGGCACGTGACACGTACGTCTACTTTTTTGGCAATTTTTCTCGCGTGCCAGTCAGTTCAGACTTGTTAAAAGCTATTGAACGAGCGAAAAAATTTCTCCCCGCGGCGCAAGTTGTTGAATCAATGCCATTCGCCAAGGTTTCTGCGCAGAAGATTTCAGGCGTAAAGCGGTCACTGGACGCACAGTTAGCTGCGGTTCAGGAAGAGGTTGAGAAACTCCAAGAGTTGCGGGCGGCACTGTCCGATGACTTTGATACGCTGAAAGATGAGAAATCGTCAGAATTTTCGGCGGAAATGGAGGCGCGAAATGCTGAAGCGCATGAAATGCGAGGTGTTGAGCATGAAATGTTTGCTGACATTGAGAAGTAAATATTGGAAACCAAAGAACGCTACTTTGAAGATATTCGCCAAATATCAATAAGCGGTAAGTCGCAAAACGAACGTAACCAAAAGGAATATGAGCGCGTTAAAAAGCTGTTCTTTGAGGATATGAAATTTCAAGCGCCCGTACGCCTATGGAATTTGCGAGAAAAACAGCACCGTGCGGCGTCTAAATCGGCATTTAAGTTTTTCGTAGGTCTGGCGGCCGTAACTGCTGTGATCGCAATCTGTGTGCCAGTGTGCTTTGGCACCCACATTGCGGAAAGCTTTACCAACGCCGATGAAGAATTTTCCGCAAAAGGGCCGTTGCTGATTGGCGGGATATTAACAACGATGTCCATTCTTCTCTGGATCATCCGCCTGCAATACAAAGTATTCTTGAGCGAAAGGCATTTGATGCTTGATGCCGCCGAGAAGAAAGCCTTCGCGCAATCGTACCGTTCTTTGCGACGTGACGAAGAGGTGAGTAGGGACAGCGAGGCGGTTGTCTTGGCGGCGTTATTCAGGCCCACACAAGACGGGATCATCAAGGATGATGAGAGCGGGTTGGACGTTTCTGCGGCGGCAATTCTGGCGAAGCAATTCAGTCGACCTTAGGCGCTAATTCCTCTCTGACACTCTATGGGAGCAGGGGGCGCGGGGTCTAGCCCTCTGACTGCCCTTTGCGTCCGTGCCATTTGCGGCGCTCGGCTTGGGCTAAACCCGTTGTGATCAAAGGGGATTCACAGGCCGTCATCGCTGTGCTACCTTAGCTGTAATAAAAAAACGAAAAGGCAGTAATACAGGCATGGAAACGGGCTTTCTCAGCACGTTTGTCATCGCATGGTCGCAGATTGAGGTCGATGGCCTTGAGACTGCGCCGCTCTCGGCGTTAACGATCGGTGCGACGTGGCGCTGGTCGGGGGAAGCAGTGTGCGTGGATGGTCCGCGCGAGGTGCTTTTGCTGGATCAGGCGATTGGACAAACCGAACTCCATCAACGCGCGGCGCGTAAAGTGCGCCGCTTGATCGGCCATGTGGCTCAAGAGGCAGACGGCCAGTTCCAAGGGGTCAGGGACCGGCTGTTTGACGGCGGGTTCGATGTGACCGATGGCGTCAAAAAATACGAAATGACCGTGATCGACACGCCCGTTCTGGGTGTGCCGCTTGTGATGTGTCTGGGGGCGATGCCGCCTGCGGATGTGGATCTGTGGGTGATCGCGTCCCATGTGGCCACCGCGCCCGAGGCGCATGAGGTCAAAACGGGCGGGGTGATTTGTTTTACCCCCGGCACGCAGATCATGACCCCTGACGGGGCGCGGCTTGTCGAAGAGTTGCGCGAGGGCGATGTGGTGCAGACCAAGGATGACGGGCCACAGCGGCTTGCGTGGATCGGCGGGCGTCGGATCACGGGGGCGCGTCTGTATGCCATGCCTGAGCTGCGGCCTGTGCGCTTACGGGCCTCGGCCTTTGGCAGTGGCGGGCCTGATGGCGATTTGATCGTGTCGCCGCAGCATCGGTTCCTGTTCGCGGGCGCTGCGGCGCAGGATTTGTTCGGGACCGATGAGGTTTTGATCGCGGCCAAGGATCTGGTCAATGATCGCACCATCATCGTGGATCGCTCGCTCAAGGAACTCAACTATATCCATCTAATGTTCGAGCGGCACCAAGTGGTGTTCGCCAATGGCTTGGAGACCGAAAGTTTCCATCCTGCCTTTACCGATCTGGATGATCTGGCGGTGGAGCAAAAGCACCGTTTGATCGAGACCTTTCCCGATCTGGCGAGTTATAGCGATGCCTATGGACCTGCGGCGCGGCGCACGTTGTCCTCGGCGGAGGCGGCGATTTTGCTGCACGCGGCGGCCTGATCCACGCGCGTGCGTCGGGGTGAGGGAATTTCGCGCGCTGTGCGCTTGACTCTGTGCGCGCGCCTTGTATAAGCCCGCCATCCGGTGTGCAGAGATGCGTGCCGGTCTATTTATTGGTGTTGGTGGCCCTCGCAAGAGGATGCCTGTCGCCCAAGGGGATGCTCCCGCGGGAAAGGACAGCACCTTTCATATATATTGAAAGGATCCAGATCGTGACCAAACGCACGTCTGCCAAGTACAAAATCGACCGCCGCATGGGTGAAAACATCTGGGGTCGTCCAAAATCCCCAGTCAACCGTCGTGAATATGGCCCCGGCCAGCACGGTCAGCGTCGCAAGGGCAAACTGTCCGACTTCGGTCTTCAGTTGCGCGCCAAGCAGAAGCTGAAAGGTTACTACGGCGATTTGACCGAGAAACAATTCCGTCGCATCTTTGCCGACGCCGAGCGTATCAAAGGCGATACTGGTGAAAACCTCATCGGCCTGCTCGAATCCCGTCTCGACGCTGTTGTGTACCGCGCGAAATTCGTGGCCACCGTTTTTGCGGCCCGTCAGTTCGTGAACCACGGCCACGTCACCGTGAACGGCCAGCGCGTCAACATCCCTTCCTACCGTGTTAAAGAGGGTGACGTTATCGAAGTGCGTGACCGCTCCAAGCAACTCGCTGTTGTTCTGGAAGCGACACAACTCGCTGAGCGTGACGTGCCTGACTACATCGACGTTGACCACTCCAAGCTGACCGCGACATTCGTGCGCAAGCCTGGTCTGTCCGATGTGCCATATGCGGTTCAGATGGAACCAAACCTCGTGATCGAATTCTACGCTCAGAACTAATCTGAGCCGATCCCATCCAAGATCGAAGGCCGCTCCATCGGGGGCGGCCTTTTTCGTTGTGCCATTCGCATCGGGCCTGTGCGTTGTGGCGTGCCTGCGCGCGATGCCCCGTGCGTAAATCGGGCAGAGGCGTGAGGGCAACATTTTCTGACGGAACGCTGTGCCATCTGGCCTTGTCGCGATTGCCCCGCTATGAGTTTGCCGACCCAAGATGAGAGCTCCCATGTCTGCCAAGATCAAACCTCAAGCCGGAATTCTCGATATCGCCCCTTATCAAGGGGGCGCGAGCAAAGTCGCAGGCGTTGAAAACAGCGTTAAACTGTCGTCCAACGAAAACCCCTTTGGCGCACCTGAATCTGCGAAAGAGGCGTTTTCACGCGCGGCGCATAACATGCATCGCTATCCGAACACCGATCACGCGGCCCTGCGCGGCGCTATCGGGGAGATTCACAACCTCGATCCCGAACGGATCATTTGCGGTGTCGGCTCTGATGAGATCATCACCTTCCTGTGCCAATGCTATGCGGGTGTGGGCGATGAGGTTCTTTACACCGAGCATGGATTTTCCATGTACAAGATTTCGGCCCTCGCCGCAGGTGCCACGCCTGTGAGCGTGCCCGAGCGCGAGCGGGTCGTTGACGTGGATGCGATCCTCGCGGCCTGTACCAAGAAAACCAAACTGGTGTTTATCGCCAACCCCGCCAACCCGACAGGCACCATGATCGGCACCTCCGAAGTGGCGCGTCTGGCCGAGGGGTTGCCCCCGCAAACCCTGTTGGTGCTGGACGGCGCTTATGCGGAATATGTCGAGGGCTTTGACGGTGGTGCGGCGCTTGTCGAGTCGCACGACAACATCGTGATGACGCGCACATTCTCCAAAATCTACGGTCTTGGCGGTGTGCGGGTCGGATGGGGCTATGGTCCCAAAGAGATCATCGACGTGCTGAACCGTGTGCGCGGCCCCTTCAACCTGTCCGAGCCGCAATTGGCCGCTGCCGAAGCTGCGGTGCGCGATACCGCATGGGTCGATAAATGCCGCTCCGACAATGCGCGGTTGCGGGCGTGGCTGGCCGAGGCACTGATGGAACACGGGGTGCCCTCCGACACCTCCTGTGCCAACTTCATCCTTGCGCGCTTCCCCACTCAAGCCGAAGCCGAGGCCTGTGACGAGTTTCTCAAATCCAATGGTCTGATCGTGCGCCGTGTCGCAGGATACGGCTTGCCGAATTGTTTGCGGATCACCGTGGGCGACGAGTCGTCGTGCCGCCGCGTGGCGCATACCATCGGGCAATTTCTAGAGACGAACAGATGAGCGAGATCCTCTACAACAAAGTGGCCCTTATCGGGCTGGGCCTGATCGCGGGGTCCATGTCACTGGCGATGCGCCGTGCGGGTGTTGTCGGGGAAATCACGGGCTATGCCCGCTCACAGGCCACACGCGACACGGCCCGCGAAATCAATCTCGTGGATCACGTGTGTGACAGTGCCGCCGAGGCGGTCAAAGACGCCGATCTGATCGTTCTGGCCGTGCCCGTGGGCGCGATGGGCGCGGTGATGGCCGAAATCGCCCCTGCGTTGAAGGCGGGCGCTTTGGTCACGGATGTGGGGTCGGTCAAGAAATCGGTGTTCGAGGCGGTGTTGCCGCTTCTGCCCAAAGACGTGTCGTTCATCGGCACACACCCGATGGCGGGGACCGAACATTCGGGGCCGCGCTCGGGCTTTGCCGAATTGTTTGACGGACGGTGGTGCCTTGTCGTGCCGCCTGCCGATGCCGATGAGGCCGAGGTGGCCAAGCTGGAACGGTTCTGGAAAATCCTTGGCTCCAACACCGAGCGCATGGATGCCGAGCACCATGATCTCGTTTGCGCGGTCGTATCCCACACGCCGCACCTGATCGCCTATACGATGGTGGGGGTGGCCGATGACATGAGCCGCGTGACCGATCAGGAAGTGATCAAGTTTTCCGCCGCGGGCTTTCGCGATTTCACCCGTATTGCGGCCTCCGATCCGACCATGTGGCGCGATGTGTTTTTGGAAAACAAAGAGGCGACATTGGAGGTTCTGGGGCGGTTCACCGAGGAACTTTTTGCGCTGCAACGGGCGATCCGTCAGGGCGACGGCGCGCATTTGCACGACTATTTCACCCGCACACGCGGCATTCGGCGCGGCATTATCGAAGCGGGCCAAGACACCGATGCGCCTGATTTCGGGCGCGTCAAAAAGGCGGAGTGATGCGGGGCAGGGACCGCCTCCTTGCGGCGACGCTCTGTGTGATCGCGCTGCCTGTTTTTGCGGAGCTGTCGCGCTCCCCCATTCCCGTTTTGCGCCCTGAGGGCGACATCGGTCGCGAAATCCCGCAGCCGCCCGAGGCCGACTGGGTGCCCTCGACCCCGCCTGTGACGCAATCGCCGCTTCCCAAAAAACGTCCCAAGGGCTTGGCCGAAAAGGCGCAGGCCGCGACGGTGGCCCGTAAGGTCAGCTATGGCAAAAAGGGATCGGTCTGCGGTGTTGCAGGCATTCGCGGGCAGGCCGCAAGCGCCATTCCCGCCCGCGTTAAAGGCTGTGGTCTGGATGCGCCTGTTCGGGTGACGGAGGTCGCAGGGCTGAGGCTGACAACGCCCGCGACCATTGATTGCACCACGGCAAAGGCGCTGCATTCGTGGGTGGAAAAGGGGGCGAAACCTGCCATCGGACGGATGGGCGGCGGGGCGTCAGGGCTTTACGTCATGGCCAGCTACGCTTGTCGCACGCGCAACAACCAACCCGGGGCAAAGGTGTCCGAACATGGCCGTGGCCGTGCGGTGGATATTGGCGGGGTGCTGTTGAAGAACGGCGACCGTGTGTCCGTTCTGAACGACTGGGGTAAGGGGCAAAAGGGCAAGGCGCTCACCAAGATGCACAAGGCGGCTTGTGGTCCGTTTGGCACGGTGCTTGGCCCCAATGCAAATCGGTTCCACCGCGACCATTTCCATTTTGACACCGCCCGCTATCGCTCGGGCAGCTATTGCCGTTAGAGCCTAGCGGATGGAGAAGTTCGGGGCGGGGCCGATGGGGATGAAGCCCAAAAGGATCATCCCGTCCGAGAGCGACACTTCCGCGTCGATGGTGTCCGCATTGCCTTTCAATCCCGCCAAGACCTGACCCGCACGCAGGGCGAGCGATTTCATATCGGCGGGGATCAATCCGGTGGCGGTGGCAATCTCGATGATCTCGCGCCAGTTGCGGGCCTTGAGCGCGATCTTGCCCGTTGGCGTGCCGCGGTCATCGACGTCAAAGCCGCCTGCGATCTGTAAATCCAGCGTCCCCCACTGTGCCGCGAAGGTCTCTATGTCGATCCGCGTGGGTTGGGGGCGCTGTCCTTCGAGGGCGTGAATGTCCCACGGCGCGTCAAAGGTTGCGGTCACGGCAATGTCGAGGGTCTCGAAGCGATCCGACAGGATGCCATCCTTATTCAAGGCGCTCATCAACCCGTCGTTGGGGATGAAGTCACGGGCGCTGAAGCGGATGTCATGAGTGAGCGGATTGTCGGCGCTGCGCTTGGTGTTGAAGGAGCCATTGGCCAGTGTGACGCCCCATCCAAGGGTGGAGGTGAGGGTGACGTTTTCAAGCGAAAAGGCCGCGACATCCAAGGTCAGGTTCGGGCCTGCGTCGACAAAGAGGTCGGCATCGGCGCGGTCGTGGGAGACGTCGATGCGCTGCAACGGCGTGGCAAAGGTCGCGCCAGAGGCAAAGACCGCGCTGAGTGCTGTTGGCGCATAGCTCGCGCTTTTGAACTCGAGGCGCGGGGCGTTGTAGGCCACACCCGTTTCGGGGTCGGCCAAGGATAGCGCGGTGATTGTGGTGTCAAACCGCAGAGGGAAACCGCCCGTGCTGAGATCGTCATACTCGGCCTGCCACCCCTCGCTCTCACGCGCCGCAATCCATCCCGCAATCGCGCGTTCGGTGCTCTTTGCGCCGACGAGCCAGTAGCCGCTATACACAAGGGCAGCGATGAGGATCAGCCAAAGGATTTTGCGCATGGGAATTTTGATCTCCGCTCTTTTACATTTGACGTGTCGTGGTGTTTAACGGGCCGCATAGCAAGAAGAAAGTGGGCACGATGAGCAGTCACGACAAGGGATTTTGGGTTTTCGGCTATGGTTCGCTCATGTGGAATCCCGAATTCACTTATGATGCGCGTCTCCCCGCGACACTGACGGGATTTGCGCGGTCGTTTTGCATGTGGTCGCTGCATCACCGTGGCTCCCCCGAAGTGCCTGGATTGGTTCTGGCACTTGATGCGGAGGCGGGCGCGTCATGCCGTGGATTGGCCTATCACGTGGATGAGGCCGAGGCCGACGAGACCCTTGCGCGTTTGCGCGAACGCGAATTGGTGACCTCTGCCTATCAGGAGATGACGGTGCCCTTGGACCTCGATGACGGGCGGCGCGTGGACAGCCTCGCCTATGTCGTGGATCGCGATCACGTGCAATACACTGGCCCCTTGTCGCTTGAGCGTCAGGCTGAGGTCATTGCCGTAGCCTGTGGCGGGCGCGGGCCGAATTGTGACTACCTGTTCAACACCGCGCTGCATCTGGCCGAATTGGGCATGGAGGACCGTGATCTCGACCAATTGGCCGATCTGGTCCGCCTGCGCCTTGCTCAATAAGACGCAGGTGTAAACTCTCTGCTCCAAACACGAAATCGCGTATTGGCAGGATACCAATCCTTGCCTATCCTACCCGTGAATAGAAACGACAGGTCAGGACAGGGCCGAATGGACCAACCCGATCGTGAGGCACAGCTGCATTTCTCGCAACCCGTGAGACAATTCACCATGATGGTGATTGTGTTGGGGCTTGCAGGGTCGGGGTTCTACGTTGCGCTGCCCCGTGTGGCCCCCGTATTTCTCGCCAGCCCCTATCTCAACGGCTTTATCGCCGTGGTGTTTTTCATCGGCATTCTCGCCTGTTTCTGGCAGGTGATCCAACTGGTCGCCTCGGTCAACTGGATCGAGCGGTTTGCAGGGGTGCGTCCCGATGACGGGAGCAAACAGGCGCCGCGCCTTTTGGCTCCTCTCGCCGCCTTGATGCGTGACCGCGAGGCCCGTCGTCAGATCTCGTCAAGCTCGGCGCGGTCCATTTTGGACTCCGTGGCGACGCGGATCGACGAGGCGCGCGACATCACGCGATATATCACCAACCTGTTGATCTTCCTTGGTCTTTTGGGGACGTTCTACGGGCTTGCCACGACGGTGCCCGCCGTTGTCGACACCATCCGTTCTCTCGCGCCGCATGACGGGGAAAGTGCTACGGACATTTTCGGACGCCTCATGGGCGGCTTGGAACAACAGCTTGGCGGCATGGGCACGGCCTTTGCTTCGTCGCTTTTGGGCCTCGCGGGCTCATTGGTCGTTGGCATGTTGGAACTGTTTGCCTCGCATGGTCAAAACCGCTTCTTCCGTGAACTCGAAGAATGGCTGTCGTCGTTCACCCGCATCGGCTTTTCCGCGGCTGAGGGTGAGGGTGGTGAGATGTCGGGTGCCGTGGCGGTTCTGGACCATATGAGCCAACAAATGGAGACGCTGCAAAACATCTATATGCAGTCCGATATGTCGCGGGCGGTGGTGGATGAGCGCCTTGGAACACTGGCCACGGCGGTTGAGGGGCTTGTGGCACGTCTGGACGCCGAGCAAAGCAACAACGCGCCGCGCCAAGATGCGGATGCCTTGGAGCGTGTGATCGCGGGGCAGGAGCGTGTGATCGCGGGCAACGAACGCCTCATCGCTACTCTGGAACAACGCGAAGCGGAGACGGGGGATGCCCTCAATTCCGACGCGGAAAGCCGGATGCGGCTGCGCTCCATTGATGTGCAGCTTTTGCGTATTCTCGAAGAGATCTCGGCAGGGCGTCAGGAAAGCCTCAACGAGGTGCGCCGCGAAATCGCGGGTATCTCGCGCACCCTGCGCGAGATCATCGGGCCAAAGGTCTGATCGGTGGCCGTCTTGCGCCGTTCCTCGCAACGTATGTCCGGCTCGATCTGGCCCGGGTTCGTGGATGCGATGACGGCGCTTTTGCTCGTGCTGATGTTCGTTTTGAGCATCTTCATGATCATGCAATCCATGCTGCGCGACACCATCACGGGACAGGAAACCGAACTGGATGCGCTCACCGCCGAGGTCAGTGCGCTGTCGCAAGCCTTGGGTTTGGAGCAGCAACGCACGGCGGGGCTTGAGGACCAACTGGGAACGATGCGGGCGACATTGAGCGAGGCGCGGTCTATCGCGCAGGCGCAAACCGCGCTGATCGCCTCGCTGCAATCTCAAAATGCCGAGCTTGATGCGCAAGCCGAAGCCCAAGCGGCGCGGATTGCCTCGTTCGAAGCGCAGGTCGCAAGCCTGTTGGCCGACCGTGATGCCGCGCGGGAAGAGGGCGAGGCGCTCAAGGCGACCGTGGCCGAACTGGAAGCCGCCAATGCCAAGGTGATCTCCGAAAAAGACGCGATGCAACTGGCCTTGGCCGCAGCGCGTGACGAGATCGACGCGGCAAGCGAAGAGGCGCGACTGGCGGCGGCGCGGCGTGAGGCCGTCGAGGCGATGTTGGCGGATATGCAGGCTGAGGCGGATGCCCGCGAGGCGACCCTGTCGGCCAAGCTCGAAGAATTGTCTGCCGCCGAGGAAGCCCGTTTGGCGGATGCCGCCGCTTTGGAAGCGCTGCGCGACAAGCTCAAATCGTCCAGTGATGAATTGACCGCGATGACCCTCGCGCTTGAGGAGGTTCGCAAGGACGCCGAAGAGACCCTGACACTCTTGGCCGCCGCAGAGGCAGCGCGGGACAATCTGAAGGCGGAGTTGGACACGCAGTTGACCGATGCGCAAAAGCAGGCCGCACTTTTGGCCACGGCGCAGGCGGCACTGGAAAGCGAGCAGGTGCAATCGGCAGAGGGCGCGCGCAAGGTTGCGCTGCTGAACGCGCAGGTCACGGAGTTGCGCGGACAGTTGGCCTCGTTGCAGGCGATTTTGGATGCGCGGGAAGAGGCAGACGCGAAAGACAACGTGCAGATTGATGCGCTGACCTCGCGGCTCAACGCGGCCTTGGCCCAAGTCGCAGCCGAGGAAAAACGCCGCGCGGAGTTGGAAGAGGCGGAGCGCATTCGTCTGGAGGAAGAAGCGAAGAAGCTCGAAAACTACCGTTCGGAATTCTTTGGCCGCTTGCGGGAAATCCTCGGGGATCGCGACGGGGTGCGCATTGTGGGCGACCGTTTCGTGTTCTCCTCCGAAGTGTTGTTTGAACCTGCCTCGGCGGATTTGGGCGAGAACGGGCGGGCGCAGATCGCGCGGGTTGCGGGCATTCTCAACGATGTGGCGCAGGACATTCCGCCAGAGATTGATTGGGTGATCCGCGTGGATGGACATACCGACAACACCCCGCTGTCGGGGGCGGGACGCTACGCCGATAACTGGGAATTGTCGCAGGCACGTGCCCTGTCGGTGGTGCGCTATATGAGCGAAACCTTGGGGTTCCCAGCGAGCCGTTTGGTCGCGGCAGGGTTCGGGGAGTTCCAACCCGTGGCCACGGGAGATTCGCCCGAAGCCCTCGCGCAGAACCGCCGTATCGAATTGAAACTCACAGAGAAATAATCCGCGTCCCTTTTGGGGCGGCGAGATTAGTTCACGATCTCGATGTCGCGCGTCATGCTGTCGATGGGGGTGCCGTCGCGTAGCAAGGTGGCCTCAGCTTTGTAAGTGCCTGTGGGCCAAGACGTGCCGCGCTTGCCTGATGCGCGAAACAGCAGGGCCTGCGTTTTGTTGAGCGCCATGTCTTGCGAGACAACCTCGCCCGTGGGCCCTGTGAGTGTCAGGCGCATGGTGTCGCCCGCCCGCGCGCCAAAGGCATAGCCGAACACAACGAGGGCGGGCGATGTGGCGGGCAGCACATCGGCGTTGACCGTGCCGGCTTTGATCGCGTCATAGTCAGGCACCGCGTCCCACACACCCACCGAGATCACCCCGCCCGCCTGATAGGCGATGGGGTTTTGCCACAGCGTGTCACCGCGTGGCGCGTCCACGCCACAGGCGATGAGACCGCTCGGGTTGAAGGGATCGACGACTTGGCCCTTGTGGCGCACGGTGAGGTGGACGTGGGGGAATTGGGTTTGACCTGACAGACCGACCTGCCCGAGTGTGGTGCCTTTGGTGACGCGTTGTCCTTTGATCACGCTGATCGAGCCTTTGGCCATGTGGCAATATTGCGTGGTCCATCCGTCGCCGTGATCAATGACAAGACCGTTGCCACATTCGCGTCCCGTCACATCGGGGGCGTCGGGGCCGAATTGGAGATGGTCCTCCATCCCGTCGCGGATGGCCAACACGGTGCCGGGCGCGGCAGGGCGCACATCGACGCCTGCCTGCATCGCGGCCAAGGTGGGCAGGGCGAAATCGGTGCCCTTGTGGCCGTCATAGGTGAGAGAGCCGCAGGTGAAATCGGCCGCGCCGTGGCTCGGGTCGGTATCGACAAAATTCTGGATGTAGCAGCTTTCGCCCAAGGTGCAGTCAATCGGCGGGTTTAAAAGCGGCTCCCTCGCGAGCGCGGGGCCAGCGAGGGAGCAGATTAATGTGCCAATGAGAGCGGAACGGATCATGTCGCTTGCGATCAATCCGCCGTTAGAAGAGGTGGCTTTTTCGAACGCCCGATGCGGGGGGCGTCGGGTTTTTCGATCCGCAGATCAATGTTGCCATCCTTGACGCCGACTTTGACCACACCGCCCTTGGCGAGTTTGCCAAAGAGCAATTCCTCGGCCAGTGGCTTTTTGATGTATTCCTGGATCACGCGGCCAAGGGGACGTGCGCCCATCTTGTCGTCGTAGCCCTTGTCGGCGAGCCATGCGGCGGCTTTGGGTGTGAGTTCGATATGGACATTGCGGTCCATGAGCTGCGCTTCGAGTTGCAGCACGAACTTCTCGACCACCTGCATGATGACCTCTTTGGGCAGCGGAGCAAAGGAGACCACTGCGTCCAGACGGTTGCGGAACTCGGGCGTAAAGGTGCGCTCGATCGCGGCGGAATCTTCGCCCTCGCGACGGTCGCGACCAAAACCGATGGCCTCTTTGGCCTGTTCGGCGGCACCCGCGTTGGAGGTCATGATCAGGATCACATTGCGGAAGTCCACTGTGCGGCCGTTGTGGTCGGTCAGTTTGCCGTTGTCCATCACCTGCAACAGGATGTTGAACACGTCAGGGTGAGCCTTCTCGATCTCGTCGAGCAACAGCACGCTATGCGGATGCTGATCGACGCTATCGGTCAACAGCCCGCCTTGGTCAAAGCCGACATAGCCGGGAGGGGCACCGATGAGGCGCGACACGGCGTGTTTCTCCATGTATTCGGACATATCGAAACGCAGCAGTTCGACACCAAGCGTATCGGCAAGCTGTTTGGCCACTTCGGTTTTGCCGACCCCCGTGGGGCCGGAAAACAGGTAGTTGCCCACGGGCTTTTCAGGCTCACGCAGACCCGCCCGCGACAGTTTGATGGCCGAGGACAGGGCGATGATGGCCTTGTCTTGGCCAAAGACCACGCGTTTGAGCGAGGCTTCGAGATCCTTGAGTACTTCCGCATCGTCCTTGGAGACGTTTTTCGGCGGGATGCGGGCGATTTTGGCGACGACGGATTCGATCTCCTTGGGGGAGATGGTCTTGCGGCGGCGGCTTTCGGCCACGAGGTGTTGTGCCGCCCCTGCCTCGTCGATCACGTCGATGGCTTTGTCGGGCAGTTTGCGGTCGTGGATATAGCGCGCAGCCAGTTCGACGGCGGTTTTGATCGCGTCGTTGGTGTAGCGGATATCGTGGTGTTCCTCGAAATAGGGCTTGAGGCCCATGAGGATTTTCACGGAGTCATCTACGGAAGGTTCGTTGACGTCGATCTTTTGGAAGCGACGCGACAGAGCGCGGTCTTTTTCAAAGTGCTGACGGAACTCTTTGTAGGTGGTCGAGCCCATGCAACGCAGCTTGCCGCCCTGAAGCGCAGGTTTGAGCAGGTTGGAGGCATCCATCGCGCCGCCAGAGGTGGCGCCTGCACCGATCACGGTGTGGATTTCGTCGATGAACAGGATCGCGTCGTCGTGATCCTCAAGCTCCTTCATCACGGCCTTGAGGCGTTCCTCAAAGTCGCCGCGATAGCGGGTGCCTGCGAGCAATGCGCCCATGTCGAGCGAATAGATCGTGGTTTTCGACAGGATGTCGGGCGTGGCCCCTTCGATGATTTTTTTGGCAAGACCTTCGGCGATGGCGGTTTTGCCGACACCGGGATCGCCCACGAGAAGCGGGTTGTTCTTGCGACGGCGGCACAGCACTTGGATGCAGCGCTCGACCTCGTCGTTGCGGCCGATGAGGGGATCAACATCGCCCTCGGCAGCTTTTTTGTTCAGATCGACACAGTATTTGGCGAGGGCGGATTCCTTGGCCTCGCCACCGTCGACGGTCGATTGTTGTTGAGCGCCATCGGTGTCGTCATCCGCGCCCATGATGGGACGGCTTTCGCCAAAGGCGGGGTCTTTGGCCACACCATGCGCGATGTAGTTCACGGCGTCATAGCGGGTCATGTCCTGCTCTTGCAGGAAGTAGGCGGCATTGCTTTCGCGCTCGGCAAAGATTGCCACAAGCACGTTCGCGCCCGTCACTTCGGTGCGGCCAGAGGACTGGACGTGAATGGCGGCGCGTTGGATGACGCGTTGGAACGAGGCTGTCGGAACGGCTTCGGACCCTTCGACATCGGTGACGAGTGTCGACAGGTCATCCTCGATGTATTCCAGAAGGGTCTTTCGCAATTCCTCGAGTTCCACATTGCACGCCTGCATCACACGGGCCGCGTCGGGCTCGTCGATGAGGGCAAGGAGGAGGTGTTCTAGCGTAGCCAATTCGTGTTGACGGGCATTTGCCAACGCCAAGGCGGCATGGATCGCTTGCTCAAGGGTGTTTGAAAATGACGGCACGTCGACAGTGCTCCTTCGTCTGGGGCTGTTGGGAGGCCCAACGGGGCCTGCAACAACTGTGTCCTGATACTCTTAAAGTTTGATTGAAACGCGTATACTTCAAGAGGAAATTCGCGAAACCGCGATAAATTTTCGTGAACGGCCCGCTTTTGTGCGGTTTTGTTGCATTTGGGGCCGCTGGTTGTGCTGTCTTGCCCAATTGGGCCTTGCCCCGTTAACGCAACGGTCGCGGGGGCTTTGGGGCGCGCGGCGTCAGAATGCGTCTTTTCGGGCGCGGATTTCGGTGAAAACCGCGACATCATCGGCTCCGCTCATCCCTATAGCGGCTTTTACGCTGTCCTCATTAGCACGTAAAAACGGATTGGTTGCAAGCTCTAGTGCAAGCGGGGCAGGGACGGTGAACTTTCCCTCGACCAAGGCGGCCTCGACGGCGCGGGCGCGGTCGTGCAGCGCGGTGTTGCCCGTCTCGATGGTGAGCGCGAATTTGGCGTTGGAGGCGGTGTATTCGTGGCCCGAGTAAACCATCGTCTCGGGGGGGAGCGCTTTGAACCGCTGCAAAGTCTCCCACATTTGCGCGGGCGTGCCCTCGAACAGGCGACCACAGCCCAAGGCCATGAGGCTATCCGCCGAAAACAGCGCATGGGCGTCGGGAATGTAAAAGGCGACGTGACCGATCGTGTGGCCGTCGGCGGGCATGACCTCGACGGTGTGGGCGCCAAAGGCGAAGCTGCCACCCGCTTCGACAACCGTGTCGAGGTTGGGCAGGCGATGTTGGTCGGCCTTCGCGCCAAGAACCTTTGCGCCTGTCTCCTTCACAAGGTCGGCGACCCCGTCAATGTGGTCCCAATGGTGGTGGGTGAGCCAGATATCGGTGAGGGTCCATCCGTGGTAATCAAGCGCATCAAGGATCGGTTCCGCCTCAGCCGCATCGACGACAGCGGTGCGCCCTGTGTCGGGATCATGCACCAAATAATCGTAGTTGTCCGATAGGGCTGCAACGGTGACGATCTCTAGCATGGTGTTTTCTCCGACTTTGGGTCATTCTTATTCTTAACACTTGTCCCTAGGCCACCGTATTGCAATGCATCTCGACGTCGTAGAGCTAAGAAATTTTTATTACCGCACAGGCTTGGGGCGGGCTGCGCAACGGGCGATCCGTGATTGCGTGGGCGAATTGTGGCCTGATGCCTCGCGTCAAACCATTGCGGGCTTCGGGTTTTCGGTGCCGCTGCTGCGTCCCTACCTTGCGGATGCGCGGCGCGTTGTGGCCTTGATGCCCGATCAGCAGGGCGTGATGCATTGGCCTGCGGGCTTGCCCAACGTGTCGACCCTGTGCCGCGAAACCATGTGGCCGATGCAAACGGGATTCGTGGATAAGCTCATCGTCATGCACGGGCTCGAGACCTCGGACCACCAATCCGCGCTGTTGAAGGAATGTTGGCGGGTGCTCGGGCCAGGTGGGCGGGCGTTGTTTATCGTGCCCAACCGTGGCGGGCTTTGGTCGCGCTCGGATGCCACGCCGTTCGGCTACGGGCGGCCCTATTCGCTCGGCCAGTTGGAAACCCAACTCAAGCAGGCGGGTTTTGTCTCCGAACGCCACCGCGCCGCGCTGTTTCAGCCGCCCTCGCATCGTCGCTTCTGGCTGCGTTCGGGGCCTGTATGGGAAAAGTTCGGCCGCAAAGTCTCCACCGCGCTCGCGGGCGGGGTGATCATCCTTGAGGTCTCCAAACAGGTCTATGCGCAGACAGGCACAGGATCGCCCGTCACAACCAAGCGGCCAAGTCGCGTGCTTGGGGGGATCGGCGGATTGCCCGAGGCGAAGCCGGTTTAAACATCGTGTGGCGAAGCCGGTTTAGGTTGAGGGTGGCTCAACAGGTTTGGGGTAATTGACGCAATCTGTTTTTGTGGCGGCGCACATCCCAAAACAGGGTGAGTATTGTTGTCGGGATCGGAAGGCGCGCGCTCCTGTGTTACGCGGCATCGTGGCCTCTCCAAGCTCACCCAAACGGGTGACTCGCCTGATTCCGCCGTTTTGACATGCGCAAAATTACATATTTTTTAGAATTTTTGGGCCCCAAATTGGCTAAGTCATTGAAATGTATCAATAGCCACATGATCTGTGTTGGCGCTAAACCCGCGCAACAAGGTTGCGAGGCGGGTAAGGCTCTGTTACACCCACGCCGATTTTACCTCCCATGCGTTCTGCATGGGTTGTTCAAGCTGCCTGCTCCTAATGCGATATACTGCGTCGGGAAACGGCCAAAGACATCGGAAGGGTGGACGTGTCCGAACCAGCTTCGATCTCCCGCGGCATTGCCGCACGCTACGCAACGGCCGTTTTCGAATTGGCCAAAGATGGCAAAGCAATCAAGGCGCTTGAGGGCGACGTGTCGTCCCTGTCTTCGGCTCTCGAAGACAGCGCTGATTTCCGTGATCTCATTTCGTCTCCAGTTCTGTCTCGTACAGATTTGGAAAACGCGATCACGGCAATCTCCAAAAAAGCAAAATTGTCGAAAATCGTGTCCAATACGTTGGCCATGATGGCGCAAAACCGTCGTCTCTTTGTTCTGCCGCAACTGGTAGAAGCACTCAAAGAGATGCTCGCCGCCGAGCGCGGCGAGGTTTCGGCGGACGTCGTTTCCGCAAAAGCGTTGACCAAAGCGCAGTCAGATAAACTGACGAAAGCGCTGTCGGCTCAATTCGGAAAAGATGTGAACATTAATGCGACTGTTGATGAATCCCTCATCGGTGGTCTTGTCGTCAAAGTGGGCTCGAAGATGATCGATACGTCGATTGCTGCCAAGCTCGCCTCCCTCCAGAATGCAATGAAAGAGGTCGGATAAATGGGTATCCAAGCTGCAGAGATTTCTGCGATCCTGAAGGACCAAATTAAGAACTTTGGCAAAGATGCCGAAGTTGCTGAGGTTGGCCGCGTTCTTTCCGTCGGTGACGGTATCGCACGCGTTTATGGTCTCGACAACGTGCAGGCCGGTGAGATGGTCGAATTCCCCGGTGGTATCCGCGGAATGGCGCTTAACCTCGAAAGCGACAACGTCGGGATCGTGATCTTCGGGTCCGACCGCGACATTAAAGAAGGCGATACTGTCAAGCGTACGAACTCCATCGTGGACGTTCCTGCGGGTGACGCGCTTTTGGGTCGCGTTGTTGACGGTCTGGGTAACCCGATCGACGGCAAAGGCGAGATCAAAGCCTCCGAGCGCCGTATTGCAGACGTGAAAGCGCCAGGCATTATCCCACGTAAATCCGTGCACGAACCAATGGCAACGGGCCTTAAGTCTGTGGACGCTATGATCCCAATCGGACGTGGCCAGCGTGAGCTGATCATTGGTGACCGTCAGACGGGTAAAACGGCTGTGGCACTCGACGCCATCCTCAACCAGAAGTCTTACAACGACGCTGCTGGTGACGATGAGTCCAAGAAGCTCTACTGCATCTACGTTGCGATCGGTCAGAAACGCTCCACTGTTGCCCAGCTTGTGAAAAAGCTCGAAGACTCTGGCGCGATTGAATACACAACGGTTGTGGCTGCTACGGCATCCGACCCTGCTCCTTTGCAGTTCATGGCACCATACGCCGCAACTGCAATGGCAGAATACTACCGCGATAACGGCAAGCACGCTTTGATCATCTATGATGACCTGTCCAAACAGGCTGTGTCCTATCGCCAGATGTCCTTGCTTCTTCGCCGCCCACCAGGACGTGAAGCTTACCCAGGTGACGTGTTCTACCTCCACTCCCGTCTGCTCGAGCGTTCTGCGAAGCTGAACGAAGACAACGGCTCCGGTTCCTTGACGGCTCTGCCGATCATCGAAACCCAGGGTGGTGACGTATCCGCGTTTATTCCAACCAACGTGATTTCGATCACCGACGGTCAGATCTTCTTGGAAACCGAACTGTTCTACCAAGGCATCCGTCCTGCTGTGAACACGGGTCTGTCCGTGTCCCGCGTTGGGTCCTCGGCGCAAACGAAGGCCATGTCTTCGGTTGCTGGTCCGGTGAAACTGTCGCTCGCTCAGTACCGTGAGATGGCTGCGTTTGCGCAGTTCGGCTCCGACCTTGACGCGTCGACACAGGCATTGCTCAACCGTGGTGCCCGTTTGACCGAGCTGATGAAACAGCCGCAGTATTCGCCACTGTCCAACGCTGAAATCGTCTGCGTTATCTTCGCTGGTACAAACGGCTACCTCGACAAAGTCGATGTGAAAGACGTTGGTCGTTTTGAGGCTCAATTGCTTGAGTTCCTGCGCAATCAGCACGCTGATGTTCTTGCTTGGATCACCAACGACGATCCCAAGATCAAAGGTGATGCAGCAGACAAGCTCAAAGCGGTTCTAGACGAATTCGCCAAGACTTTCGCGTAAGATTAGGGGAAAGCTTCAATGCCTAACCTCAAGGATCTTAAAAATCGGATTGCGAGCGTGAAATCCACGCGCAAGATCACGAAGGCCATGCAGATGGTCG
Source organism: Celeribacter sp. (assembly GCF_048266405.1). Lineage (GTDB taxonomy): Bacteria > Pseudomonadota > Alphaproteobacteria > Rhodobacterales > Rhodobacteraceae > Celeribacter. Next base: position 81,936 of record NZ_JBLWZO010000005.1, read on the forward strand.
CGGCTGCAAAATTGCGCCGCGCCCAAGATGCGGCTGAGGCATCGCGCCCCTACACGGAACGCTTCAACGCGGTTCTGGGTGCGCTTTCCGCCTCGGTCGGTGGCTCCGACAGCGCGCCCCGGCTTCTCGCCGGGACGGGCAAGGACGACGTGCATCTGCTCGTCGTGATGACAGCCGAACGCGGTCTGTGCGGTGGGTTTAACTCCAACATTGTGAAACTCGCCCGCACACGTATCGCCGAGCTTCAGGCAAGCGGCAAAACGGTCAAGATTTTGACTGTTGGTAAAAAAGGCCGTGAGCAGCTCAAGCGCGAGCACGGGGACAAAATGGTGGCTCATGTTGACTTCTCTGAAGTCAAAAACCTGAGCTATGCGAATGCACAGGATGTCGCCAAAGACGTTCTGGCGCGGTTCGATGCCGAAGAGTTCGACGTTGCAACGATCTTCTTCGCGAAGTTCGTCAACGTTGTGTCTCAGATCCCGACCGCTCAGCAGATCATCCCTGCCGCATACGAAACGGCTGAGGACGCAGACGCAGGCACAACTGTCTACGACTACGAACCCTCTGAGGAAGGCATTCTGTCCGACCTTCTGCCGCGCGGCGTGGCCACACAGATCTTCTCGGCTCTTCTGGAAAATGCCGCCTCCGAGCAAGGCTCGCGCATGTCCGCTATGGACAACGCGACACGCAACGCAGGCGAAATGATCGACAAGCTGACCATCGAATTTAACCGTTCGCGTCAGGCCGTCATCACCAACGAGCTTATCGAAATCATCTCGGGCGCGGAAGCGCTCTAAGAATCGGAGTAACGAAACATGGCAAAAGCTACTGGCAAAATCACGCAGGTGATTGGCGCCGTTGTCGACGTTCAGTTCGACGGCGACCTCCCCGCCATTCTCAACGCCCTTGAAACCGACAACAACGGCAACCGTCTGATCCTCGAGGTTGCTCAGCACCTCGGCGAGAACACCGTGCGCACCATTGCTATGGATGCGACCGAAGGTCTCGTTCGCGGTCAGGCTGTGACCGATCTGGACGCACAGATTTCTGTTCCTGTCGGCAACGCAACCCTTGGCCGTATCATGAACGTCACCGGCGACCCCGTTGACGAAAAAGGCCCAGTGAATGCGAAAGCACGTCGCGCGATCCACGGTGATGCACCTGCGTTCGAAGAGCAGTCCACTGCGACTGAAATCCTCGTAACGGGCATCAAGGTGATCGACCTTCTCGCGCCCTACACCAAAGGTGGTAAAATTGGCCTCTTCGGCGGTGCCGGCGTTGGTAAAACCGTTTTGATCATGGAATTGATCAACAACATTGCGAAGGTGCACTCCGGTGTGTCCGTGTTCGCTGGTGTTGGTGAGCGGACCCGTGAAGGCAACGACCTTTACCACGAAATGATCGAATCCGGCGTTATCGTTCCTGATAACCTCGAAGAGTCGAAAATCGCGCTGGTCTACGGTCAGATGAACGAGCCTCCAGGTGCCCGTATGCGTATTGCTTTGACAGGTCTGACCCTGGCCGAGCAGTTCCGCGATGACACAGGTTCCGACGTTCTGTTCTTCGTCGACAACATCTTCCGCTTCACACAGGCTGGTTCTGAGGTGTCCGCACTCTTGGGTCGTATTCCATCCGCTGTGGGCTATCAGCCAACACTGGCGACCGACATGGGCGCCATGCAGGAACGTATTTCCTCGACCAGAAACGGGTCTATTACCTCCGTTCAGGCCGTGTACGTGCCTGCCGATGACTTGACCGACCCTGCGCCGGCCACATCGTTCGCCCACCTTGACGCGACGACCGTTCTCGATCGTTCGATCTCGGAAAAAGGCATCTACCCTGCTGTGGACCCACTTGGTTCCTCCTCGCGTCTGCTTGATCCACTGATCATCGGCGAAGAGCACTACAAAGTGGCTACAGACGTTCAGCGGGTTCTTCAGCGCTATAAATCGCTGCAAGATATCATCGCCATTCTCGGCATGGACGAGCTGTCCGAAGAAGACAAACTGGCCGTGGCACGTGCGCGTAAAATCGAGCGCTTCCTGTCCCAGCCGTTCGACGTTGCGAAAGTCTTCACAGGGTCTGACGGTGTTCAGGTGCCTCTCGAAGATACAATCAAGTCGTTCAAAGCCGTTGTGGCAGGTGAATACGATCACCTTCCCGAAGCTGCGTTCTACATGGTTGGTGGCATCGACGAAGTGCTCGCTAAAGCCGAAAAACTGGCTGCTGAAGCTGCCTAAGACGCAACCCCAAGCGGTTCGGGATCACGCCAGACCGGCGCAGTTCCGAATCGCTCGCGGACAATACGATGCGCAGGTTTTGCCCAAGTATTGTGAGCGTGACTTAGGGCAAAACGTTTTGAAGGAGGCCATCCATGGCTGATACGATCCAATTCGACCTCGTTTCACCAGAACGCAAGCTTGCTTCCGTTTCGGCAACCGAGGTGCAGATCCCAGGTGCTGAAGGCGATCTGACTGCAATGGCAGGCCACGCGCCCACCATCATGACCATCCGTCCCGGTGTTCTCACCGTAAAGGGCACGGGCGGTGATGAGCAGTTCATCGTTGTTGGCGGTTTTGCCGAAGTGGCTGCGGACAGCGTGTCTGTTCTGGCTGAAATGGCTTTGCCCCGCGGAGAAATGTCCCAAGAGGTGGTGTCGAGCCTCGTTGCGCAGGCAACGAAAGCCCACGAAGATGCCCATCCCGATGAGCATCACATGACCGAGAAATTCCTCGCGGATCTCGTCCACCTTGCCGATGACATGGGGTTCCACTCCAATCTCGGCTAAACGTTTGACGACATGATTTTCAAAAAGGCCCACGGTAGCAATGCTGTGGGCCTTTTCCATTTGTTTTTAAGAATTTAATGACAGTATGATTGCGTAACTGGTGACTGGGAACCTTTGCGAGATGAAACGTATCAAGACGCACCAACTGGGGATCGAGCAGGGGTCGCTCCTGTTGTTCTCGGACTTTCAAGATGACGGCGAAATGTGGACCGGCACCGGCCCGCGCGAAATGCGGCGTGTGGTGGAATTTGACGAGGAATTCACGCAAGCGCCTAGCGTCCACGTCAGCCTGTCGATGCTCGATATGGATCGGGCCACCAATCACCGCGTCGACATCTCTTCCGAAATGGTGAGTGAGAGTGGCTTTGTGATTGTCTTTAAGACATGGGAAGACACGCGTGTGGCGCGGGTCCGGGCCGATTGGTTGGCCATCGGCGCGGTGCGCCATGTGGATGACTGGGATTTGTAACGTGCAGCGTCGTTGCGCGGGCGGGTGGCATAGAAAAAAGCGCGAGGGAGTTCCCTCGCGCTTTGTCGTTTCGAGTCGCAAACAAATGCCGTTTTATTCGGTGGGGTAGAGCCCCTCGTAGAGCGGCATGAGGGTCTTGTTGTTGAACAGCGACGACACGGAGGTGCCGTTCCACGTATTGATGATGGCCTGAGCAAAGAGTGGCGCCATGGTCACGATACGGATGTTCGGGCAGTCTTTGACGGCTTGCGTGGCCTCGATGCTGTCAGTGATCACGAGGGACTTTAGCTTTGACGCGGTAACGCGCTCGACTGCGGGGCCTGACAGAACGCCGTGGGAGATATAGGCGTGGACCTCTTCTGCTCCCGCTTCGATCAGGTGTTCGGCGGCTTTGCAGAGTGTTCCTGCGGTGTCGACAAGGTCATCAACGATGATACATTTCTTGCCCACAACATTCCCGATCACGGTCATCTCGGCGACTTCGCCCGCTTTCTCGCGGCGCTTGTCCACGATGGAGAGCGGTGCGTCGATGCGTTTGGCCAATTCGCGGGCACGAGCCACGCCGCCAACGTCGGGGGAGACAACCATGATGTCGTCCATCGCGCCTTTGAAGTTGTCTTTGATGTCGAGGGCAAAGACGGGCGAGGCGTAGAGGTTGTCGACGGGAATGTCGAAGAAGCCTTGGATCTGGGTGGCGTGCAGGTCCATCGTCAACACGCGTTCAATGCCGGCCTCGACCATCATGTTGGCCACGAGTTTGGCGGAGATGGGCGTCCGGGCTTTCATGCGGCGATCTTGGCGGGCGTAGCCGAAATAGGGTACCACCGCAGTGATGCGACCCGCGCTTGAACGGCGCAGGGCATCTGCGATGATGAGCAATTCCATCAGATTGTCGTTGGCGGGGTTGGATGTGGGTTGGAGGATAAACATGTCCTCGTCGCGCACATTTTCGTAGACCTCGACGAAAATCTCGCCATCGTTGAACCGTTCCACACGGGCGTCGCACAGATCGACCGACATGCCGCGGTGCATAGACAGTCGCCGCGATACGCTTTTGGCGAGTGTGCGGTTTGCATTCCCGGAGATGATTTTTGGTACGGATGTTGAGGGCATGAGCAGCATTTCCCGTGGTGTGTTTGGCCAAGCGCGCCACGGATTCGCGACACGCGTTCCGATTAGCATTCTGACGCCCTACCGTCTATGTCCGTCCGCGTCTGTTCCTTCTTGTTAGCGCTAAAGAGGTCTGTTCGCACGTTAAATAAGGGGCATGATGCCCATAGCCCACAATTCTTCGGTCTCCTGCGATCCGTTTTCTAGGGGCGTGAGCGATGAGCGACACCCTGTGTTGCCAGATCGCACGGCGGCGACGGGTTCCTTTGGTGGGGTATGTGGCCTAGGTTGAGCGAAACGCAAATCTGGAGACCAGCATGGCTCATATCGACTACTATTTCTCACCTCTGAGCGTCTTTACCTACTTCGCAGGGGACCGTTTGGAAAAGATCGCGGCCAAGCACGGGGCGCAGATCACCTATAAGCCCTTTGACATTATGGCGCTGTTTGATCGTCTGGGCGCGCCCAAACCTGCCGACCGTCCCGAAGGGCGCAAGATTTACCGTATGCAAGAGCTGCGCCGCATCCGCGATGCTCTGGGTCTCACGATGAACGAGCAGCCCGCGTTTTGGCCGACCAACGCCGCCCCCGCGTCCTACGCGATTATCGCGGCGCAAGAGGCGCTCAACTCCACGGGCAAAGGCGATATGTCGGCGCTGATCTGCGCGTTGTTTCGCGCCACATGGGAAGAGGAACGCGACATTGCGCAAGACGAGGTGATCGCCGATGCGCTTAAAGCGGGCGGGTTCGATCCGATGCTGTCGATGACGGGGCTTTTGGCGGGGGCCGAAACCTATCCCAAGAATACCGAGGCCGCATTGGCCGCGGGTGTATTCGGCTCGCCGTTCTACATCGTCACCGATACGGACGAGCGGTTTTGGGGGCAGGACCGCCTCGACCAGCTCGACACCTATCTCGGCACGCTGTAGCGCGTCAGTCTAAGGCGGCGAGGAGGGCGTCTACGTCCTCTTCGGTCGTGGACCAGCTTGTGACCAGACGCGCCAACACAGGGGCGTCTGGGGCCAGTCCAGTGACATCTTCCCACGGATGATAGACCGCGCCCTTGCGCCATGCCTGTCGGTGCGCCTCAAGCGGCATCCGCGCAAAGATCATGTTGCCATCAACGGCGTAATCCAACTCGGCTCCGCGCTCTTCAAGTCCGTCGGCCAAGCGTGTGGCCATCGCATTGGCGTGGGTGGCCAACTCAATCCACAGATCATCCTCCAACCACGCAAGCATCTGCGCCGAGATGAACCGCGCTTTGGAGACATTGTGACCGCCGCGCATACGGTGGCTTTCAAAGGCGTCTTTGAGATCGGGGTCAAACAGTATGGCCAGTTCGGCGGTCATCGCACCGTTTTTGGTCCCGCCCAAGGACAGCGTCGACATTTCGCGGGTCATTTCCCACGGGCTGCATCCCGTTGCGGCAATCGCATTGGCGAAACGTGCCCCATCCATATGCATCGGCAAACGGGCGGTATCCACAAGCGCTTCGATATGGGCGGGGGTGTAGGCCTCGCCATATTCGGTCAGGTTGGTGATGGAAACGGCTGCGGGGGGCATGGCGTGAATGTCGTGGCCTGCGCGGTCTTTGGCGATGGCTGTCGCTAGGGTCTGGCTGTTGAGGCGGCTGTCGAGGGAGGGCAGGGCGCGCAGTTTTGCGCCGCCTGCGTAAAAGGTCGCCGCCCCGCGTTCGTCCACTTCGATATGCGCGGTCTCGTGGCAATAGATCACGCCCCACGGCGGCGACATGGCAGCCAAAAGAGCGGCATTGGTCGCTGTGCCCGAGGCCATCGGATAGACGAGCGCGTCGGGGGCGCCAAACATCTCGCGCACGCGTTCCGTCAATACATCGGTAAAGGGGTCGGCACCGTAGGCAGGCGTGTAGCCGTCATTGGCGAGCATGAGGGCTTCCATCACTTTGGGATGGGCGGCGGAGGTATTATCGGAGGCGAAAAACATTCAGCTGTCCCCTATTGGTTCCTCGATAATGTGGCCTTCCCACTCGTCTTCGTCCACCTCGAATTCCGGAACGGTAAAGCCGCGCACGGACACGCCCGCGTCATGCACCGATTGCGGATCGCCCGTCAAAAGCGGATGCCAATGGGGTAGGGGTTTGCCCTGATGCAGCAGGCGGTAGGCGCAGGTCTGCGGCATCCAGTATGCGTGTTTGTCGATGGTTTCGGGTTTGAGCACGATACATTCGGGCACGATGCGTTTGCGGATCTCGTATTGGCCACATTGGCAGGTCTGATCGTCGAGCAGGCGACAGGCCACGCGGGTCAGAAAGACCTCGCCCGTGTCGGCGTCTTCGATCTTGTTGAGACAACATTTGCCGCAGCCGTCGCATAGGGCCTCCCATTCCTCGGCGTTCATTTTGGCCAAGGGGATTTCTTGCCAGAAATTCGGGCGCAGGGTCATTCCAGATCGCCCAGAATTTGGCGGGCGGCATCGCAATCGGCGTCCATCTGGGCGATGAGGGCGTCGAGGTCGGAGAACTTTTCTTCGGGGCGTAGGAACTCGACGAAGGCCACCGACAACGTCTCGTCATAGAGGTCGCCGTCGAAATCAAACAGGAAACTTTCCAGACAGGGCGTATTGGCCCCGAAGGTGGGTTTGACACCCAAGGACGCAGCGCCGTGATAGCTGCCTTTGTGCGGGCCTGTGAGAATATCGACAAGCACGGCGTAGACGCCGAATTTGGGCGCGTGCAGCCCGTCGATGGACATGTTGGCGGTGGGAAAGCCGAGGTCGCGGCCTCGCTTGTCGCCATGGGCCACCATGCCCTCGATGCGGTGCCAGTGGCCGAGCATATCGGCGGCGTCCTGCGGGCGGCCTTCGGCCAATGCCACGCGGATGGCTGAGGATGACGAGACGCCCGTTTCGGTTTCCAGAAGGTCTGCGATGGTCACGCCAAACCCCATTTGTGCGCCGAAGCGTTGCAGGTCGGCGGCGGTGCCAATGCGGCCTTTGCCGAAACAGAAATCCGCACCGACGACAACATGGCTGAGGCCAAGCCCCTCAACGATCACCTGACGGGCGAATTCTTCGGGCGTCATTGCGACCATTTCCGCGTCAAACGGCAGTTGGAACAGATGCTCGACGCCGAGTTTGGCCAATCGACTGGCTTTGGCATCGGCGTTCATCAGGCGGAAGGGGGGCGCACCGGGGGCGAAGAATTCACGCGGGTGCGGCTCGAAAGTGACGATGCCAAGGGGGCCATGCGGGCGGGCAAGGTCGATCACATGGCGGTGGCCACGATGAACACCGTCAAAGTTTCCAATCGCCGCTGAGGCGCCACGGGCGTCGTCGGGGATGTCGGTCCAATGGGTATGGGTCTGCATGGCGCTCCCTCGCGGGGGCGGCCCCGCGCATCAGTCGAATTTGGCACTTGGCGCAAGCACGGTGGCTTCGCCTTTCAGCACCACGGTATCACCTACGGTGCAGCGACATTCAAGGGAAACACGGCGTTTTGCATGGATGATATCGGTCACTGTGACTTCGGCCAGAACTGTATCGCCGGGGCGGACAGGGGCCATGAACTTCAACGTCTGGCCCAGATAGATGGTGCCATGTCCGGGAAGCTGTTCGCCGATGACCGCCGAGATCAGCCCCGCTGTGAGCATTCCGTGGGCGATGCGGCCCTCGAAAATCGTGTCGCGGGCATAGTCATCATCGAGGTGGACGGGGTTACGGTCGGTAGACACTTCGGCAAAGAGTTCGATATCGCGATCCGTCACGACCTTGCGCAGGGAGCGGGTCATGCCGACTTCGATGTCTTCAATACAGATTGTTCCGCGGAGCATATTATCCAACATTGTGAAAATCCTCGTCCATGTTGCGGTGCAGCATAGATGAAAATTCACAGCGAAACAATATGTCGCGCAAGAAAATTTGCCAAATAGGCCATGTTTGGCAAATTTATGACCGACGGGACTCTGCTGTCGATCAGCGCAGAAACGAGATCGCAGCCGTGGGGGACAGGTTTTGCTCGGCCAACCAGTGCTTGAGCCGAGCGGGATCGGGATGCTTGGGGTCGCTTCCGAACTCGCTTGCCGCAAGGCCGCCAGTGATGAACAAGGTATCAAGCCCCTCGCCCATGCCGCCCATCACGTCGGTGCCAATGCCATCGCCAATGCACAGGATGTTGTCGTCGGACACCTGCGCGATCTTGGCCAGCCGGCGGCGGGCAAGGTCATAGATCGGCGGATGGGGCTTGCCGAAGTAAAGGCTCTCGCCACCCATTTCCGTATAAAGCCCCGCCAATGCGCCTGCGCACCATTCGCGTGTTTCGCCACGGTCCACGACGATATCGGGGTTGGCGCAGAGCAGTTTCAGGCCCTTTTGTTTCGCGTAGAGAAAATCGGCGCGGTAGACGTCGGGATCGGCCATCGAGTCTTCGGGGCCAGTGACAACAAGGCCCTCGGCCTCTTGCAACGATACGCGGGTGATTTCTACAGCCTGATCGGCGACAAGATCCATCGGGGCGAAAAAGACGGCGTCTTCGCCCGGGGAGCCGATGTGGTAGACTTTTGATCCTACTGCCCCGAGATACATCGCGGCGCGTGCGCTGTCGCCTGAGGTGGCAATCGCGTCATAGGCATCGGTGGGCACGCCAAAGCCGACAAGCTGTTCGGCCACGGCTCGCCATGGACGTGGCGAGTTGGTTACAAGCACCACTTTGCCACCCGACTTGCGGTAGGTTTGCAGGGCTGCAACAGCCTCGGAATAGGCCGTGACGCCATTGTGGACGCAGCCCCACAGATCAACGAACAACGCATCATAGCGGTTGGACATCTCGGATAGGGATTGGATCAACTGGGTCATGGGGCGCTCCGTTTGTCGTGCGGCGAATAGGTAGGGGACAGGGGGTGAAAGGAAAGGGTTAGCGAAAGGCCTTTGGGAAGGTGAGGGCCTTTTCCTTGGTCTTGGCGGGGCCTGCGATCTGGATGGTGTCGAGCGGATAGGGAGAGGTGAACCCGTCGGCGATTGGGGCAAATCCGCAACGCGCGTAGAACGCAGGGTCGCCCTGAATCACAACCGTTTGGCCCGACATCTGCGCCCATTGCGCGATCATCCCTACAAAGCGCCGCCCGAACCCGCGTCCGTGATGGTCGGGGTGAATGGCGACGGGGCCGAGCGCGATCCAGCCTTTGGGCGCGATCATATGCGACAGCGCCGCGTAGCCGATAATTCCGCCGTCCATCGGCAACACCATTTCCCCCGCAATGGCCCGTGATTTGCGCAGATCCGCGACGCGCTGCACTTCGGCCTTGCCGTTGAACGCGGCCGTGATCAACGCATCAACGGCGGGTTCCTCGCCACGGGCCATCGGGCGCATAAAGTCGGGGGATTTGAGCATGGGGTCTCCAACAAAAAGGGGCACCTCGCGGCACCCCTTTGAAACCTATCTTTGCCGCGAAGTCCATCGCGGCGTTTGTGTGTCGATCAGACCTTGAGGTTTGGAATGATCTGCTTTTTGCGCGACATGATGCCAGGCAGGACAACAGTGTTGCCCTCGACAGTGGCGCCGAATGTTTTCTCGGCCACGCCTTTGACCAGATCATTGGGCACGAACAGGGTGGCTTCCTCTTTGAGGATGTCCACGACGAACAACAACACTTCGTCCACACCGTCCTCTTTGGCCACATCGGCGAAGGACGCCATGATGCTGTCTTTGCGGTCGAGTACGATTTTGGGTGCGGTGGTTTCCAGAACGGAGACGCGGAACTTGGTGTCGCCTACGGCGTATTCCTTGCTGTCCATGCGGATCAGCTCGGCGTCGGAGAACGCAGAGATGTCGGATTTTGCTTCGAACATCTCGGACGCATAGGCGTTCAGATCGAGGTTCAATTCGGAGGCCAGTTTTGCGGCCAGTGCCTTGTCGTGGTCGGTCGTGGTGGGCGAGCGGAATTCGAGTGTGTCGGAGAGGATGCACGACAGCACCAAGCCCTTGACCCAATCGGGCATCTTGTCGGCGTCGTCGCCCATCAGATCGACCATGATCGTCGCGGTGCAGGCGAGCGGACGGATGGTGATATCGATAGGGCCAGAGGTTTCAAGGCCGCCCACAAGTTTGTGGTGGTCGATGATCGCGGTGATGTCGAGATCGTTGACGTTAGCGGGCAGCTCGGCGGGGTTGTTGGTGTCGACGATGACAACTTTTTGACCGTCCTCAAATGTGTCCACGATGCGCGGTTTTGGGCAGGACCATTTTTCCAACACGAACGCCGCTTCGGTGTTGGGCTCGCCCAAGAACACCGCTTCGGCTTTTTCGCCTTTGATCTCGTTGAGATACCACGCCCAGATGATGGGCGAGCCAGTGGAATCAGTGTCGGGCGATTTGTGGCCGAAAACGAGCGTTGTCATGGGGAAGTCCTATCTAGAGTACCAATTTTGCCCGCCTTATAGGCAGTGCAGCATGGCTTGTCACGCCCCTGTCGCGGCGCGTTGGCGGCAAACTTGACGTAAGGCCCTCTCTCATGGCAACATTGCGGTTCAACTGAAGGAGTGCACTGACAATGGATCAGCAGGTTTAATCCCGCCATCACCCGCCGCGCGTGACCCAGATGGATCATGCAAGGCCGCTCGCATTCTTCAGGAGGACTCTGTCAATGGACAAGCACGGATAAGCCGCGTTCGCGGTGATCAGTGGCGTGCATTGCGCGCCTGACGTTCCATTTTTTCAGGAGTCTCACATGACCCGCAAAATCAAAACACCCGCCTTGGCGGCCCCAAAACCTGTGGCTATCCCAAGCGTCACCCCATCTCGCAATCCCTTTCATCAGGTCCAAACCAAGGGACAGGAGAAAGGGTTTGCCAAGAAGATAAAGCCCATCCCGATGCCCGGAAAATCGCGCGGGCGGGGCTAATCTTCGACACTCGGATGAGGGGGAGGCGTGCCGCGCTTCCCCCTTTGATATGGCGGTCGGTCTGGGCTACAACTGGGCCATGTCTAAACCCGCGCCCAAGCCCAAAGAGAGCGATCTTTATCTCCCCGTGAAAGCCTTCCTTGAGGGGCTCGGCTACGAGGTGAAGGCGGAGATCAAAGACGCGGATGTGATGGGGCGGCGCGGCGATGAGCCGCCTGTGATTGTCGAGTTGAAGCTCGGGTTTTCACTGATCCTTTTACAACAGGGCATCGCGCGCCAACGGATCACAGATCAGGTTTACCTCGCCGTGCCACGATGGTCTGGCCGCGCAGGGTGGAAGGCGTTTAAAGCCAATGTGGGTCTGGCCAAACGTCTGGGCCTCGGGGTGATCTCCGTCGATCTCGCGGCGGGGCCAACGGTGGATGCGGTGCAAGTTCACGCCGATCCCGCCGAGTTTCGCCCACGCAAAGTCAAAGCCCGTAAAGACAGCCTGCTCAAAGAGTTTAACGCCCGCGAGGGGGACCCGAACTTGGGAGGCGTGCGCGGCGCACGGGTGACAGCCTACCGCCAAGCCGCCGAGAAATGCCGCGACTATCTCATTGCAAACGGCCCGAGCAAGGGCGCGGATGTGGCAAATGCCACAGGCGTCGAGAAAGCCACAACCATCATGCGCATGGACCACTACGGGTGGTTTGAGAAAGTGGAGAAGGGCGTCTATGGGGTTCGGGGGTGAAGGGCGGCAATGCGGGAATTAGCCGACCTTCGATATGTGTAAATCAATGTTCGGTTTGTTGAACGGTTCAACACGCAGTCGGTTTTGGAACGATTAGCTTAGCGCCCCCTAAGTTTATTTCGCATTGGAACCTCAAAAAAGCGAAAAATTACTGAGCTTAGAAGAAGTGTCACGACAATGCATGTCATGAAAAATATCGTTTCGCTCCATGCCTCGGACAGACTCCCAGAAATTTTTGGCCAGATAAAATAGCCTGTCGCTCTAACAGGAATATGCACCATGTATATGGTGTAAGAAATTAGTCCCAACTGACCTGCTCCCTTTAGAGTCCGCTAGTTTAGGTTAGCTCTGTTCAGGTTTGCTGTGATCCCTAAAAACGTCCTCGTTTTTGATTAGAGTTTTCCGCTAGATTTTCCTGAGCTTGGAGAGGAGCGGAAACTCATGAATACATCGAAGCGTTCAACGGCAAATTCCGCCAGGAATGTTTGAACGCCCACTGGTTCATGGGGCTTGAAGGTACCGCCGAAAAGTTGGAGACTTGGCCCCTCTCGGGATCATGCTCAGCATAACCCTGTCGGGCAGCGGTAGAGACTACAACGAAGAATGACCGCACAGCGCTATCGGAAACAAAGTCCCGGGATCGCTGATGAAATTGCCAGACGCATCCAGCCCGTCTGTGTGATCAATATGCGGAAAACCTAGCCCTGACTGGGGACACTTTGGGTAGCACAGTACTGTTAAGTTGCTGGCTTTTCTGACCCAATGACGTTTTTCATTGCGGCAATTGGCGGAAATTGCACCTGGATCGTGGGGGACGTGTCAACGGCAGCGTATTAACCTTTATTTCGCAGCGGCGATATTCTCGGCATCGGTGCAATATATGTTGAGGTCCGCTCTCTGGTTGAGATGAAAGATTCCGCGTAGTCGACATCAAAACATGACGTACCAAGCCCGCTTTGGCGGGCTTTTTTGTTGCCTTTTTGTGAGTTTCGCGGAATCTTGACTCGATTTTCGCGAGATCTTTGCTCGGCCTATAAAGGAGACAAAAATAACCCATTGTTTTCGCTTGCCTTTAAGGGCTTCTTCGAGATAGATTTGCCCCGATTCACATTTGGGTCAATTGCGGTTCGTCAATCGAGTGGACTGGATGGAGTAGTGTCTTGTTCCTGATCCGGTTGAGAACTCGCAAACAGCCATGACACTTTTTAGGGGCGGCCATGTTGGTCGCCTTTTCCTTTTCCCGACCTTTGTATCGGCCCTTTTGGAGCGCTCACATGACCATCACCCATCTTGTCACCCATTCCGGCGGATTTCATGCGGATGAAGTGCTGTCATCTGTTGTGCTCACGCGTCTCTTTCCTCGCGCGCAGGTAATGCGTAGCCGTGACCGTCAATGGATTACGCCCGCCGCAGATAAGATCATTTATGATGTGGGTGGCGACTATAGTGCCGAGGCACAGATTTTCGATCACCATCAACGCCCCAACCCGCTGCGCGAGGATGGTCAGCCCTATAGCTCCTTCGGACTGATCTGGGCTCACTACGGGCGGGACTATCTGACGGCGATGGACGTGCCTGCGGATGACATCGAGACGATCCATGCCACCTTCGACGCCAAGTTTGTGCTGCCGATTGATCTGTTGGACAACGGGGCGATGGAGCCGTCTGTCGCAGGGCCGCTGTCGATCCTGACTTTGCCGTCGCTTCTTGGCAGTTTGAAGCCCGTGTTTGATGATCCTTCTCCAACGGCGGATGATGATGCCTTCTTCGTGGCTTTGGGCGTCGCCCGTGGATTTGTCGAGGCAATGGTGCGTAATCTTGCGGCGAAGGCCCGCGCGCAAAGCCTTGTCATGGAGGCCATCGCCAAGGCGGGCACCTCTCCGATCCTTGAGTTGCCAATGGGTATGCCCTATCGCTCTGCACTTGATAAGGCTGAAGCCGATCATTTTCTGTTCGTGGTCATTCCGCGTGGTGATGATTGGACGTTGAACGGGATCAAACTGTCCAACGATACCTTTGATCAACGCGCTGACCTGCCTGCTGCTTGGGCAGGGTTGAACGGTGCGGACCTTGAGGCTGCAAGTGGTGTGAAGGGGGCGAAGTTCTGTCACAACGCCCGCTTCATCGCCGTCGCCAATTCGCGCGAGGCGATTATGGAAATGGCTAACCTTGCGGTGGCTGAGGCTCTGTCCTGATCCGTCGCTTGTGTCCGTTGGGCAGCGCCAAACAGAAAAACGGCCCCGCCACTAGACAACTGGTCTAGTGGCCTCTACCTCCTGAGTATGACGCAAAAAGCCCTCAACACCAAAGATCACATCCTTGCAACGGGCCGACGTCTCACCGCATTGCACGGCTACACGGGTGTTGGCCTCAGCGAATTGCTTAAGGCGGCAGGTGTCCCGAAAGGGTCATTCTACCATTACTTTGCATCGAAAGAGGCCTATGGGTGCGCCCTGCTTGAGGCCTTTGTCGCGGACTACAAGGAGCGGCTTGGGGCGACCTTGGCGAATCCTGACATTGATGGCCGAACACGGTTTCTGAATTACTTTCGCGATTGGCATCGCCGCCAAAGCAGCGGCGATCCGATGGATCGTTGCCTTGTGGTGAAACTGTCAGCCGAGGTCGCTGATCTCTCAACAGATATGAGTGCGATTCTGGATCGGGGGGTGACTGCAATCATCGCACAATTAACCCGAACGCTTGAGCAGGGCATTGCGGACGGATCAATCGTGCCAATGGCCGATCCCGCTGGGACAGCGCAATCCATCTATCACCAATGGCTCGGAGCCAGTTTGGTCGCGAGCCTGTCACAAAATGACGGGGCGTTGACCTCAACGCTTCTGATGACAGAAACCTTGATCCCTAAACCCTAATCCAAAACTACTGCGACTGGTTTGGTTTGCACTTCGTAAGACGGGGGAGATCTTCAACGGCGTACTATGAGGTTTCGCGCCAGTAGCCATTGGCAGCCGCGACGGTTGCAAAATGTGTAGCAACCACTTGGCTGGAGGCAATCAGAGCATCGGAACTGGCGGCGTAATCCGCGCGCATCCGATTCTGTTGAAAAACTCTTCCTTGATTGAGTCCCCATTCGCTGATTCAATTTCCTTATTGATTGGGAATTTTTGTGATAATGGGACCGAAGCAGGAAGTACAGGCAGCGCTGTTTTATGAGTTTTCGTTGGAAGATCATGTTCCGCAAGATCATCTGCTGCGCTCGATTGACCGGTTTGTGGATCTAAGCGACATCCGCCAGTATTTAGCCGAGTTTTATAGCCACACGGGCCGCCCATCCATCGATCCTGAACTACTGATCCGCATGCTGCTGGTGGGCTATTGCTTCGGCATCCGATCCGAACGCCGCCTGTGCGAAGAGGTTCATCTGAACTTCGCCTATCGCTGGTTCTGTCGCCTCGATCTCAACGACCATATTCCAGATCACTCAACCTTTTCGAAGAACCGCCACGGGCGCTTCCGCGCAAGCGATCTGCTGCGGCATGTATTCGAAACGACCGTTGCGCGCTGCATCGGGCGCGTGACCTTTTGGTGCGCCAAAGGACGCAACTCATCAACAATCTGCGTGGTCTGGTCGCGGAGTTCGGCATCTTCATTCCCAAAGGGCTGGCCCGTGTGATTGGATTTGCTGAGGACATCACTCTTGGTGAAGTGCTCGACTTGCCAGACATCGCCAACGAGGTGATCCGCAACCTGTCAGAACAGCTCATGGCTCTGCATAAGCAGGTCCGATGGTATGAAGAGCGCCTCAAGCAAGTGGCCAAAGAAGATGCGCGTGTCCGTTTGCTGCGCACTATACCCGGCGTCGGCGCGGTGACGGCTTCTGCGATCATCGCCAGCATTGGAGATGGTCGCCAATTCAAAAACGGCCGGGAGTTCGCAGCATGGCTGGGTTTAACGCCTGCCAACAAATCCAGCGGCGGTAAGGAGAAGTTGGGGCGGATCACCAAAATGGGTGACCAGTATCTGCGATCATTGCTTGTCGTTGGTATGACATCACTCGTTCGACAAACACGATCCCACCCGGAGCTAGCCAGCAAATGGCTTACATCCTTGCTTGAACGCAAACCTGCGCGTGTCGCAACCGTCGCCATGGCCAACAAGACCGCTCGGATCGTCTGGGCTGTCCTGACCCGCAACGAACCCTACAGCCCAAGCACTGTAGCCTGAGACGAAAGGAACAACGAGTTAGCAAGACCCGCGAGATGATGGTGCATAAATCTGCCGCCGAAGCCAAGACACTCCGCCGAATGGCACGGGCATAACAGCCCGTAAAGCTGATAGGAACTTGGTTTGCGGAACCCATCCATTGCCCGACAGTGTATTGCGAAGCAATGTCCCGAGAGGGAGGGCCAGCGGTCAAAACCGCGCAAACAGATCCCTCTCGGCAGATTGCTTCGCAATCGCCTGCCGGCAATGGGAACGCATGACTGCTTCTGACAAATGCACAAATCTGATCAAAAATGTCTTGCTATGCAGGAGCCATCCACACATGCCATTCGCTGCACCGTGCTTCATTTCAATGGGTTTAAGATCACTTCTGCAAAGAAGTCTATTTGCTGTAAACATTTTTGCGGATCCTCTGGTTGACACGCCCCTGAACCCTCCCTACCTATGGCTCGTTATCACTCACTCATGGTGAGTGCTAATACCCTATTTCCCCGTCCGAGAGGGGCGGGACCGAAACAGAAACTTTGAGTAAGGAACCTCGAAGATGGCATTTAAACCGCTTCACGACCGCGTTGTTGTTCGCCGCACAGAAGGCGACGAAAAAACCGCTGGTGGCCTCATCATTCCCGATAGCGCCAAAGAAAAACCCTCCGAAGGCGAAATCGTCTCCGTTGGCGAAGGCGCCCGCAAAGACAGCGGCGAATTGATTGCTCCATCCGTCAAAGCAGGTGATCGTGTCCTGTTTGGCAAATGGTCGGGCACTGAAATCACCGTTGAGGGCGAAGAGCTTCTCATCATGAAAGAGTCCGACATCCTCGGCATCATCGCGTAAGCGACCTCTTTCCTATCAAAATTTACCTGAATTCAGGAGTGAACAATGGCTAAAGAAGTCAAGTTTGACGTCGACGCACGCAATCGCATGCTCAAAGGCGTGAACATCCTCGCAGACGCAGTAAAAGTGACGCTCGGCCCGAAAGGTCGCAACGTTGTGCTCGAAAAGTCTTTCGGCTCCCCTCGCATCACCAAAGACGGTGTGTCTGTGGCGAAAGAAATCGATCTCGAAGATAAGTTCGAGAACATGGGTGCACAGATGGTCAAAGAAGTGGCCTCGCGCACCAATGACGAAGCCGGTGACGGCACCACGACTGCGACCGTTCTCGCTCAAGCCATCATCAAAGAAGGCCTCAAGCAGGTTGCTGCTGGTCTGAACCCGATGGACCTCAAGCGCGGTATCGACCTTGCAACCACCAAAGTGGTTCAAGCGATCAAAGACGCCTCGCGCCCTGTAAACGATTCGGCTGAAGTCGCTCAGGTCGGCACCATCTCCGCCAACGGCGAAGCTGAAATCGGCAGCCAGATCGCAGACGCGATGCAGAAAGTCGGCAACGACGGTGTGATCACCGTTGAAGAGAACAAAGGCATGGAAACCGAGACCACCGTGGTCGAAGGCATGCAGTTCGACCGTGGCTTCCTGTCCCCATACTTTGTCACCAACTCCGACAAAATGATCGCAGAACTCGAAGACTGCATCGTCTTGCTGCACGAGAAAAAACTCTCCTCCTTGCAGCCAATGGTTCCGCTCCTCGAGCAGGTCATCCAGTCGCAAAAACCACTTCTCATCATCGCTGAAGATGTTGAAGGTGAAGCACTGGCAACTCTCGTGGTTAACAAACTACGTGGCGGCCTGAAAATCGCAGCTGTTAAAGCTCCTGGTTTCGGCGATCGCCGCAAAGCCATGTTGCAAGACATCGCGATCCTCACTGGCGGTCAGGTGATCTCCGAAGATCTCGGCATGAAACTCGAGTCCGTCACAATGGACATGCTCGGTTCCGCTAAGAAAATCACCATCACCAAAGACGAAACAACCATCGTCGAAGGCAATGGCGAGAAAGCAGAGATCGAAGCACGTGTTGCTCAGATCCGTCAGCAAATCGAAGAAACCACATCCGACTACGACCGCGAAAAACTCCAAGAGCGTGTTGCAAAACTCGCTGGCGGTGTGGCCGTGATCCGCGTTGGTGGCATGACCGAAGTCGAAGTGAAAGAACGCAAAGACCGCGTTGATGACGCTTTGAACGCAACCCGCGCTGCTGTCCAAGAGGGCATCGTCGTCGGTGGTGGTGTTGCTCTGGTGCAAGCGGGCAAAGTGCTCGAAGGCATGGTTGGTGCAAACGCTGATCAAAACGCTGGTATCGCCATTGTGCGCCGTGCGCTTGAGGCTCCACTGCGTCAGATTGCTGAAAACGCAGGCGTCGACGGCGCTGTAGTTGCCGGTAAAATTCGCGAAAGCGATGACGTGTCCTTCGGCTTTAACGCTCAAACCGAAGAATATGGCGACATGTTCTCCTTCGGTGTGATCGACCCTGCCAAAGTGACCCGTACAGCTCTCGAAGATGCGGCCTCCATCGCCGGTCTCTTGATTACCACGGAAGCAATGGTTGCTGAGAAACCATCCAAAGACGGCGGTGCCGGTGGCGGCATGCCCGACATGGGCGGCATGGGCGGCATGGGCGGCATGATGTAAGCCATCTCCAAAGACGTTTACGTCATTGGAGTGGAGCGCATCCGCGTCCACAGACAAAACAAAGGGTCGCCTTCGGGCGGCCCTTTCGTCATTTTGGCATCTGTCGCTAGACACGAGAGTCGTGTGCTATTTCAGCATGATACCAAATGCGTTGTAATGGGGAGATGTTTTGCCTCTGACGCTATGCGGCGACTGGTCAACAAACATTAAGTACGCCCGCGCGGCTAGGCGGGGCGAGTGTGCCTTGGCACAAAAGTAGCGCATAGAGGCGCGAGCAAGTGAATTGCCGATGGCGGTCGCTTATGCTGAACCCGTGATGGTGTTCACATGGCCCATTTTGCGGCCCGCTTTGACCTCGGCCTTACCATAGAGGTGAATGCCCACGGAGCCGTTCTTGGCCAATTCAGGAATGCGGTCCACGTCGTCCCCGATGAGGTTGAGCATTTCCACGTTGGAGTGGCGCTTTCCGTCTCCTAACGGCCATCCTGCAACGGCGCGGATGTGTTGCTCGAACTGGTCGATGGTGCAGCCGTTCTGGGTCCAATGGCCCGAGTTATGCACGCGCGGTGCGATCTCGTTGACGATTAGGCCCTCTTTGGTGACGAACAACTCGACGCCCATCACGCCCACATAGTCCAGCGCGTTGAGGATTTTCGCGGCGAGCAAGACGGCATCGGTGCGCTGTGCAGGGGTGAGGCGGGCAGGGACCGTGGTGGTGTGCAAAATCCCGTCGAGGTGGACGTTTTCACCCGGGTCAAAGCAGGAAATATCCCCCGCTTGGCCGCGTGCAGCAATCACGGAAACCTCATGGCTGAACGCGACAAACCCTTCCAATACGGCGTCGGCGCCTGCCATATCGGCAAGGGCGGCGTCCGCGTCGTCGGGCGACATGATCCGCGCCTGTCCCTTGCCGTCATAGCCAAAGCGGCGGGTTTTCAGGATCGCAGGGGTGCCAACCTGAGTGATGGCCGCTGCGAGCGTGTCGGCATCATGTACGGCGGCAAAGGGGGCGACCTTAAGGCCCAGTTCGGACAAAAACGCCTTTTCGCTCATGCGGTCTTGCGACACGGCAAGGGCACGACGGTTCGGGCGGATTGGTACGATGGATTCGATAAGATTAAGCGCCGACGTGGGGACGTTTTCAAACTCATAGGTCACAACATCACAGGCCGCCGCGAATTGCTTCAATGCGGCTTCGTCCTCGTAGGAGGCTTGGATATGAGTGTTGGCGACGTGGCTCGCAGGGCAATCTGCACCCGGCTCAAAGATGCAGGTTTTAAAGCCAAGGCGGGAGGCGGCCACGGAGAGCATACGGCCAAGCTGACCGCCGCCCAGAATGCCGATGGTTGCCCCAGAGGGAAGAACGTCTGTCATGTCACTTACTCGTCTACGGGAGCGTCGGGGATGGAGGCGGACAGGGCGTCACGCCATGCGTCGAGCCGTTCGCCTAGAGCCTCATCTGCGGTCGCCAGAATGCCAGCCGCCATCAGGCCCGCGTTTGCGGCCCCTGCCTCGCCAATGGCCATTGTTGCCACGGGAAAGCCCTTGGGCATTTGCACGATGGAGTAGAGGCTATCGACGCCAGAGAGCGCACGGGTCTGCACGGGCACGCCAATCACTGGAACGCGGGTTTTCGAGGCCATCATTCCGGGAAGATGCGCCGCACCACCTGCGCCCGCGATGATCACTTTGAGTCCTCGCCCTGCGGCCTCTTTGCCGTAGCTCCATAGCCGGTCAGGCGTGCGGTGGGCCGAGACGATTTTGGTCTCATAGGCCACGCCCAATTCATCGAGAACTTCCGCTGCTTTTTTCATGGTGGGCCAGTCCGATTGGCTGCCCATGATGATGCCGACTTTGACGCTCACTATGCTGTCCCCGCTAGGCTGATAAGAGCCCGCACTATAGCGGCTTGCGGGGGGGAGGCAACGGGAAGTGCGGCTCTTGCGGCCTTAGGCGATGATGTCGGGATTGATGCGGTCGTTGAGCGCTTCGATCTTATCCTTGAGCGCCAGTTTTTGCTTCTTGAGGCGCTGTAGGCGGAGGGCATCGAGGTGGCCCTGTTCCTGCATGGCATGAATGGCCTCATCGAGATCACGGTGCTCGCGCTTGAGAACTTCGATTTCGACGCGGAGCACTTCAATCTGTTCCATTCGGGTGGACATGTTCATTATTGGCTCTCTTGGCGCAAGGATCTTGAACACTCAATATAGGCCCGAATCCCTTATTCTCAAAGCAATACAAATCGTTTGCACAAATCTCTCTTGAAGCGCCGCCAAAGCTCCCCATATCTTTAGTAACACGGTTGCCTCATGAGGGACCGAAATCTGCACTGTCGCTTTAACGAAAGGGCGTGTTTATGACCAAAGTGACCTTTGCCACCCATCCGTTCTTGTTGGGGTTTGACCAGTTGGAACGCCTTGTCGAACGGACGGCGAAAGCCGATACAGGGGGCTACCCGCCTTATAACATTGAACAAACGACGGATAACGCGTTTCGTATCACGCTTGCTGTTGCGGGATTTTCCGAGGACGATCTGGCGATTACGGTCGAGGATCGGCAGTTGGTAGTCCGCGGGCGACAGAGCGATGAGGCCGAGGGCCGTGTCTTCTTGCACCGCGGAATAGCGGCGCGACAATTCCAACGGTCGTTCGTCCTCGCCGAAGGCGTCGATGTTGCGGGTGCGCATATGGAGAACGGATTGCTTCATGTCGATTTGACCCGATGCGAACCCGAACGCGTTGTGCAAACAATTCAGATCAAAAAGGGGTGAAACATGGATACGACCTATCCCAATATCTTTGGTGACGGTGGAAAAATCGTTTATGTCCGTGCCGTTGCGGTGAGTGACCTGCCCGACGATGTGCGCCAGCAGGTGCATGGCTTGGATCACTTGTATTCGGTGCATGACGCCGACGGTCAGCGACTGGCCCTAGTGGCCAACAAGACCTTGGCCTTCGCACTGGCCCGCGAACACGACTACGCGCCGATGAGCGTGCATTGATCGCGCATAACCCTCTCTAACCAAATAAAACATAAGGCTCCCGCATTGGGGGCCTTTTTCGTAAGATTGGCATCAGGTTGTCATGCGATAGACGACCCGACAGTTGCAGCAACTCATGAGGGTCTAATGTCATCTTCTGTTTCTCGTTACGAGCCAGTTCAGATCGGTCTGCACTGGCTGATATTTCTTCTCTTTGCGTTCAACTTCATCGTGTCAGACGGCATTTGCCTTGCGCGTGACGGGCATGGAAAACGCCGTCGTGCGACAGGCGGGTTTGATCGGTTTGGCACAATACGCAGGTTACAAGCCGCACTAAACCTGTTGCCGACGAGCGCCGTTGACCCATCCTCGCAAGACCTCTTGCGATTAGGGATTGCACAACGTCCTGTAAATTCGCACTTTTGACCAAAGACATGCGGGCCGGAAATGGGTCGGCACAATGAGTGACGGGGTTACGACATGGAATTGAACGCGATCAAAGCCTGTGGAGTACACGGTTTCTCTCCCGAGGACGTATTTGCAAACCAGTGGGTGTTTAGCGAAAACGACGCACTTGATCCGCAGGGATTTGACAAATTGTCGTTGCGCAATTGGACGTTTTATTACGGCCAAGCCCTCAAGTTCACGGAGATGCGTGACGCCAAAGATCGGCTGTTTGGCGTGTTCGTGGGCATTGGTGTGGATCCCGACGGGGCAATCATTTCGGCTGAAAGTTTCAAACAGTTCAACACCCGCTCGAAAGGGTTCCTTGAGGCGTTCGAGGCGTTCATCAACTACACGGGCGGGCGGTTCACGGCCGTGATCGACACGGGGACGTATCAGCGCGCTTACTTTGATGCCGTCGCGCATATGACCTCGTTCTACAACCCGCGCACGCGGCTGCTGGCGGCATCGGTGTTTTTGACGCTGGACCGCGATGTGGAATACGATCCGATGTTCGCATCCGAGCACATTGCCACGTCCAAGCTCCCTGATGATGTCGAAAAGAACTTCATCCTCGGTCATTCTCTCGATCATGAAACCAAGTTTTGTTTGCCGAGCCACTATTTCGATCTCGACGGATTTGCGTTGCATCGCATCTGGCCATTGCCCGACAGCTTTCCGAAAGCGGAGCCGCGGGATTATGATGTAATCATTGCCAAGTTGGTGTCGCGCCTGCGCGAGATTACGGTGGCTCTTGTCGACAACTATGAGTGCGTTCTGCCCATTTCTGGCGGCACGGATTCACGCAAGCTGTTGGCCGTCCTCGCGGGGCATCACCATAAAGTCAAAGAGTTCTTTTGCTTCGAGCACACCAAGTACGCGGTACATGATGCGGCGGCGGGTGAGTATCTCGCCAAGATTCTCGACATTCCTTTCACGCGTTACCATCCCGACCACGCCAAGGCGGCTTTCGGTAGGGACAAGATGAACGCGCGCAACCGTTCGCGGAAATACTGGCTGCGGACCTCGCGGGTGGCATTGCCGACCGCGCCTGTGCGCACCGATCTGGCGCGCCTTCAACCTGAAGGTGCCGTGCATTTGCGGGGCAATGTAATGGACCTGACACGGGCAATCTGGTGGCGCAGTTTTGCCAATCGCAAAGAGAAGCTGGAACTCGGGCTGGAGAACGAAATCGGGTCGCTGTTCTTGATGGCCGAACCGTCCAAGGAGATCGTGGACAAGTGGACGCCCGAATATCTCGCGTGGAAAAACGCGTTGCCGCAGTCGGCGCAAGACATCGTCTATGACTTCATTTTCCTTGAACTGTTCCTGCACGTCTCAAGTACGAAGTATTATGCCTTCGACAAGAACTTTTACATCAACCCGTTCTCGGATCGCCGTTTGATCGAGTTGACGTTCCAATTGCCCGTTGATGTGCGTTTCGGGCGTGTGGTCAATGAGAAGTTCATCGGTCTGGCCGATCCGCGCCTGTCCAATCTGCCGTATCGCGGCGGGGTGCGCGACCTCGTGCGGCGCGGTATCTTCACGCCACGGACTTACGACAAGCAGGGCAATGAGCTGACGCCTGCGAAGCTTCATCCATTACACACACCGCGCAATGACGCGTTGTCATGGGAAGATGTCGCTGGGGAATAAACGCGGCAGATGACTGTCCCCGCTACCACAAACAAAGCCCCGCTCAAAGGAGCGGGGCTTTGTTCGTTTGGTGTAACCGATACCGCTTACTGAGCGGAGATGAGGCCCATGCTTTCGAGCTTGAGGATCACTTGGTGAGCGCAGTTGTCCACGTCGTGGCCAACGGTTTCAACACGCAACTCAGGG
This sequence comes from Celeribacter sp., assembly GCF_048266405.1. Taxonomy (GTDB): domain Bacteria; phylum Pseudomonadota; class Alphaproteobacteria; order Rhodobacterales; family Rhodobacteraceae; genus Celeribacter. The sequence goes on from NZ_JBLWZO010000005.1 coordinate 105,883, forward strand.
TTCGCAGGCACATCGTAAGGATCGGAAATACCTGTGAATTCCTTGATTTTTCCTTCGCGTGCGAGTTTGTAGAGACCCTTGCGGTCGCGTTTTTCACATTCCTCGATGGAGGTGGCGACGTGGATTTCAACAAAGGCACCGAACTGTTCGACGTCTTCACGCACGGCGCGACGGGTCGCGGCGTACGGCGCGATGGGCGCACAGATAGCGATGCCGCCGTTCTTTGTGATCTCGGAGGCAACATAGCCGATGCGGCGAATGTTGAGATCGCGGTGCTCTTTGGAGAAGCCCAATTCGGACGACAGGTTTTTGCGCACGATGTCGCCATCGAGCAAGGTTACAGGACGACCGCCCATTTCCATCAGCTTGACCATCAATGCGTTTGCGATGGTGGATTTTCCCGAGCCGGAGAAACCCGTGAAGAATACTGTGAAGCCTTGTTGAGAGCGAGGTGGCTTGGTGCGACGCAGTTCCTTCACCACTTCGGGGAAGGAGAACCAATCGGGGATTTCCAAACCTTCGGCCAAACGGCGACGCAATTCGGTGCCGGAGATGTTCAGAATGGTGATCTTGTCTTTGTCTTCGATCTCGTCGATGGCCTCATATTGAGCGCGCTCTTGGACCCAAACCATATGTTTGAACGGCACCATTTCGATGCCCATTTCCTCTTGGTGCTTGCGGAACAAGTCCTGCGCATCATAGGGGCCGTAGAAGTCTTCGCCTTGCGAGTTCTTGCCTGGGCCTGCGTGGTCACGACCGACGATGAAGTGGGTGCAGCCGAAGTTGGCGCGGATCAGGCCGTGCCACACGGCTTCGCGTGGGCCAGCCATACGCATGGCAAGCGGCAAGAGCGACATGGTGGTGGTGGAGGCAGGGTATTTGTCCAGAACCGCCTCATAGCAGCGCACGCGGGTGAAGTGATCCACATCACCCGGTTTGGTCATGCCGACAACGGGGTGGATGAGCAGGTTGGCCTGTGCTTCTTTCGCGGCGCGGAAGGTCAGCTCTTGGTGAGCTCGGTGCAATGGGTTGCGTGTCTGGAACGCAACAATGCGACGCCAGCCGAGTTTGCGGAAATAGGCCCGCAATTCGTTTGGCGTGTCGCGCGAGCCGCGGAAATCATAGTGGACGGGCTGTTGCAGACCCGTGACAGGACCACCGAGGTACACTTTGCCGGCGGTGTTGTGCAGGTAGTTCACGGCGGGGTGGGCGTCGTCGTCCGCGCCAAAGACCATTTCGGCTTCTTTGGATTTGTTCGGCACCCAGTTGTCGGTCACGGTCATCGTGGCGAGGATCACGCCCTCTTGGTCACGAAGCGCGATGTCCTGACCCTCGGTCAGGCCTTCTGCGAATTCTTCGGATACGTCGAGTGTGATCGGCATGGGCCAGAGCGTGCCATCGGCCGTGCGCATGTTCTCGACCACGCCATTGTAGTCCGCTTCGGTGAGGAAGCCCTTGAGCGGGGCAAAGCCACCGTTCATCAGCAACTCAAGGTCGCAAATCTGGCGGGGGGTCAAATCCCAACTTACAAGATCGGCAGCTTTCACTTTGAGCTTTTGTGCGCTCTCGTGAGAGACAAAAAGCTCGGGTACAGGGGCGAGGTTTTCGGACATACTAATGGCCTTTCCGGCAAGACTTTTCAAATGCGACTCCACTCCGGCACTATTCGGAGGGTTGCGCTGCCTTAACGCAGGGTCGTGTTGCAAATCAATATGCTGCACCTGCAGAAATTCAATTTGAGGCGCGAATTCCTCAATTATAACGGTTCACAAGAAAAATAGGGCCGTCAAAGTTACGAAAGGCGGGATAATACCCGCCTTTCGTCTTTATCGTTTCTGTTCTCCGTCAGGGCTTAATCCTGTTCGGATAGCCACCGTTCGGCATCAAGGGCGGCCATACAGCCCATACCCGCGGATGTGACGGCTTGGCGGTATTTGTGGTCGGTCAGGTCGCCTGCGGCGAAAATGCCCGGAATTGAAGTTTCGGTCGAGCCGGGTTTGACTTTGACATAGCCGCCATTGTGCAATTCCAGCTTATCCTTCACTAGTTCCGTAGCAGGGGCATGGCCGATGGCCACGAAGACACCTTTGGCAGGGATCTCGGTAATCTCGCCTGTTTTGACGTGGCGTGCGCGCACGCCGTTGACGCCCTTAGGCATTTCGTCACCAAAGACTTCGACCAATTCGTGATCCCATAGGGGCACGATTTTTTCATTCTTCATCAAGCGGTCGATGAGGATGGCCTCTGCGCGCAATTCATCACGGCGGTGGATGAGCGTTACCTTGGAGGCGAAATTGGTCAGGAACAGGGCTTCTTCAACAGCGGTGTTGCCGCCGCCGATCACCACGATGTCCATGTTGCGGTAAAAGAACCCGTCACATGTTGCACATGCAGATACGCCGAAGCCTTTGAACTCTTCTTCCGTGGGCAGGCCGAGCCATTTGGCGCGCGCGCCAGTGGCGAGGATCACGGCATCGGCGGTATAGGTCGTGCCGCTGTCGCCCTTGGCCACAAAGGGACGCACATCTGTATCAAGATCGGTGATGATGTCGCCTATGATCTCACAGCCCATTGCCTTGGCGTGGTCCTGCATTTTGACCATCAAATCGGGCCCTTGGATTTCACTTTCACCCGGCCAGTTTTCCACCTCGGTGGTTGTGGTCAACTGTCCGCCTGGCTCGATGCCTTGGACAAGGATCGGGGAGAGCATTGCGCGTGAGGCATAAATACCTGCGGTGTAACCTGCGGGACCAGAGCCGATGATGAGGACTTTGGTGTGTTTCGTCTCAGCCATGTGGGGCCTCTTGTATTTTGAGTGTCTGTTGTATTTAGGATTTTAAGATGTCTGTTTTTAGGGTTTATGACGTCGGTTGCCTTCGATATAGACACGCAGCAACCTCGGCGCAAACCCTGCGCGATGACATGCCGCATGACATCGGGTACAAAACTCTGTGTGATGAATTGGCCTTGAAGTTTTCTTGCTCAAATGCGAAAGATAATTGCGCTTTGACGCATTCACGCACATGTTTCGAAAATCATGCCATAATTGGCCGCGACCTCGGAGACGGAAATGCCCGCCCATAAACTCGATGAGATTGACCGTAAAATTCTTGCGGAGCTGCAAGCGGATGGGCGGATGACCAACGTTGAGTTGGCAAAACGCGTTGGCATTTCCGCACCGCCCTGTCTGCGCCGTGTGCGCACGCTCGAAGAGAACGGTTATATTAAAGGCTATCATGCGGTTGTGGATGCGCGGGCTTTGTCGTTTGAGGTCCAGGTCTTTGCGATGGTGGGCTTGCAAAGCCAAGCCGAGGTAGATCTGGCTCGCTTTGAGGACAAGTGCCGCGAATGGCCGCTTGTGCGCGAGTGCCATATGCTCAACGGTGAAGTGGACTTTATCCTCAAATGTATCGCCCCTGACCTGTCGACCTTTCAAAGCTTCCTGACGGGCGAATTGCTGTCGACGCCGAATGTGGAGAGTGTGAAAACCTCGCTTGTGATTCGAGGGGCCAAGGACGAACCGGGTGTCCCGTTTGATGTGCTTGAGGCGCGGTTGGCGCAAAAGCCGTAAGTCCAGTCACCATACGATCCCAAAGAAAACCGCGCTCTAAGGCGCGGTTTTGTCGTTTTTGAACCTTGTGGGCATCTGCGCGCCTAAAGCAAGCCGATCTCTATCAGGTCGGTAGGCGTCAGGCGGGGATGGGCCATCGCACCAAAGTCGCCAAGGTTTTCCATATGGGGAAACAGCGACATGAAACGGGCGCGCAAATCGCCTTGGAGCTGACTGCTCGCAGCGATGCCGGGGTGGTAGGTTTCCAACTCAACGCCGTTAACGCGGATCAAACGGTGCTGGGGCAAGCAGATGTGGTAACAGCGCACGGCGGAGATCGGTGTGATTTCGATCATCGACAGGCCATCGGCCATCGCGGAGACGGGTGCGAGAGCATGGGCGGTGCCCAGATAGGACTTCAAAGCCTCTGCCCGCAGCAAATATCGCGCACCCGCACCTAGCATTAGATCGTGGGTAGGATGGCCAAAGCCAAGCGCGTCGCCCGTCAGGCGGTAGAGTTTTTCGGGTGTGGCGCCTTCGCTGCGGCGACCTGTGTGGTCCAGTTCGACCGAGCCGATCCAAGTTATGGGAAGCGTGTCGCCCTCTGCGGTTTCGATCATGTCGCCGGGAAGAAGGTCTTCGACGGCCGTGAGCCCATTGGTGGTCTGGACCAAAGAGCCACGACCAAAGGCGTTAAAGGCGGCTTCAAAGGCAGGCAGCGCGGGCGCACTTAGAGTGTTGTCCATGATGTCCCCGTTTTCGGCCAACCACATGATGTTGAAGCGCCGCATCGCAAGCGTCGGACGGTTCGCGACGGGCTTGCGCCGCACGGTCCATGTCGGCGTCGCGGGACGCGCGGTTCCATGAGAGAGATGGTGGGATCGGGGTGTTTCGAGAGTTTGCTCTGTGGTGGAAACTCTGGCGAGGGGCTGCGGCATAGGTCGGTCCTGCAATCACGAACGGCCCCCACCGACTTGTGATAGGCTCAACGGTCGCAGAAAAATGCCCTTATTGTCAAAATATATCGCGAATTACACACAGAGGCGGAACCAATCTAACGGGTCCGCCCTGCATTGTTTCCGAACCCTGTATGAATGGGAGGTTTTCAACAGGTCGGAGGATCGGGCCGATACGGTGCGAATCGGAGATTTACGCCCGCGCTGCGCGGGGTTTTACATGTGATTCCGTGGCGCGTTTTGCAGCCCGAAGTGCGCGGTGCCACGGAAGAGTGACCTCAGTCTTTTTCGCCTCGTTGATCATGGATGTCATCCAACGGGCTTGTTTTTTGGTCTTGGTCATATCTGTCTCTTTTCTCGTGCCACACTGAGCGGATTTGCTATCTGTTGAGGACAGTATGGACGTAGGGTGAGGCCGAAATTTGACGATTTGGACCATTTTCCGAAAATTGTCGGTTGCGCGGGTGTCGCGCGATTGGGGCAATAAAACAAGGGATATGCGCGAATTGATGAACAATCAGGGTTAAATGGACAGGACTGTTTCTGACACAAATGTGGCAGTGTCGCGCGAATTCCTACAATCGAATCGTAGAAAGCAACCGTCCGTAGTCGGCCTCTTTGCGATGTACCGAGCGGCGGTAGGAATAGAACCGCTCCGCATCGTGGTAGGTGCAATGGCGGGTCCATTCCGCCACGCCAACGCCTGCCTCGCGTAACTTATGCAGTCCGAAACCGGGCAGGTCGAACAGGTAGCGGTCGCCATCGCCATTGGCAAAGAACCGTGCGTTCTCGTCGTTTGCAGCCAGAAAGTCGTCAAGGAACTCGGGGCCAACCTCATAGGCGCGCTGCGAAATACACGGACCGATGACCGCCGTAATGCTGTCACGCTTGGCTCCGAGCGCCACCATTGCGGCGATGGTGTTTTCCAACACATCATCAATCGCACCGCGCCATCCCGCATGGGCTGCACCGATCACACCGTTGTCGCGGTCGGCAAACAGCACAGGTTGGCAGTCGGCGGTGAGAATCACGAGGGCCAATCCCTTGGTCGCGGTCACAAGCGCGTCTGCGCGGGGCGCCTCGCCCGATTGTGGACCATCGACCGTGACCACATCGGCGGAGTGGACTTGAAAGACCGAGCACATATTTTCGGGCGTCACATCCATCGCATCGGCGACGCGGGCGCGGTTGATCGACACGATGTCGCGCTGATCCGACGAGCCAAAGCCGCAGTTCAATCCTTCGAACACGCCAGAGGACGCCCCGCCCTTGCGGGTGAAAAATCCATGCTGAACACCGTCAAGCAGATCAGAGCGAATGATGTCGAGGCTCATGTGTCAAATCCAGGGGGCAAACGCGAGGGCGTTGGTGCAATCGCGATGGTTTTGAATAGCGTTCCCATTTCCGCGTCCGAGGTCAACCGTTCAAATGCTTTGATATGGGTTTCGAGCGCCTCACCGTCCAGATTTTGGGCAAGCGTTTGGGCGCGTGCTCCAATCCCGAGACGCGAAAGGATCTCGCCTTGGGAAATCATTTTGGACACGCTTGCGCCTGCATCGGTGGCGGCACGGGCCAAGGCCTCGAAATCCACATGGGCGGTGAGATCGGCCTGCCCCGGACGGGCGAGCGGGTCGACCATTTTGTGGGCTTCAAGGGCCTGAAAAGTATCGCCAAGCGAGCGCCAGTCACCGTAATCGACAATGATTGCAGCACCGCCATTGGACGCTATCCGCCTTGCGATTTCGTCGGTGATGGGGACAGCTGCGGGGCTGACCTCGACCACATCGCCCACCTTGGTGTCGGCCAAACGGTGATCGAGCGCCGCGATGGGCGCAGGGTTGGAAAGCCCAAAGACCAAGGCCTCGCCCTCCAGTGCCACCTGTGTTTCGCGCCATCCATGCGCGTCGCGGGTGAACTGACGGATCGGCAGGGCATCAAAGAACTCGTTGGCCAACAGCCACAGCGGTTGATCGGGCAGGGCGCTCGCCTCGTCGATCCACGTTACATCATATGCCGCGAGTTTGTCGCGCTGGGCTGCTTTGAGGGTCGGGGAGGCCTCAATCAAATGGACTTGCATCGCCGCGTGCATGTTTGGCACCGCTTTGGTGGCGCGTAGCACATCGGCCATCAACGTCCCCCGTCCCGGTCCGATTTCGGCCAGTGTAAATGGCGCAGGGCATCCTTGGTCCATCCACGATTGCGCGAGCGCGAGGCCCAAAAGCTCGCCAAACATCTGGCTGATCTCGGGCGCAGTGGTGAAATCTCCCGCTGCCCCCAGAGGATCGCGGGTGGTGTAATAGCCATGTTCGGGGTGCAGTAGACACTCTGCCATAAACTCCATCAACGAGATCGGCCCCGTCTTGGCGATGCGGCGGGCGAGGATGTCGGCAAGGGGCGTCATGCTTTGCGGGCCCTCACGGCGAGGAATATCCCGAGTGCTATCATCGGTAGCGACAGGAGTTGTCCCATCGACATGTTGAGCGCGACCGTGCCCATCGGGTTGTCTGGTGTGATGAATTGTTCGTCAGCTTGGCGGTAGAATTCGACAATAAACCGCGAGATGCCGTAGCCCGCAAAAAACAATCCTGCGATCAACCCGCGCCGCTTGAGCGCATCAAAGCGCCACACGAGCAGCAGCAAGAGCGAGCCAAGGAGCAAGCCTTCTAGCCCTGCCTCATAAAGCTGCGATGGGTGGCGGGCGCATAGTGTGCCGACGTTTTCACAGCTTTGCGCGGCATCTCCGGGAAAGATCACCGCCCAAGGGGCAAGCGAGGGGCGGCCCCAAAGTTCGGCATTCACGAAATTGGCGATCCGTCCGAGCATCAGCCCCGCGGGGGTCGCCATTGCTAGCGTGTCGGCCAAGGTCAGGCGGTTGATCCCGTGGCGCCCCGCATAGAGAAACGCCGCTAAGACAACCCCCAAGAACCCGCCGTGAAAAGACATGCCGCCCTGCCAGACCATCGGGATCTCGATCGGATTGGCCAGAAAGTAGGCGGGTTTGTAAAACAGCACATAGCCCAGCCTCCCGCCGAGAATGACACCGAGGATCAGCCATGTCAGCAGATCATCGACGGTTTCGCGGCTCATCGGCGCGGTGTTCTCGGCCCACAGGCGTGCGGTGTTCAACGCCCGCACGACAAGCCACCACCCGATGACAATCCCCGCGATATAGGCGAGGGCATACCAATGCAGGGCAAAATGGATCGGGCCAAGATTGATCTCGAACAGAACGGGCGAGACCTCGGGGAAATTCAAAACGGCGGGCATAAATGTCAACATAGGCGCATCTGTCTATTTGCGCGCAAGGAAGTCAACCTTGTGATTTGCCGCCAGACGCCCCATATAGTGACAAAGACATTTAGGAATGGGCTCATGCAGACGCGCAACAAAATCCTCGACGACATTTCGCAACTTATGACCAACGCGATGGGCGTGGCGCAAGGGGCAAAGGACGAAGCCGATACCGCCTTGAAAGGCTTGGTGGATCGTTGGCTTTCGGACCGTGATTTCGTCACCCGCGAAGAGTTCGACGCGACCCGCGCGATGGCGCAAAAAGCCCGCGAAGAGAACGAGGAGCTGAAAAAGCGCCTCGATGCGTTGGAACGTAAAAAGACCGTTACCAAAACAACCAAGAAGTAACACTCTCGGCTCTACCGACACGAGATTTAGAGCGGCTCCGGTTTTCGGAGCCGTTTTTTTGTGCCTTTGCGTCAATAGCGGCTCTCCCGTCCACAGGGGGCGGTTCAACCTGTGGAAAAGCCAGCAAACCTGTGGAGGAACGTCGATTACTGGGGATAAAGTGAAGAATTTTCTTTACAGCTGAGCCTCTTTCGGACCACCATATCTAGTAAGGGGTAATGATAAAACATCAGCCCCTTGAGCAGGCACCAAGTCTTAGTGGCGCTGTGGGGACTTTGCGCACGGCCATTTGAGCAAACAAACATGAGGCCGTTAATGTCGCTGATCGAGCATGATATCTCCGAAGACATTCACCCCATCGACCTTGTCGAGACCCTCGCCGAGTATAACGATTGGGAATTTGAGCGCGTCGCCGAGGACCAGATCGCAATGGCCGTCGAGGGGCAGTGGCGGACCTATTCCATCACTCTGGCGTGGTCGGACTACGACGAGACGCTACGCCTGATCTGCACCTTCGAGATGGAGCCACCTGAAGACAAGCTGCCCAAGATTTACGAAGTGCTGAACCACGCCAACGATCAATGTTGGACGGGGGCGTTTTCTTATTGGAGCGAGCAAAGCCTTATGGTGTTCCGTTTTGGCCTGCCGCTTTCGGGCGGCCAATTGGTCAGTTCAGAGCAAATTGATCGTTTGATCGGATCGGCAGTCGGTAATTGCGAACGGTTCTACCCCGCGTTTCAACTGGCGGCATGGTCGGATCGCACCCCGAAGGACGCGATGGATATCGCGATCCGCGAGGCCTACGGTCGCGCTTGAGACCTTTGCGTGGCCCTCACGGTGGCTGTGCATTTGTGATCCGCCACTGTCGTTGCGCTCGTGATTTGAACCGCTAAAGTGCCCCCTGTCCCGCAGGGGGCTTTTTTAATCGACGAAATGAAAAGTGGGACGTGCCATGTCTATGGATGATGTAAAAACACGCGGTTTGGTGTTGCTCGGTTGCGGAAAAATGGGATCGGCGATGCTCATGGGATGGCTTGACGGAGGCTTACCTGCCTCCTCTGTGACCGTCTTGGCACCGCGCCCGTCCGAGTGGGTGAAGGCCACGGGTGTCAACATCAACACTGACCTGCCCGACAACCCTGCGGTGGTACTCCTCGCGGTCAAGCCTCAAAAGATGGCCGAGGCGCTGCCTGCGTTGACGTCTTTGGGCAATGGCTCCACCGTATTTCTGTCCGTCGCTGCGGGTCTGACGCTCGCCAATTACGAGGACATGCTCGGCGCGGACACCCCCATCGTGCGAGCCATGCCCAACACGCCCGCCGCCGTCGGACGCGGCATCACGGGGATTGTGGGCAATGCGGCTGTGAGCGCCGCGCAGCTCGACCTTGCCGACACGCTGCTACAGGCCGTGGGGCAGGTGGTGCGCCTTGAGAACGAAGGCCAGATGCGGGCCCTCACGGCGGTGTCGGGTTGCGGTCCTGCCTATGTGTTCCACCTGATCGAGACCATGGCTGCCGCTGGTGAAAAGGCGGGTCTATCGGCTGATCTGGCGCTGCAACTGGCGCGGGCGACCGTTGCAGGGGCGGGACATCTGGCCGAGAATTCGGAGGAAACCCCGACCCAATTGCGCATCAATGTAACCTCACCCAATGGCGTGACCGCCGAGGCGCTACGGGTATTGATGAATGAAAAAGACGGTTTCCCCCCCTTACTTGACCGCGCCATTCAGGCGGCCATGGCGCGTGACGCGGAGCTTGGACAATGAGTGACGAAATTGCATTCGACGATTTTCTAAAGGTGGATGTGCGGGTCGGGACGGTTGTGCGTGCTGAACCCTATCCGGAAGCCCGTAAACCCGCGATCAAACTGTGGATCGATTTCGGCGGTGACATTGGCGAGAAAAAATCGTCGGCCCAGATTACCGTGCATTATGCGCCTGAAACCCTGATCGGCACGCAGGTGATGGCAGTGGTCAATTTTCCACCACGCCAGATTGGCCGTTTTATGTCGGAGGTTCTCGTACTCGGGTTTCCCGATGAGAATGGCGAGGTCGTCTTGGCGCGCCCTGACCAAGAGGTGCCCATCGGCGGGCGGTTGCACTAACCGCTTACGGGTCGGCGCGGTCGCCCATTGCGTCGCGCCAGTGGCGGCGGCACAGCGAGACATAGCGCTCGTTTCCGCCGATCTCGACCTGTGCGCCCTCGGTGAGAACGTCGCCCGCTTCATTGGTGCGCACGACCATCGTGGCTTTTTTTCCGCAATGACAGATGGTGCGCACTTCGCGCATTTCATCGGCGAGGGCCAAAAGGGCTGCCGAGCCGGGAAAGAGATGTCCCTGAAAATCGACGCGTAGCCCGTAGGTCATGATAGGCACGCCCAAATCATCGACGACACGCGCCAGTTGCCAGACCTGATCGTGGCTCAAAAACTGTGCCTCGTCGATAAAAATGCAGGCCACGGGCCCTTGATCCAAGCGGGCTTTGATCTTGGCAAAGAGATCCTCGCCCTCGCCAAAGGTATCCGCGTCTTCGCCAATGCCGATGCGACTGCCAATGCGACCCTCGCCCGCGCGGTTGTCGAACTGCGCGGTCATCAAATAGGTGTCCATGCCACGCTCACGGTAGTTGTGAGAGGCTTGCAACAGCAGGGTCGATTTGCCCGCGTTCATGGTCGAGTATTGGAAATAGAGCTTTGCCATGGGCGCAGGTGTGCCCCACGCGCGTGCTGCGATCAAGAGGGGCAGACGAAAAAGGCGCGAAGGTTTCCCCTCGCGCCTGCAATCAGTTTAGCCGTGTGACTTGCTGCCGCCCGAACGGCGACGGCCTTGTCCCGGACGCCCTCCACCGTTGGCGGCTTTTGGTGCCCCTTGAGGCTTGCCGCCTCCACCAGAGCGACGTGGGCCACCTCGACCACCACCACCGCCGCCGCCATGACCACGACGGCCTTGCTGCTTGGGTTTGGGTTCGGCTTTTTGATCATCTGCGGCCCATGACGCGGCTGTCGCGATGGGGATGCGGATTTTCATGACCTTCTCGATTGAACGGAAATCGTCCAACTCGGTGGGCGCACAGAACGCCACGGCTTTGCCATCACGACCCGCACGTGCGGTACGACCAATGCGGTGCACGTAGTTCTCGGGCACGTTGGGCAATTCGTAGTTGTAGACGTGACGCACGGCGGGAATGTCGATGCCGCGGGCCGCCACATCGGTGGCCACGAGGACTTCGATCTGGCCGTTGCGCGCCTCTTTAATGGTGCGTTCGCGTTGGTTTTGCGATTTGTTGCCGTGGATGGAACCCGCGTTAAAGCCCGCTTTTTGAAGCTGCTTGGACATGCGTTCCGCGCCGTGTTTGGTGCGTGAGAACACAAGTGCGAGATCGCCACGGTGGCCTGCAAGCATCTCTTTGAGCTTTTCGAATTTGTCGCCGGCAGGGATGAAGTGGACCTCTTGGTCGATCTTGTCAGCGGCTTTGCCCGCTGGAGAGACTTCGACGCGGACAGGCGATGTGAGATAGCTTTGTGCGATCTCGTTCATCTGTTTGCTCATCGTGGCCGAGAACAGCATGGTCTGACGCTCTTTTGCGAGCATCGGCACCAATTTGCGCAGCGCATGGATGAAGCCCATGTCGAGCATCTGGTCGGCTTCATCAAGCACGAGGAAAGATGTCTCGGACAGGGTAATGGCACGACGGTCGATCAGGTCCATCAAACGGCCGGGGGTGGCGACAAGAATGTCCGTGCCACGCTCAAGGCGCTTGATCTGGTTGTTGATCGAGGTGCCACCCACAACGCGGTTCAATTTGAGGTGCGTGTCTTTGATGTAGGGAAACAGCGTGTCGGCGATCTGGTTCACCAACTCGCGGGTTGGAGCAAGGATCAGCGCACGAGCCGTCTTTGCCGATGGCTTGGAGCCTTCGGTCAGGGCCATGTGCAACAGCGGCAGGCCGAAAGCCAGTGTTTTGCCGGTGCCGGTCTGGGCAAGGCCCATCACGTCGCGGCCATTCATCACTTCGGGAATGGCACGGGCTTGAATTGGGGTCGGGGTCTCAAGTTTCATTTCTTTCAACAACTTGAGAAGGCGCGGCTGGAGGCCGAGCATAGAAAAATCAGTCATAAACGTCCTTTGGTGGGAAACCCACACAGCATGACGCACCCCATAACGGGGCGCTTTTGATGGTCGCGGGAAAGGATACCGAAGAGGGCCGATTGCCCTACTCGTCTTCCCGCCGAACCCATGCGTGATTTTGGGATCTGGTGGCCAATAGTGGCCAGAGTGCGACGTCTGCGGCGCGGTCCGTCATGGACACATACGCGGCTGCTCACGCGGCAGCATGGGACGTCTGTAAGGGACACATGGGGGAGTTGAGGAGATAAGTCAAGGGAATTGGATTGACCATCGGCATCGCTTTGATTTAGCTGCGGGCGCTTTGCGTCAAAAAGCTGAGGTGGATTATATGGATGTATTTTGGACATTGTTCGGGATTGTTTCGGCCCTGCTTGGTCTATATGCGATATTCCTGCTCTGTGTGAGGCTTCCTATGCAAATGGCCGAAGATAGAGGGCGTGATCCATACAAGTGGTTGATCGTCTCCATATTCTTTAGCCCTTTGGTTGCAATATTTTTGCTTTGGCTGTTGGAAGACCGATAGATCGGATCTCACAAGAAAACGCCCCACCAAATGGCGGGGCGTTTGATGTCGTGTTCTGATGGGCGCAGGCCTTACAACTCTTGCAAGCTCATAACGTCCATTTCGCCCTCGACCCGCGACTTGATCGCCATTGCCGCGGCGTGGGAGGCTGCTGCGGTGGTGAAGTAGGGGATCTTGTCGTAGAGCGCGACTTTGCGGATTTCGCGGGAGTCTTCGATGGCTTGGCTGCCCTCGGTCGTGTTCAGGACCAAGGCAATCTCGCCGTTCTTCATGATGTCAGCAATGTTCGGGCGTCCCTCGTAGACCTTGTTCACCACGGTCGCGGTGATGCCGTTTTCCTTGAGGAATTTGCCCGTGCCACGGGTGGCGACGATTTCAAAGCCGAGATCGGACAGCGTTTGGATCGCTTCGACCATCTTGGGCTTTTTGTCATAATCCTTGACGGAGACGAAGACTTTGCCGCCAGACGGCAGGTCGGTGCCTGCGCCCAACTGTGCCTTGAGGAAGGCGCGGGCGAAGGTGGTGTCTTGGCCCATGACCTCGCCCGTGGAGCGCATTTCCGGCCCGAGGATCGTGTCGACACCAGGGAAGCGGGCAAAGGGCAGAACAGCCTCTTTGACGGCAAAGCGCCCTGTTTGGGACGGATCAACAAGGTCGAAGTTCGCCATTTTCTCACCCGCCATGAGGCGCGCGGCGATGGAGGCGATGGGCGAGTTCACAGCCTTGGCGACAAACGGCACCGTGCGCGAGGCGCGTGGGTTGACCTCGATGAGGAAAATCACGTCGTCCTTGACCGCGAACTGCACGTTCATCAGACCGACAACATTGAGCGCCAGAGCCAGTTCAACCGTTTGGCGTTTCAATTCCTCTATGATCTCGGGTTTGAGCGAGTAGGGCGGCAGCGAACAGGCACTGTCGCCCGAGTGGACGCCCGCCTCTTCGATGTGTTGCATGATGCCGGCAACGTGGACGGTTTCACCATCGGAGAGCGCGTCAACGTCGATCTCGGTGGCCCCTGACAGATAGCTGTCGAGCAGCACAGGGCTATCACCCGACACAACCACGGCGTCGCGGATGTAGCGTTTGAGCTGATCCATGTCGCGCACGATTTCCATCGCGCGACCACCCAGAACGTAGGATGGGCGGATCACCAATGGGAAGCCGATGTCGGCGGCGATTTCGAGCGCCTGTTCGTCGGTCGAGGCAATGCCGTTATGCGGTTGTTTGAGGCCAAGACGGTTTACGAGGTCTTGGAACCGCTCACGGTCCTCGGCCAGATCAATCGCGTCGGGCGATGTGCCAAGGATCGGGATGCCTTCATCTTGCAGCGCTTGCGCGATTTTCAGCGGGGTCTGGCCGCCGAATTGGACGATCACGCCGTGCAGTGTGCCGTTCTCTTGCTCCACGCGCAGGATTTCCATCACGTGTTCAAAGGTCAGCGGTTCGAAATACAGACGATCCGAGGTGTCGTAGTCGGTGGACACGGTTTCGGGGTTACAGTTGACCATGATGGTCTCGTAACCCTGCGCAGTGAGCGAGAAACAGGCGTGACAGCAGCAGTAGTCGAATTCGATCCCTTGGCCGATGCGGTTCGGGCCGCCCCCCAAGATCACGACTTTCTTGCGGTCCGACGGACGCGCCTCACATTCCACTTCGCCCATCATCGGGGCTTCGTAGGTGGAATACATATAGGGTGTTTGTGCTTCGAACTCGGCGGCGCAGGTGTCGATGCGCTTGAATACGGCTTTGACGCCGAGGTTCTTGCGGGCGCGGCGGACATTGGCCTCATCGCGACCTGTCAGATGCGCCAGACGTGCGTCGGTGAAGCCCATCATCTTGACGGCCCGCAGACCTTCTTCGGTAACGGGCAGACCGTTTTTGCGCAATTCGCATTCCATCACCATGATCTCGCGGATACGGGCAAGGAACCACGGGTCGTAGCGGTTGATCTGATTAATCTCGTCATCGGTGAACCCGAACCGCATGGCCTGCGCAATGACGCGCAAACGGTCAGGCGTGGCTTTCGCCAACTCGCGAGTAACGCTCTTGTCGATCTGGCGTTGAGCCTCTTCGTCACTGCCGCACAGAATAAACGGCAGACTGTCTTTGCCGCCCTCAGTCTCCACGATTTGCGCTGCTTGAGGCATATCGGGCAGGTCGATCTCGTCAAACCCTGTGAGGCCTGATTCCATCGAGGCGAGCGCCTTTTGCAGGCTCTCGTGGATGGTGCGGCCAATCGCCATTGCCTCGCCCACCGATTTCATCGCGGTGGTCAGGTTTGGTTCGGAGCCTGGGAATTTTTCAAAGGCGAATTTCGGAATCTTGGTGACGACATAGTCGATGGTTGGCTCGAAGGATGCGGGCGTCACTTTGGTGATGTCGTTGTCCAACTCGTCGAGCGTATAGCCCACGGCCAGTTTCGCGGCGATTTTGGCAATCGGGAAGCCGGTGGCTTTGGAGGCCAGTGCAGACGAGCGCGACACGCGCGGGTTCATCTCGATCACGATCATGCGGCCATCAACGGGGTTCACGGCCCACTGAACGTTGGAACCGCCCGTTTCCACACCGATCTCGCGCAGCACGTTAATCGAATGGGTCCGCATCAACTGATATTCTTTGTCGGTGAGCGTGAGCGCAGGCGCCACGGTGACAGAGTCGCCCGTGTGGACGCCCATCGGGTCAACGTTCTCAATCGCACAGACGATAATGGCGTTGTCGGCGGTGTCGCGCACAACTTCCATCTCGTATTCTTTCCACCCGAGCAGGCTCTCGTCGATGAGGATTTGCCCCATGGGGGAGGCTTCCATGCCCGAGCGGCAGAAGTGTTCGTAATCGTCGCGGTTATAGGCCACGCCACCGCCGGTACCGCCAAGGGTAAAGGCCGGGCGGATGATCGCGGGCAGGCCGATCTCTTCGAGCGCATCCATCGCCATTTTGAGACCTGCGGAGATGTCATAGGAGCCGTGGCCCAGTTTGGGCGCGGTCACAATGGTGGCTTTGGGGTTTTCGATGCCCAGACGATCCATTGCCTCGCGGAACAGCTTGCGGTCCTCGGCCATCTCGATGGCCTCACGCTTGGCCCCGATCAGCTCAACATTGAATTTTTCCAGTATGCCGAGATCATCCAGTTCGAGCGCGGTGTTGAGGCCTGTCTGACCGCCCATCGTGGGCAGGAGCGCATCGGGGCGCTCTTTTTCGATGATTTTTGCGACAACCTCTGCGGTGATCGGCTCGATATAAGTCGCGTCGGCCATGTCGGGGTCGGTCATGATGGTCGCTGGGTTGGAGTTGACCAGAATGACGCGGTAGCCCTCTTCGCGCAGCGCCTTACAGGCTTGGGCGCCCGAGTAGTCAAACTCGCAGGCTTGGCCAATAACAATAGGCCCCGCTCCAATGATCATGATCGATTGAATATCGGTTCTCTTTGGCATGGCGGACCCCAATGATGTTAAGCAGCTTTGCCAGTCCCTATGCGGGGGCGAGCAAATTGTCGTGGGTTATAGCTATGACGGCCGTCGGCGCAAGGGGGAGCACAGGTTTTTTGCGCCATTTCCCATCGCAAATCTTCATCGTGCTTTTGCGATTTCGTTTTTGGGAAAGCCGTTGAAAATGACGCATCGTATGTCCGTGCCTCACTTTTTCCAAAATCTAAGGCCATTTCTCGCCGCATTCGGTCTGTAGCAGTATGTGAAACAGCCTGTGCCAAAACACGTGTTTGTTTCAGAATATCAAACTACTAATCGCGATGAGGGGCGTCAAAATGCAGCTAATTTCTAATACGTCTCGTGTGCGTGTCTCGGCTTTAAGCGCGGGACTGCGCGAGATGTCCGTTGTGAATCTTCTAGGACTTATTACTGCCGCTTACATCTCATTGGGGATAATCTATCTGATCGCATTGGGTGATAATCCGATCGAGGTATTCCAGAGCTTTGTGTTTGCTTTCCCGCAATTCATTGCACTGGCGATGCTTCTGGTGCCTGCGTGGGCGCTTGTCCTGCTCTGCGTGGGGTTTGTTTGGCTGTGCCGTATCAGGAACATGGATTTGGGGAAGCTGCGCGAGGTTATGGTTGCCATTGTCTACTGCACTGTCTTCACCTTCATGTTCAGTTTGGTGAAAAACAAACTCCCGCTGGTAAATTCGTTTTGGGCAGATCCGATGTTTACGGAACTGGATAAGATGCTGCATTTCGGAATGAACCCGCGCGATTTTCTTGAGTGGCTGTCCTTTGCGTCTACTCGAAACCTCTCAACGTTTTATTTCAATGGCTGGGTATTCTTTGCGACCTATTTGCCTGTGCTTCTGGTGGCCTTCGACACAAGCAAACAACGTGCGCGGACGTTCACCTTGCTTTGGGCGGCATGCTGGGTCGTTTTGGGCAATTTTATCGCTGTGGTCTTTATGTCCGCGGGGCCTATTTTTGCAGGACTCCTGCCAAGCATCTCGCCGTCGGATCATGCCGCAGTCATGGGCATGTTGGCACGTGATGATGCGTCCATGCTTCATTCCGTGCGCGACGTGCTTTGGCATGCATATGCCGAAGACCAAAGCCAAGCTGCATCGGGGATTTCGGCATTTCCCTCCGTGCATGTCGGCATGGCAACTGTGGTCGGGCTTTACATCCTGCGTCTTGGCCGTGATTTGCAAACGGTCCTGCCTGCCGCGCCGTTGCGTCACGTTGTACGGGTCACAAGCTGTCTTGCCAGTGTCGTGATTGTCGGTGTGTTTATGGTGCTTTCGGTCTATCTGGGATGGCATTACGCGGTAGACGGCTACGCCTCCGTTGTCGTTATGACAGGCCTGTACTGGATGATGCAGCGCCGTGTTCAACGAGATTCGGCGTTCTTCGGACAGGCCTACGCAGCCTAAGTGCCACTGTCCGTCCCGTGAGATTTTCGTTACAGGCTTGACTTTCCGCCTCTCAAATTGTGTATCGGCGCAAGCGTCCGTGACGCAGAACGTCACAGAGACATCGACCAAAGGGACATGATTACATGCACGCCTACCGTAGCCACACTTGCGCCGAACTGAACAAATCCAACGTCGGCGATACCGTCCGTCTGTCGGGCTGGGTGCATCGCATCCGTGACCACGGCGGCATCCTGTTTATTGACCTGCGCGACCATTACGGCGTCACTCAGGTGCTTTGCGATCCCGATAGCCCTGTGTTCAAGGACATGGAAAAGGTGCGTTCGGAATGGTGTATCCGCATCGACGGCAACGTCAAAGCGCGGGATCCAGAGCTGGTCAACGATAAGTTGCCCACAGGCGAAATCGAAGTTTTTGTGCGCGATCTCGAAGTGCTTGGCTCCTCCGAGGAACTGCCGCTGATCGTCTTTGGCGATCAGGAATACCCCGAAGAAACCCGCCTGAAATACCGCTATCTCGACCTGCGCCGCGAGGCGATGCAGCAAAACATGATCCTGCGCTCCAAAGTAGTGGCCGATCTGCGCAAACGCATGTGGGATCAAGGTTTTAATGAATTCCAGACTCCGATCATCACGGCCTCTTCGCCAGAGGGTGCGCGCGACTTCCTCGTGCCGTCACGTCTGCACCCAGGAAAATTCTATGCCCTGCCTCAGGCACCGCAGCAGTTCAAACAGCTGATCATGGTGTCCGGCTTTGACAAGTATTTCCAAGTGGCACCGTGTTTCCGCGACGAAGACCCGCGTGCCGACCGTTCGCCCACCGATTTCTACCAACTCGACATGGAAATGTCCTTTGCCACGCAGCAGGACATTTTCGACACGATGGAACCCGTGATCGCGGGGATGTTTGACGAGTTCGGCAAGGGCCGCAAAGCCAACCGCAACTGGCCGCAAATTTCCTACAAGGACGCGGCGCTGTGGTATGGCACTGACAAACCCGACCTGCGCAACCCGATCAAGATGCAGGACGTGTCTGAGCATTTCCGTGGCTCAGGCTTCGCGATCTTTGCCTCCTTGCTCGAAAATGAAGGCACCGAAATCCGCGCCATTCCAGCCCCTAAAGGCGGCTCGCGCAAATTCTGTGACCGCATGAACAAATTCGCGCAACAAGAGGGTCTGCCCGGTATGGGTTACATCTTCTGGCGTGATCAGGGCGAGGGCATGGAAGCCGCAGGCCCATTGGCCAAGAACATCGGGCCAGAGCGCACCGAGGCGATCCGTCAACAACTCGGCCTTGAGGTTGGCGACGCGGCCTTCTTCCTCGGCGGCAAGCCTAAAGCCTTTGAACGTGTTGCGGGCAAGGCGCGTACAGTGATCTGGGAAGAAACACCCAAAGCGCCCGAAGACGAAAACTGGCGCGACAGCTTCCAGTTCGCGTGGATTGTGGACTTCCCGATCTACGAGAAGGACGAAGAGACTGGCAAAATCGATTTTGAGCACAACCCGTTCTCGATGCCACAAGGCGGAATGGATGCGCTCAACGGCGATCCGCTCGACGTTTTGGGGTGGCAATATGACCTTGCCTGTAACGGCTACGAATTGGTGTCTGGCGCGATCCGCAACCACAAGCCGGAAATCATGTTCAAGGCCTTCGAACTTGCGGGTTACGGCGAAGAGGAAGTGCGCAAACGCTTCGGTGCTTTGGTCAATGCCTTCCAATACGGCGCACCGCCCCACGGTGGCTGCGCCCTTGGAATCGACCGCGCCGTGATGTTGCTCGCTGATGAGGATAACATCCGCGAAGTCATCATGTTCCCGATGAACCAACGCGCCGAAGACCTGATGATGAACGCACCGTCCGATCCGCAAAACGAACAGTTGCGCGAATTGAGCCTGCGCGTCATCCCGCGCGAAGACTGACGCAGTCCCGATTTGGCGGTGCGAATAATACAACGGCGCGAGGGGCAACCTTCGCGCCGTTTGCCTTTGGCGACTAAGGCCTGCTCAGCTCGCTTGGCTCATGGTGATGCGATTTTGGACAAGTCCCGCAATACGCGCCACATCGGTGCGGTAGGGTTTGCCCGCCTCACGGTGCCGCGCAAGGGTCTGGGCCGCCTCGACCACTTCGCTGTCGCCCGCCGTGCGGGCAACTCCCGCAAGGAATTGCGCGATGTAGTCGAGCATTTCGTCACCGTTATGTGCGGTGAGGATGTCCGCAACATGGGAAAAGTCGTCTTGCAGCGCGATGGGGTCGGGGTCGATTGTCTCGTCGTTGACTGCCCGTAGCCCGCTTGGTCGAGCGCTCTCGGGCAGGGCATCTAACACCATTTCCTGAAACGCGCCGAGATTGGCGATGGGCTTTTCGATAAATCCGTGCGCCCCTGCTGCCAGAGCCGTTGCGCGCGCATCGCTGTCGCCCGACATGCCGATGACGCATTCCACGTGGGAGTGCATATGGATCAACTCGTCTATTAGATCCGCGCCCGATCCGTCGGGCAGGCCGAGATCCACGATCGCCACATTGGGGCGGTAAACCCCCAGATGTTTGTGCGCAGCCATCAAGCTATCCGCGCGGCGAATGCGAGCACCCGAGCGCAGACACAACAGGCGAACAGCCTCAGAGGCAAAGCGGCTGTCTTCGACCACAAGGACAGTAAGGCCAAGCAGCGGGCGCTGTGGCGTCGGTTTTTGGGGGGGTATAAATTCATCGAATATATCGGACATTGGGCAGGTCTCCGGTTGGGTTGTCCAATCTAAACGCAGGAATGGTGAACGCTCCGTTAACCTAACGTGGATTTTAGCCCCTGCGCGCCTTTGCCGCTTGCGAGCATTGGGGGGAGGGGTGATAACCTACCCCTAGAGAGCTTTATCTAGAGGAGAGAGACATGATTGGCCGTCTCAACCACGTTGCGATTGCAGTGCCCGATCTTGAGGCCGCATCCGCGCAATACGCAAACACCTTGGGCGCAAAGGTAAATCCACCCCAAGACGAGCCTGATCACGGCGTCACGGTGGTGTTCATTGAGCTGCCCAACACCAAGATCGAATTGCTCTATCCTCTGGGTGACGACTCTCCGATCAATGGCTTTCTGGAGAAGAATCCTGCGGGCGGCATCCATCATATGTGTTATGAGGTCGATGATATTCTTGCGGCCCGTGACCGACTCAAGGCCGACGGAGCGCGGGTTTTGGGCTCAGGCGAGCCAAAAAACGGCGCACATGGCAAACCCGTGTTGTTTTTGCACCCCAAAGACTTCAATGGCTGCTTGATCGAACTAGAACAAGTTTAAGAACCTGACAAAGAGGGAAACGCGATGGCGATAACATCAGCAATAGTTCTATTTGCGGTAACGTGGTTTATGACCATGCTCATCGCGCTTCCCATCGGGTTAAAGACCCAAGGCGACATGGGCGAGAAAGTCGAAGGCACCCATGACGGGGCGCCAGCCAATTACAATCCGCGCCGCAAGGCCGTGATTGTGACCCTCGTCACCTGCGTGATCTGGGTATGTCTGGTGACGTTCATCACGTTAACTGATCTGACATGGCACGATCTGGACTGGACCGCGCGCCTGCCGTCTGTTGCCGATAGCTAAGACCCTACCTACGGGCCTAGCGCGGCGTAGGGCGGGGCGTGTCCCCCTCAAGACGCATGAACATATGTGTGAAGGTCGCAACGCCCAAAACGGGGATCAGCAGGTTCACAAGCGGGATCGACAGCGGCACCGCCATCAGTGCGCCCGCGACCCAAATCTCGCCCATGTGCCGCTTTCGCGCGGCCTTTGCGCCCTCGCGGCCCAAGCGGCGCATGGCGATCATCTGAAAATACTCGCGACCCAGCAGATAGCCGTTCAACCCCCAAAAGATCAGCGGCGCGGCGATATTGAGCAGCAGATAAAGCGCAAGTGCCACGATGTTGGCTGCGATCAATACTCCCATAAATCCGAGCGAATCCATGATCGTATCGGACAGAGACATCTGCGGTGCTGGGGGCAGTGCAGGGTAGTGGCGGTCTTCTACGGCTTCGGCAACTTCGTCGAGAAAAATACCTGTGAAGGCCGAAGCTACAGGCACCATCAAGAATACCGATAGCCCGATCATCACAAAGAACGAGCCGATGGAGAGGGCAAGGCCGAGGCCGATTTCCCCAATCCAAGGTAGCGTCACAGTGTCAGGTAGGAACAACCCCAACACCCAGACAAAGGCGATATAAACGGCGATCAAAAGCGCGAGGGCCAGCCCGATCCCCTTACCCAAGACCGCACGGAAACGCGGGTCTGTCATCTGCGCCAAGGCCTTGGCAAAATCGCTAAACATCAGTCGCTTACCCATTCGGTAATGGCGCCCAGATCAGGACGCGGGCGTTCTGGCGGGGCACAGCTTTCGGTGCCGATGTAGATCAGACCCGCAATTTGTTCATGGGGCGCAAGGCCAAGTGCGTCCTCACAAAAACGACGCTCATGGCTGGCCCATCCCGATAGCCAGTTAGCACCCCATCCCGAGGCCAATGCGGCATTCAGAAGCGATAGGCACACGGCCCCTGCGGAATAGAGCTGTTCAATCTGCGGAACTTTTTCACTCTCTACGGGGGAGGCCACAACGACAACGGCGAGGTGGCCGTCCGCGAATTGTCTGGCGTTCTTTTCGACCTTGTCGGCGGGATAGTCGAGCGTCTCGCCCAATTGCACCACCTCATCGGCCAAACGATCAAGGGCGGCGTTCTCCAACACAATAAAGCGCCATGGTTCCAGTTTCCCGTGATCGGGTGTGCGGGCTGCCGCAGTCAGGATCGGCTCTAATTGCACTCGCGTTGGCACAGGTGTGGTGAGCGTTTTTGCGGGCCGTGACCGGCGCGTGAGCAAAAAGTCGAGGGCGGCGGGGTTTGATGTCGGCATAGGGCGTCCCTTTGCGGTCACGTTGCGAGTGTTCGCAAGCGATGTGCGGTGCGTGGTTTTATCTGCCTTGTTATGTCGTGGCTTTTACAGGTGATTTCAAGCTACCTATCTCAAATCGCAGGCGTATAATCGGCCACATCGCATACAACATCGCAACACGCAGGATGCTCCATTGGACAAAGCGGAATTGAAAACGGCGCTCAATGATGCGGTTAAGGACGGCCAACTGTCGGTGCGCGTCACACCCAAAGCCTCACGCAATACGGTCGTGGTGGAGCAAGGTCAGGATGGCCCCGCTGTGCGCGTCTATGTCACGACTGTCCCTGAGGACGGGAAGGCCACCAAAGCGGTGGTTAAGCTGCTTGCAAAATCCATGGGGCGGGCTAAATCGACTTTGACCTTGGTGCGAGGGGAAACCTCGCGCGATAAGGTTTTTCGCTTGTGCGATTAGGGCGCGATCCGTCCTTTGTTGTCACGACTTCGCGATTGGCAATGGGGCGTTGACCTGCCTACACTACGTCTTTGGAAACGCAGTTCGAGTAGACAAACACATGATCACTTCCCGTCTTGTTCTTGCCTTTGGTGTCGCGCTTGGCCTGTCGGCCTGTGTGACACCTGTTTCAACGCCACCGTCCTCTACTCCGCAGCCCTCCGAAAACCCCGTCTCGAATACGGGCAAGGGCGTGACCGTTTCACAGTTCACATCGGTGGTGGCCCGGATGGAACCGGTGGCCGAGGCCGAATGTCGGGCCCGTGCGCCACAGGCGAATTGCGATTACAAAATCCTTGTGGATCGTCGCGCCGATGCGCCCGCCAATGCCTATCAATCGGTCACGGAGAGCGGGCAACCGACCATCACCTTTACCGTCGCATTGATTGCCGATGTCCATAACGTTGACGAATTGGCCTTTGTCATGGGCCATGAGGCGGCGCACCATATTCGCGGCCACCTTGGACGGACACAGGACACCGCTGTTGCGGGTGCGGTGATCGGAGGTCTGCTTGGCGCGGCGCTTGGCGCGGATGCGCAGAGCCTGCAAACCTTGCAAAACCTTGGCGCCACGGTTGGCTCACGCACCTACTCCAAGGCCTATGAATTGGAAGCCGATCAGTTGGGCACCATCATTGCCGCCCGTGCGGGCTACAACCCTGTGCGCGGGGCACAGTATTTTGCGCGTATTCCTGATCCGGGCGATCAGTTCTTGGGCTCGCACCCGCCAAATGCGCAACGAATCGAGACCGTAAAGCGAACGATGGCGAATATGTAGGCAGGGCACAGCCCTATTGTGCCCACGCCGCGTTGTCCTGCTACGCACCAATCCCGCCCAAATCACGCCAAACCCCGCTTCAAACGGGTGGCTTTGACACGGATCAAGGTCCGCAACCCATCCCCGTGGTGTCTTGACCGCGCAACGTCGGGCCATAGCCTGACGACGTTAGGGGGCCGATATGCCAATGTCTGTAAATCCGACCTTTCGAGGCCATTCGATGCTTTTGAGCGAGATGGCCGAAACACTCGGGGTTGATCTGGCAGGGGCGGTGCGCCGTGGCGACATCGCGCCGCTCGAGATGATCAACCGCGTTTATCGCTGCCAGAGCTGCTCCTCACCCGACATCTGTAGCAAGTTCATCGCAGCGCATAAGCAAACGGGCGCACGATTGGCCCCGTGTTACTGTCGAAACAAGGAAGCGCTTGAACAAATGGCGCGTGTTGAGGCAACCCCCTCCACGCGGGCAAGGAGAGATAAGCGATGATCAATGACGCGATCAAACCCGGAAAAGCCTGTTTGTTGCATGGCATGGCCGAGCGCCTTGGCACCGATGTTACCACGGCCGTCAACTCTGGCGATATCTCTGCCACGGAACTGTCGGAGATGATCTCGCGCTGCGAACGGTGTTCAAAACACGATCCGTGTATTTTGTGGCTTCTGGAGCACCAAGGGACGCAAAAGGCTGCTCCCGATTATTGCCTCAACACCCAAGAGTTGAACTACCTGCGGGTGGCGCAGTCGGGTGAGGCCGCGGGCTGATTCCAATCCTATCGCACGCAAAACGGCCCGCCATGTGTAGGGCCGTTCTTGGTCTGTGTTAGGTCTATTCGCCCATCACTGCAAAGGCGCTCAACAGCTTGCCAGGCTCTGCGCCAGCCAGATCAATCACAGTGCTTGTCGCGGTTGCGTCCTCATAACCCGCAGCGATCATTTTGCTGGTAAGGCCGTCAGCATCGACGCCAAAGACTGGGGCGAGTGTCGCGAGGTCTTTTTCACCGAGCATCATGATGGCTGCCGCGCCGCCGCGAGGTCCGCCCTCTGTCTCGGATTCAGGCATCACGTAGCCGCCGATGGTCATGGCCAGAAACCCGATCATCAAGACAAGCGCGATGGGACGTTTGAAATAGGTGAGAAAGGCACGCCAGTTGAGAATGAGGTGCAACGCCACCGCTCCCATCATCACCAACCCGATGATCTCATGCAGCCACCGACCCGCATCGGTGACGATGTGAAAATACCACAGCGTTCCCGTCACGCCCGTGACGAGAAAGGTCCCAACGGTGAGTGGTGTCGCGAATTTGCGGAGGGTTGAATTGATAGACATGGCTTTCGGCTTTCTATGAATTTCTTATGCCCATTATACGGTTTGGCCCGCATATCCCGTCGCGCGTGCCGGAGAAAATTCTAAAAAAACCTTGCGCCAAGCATCGCCATTTCCGAACCTATGCGCCACGACACACGGACAATGAGGCAGGCAGAATGCAAAAGCTGATCTACACCTACAAACGGCTCATCTTGCGCACGATCTGGAGCCTTCAGGGGATACGCGCCACTTGGGTGGGCGAACATTCTTTTCGCTCTTGGGTCTGGGCCAATCTCGCCTCGGCGCTGCTGGCCTGTGTGCTTGATCTGACGGCGGGGGAACGAGGTTTGATCCTCGCGCTTGGGCTGTTGGTGCTTGTCGCTGAACTGTTCAACACCGCCATTGAGGACGCCGTGGATTACATTTCGACCGAGGAACACCCGCTCGCCAAACGCGCCAAAGACGCAGGATCGGCGGGCGTGTTCGTGACCTCGCTTGCGGTGGGTGTGGCGTGGGTGGTGGTACTCATCGGCTGACCCCGCTACACAGACCCCATGCAGGTTTTCGACAATATCCTTACCGACCGTGGATCGAAATACGCCGTCTCGGGTGGGCCTTGCCCCGACGCCGATGCGGCCAAAGCCTTTGTCAAAACCCTGTGCAAGACCAAGAAGTTCGCCAAAGCGACCCACAACACATGGGGCCTTATCGGCGCAGACGGCCCGATCAAAAACGATGACGGCGAAAGCGGCGCGGGCATGGTGATCGTGCGGATGTTGGAGCGCGAAGGGCTCACCGATCATATCGTTGTGGTGACGCGGTGGTATGGCGGCAAACACCTCGGCGGGGATCGTTTCCGCCACGTGCAAACGGCGGTGCGCCACTACCTTGATCAGCTTTGACGCGTCTTGCGGGCCTGACGCCGGATATGCCACCGATAGATGGTCGGTGCCAAAACCCGATCATAGAGGAACACCGTCACAGGGCGCACAATCGGCCACCCCGTGATCCGCGCCAGCCAGTGGAAGCGCGGCATCTGCGCCCAAAGCACCCGAAACGCGGGCATCCCCGACATGAGCGCCCCGTCATGGATCACGTACAACCGCCGCGCCGCCTGATCCGCATCAATACCCCATGCCTGTGCGGCGCAACTGAGGTCGTCAAAGCGGATCGGCAGGGCGTTTTTGTCGGCATAGGCCGCGTAATGCCCAATCTCGAAGGAACAGATCGGACACTGCGCATTGAACAACACGGCGGTGTCTTTCGGGGTGTCTTGGCCCAACATTGGCGGCTCTGCGGGATGTGTGTCGGTCTGTGTCATGACGCTCATCTAGCGCGGATGGGTCGAAAGCCCACGCTATTTTGCGGCGACCTGTTCCACCGCGCCGCCCACGTCGCGCCACGCCGAAAACCCGCCCTCGATATGGGCGACATTGTCAAACCCCATGTCCTGCGCGGTTTTGGTGGCCAAGGCCGAGCGCCACGCAGAGGCACAGTAAAACACGATCTGTTTTGCCTCCGCCAAGACGGGTTTGTGGTAGGGGCTGCTCGGATCAATCCAGAATTCAAGCATCCCGCGCGGACAATGAAACGCCCCCGCAATCTTGCCCTCCCGCTCCAACTCCCGCCTGTCGCGCAGATCGACAATCAAGGTGTCAGGATCGTCCACCAAGTCCACCGCAATCTCGGTCGGAATCGTGGTGATCTGGTCATAGGCCTCAGTGAGCAGCTCTTGGTATGTCTTGGTCATGGGGATCTCCGTTTGGTTGGGAGAGTGAGGAAGGTTCTCAGCGACGTCAAGAGGAGCACCCGAGTCTGCACATATTGTGAACGGCGGCACTCAGTCAGGCAATTACGATGCAAAATGTTCCTTCACTCTCAGTCTCGAACTCAGCAGGAGCAAATAGAGTTTCATAGATTATTTGGTATCTTATTGAAAACGCCCCCCCCTCCTCCCCAAGATGACCTAACTTACACGCCGCCATTTTCCTCTCATTTTCTGTTCTTGGTTAACGGCTTTGAAACCAAAGTCCCGCCACATTGTCTCAGGACGAAACACTGGACAAACGAGGTGGGTATGAAAGTCTTGTTGGTCGGCGCGGGGCTGTCGGGGGCTGTGATCGGGCGGAAGCTCGCAGAGGCAGGTCACGAAGTTACAGTCGTTGAACGCCGCTCCCATGTCGGCGGCAATTGCCACACCGAGCGCGACCCCGAGACGGGCGTGATGGTTCATGTCTATGGGCCGCATATTTTTCACACAGATGACGCCGAGGTTTGGGATTACGTCAACGGGTTCGAAACCTTCATGCCCTTCAAAAACCGTGTAAAAACCACATCGCAAGGGCAAGTGTTTTCCCTGCCGATCAACCTGCATACGATCAATCAGTTCTACGGAAAGACCATGCGTCCCGATGAGGCAAAGGCCTTTATCGAGACACAGGCGGACACCACGATTACCGACCCTCAGACGTTTGAGGAACAGGCCCAGCGTTTGGTGGGCAATGACCTCTATGAAGCGTTTTTTAAAGGCTACACGATCAAACAGTGGGGCATTCAACCTTCCGAACTTCCCGCCTCGATCCTGAAACGCCTTCCCGTCCGATTTAACTACGACGACAACTATTTCTTCCATAAATACCAAGGGATGCCAGAAAACGGCTACACCGCGATGATCGAACGTATTCTGGATCACGACGGGATTACTGTGCATCTGAACACCGAATTCGATCGCGACGCTGCTGCCGGTTTTGATCACGTGTTCTACTCTGGCCCCCTTGATGGGTACTTCGATTTCGAACTGGGCCGCCTTGGCTACCGCACGCTCGATTTCGAAAAGTTCAACTTTGAGGGTGATTACCAAGGGTGCGCTGTGATGAACTACGGTGAGGTCGATGTGCCCTATACCCGCATCACCGAGCATAAGCATTTCTCGCCGTGGGAAAGCCATGAGGGATCGGTCTGCTATCGTGAGTTCTCACGGGACTGCGGTCCCGACGACATTCCCTATTACCCCATTCGTCAGGTGAAAGAGAAAGCTCTCTTGGCCGAATACATCAAACGGGCCGAAGAGACGCGTGGCGTTACCTTTGTCGGGCGGTTGGGCACCTACCGTTATCTCGATATGGATGTGACCATCCGCGAAGCGCTCGACACGGCGGATGTGTTCCTGGCGCAGGGCAAACAGACCCCAGCCTTTGTCATTTCCCCGCTCTAACTCCACCCTTCTTACAGAAAGTGTGCCGCGGGCGGGGACAGGCGGTTTAAAGCGAGCTAATGGCCTTGATCTTGTTTTCTCGCAAATAGCCCTGCCAACCGCTCCCATTGTCGAACATCTCTCGCATGGTCAGGGCCATCGCGGCGACATCGCGTTGTTGAGCGGGGCTCAGGTGATCCTCAATGCGCAGACTTTGTGGTTCGGCAATGGAGGTCTCAACTGAGCGGTCGAGGGCGTCTTGCAAAAGCGGGCGACCGTCGAAGAACTCCGCATCCATCGCCTTTGCATCATTTCGAAAGACCGTGGCGATTTTTTCTGCCAGTGATCTGTGCAGGGCAAGCTTTTCACCCTTTGAGCTTTCATGCGCATTGAGGTGACGGGCGAGGGCCCATCCCATTCCCAACCGCACATGAGTGGATTGGTCTTGAAAACTCTGATGCACAAGTTTGATGACCATCAGATCTTTCAGGGACAAAGACTCATTGGCTGATTTTCCCGTTTCGATTGTGAAATCGGTGTCGCCTAGCGCCGACTTGAGGAAATCTGCCACGACCGATCCCTCATGCAACTCACTTCGCACAAAGGGGCGCAGCGTGTAGGCCTCCCCGAACTCCTTACGCCACGATTGGCAACGTGGCGTATAGTTCAAGCGCTTTGTCATGTTGCGCTTGTCGAAAAACTCTTCAAGCGAGTCGCCCATAAAGGCCCCGACTTTGATCACTTCGGCGCAGGTGGAAACCGTGCGCGATGCGTGAGGGCGTACATATGAGACGATGCGAAGTTGCTCGGCTACTTTGGTGAAGTAGGTGTTCCATACAGTTTTGACGTTTTCGGGTTTTGCGCCCTCAAGGTGCTCTGCCGAAATAACTGAGACGTCTGCTGCTTTTTTGCCAATGGTTTCGGCCAATGGGTTAAATTGTGCGGCGGCATCAGGGCTTTGGGGATTTCTAAATCTCACCGCAAGATGGTTATGGGCCAGGCGTGAGGGATAGCACAGCGTACGGCCCGTGAGGCGGATGCGCCCCGCCGCCAATGCGTATTGGATCGAGGTTGATCCCGTTTTATGGTCGCCAGTGTGAAGTACCAAAGTTTTTGTTTTGCCGAGGGCCATAATTCCTATCCCTGATCTGAATCAACGGGTTGTGCGGGCTTGATGAGCGTTGAAATTAGTTTGCCAATGCCGCGGCGTGGGTTTTGCGGAAATGGAAGTTCCAATTCTTTCCGTTTCCGCTCAATTCATGCACCATGTCCGCCAAGGCCAGAATAGTGCGGCGCTCGTCTGCGCTCAGGTGGTCGGCAGGGCGTAGGCTTTGTGGCTGAGGCAGCGCGGTATCAATGGCGCGATCCAACTCTGCCTCGAGTACCTTTTTGCCACCAAACAGGAGCCTGTCCACGGTCTGCGCGTGTTCGCGATAGGCTTTGGCAATCGCTTCCGCCAATGACTTATGTATCCGCAAAGGCTCGCTTTCGAAGCTGCCCAAGGCTCTCATGTGACGTGCTATGGATCGTCCTAAACCGATATGATCGGCGCGATCTAGCGATTTGGTGCGTCTGTGGACCAGTTTTAGAACCATCAAGTCGCGCAGATTGAGCTTCGGATCGGTTGTAGCCATTTCCGCCACTTTAAAGGGCTGCCCATCCGCAATGGTTGTCATGAAATCGGTCACAATTGAACCGCCCTGAAGTTGGGTTTCGATCAGTGGCCGGACGACGAACGCATCGTTAAATGTGCTGCGCCAATCGGTGTAGCGGGGCGCATAAAAGAAGCGTTTGTTGGCGAGGCTGCGTTCGAAAAATTGATCAAGCGTCTCTTCGGGGTGGAAACCGGATTTGATTTGTTCTACGCGCGTCGCAATGAAACGCGCCGCGTGAGGTCGCACATAGGTGATGATTTTGTAATCCTCACAGGTCGCGGCCAGATGGCCGTCCAGAACGGATTTCAAAAACCGTGCAGGCGCGTCCTCAAGCCATTCACCGGAAAGGATAGTCACGTCAGCGGACACATTTTGAATGCCTCGGGACAGGGTGTTGAGTGTGGACGCATCTTTCTGCTTCCACTGATGGTATAGCGAGGTGTGATCGCTGTTTCCCGGGTAATATAGCGACTGGCCGACCAGAGACACGCGCTGTGTTGCGAGAGCTGTTTGAAGCTCTGTGGATTCAAGTTTGTGGTCTCCCGCGTGGATGATCAAACGGCCTGTCTTGGGCTTATGCATGTTCGACCTCCGGCTCTGCGTGGGTTCCATTGGTTAGGGATGGTGCCAGCTTCTCCTGCCAGAATGCCTCGCTTGCGAAGTTTGAATACCCCGACTGCCAAGATTTTTTTAGGGGCGCGTAGCTGCGCCAGAACGTCCATGCAAGCCGTAGAAAGGTCCACAGTTCGCGGGCCATTTTGCGCTTTGAATGGCGCACGGTCATGTGTTTGCGATTGTCGGTGTCGACATAGGTGATTTGAGCTGCACCCCATATGGCGTGGAGTTGGCCGCGCAATCCTGCGTCGATGACGACATGGTCGCCAAAGCGTTTGAACAACGGAATAAAATGGCCGTTCAACGTGAATTTCATCAACCTGCGCAGCCAGCCTTTGTCGGGGTTGAACCGGCGTTTGCTTGGCTCGGGCAGGGACACGGTATCAACCCAAGTTTCGTCATGGCGGATCGCGGTCAGATCGGCGCGACGCTTGGCCATATCTGCATTTTTCGCGAAGAAATCTGGGCCTTCCATGAAATCGGCAAAGGACATGTTGAGCGCCCTAGCTGTCTCGTAATGGCATTGGACGATGGAACGCAGCACAAATCGCGCGGCGATTTTCAAAGTGGCCTTGCGCCCGATATCCATATGCGGAATCGCCATGTGATGCGCGAGGTGGCTGCGCAAGTCGAGGTAGAGCGTGTGTAGGGATTCCTTGTTGGAAAAGTTGTCATCCTGAAAACACACAACACCGTTCAGAGTGACGATGTCAAAGTCATGCACGAGGCTGAAGCTGACGTCGTCCCCACGCACAAAGAAGGGGAAGGGCATATGCTCCACGCTTTCGACGGGGAAAGCGAAATACCACCATCCTCCATAGGCATTGGGCGCACGGCGCGGGGTCGTGTCGTATTCCATCGCCAGAACGCTGTGCTGGTC
The DNA here is from genome assembly GCF_048266405.1 of Celeribacter sp. Lineage (GTDB taxonomy): Bacteria > Pseudomonadota > Alphaproteobacteria > Rhodobacterales > Rhodobacteraceae > Celeribacter. The sequence continues at coordinate 137,355 of NZ_JBLWZO010000005.1, forward strand.
ACGCAGGTCCAAACCGCAGAATTTTGGTTGGCACACTGTTTTGAAGACCGCGCTGTTTTCCCATAGCCGCCATTTTACATCGGCATCGGTGATCGCCCCTGCCACGGCTGTGTTTGGGTCGGTGGCATAGGCGAGGAACATCCATGTCCGCTCAATGGATTCCATATGGGTTGAGGCGTCATCGTCCATAAACAAACAATGACTCGCCCCGCGTGATTTGGCCTCAAGCAGGCCACGTGCAAAACCGCCCGAGCCGCCCAGATTTTCATTGGGGATCACGGTAATATTGTCGGTTGAGCCCAAGTCCGTGCTTTGGCCGTTGTCGATAACAGCAAGGTGGATGTGATCGGCCAAGGGCGATGTCTCGAAGAACTGATTAAAGCGCGAAACGGTTTTGGCCACGGCTTCTTCGCGCTTGAACGTCGTGATGGCGAGACACAATTCGGGCGTGCGTAGGGGCGCTTGTTCTGTTTCCCAACGGGCTGCGGACAGTTTCCCGTCCGTGCTTAAGGCTCGCAATTTGAAGAAGATCACTGATGTTGAAAAAGCCGTGCCCGAGATGTCGAGCGTGGTGGTCAAAGGCTCGCCTGCCTTCAGAGTGATGACCTCATTGGCCAAAAGACGCCACGAGCGATGACGGGGTGCGTTGAAGACAACGAGTTCAAATGTGCCTTCCCCCTCAAGCGTGAGGGCCAAATCGTTGAGCGCACAGCAACGTTTCCATTTGCCGATGTTGAACAGGTTTGCATAGGTGCTGAACTCTGCCTGACCTTTCTCCCCAAACAGAATCTTCTGATCGCGTAGTGAGAAGGCAGATCCCTCCAACAGGCGCATGTAGGTGTCGACTTCGGTGTTCAAACCGACTTCGGGCCACATCAGGGATTGGAGAGTTGTGCGTGTCATAAGTGCGTTTCCGGTAATTGGTACTCGTCCGAGAATTCGAATGTTTCAAAAAAGGCGCGGATGTTGTCGGGGATGGTGGTGTGCTGAAGTGCCATAAGAATCTGGCGCAGCCCCTGTTCATTGGCCTCACGTTCGGACACAGGGCGCACATGAGCCATGTCTGCAATATCAGCGAAAAATGCGTCCTTGCCGGTGATTTGGGACAGGTAGGCATGAATGGGCGCGAAGGCGTCCATCATCAATGCGCGATTTTCGGCGCCGAACAATTCAACCTCGCCATTAGGCGGGATGTCCATCGAACTGCCTGCGCGGATCAGAAACTGGCGCAGGAAATGAGCGTCTTCGGGAGACAGGTTATGGTTGCCGATGCGGGCAAACTCCATCAGGGCCCGCGGGATGGAGGGGTTCGCAGAGGCAGTTGTCTTGAGCTTCTTTGGAAAGGTGACAGGCACCTGCGCCACAAAATCTTCAACAGAACCACCCGAGGCCACGACGTCCGAATAGGAACGTATATGTAGGGTCGCATGTGGGCATTTCTCGACCCAAGGGCGGAGCATCTTTTCATAATCGAAATGGATGCCCTCGAAATAGTTTGCAGTTGCCCCCCCGCGCAAGGGGCGCATCTTGTGGTTAAACTTCAACCGCTGACCGTGCCACGAGGCAAGGTAGTCGTCGGGACGGCGCAGTGTGCAGTAAAGATCGAGATCCGAGGTGTCGAACATCCGCATAAGCTGGTCGATCATATCGGGGGCTAACACCCCGAAATTCGACATCACCTCAGAGCATAGGATCACCGTATGCGGCTCCAACTCGGCAATCTGGTTGCGCAGCGCAAATTTCATCTGTGGCGTTGCGGGCAGCTCTTTATGGTACGGCGGCACCGTTACGCCCTCGAGCTGTGACAGCATTCGAAAGGCCAAGGCGTTATGTGGCTCGCGCAGGTTGATCGGCAGGTCGGTTTCCGTATCTTTCCCCGCAAGTGCATTGCGGGTCATATGCGCCAATCCGCGGCTTTCGACGGCGGGGTATAAAATGCCTGATTTTAGCAGCGCGTAGGCGTTTTCAGACAAAAACTTTTGTAAGGACGTCGAGCCAACCTTGTGGTGCCCGATGTAAAAAATGGCCTTCATTCCCGAGGCTCCCCGTCGATCTCTCGAATGTGCGTTCTACACCTGTCCAATCATACCCTCGGGGATATGAGCGAAAGGTTAAGAGATCACAGTTTGAGCGACGGGGAGGGGGCTTTATCCGTCGTGGCGCAGTTGCCCCCAAAGGTCGTATTCGCCCGCTTCGTCCACTTCGACGCGCACCAAATCCCCAACGCTCAGGCCCTCGGTCCCTTCGTCGATGAACAGGTTGCCGTCGATCTCTGGTGCGTCGGCTTTGGTGCGGCAGGTGGCGATGCCGTCTTCGTCGATATCATCCACGATAACCTGCATGGTCTGGCCGACTTTGGCCCCCAATTTGGCTTCGGAAATGGCCTGAGCCTTCTCCATGAACCGCTCCCAACGTTCTTGTTTGACGGCCTCATCCACGTGATCGGGGAGCGCGTTCGAGCGAGCGCCCGCGACATTCTCGTATTTGAAACAGCCCACACGGTCGAGCTGTGCCTCGTCCATCCAGTCGAGCAGATATTGGAACTCGGCTTCGGTCTCCCCAGGATAGCCAACAATAAAGGTCGAGCGCAGGGTGATCTCGGGGCAATCGGCCCGCCACGCCGCGATCTCGTCGAGCACCTTGGCCGAGGCCGCCGGACGCGCCATGCGTTTGAGCACATCGGGGTGGCCGTGTTGGAAGGGAATGTCGAGATAGGGCAAAACCGCATTCGATGTATCCGCCATGAGCGGGATCAGCTCGCGCACATGCGGGTAGGGGTAGACGTAGTGCAAGCGCACCCAAAGATCGTCCGCAGCACCCAACTGTCCCAACTCGCGTGTCAGGTCAGTGATGTGGCTGCGCACCTCGCGGGCATCGCCATTTTTCGGGGCCCACGGGTGGGTGTCATAGCGACGGTCAAGCCCGTAAGCTGAGGTGTCTTGCGAGATCACGAGCAACTCTTTGACGCCTGCCTCCACCAGCTTCTCCGCCTCGCGCAGCACCGCATGAACGGGACGCGACTGCAACTTGCCGCGCATGTCGGGGATGATGCAGAATTTACAGGCGTGGTTGCAGCCCTCGGAGATTTTTAGATAGCTGAAATGGCGCGGTGTCAGGCTCACACCGCTTGCGGGCAACAGGTCAATAAACGGATCGGGCGCGGGCGGCACTGCGCCATGCACCGCGTCGAGAACCTGCTCGTATTGGTGCGGCCCAGTCACGGCCAGAACCTTGGGGTGAACGCCTGTGATGTATTCAGGGTCCGCGCCGAGACAGCCCGTCACGATCACTTTTCCGTTCTCGTTCAGCGCCTCACCGATGGCCTCAAGGCTCTCGGCCTTGGCGCTATCCAGAAACCCGCAGGTATTCACAATCACCGCATCCGCGCCCGCATAATCGGACCCGATCTGATAGCCCTCTGCACGCAGCCGCGTCAGGATGCGTTCGCTGTCGACCAAGGCCTTTGGGCAGCCAAGGGACACCATGCCAATGGTCGGTTGACCGTCGCGGGCGGTGACATCAAACATAGGCTTAGGGGCCAGATCGGGGCGGAGATTCGGAGGATTTGTGCTCATGGACCGCTTTTAGCCGCAATGTGGTCGCGCGGGAAGGGAGAGCGGTTCTGTGTATTCCGCACGGATGTCGCCGCATTGCACAGTTTCTGTGCGCGCACAAAGGATGCAGAGGCACGGATCACAACGTACCTTCGCCAATAAATACATATCAGATGGACCACCTCATGTTGACCAACACCGCTACGCGCTACGGCTCGCTTGCTCGTTTCTTTCACTGGAGCATCGCGCTTCTGATCCTGACCGCCATTGCCCTTGGCCTAATCGGGGATAACACGCCGCGCAATGCCGACACGGTTGCCCGCCTACAAACGATTTACTCGGCGCATAAAACCATCGGCATTACGGTGCTGTTGCTTGCGATCTTGCGCATCGGTTGGGCGGTGACACAACCGCGCCCCGTGCCGCTACACCCGGAACGCCGAGCCGAGACACTCGCCGCCGAAGTGGTCCACTGGGCGCTCTATGGTGCGATCCTCATCATGCCGCTGTCGGGATGGGTGATGCACGCCGCCGAGAGCGGCTTTGCCCCGATCTGGTGGCCGTTCGGACAGGGCTTGCCCTTCGTGCCGAAATCCGAGGCCGTGGCTCATACTGCGGGGGCCGTGCATGGCCTGTCTGCGTGGGTGATCATTCTGAGCATTGCGGCGCATATCGCGGGCGCACTCAAACACCAAATCATCGATAAGGACGCGACCTTGGCACGGATGAGCCACGGACGGGACGCGGGCGATGCCTCCGCCACGCACGGACGCGCCGCGCCTCTTTTGGCGGTGGGTCTTTGGATTATTGTTCTGGGCGTGGCCCTCTTTGCCGCCCCCTCCACCCCCGCGCCTGAGGCAGAGGGTGCAAGGGCGGAAGTGACGGGCAAGGCGGCATCTGTCGTTCCCGCCGATGGGCCGACATGGGAAGTGCAAAATGGCGATCTGACATTCTCCGTCGTGCAAATGGGCACCCCCGTCGAAGGCCATTTCGACACGTGGTCCGCCGCGATCACCTATGACGACACCACGGGCATCGGGGCTGTGACGGTCAATATCGACACCACCACGCTCACCCTCGGCTCTGTGACGGATAATGCCAAGAGCGAGGAATTCTTCAACGTTGCGGCCTATAGCACCGCGACCTTTGCCGCCGACATCACCCGCACAGGCGAGGCCCATCACGCCGTAGGCAATCTGACCCTTGCGGGCGCGACTGTGCCCGTAACCTTGCCGTTTGAGCTGTTGGTCGACGGGGATGTGGCCACGATGACGGGCTCGGTCGAACTGGACCGCCGCGATTTCGGGATGGGCGCGGGCTATACCGATGAAAGCACGGTGGGCTTTGGCGTCACGGTCACGGTAAACCTCACCGCCACCCGCGCCGACTAGGGCGCAACACGTCACGCGGCGTAGCCCACCTCTACCTCACGCACACAAAAGGCCGCTCCCTCGCAGGAGCGGCCTATCTTGTTTGAGCCGTTATACGAGACTGGCGGCTTATTCGGCGCGCATGGCCTCAATGGAAATGTTCACGGCCACTTCGTCTGCAACGAACGGTGTGAACATACCCATGTCGAACTCGGAACGCAGCACGGTGGTTGTCGCGTCAAAGCCGAGCCATGCTTTACCTGCCATTGGATGATCGCCCTTCTGGTTCAGCACAGCGTCAAGCGACACGGGCTTGGTGATGCCGTTGAGGGTCAGGTCGCCCGTGATCACGCCCGTGTTCTCGCCTGTCACCTCGATGGAAGTGGAGACAAAAGAGATCGTCGGGTTCTCTTCGGCGCCGAAGAAGTCACCGCTCAGGAAGTGCGTGGTGCGTTCGTCCCAGCCTGTATAGAGGCTATCGGTGGGAAAGGAGACCTCGACAGAGGACGCCGCAGGGTCTTCTTCGTCAAACTGGATGTTGCCATCAAAGCCCGAGAACACGCCGACGGTGTTGGAGAATCCAAGGTGGTTGTATTCAAACACGATCTGGCTGTGCGAAGCGTCGAACACATAGGGGACAGCTTCGGCATGGGCGGCGGAGGACAGGCCGAGAGCGGCGACGGAAGCGAGGAGAAGCGTTTTCATTGAATGTCTCATTTGTTGTTGGGTTGCATTGCGTTTGGTTGCACTACCCAGAGATTTAGGTCTTTTGCGCCGTTAGACAATTCGACGCGGGCAAACAAAGTCTGTTCGCCCGCGCACACGAGTTTCGGTTGATTGGTATTTCTGCGCACAATTCTGTGCGTAAAATAGGAAACTGTTTCGGTTTTCCGCCCTAGATCATTCTTTTATCCGCCAGCCCGTTTTGAAAATCCATCCGATGAAGCCCAAGCAGATCGCCAGAAACAGCGTGATGGCCCCGATGGAGACCGCCACGGGCACGTCGGCCACTTCAAAGAAGGACCACCGGAACCCCGAGATCAGATAGAGGACGGGATTGAATTTCACCACGACCTGCCAAACGCCCGGCAACATATCGGCGGAATAGAACGCCCCGCCCAAGAACACGAGCGGCGTGACGATCAACAGCGGGAAGATTTGCAACTGCTCGAAATTGCCCGCCCATATCCCGATAATGAATCCCATCAGCGAGAAACTAATGGCGGTGAGGATCAAAAACGCCGCGGCCCAAAACGGGTGCGCCACGGGCAGATCGACAAAGAAGTTCGCAGTGATCAGGATGATGATCGCGATGAACAGCGATTTGGTCGCCGCCGCCCCGACATAGCCGATCACAATCTCGACGTAGTTGATCGGTGCGGTGAACAGCTCGAATATCGTGCCGGTGAATTTCGGGAAATAAATCCCGAAGGAGGCATTGGAAAGCGCGTTTTGCAACACGGTGAGCATCACCAGACCCGGCACGATGAAAGCGCCATATTCGATGCCGTTCACAGTATCGATGCGCCCGCCAATGGCCGCGCCAAAGACGACGAAATACAGCACTGTGGAGAGAACGGGCGAGATAATGGATTGGCTGAGTGTGCGAAAGAAACGCAACATTTCAGTGCGATAGATGGATTTGATTGCGAGCCAGTTCATACTGTGGCCTCCTGTGTCGCGGCGGGCGCGTCCTCAACCAAGGTGAGAAACACCTCTTCGAGAGAGTGTTCGCGGCTGGCCAGATCATGGACGGAAACGCCGCGCTCGGCCAAATCCGCGATCATCCGCGTCAGCCCGGTGCGCTCCGCATTGATGTCATAGGCGTAGGTCAATTGCGTGCCGTCCTCTGACAGGGTGAGGTCATAGGCCTCAAGTCCCGCAGGCAGCGCGGCAAGCGGCGCGCTGAGGTCCATCACCAGATGTTTCTTGCCAAAGGCGCGCATCAGCGCATCCTTGTCTTGGACCAGCAAAATTTCACCCTTGTTGATGACGGCCACGCGGTCGGCCATTTCCTCGGCTTCCTCGATGTAGTGCGTTGTGAGGATGACGGTCACGCCATCCTCGCGCAATCCACGTACCACCTCCCACATGTCGCGGCGAAGAGCAACGTCGACCCCCGCGCTTGGTTCGTCGAGGAACAAGACTTCAGGATTGTGGCTTAGCGCCTTTGCGATCATCACGCGACGCTTCATCCCGCCCGAAAGGGCGCGGTTCTGTTCATCCTTTTTGTCCCACAAGGACAGGGATTTAAGCACCTTTTCGAGATAGGCATCATCGGGAGGACAGCCGAACAACCCGCGCGAAAATTTCACCGAATTCCAGACGGTCTCGAATATATCGAGGGCGATTTCTTGTGGCACGAGGCCGATCATGCGCCGCGCGTCGCGGGGCTGTGTCACGGCGTCAAATCCGCCGACGGTGACTGATCCCGACGTGATTTTGACGAGGCCGCAGACCGCGCCGATCAGGGTGGTTTTGCCCGCGCCATTGGGGCCGAGCAGGGCGATGATCTCGCCTTTTTCAATGTCGAGGGTGGCGCCTTTGAGCGCCTGAAACCCGTTTGAATAGCTTTTGGTCAGCTCTTTGATGGAAATGATAGGGGCCATGTGCGGGCCTTTCTGTTCAGTGCGTCCTGCCAAGATAGGGGGGCATCATGTGATTTTGAACCACCGTGATGTAATTGACGCCCGTCGCCCGCGCACATAAGGGTACGCGTTTTCGCGCTTTGAGGGCGTATAAAAAAGCCGCCCCGAAGGACGGCTTTGGCATTGATTGTTGTGGTGCGGGTTTAGCGGCGGCGGTCACGGCGCGCCGACATCGGCTGGAACGCCACGCCGACATGGGCCTCGCAATAGGGCTTGCCCGGTTGCGAAGGCAGGCCGCAAAACCAGAAGGCATCCGTGGCGGGGTCCCCGATTGGCCATTTACAGGTCTTTTCGGTCAGATCCATCACGGAGATTTTCTTGGCCTTCTTCTCGACTTCGTTCACCTTGGCCAAAGCCTCGGCAGGAATTTCGTTGGTCGAGGGCTGAGGTGGCAGGGGTTGGCCTGCGGGAATGATCTGACGACGGTTGTGCGGTACGGCTTTTGGCGTCGCTGATTCTGTTTTGGGCTCATTGTCCATCGCGGCGGGCTTGGCCGCTGCGGGTTTCGCTTTGGCCTTTGGCGCGGCGGGCTTGGCCTTCGCTGCGGCAGGGGTCGCAGGTTTGGCTTTCGGTGCTGCCGTTTTGGCGGCGGCTCCCGATCCAGCCCGATTGGACAGACCCAAACGGTGCACCTTGCCGATGACCGCATTTCGCGTCACACCGCCGAGTTCCTTGGCGATTTGCGAGGCGGATTGACCCTCGCCCCACATTTTCTTCAGTATCTCGACGCGTTCATCGGTCCAGGACATAGTGTCTTCCTTAGCATCTGTATAAATCGCGGTGGCCCCGCAATCTGTCACATTCAGTCACGCAACACACTTGTGCGCGCGCACTGTTTGTAGAATTCTCTTGTCCCTCTATTTAAACGGCGTGCGAGCGGTTACAAGCACGCAAACGGGACAGACATAAGGTTTATCAGAGGATTTCGGTGATGGAAACAGGCACAAACGAGATTGCGATGGGTGTGCGGCGGTTCGGTCGCGTCAACTGGCTTGGATTGCGCACTTTGGCGCACCGTGAAATCCGCCGGTTTCTTGCCGTGTGGACTCAGACACTGGCCGCGCCTTTGGTGACGGCGGGTCTGTTCCTGACCATCTTTACACTTGCCATAGGTCCGAGCCGTGGTGAGGTGATGGGCGTGCCCTTCATCCACTTTCTGGCCCCCGGCATCCTGACGATGACGGTGATCCAGAATGCCTTTGCCAACACATCCTCGTCGCTTGTGATCTCAAAGGTTCAGGGCAATATCGTCGATACGCTCATGCCGCCGCTCTCGCCTATCGAACTGGTTCTGGGCTATCTCGCGGGCGGATTGGTGCGTGGATTGATCGTTGCTGTGGCGATCTGGTCGGCCATGGCGTTGTTCGTCGGGCTTGGCCTCGCGCATCCGTTCTTTGCGCTGACCTTCATCACGCTTGGCGCACTTTTGCTCGGCGGGCTCGGAATTATGGCGGGGGTTGTCAGTCAGAAATTTGACCAGATGGCAGCGATCACCAACTTTATCATCACGCCACTGTCGTTCTTGTCGGGAACGTTTTATTCGGTGGAAAACCTGCCGCATTGGTTCCGCGTTCTTACCCATCTTAACCCCGTATTCTATCTCATCGACGGGGTGCGTTATGGCGTGATCGGGCAATCGGACAGCTCGCCGTGGCTCGGCCTCGCGGTGGTTTCTTCCGTGACTGCGGCGGTGGTCTTGTGGGTCTGGGTGCTGTTCAGACGCGGCACGAAGCTCAAATCCTGATCCGGTGCGCGGTGGGGAATTTCCCGTCTTCGCCGCGCGTCCTCCTCACTCTTGCCCCATTCTGACGCGATCTTGCCCTTGGTTCTTTTCACAAACCCAAGGGACACCTATGCGTATCGCTTCCTTTCTCTGTGCCCTCATTGCTGTATTTTCTGCGAATGCGGTCCTCGCCGCAGATAGCCTGCCGTCCGAGTTGGACCGCGTGGACCGTCGCGCCGAGTTGATCGGATGGGAAGCCGTTGGCCGTCTCGATATGGCGGGGCATGGCACCTGCACGGGGGCGCTGATCGAACAGGATCTTGTGCTGACCGCGGCGCACTGTGTGCTTGATGATAACGGGCAAAAGATCGCCGCCAACAAAATCACGTTCCGCGCAGGCCTGCGCAATGGGGACTATATCGCCGCCTCCAAAGGGCGTGCCGTGGCCTATGCGTCAGGGTTCAAACAGGAAGAAGACGGCCGTATCAGCACGGCCAATATTGCCCGCGATGTGGCGCTGATCCAGTTGGATAAACCCGTGGCCCGTGCGCTGATCCAACCGTTCCAAATCCACCGTGTGCGCACCTCGCGCGGCGAACTCATGGTTGCCTCTTACGGGCGCGGGCGCAATTCGACCCTCTCAATTCAACGTGCCTGTAACGTGCTGAAAAAGTTCAAAAGCGGCGTGATGACCTTCGATTGCGACATCACCTATGGCTCGTCCGGTTCACCCGTTCTGGCCTATGACGGTGGGCGCTTGGCCGTGGTCTCCGTGGTCTCTGCACTGCGCCAAGAAGGCAATAAAAGGATCGGCGTTGGCATGGATGTGATCGACATCATCCCCACTCTCAAACGCGAGATTGCCCTCGGCGCGCCACAACAGGCGCTCAAACCTGTGGTCACGCGCCGCATTACGGTGGGCGGGGCCAAGTCGGGCACATCCGTGGGGACGCGTTCGGTCGGTGGGGCGAAATTCCTTTCGTCGAAATGAGTTTTTCTTTGACAGAGCCGTCTGTACAGGCGTAAACGCGACGCCATGAACACGATGACAGATCATAACACCATCGCCCGACGCCGACGCTAACGCGCCGATCCGCGTCCGTTCATCTGTGTCTGTGCGTGACCCGCATGGCACAACCTGCGCCAAACAGGCGCAAATCCCTTAAAAACCCATCTCAAACGTTGACAGTCTTGCCCCGTCGGGCGTTCAAAAGGCTTTCTGCATCCCAAAGGACCCTACCGATGATTACGTCCGTTCTTCCGACCTACAACCGCGCACCGCTTTCCTTTGTCAAAGGCGAAGGCAGCTGGCTTGTGGAGGCGGATGGTCGACGCTTTCTCGATCTGGGTGCGGGCATCGCTGTGAACACGCTCGGCCATGCCAATCCCGAATTGGCAGACGTGCTCAAAGCACAGGCCGACACGCTGTGGCATGTCTCCAACCTCTACCAAATCCCCGCGCAACAGGCGCTTGCCGACAAGCTTGTCGATGCGACCTTTTCTGACACCTGCTTCTTCACCAACTCGGGGACCGAAGCCGCCGAACTGGCGATCAAAATGGCGCGTAAATACCACCACAACAAAGGTGCGCCCGAGCGGGTTGAAATCATTACCTTTGACGGCTGTTTTCATGGCCGCTCCACTGGTGCGATTGCCGCATCGGGCGCCGAGAAAATGGTGAATGGTTTTGGCCCCTTGATGCCGGGGTTTGTGCATCTGCCTTTCGGTGATGCCGAGGCGCTCAAAGCCGCCGTAACGGATAAAACTGCCGCAATCCTGATCGAGCCTATTCAGGGCGAGGGGGGGATTCGCGTTGTGCCAGATGCCGATCTCAAGGCCATGCGCGAGCTGTGTGACGAGACTGGCACCTTGCTGATTTTCGATGAGGTACAATGCGGTGTCGCTCGTACAGGCAAGCTCTTCGCCCATGAATATGCAGGTGTTACACCCGACATTATGATGGTCGCGAAAGGTATCGGCGGGGGCTTCCCGCTCGGTGCGGTTCTGGCCACCGAAGACGCGGCGAGCGGTATGGTCGCGGGCACGCATGGCTCGACCTATGGCGGCAACCCTTTGGGCTGTGCTATCGGCCTCAAAGTGATGGAAATCGTCTCCGATCCCGATTTTCTGGCCGAGGTGAACCGCAAATCCGCGCTGTTGCGTCAAAAGCTCGAAGGTCTGATTGCCGCCCATCCCGATGTGTTCGAGGCGGTGCGCGGGCAGGGGCTTATGCTCGGCCTCAAACTCAAAATCGCGCCTGCCGATCTGGTGGGAAAAGGCTACGCGCAAGGTCTGTTGACCGTGCCTGCGGCTGACAATGTGGTGCGCCTCTTGCCCGCCCTCAATATCTCTGACGAGGACATCGCCGAGGCCGTTAAACGTCTTGATGCGGCGGCGAAGGCGGTGCGCGGCGATGGCTGATTACCGTTTCAGACCCCTGACCCCTGCCGACAAGCCGCTTTTTGTCGCGTGGCTTGCCGCGCCGCACATCGGCGGCTGGTGGCAGGACGGGGAGACGGAATGGGCGCTCGTGGCGCAGGAGTTTGGCACGGGCCGCGTCGATATGCGCGTGGTCGAACAGGGGGGCACCCCTTTCGCCTATGTGCAGGACTACGGCGTGCATGAATGGGAAATGCCACAATACGCCGACTTGCCGCGGCGCGCCCGCGCGCTCGACACGTTTTTGGGCGATGTGGCGTTCCTCGGCAAAGGACACGCGGCGCGCTACCTGCGTCAGCGCTGCGATGCCTTGTTGGCCGATTACTCGCTCGTCGCGGTCGATCCTGCCCCCGACAACACCCGTGCGATCCGTGCCTATGCGGCGGCGGGCTTCGTGCAACGAAAGACCTGTATTGGTGAAGAGGGCGATCCCGTGACCGTCATGACACGCCCCAATTGACACGCGAACACAGATAGAGAGCGGCGCGCGCGTCGCGCCCGATAGTAAGAAAGACAAGAGCCATGAAACACTTCCTCGACATCAACAAAATCGACTCCCATGAGTTGCACCGCATCATCGAGGCAGCAAAGGCCACGAAGACTGCCCGCCAAGGCAAGCCCAAAGCCGCCTTGGACGATGTATTGCCGCTCAAGGACAAAATGGTCGCGCTGATCTTTGAAAAGCCGTCCACGCGCACCCGCGTCTCTTTTGACGTGGGCGTGCGCCAAATGGGCGGGCAGACCATGGTGCTGTCTGGCTCTGACATGCAGCTTGGTCACGGCGAAACCATTGCCGACACCGCCCGCGTGTTGTCGCGCTACGTCGATATGATCATGATCCGCACATTTGAGGAACAGACGCTTCTGGAGATGGCCGAATATGCCTCCGTGCCCGTGATCAACGGCCTGACCAATCGCACCCACCCGTGCCAGATCATGGCCGATATCCTAACCTTCGAGGAGCACAACGGCTCGATCAAAGGCAAGAAAGTCGTCTGGCTCGGTGATGGCAATAACGTCTGCGCGTCGTTCATCCACGCCGCAGGCCAGTTCGGATTTGATCTGACCTTTGCAGGTCCAAAGCCGCTTGATCCCGAGATGGAGTTCATTGAGGAAGCCCGCGGCAAAGGCTCCAAGATCGAGATTGAACGCGATGCGGATAAGGCCGTTGCAGGGGCCGATCTGGTTGTGACCGATACATGGGTGTCGATGCATGATCCGGCTTCTGCCCGTGAACGCCGCCACAACCAGTTGCGCCCTTACCGTGTCAACCGTGCGCTGATGGCGCAGGCCAATGAGAACGCGCTGTTCATGCATTGCCTGCCCGCGCACCGTGGCGACGAGGTGACAAACAACGTCATGGACGGGCCGCAATCGGTGATCTTTGATGAGGCGGAAAATCGTCTGCACGCGCAAAAAGCCGTGATGCAATGGTGTGTTGAATAACCCGCAGACCCCCTCAATTCGAACTCAAAAGGCGCACCCGTGAGGATGCGCCTTTTCTGTCTGGGTCTATCGGGCTGAACCCGAGGCGCCTTAGTGGAACAGATGCGTCAGCAGGTAAAACACAACCCCTGACAAGACCGCAGCGGCGGGAACGGTGATCACCCACGCGGCCACGATGGTCATAAAGTGCGAGCGACGAACCAACTTGCGGCGGCGGCGTTCTTCGGCGGCGATACGCATTTCAGGCGCGCGCTTGGCCGAGTTTTCGCGAGCGCGGCGGTTGTGGTGCCATTCGCGGAAAAAACCGACCCCGAACACACCGCCCACGGCGATATGGGTGGAGGATACAGGCAGGCCCAGCCATGAGGCCACAATCACCGTGATCGCCGCCGACAGCGCGACACAATAGGCGCGCATCGGGTTCAGTTTGGTGATCTGGCTGCCAACCATGCGGATCAGTTTCGGACCGAACAACAACAGACCAAAGGAAATGCCGAAGGCGCCGATGACCATGACCCATTGCGGGATGGACACTTTGCCTGCGAACTCACCGAACTCTTGGGCATGGACGATTGCGGCAAGCGGGCCCACGGCGTTGGCCACATCATTGGCCCCGTGAGCAAAGGACAGCAAGGCTGCGGAAATCACCAGCGGCAGGCCGAACAGCGCCTTGAGCGATTTGTTGCGGTTCTCAAGTCCCTCGGATTGCTTGCGCACCAAAGGCGCGGAGACGACATAGGATACCGCCCCGACAACAGCCCCGATAATCAAGGCGCTGAGCAGGTCGATCTGGATGATCTTTTTGAGACCTTTCACAGCGAGATAGGCCGCAAATGCGCCCATCATAATACCGACCAGGACAGGCACCCATTTGCGGGCAGCGGCGATTTTGTCCTCTTGGTAGATGATTTTTGCTTTGATGAAGGCAAGGAACCCTGCCGCCACTACGCCGCCCAAGACCGGAGAGATCACCCAAGAGGCCGCGATCAGCGACATGGAGGTCCAGTTGACGGCGGAAAACCCTGCGGCGGCGATCCCTGCGCCCATTACGCCCCCCACAACAGAGTGGGTGGTGGAGACGGGCGCTCCGATCCACGTCGCGAGGTTCACCCAAAGCGCCGAGGACAAAAGCGCGGCCATCATCGCCCAGACAAAGATACTGGTGTCGGCAACAGCGGCAGGATCAATGATGCCCTTGGAGATGGTCGATACAACGTCGCCACCTGCGAGCAAGGCCCCCGCACTTTCACAAAGCGCCGCGATGACAATCGCGCCGCCCATCGTGAGGGCCTTGGCACCGACGGCGGGGCCCATGTTGTTGGCCACATCATTCGCGCCGATGTTGATTGCCATATAGGCGCCCAACGCCGCTGCGGCGATGATGATAGCGCTTCCGGGTTGGCCGCCGAACAGGAAGGCCGCGGCGATTCCCGCAATGATGATAAAGGCCAGAGCGACACCCAAGCCAACCATCGGACGCGCCACAACTGTGAGGCCATATTCAACCTGACTGATACGGTTGAGGTCTTTGTCCAGTGTGGCCCACTGTTTGTCGGTATTCCCGCTCATACTTTGTCCCCTGTCGTGGCGCGTCTCACGCCCCCGTGGGGGTCGCCAAACGTCTGTCGCAAACACGTCCCGTGTCCGGACCAATTGCGCGAAGCGCTAACCTGCGCGGCCCGCGCGATCAAGCATTAGTTGAAACTTGACACGAATACGCCTGCGAGTGACGCACCGGCGCGGCATTTGCAGGGGTAATATGAGAATAACCAGAGGGGAAGCGGGGCAGGGCACAGGCCAATATGTCAGCCTGTGGTGTGCCGCGTGGAATCATCCTGCGCGGTCTTAAAACGAGCGCAGGATGTCTTTGAGTTCGGGTTCGTCCACCAGTTCGGCTGCGGCTTCGGGTGCGACCCAATTACGGGTCCGTTCGTCGCATTCGGGGAAGGTATCCGCCAGACCCTCGACCTTGATCGAATAGACCGTGGCGGTGACGGGTGCCGTGGCCCCGTTGTCGAACTGCTTGTCGTAATTGTATTGGCCCAAGGGGGTCTCTTTAACCTTCGCGGGTTGAACCCCAGCTTCTTCCCACGCTTCTTGCGCGGCTGTACCTGCGCCGTCTTTGCCGTCAATGGGCCAGCCTTTGGGCAAGATCCAACGTCCCGTTCCGCGCGACGAGATCAAAAGCACTTCCTTTTTCCCACGGTCGCCCTTGCGATAGCAAAGAGCCGCAGATTGCACCCGCTTGGGGCGACGGAACAAAGGCGTAAAGACGCCTTCCCAGAAGGATTTTAATATCGTTACCATTAGGAAACCTGTGTGTGTGCGCTTTGTTGCGCTTTGTGATTAAACCTCAATATAGCTATTTTTTGGTAAAAATCAAGATCATGCGGCGAATCGCGATGATTCGGGTGTGGTATCCACTTGTATACCTGTGGCTTTGGCGGCAAATTCGCGTCGATAATCTCATTATACCAGATGTGTATCGCCCGCATGGGCGACAAAAGGAGACCCTATATAATGTCACAGGCTCGTATCGGCCTCATCGGTCTTGGCGTCATGGGCGCTAACCTGTCTCTCAATATTGCGGAGAACGGTTTCCCCGTCGCAGTGTATAACCGGACAAGCTCCGTCACCGATGACTTCGTGGCTTCCGCGGGTGAATTGGCCGAGCGCCTCACGCCTGTGCATACCCTTGAGGCGCTGACAGCCTCGCTCACCAAACCGCGCGCCGTGATCATTATGGTTGCCGCTGGTGCCGTGGACGCGGTGATCGAAGATCTCAAACCGCATCTCGACAAGGGCGACATGATCATCGACGCGGGCAACGCCAACTTCCACGATACCCGCCGCCGCGAAGCCGCGCTCAAAGGTGACGGTCTCAACTTCATCGGCATGGGTGTCTCTGGTGGCGAAGAGGGCGCGCGTTTTGGTCCGTCGATCATGGCGGGGGGGGATCTGGCCTCCTTTGAGGTGATCCGTGACATCCTTGAGGCAATCTCTGCCAAGCACAAAGGCCAAGCCTGCGCCGACCATTTCGGTCCCGATGGCGCGGGCCACTTCGTGAAAACCGTGCACAACGGTATCGAATACGCCGACATGCAAATGATCGCAGAGGTTTATGGTCTGCTGCGCGACGGCGACAAACGCCCCACCGCCGAGATCGGCAAGCTGTTCGAAGACTGGGACAAAGGCCCGCTCAATTCCTACCTGATCGAGATTTCGGGCAAGGTGCTTCAGGCCGTTGACGAGAAAACCGGCAAGCCGCTCGTAGATATGATCGTCGACAAAGCGGGTCAGAAAGGCACAGGCCGCTGGACCGCGATTGAGGCATTGTCACTGGGTCAATCGCCCTCCACCATCGAGGCCGCCGTGGCGGGGCGTTCATGGTCGGCAGAGAAAGAAACCCGTGAAGCGGGCGAAGAGATCTTCGCCGACATCACACCACAAGCGGGTGCCGAAGTCCTCGCCGATTCCGATCTCGAAAAGGCACTCTTGGCCGCGAAAATCATCGCCTACGATCAAGGCATCAAACTGCTCGCTGCGGCGTCCGAGGAATACAAATGGGATCTCGATCTGGCGTCCTGCGCCGAGGTCTGGCGTGCGGGCTGTATCATCCGCTCCGCATTGCTCGACGACATGGCCGCCGCTGTGCGCGAAGGTCTGCCCCACACGCAACTGATCTTCGCACCGCGCTTTGCGCAGATCATGCGCGAAGGCTCCTCGGCACTGCGCCGCGTTGTGGCCTCGGCTGCGTTGCGCGGTCTGCCAACTCCCGCCTTCTCCAACGCGCTCGCCTATTTCGACACCATGCGTAAGGGGCGCGGCACCACTGACCTGATCCAAGGTCAGCGTGACTTCTTTGGTGCGCACAGCTTTGAACGCACCGATGGCGGCAAGGGCCATCATGGTCCTTGGGCGTCCGACGTCGCGCATTCGGCGGCTTTGACCGACTAAGCACGACGTACACAATTCCAACAAAAACGGCGCTGGGAGAGACCTCCGAGCGCCGTTTATTTGTCTATCTGCAACATTTCACGTCCCGCGCGGTTTCGCCCGCAGTGTCGGATCGGCCTGTGTCGGGTCTTCGGGCCACGGGTGGCGGGGATATTTTCCGCGCATGTCCTTGCGCACATCGGCGTAGGAGGTGGTCCAAAACGCAGGGATATCCATCGTCACCTGCACGGGGCGATGCGCGGGCGAGGTCAGCGTCACCCGCAACGGCACCCGCCGCGCGCCGACGGTGGGGTGGGTGGTCGTGCCAAACATTTCTTGCAGGCGGGCGGTGATCTCGGGGGCCTCGCCACTATAATCAATCGGCAGCTTGCGGCCCAAGGGGCTTGTCCATGATCCCGGCACCTCGCGGTCCAAACGGCTCATCTGATCCCAATCAAGCATCCCGCGCAACGCGTCGGTAATGTCGAGATTGCGCAGCGCCGCTTCGGTTTTTGCGCCCTTGAGATAGGGCAGGAGCCACGTCTCCAAGGATTGTATCAGCGCTTCTTCGGAGAGGTCGGGGAAATCATCCCCCATCAACATCACCCGCGCCTGAAAGCGTTTGGCGGCAGCACTCCACGGCAGACCGATGTGGCGAATGCCATCAAGCGCCCCACGCGCCACCGCCTCTTTGGGTGCGTCGGGCCATTGGCGATCATCAAGGCAGACAGCGCCAAACATCTCGCGTTTGCGCGCCACCACTCGGCCTGCGCGCTTGTCCCACTGACAGACCTCTTGCCATGCGATCTGATCCGCAAACAAGGCGCGAATGTCGGCCTCTGAAATCTGTGCCGCCTGTCTGATCCGTGCCTCTCGTGGTGCCCCGTCAGTGTCTGTCACGACGATCAGACGTGCGCCTGCAAGCGCATCGGCGTCATCCATCACAGCCCCCTTGCCCCCTGACATGACAAAGCGGGCTTGGTCGCCCTTGCGGCGCAATCCGATACGGTCGGGGTAGGCGAGGGCGGCCATCGCGCCCAGGCTCAGATCGTGCAACGCGGCGCTGCCCGCCATCGGGCGCAGGCGTTTGGCCTCTTGCTTGATCCGCTCCACCGCGCCGCGATCGGCGCGGGGATCAGGGCGCGACAGGGCGGCGATGCGTGTTGCGAGGTCCACGCCCGCGTTGCGTCCCGCGCCGATGAACGGATCGCGTTCGTTCAAGAGGGCCGCCAGTTCTGCCGCCTTTGGCCCCGCTTTTTGCAACATATGTGCAAGTCGTGGATGCAGCGGCATTGCCGCCAAAGCCCGTCCGTGGGCCGTGATGTGATGGGCGGTGTCCAAGGCCTCAAGCCCGTGCAGCAGCGCCCGCGCCTCGGCCAAGGCCCCCACGGGCGGCGGGGTCAGGAACGCCAGATCGTCCTCGCTCGCACCCCACATCGCCAGTTCCAAGGCCAAGCCCGTGAGGTCGGCGGTTTCGATCTCGGCGGGCGGGAATGTCGCCAATGCACCCTCTTCGCCCTTGGTCCAAAGTCTGTAGCACACGCCCTCGGACACGCGCCCCGCGCGGCCTCGACGTTGCTCGGCTTCGGCCTTGGACACCCGTTCGGTCACGAGGCGCGACATGCCAGAGGCGGCGTCAAACCGTGCGCGTCTGGCGCGGCCTGCATCGATCACAATGCGCACATCCTCAATGGTTAGAGAGGTCTCTGCGATGGAGGTGGCAAGCACGATCTTGCGCCCCGTGGGGCAGGGCGCAATGGCGGCGCGTTGCTCGGCAAATTTCATCGCACCAAACAGCGGCCGCACGGCGCAATCCGTAGGCACGCGGCCTTTGAGCAATCCCTCTACTCGGCGGATTTCCCCCTCACCGGGTAGGAACACCAAAGCCGATCCATGCTCCGCCGTGACCGCCTCGATCACGAGGTCGGCGGTGGCCTGTTCCAGTCGCGTCGTTTTGGGAACGGGTGCCGCGAGCCACCGCGTCTCGACGGGAAAGGCGCGACCCTCGGAGAGTACCACGGGAGCATCGTCGAGCAGATCGGCCACGGGTTGCGCGTCGAGCGTTGCCGACATCACCACCACGGCCAGATCGTCACGCAGCGCCCCGCGCACCTCTTGGACCAAGGCCAGTCCGAAATCGGCATTCAAAGAGCGTTCGTGAAATTCGTCAAAGATGACACAGCCGACGCCACTCAACTCGGGGTCGCTTTGCAACATGCGGGTCAGGATGCCTTCCGTCACCACCTCGATGCGGGTGGCTTTGGATGCTTTGCTCGCCCCGCGCATACGGTAGCCGACGGTCTCGCCCGCCGTCTCTCCCAAGGTTTGCGCCATGCGTTCGGCGGCGGCCCGCGCGGCCAGACGACGTGGCTCCAACATCAAAATCCGGCCCGTGACATGCGGCAGTAAGGCCAGTGGCACGCGGGTTGTTTTCCCTGCCCCCGGAGGAGCCATCAACACCACACGACCGGCGGAGGTCACAGCCGCGACCACATCGTCCAACACATCATCTATCGGCAATCTATCCATGCCGCCCTTATCCCCGATTGCGGCCCGAAGAAAAAGCACCGTCATGGTGTGGCACTCAAAATCACGCGGTGCGGCACCCGCGATGCAAAATGCCACACTGGACAGGGGCGGTGGCATCGGGCATTCCTTGCCCATCCCCCTATCGCTTTGGCAGACCAAAGCAAAAGACAAAGAGGCCCGCCTATGGACCCCACCGAATTGGCCGCACAGGTGATCGCAGGCAACCGTCGCGCCCTCGCACGCGCCATCACATTGGTCGAAAGTGCCCGCCCCGATCATCGTGAACAGGCGATTGTGCTGATGGACGCGATCAAATCCGCAGGCCGTGTGGCCATGCGGGTGGGGCTGTCGGGCACGCCCGGTGTCGGCAAATCCACCTTTATCGAGAGCTTCGGCATGATGCTGATCCGCGAGGGGTATAAGGTCGCGGTGCTGGCCGTTGATCCCTCGTCGTCTCGCTCGGGTGGGTCGATCTTGGGCGACAAGACCCGCATGGAATTGCTCAGCCGCGAAAAACACGCCTTTATTCGTCCCTCGCCCTCGCAGTCCGAACTGGGCGGTGTGGCGCGGCGCACCCGTGAGGCCGTGAGCCTGTGCGAAGCAGCGGGCTACGACATCATCCTGATCGAGACCGTGGGCGTCGGCCAATCCGAAACCGTGGTCTCGGAAATGTCCGACCTGTTCTTGCTGCTCTTGGCCCCTGCGGGTGGTGACGAGTTGCAGGGCGTCAAACGCGGCATCATGGAAATTGCTGATATGATCTTGGTGAACAAGGCCGACGGCGATCTTAAAGCCGCTGCGAAACGCACCTGCGCCGATTACGCGGGCGCACTACGTCTCATCCGCAAGCGCCCCTATGACCCCGAAGGCTTCCCCAAGGCCACCACTGTCTCCGCTCTCGAAGAGGACGGCTTGGAGCAGGCATGGACCGATATGCAGACCCTGATCTCATGGCGTCGCGACCACGGGCACTTCGACCGCCGCCGCGCCGAACAGGCGAAATACTGGTTTGCTCAGGAAATCCGCCACGGCCTGATGAGCCAACTGGCTCGTGAGCCGCTCAAATCCATGATCGACGATCTGGCGGGGCAGGTGGCCTCGGGCGAGATCACGCCAAGCCACGCCGCCCGCGATGTGCTTGAGGCGCTGCGCCACGGCTAGGCCCCGCGCAGTTTCGGCGCCACCCGCGAATCCGAAGCGAATCCCCCGCGTCACGCACCGCGAGGGCTTGACGATTCTCCCGCTATCGCCTATCCACCGCGAACTGAATTTCGGGCTCCGCACCTGTGCTGGGCCTATTTCTGTTTAAATCGGTGGTTTTCGTGGGAACTTGGGTGTGGTTGCACTTGATTTCCATCCGAATGCGGCTCATAGAGAGCGCCGATCCAGACAGGACTTTGAACAACCCGCGGGCCGCGCCTTGCTGCCCCCCGACTGTAAGACGAGGATGACCACATGGCACGCCGTTGCGAATTGACTGGTAAAGGCCCGATGACTGGCAACAATGTCAGCCACGCCAAAAACCGTACCCGCCGCCGCTTTCTTCCGAACCTCAACGACGTATCGTTGATGTCGGATGCACTCGGCCGCTCTTTCAAGCTGAAAATCTCTGCGGCTGCATTGCG
Source organism: Celeribacter sp. (assembly GCF_048266405.1). Taxonomy (GTDB): domain Bacteria; phylum Pseudomonadota; class Alphaproteobacteria; order Rhodobacterales; family Rhodobacteraceae; genus Celeribacter. The sequence goes on from NZ_JBLWZO010000005.1 coordinate 158,625, forward strand.
CACCGTCGACCACCGTGGTGGCCTCGACGCGTTCCTTGCAAAAGCCAAAGACGAAGAGCTTTCTGATGCAGCTCTGAAAATCAAAAAAGACATCGCGAAAGCCGTTTCTGCCGCTTAAGCCGTCTTTTTCGATCTCGACAGATTTAAAACCCCGTGTGGCGCGCCCGCACGGGGTTTTCGCTTGTCCGCTGTTTTGCGTCTAAGCCGCAGTCTGCCGATGCGCGAAAGGTCGCAGGGCACAGTCTTTTCATTCACACGCTTCCCTCGTAATGTCCGCCCATGCGCAGTTTACGCCCTCTCATAGCCGTCGTTTTTGCGGTTCTGTTGTTCGCCACGAGCCAGACAATGGCCGTGACGCGCGGAACCATGCGCGACGCCACGGGGGCTGTGGTTCTGTGTACGGGCACGGGGCCGATTACGGTCCTGATTGATGATGACGGGCAGCCTGTCGGCCCCCCGAAAATCTGTCCCGATTGCGCCATGAGTGTCTTCGCGGATGCGGGCAGCGCCTTTGTCCTTTCGGCGCCCCAATCCCGCGTCACACCGCTTCGCGCGGACCAAAGCGTCACGTTGCGTCGGACCGCACAGACGCTGACCCCGCTCGCACGTGGACCTCCTGTCGTCTGATCTGACACCACGCATTTCCACACAGACACCAGATACGCCGCGCCCTGACCCGATGGGAGGACGCGCATTTTTACAGGATCAGACCTATGACACTCAAAACGACCCTTTTCGCGGGCCTCTCTGCCCTTGCTTTCGCTCTTCCTGCCTTTGCGGGCGACATCACCATCGAAGACGCCTATGCGCGGTCCTCGGGCATGTCCGCCAAAGCGGGCGCTGCATTTTTCGTCGTTCACAACGCAGGGGCCGAGGATGATCAACTCATCGACGCCACATCCGATGTGGCCAAAGTGGTTGAATTGCACACCCACAAAGACATGGGCGATGGCGTGATGAAAATGATGCACGTCCCCGAAGGCTTCACCATCCCTGCAGGTGGCGAACACGCGTTGGCCCGTGGCGGCGATCACGTTATGTTCATGGGCCTCAACAAGGGCTTCGAGCAGGGCGATACAGTGACCGTGACCCTGACCTTTGAAAAGGCAGGCGACATCACCGTTGATATTCCTGTCGATCTGGAGCGCAAAGACGGTATGGGCATGAAGCATGGCAAAATGGACCTCGGCGACATGGATCATGGAAAGATGGACCATGACAAAATGGGCGACAAATAAGCCGCAGCTTTCCTGATGATAAAAGAACACCCGCCCGTGCATCACGTGGCGGGTGTTTTCATTTTAACGGCGCGGTTCGGGAGAGGACCTTAATGCGCCAGAACCTCCGCGACCCATGCGGGCACAACCTTTGAGGCGGGCCCCGTGCGCACCTCGTCGAACGCAGCACCCGAGGCGTCGAGGTTCAATTCCAACGTCTTGATCCCCAACTGTTGCGCCAGTTGTCGAAAGCCCGCCGCAGGGTAGACATTGCCCGATGTGCCGATGGCTACAAACAGATCGCTGTCCTCCAACGCCGCTTGGATGCGGTCCATGTGATAGGGGATTTCACCGAACCAGACGATGTCGGGACGGGCTGCGGGTGCGTCACAGGCAGGACACTGTTCGCCCACGGCCATCTCCACCGGCGCGCGCCACCGATGCCCGCAATCCGCACAGAGCGCCAATGTGACGTCGCCGTGCATATGGATCACAGCCGCTGCGCCGGCGCGTTCCAACAGGTCGTCGATGTTCTGCGTCACCAGATGCACGGGCGCATCATAGGCCGCTTGCAGCTGTGCGAGCGCCTCATGGGCCGCATTGGGTTGCGCGGCGGCCACCGCTGCGCGCCGTCCATTGTAGAACCGCTGAACCAAGGCAGGATCGCGAGCAAAGGCCTCGGGCGTCGCCACATCCTCGACGCGGTGTTCCTCCCACAAGCCGTCTTCGGCGCGAAAGGTTTTCAGCCCGCTTTCCGCCGACAATCCCGCACCCGACAAAATGAAAATTCCACCACTCATCTCTACACTCCCAACCATGCAAAAGCGCGTTTCAACTCTGCTGTGCCATTGGTGTCATACCACCGCCCATGGCTCAAAATCACCTTTTCGGGCGCCCATGCGATCACCTCTCGCATCACCGCGCGGGCTTTCTTCTTTGACTTGAACGACAACCGCATATCGAGCGGGGCCTTGCCATCGGGGTCCAAAATCCCCGCCATGCGAAACAATGCCGCCTTGAGCGGGCTGACCTTCGCAGCCTCGAAATTCTCGATCAGGTCGGTGAGGATCAACACCTGTGACGCCTCGTGAAAAAACACCACCTCGTGCAAGAACCGATGCCCTGCCACCACGCGCTGACGGATGTCGCTCGCCCACGCCGCAGGAGCCTCGTCGCTCAATACCTGATGCGGCGGGAAGGCAATCGCGAACTTTCGCGCTCGCGCGGCCACACCCGGTGCGGCGTAGACCTGCGCCTTGGGGAACCGCTTCGCCCAGTCGGCCACGGAAACATAATGGATCGGGTTGGGCGCGATCAGCCACGCCACTTCGCCAAGCGCGGCCATCTCCGCCAATAGCGCCTCATCAGGCGCAATCGGGGAATGCACCCAAAGCTGCGCCCCGATGCGTACCACGGTCATGCGCGTCGGGAAGGCCACGCCGTAAAACGGCACGGGCGGCCCGTCGGCAATCCAGATCTCGCGCCCAACGGGCTTGAGCGTGTTCAGAGGGTCATAAAGGTTTCGAGGCTTGGCCACGGGCCTTAGCCACAGGTGCTTGCCGCCGAGGCGCCAAAGGCCTTGTAGCGCTTCCAGAAGGTCTCGTTGAACGGGTTGTCCGACTGACGCACCTCTTGTGCCTTATGCGGGTCTTTGAAGAAGGCCACCGCTTTGAACTGTTCGCTCGCTGACAGCTTTTGATGCGCCACCGCCTGCACACAGCCACAGGTGGACGGGGTCGCGGCCTTGCGTTTTGTGGCGATACAGGCCGAATAGATCGGTCCCGCGGCAAAAGACAGGGTCGATGCCCCGCGGCTCACAGTCCCGCGCTGCCCACAAGAGGCCACAAGCGCCAAGCAGGACACCAAGACGATGCCCTTGAATGTTTTGGTAACGGTGGTGGAAGTCGTAATACCCATGAGTTGCCCTCTGCCCATATGTCCGCTCTCTGGCGTGATTTGCCCCAGTATGCGTGAAAATCACCGCGGGGGCAATTCACGGTTTGTTGGGGACGGCAAAAGCTTACTCGCCCACGTTTACCTGTGGTCTAATCCGCCGATGCAACGCATCGACATGTGACTGCTCGTCACGCCAAAGGCGTGGCGTTTAAACTTGCCTACGCTTGTGTTCTGGAATGTTTTCAGGGGGCTCTTTTGAAGATCCCTTTGGTGCGAGAGGCTTTGGGGGCTCCATTTCGATGCTTTCCAAACAAATGCCGCTGTCGTTCAGAACGTGCAGGTCGATATTATACGTGTCGCCCGAAGAACCCGCAAAAATCGTCACGGCGGATGTTAGCAAAGCTGTGATTGTATTGGTTGCCACCCCACTCCACGCATTACTTTCATGCCATCTCTTTTTGACGTGCTTTGGCATTATATTGTTCGCGCGTTTTAGGCGTTCGTTCAGGTCATTCACTGTCCAAATTAGGGCTTGGGAAAGCTTTGCCAGTTCTTTGACGCGCATGTCGTCTGAATTGGTCGATGTCAGTTCCAGACTTATGCTACGCAAAATTTGTGGCACTTTGTAGAGCGGTTCTAGACTGTCGGGTGTCTGGTTCGGAAAGCCCAATTCCTCATTGATTTTGTTGAGTGCCTCTTCAATGCACTTGGAAAGTTGATCCGCTTGTTTTGACAAGGCAGACGCGCGAGACAAGAGGGATCGGGCATGATCTTCAAACGGCTTAGCGCGTTCCTCACGTAGCTTTTCCTGTATCCCCTCAATCGCCGCAGCAACCGCCTCTTCGCCACTGTTCCACACTTCATCGTCGATCAAAACGATCTGTTCCCACAGGTCCCAATCAGGCGTGCGGCCAACAAGCAGTCCTTCGTACCAATCGGTCCAAAACGCCATCGCGGGGGAGGTGGACCAGTCTGTGCGCAAGGCCTCCCATTGGGCCTGAACCACCTCAGGCATTCCAACATCCAACCACAGCGGTGCCGCAAACAGCGCATCAATGCCCGCAGTGTCGAGTAAGTCGGTGGCGGAACGGGTGGCGCGGGCGGAAAGAGCGGCAGATCGGGCGGAGCGGGCGGCGGATCGGGCGGAACGGGCGGAATGGGCGGCGGAATGGGTGGAACGGGCGGCGGAATAGGCGGAATCGGCGGCGAAAAGGGCGGAACGGGCGCCGGATTGGGCGGAATCGGCGGCGGAATTGGCGGCATGCAGCACATCAGCGGTTGGCAATTTGCTCGCAGCCGCTGATGTGAGGATGGCACGACACAGCGCAATATCAAATGAAGACCCTGTGTCTGCCATAGAGCGCGGTGATCCGCCGATCTCGACTAAAGCTCGCGCCGAGGCGTTAAAGGCAAAGGCACTGCGCGTCTCTTGGTCAACGCCCTCGGCCCACGCCAAGATTTCCGCCTGAAACGCCTCAAAATCAAAGTCGTCGGCCATACCACACCCTCACACCTACGCGCCCTTTTGGGTAAATTGGCGATGTGAGGGCGAGATTGCAAGCCGCGCCTGCGGTGATGCGGCTAAAGTTAAGCCTGCCAATCGCACAGGCCTTGCCTTTCCCCCGCTTTCCCCCCATAGAAATCAGCTAAATTCACGCGCGCGCGTCGGGAGTGTTTTGCGCCCTGACCGCACAGTTGACCGCGCTCCATTTGCATCCGTCCAAGGGCCTCCCATGACCGAGCTGAAAAACATCCGTAACTTCTCCATCGTCGCCCACATCGACCATGGGAAATCGACCCTCGCCGACCGCTTGATCCAGTCCACAAACACCGTGGCGGATCGCGATATGAAGGCGCAGATGCTTGACAGCATGGACATCGAACGCGAGCGCGGCATCACGATCAAGGCCAACTCGGTGCGTATCGAATACACCGCCAATGACGGCGAGCTGTATATCCTCAACCTGATCGACACCCCCGGCCACGTCGACTTCGCCTATGAGGTCAGCCGCTCGATGCAGGCCGTTGAGGGCTCGCTTCTGGTGGTGGACGCCTCCCAAGGGGTCGAGGCGCAAACGCTGGCCAACGTCTATCACGCGCTCGACGCGGACCACGAGATCGTCCCCGTTCTCAACAAGGTTGATTTACCCGCCGCCGATGTGGACGCCGTGCGCACCAACATCGAGGACGTGATCGGTATCGACGCCTCCGACGCGATTGAGATTTCCGCCAAAACCGGTCTGGGCATCCCCGACGTGTTGGAAGCCATCGTCACCCGTCTGCCCGCCCCCGAGGGCGAGCGCGACGCCCCGCTCAAGGCGATGCTCGTCGACAGTTGGTACGACCCCTATCTCGGCGTTGTCGTGATGATCCGCGTGATCGACGGCACCATCAAAAAGGGCGACCAGATCAAGATGATGCAGACCAACGCCACCTACCGCATCGACAAACTCGCCGTCCTCAAGCCGCAGATGGTCGATATCCCCGAGCTTGGCCCGGGGGAAATCGGCATTCTGACCGCCTCGATCAAACAGGTGCGCGACACCAAGGTGGGCGACACCATCACCCACGAGAAGAAGCCCTGCGCCGAAGCGCTTCCGGGCTTCGCGCCCTCCGTGCCCGTGGTCTTTTGTGGCCTCTTCCCCGTGGACGCCAACGACTTCGAAGACCTGCGTGCCGCCATCGAGAAACTGCAACTCAACGACGCCTCCTTCTCCTCCGAGATGGAAACCTCCGCAGCGCTTGGCTTCGGCTTTCGCTGCGGCTTCCTCGGGTTGCTGCACCTTGAGGTGATCCGTGACCGCCTTGAGCGCGAATACGACATCAACCTCATCACCACCGCGCCCTCGGTGATCTACCGCATCTTCATGCGCGACGGCACGGTGCAGGAGTTGCACAACCCCGCCGACATGCCCGACCTCACCCATGTCGACCACATCGAAGAACCGCGCATCAAGGCCACCATCATGGTCCCCGACGACTACCTCGGTGATGTCCTCAAACTGTGCCAAGACCGCCGCGGCATCCAGATGGACCTCACCTACGCAGGCGCCCGCGCCATGGTCGTCTACGACCTGCCGCTCAACGAAGTCGTCTTCGACTTCTACGACCGTCTCAAATCCATCACCAAGGGCTACGCCTCCTTCGACTATCAGTTCATGGACTACCGCGAGGACAACCTCGTCAAAATGTCCATCCTCGTGAACGACGAACCCGTGGACGCGCTCTCCACCATGGTTCACCGCGACCGCGCCGAAATGCGTGGCCGCGCCATGTGCGAAAAGCTCAAAGACCTGATCCCGCGCCACATGTTCAAAATCCCGATCCAAGCGGCCATCGGCGGCAAAGTCATCGCCCGCGAGACCCTCTCGGCGCTGCGCAAAGACGTGACCGCCAAATGCTACGGCGGCGACGCCACGCGCAAGAAGAAGCTGCTTGAGAAGCAAAAGGCGGGGAAGAAGAAGATGCGTCAGTTCGGGCGTGTCGAGATCCCGCAGGAAGCGTTTATTAACGCGTTGAAAATGGATGATTAAAAAAAGGCCCCGCTTTTGCGGGGCTTTTTTTACTATATGTTCTTGGGTAAGCTCAAGTGGCTTAGAGTGAGGCGAAAAAGTAAATTTCTGCATGCGAGTATTCAATTGACGTTTAAAAGAGTTGAGTTTCCCACAAGTATTCGCTTCCGAGACTTGTGTGCATTCTCTTGTGAAGTTGATGACATCCCGCAGCAAGAGAAAGTGCAGTTTGGCACCGAGAAGTTAAGGTTTTTTACACCAACAAGCATGACCATGTTTGCAAAAACATGCAGAGCCAGAGCCCGAAAATTCAAAACGGAGCAGATATTCTATACTGGCCTAAGAAAGCACGACTATGCAAACAATCTTGGTTTCTCAGAAGCCTTGAATTTGAAAGGGAATCCTTATCCTCAAGGCGCATTTGGAGGAAGTACTTACCATCCAATGAGCGCACTTCGCAGAACAAGGTTGGAAAGCCTTGCAGCGGAAAAAGGTATTGAGTTCGGGGATGCAATTCAGATCAGAAGTGCGGAAATAGCCGAGGTTGTATCGCAGTTGCGTTCACCAGAATTACAAAATGCGTTAGCTGACTCCTTTAGGGAAATTTTCAGGAACACGTTTGAGCATGCTGGGGTTAGTGGTGCTATGTTCTGCGCACAATACTGGCCTACAAAACAAACTGTCGAGATTTGTATTTCGGATCGAGGTATGGGGCTTGCGGAATCATTGGCCGAGAATCCGCGACTGGAAGGCCTTTCTGATAGAGAAGCTCTTTATATGTCATTGATGCCGGGGATATCCTCTAAGGCTTGGCGACACAAAAAGAAGAAAGCTCATCAAAGGTCTGATTGGGATAACACGGGGCACGGGCTCTTCTTTGCACATCGTCTTTTTGGCCAGTTGGGAAAATTTGCTATGGCATCTGGAAATCAGGCAATTTTGATTGAGAGAGGCGGTGCCATAGAAGACTTCCGATCGAGAATAGCGGGAACCGTGGTATCAATGCAGTTGGACCTTTCTGATGTTGACCGAATTCAACAATGCATCGTGGACACGCAAAAGCTCGCATTTAAGGTGAAAGAGCGCCTTGGAGTGAAGAACATTGAGTTCAAAAGCGTGAGCAGTTTTCTCAAAGGGGAAATCACTTTCTAACTTGATGTCAGGCGAAGGCCCGCAAAGCATCGGCCAGCGCCCGACCCGCCCCACAGGGCGGGCGCTTTCAGCACCCACCCTCGGGTCAGGCGCTGGGGTGTCATATTTTAAAGACACCATAAGGTTGCGAGCGGGCCGTTAACTGCTGTTTTGGCTTCCGAGCGTTGGCGAACCTAAACCGGCGTTCGCAAGTGTGCGAACGCGTCTGGGTGCTTTGAACGCCGCCCCACGGCGTTCAATCGCTGCTTTGCAGCGACCGCACCCAGACCCAAAAAGCCACCCATTTCTTGTCGCGTCCTTCGCGTCGTGCGGCGTCACGTTCTGCGTCGGCCTCGGCCAGTTTTCTGTCCCACGGCCCGATGCTTCGCCCCGGACGGCGGCCTGTGCGCGGGTTGCGGGGGCCGTTTTCTTCTTCGTCTTGGTGATCCCAGATGCGTTCCAGATCGACCATCGGCACGATGGCGGCGACCGCGCGTCCGTGGCGGCGGATGATGACGTGATCGCCCTGTGTGACGCGCTCCAAAAGCGTGGTCAGCCGTGGGCGCAACTGGCTCAATTTGATTCCAATGTAGGCCATAATGCTCTGTCCCTTTTGCAACATCGGGTCACAAAGTCGGGCAAAAGTTTAAACATCGTGTCACAATGGCGTACGCATTCCGTTTGACGATTGTTTTAGATCAAGGCACGTCAGGCGGCCTGTCGCTACCCCTATGGATGCGCGAACACGAGAGATAGGAGACAGCCATGAACAGGCTTGCCGGTATTCTTTTTTCCCTGATTGCAACGACGTTGATGGGGGTTGGCGTGGTGGTGGCCCTGACCATCGGAATGGACACGCTCAAACCCATTTTGACGGCTGCGGCCATTGGATTTGTTGTAGCGATTCCAGTGACTTGGGTGATCTCGAAAAAGATCGTCGATCTCTAAATCACACCATTTTTAGTTGCGGATTTCACGTCCGTCGCGCCGCAAAATCTGCGTGATTTCTGGCGCGGGGAGGGGCCATGTCCGCCTAGCTCCGCGCGTCAATCGCGTCCATCCATGCGCGGCACGCCGCCTCGAATTCGCGCGGTTTTTCCGCGTGAAGCCAGTGGCCCGTGCCGGGAATAGATGCGAATTTTGCATTAGGAAACAATGCTTTAGTCGCGTCTCTATGGTCGCGTGACACATAGGTGCTTTCGCCGCCCGACACGAAAAAGGCGGGGCCATCGTATTGTGTTGCGACCTCAGGAAAGCCCACGATCTTGGGCATGTCGGCTTCTAAAACGTCATGATTGAGGAGCCATTTTTTCTCTTTAACAACAAGGCTTTGCAGCAAGAATGCCCGCACGCCCGCGTCGGGAATTTTGTCTTTGAGCGCCGCATCCGCCTCCGACCGCCGCTCGATATCGGTCAGGTCCAGATCGCGCATGGCGTGGATCAGGTGACTGTTGTCGTGGCTATAGGCGACAGGTGAAATATCAGCTACAATCAATGACTTAAGCAGATCAGGCCGCGTCAGCGCGAGCAGCATCGCCGCCTTGCCCCCCATCGAATGACCTAAGACATGAAAGGCCCCGTGGGTCGGTGTGAGGTGGTCAAGAACGTCCGCGAGATCCCCCGCCATGTCGGGGTAGGATTGGGTCGCAAACCGCGGGCTTTCCCCGTGATTGCGCATGTCCACAGAGACGACAAGGCGTTGATCTGAAAGACGTTTTGCGATCACGCCCCAGTTGCGCGCAGAGCCGAACAGGCCATGGACGATGAGCAGCGGGGGCAGGTCGGTGGGCGTGCCGGTGGTGATATAATTGAGCATATCCCAGACTTAGTGTCTTGGAGCCGCCGCGAAAAGCCCTTAGTTTCGCAAACATGGAACATTCAATTACCTATCAAGCCACGCAACTGGCCGAACTGATGCAAACCCGTCTCGGCGTGCGTTCGGGCAACGGGTTCGCGGCGAAACTGGCCAAGGCAGGTCGCCGTTTGCCCCGTTGGGCGCGGCGGGATGGTGAGGTGATTGTTCAGGCTATGGCATTGGAATCACACCCGAAATTGTCGCGTCAGATTGATCATGCGCGGGTGGAGCGCGCCGTGGCGAACCTGTCGCGTCACTTAGGCGAGGTTGATCCGGTGCAGCGACGCAAGGCCAAGATTTTGGACCTGATTGCGGGCATCGCCTTTGTCGTGTTTGTGACCATTGGATTGGTGCTTGGCGTCATGATCTGGCGCGGGTTGATCTAAACGCGGCAAATAAAAAGGGGCCCGAAGGCCCCTTTAATGACGTTATGCATCAACCGCTTAGAGGTTTGGGTAAAGCGGGAACTTGGCGCAAAGCGCTTCGACGTCCGCTTTCACTTTGGCCTCAACCTCGGCATTGCCCTCTTCGCCGTTCTGTGCGAGGCCGTCGACGACCTCCACAATCAGATCGGCGATCAAACGGAACTCGGCCTCACCGAACCCGCGCGTGGTGCCTGCGGGCGAGCCAAGACGCACACCAGATGTGACCATTGGGGGCTCGGGGTCAAAGGGGATACCGTTTTTGTTACAGGTGATGTGGGCGCGGCCCAGGGCGTTTTCTGTCGCGTTGCCTTTGACGCCTTTGGGGCGCAGGTCCACGAGCAGAACATGGGTGTCGGTGCCGCCTGTCACGATGTCGAGACCACCTTTCATCAACTGGTCGGCCATGGCTTGGGCGTTCTTCACGACTTGTTCGGCATAGGCTTTGAACTCAGGACGCAAGGCCTCACCGAAGGCCACAGCCTTGGCGGCGATCACATGCATGAGCGGGCCGCCCTGGATGCCGGGGAAGATGGCCGAGTTGACCTTCTTGGCGATCTCGACGTCGTTGGTCAGGATCATGCCACCGCGTGGCCCACGCAAGGTTTTGTGGGTCGTGGTGGTCACAACATCAGCCTGTGGGAAAGGCGAGGGGTGTTGACCGCCTGCGACGAGACCCGCGAAGTGGGCCATATCGACCATGAGATAGGCACCAACGCTGTCGGCAATTTCGCGCATTTTGGCAAAGTCGACCTGACGCGGGATGGCCGAGCCGCCCGCGATGATCATCTTGGGCTTGTGCTCATTGGCGAGCTCTTGGACTTGGTCGTAGTCGATGCGCTGATCCTGTTTGCGCACGCCGTACTGGATTGCGTTGAACCATTTGCCCGACTGGTTGGGCTTGGCGCCGTGGGTCAAGTGACCACCTGCGTCGAGCGACATGCCGAGGATGGTGTCACCTGGTTGAAGCAGTGCTTGGAACACACCTTGGTTGGCTTGCGAGCCCGAGTTCGGCTGAACGTTCACATATTTGCAGCCGAACAATTCCTTGGCACGGTCGCGGGCGAGGTTCTCGGCCACGTCCACAACGTCACAGCCACCGTAGTAGCGACGTCCCGGATAGCCTTCGGCATATTTGTTGGTCAACACGGAGCCTTGCGCCTGCATGACTGCGGCGGAGACGATGTTCTCGGAGGCGATCAATTCGATCTCATCGCGTTGACGACCAAGCTCGTTGGTCAAGACGTCAAAGATCGCGGAGTCGCGTGTGGAAAGGTCTTCGGTAAAGAAACCGGCATCGCGGACGTTGGAAATCATTGGGAGTGCTCCTTGGCAGCAGGGACGTGTCTGCGCGATGTTTAGCCAAAGTGAGCGCCGTGGAAAACCCATAACAGGTGCATAATCATCTTGAACATCACGGTTTTGAGGTCACATGTTGGTCCAAGCGGCCGGCTGCGAGGGCCACAGTGCTGAAAAGACGTGAAAACCTGCTGTCGGTTTGATAGGCAGGCAAAGAAGAGCCACGCGGAGAAAGTCGTGTGTGGGCCACAGAAAGTCGGAATATTATGGTCAAAATCGCTATCACAGCCAGCGAGGCGCAGAGTGCCCAACGGGCGTTGGAACGCCTTGAGGCGCGATACACCCCTGTTGCTGCGGAGGATGCGGACGTGATCGTGGCCTTGGGTGGCGACGGATTTATGCTGCAAACGCTGCACTCGACCATGCATTTGGACACACCTGTTTACGGGATGAATTGCGGCACTGTCGGGTTCTTGATGAACGAGTTCCAAGAAGACGGATTGCGAGATCGCCTAAATCAAGCCGCTGAGGAGGTCATAAACCCTTTGCGGATGACGGCATTAGGTGCTGACGGCGAGATGCATCATGCGCTTGCGATCAACGAGGTCTCGATGCTGCGGGCAGGGCCGCAAGCGGCAAAGTTGCAAGTTTCGGTGGATGGACGGGTGCGTATGGAGGAGTTGGTGTGCGACGGGGTTTTGCTCTCCACGCCTGCGGGCTCGACCGCCTATAACTACTCCGCACGCGGCCCGATTTTGCCGATTGGCTCGGACGTTCTGGCGCTCACGGCGATGGCGGCCTTTCGGCCACGGCGGTGGCGCGGGGCGCTCCTGCCCAAGTCTGCTAAAGTGCGCATAGATGTTCTGGAACCTGAAAAACGGCCTGTGATGTCTGACGCGGATAGCCGCTCCGCGGGCAATGTGCTTTGGGTCGAGATTGCCTCCGAGCCGTCGATCAATCACCGCATTCTATTTGATCCGGGTCACGGGTTGGAGGAGCGGTTGTTGCGCGAGCAGTTCACGTAAATCGCGTCCGTTCTCGACATGTCCACGAAAAAACGCGCCCCGATTGGAGCGCGTTTTTCTGTCTGGAGTGGTGCGTTATTTGGCGTAGCCAATTCCCTGAAGCGCCACTTTGATCTCTTCGAGAATTGCGGGATCGTCGATGGTCGCGGGCATTTTGTAGTCTTCGCCATCCGCGATTTTGACCATCGTTCCGCGCAGGATTTTGCCTGAACGGGTTTTGGGGAGACGGTCGACAATACAGGCCAGTTTGAACGCGGCCACAGGGCCGATCTCGTTGCGCACTGCCGCGACGCATTCTTTGACGATGGTGGCGTGGTCACGCTCGCATCCTTTGTTGAGGCACAAGAACCCCATCGGAATTTGGCCTTTGAGCTCATCCGTCACGCCAATCACGGCGCACTCGGCAACATCGGGGTGCCCCGCGAGAACTTCTTCCATCGCGCCCGTCGAAAGACGGTGGCCTGCGACGTTGATCACGTCATCGGTGCGCGCCATGATATAGAGGTAACCATCCTCGTCCTTCATCCCCGCATCGCCCGTTTCATAGTAGCCGGGGAAAGTATCGAGATAGGACTTCTTATAGCGCTCTTCGGCGTTCCACAGGTTTTGCAATGTGCCGGGGGGCAGGGGCAATTTGATCGCGATGGCCCCGAGTTCGCCATTGGCAACGGGGTGGCCCGCGTCGTCAAGAATGTCGATGTCATAGCCCGGCATCGCGACAGAGGGCGAGCCGATTTTGACGGGCAGTTCCTCAATTCCGATGGGGTTCGCGGCAATCGCCCAGCCCGTTTCGGTTTGCCACCAGTGGTCAATCACGGGGACACCGAGATGTTTTTGCGCCCATTTGATCGTGTCAGGATCGGCGCGTTCCCCCGCAAGGAACAGGGCTTGCAGATCGTGTAGCTTGTAGCGCTTGATCCATTCGCCATCGGGATCTTCGCGTTTGATCGCACGCAAGGCTGTCGGTGCGGTGAAGAAAGATTTAACGCGGTGGTTCTGGATAATTTTCCAGAAGACGCCCGCGTGTGGTGTCCCGATGGGCTTTCCTTCAAACACCAATGTCTCGGCACCCGTGATGAGCGGGCCGTAACAGATGTAGGAGTGACCCACGACCCAACCAACGTCCGAGGCGGCCCAGAACCGTTCCCCCGGTCCGACATTATAGAGGTTTTTCATCGTCCATTGCAGAGCCACAAGGTGCCCGCCCGTGGCGCGAATGACGCCTTTGGGTTGGCCCGTGGTGCCCGAGGTGTAGAGGATATAGGCAGGGTGATTGCCCTCGACAGGGACACAGTCGGCGGGTTTGACGCCGTATTGGAAGCCGTGCCAACTGAAGTCGCGTCCGTCGACGAGTTTGGCAACCTCTTGTTCGCGTTGGAAAATCACACAGAAATCAGGTTTGTGCTCGGCCATATCAATGGCGTCGTCGAGCAGCGGCTTGTAATGTACCACGCGATTTGGCTCGAGGCCGCAAGAGGCCGCGATGATAGCTTTGGGTGTGCAGTCGTTGATCCGAACGGCAAGCTCGTGGGCGGCGAACCCGCCAAAGACAACCGAGTGGACCGCGCCGATGCGGGCACAGGCGAGCATTGCTTCCAACGCTTCGGGAACCATTGGCATGTAGATGATCACGCGGTCGCCTTTTTCGACGCCGCGCATTTTCAGCGCCCCTGCTAGCGAGGCCACACGGTCGCGTAATTCTCGGTATGTGATGCCTTTGGAGGAAAGGGTGATCGGGCTTTCGTGCATGATCGCGATGTTGTCACCGCGGCCCTCGTCAACGTGGCGGTCTACCGCGTTGTAGCACGTGTTGGTCATCCCGTCGGAAAACCATTCGTAAATGGGCGCATTATCATCGAACAAGGCTTTCGATGGTTTCTCGTACCAAAAAATATCCTCGGCGGCCTCCATCCAGAACTTCTCTGGATCGGCCTTCCAAGCGCCGTAAACGTCTGCGTAACCCATATGTGTTCTCCTCACTGATAGCGTGTTTAAGGCGCTTCGATGCCGGCCTGAGGTGCGGTGTCTCAGGACACTGCGCGCATCAGGCGCTACCGTCACACTTTAAACGCTTCCAGTGACCATCGAGCAAGGTCTCCTCCCTGTGCCAGATGGTCACTGATTGCCGACTCTCGCCGTGCAAGCTCTCTACTCGCGTAAGTGTCCTAGCAAAGCAGCCGAGTCGTTTGGAGAAAATGTTGCAAACCTGTGTAGCAATTTGGTTTGCAAAGTTTGCAGATTGCCGCATGTGCAAAACGTGAACCGCCCGCCAATGGCGGGCGGCATGACATGTGAGGTGACGTGAGGCCTTAGCCGTAATGCGCGACGGGCGTGCCTGCGATGGCGGACATGTTGAGCAATCCGCGCGACGTGATCGACGGTGTCACGATATGTGCGCGGTTGCCCATGCCCATCAGGATCGGCCCGACTTCCAAGCCGCCGCCTTTTGTCTTGAGGATGTTGCGCACCCCGGAAGCGGCATCCGCGATGGCAAAGACCAAGGCGTTAGCGGGCCCGTTCAGGCGCGAATGCGGGAAGGAGCGCTCACGCAGGTCGGGGGTCAGCGCACTGTCGATGTGCATCTCACCCTCATAGGCGAAGTCGCGCGGCTCGCTGTCGAGGATAGCAATGGCCTCGCGCATGTTTCGTCCTGTCATGCAGTTGAGGTTGCCGAACTCGGAGTGCGAACACAGCGCAATGTTGGGATCAATGCCAAAGCGGCGGATGTGGCGGGCGGTGGCAATGACCGTCTGGGCGATTTGCGCGGGGGTGGGTTCGGTGTGGACGTGGGTATCCGCGACAAACAATGGCCCGTCTTCGAGGATCATCAAGGAGAGCGCCGCTACGGGGCTCAACTCTTTGGTGCCTAGGATTTGCTCTACATAATTCAGGTGCCACAAATACTGTCCAAAAGTGCCGCAGATCATACTGTCGGCGTGGCCCTCGTGGACCATAATCGCGCCGATGGCTGTGGTGTTGGTGCGCACGATGGCCTTGGCCAGATCGGGTGTTACGCCTCGGCGTTCCATCCGTTTGTGATAGGCCTGCCAGTATTGTTTGTAGCGGCTGTCGTTTTCGGGATTCACGATTTCAAAGTCCACGCCCGGACGGATTTTGAGGCCTGCACGTTCGGCCCGCATGGCGATTACCTCGGGGCGGCCGATCAGGATCGGTTTGTCGGTGGTCTCCTCGATCATCGCCTGGGCGGCCCGCAGAACGCGTTCGTCCTCGCCCTCGGCAAAGGCAATGCGGCGCTCGGCTTGTGAAGCGGCGTGGAATACGGGGCGCATCAGGAGTGCGGATTTGAAGACCGAGTGATCCAAGCTCTCTTTGTAGGCTTTCAGGTCTGCGATTGGACGGGTGGCGACACCGCTTTCCGTCGCTGCGCGGGCCACGGCAGAGGCCACAACCCCCATCAGGCGTGGATCGAACGGTTTGGGGATGAGGTACTCGGGGCCAAAAGTCATGCGCTCGTCTTGGTAAGCCGCGGCGGCCTCCGCAGAGGTCGTCGCACGGGCCAAGGCGGCGATACCTTCGATACAGGCGATTTGCATTTCGTCGTTGATCTCGCTGGCCCCGACATCAAGTGCCCCGCGAAAGATGAACGGGAAACACAGCACGTTGTTGACTTGGTTCGGATAATCCGAGCGCCCTGTCGCGATGATCGCATCAGGTGCGACCTTTTTGACCTCGTCGGGCGATATTTCGGGGGTCGGGTTGGCGAGTGCAAAGATGATCGGCTGTTTGGCCATCTTTTTGACCATCTCAGGTTTCAGGACGCCCGGACCAGACAGGCCAAGGAACATGTCTGCGTCGTGGATCACATCGTCGAGCGTGCGCAGATCGGATTTCTGTGCGTAGGCGGCCTTTTGAGCCGTCATTTCGGTCTCGCGGCCCTCATAGACGAGGCCGTCGATATCGCACAGCCAGACGTTTTCACGCTTGAGCCCGAGTTTCAGCAGCATGTTCAGACAGGCAATCCCCGCCGCTCCGCCACCCGTTGAGACGACTTTGATATCCTCAATCTTCTTGTTCGCGACGCGTAGAGCGTTGGTTGCGGCTGCGCCCACCACAATGGCGGTGCCGTGTTGGTCATCGTGGAAAACAGGGATGTTCATGCGTTCACGACATAATTGTTCAACGATAAAACAATCGGGCGCTTTGATGTCTTCGAGGTTGATCGCGCCAAAGGTCGGCTCAAGTGAACAGACGATATCGGCAAGTTTTTCGGGGTCGCTCTCGTTCACTTCGATGTCAAAGCAATCAATGTTGGCGAACTTCTTGAACAGAACCGCCTTGCCCTCCATCACAGGTTTGGATGCGGCCGCGCCGATATTGCCCAATCCCAGAACAGCGGTGCCGTTTGTGACTACGGCGACAAGGTTGCCGCGCGATGTGTAGCGGCTTGCTGTGCTTGGGTCGTTTTTGATCTCTAAGCAGGCTTCGGCCACACCGGGCGAATAGGCGCGGGAGAGGTCGCGGCCGTTGGCAAGCGGCTTGGTGGCGCGAATTTCGAGTTTTCCGGGCTTGGGGAATTCGTGATAATCGAGCGCCGCTTTGCGTAGACTTCCGTCTCTCTTGTCGTCTGCCATGAGTCTCTCCACCATTTAGTTTAATGCTAAACTAATTTAATCCTGCGCAATTGTCACGTTGCGATCGCTTTGCCCTTACGCGTTTGAGTGGCGGTCACGCAAGTCTCGTGTTGGTCAAAGGGGCGAGGTTAGCGCAAACAAAAGCGTTTTATTGCCTGACGCGGAGTTTTTGCGTCTTGGGGCGGCATCGCGCTTGCATCCCAAGGCCTCAACGCGCAATCTCGACCATGTAGTCAAATATTGCGAAAGGCCCGCGACCGATGTCTTTGATTGATGATGCCAAAGCCGCACAAGGCAAGGCCTATGCGCCCTACTCGAATTTCAAAGTGGGCGCTGCTGTGAAAACGCCGTCCGGTGCGGTTTTTGCCGGCGTCAATGTTGAGAATGCGGCTTACCCTGAGGGCACATGCGCCGAAGCGGGCGCGATTGCGGCGATGATTCTGGGCGGCGAAAAAGAGATCGTCGAAGTGGCCGTGATTGGGTCGAGTGACGAGCCAACGCCACCCTGCGGAGGTTGTCGTCAAAAGCTGCGCGAATTTGCGGCTCCTGATGTGCCCGTCACGATGATGTCGCGTACGGGCAAGACACTCACGCTGACTGTGGGTGAGCTGCTACCCGGAGCCTTTACCACTGACTTTATGGACTGAGGTGACCATGGACGCGCGCCGCATAATTGAAAAGCTCCGTGACCGTATAGACCTCTCGACCGAGGAACTGACGTGGTTCGCGCAAGGCTTGGCTAGTGGTGTTGTGACCGACGCACAGGCAGGGGCCTTTGCTATGGCGGCGCTCTTGAATGGCATGTCTGATCCCGAACGCGTGGCGCTGACCCTTGCGATGCGCGACAGCGGCGGAGTGATGACGTGGGACACTCCTGCGCCGGCGATTGACAAACATTCTACGGGCGGGATCGGCGATTGCGTGTCCTTGCTCCTTGCCCCTGCGCTTGCCGCTTTGGGCGGATTTGTCCCGATGGTGTCAGGACGCGGCCTTGGCCACACGGGTGGGACGCTTGATAAATTGGAGGCCATTCCGGGCCTGAAAACGGAAGTCAGCGAGGAGCGTTTCCGCGAGATCATGACGCAAACGGGGTTTGCTATTGTCTCCGCCACAGGCTCCATCGCGCCCGCCGACAAACGGCTCTATGCGATCCGCGATGTGACGGGGACGGTGGAAAGCATCGACCTGATCACCGCGTCGATCCTGTCCAAGAAACTCGCCGCAGGGCTTGAGGGGTTGGTGCTCGACGTCAAATGCGGATCGGGCGCGTTTATGCACTCCCGCGAAGAGGCGAAGGCCTTGGCTCAAAGCCTTGTCACTACGGCCAACGGGGCAGGGTGCAAAACCTCGGCCCTAATCACGGATATGAACCAACCGCTCTGCCCGTGGATGGGCAACGCGCTTGAAATCATGGCGGTGATGGAGGCGATGACGAGCGGCGAGGTTGATAATATCCTGTGCGATCTCACCTGTGCTTTGGGCGGCGAATTGATGTTGCTGTCGGGCATGTCCGAGGATGCGGATCAGGCCGCACTTGCCGTGCGCGGCACGCTACAAGATGGTTCTGCCGCCGAGCGGTTTGGCGAAATGGTCCGTGCGATGGGCGGGCCGCGCGACTTTGTGGACCTGTGGCGCGACCGTTTGCCATCGGCCCCTGTGGTGCGCGATGTGACGGCTAAGGATGCGGGCTATGTGTCGGGTATGGATGGTCATGCGCTTGGCATGGCTGTGGTCCACCTTGGTGGTGGGCGCCTCAAGGGCGGTGACAAAATCGACCCTGCCGTGGGCTTTTCCAACTTTAGCATGGTCGGGGATTGCCTTGGGTCTAATGACCTCATCGCGACCATCCATGCGCGAAATGAGGCAGATGCCAACCGTGCCGAAGCGGCCATTCGTGCAGCTGTGACATTCGGGACAGAGCCGCCAGAGGCGCTGCCGCTGATCTATGAAAAGGTGACGCTATGAGCCGTGCATTTTTAATCGTGTTGGATTCTGTGGGCCTTGGCGGCGCACCTGATGCGGATAAGTTTTTCAATGGTGATGTGCCTGACACGGGGGCCAATACACTCGCTCACATCGCGCAGGCTTGTGCGGCGGGACAGGCCGAAGAGGGCCGCACGGGACCGCTTCATCTGCCCAATCTGGACGCGCTTGGCCTTGGTGCTGCGATTGGCGTGGCCACATCGGATTCTGCGCCAAACCTGTCCACCACCCCGCGTGGACTTTACGGGGCTGCAACTGAAATTTCGCAGGGCAAGGATACGCCCTCGGGGCATTGGGAATTGGCGGGCGTGCCCGTGCCGTGGGAGTGGGGCTATTTTCCAAAAACCGAGCCATCCTTTCCGCAAGAGATCATGGATTTGACTGCACGTCTGTGCGGGGCAGGTGGCACACTGGCCAATTGCCATGCGTCGGGCACGCAGGTGATTGATGATTTCGGTGCCGAGCATGTCAAAACGGGGTGGCCGATTTGCTATACGTCGGTGGACAGCGTGATGCAGATCGCCGCGCACGAAGAGCATTTCGGCCTAGATCGCCTGCTTAAACTTTGTGAAGATCTCGCGCCCACGCTGCATGAGATGAAAATCGGGCGGGTGATTGCGCGGCCTTTTGTCGGCAATGAGACCGACGGGTTCTCACGCACCCTGAACCGTCACGATTACGCCATTGCCCCACCGTCGCCGACGATTTGCGATTGGGCCCATGACGCAGGGCGCAAGGTCTACGCAGTTGGCAAGATTGGCGACATCTTCTCTATGCGCGGAATTGACGAGGTGCGCAAAGGCGCGGATGTCACGCTCTTTGATCACTTGTGCGATTTCATGGAGGAGGCCGAAGATGGCGCGTTCACATTTGCCAACTTTGTCGAATTCGACAGCCTTTACGGACACCGCCGCGATGTGTCGGGTTATGCGCGTCATCTCGAATGGTTCGATGCGCAAATTCCGCGCCTGATGGAACGCGCGCGTGAGGGGGACTTGATCTTGTTCACCGCCGATCACGGCAACGATCCGACGTGGAGCGGCACTGACCACACCCGCGAGATGGTGCCTGTTGTCGGCCACGGTGTCGGGGCGCGAGCTATCGGCAAGGTGGCCTTTGTCGATGTGGCGGCTTCCATCGCAGCCCATCTCGAAATTGAAAATCACGGACCAGGGACGTCGTTCCTTTGACCCCAACACTTGCACCCCTTCCTGCCAGACCGAGGACTTTTTGCCATGCTTGACCATCTCACCGTCGTGAAACACCCGCTCGTCCAACACAAACTGACGTTGATGCGCGAGAAAGAGACCTCAACGGCGGTCTTTCGTCAGTTGCTGCGCGAAATTTCGCAACTGCTCGCCTATGAGGTCACGCGCGAACTGGACATGACAACCAAGCGGATTGATACGCCGATGCAGCCGATGGATGCACCTGTCCTTGACGGCAAAAAGCTGGCACTGATCTCCATCCTGCGGGCGGGCAATGGCTTGCTCGATGGCGTGTTGGAGTTAATCCCCTCGGCCCGTGTGGGCTTTGTCGGGCTGTACCGCGACGAGGAAACGCTTCAACCCGTTCAATACTATTTCAAAGTGCCTGACGCGCTTGAAGATCGCTTGGTGATCGCGGTTGATCCTATGCTGGCCACAGGAAATTCCTCTGTCGCTGCGATTGATTTGCTCAAAAAAGCCGGTGCGACCAATATTCGGTTCTTGTGCCTTTTGGCCGCTCCCGAAGGCGTCGCGCGTATGAAAGAGGCGCATCCGGATGTGCCGATCGTCACAGCGTCCTTGGACGAAAAGCTAAACGAGAGCGGCTATATCGTTCCGGGTCTGGGGGATGCGGGGGACCGCATGTTCGGGACAAAATAGCTATGGGCCGTCTGATTTGATCTTTGCAACTAAGTGTGAAGTCATGTAGTCTGATACACAATATTTTGTGTGGGGGCACATGATGAAGGTCTTGAAATCAGTTTCTATCGCGGCCGTTATTGCCGTTTTGTCGGTGGCTCCATTGAGCGCCAAATCGCTTCGCAATGCCGACGAACCAGCGGAATTTCCACCCGCCAGCTTTAAAGGGTCGCAGTATGTGGACAGCCGTGGCTGCGTCTATGTACGTGCAGGTTATGCGGGGGGCACTCAGTGGGTGCCCCGCGTGACACGATCACGCGACGTGATGTGTGGGTTTAAGCCGACACAGATTGTGGGCGCAGCCCTCCCTGTGATCAAGGATGAGGTGCCCGCTGCGCCCGTTGCGCAAAAGCCGACAACAGTCGCGCAGAAGGCCAAGCCCGCTACAGTTGCCCGTCAGACCGCGGTCGCAGCGGCGAAGCCTGCGGCTCCCTCGCAGTCCACGCCCGAGCGTGTTCAGGTTTCACCTGTAGCTACCGCATCGCGCCCCACAGTTTCTGCCGCGAAGCCCACCGTGGCCACCGCTGCAAAACCCGTTACGGTTCAGGTGCAGGCACCGAAGGCAAACACACAAACCACGATGACGCGCACCACGAATGTGGCTGTGCGCAATGGCCCCCAAGAGGTCCATCCATCCGAATATGTGATGAAGCGCTTGCCCGCAGGGGTAACGGTGCGCACGGCTGACGGCGGTCAGATGACCACCACCGAACCTACTTTGGTGCGCGTTCCTGTGCCCGCAGCACAACGCGTTGCCGTTCCACAATATGTTGCGGTCCCGCAGGCGACCCACGTGGCCTCTAACACCTGTGCGAATTTGAGCGGCAATGCCGCGCAATATATGACAACATCGAGCAAGGTTTCCGTGCGCTGTGGCCCGCAGGCGCAACACCCGTCTGATTTTGTCGTTCGTCGTCAGGCCCAAGCGGTACAGGCACAGGCCCAAGCTGTTCAAATCCAACGGACCGCAGCGGCACAGGGCATTACGGTGCCACGGCCCGTCCCGTTGAGCATTCCGGCGGGATATGAGCGCGTATGGGAAGATGGCCGTTTGAACCCCAGTCGCGGACCGCGCACCCTTGCAGGGGATTTACAGCAGGCGCAGGTCTGGACGCAGGAGACACCTGCGCGTGATGTCTACGCGCCCAAGCCAAAGACGTTCTGGGAGTCTCTGTTCGGAACGGGTCAGCAAAAAACAACGGTTGTTGTCCAACAGGCCCCTGTCACGGTCGCTGTGTCGCCAACAAACACCCGCGTTTCCACCAAAAGCGTAGCGCCCGCAGCAACGCCAAAGGCCAAAAATACGTCCGCTGACTTGCGCTACGTTCAAGTTGGAGCGTTTGGCGTGGAAAGCAATGCAAACGCCTCAATCGCGCGGCTGTCATCAATGGGGGTGCCTGTGTCGTCGCAGATGCTGAACCGTGGTGGCAAGACAATCAAAGTTGTGTTGGCAGGCCCATTTGGATCATCGCAACAGACTTTGAGCGCACTCGGCTCCATCCGCGCCGCAGGATACTCAGACGCCTTCGCGCGTAAGTAAATGCATCGACGCTGACGCAGCAGTCTTTGCTGCACGGTTCAAAAGAAAACCCTCGCATATGGCGGGGGTTTTCTTTTGTCATAGGCCTATGCGTTCAGGTGGCGTGATGAAATCAACCGCCGCAAATGCCCTGTAAGGCGATCCAATCGCCATCCGAAAGGATTGGCCGTGTATTGTCGATGTTAACGGCATCCGCCTCGATCAGCGGGAGGGTCGCTTCGCCGGTGATATCCACCGCATAGGCATAGGGTGCGCTATGGACCTGTGCCTGCACAAAGCGCGCGATGAGCGCATCGGTTGCCTCGATCGGCGCAGGAGGCGTGGTCAAAAGCTCTTCTGTATGAGCGTCCAATGTCTCGGGGTCGATGTGGCCTGTGGTCAACAGACGCAGTGTTGTCATGAGGCCCGATTGTTTCAGCAGGCGCTCAAGTGGATCATGCTGACGCGCCCGTTCCATCTCCGCCAAGGCAAAACCGGCAGTGACGGCGGGATCGTCGAAGTCCTCGACCAAGGCGCGATTGAGGACAACAATGCGACCAGGCAAGTGCTGCGTCGTTGGCACGCCGCTTTCGACAACCACCAACCGCCCGCCGGAAACCGCACGCAAACGGTCGTTGAGGTGGTCAAGTGCCTCTGCTCCACGCGGGGTGGCGCAAGGTTGGCCGGACAGGCGTTGCATCCGGTCCAAAAGCTGTAGGCCGATTTCTTCCCGCGTCACATTGGGCACAATAGAGACGGCTTGCCGAATGAGTGCCCCTGGTAGCCAGAACACGCCAAGCGCCAAGGTGCCCGCCACGATGCCGCCAATGACAAAGCCGCGCAAACGGCCTGGACGGTAGCGGCCCCGTTCCAAAGCGCGGTGAATGCGGGCGATGCCGTCAATCAACGTGTCGTCGTCAACCTCAAGCCGTTCATCTGTGTCGGGGGCAGGGCTATAGAGCGCTTTTTTCTCGTTGGTGCCGTTGATGCGCTCAATGGCGGGTAGGGACCAATGGGCCAAGGGCGTTCCCGTGAAATCCGAGATGACCAAAGTGGCATCTCCAACGGACACGAGAACCTCGCGCTTTTGGGTCTCGCCCTCGGGACGCCAAAGGGCGGACGCCTCTAATCGTTCATATTCGGTAAGCGCAGTCATGCGCGGGCCTGCTCTTTTGTTTTTTGTTGCGTGACTTTACCGCGCCTTCGCCTGTGCGACAACGAAAAGCGGAAGGCGCGCGCGTCACAATGTCTTTCGAAATTCAGCTACGCGCCACATTGTCATGTCGGCAGTGAGGCGAAATATGTTCCCCTTTCACACGATTATGGCGGTCAACGCCCAACTATGTGCGTGGTTTTCGCCTCCAAATGCGCGACAACAGGGTTAACGCCTTAGAAGAATCGCAACGGGGCCGTTTGCGAATCCCTTCCGAATCTCCATGAAAAACAAAGGCACATGGCGTTATTCGTCGAAAAAGAATGGTTAAATCGGTGATGGGCGTGCAAAAAGTTAAGAGATCGTTACCAAAACCGTAAACAATGCGCTGCCCTCGACGGGATTTTCGCCAAAGTCGGGATTATGCCGCATTTCGGTCCGATTTGCGGCGAATTGTGACCCTGCAAAGAAGGCCAACTGATTTCACCAAATACGGACGGGCTGCCACCCACGACGTCCGAGCAAGGGGATGAAGACATGAAACTTGGTGAGATTTTTGGCAAGGAACCTGTACGGGATGCACATGGATTGCACCGTGCGTGGGAATTCGGTCAGCACGGCGCGGCTTCTCGGCGTCCGGTCTCGGTTGGTCTCGTTACTGGCACTCAAGTCGCCACGGGCCTCGGTTGGCGTAAAATCGAAGCGGTGCAAGAGGGGGACAAGGTTCTTACGTTTGACGACGGTCTCCAGACTGTGCGCCGTATCGAGCGAAATTTTGTCGCGGTCAGTGAGGCCGGTGATAATGCCGCCGACGCGCCGATCTGTGTCCCTGCAGGCGCTCTTGGAAATCGTGAGGCGCTTCGGATTTTGCCTGATCAGCCCGTGATGGTGGAGAGCGATCTGGGTGAAGAGATGTTTGGTGATCCGTTCACCCTCGTGCCCGCCCTCGCGCTCATCGGCTACAAGAACATTCGCCAACAAGTTGATCCTGAAATTGTTGAGGTGATCACGCTGTATTTCGACACTGAGCAGGTCGTCTTCGCCAATGTCGGTGCGCTGTTCTATTGCCCTGCTTACGCGGGCGGCGATCTGCTTGACATGATCGACGAAAGCTATGCTCCGGGCTATGAGGTGTTGTCTCCCGAGAAAGCCCGCGCCCTTGTGTCCGCGATGATCCATGAGGAAAGCCAAGACGCAGTTTGGGCAAAAACGGCCCGCGAAAATCGTCCACTGCACGTTGTGGCATGATCCACGCCGGGTTCTGCTGTTTCCCATAGCAGGACTATCAAAAAGCCCGCGCATGATTTCTCATGCGCGGGTTCGTTTTGTTTGAATGTTGTTCACTTAGGCGGCTTTTGAGTCGACCCCTGCGCCAAAACGCCCGTAGAAGGTCTCGCCTGTTTCTGCCATTTCACGCAGCAGTTTGGGCGTCTCGAAACGTGGGCCGTGTGTTGCAGTGAGGTTGTCGCAAATCTCGACCGCTTTGGCCGCACCGATGATGTCGAGCCAAGAGAACGGACCACCCGACCACGGCGCAAAGCCCCAGCCAAGGATCGCGCCAACGTCGCCTTCGCGAATATCGGTCAATACGCCGTCTTCGAGGGCACGCACGGCTTCCAGAACCTGCGCCATCATAAGGCGGTGTTGGACCTCGTCGAGATCGGGTTGGACTTCGGCGGTTGGGAATTCTTTGGTGAATCCGTCCCACAAGAGGCCGCGTTTGCCCGTCTCGTCGTATTCGTAGAAGCCCGCCTTGGCCTTTTTGCCCATGCGGTTTTGATCGGCCATCCAGAACACCACCTCGTCGACGGCAGAGTCAGGATAGGCGTCGCCCATTGCCGCTTTGGTCGCTTTGGCGATTTTCACACCGAGGTCGATGGAGGTCTCGTCGATGAGCTGAAGTGGTCCGAGCGGGAAGCCCAAGAGCTTTGCCCCGTTTTCGATCAATGGCAGCTGAACGCCCTCAGCGGCCAATCGCACGCCCTCGTTGATGTAGGGAATGATGCAGCGGTTGGCGTAGAAGAAGCGCGCGTCATTGACGACAATCGGTGTCTTGCGGATCTGGCGCACGAAATCGAGCGCCTTGGCCACGGCGACATCGCCCGTTTCCTTGCCCTTGATGATCTCGACGAGCAACATCTTGTCCACGGGGGAGAAGAAGTGAATGCCGATGAACTGTTCTGGACGCACCGAGGCTTTCGCCAGTTCGGTGATAGGCAGCGTCGATGTGTTGGAGGCAAAGATGCAATTGGGACCGACGATGGCTTCGACCTTTTTCGTCATCTCGGCTTTGACGTCCATATCCTCAAACACGGCCTCAACGATCAGGTCGCAGCCCTTGAGCGCGTCGAGATCGGTTGTGGCGGTGATGCGGCCAAGCACCTCTTCCTTCTTCTCTGGTGTCACCTTTTTGCGGGAGATACCTTTGTCGAGGATGGTTTCTGAATAGGATTTTCCTTTGTCCGCGGCCTCTTGGGCTTGGTCGATCAGTACGACTTCAATGCCCGCATTGGCGGAGACATAGGCAATACCTGCGCCCATCATGCCTGCGCCGAGCACGCCGACCTTTTTGACCTTCTGATCATCAACGGAGGGACGGTTCGCGCCTTTTTCGAGCGCTTCCTTGTTGATGAAGAGCGAACGGATCATTGCGGAGGACGACGGGTTCATCAGCACATGGGTGAACCAGCGTGCCTCGATTTTGAGCGCGGTATCAAAGGGGACCATTGCGCCTTCGTAGACCGCCGACAGCAGGGCCTTGGCGGCCGGATAGACGCCCTTGGTGTTGCCATTGACCATTGCGGAGGCACCGACAAAGGTCATGAACCCTGCGGGATGGTAAGGCGCGCCGCCGGGCATTTTCCAACCCTTCGCATCCCAAGGCTTGAGAATGTCGGCGTCTTTGGCGTTGAGAACCCATTCTTTCGCCTTGGCCAGAAGCTCGTCGGCGGGGACGACTTCGTGGACCAACTGGCTCATCTTCGCCTTCTTGGGGTCGAGCATCTTGCCTTCTAGCAAGATCGGAGCCGCAGCCATTGCGCCAACCAGACGGGAGACGCGCGTGGTGCCGCCCATGCCGGGGAAGATGCCAACTTTGATCTCGGGCAGGCCGATTTTGGCTTTTGGATTGTCGGCGGCAAAGATGCGGTGCGTCGCCAGTGGCAGCTCAAGGCCGATGCCAAGCGCCGTGCCTGGAAGAGCCGCAGCGACAGGTTTGCCGCCCTTGTTGGTTTTAGGGTCCATGCCTGCGCGCTCGATCTTGCGAAGGATCGCGTGCATGTTCATCAGCCCGTCCATTAGACCTTGGGCGGGGTTGTCGCCCGCGGACTCTTTCATCTTGGCGATGATGTTGAGGTCCATGCCACCCGCGAAATCGGGTTTGGCGGAGGTGATCACGATGCCTTTGATCTCGTCATCGGCAAGCGCCGCGTCGAAACAAGCCTCAAGCTCGCCAATGCCCTCGATCGAGAGGACGTTCATGGATTTGTTTGGGACGTCCCATGTGATGACGCCAACGCCGTCTGCGTCTTTGCTTAGTGTAAAGTCAGCCATGTTTTCTCTCCCTTACACGCGTTCAATGATGGTTGCCGCACCCATGCCGGATGCGATGCACAGTGTTGCAAGGCCCGTGCCTTTGCCTGTGCGCTCCAATTCGTCGAGAAGCGTGCCGATAATGATTGCGCCTGTCGCGCCAAGCGGGTGGCCCATTGCGATGGAGCCGCCGTTGACGTTGACCTTTGAGGCGTCGACGTTGAACGCTTGCATGAAGCGCATGACGACGGCGGCAAAGGCCTCGTTGACCTCAAAGAGGTCGATGTCGGAAATGCTCATGCCGCTGTCGGCCAGGATTTTCTGGGTCACGGGGACGGGGCCTGTGAGCATGATGGTCGGATCGGTGCCGATTTTCGCGGTGGCACGGATGCGCGCACGGGGTTTGATGCCCCATTTCTCACCGAATTCCTTGTTGCCGATCAACACCCCTGCGGAGCCGTCCACGATGCCCGACGAGTTGCCGGCGTGGTGGATGTGGTTGATGCGTTCAAGGTGCGGGTATTTCATCAGAGCGACCTTATCAAAGCCGGGCATCACTTCGCCCATGTCTTTGAACGACGCTTTGAGATTGCCGAGCGCTTCGGTCGTGGTGCCCGGGCGCATGTATTCGTCACGGTCCAGAATGGTCAGGCCGTTCTGATCCACTACGGGCACAATGGATTTGGAAAAGCGATCTGCTTTCCATGCGGCTTCGGCGCGGTTCTGGCTTTCAACGGCGAGGGCATCGGCCTGCTCACGGGTAAAGCCGTATTCGGTCGCGATGATGTCAGCGGAGATCCCTTGTGGGACAAAGTAGGTCGACATGGCGAGCGACGGATCGGCGGCGATTGCGGCACCGTCGGAGCCCATCGGCACACGGCCCATCATTTCGACGCCGCCCGCGATGTAACCCATGCCCGCGCCGCCTTGGACTTGGTTCGCGGCGAGGTTCACAGCTTCCATGCCCGAGGCGCAAAAGCGGTTGATCGCGAGGCCGGGGATGGATTGGTCGAGCTTGGAGGCCAGAACCGCCGTCCGCGCAAGGCAAGCGCCCTGTTCACCGATAGGGGTCACGTTGCCCCAGATCACATCCTCAACCGCATGGCCCTCAAGACCGTTGCGTTCGACGAGTGCGTTGAGCATCAGCGACGAAAGGCGCACGGATGTCACTTCGTGCAATGCGCCGTCCTTGCGGCCTTTGCCGCGCGGCGAGCGAATGGCGTCATATATATAGGCGTCTGTCATGTGGTCCTCCTCAGGCCCCCGTTGCAAAAGCGCGGGGCATCAAATCATAGGGATGTTTCCAACCGTCCAGACCTTCGATGTTCGAAAGCCAACGGTCGATATGCGTCCAATCCGAGCGGTCGAAGCCGAACGGTTCGGGGTAAAAAAGATAAGAGCAGCACGAGAAATCCGCATTTGTCGGTCCATTACCACCTGCAACCCATGTGTGGTCTGCGAGATGGGAATCAAGAACTCCCAGAGCAGCCTTGATACGACCTTGGGTGAAGGCGATGACCTCTTGCGGGCGTTTGTCCTCGGGCAGGAAGTTCATCAAGAAGCGGACCATGCCGATCTGGCTTGAGAATTTGTGATTGTCCCAGAGGGTCCAACGCAGCACCTCACGCTTTTCCGCCTCTGAGGCGCCTCCGAACTTGCCCGTTTGTTTGGTGAGGTGATCGAGGATCAGCCCCGATTGCGTGAGCGTTAGATCGTCATCCACAAAAACGGGGCATTCGCCCATCGGGTTGATCGCTTTGAACTCGGGGCTGCGGGCCTCGCCTTTGAAAAAATCAACGAAGCGCAGATCAAAGTCCACACCTGCCAGTGTCATCGCGAGTGCCACTTTGTACGAATGGCCGCTTTCGCCAAAACCGTAGAGTTGAATTGTCATGTTACGCCCCTCCCGACGTCAATGCCCGATCCCGCAAGAGCGCATCGGCTGGTCCGGTTTTGCGCTCCACCCGATCGCTAAACTTTCTCGATGTAAGGGGCGCTATGCCTGTCATCTCTTGCGTTTCTCCAAATCCGCTTTGAACAAATTCAAGCGGTGCTTGAGGTTCTCGTCATGGGTCACGGAATTGAAATTCTCGAACAGAAAAGACAGTGCTTCGCCCTCTTCCAATTCGGCCTCCCGTGCGAACATCTTGAGACGACGATAGCCGTCTTCGGTCATTGAAACAGGAAAACGCCGCGTCATTCTAAATCGTTTGGGCATTGTTACGCTCCGTCAAAAGGTCGCTGAAATAACAAAAGGCCCCCACCCAAGTTGGGCAGGGGCCTCTATGTTCGGTTTACCCGTAGCCTAGAGCGTTTCGGTGTTGAGTTGAAGCATAGCTTGGCCCTCAATCATCACCGCACTGAAAGCTCGCGGGGCGCCCCCTTAGAAGTTGTCGGCGTGCAACGCCATGACAGGGTCGGCACCGCTCTCGATCCGTTTGAGCAGGGTCGATGTCATCGGCAACTGACGGGCCATGTAATAGCGCGCTGTGGCCAGTTTGGTTTCGTGGAAGGCAGGGTCATCAGTGCCGTTTGCCAAGGCGGTCTGAGACACTTTCGCCATACGCCCCCACATCAGGCCAAGACAGGTGTAACCAAACAGGTGCATGAAGTCATAGGAACCGGCTAGGGCAGCGTTGGGGTTTTTCATCCCGTTTTGCATAAAGAACATGCCTGCCGCTTGCAGGTCTTTGGAGGCCTGTTTGAGCGGCTCGACGAACTCTGCCATGTCCTCGCCGTTGTTCTCTTTGCAGAAGCCTTTGACCATTTCAAAGAACGCCATGACGTGTTTGCCGCTATCGAGAGCCAATTTACGGCCAACGAGGTCGAGCGCCTGAACGCCGTTTGCACCTTCATAGATCATGGCAATCCGCGCATCACGGGTGAACTGCGACATGCCCCATTCTTCGATATATCCGTGGCCACCGTAGATTTGCTGTGCGTTGACTGTGGCTTCGTAGCCTTTGTCGGTCAGGAAACCCTTGAGCACAGGGGTCATAAGCGACACGAGGCCTTCGGCATCTTTGTCGCCCTTCAGATGGCCCGCGTCGAGCATGGAAGCGCCCCAGAGCAGGAAGGCCCGAGCACCCTCGATGAAGCTTTTCTGGTCCATCAGGTTGCGGCGGATGTCGGGGTGGACGATCAATGGATCGGCTGGCCCGTCAGGGTTTTCCGCGCCCGTTACCGCACGACCTTGCAGGCGGTCTTTGGCGTAGATTACGGCATTTTGGTAGGCGGCTTCTGCCTGTGCCAAACCTTGCATCCCAACGCCCAAACGAGCCTCGTTCATCATGGTGAACATGGCACGCATGCCCTTGTGCATCTCACCCAAGAGGTAGCCCTCGGCCTCGTCGTAGTTCATGACGCAGGTGGAGTTGCCGTGGATGCCCATCTTCTCTTCGATGGAGCCAACGGAGACGCCATTGGCCTCGCCCACGGACCCGTCCGCATTCACCTTGTATTTTGGAACGATAAAGAGCGAGACGCCTTTGATCCCTTCGGGACCACCTGGAATCTTGGCCAAAACGAGGTGGATGACGTTCTCGGACATGTCGTGATCGCCAGCCGAGATAAAGATTTTCTGGCCGGTGATCTTGTAGCTGCCGTCGTCATTTGGCTCGGCTTTGGTGCGCATCAGGCCCAGATCGGTGCCGCAATGCGGTTCGGTCAGGTTCATCGTGCCCGTCCATTCACAGGACACCATTTTCGGCATGAACAGATCTTTTTGCTCATCAGTGCCGTGGACCAGAATGGCAGAGACCGCGCCGTGGGTCAGGCCTTGGTACATGGTAAAGGCTTGGTTGGCGGAGGAAAACAACTCGCCGACAGCCGTGCCAAGAATGTAGGGCATGCCTTGGCCACCATACTGCTCGGGCAGGTCGAGACCTGTCCAGCCGCCTTCTTTCATCTTCTCGAAGGCGTCTTTGAACCCCGTAGGGGTGTGGACGACACCGTTCTCAAGGCGACAGCCCTCTTTGTCACCGACCGCATTGAGCGGGGCGAGGACTTCGGAGGAAATCTGACCTGCAGCCTCCAAGATGGCTTCGGTGAACTCAGGCTCCAGATCGCCGTAACCGGGGATGTCAGAGCCTGAGACGTTCAACAGGTCATGCAGAACATATTGGATATCTTTTGTCGGTGCCGTGTAGCTAGGCATTGCCTTCTCCCTTGCGATGCTTCGGGAGAGGTCAGCTTGCCTTCCCGATTAAGTCTCTGGAGCCAAGCGCTTGCTCGGTCCATTCGATTTGTTCGGCGAGCTCGTCCATGATTTGGAGCAGCTCGTCATGTTGCTTTTTCATCACCTTCAGTTGGTGACGATAGGCATGAAGCGTGCCACTCAATTGGGCGCGCCCGTTATCTTCCTCACTATAGAGATCTAGCAGCTGCCGGATCTCTTCGAGCGAAAATCCGAATCGCTTGCCCTTCAAAATCAATTTGAGGCGGGCGCGATCCCGACGTGTGAAGAGTCTTTTCTGCCCTTCACGGATCGGAAAGAGCAACTCTTTCGCTTCGTAAAACCGCAAAGTTCGTGGCGTCACATCATGCGCGTCACACATCTCGCGGATGGTTAGTACCTCGTTTGTCACGTGTCTCACTCCGGCTACTGTCTTTATGGGCGTCGGCCCAAGGTGCGTTTGGCGCGAAGTGGTTGCTTCGCGATCAGTCTACAAGTTGAATGACGGCTACCAAAACTTTGACGTGGCGTCATTTCCCAAATGGTAAAATTTCCGGAATAGTTACCTAGGGGCAAGAGCAATATTGTTCTGCCTCCGCTATACGAAAGCGGTTTGAACCAAACTAGTTAAAAGGCCTGTAAAACAACAATAATTAACGAATAAAGCGCTTTGGCTTACTTTAGGGCATTTTGTGCGATGGCCTCTGTCGCACGGTGGAAGGCTTATCCGCGAAACGGGCGCGAAAAACCTCATGATCTCGGGGCGACGGCGGTAAGACGTTACGTCGGTCTCTCGCGCCGGACCTTAGGGAAAGTAAATGTCTCTGATCCGTCATGGTCATTGCGCGGGTTTAAATGAATTAGGACGCCGCCATTGTTGCGGTTTGGCGGCGTAGGGTGCGCAATTCTTCGATCGCTTCGTCGAGTTCCTTGCGTTGCTCTTCGAGTGCGTTGAGCTGTCGGTCTGCGAGTTTCACAAAAGCGTCGTTTTGAGCCTTTGTCCCTTTTTCTTCGTAGATGAGCAGCCATTGGCGGATTTCTTCGAGGGAGAACCCATAGCGACGACCGCGCAGGATCAATTTCATCCGCGCCAGTTCACGGGATGTGTAATAGCGTGAGCGACCTTCCTTTTCGGGGGAAAGCAGCTCGATGTACTCATAATAGCGCAGTGTGCGCGGCGTTACGTCGAACCTGCTGCACATCTCTTTAAAGCTAAGGCGTTCGTCGGACATATCAGTTCTCCTTGGCACCTGAACTAAACCGATTGGTTTAGAAGATCAATTCGGTTCGATACCTTTTCGAGAACCATAGATAAGACAAGGGGGAAGGATCAAGGCTGTTCGCGCTATCGATTCTGCCATTTTGTCGAGAGGTGTTGGTGCGCGTGGTGGGATTTCGACGTAACGTCATTTTGTGTCCGGTCCACATGTTCACATGGCCGATATCAGTTTGCCCTTGCAGCTCCCTGCTTGAACGCGATTATTTGCACATGGATTGGGGGACTAATGACAGATCAACGGACTAAAATTGCACGACAGTTTATAGAGGCCATTCCCCATAGCCGTGATTTGGAGATGACGCTGACCTCTATTGGTGCAGGGGCTGCGACCATCACGATGCCCTACCTCGAAAAGCTGATCGGTGATCCGTCCACGGGCGTGATCCACGGCGGTGCGGTGTCGGCGCTGATGGATACCTGTGCGGGGGCGGCGGTGATGAGCCATCCCGAAGCAGGGTTTGCCACGGCGACCCTTGATCTGCGGATTGACTATATGCGCTCTGCCAAGCCTCACCACACGATTACCACCCATGCCGAGTGCTACCACATGACCCGATCGGTCGCCTTTGTGCGCGCTACGGCAACGGATGGAACCTCAGATACGCCCGTGGCGACGGCCAACGGCGCGTTTACCGTGGAGCGCAGCGCATGAGTGAGACCCGTAACCGAGAGGCGCTGCTTGAACGTCTGATGGCAACCGTGCCCTACTTGGCCTTTATGGGCTTCGAGTTCGAGGCGGAGGGAGACTTTCTGAATGCCAAGATGCCCTACCGGTCTGAACTGATCGGCAACCCGTCAGTGCCCGCCTTGCATGGCGGGACGATTGCCGCCTTCCTTGAAGTCACGGCCTTTATGACATTGGGTTGGTCGCGTATCTGGATGGGCGATGGTGGCCGTTCGGCAGAGGGGGAGGTCTGGCCCTCCATTCCCAAAACCATTGACCTGACCATTGACTATATGCGCTCAGGCAAGCCCCAAGACACATTTGCCAAGGCCCGCATCACTCGCGCTGGGCGCAGGTTTGCTACCGTTCACGCCACTGCGTGGCAGGGCGAACCAGACCGCCCCATTGCCGATGCCATGTGTCACTTTTTGATGCCGCGCCGCGATGGCTGACCCAATGGGGCAGGTTGTGACCGAGGTGACGCGCCTGTCTCACGGGCGCGTCCTCGCGATTGCGCTTCCCATTGTGTTGTCGAATGCCACCGTTCCCATCCTTGGTGCGGTGGATACGGGTGTGGTCGGGCAAATGGGCGAGGCGGCCCCCATCGGCGCTGTCGGGATCGGTGCGGTGATCCTTGCATCCGTCTACTGGATCTTCGGGTTCCTGCGCATGGGAACAACGGGACTTGTGGCCCAAGCCCGCGGGGCAGGGGATGCCGCCGAAGTATCTGCCTATCTTACGCGAGCTTTAATGGTCGCTGTGATTGGCGGGCTCGGTCTGATCGCCTTGCAAGCTCCGATTCTATGGGCAGCCTTTCGTATGGCCCCTGCTTCCGCCGAGGTCGAAGCCTTGGCGACCTCCTATATTTCGATCCGCATTTGGTCCGCGCCTTTCGCGATTTCCATCTTTGGCCTGACAGGATGGCTCATCGCCCAAGAGCGCACGCGTGCTGTTCTACTGCTGCAAATATGGATGAACGGCATCAACATCGGTCTCGATTTCTGGTTCGTTCTGGGCCTTGGATGGGGTGTTGAGGGCGTGGCCCTCGCCACAGTTATTGCCGAAGTCACTGGCGCGGGGATGGGGTTGTGGCTGTGCCGCGATGCCTTTGCGGTCCCGGCGTGGCGTGATTGGTCCGTGGTGCTAAAGGCCGAGCGCCTCATTCATATGGCGAAGGTCAATACGGATATTCTGATCCGCTCGGTTCTGCTTCTGTCCATCATGGTGTCATTCGCGTTTTTGGGCGCGGGATTTGGCGATGTCACCCTCGCGGCCAATCAAATTCTGATGCAATTCATCGAGATCACCGCCTATGCACTCGACGGCTTTGCCTTTGCCGCCGAGGCGATTGTCGGCACCGCGATGGGCGCTCGCTCGCGCGCGGCGTTTCGACGAGGGGCCTTGTTGGCGGCATTCTGGGGGATGATCGTTGCGATGTTGCTCGCCTTAGGATTTGCGCTGTTTGGTGCGACGATCATCGACACTATGACCACTGCGCCCGATGTGCGCCTTGAGGCGCGGTCTTACCTGTGGTGGATGGTTCTCGCCCCGCTTGTCGGCTTGGCCTCCTGGATGCTCGACGGGGTATTCATCGGAGCGACCCGCACCCGCGACATGCGCAACATGATGGTGTTGTCGGTCGCGGTCTATTTCGGTGCGGTCTGGGCACTCATCCCGCTCTTGGGCAATCACGGGCTCTGGGCGGCTCTGCTGATCAGCTATGTTGCGCGGGCGGCGACCTTGGGGTGGAAGTATCCTGCGCTCGAACGCGATGTGGCCGCTTAGAGCCAGTCGCCGCGCTGGGTTCCAACCGCCTCGGCCACCGTTTCAAACCCGTCGGCTTTGAGTAATTCGTCCAATCCCTTGGCGATGCGTGGAGCGAGTGATAGCCCCTCATAAACCATTGCAGAATAGAGCTGCACCACGGATGCACCTGCACGGATTTTGGTATAGGCATCAAGCGCCGAACCGATCCCGCCGACCCCGATGAGTGGCACGTCCTTGCCCAGAGTGCGTGACAGGCGGGCGAGCACGCGCGTGGACATTTCGAACAAAGGCTTGCCCGATAGTCCGCCCATCTCGTCTTTATGGATACTTTTCAAACCTTCGCGCGACAGGGTTGTGTTGGTGGCGATGACACCATCGATACCCGATGAGCGAGCCACGTCGGCAATTTCGTCAATCTCGGAGCTGTCGAGGTCAGGAGCGATTTTCAGGAAGATAGCCACGGATTTTTGCAAGCCTTTGCGGGCATCCAAAACCCCTGCGAGCAGCGCTTCGAGCGCCTCTGCGCCTTGCAGATCACGCAGCTTTTCGGTGTTGGGCGAGGAGACGTTGACGGTGGCAAAGTCGATGAAATTGCCGCAATGTGCCAGAACCGTTGCGAAATCCGCTGCACGGTCCTCACTGTCTTTGTTCGCGCCAAGGTTCAGGCCCACAGGGATTTCGATCTTTTGCGGGGAGCGGCGGCTACGGGCGAGGCGGTTGGTGATTGCTTCCATCCCGTCATTGTTGAAGCCGAAGCGGTTGATCACCGCGCGATCTTCGGTCAGACGAAAAAGGCGCGGTTTCGGATTGCCGGGCTGTGGACGCGGTGTTGCGGCACCGAGTTCAATAAACCCGAAGCCCGAGCGGCTCAGCTGCGGAATGGCCTCGGCGTTTTTGTCGAACCCTGCGGCGAGACCAATCGGGTTGGGCATCTCAAGGCCTGCAATCGTGGTTTTAAGGCGGTGCGAGGTCACTGGGCCAGGCAAAGGGGCAAGACCCGCCCGTAGTGCTGAGAGCGCCAGTTTGTGCGCGCGTTCGGGATCGAGTTTGCGCAGGGCTGCAAGGCCGATTTGCTCGGTGACGCTCATACCATGTCCTCGGGAAAGATGTGACTGTCAGGGTGCGTCTGGGGCGAGACGGGCAAGGGTTTGTCCCACACCACATCGCTCAGGCGCAATTCGCGGTAGAGGTGGGGGAACAAGGCCCCGCCACGCGACGGCTCCCATGTAATGTCGGCTTCCATCTTGTCGACGTCACAGGCCAACAGGACCAAGCCGGTCTCCCCCGTAAACCATTTCGCAGCCGTTTCCCGCGCCTGTTCGGCGGTCGAAAAATGCACGTAACCATCCGCCACATCGACAGGGGCACCCTTGGTTTGACCGTCTTGTTTGAGGGCGGCCCATTCGTTCTGGCGGAATATTTTATAAATCATCATAGCGCAGAAATGCCCCGTTTTGCAGTGGCGGGTCAATGGGGCATATCGCCGTCAGAGCTGTTGCGGTATGGTGTAGCGGGCGCGGAGTTGGCCGCTCCCATTGCTGCTGGCTGCTCTTCGGGCGAAATTGCTGCCTGTCATATAGGCGTTACGCTGCGCCGTTAGCGCTAATGTCGAATGTTCCTTTGACTCTTCGGTCAACTCTTTGCAGCATCGGATTATAACTCAACAGGGAGCCAGATATGCTCAAGAAGATTCTCACAACCTCTGCCGCCATGTCGCTATGCGCAGGTGCGGCCTACGCCGACTATTCGCTGACCGTTCTGCACACCAACGATTTTCACGCGCGGTTTGAGCCTGTCTCGAAATATGATTCAGGCTGTTCCAGCGAAGATAATGCCGAAGGCAAGTGTTTTGGCGGTTCCGCCCGTCTTGTCACAGCCATCGAAGAGGCACGCGCACGGTCCAACAATTCCATCCTTGTGGATGGGGGCGACCAGTTCCAAGGCACTTTGTTCTACACCTACTACAAGGGTAAGCTTGCCGCCGAGATGATGAACAAAATGGGCTATGACGCGATGACCGTGGGCAACCACGAGTTTGACGATGGTCCCGAAGTTCTGCGCGGATTTATGGATGCACTGGATTTCCCCGTGTTGATGTCCAACGCCGATTTCTCGGGCGAGGAATTACTGGCGGACAAGTTGCTCAAATCCACGATCATTGAACGTGGTGGCGAGAAACTGGGCCTCATCGGCCTGACGCCACAAAACACCGACGAATTGGCCTCTCCTGGCCCGAACGTGATCTTCACCGATCCGTCCGAGGCCGTTCAGGGCGAAGTGGATAAACTTACCTCCGAGGGCGTGAACAAGATCATCGTGCTTTCCCACTCGGGCTACCGCGTGGATCAAATCGTCGCGGCCAACACTACAGGTGTTGACGTGATCGTAGGTGGCCACACCAACACGCTCCTGTCCAACTCCAACGAAAACGCCGAAGGTCCATACCCCACGATGGTCGGCGACACTGCAATCGTGTCGGCCTATGCCTACGGCAAGTTCCTTGGCGAGTTGAACGTGACCTTCGATGACGATGGCAACGTGATTGAAGCCGTCGGTGAACCGCTCATCATGGATGCAGGGGTGGACGAGGATGAGGCCACCGTGGCGCGTATCGCAGAGGCCGCAGTGCCGCTTGATGAAATTCGTAACAAGGTTGTGGCGGAAACCGCTGCGGCCATCGAAGGGTCGCGTGACGTCTGCCGCCACATGGAATGCGAGATGGGTAACCTTGTCGCTGATGCCATGTTGGACCGTGTGAAGGATCAAGGCATCCAAGTCGCGATCGCCAACTCCGGCGGTCTGCGGTCCTCAATTGACGCTGGCCCCGTGACACAGGGCGAAGTGCTGACCGTGTTGCCGTTCCAGAACACTCTGTCGACCTTCTTCGTTGATGGTGCGACACTTAAAGCCGCTTTGGAAAACGGCATGGCTCAGTTTGACAACGCCGAAGATGACGGTCGCTTCCCACAAGTGTCGGGCATGAAATATGTCGTTGAATCGGGCAACCCTACGGGTGAGCGCGTGGTCGACATCATGATCGACATGGACGGCACTTCGGAGCCACTTGATCCCGCCAAAACCTACGGCGTTGTGTCAAACAACTACGTGCGCAATGGCGGTGACGGCTACA
Organism: Celeribacter sp.; assembly: GCF_048266405.1. Lineage (GTDB taxonomy): Bacteria > Pseudomonadota > Alphaproteobacteria > Rhodobacterales > Rhodobacteraceae > Celeribacter. The sequence continues at coordinate 196,681 of NZ_JBLWZO010000005.1, forward strand.
AAATGTTCCGCGAAGCCTCCAACGTCTATGACTTCGGTCCTGACTTGGCGGACGTGACGGCGGAATATATTGCCGCCCATGCGCCCTACCAACCTTACACGGACGGTCGTATCACGGTGAAATAACCGCGATCCGCTTAACAAATCGGGAAGCCCTCGCTAAGATGCGGGGGCTTTTCTTTTGGCGGGCAGGCACATGGACCATCCCTTGAGCGATTTGATCGAAGCAAAGATTGCGCAGGCGATGCGCGATGGTGATTTCGATGACCTTGAGGGCGCGGGCAAACCCTTGCCACCCGAGGACGATCCCGAAAATGCTCTGATAAATCGCGTTGTTAAACAGGCCGGCGGGGCACCTGAATTTGTGCTTTTGTCGCGAGAGTTGGCACGCCTGCGCACGGAGTTGCGCGAGACAGGGGACCGCACACGGCGGCAGGAAATACTCAAAGAGATGTCGATGATGGATGTGCGAATCGCACTGGCCAAGAAGGCCTTTCGCTAGGTTTCTGTCTTGGAGCCTTTGCTCCGCCAGACCATTTTCATGTAGAGCGTCCCGCCCTCTAACTCGTCGAGCATCTGTGCGAGGCGTTTCGCTTTGGTCGCGTCGCGTTTGGCGCGGGCGATCCACCCGAGGTAGTCATTGCGTTGATAGGGTGGGCGCGCTTCATAGGCGGCCATTAATCCACGCGCCTCAATGGCCTTACGAATTTCATCAGGCATCGGATGTTTCGGACGTGTGAGTGTCATGGCTCTGGTCTCCATCAACTTTCGATCTATTGTGACGGAATGTGTGGACGATTTGCAATCACCTTGCCCAACGATGCGATGGCGCAGCTTTTTGCGGCGGCGCCCGCCAATGATCTGCCCACGATTCCCAGTTACAACGTCTGCCCGACCACGAATATCCATGTGGTGTTTGGCGAGGACGGCACGCGTAAATTGGTGCCGATGCGTTGGGGCTTTATCCCGCAGTGGTACAAAAAGCCCAATGACGGCCCGTTGTTAATCAATGCCCGTGCCGAAACCATCGCCGAAAAGCCCGCCTTTCGCGCTGCCTGTCGGGCGCGGCGGTGCCTTATCCCTGCGGATGGCTTCTACGAATGGCACCGTCCCGAGGGAGGCGAGAAACAACCGTGGTTCATTCGCCCCGCTGACGATGGCCCTATGGTCTTTGCAGGAATTTGGCAGGACTGGGAACGAGAGGGCGAACGGCTGCGGACCTGTGCGATGGTCACTTGTGCCGCCCTTGGGCGCATGGCCGAGATCCACCACCGTGTGCCTGTGGTTCTGACACCTGATCAATGGGGGAAGTGGCTTGGCGAGGAGGGGCATGGCGCGGCATCGCTTATGCGCTCCGTCGAGGATACGGCGTTGCAGTTCCACAAGGTCTCAAAAGCGGTGAAGTCCAACCGCGCCGAGGGTCCGGACCTGATCGCGCCGCTATAGCCAGCCATCGTTTGGATGGTGGCGTCAAATATCGAGGGCGGGGAGATTGGAGCGGGTGACGGGAATCGAACCCGTATCATCAGCTTGGAAGGCTGAGGTCTTACCATTACACAACACCCGCTCGGGTGAGAGAGGAATTATGCCATTGGCTCACGAGGGTCAAGGCGGTTTGCGTGACTCAATTGCCCCGAATTGCGACCTTTGTTGTGTGAATGGGGCGGAGGTCTTGCCAAAAAGGTCTCTGACGTTCGATATGGGGGCAAAGCAGAATGAAACCAACGGATCGCCGCAAAGGCGAGCAGCACGAAATTGAGGTGCGCAGTGAGTAAAACAGGTACCCCCCCGCAACCCGTTCTGGCCGTCGATCTGGATGGAACGCTTTTGAAGTCCGATATGCTCCATGAGACCTTTTGGAATGTCGCCTCGCGGGACTGGAGCGCGGCCCTACGCACCATTGGGCAGCTTAAAACGGGCAAAGCGGCACTCAAACGCGAGTTGGCGGAACGCGCGAGCGTGGATGTGGCCAAGCTGCCCTATAACGCCGAGGTGCTGGATTATATCGCAGCTTGGCGCGAGACGGGCGGTCAGGTCGCTCTTGTTACCGCCACCGATCAATCCTCAGCAGATCAAATTGCCACACATTTAGGCGTATTTGATGCGGTGTTTGGTTCGGATGGGGATAGAAACCTGAAGGGAGCGACCAAGGCGGAATTTCTCGTCGAGCGCTATGGCGAGCAGGGGTTTGTTTACATCGGTGATCACGAAGCTGATCTCGTCGTTTGGCCTCATGCAGCAAAGGCCGTGACCGTAAACGCCTCGGAGACGCTGAGAGGCAAGGTCGCGCGATTGGGTGTAGAGGTCGATCACATCGGCACCGCCGAGCGCGACCTCAAACCCTATGCCAAAGCGCTGCGGCCGCATCAGTGGCTCAAGAACATTCTGGTCTTTATTCCGCTGTTATTGGCGCATCAACTGGACGCGACCTCGCTCCTGCGTGCGCTGACTGCATTTGTCGCCTTTTCGCTCACGGCGTCCTCGGTCTATGTGCTCAACGATCTGTTGGACCTCAACGCCGACCGCGCCCATGCCCGCAAATGCAAACGCCCCTTTGCTGCGGGAACCGTGCCCATTGGCAAGGGCACCGTGATGGCGGGAGGGTTGCTCGGCATCGGGGCCGTTCTGTCTGCGGCTCTGGGGGCGACCTTCTTCTTTGTCATGTTGAGCTATTATGTCATGACCACCGCTTATTCGCTCTTTTTCAAGCGCCGCGCTGTGATTGACGTCTCGGTGCTTGCGGGTCTGTACACCCTGCGTATCGTTGCGGGCGGCGTGGCTGTTGGCGTGTCGCTCTCGATGTGGCTCTTGGCCTTTTCGGTGTTCTTCTTCTTTGCGCTGGCCGCCGTCAAACGTCAGGCCGAATTGGTCGATAATATCAAGGCGGGTAAGGTGCAGCCCGAGGGGCGCGGCTACCGCAATGATGACGTTGAAATCATCTCGCAAATGGCGCTTGGCACGGGCTATGTGTCCATCCTCGTGTTGGCGCTCTACATGAATTCGCCCGAGGTGGTGCTGCTCTATTCCAACCCGCCGGCGCTTTGGGGGATCTGCCTGATCTTACTGTTCTGGATTAGCCGTATCGTACTGTTGACGCATCGCGGCGAGATGCACGACGATCCGATTGTCTTTGCCGTGCGCGACTATATCAGCCGTCTGTGCGGCATGATGGTGGTGGGCTTTGCGGTGCTCGGCGCGGTGATGTAACCGCGCCGCTATTGTGGGTCTGTGCGGGGCTTAGCCCTGTGCCGCGTCGCGGATGGCTTTGATATTGTCGCCATAGACCGACGGCGTGTCGACTGAGCCGCCTCGGAACACAGCAGAGCCCGCGACAAGTACGTCGGCCCCCGCAGCGGTGACAAGCGGCGCGGTTGTCGGATCAACGCCCCCGTCGATCTGGATGTGAATCTCGCGGTCGCCAATCATCTCGCGCACTTTGCGCACCTTGGACGTCATGTCGATGAACTTTTGCCCGCCAAACCCTGGGTTCACAGTCATCACCAAAACCATATCCGCCATATCAAGAATGTCCTCGACCGCCGACGCAGGCGTGCCCGGATTGAGCGCCACGCCCGCCTTCATCCCAGCGCCACGAATGGCTTGCAATGTCCGGTGAATGTGCGGACCCGCCTCGACATGGGCCGTGAGAATATCGGCCCCTGCGTCGGCATAGGCGTCGATATAGGCATCCACGGGCGAGATCATCAGATGCACGTCCATGACGGTTTTGACATGCGGGCGAAAGGCTTTGACCGCAGGAGGGCCGAAGGTGAGGTTTGGCACGAAATGCCCGTCCATCACATCGACGTGGACCCAATCAGCCCCCTGCGCCTCGATGGCTTGGATCTCTGCGCCAAAGTTGGCGAAGTCTGCGGATAGGATCGACGGGGCGATCTTGATGGAACGGTCGAAGGTCATGCGGTCTCCTCGGGCCAGTCAGGCGGCGCGACATGCGCCACGTCAGTCTCCCCTATGTCCCGCATCGTCTCGCATGACGCAAGAGGCCACAGGGTCAGGGGCCAAGGAAATGCGGGCCACGTGGGGCTGTCTTATGCTTATCCCGCCTCGTCATGACGCGGTGCGCCGCCCTCGGTCCAATGTGCAACCGCCCATGACCAAACCGCGTCTACCGTGTCGCGGGGCTGAACGGCACGTTTGCGTACAAGATAGAAATCGGAACCGCCGCTAAACTCTGTCACGCCGATTTCGATCAGGCGTCCTGCGTCTAAATCCGCCCGCACAAAGGCCCGACAGGAGATCGCAACGCCCTGTCCAGCCAATGCGGCGTCAAGCGCCAGTGTCGTCTGGTTGAACACCGCTCCGGGTAATCTTCCGCCGACACCAAAGAACTTTGGCCAGTGATTATAGGAATCATGCAGGAGAGGCAGTGCGCCGATTTCGTCACGCGACAAAGGAAGCGTCGCCTTGCCCAACAGATGCGGACTGGCGACCAGAACAAGATCGTGGCGGAACAGCAAATGGGTATCGTGGGAGGCCGCAGAAGGCGGCCGGATCTGCCGCACGGCGATGTCGATCTGATCGCGGTCAAAGTCGGAAACCGCTTCGGTCGCGATTGTGCGCAACTCGACGCCGGGGATGGCGGCTTTCAGGATGGAAAGCTGTGGAATCAGGACTTTGGTGGCAAAAGTCGGGGTAACACTGATTGTCACGGCATCGGTTCGATTGTGAAGCTGTTCTGTCGCCTTGCCCAAGGTGTCAAAGGCGCGGGTCATTTCCACCAGATAGCTCGCCCCCTGCGGTGTCAGGGCTACACCGCGCGGCATGCGTTGAAACAGCGAGACACCCAAATGCTCCTCCAAAAGCCGCACCTGTTGGGCTACGGCACCCTGTGTGACGCCGAGTTCTTCGGACGCAGCGCGGAAATTCAGGTGCCGTCCCGCGACCTCGAAGGCGCGAAGAGCATTGAGTGGGGGAAGGTTTCGGCGTGATGTGGACATATCAACCCAATAGATTTTCTACACTGTAGAGGATTTCGTTCTGGTGAGAAAGTCCGCGCTGAATAGGCCACTATGGCGCCAAATTCACACGGCGAAAATGCCATGCGCAATGCGCCCAATAATAGCGAGAGCACTACAGATGACCGCACAAAAAGCAGTTCTGATGCCAACGTCGTATTCGGTAATTCTTGCCGTCAGCGGCACCCATTTGATCAATGATCTGATCCAGTTTTTGTTGCCTGCGCTCTATCCCGTTTTCAAATCGGACTATGCGCTTAACTATTTCCAACTGGGTCTGCTGACCTTGGCGCAGCAAATCACGGCCTGCATTTTGCAACCGCTGATGGGGCTTTACGGCGACCTGAAACCCAAGCCCTATTCGCTTGCCGTATCAATGGCGATTGTTGGGGCGGGCGTGTTGTTGCTCGCGACTGCGAATTCCTTCTTGCTCTTGTTGCTCGCGGCAACAGTGTTGGGGATCGGCTCTGCCCTGTTCCACCCCGAAGCCTCGCGGGTCTGCCGCATGGCCTCAGGTGGCCGCCGCGGCTTTGCACAGTCGAGCTTTCAGGTGGGCGGCAACACAGGGACGGCTCTCGGTCCTCTTGCCGCAGCCATGTTCGTTCTGCCCCTTGGTCAGATCAGCACGGTCTGGTTTGCGCTGACCGCTGTCTTGGCCGTTGCCATTCTGATTTGGGTTGCGCGCTGGTTTGTTAATCACCAACGTGTCACCGCTGCTGCGGGTGCGCCGCCCCTGTCATCGGTAAAACTGCCACGCCGCCGTCTTTTGATTGCCTTTGCCATCATCGGGGCGCTGTTGATGAGCAAATTCGTCTACATCGAGACCTTCAAAAGCTACTATACTTTCTTCCTGATCGAGAAATTTGCCGTCGAGATCCAACACGCCCAGACCATTTTGTTTATCTTCCTCGGCGCAGTGGCGGTTGGCACATTTGTCGGGGGGCCCGTGGGCGACCGTATCGGGCGGAAAAAGGTGATCTGGGTGTCGATCCTCGGTGCGTTGCCCTTCGCGCTTCTGTTGCCCCATACGACCCTGTTCGGCACAGTCGTTATGAGTATTCTCGTCGGATTGATCTTGGCCTCCGCCTTTTCCGCAATCGTGGTCTATGCCCAAGAATTGTTGCCTGAAAAGGTTGGGATGGTGTCTGGCTTTGTCTTCGGCTTTGCCTTCGGGATCGGTGCGCTTGGCGCGGCGGCCTTGGGGGCGCTCGCCGACCAGATCGGTATGCAGCAAGTGTTCAGCTATCTTTCGACTCTGTTGTTCCTTGGCTTGCTGACCTTCTACCTTCCTGACATCGAATAGGAAGGTTGCGCGGCGTTGGTCCCATTCCCCTCGGGATCAGCGCCGTAGTATTCACATGAATGCGCCTATTATCCGTGCCTGACGAAGGAACGGGCCATTGCTGCGAACATATCTGTCCGCGTGACAATGCCCGTTACACGGTCGCCATCCAGAACAGGCACGGCATCGACTTCGCTATCGACCATCATCAACACGAGCGACCCGATAGGGGTTTGCGGTGTGGCGCGTGGACCGGCAACATCCATGATCTCTCCCGCTCGTATGGGCCTGTCCCAATTGCTGTCCAGCAGACGTTTGAACGCCGCGCGAAATCCGCGCTCCAAACGTAAGGCATCCTCGCGCGCCTGACGAATGAGGTGAATCTGGAAAATGATCCCGAGGTATTTTGCATCAGGCCCCGTGACGGGGAGCGAGGCGAACCTGTGATGTTTGAACAGCTCCGCCACCTCGCTTAGTGTGGAATTTTCACGCACCGTGATGAGGTCGCGCGACATGATGTCCTGCGCGGTCATGGCGTCTGAACTATGGGTTGCGGCTTGCAGTTCGGCGGCCCCGAGCAGCCGTGCGAAATCCTCGACGCCAAGGTTGAATGACTGCCTATAGCGACCAAGCAATTCGGTCAGTTCCTCTTCGGACAGGCCCAGACGTTCGACGGGATTGCGATCCAATGTGCCTTGTTTGCTTGGATCATCAAACTGGCGGATGGGATAATGGCGGCCCGTGAGGCGCGCATAGATCGTGGCCAGTGCAACGATAAAGGTCGTCCCTGCCGCAATGGGGGCGAGCGCGAACCAGAAGCCCAAGGCTTCGATGGCCTCGGGGCTCATTGCTGCCGTCATCGCAACAGCGCCTGACGGGGGATGCACCGCGCGGCACAGGATCGTTGCGACAATGGCGAGCCCCACTGCCAAAGCCACCCGCAGTGTCGGGTCCGCTATCGTTAAACAGACAGCGACACTGACCACGGCGGCGACAGTGTTTCCGACGATGGCCGACCACGGTTGCGCAAGAGGACTGTTGGGCACCGCAAAGAGCAACACCGCACTCGCGCCAAAGGGCGCAACGAGATAGAATCCCAAGCTCTTATCCGCAAAGGGCAACAGCAAAAGTGCGCCTGCAAGGCCAAGGCCAATGAAGGCTCCGAAGCCAGCACGAATTGCCTCGCGCGGCGAAGCGGAGGCCACGGCAGGCCCCAATGATCTCAAGATGTGCAAGGTGTGCGCCCTTTGTTAAAGTTCGCGCAAACTTTCATTTTGCTGTGCGGAATTCAATGGGGAAACCACAGGGAAATGAGGGTCGATTTTCTTTTTGGATTTGGCCACGGACATGCGGTCTTGAGCGCCGCTCGGATCAGGCTTTGCCTCTTGTCGGGCGCTGTGCTCGCATGGGCAGGATCAGGCCCCATTGCGTTTGCTGAGGCGGTCCGAAAGGGGAGAAGCCCAATTTTGTGTAAACAGCAATCGCTCGTGCGTTATCGGGATGTGGATCGGTGGCAATCACCGGAGCGCCCGCATCGAACAGGGTTTGCATCCGTGCGCCGATGAAGGCGGAGCCATGCCCGATCCCGATCATTTCGGGGTCGCCAATATATTGGTCAATGCCCCGCGTTCCTGTGGGCAGGACCGCGAAATGGTGGTCGTCCCAGCCATGCACAGTATAGTCTTGCATGAAGGCAAAGGGACGCCCGTCCAGAGACACGATCCAACGCGACACGCGCGGATCGTTAAGCGCCTCATGGTCGTAGGGTTCGCTCGCGTCCCACCATGCCCGCACATGCGGATGGGCCTGCCACGTCATGAGCAAGTCGCCGTCTTCGCGCGTCACGCGGCGGAATGTATAGGGAGCGCGGGGTGTCATTTCGACAGTGTAGCACAACACTAGTTGGTTGGAATGCGTCGCAGACCCAATGCTGGCGTCGGTGTGTCTTCGGCTGTTGCTTGGCAGGAGCTGCGGTTTTCGCTACCGTGGTATTTAGCCGATGATTCAGCCGGATAAGGGGGCGGACCTCAACGTGTCGCAGTCCAGAACGATCGTCCCCGATTATGAATTGCCCTCTGCAATGGCCGTTGCCCTGCACACTTTCGACACTCAAAGAACGTTGGAGACCCTCGCGGTAGAAATGGCGCACCATGTCGGTGTGCTTTTGATTGGCCCCGATGGTCCCGACCTTCAGGCCTTTGTGAATGACCAATCTGATCCGGAGCGTTTCGCGGTCGTGACTGCAGAATACGAAAGCCCGTGGTTGCGTGATCATGGCCCTATTGCCGTGCGCTCAATGGACGGTGTTCACCAGATCCTGCCACGCTTGAACCATGTTAAAAGGCCCAAGGATGTCGTCCTGTTCGAGAGCCTGATGGCAACGCCCTGTGAGCAGACGTCATTGTACCTCCATGCGGGAAATCTTGTCAGGGGGCCGAACGGAATAGCCATCTCGACCAATGATCTTTTGGGCCTGAACGGGCTGACAGATATGACGCAACTGGACCCCTCCGCGCGGCAGCTTGGCGTCAACCATTGGGTCGTGGTGGATGCCTTTAGTGATGATGCGTCGAAACACACCGATTGTATGGTGCGTTTTTTGAGCCCGACCCTATGCGCGGTGGTCCGTCGCAGCGACAACGTGAAGGCCTGCAAAACCATCGATTTTTTGATGGGTGAATTGCAACAGTTAATCCCTGATCTCAGGTTTCTGGAAATTCAGGCAAAGGCGACGGGAGCGTATTTTGACAGCCCTGTGAATTGGGTCCAATTGGGGCAGACGATCCTCTTGCCCCGTTTCGGCGAGGATGATCCAAACTGTCAGGGCGCTGCGGATGGCGTGGCGGCGGAGGGGTATGTTCCCGTCTTTATAGACTGTGCAACCAAAGGCTTGGGCGGTGGATTGCACTGCCTGACGGCATCCATTTATGCGTCATAATGCAGAGCCGAACACAAAGCGAAACGGCATGGAAGCGCCGATCTACGGCACTCACGAGGTTTCATGTTTACAAGTCATCGCGTCCCATCTTACGCTAGGGAAATTACCACCCCTTTGATGTTTAAGGACTGATGTGATGACACGTAAACCCGAAATGGCGACACGCTTTAAAGAGGCTCTCGCATTGTTCGTTATTGCGCCGATCTGTGTCATGCCAATGGCCGCAACCGCGCAAAGCAGTAAGACGGGTCTGCGAAAACGTGTCGGAACCCGTGTGAGAACACTCAATCGCAAAGGGAAACGCACGATTGGCCGCGTTGGCAGTGCCACTCCAGGGCGTGTCGGTGCGAGAACGTTAGAGCGAGTCGGCAAACCGACTTTGGGCCGCGCCGGCGCGCGCACCATGGACTGCCTTGAGACAGGAAAGGTTGCCTGTGTGGGGACGAGAACGCCGGGGCGCGTCAGCAAATAACCACCCGATGTCGCGCCGCTTTTGATCTTGCGCTGTTGCGGGGGCAATGACGACATGCGTCCGACGTCTCAACTCTGTTTTGACCTACAGGCTGCTTGGGGCCATGGCTCCGACACAGGAGCGGCGCAGTGCCAGTGCGAGGTCGGGGCGGTCCGTGGTTAGATGGCCAATACCGCGTCCGAGCCAGTCACGCAGGGCTTCAGGCTCGTTCACCGTCCACGCACACAAGCGGTCTTTCGGCCACATCTGCGTCACCTGATCAAAGACCGTGGCGAAGTAATCGTGACGTAGCGCGACGATATCCACCAGATCGCGCACCTCGGCAAAGAATGTCTCCAACCCACCATATTTCTCCACCCAACGGCTGTCCGTCGAGACCAGTCGCGGGATGTCGGGGTTGTGGGCCAGACAGGATTTCAGGATGGACAGGTTGAAAGAGGTCAAATGTGCGCGTTGGGTTGCACCATGCGCCCGCAAACGTTCGGCCACGCGGCGATCAAGATTTGGATAGGGCTGCCCTGTGCTGTCGACCTTGAGTTCCACATGCAGGTTCACACCCGCAGGAACGAGAATGTTCAAAACCTCGTCGAGCGTTGGTAGGGTGTCTTGGCTGTCTGTGAGCCGAGTTTCTGCGCGTTCGGAGGGAGAGAGCGCTGCCACAGTGCCCGTTGCTTGCGTGGTGCGTTCCAGCGTCGGGTCGTGGATCACCACCAACTCGCCTGCATCCGTCAGGTGAACGTCGAATTCAATCGCGTCACAGCCGAGTTTGATGGCCTCACGAAACCCCGTCAGGGAATTTTCAGGCCAGAGGTTTCGTGCGCCGCGGTGGCCAGTGATAAATGTCATCTGTCTTTCCTTTTGAAAACGGATTTAGCGGATGGTGGGGTCCAGTCGGTCACGCAGCCAGTCTCCGACGAGCGAGATCGACAGGGTGGTCAACATCACCACCACGGCGGGGGCGAGCATGATCCACGGTGCGGTGGTCAGGTATTCACGTCCGAACCCGATCATATTGCCCAGACTGGTGTCGGGTGGCTGCACTCCCAGACCGAGAAAGGACAGACCTGATTCCATGAGGATGATCTCGGGAAAGGTCAGGGTCATGGAGACGATCAGGGTCGAGGCCACATTGGGCAGGATATGTTTGAGGTAGACCCTGTAGGGCGTGGCCCCGAGTTGGACCACGGCTGCGGCATAGCCCTGCGCCCCTGCGGAGATGGCAAGCCCGCGCGCAATTCGCGCGTAGCGTTCCCATCCGTAGAAGCCCATCAAGCAGACCAACAGGATCATGGAGGAGCCGAAAAAGGCAAGTACAGCCAATGACATGATCAAGAAGGGCAGGGCGGCTTGGAAATCCGCGAGCATGACAACGAAATGCTCCGTCATCCCTCGAAACTGCGCGGCGAGAAATCCGAGCGTTGTGCCAAAGACAGCGGAGATGATCGTGGCGCCAAAGGCAATCACCAAGGAGACGCGCACCGACTGGATCAATCGCGAAAACACATCGCGCCCCAACTCGTCGGTGCCAAGCCAATGACCGGGAGTGGCGGGCGGTGCCAGACGCGACGATAAATCCATTTGGGTGATATCATAGGGACGCACCCAGTCGGCCAGAAGTGCGGTCAGCACCATAAGGGCGAGCCAGAACAGGCCGAATAACACCGCAAGCGGGATCGCACGAACGCTGTGAAGAGCGGCAAAGCGGGGGCGGACGGTGGGGGTTTCGGTGACAGAAGTCATGGGCATATCCTTAGTGAGCGGACTGGCTGCGCAGCCGTGGATCAAGCAGGCCGTAGAGCAAATCAACGATGAGGTTGGCGGCGACCATGACGGCGGCAATGAGAAGCAAGATACATTGCACGACGGCCAGATCGCGGTTCGAGACGGAAACGATCAGGAGGCGTCCGATTCCGGGCCATGAGAAAATCGTTTCCACCACGACTGCTCCGGCGATCAGTGCGCCGACCATAAAGCCCACAATGGTGACAATCGGCACGGCGGCATTGGGCAGGGCATGACCGCGCACTACGTCACTCCACTTTACACCCTTGGCTGATGCCGTGCGAATGTAGGGTTGCCCCATAACTTCGATCATTGCCGAGCGCGAGAAACGGGCCAAAAGGCCGATCCCGCCCACCGAAATCGTAAGCGCGGGAAGGATGGCGTGTTGCCACGTGCCAAATCCACCCGACGGAAGGACGCCGAGGTGGATTGAGAAGACCAACACCAACAACAGGCCCATGACAAAGGACGGCACGGTAAAGCCCAGAATGGCAAGCATGATCACACCACGGTCGATGGCGCTATTGCGGTGGAGCGCAGCATATACTCCCGCGGGAATGCCGATGCCGAGCTTAAGGATCAGAGCGGGAATGGTGAGCATCAATGTTGCGGGAATGCGCTCCACAACCAGTTCAAGCGCAGGCGCCCCGCCGCGCATGGACAGGCCGAAATCACCTGAGGCAATGGCCTTGAGGTAGGCCAGATATTGCTGCCACAACGGCTTGTCGAGGCCCCAGTCGGCGCGGAAATCGTCGATGATATTCTGCGGCACGTCAGGGCCGAGAAGCACTTGGGCCGGATCACCCGACAAGCGCAGGACCAAGAACGCAAATGTCATAACTGCGAGAACAGTCACGAAGGCCCGAAACAGGCGGAGGAGAACGAAACGGATCATGGGAAACCTCTCAGGCGACCTGCGCTACTGCCGCATCAGCGACAAGATGGCAGGCCGCGGTGCGGCCTTGGCCGAGCGCATGAAGTTGGGGGGCGTTGTCGCGGCACAGGTCGGTGGCCATTGGACAACGGGGATGAAACGCACAGCCCGTTGGGCGTTTCGCGGGGTTGGGCGGCTCGCCTTGCAGGATCACCCGCCCGTCCAGCCGCTTGCCCGGTTCGGGAACCGAGGAGACAAGGGCTTGCGTGTAGGGATGGCGCGGATTGGCGAAGAGCGTCTCGGAAGGGCCTTCCTCAACAATACGTCCCAGATACATCACCGCGACACGATCACACAGATTGCGCACCACCTTCAGATCGTGACTGATAAAGACCATGCTAAGGCCCGTTTGATGACGCAGGCTGCGCAACAGATTGACCACCTGCGCCTGAATGGAGACATCAAGTGCAGAGACAGGTTCGTCGCACACAAGCATGTCGGGATTGGTGGCGAGCGCACGGGCAATGACGACCCTTTGGCGCTGGCCGCCAGACAGCTCATGAGGGAACCGCTCCGCCTGATCGGGGCGCAACCCCACGGCCTCCATCAAATTCGCCACGCGAGCGGCGCGGGTGGTGTCGGTGCCGATCAGGTGAATATCGAGTGGTTCTCGGATTTGATCCGCAATGGTGAGCCGTCGGTCGAGTGCGGCCAATGGGTCTTGGTGAACCATTTGCATACGGGCCCGCAGCGCCCGCCACGCGGCGGTGCCGATTGCAGGCATCGGACGACCATCGAAGCGCATCGTGCCGCCCTGCGCAGGATCAACTCCAAGGAGCATCCGCCCGAGCGTGGACTTGCCCGAGCCGCTTTCCCCGACAATGCCGAGGGTTTCGCCACGCGATAGATGCAGGCTCACCCCGTCAACCGCCCGCACGGGGGTGGGCTTGCCGAACAACCCGCTGCGTCCGCTATAGATCCGGACCAGTGAGTCCGCTTCAAGAAGAACGCTCATGACAACACCTGTGCCGTTTCGGCGGCATTCGCGCGCGCTTCGGGCAAGGGGTAAGCGCAGGCCAGAGAGCGTCCGTCACGTTGCGGCAACAATTCCGGACCTTCCTTGTGACAAAACGCGCGGGCATGGGCGCAGCGCGGGGAAAAGGAACAGCCTGAGGGCATCTGGCGCGGATCGGGCACGGTGCCCGAAATCGGGATGAGTGGCAGGCGTGGCCCGTCCAGCCGTGGGATCGCGTCGAACAGCCCGCGCGTATAGGGATGGCGCGGACGGTCAAACAGTTGCGCCACGGGGCCTTGCTCCACGATCCGTCCCGCATACATCACACAGACCCGTTCACAGACCTGCGCGACCGCACCGAGGTCGTGGCTGATAAAGACCAAGGCCATGCCCATTTCCGCCCGCAGCTTTGCGAGCAGGTCGAGGATCTGCGCTTGGATCGTTGCATCAAGAGCTGTGGTCGGCTCGTCCGCGATCAATAAATCGGGTTCGCCCGCAAGCGCCATCGCGATCATGATGCGCTGGGCCTGACCGCCAGAAAATTCATGGGGGTAGAGTTTGAACCTCCCCTTCGCATCGGGGATGCCGACGAGATCCATAAGGCGCAGCGCCTCGGTTCGTGCCGCGTCACCGCGTAGTCCGCGATGCAAGGCGAGGGCCTCCATGATCTGACGCCCGACCCGAATGACGGGGTTCAAGGAACTGGACGGGTCTTGGAAGATCATCGCGATCCGCCCGCCGCGCACGGGTTCAAGCGCGGTTCTTGAAGCGCCGAGCAGCTCGGTCTGCTCCAAGGTGACAGAGCCCGTGACTGTTGCTTTCGTCGGCAAAAGCCCAAGAGCGGCCAACCACGTCACGGATTTCCCGCAGCCGCTTTCGCCCACAAGGCCAAGTGCCTCACCACGGGCCACGTGTAAATCAATCCCGTGCAGGACGGGAACGCCGTCAAAGGCGACATTCAGATCGTGAATTTCGACAAGATTGCTCATTTGGGGTCCTTTTGAAATCCGCCACTGCGTTTGGGTCGAAGGAGGTCGGCCCAAGCGGAGAGGGGGGAGGGAAGCCTCGGCGAGCCTGCGCCCGCCGAGGTCCAGTGTCAGAGGGTTAGCCGCTTGTTGGCCAGTTCTCGGCGCGGAAATCCATTGCGAAGGCAGGAGCCGCCTTCCAACCAAGATCGGAGCGCATACCCGTAAAGACCGCGTTCTGGTGCAGAACCTGATAGGCAGGGTCTTCGCGTTCGGCGATTTCGAGCATCCGCGCGATGGCCTTTTTGCGGTTTGCGCGGTCGGTCGAGGTTTCCATCACAATGGACAGTTCGTTCAACTCCGCATTGCTCCAGTCTTGCTTTTGCTGGACTTCGCCGTTGGGGCCGAACTGGACGACCATCGGGGTGATGGGGTCGTTGATCGTGTTGGAGGCCGACCAGTCGCGCACACCCTTGACGCCTTCAGGGTCGTGGATCTGGCCCCAGTTTTCCTTCATCTCGATCTCGACGTTGAGACCGACCTGCTTCCACATCTCAACCATGATCTGACCGTTGGAGGTCTGGTTGGTGTAGTAGTTGTTGAGCAAGCGGTAAGGGATTGCGTCACCCTTGTAGCCGGCCTGTTTGAGCAGATCGCGGGCCAGCTGCGGATTGTATTCCGGTGCGGCCCATCCCTCGATGAACATATCCGAGGAGCGGAAGCTTTCGAATTGCAGACCTGCGGGCACATTGGTCATCCCGCCCCAGAGCGCCTGAACGATAGCCTCGCGGTCAATCGCATGGGTCATGGCGCGACGGACAAGCGGATCGGCAAGGATGTCGTTTTGCGTGTTGAACACCGAAATGCGATGGTTCCAGATGGTGGAGTTCTGCACTTCGAACCCGTCCACATTCATAACGTTGCCGATCTGGTCAGGTGGCAGGTCACAGGCAAAATCATACTCGCCAGACAGCAGACCGTTCACGCGACTTGCCACTTCGGGCACTTCAACAAAGGTGATGCGCTCAAGTGGTGGGCGACCACCCCAGTAGTCATCAAAGGCCACGAGTGTCAGCGAAACATCTGGGCGGTAATCTTCGACCATGTAAGGGCCGGTTGTCACAGGCTTGCCTGCCCAATCGGTATAGGTCGCAGCTTCATCCCACGCGCGGCGGTTGAGGATCTGGCTGCCACCTGCATAAAGGCGGCCTTCCAGCGTCACGTCAGGCGTCGCGTTGTGAAAGCGCACGGTGTATTTGTCGACGATTTCGACGCCTGCGAGCGATGGCCATTTGCGGCGACCGATGCCAGGGACGTTTGCCGGAATATCTTTGGCCGTTTCCGGTTTGAAGTTTTCGGCAAAAATCGTTTTGCCACCTGCGGGCTGGGTCTCGCCGAACACGCGCTCGGCGGAGAAAGAAAACGCCACATCTTCGGCAGTCATTTCGTCGCCGTTGTGGAATTTCACGCCCTTGCGAAGTTTCAATTCCAACGTCTTGTCATCAATACGGTGCCATTCGGTCGCCAGACCAGGGACAGGGCCCTGATTGCCCATCCAGTCGCGCAGGATCAAGCCTTCCCAAAGATTGGGGTAAAGGACACGCTCGCCGACGTTGGATTGTTCGTTCCACGGGTCGAGTGTGTTGTTGTTGGTGATTTTTTGCACTGCAATAGTGACCGAAGGTCGCTGTGTCTGGGCGCGCAAATAGCCAGGAAGGATGAGGCCGCCGACGGAGGCCCCCATCAGGCCGAGTGCGTGACGACGATTGAGGTTGATCATTTCTCTGTCTCCTAAAGGAAGTACGGACATCACCGAGAGGCCCGCATGGAATTTCGGGCGAAGGCAGCAGCAAGCCGCCCTCGACAGAGCGCAAACAACCCGAGCTATGTGACAGCTGTGAGACGCTTAGGTTACGGTTTTGATACATGTGCCAAATGGCACAATGTGCGCCGATTTTGTTCTGCTTGTTATCAACCTGTCATAGAGCCGCCGTAGCACAGGGCAGCGAAAGGCCCAATCAGGGCCGTTTCCTTCCCTTTGTCGTGTCGCCTCTTGGCGATGCCTTTCAGCTATGGAGCATTCTATGACATCTCTTCCCGTTCTCGGCGCGGCCATGCCGCTCGACGCTTTGGAGACGCATCGCGACTGGATTATCGACGCGCAACGCGATCTCGAACTTCAGGACTTTATCACCGCCGATGTGTTGAATGGCGATTGGATGCCTTTGGTGGAACGGGCGCGTGGCCTGCTTGATGGCTATTCGGGACGTTTGGGTATTCACGGGCCGTTTTGGGGGCTGTCCCTAGCCAACCCTGACGCAGACGTGCGGGCCCTAGTCACGCGGCGTATGGAGCAGGGCTTGGCGGTCTGCGAGGCGCTTGGCGCAACGCAAATGGTGATCCATAGCCCCTACACCACATGGATGTATAACAATCTCGACAATGCGAAAAACGGTAGACGGGATGTTGTCGATCTGGTCCACGCCACGCTTGATCCCGTGATCGCGCGGGCTGAATCCATAGGGGTGACGATGGTTCTCGAAAACATCGAGGACAAAG
The DNA here is from genome assembly GCF_048266405.1 of Celeribacter sp. Classification (GTDB taxonomy): domain Bacteria; phylum Pseudomonadota; class Alphaproteobacteria; order Rhodobacterales; family Rhodobacteraceae; genus Celeribacter. Next base: position 213,543 of record NZ_JBLWZO010000005.1, read on the forward strand.
ATCCCGATGCCCGTTGTGAACTGGCGCGTAGCTTCGATAGCGCAGCCGTCAAGGTCTCCATCGACACGGGTCACGCCCATTACGCCCACGGCACCACTATGGCGCCGCCCGTCGATTATTATGTGCATCGCGCAGGCGATTTGTTGGAGCATATCCATCTGCAAGACGCCGATGGCTATGCCGACCGTCATTGGGCGATTGGAAAGGGCACTGTGAACTGGCCCGCCGTGTTTTCTGCTCTGGCTCAACTGACGAGCAAACCGCGCCTGATCATGGAACTCCGTGATAAATCGGGCATCCGTCCTTCAGCAGATTATCTGCGCGGGTTGGGGTTGGCGGAGTAGATCACGAGCCGCTTGAAACAATTGACATCCCTATGTGAGGACCACTGATGACGGATCTGATTTGCTTTGACTGTGATGGCGTTCTGATCGCCAGTGAACGACTTGCTGCTGAAACCACGGCAGAATGCCTTGCGGAGTTTGGCGTCGAGCTGACCACCGATGAGGTACTTGCGACCCTTCTGGGCAAAACCGCCAAGGATTCCGCAGCCTATATTCGCGCCACCTTCGGCGTCGAGCTTCCCGCTACGTATCAAGAGCTATATACGCGCGAGGTATATCAGCGGTTTCGGGAGCAGTTGCAGCCCGTAGCGGGGATCGCACAGGTTCTGGAGGCATTGCGCTTGCCAAGTTGTGTGACCTCGAACAGCGGGCATGAACGTCTCGCGCTCACCTTGGGACTGACAGGACTGGCCGCTCATTTCGGTCCGCGTGTGTTCAGTGCCGATGATGTGGCGCAGGGCAAACCTGCACCCGATCTATTCTACTTTGCGGCGCAACGCATGGGCGTCGAGGCGCAAAACTGTCTGGTCATTGATGATAGCCCGACAGGTATCGCGGGGGCTGTCGCCGCAGGGGCAAGGGCCATTGGCTTTACGGGCGGGGGACACACTACGCCTGATCATGCCGATCAACTGATGGCTGCGGGAGCCTTTTGCGCTGTCGCTACCGCGCAAGACCTCATCCCCCTCCTATGCGCAGACCCCATTCCCGCACAGTAAGCGCGGGTATAACGCCCCGTGCCGCTATGTCAGTTTGCGTGGTTTTCCGTCGTCATCAACTGCAATGAGAACGGCGGTTGCGCTAAAAATGCGGGTGCACGCGCCATCGGGATCGGCCCATCCTGAAAAGGACAGATCAAAAGAGCTGTTGCCCTTGCGGACCGGCTCAGCATGGATGACAAATTCTTCCCATGCAGAAAGAGCGGCGTGGAAGGTAAAGTCTTTGATCGACAAAATCAAAGCCTCTCCGCCAGAGAATTTCTTGCCCGCAAGACCTGCCGCGGTGTCGAACTGCCCCAAAATCCACGCGCCCGTGACTGCGCCACGTGGCGTGACGGCATCATAGGGCGCGACGGTGACGACAACGGGGGCAGTGTCGGGACGGGTCGGCTGGTCACTCATTGGGGATCACCGCAGTGGCTTCGATCTCGATCTTTGCCTTGTCTTCCATCAATGAGACCACTTGCACCACGGCCATCGCGGGAAAATGACGCCCGATGACATCGCGGTAAGCGGCACCAAACGCGCGCAGGTTGTCGTTATATTCCTGCTTGTCGGTAATATACCATGTCAGGCGCACGAGGTGCTCGGGTTTCGCGCCCGCGCTAGCCAAAACGGCGACGATGTTCTCCAAGGTCTGGCGGAACTGTGCGACCATGTCGTCATGCTCCCACTCCTGTTGGGCATTCCAGCCGACGAGACCGCCTGTGAAGACCATTTTGCCTTCGGCCATGACGCCATTTGAATAGCCCTTTGCGGGGGCCCAACCATCTGGTTGCAGAAACATGTGGGGTTTGAGAGCACTCATGGCGGGACTTTCTTATTTGTCTTTGAGAGGAGGTTGGAATCGGATCATCGCTGCGCGTGCGGCTTCTGGCCACGCATCGGATTTCCCGGTTTTGATATTGGCATAGACGAGTGTCGCTACGCAGGTGAAGCGCGGCTCTCCGTCACAGTGGCATTCAATGTGCAAAGTCGCAGAGGACCGTCCAATGCGTTTGACCGTCAAGGAGAAATCCAGCCAGTCTTCGAGCTTGGAGGGGGCATGAAAGCGGACCTCGATATTCCCCATTGGTGTGCCATGATCCTGCGTGAGCACGATTTTGGCCCAGCTCAGGTCAAGCGCGTCGGAAAAGAACCGCTCGGTGACAGAGGAAATCATCTCGAAATAGCGCGGATAAAATACAATGCCCGCTGGGTCGCAGTGGTTGAACTCAACCTGCCGCTTCAGTTTGAAAATCTCGCTCATGTCTCGCCTCCGGATACAGAAATGCTCTGGCCGGTGACCATATCAGAGCCTTGGCTGCAAAGCCAAAGGACAGATGATGCGACGTCTTCGGGGGGGACAAGGCGATGCATCGGATTTGTTGCCTCAAGGGAGGCGCGCGCCTCCTCTTGGCTACGGCCCGTTTTCTCGACGATGTTGGCGATCGAGCGTTGGGTCATTTCCGTGTCCAGAAAGCCGGGACAGATGGCGTTGACGGTGATGCCCTTGCGCGCGAATTCGAGCGCTACGGATTTCACCATGCCCACCACGCCATGCTTCGCAGCTGCGTAAGGCGCTACGTAGGGGTAGCCTTTGATACCCGCCGTCGAGGCGATGGCAATGAGGCGGCCCCAAGGTTTGCCCTTCATGGCTTTGGCGCCTTCACGCAATGTCAAAAACGTGCCCGTGACGTTGACTTTCATCATGCGCTCGAAGGCCTCAAGCTCGGTTTTGACAAAGGGCGCGCTTTCGGAGGCACCTGCGTTCGCAACAACGATGTCAGGAGAAGCACCCGCAATCGCGGCAGAAATCGCCGCCTCATCTGTAATGTCTGCAACAACCGCCGTGATGTTCGGATGCGTCGCCGCGACCGTTTCAAGCGGTGCCAAACGGCGACCACAGATTGTCACCCGTGCGCCCGCCTCGGCCAATTGCGTTGCGATGACGGCCCCAACACCGGAGCCGCCTCCCGTGACAAAGGCCGTTTTTCCCGACAAACTCATGCCGACATCGCCTTGGCGCGTTCGGCCAATGTGTTGGCTTGGCGGCGTCCACCCTCATAGGGGGCAGGCCATGCTTGTTTCGTATCGCCCAATTCAACAGCGGCATGCAGGGTCCAGTAGGGGTCCGCGAGATGCGGACGGGCCAGAAGGACAAGATCGGCACGACCCGCCATCAAGATAGAATTGACGTGATCGGGTTCGTAAATGTTGCCTGCAACAAGCGTCGGCGCGTCTACATCATTGCGCACACGATCCGAGAAGGGCACTTGGAACATGCGGCCATACACCGGCTGCTCAGCCTTGTCCGTTTGGCCAGAGGAGACGTTGATCGCATCTGCGCCTGCATCCTTAAACATCTGCGCAATGGCAACTGCATCTTCGGGGGAAACGCCCGCGTCGCCCATCCAGTCATGCGCCGAAATCCGAACCGTCATCGGCTTGTCCTCGGGCCATTCAGCACGCATCGCGTGGAAAATCTCTAGCGGATACCGCATGCGGTTTTCCAATGATCCACCGTATTCGTCGCTTCGTTTGTTGGTCACAGGCGAGATGAACGAGGCCAGGAGGTAGCCGTGGGCGGCGTGCATCTCGATCATGTCGAAGTTAGCCTTGGCGGCTGCTTTGACAGAGGCGACGAATTGCGCCTTCACCATATCCATATCGGAGCGGTCCATTGCTTTGGGAACTACGTTGCCCTCCATCAAGGGAATGGCGGACGCAGAAAGGAGATCCCAGTTGCCCTCATCGAGCGGCTTGTCGATCCCGTCCCATGCCAAACGTGTGGAGCCTTTGCGCCCCGCGTGGCCGATTTGGGCGCAGATTTTCGCGGGGGTTTCCGTATGGACGAACTCCGTCAGGCGTGACCATGCAGGGACTTGGTCTTCGCTGATGCACGGGCAACCTGGTGTGATGCGCCCTTCTTTGGAAACGCACAGCATTTCGGTGAAGACGAGGCCCGCACCGCCCTTGGCGCGTTCGGAGTAATGGACAAAATGCCAATCTGTCGGGTTGCCATCCTGCGCTTTGTATTGCGCCATGGGCGAGACGACGACACGGTTTTCCAATTCCATGTCGCGCAATTTAAACGGCGCGAACATCGGACTGCGCCCTTCGGTGCCGCCAGCTTTCTTCTGGAACCATGCCTCCGCCTTGGCCATCCATTCGGGGTCGCGCAAGCGTAGGTTTTCATGGCTGATACGCTGCGAACGGGTGAGCAAAGAGTAGCTGAATTGCATCATGTCAAGGTTCAGGTAACGCTCGACATCTTCGAACCATTCTGTCGAGTTGCGGGCCGCTGATGTGACGCGCAGCACTTGGAGTTTGCGCTCATCTTGATAGGTGTGAAGTGCTTCGTCGAGTGGCTTGCCTGACTCAATCGCGTCGGCCAAGGCAATGGCGCTTTCCATGCCAAGCTTTGAGCCGGAACCGATGGAGAAGTGTGCCGTTGCGGAGGCATCTCCAAGCAATACAACGTTCTCGAAATACCAGTTTTCACAGGTGACGCGAGGGAACTGAATCCACGCCGAGCCACGAATGTGATTGGCGTTGGTCATCAACGAATGACCGCCGAGGTGCTTGGCGAAAATCTCTTCGCATAGGGCAATGCTCGCCGCTTGATCTAGCTTGTCGAACCCGAATGCTTTGTATGTTTCCGGACCACATTCGACAATGAACGTCGCTGTGTCGTCGTCAAATTGATAGGCGTGCGCCCAGATCCAGCCATGCTCCGTTTTCTCAAAGATGAAGGTGAAGGCGTCGTCGAATTTCTGGTGCGTCCCGAGCCACACAAAGTGGTTCTGTCGCATGTCGATCTCTGGATTGAACTTGTCCTCATAGATCTTGCGCGTCATGGAGTTCAGTCCGTCAGCGGCGACAACCAGATCGTTTGCTTCCTTAAGGGCTGCAATTTTTTCTGCGTCCAGATTGTGTTCGAATTCCAGATTTACACCCAATTCGCGTGCGCGATCTTGCAAAAGGATGAGGAGTTTTTTGCGTCCGATGCCGCTAAAGCCGTGCCCGCCAGATGTCATGGACTCATCGCCACGGACAGTTTTTACGTCATCCCAGTAGGCGAAGTTGTCGCGGATCATCTTCTCGCTGACGGGGTCGTTGTCCTCGAAATTGCTCATTGTTTCGTCGGACAGAACCACGCCCCACCCAAAGGTGTCGTCAAAGCGATTGCGTTCATAAACCGTGATATCATGCGCCGAATTGCGCAGCTTCATCGAGATTGCAAAGTAGAGACCAGACGGTCCGGCACCAAGAACTGCTATCTTCATTGCTGTTATCCTTTGCTGAAGGGCGGGGAGGATCGCCACTTTAATTTACTTTAAACATAAAGGTAATTGTGTCGCTGCACCCTGTCAACAGGTAAGGCGGATTGATGCGGATTGGGCTTTGCGTCACGCAGATGGTACTGTTCCCCTTATTTTTCTCACTATCTTGCCATTATATGAATGATTTATAAATTTTACATTGTGGCTACTGTCGCCAAATTCGATCAAAAGAATCGCAGATCGCTCGGATTGTGGGCGACTTGAGGATTGGGTGTTTGACATCGGAATAAATTTTAAACATAAATTATTATAGGAAGTAAAAATCAGGAGGTGAAGCCGCGGTTCGTCGCAACGCCTCTGCGACACTGAAAGGAACGAATTATGCCCTTTACGATTTCAAAGCCCATGCGCTTTGGCGATTGCGACCTCACTGGTATCGCCTACCATCCCGCCTATTTGTCCTATCTGGTCGACGTCAACGAAGCCATGTTCGCTTCCTTTGGCGTGACATGGAAAGAGCTGATGTTCGAGCGTCACCTTGGCCTGCCAAGCGTGAAAATGAACATCGAATTCAAAAAGCCAGCAGTCTACGGCGACATCCTCGACTTCAATGTGCATGTACGCAAAATTGGCAAATCGTCCCTTGATCTCTACACGGTTGTCAAAGTGGGCGAAGATGTCATTTGGACCATCGAGCAGCTCATCGTGATGACCTCAACCAAAGACCACAAATCTCATCCTTGGCCTGACGATTGTCGCGCGGGTTTGGAGCGATACTTGCATCCTGAACTGGCGAAATAGTCAACGCAATGAAAAGACACGCGCCTGTGCTCGGGCTCCGGCGCGTGTCTTCTTTGGTTTAGTTGAACCAGCTTTCATCTATTTCGGGCCGTGGAATTGCGGCGAGAAGCGTTTTGGTGATCTCGGATTGAGGGTTTTCAAACACCTCTTCAACAGGCCCGCTGTCGACGATCTCCCCATGATTTAGCACGATAACATCATCACACAGGTGCCGAATGACGGAGAGGTCGTGGCTGATAAATGCCACTGTGAGCCCCATGTCGCGGGCAAGGTTCTTGAGCAGCGACAACACTTGCGCCTGACTGGATACATCCAGCCCCGACACAATTTCATCCGCCAGAATAAATCGTGGCTCCAATGCAATGGCGCGTGCAATCCCGACCCGCTGGCGCTGGCCACCCGACAATTCGTGGGGGTGGCGATCTGCGAAATGGGCGGGCAGGCCCACTTTCCCAAGTGCTGCAATGGCGTCATCTCGTGTGCCGCCGCGCCCGTAACGTTTCATCGGTTGGGCAATGATGCGCCACACTTTATGGCGCGGGTTGAGGGAGGACATCGGGTCTTGAAAGATCATCTGAAGGTCGCGGCGCAGAGGACGAAGTGCCTGCTCGTCGAGGTCTCCAATCTCTTTACCGTCAAACATAACCTGACCTGAATCGGGCGAGAGGAGCCGCACGAGAACACGCCCGAAAGTGGATTTTCCCGAGCCGCTTTCTCCGACAATGCCGGTGATGCGTCCCTCAGGGATGTCGAGGCTCAATCCCTTCAAAACGGTGATGCGAGGCGCGGCACCAATGAGGGGTTTATGAGCGCGATCGGCGAATGACAAACGCAGGTTTTTTATTGAAAACAAAGCGGTCGGGGTGGGAGATACGGAGTTACTCATCTGCGAGCCCTTTGGGTATATAGCGCATCCGCGGCTTGTGTCTCGCGGTGAAGCGTGTCGATCAAATCCGTGGGAACGGGGCGAAATGGCTCCGTTGTGGCATTCGGTGTTGGCGTCGCTGCAATGAGCGCGCGGGTGTAGGCGTGGGCGGGGTTTTCAAACACGGTGCGCGTAGGGGCATCTTCGACGACGCGTCCTTCGAAAAGCACTGTGACTTTCTGACTGATCTTGGCAACGACGCCCATGTCGTGGGTGACAAACAAAACGCTCGTCCCTGTTTCCTGTTGTAACTCGCGAATGAGACGCAAAATTTGTTTTTGGACTGTCACATCCAGCGCCGTAGTCGGTTCGTCGGCCACGATCAAACGCGGGGAAGGGGCGAAGGCTGCGGCGATCAAAATGCGTTGGCGCATCCCGCCAGACATTTCGTGCGGGTAGCTTGCCATGACGCGCTTAGGATCACGGATGTGGACGCGGTCTAGTAATTCAAGGGTTCGCTCGAGGGCACGGTCATAGCTCCAACCGTGAATGCGGGTGAGGGGATCGGTGATCTGTGGCCCGATTTTGCGGACGGGATTTAGTGCGGTGAGCGGATCTTGCGGAATCAGCGCCGACATCTTGGCGACGGTACTGCGGCGGCTTTTGGGGGTCAGCGCGTTTAAATGTTCGCCTTCAAGGAGGATTTCACCACTCCCGATTTTGATTCCGTTGGGAAGGATGCCAAGCACGGCTTTGCCGATCATGGATTTACCCGCGCCGCTTTCGCCGACCAGGGCACGCACTTCGCCGGGGTCAAGCGACAAGGACACATTCCGCAACAGGCGTATGCCGTTCGGCAAGGTTACATTGAGCTGGATGATGTCGAGTGTTTTAGCATGTGGGGTTGGCTGGGTCATTGGAGCACCGGATCAAATTGTTTCTTGAGGCCTTCGCCCAATGTCGAGAAACTCAACACGGTGAGGAACAGCGCAATAAGGGGGAAGAGAAGCACCCACCACGCGAAGTGAATGGCGCCGCGGCCCTCCGCTATCATCGAGCCCCACGTTGGATCATCGGATGAGATCGACAGATTTACGAAGCTCAAAATAGCCTCGACGATGATGGCGATACCCATTTCCAACATCAAAAGCGCGATGATCGACGGCAAGACATTGGGCAGGATTTCACTAAATAGTGTAGCCAAGCGGCGCGCGCCGCCGATACGGGCGCTGTCGACGTAATCCATATGCGCCTGAACCATCGTTTCGGCGCGGATTACACGGGCGAAACGGGTCCAGTCGATCAAGGCAATAGCAGCGATAACAGAGGTGAGGCCTGTGCCCATGACTGCCACCAAAAGCACGGCGAACAATACGGGTGGGAAGGCCATCCAGATGTCGACGAGCCTCGAGATCACACGATCCCACCAACCGCCATAATAGCCGGCGACCAGACCGAGTATCGAGCCGAAGATGCCGGTGCTGAGCGCTGCGACGACGCCAACAAACAGGGCAATTCGTGCGCCGTAGATCATACGCGATAGTACGTCGCGGCCCAAGCTGTCGGTGCCGAGCAAATACCCCGGTTCGGAGCCACTCATAAAGAAGGGTGGTAACCGCTCAAGCATGAGATCTTGGGCCAAAGGATCGTGTGGCGCAAGGAGGGGAGCGAAGAGCGCGGCTACAAACACTACTGCAATCCACGTCAAGGGAACCCACAAACGGAAATTGATACGGCGGACGCGTGCACGCGTCTGTGTTGGTGTCACATCAACCATGGCGCAACCTCGGGTTCAAAAGAGTATAGGACAGATCGACCAGAAGGTTGATCACGGTAAAGAGGGCGGCGAAGAGCAAAACGATGCCTTGGATCAACGGCAGGTCACGGTTGATCACTGCGTCGATGGCCATATTCCCGAGCCCCTCATACGCAAAGAGGCGCTCGACGATCACGGTGCCACCGATCAAGAAGGTGAACTGCACCCCCACCAGAGCGAGTGTGGGAAGTGCTGCATTGCGCAACGCTTCACGTAAAATTACGGCTGTCTCGGAGAAGCCTCGCACCCGCGCCAATGTGGTGTAATCTTGTGCCAAAACCTCTTTGAGGTTTTGTTTTAGCAATTGTGCGATCATCGCAGCCAGTGGCAATGCGAGCGACATGGCGGGCATAAGCATATGCGATAGTGTCGAGCCGACAACGTCGAACCGGCCGCGCAGCACCCCTTCGATCAGGTAGAAGTTGGTGGTAAAATCAAAGTCGAGACGGGGATCAATGCGTCCGGAAATGGAGAGGACGGGCCACAAAACCCCGAAGAGCAAAACGAAGATCAGGCCCCAGAGAAAATCCGGTATCGACAGGGCCGCCCCGCTGGTCAGGTCGAGGCCGACTTCGGTCGCTGTGCCCCGTTTGCGAGCGCCAATGACGGCGACCAATCCGCCCAAACCCACGGCGATCAAAAGCGCCATCGTGGAGAGCTCGAGCGTGGCGGGCAGGCGTCCAAGCACAAGTCCGACCACAGGTTGGCGCATTGTGATGGATGTCCCGAAATCTCCATGAAGTACCCCGCCGAGCCAGATCACAAACTGTTCGGGTAGGCTTTTGTCAAAGCCGTAAAGGGCGGTTAGCGCCGCGATGTCATCTTCGGTCGCGCCCGGCGGCAGCATCATCGAAATGGGGTTGCCGGGGGCCACACGCACAAGCGTGAAGACGACGACGGCCACCCCAAACAACGTGATCGCTGTTGTCAGGAGCCGCACAAGGACGGATTTCAAAAGCATGAGAGTCTCACTGGGTTATGGTCTCGGACCGCCACAGCGTGCGATCCGAGATTGTGCCTTTTGGGGCTTAGGCTTTGGTGACGGCTTGCGGAAGCAAATCGCCAGACGTGTATGGCGTCACTTTCACGGAGGACGCGTAAACAATCGGCATCACGTACTGCAAAAGCGGGATGACATAGCCTTCTTCTGCGATGTAGCGCGACACGTCTTTAAAGCCCTGAATGCGGGCCTCTTCGTCGCTTTCCGAGAACAGTGGTGCCATCATCTCGACCAGATCTGGCGAGTCCCAAACCGAATGGGGGGAGGGGCCGAACATGGCAAAACCGGTTGAGGTCGATGGGTCGCCAATTGAGTTGCCCCAGTTGTAGAACGCCGCAGGGGCGAGGGTATCTGTTGCGCGCAACTCGTAGTGTTTCGCGATCTCATAGACCTCAATCTCGGCCTCAATCCCGACCTTGCGCCACATGCCGACAATGGCTTGGATCATCTCGTAATCCTTGGGCTTGAACCCACGGGTGGTTTGGATTGTGAAACGCACAGGATTGTCGGAGGAGTAACCTGATGCAGCGAGAAGTTCGACAGACTTTTCAGGGTCATAGTCAAAGGTAATGCTCTCGTCATAAGCTGCATAGCCCGGCACCTCGAGGGTCGCCAAAGGCACGCCGTATCCGCGCAGCAAGCGATCAATGATCAGCTGTTTGTCTATCGCGTGGTGGGCGGCGAGGCGCACGTTTTTGTCGAGCATGACGTCGATGTCGTTGAGGAAGATCATGCCGATATCTGTGACGGGCACTGCTTCGCCGGATAGGCCATCTTTGGCGATTAGGCGATCATATTCCTCATAGGGCATGTTGGAGGTGATGTCGGCATTGCCCGATTCAATCTCCGCGACACGCGATGCGGCGTCGGTGACGAATTTGACGGTAACCGTTTCAAATTCAGGCGCGCCGCCCCAGTAGTCAGCGAAGGCTTTCAAGCGCACATAGGCACCTTGCTCGAACGCGTCGACCATGTAGGGGCCTGTGCCGATGGGAGCTTTTTCAAATCCGTCTGCACCGACTTCTTCGTAGTAGTTTTTCGGCAAAATGAACGCTGTGAGGAAGGCCATCCATTTGAACAGTGCGGGCTCAAAGCCCAGCACGTCGGCGGTGATGACGTTACCCTCAACCGTGAAATTTCCGATCTTGGACCAGACGAATTGCATCGGGTTGCCTGTCTCGGGATTGGCGGCGCGTTCGAGGGACCAGACAACATCCTCAGGAGTGAAGTCGTCGCCATTGTGCCATTTTACGCCTTCACGCACGGTCATTGTGACCTTGCTTTGATCGTCGTTGAAACCCCATTCGGTCAGAAGGCCAGGGCCGAAAGACAGGTCGGGGGCTTGCTCGATGTAGCGGTCAAATACAGCCAGATAGATAGACTGTAGCGCAGGGTTTACTGCGGCGGGGCCTGTGGTTGGATCCCAGCTTTGCACGGGAATGTTATAGGCGATTGTGAGGTTGTCGGCGTCTTGCGCGGACAATGGGACGCCACTGGCGAAGAGCGTGGCGAGGGCGGCGGATGTGCCCATGAAGCCACGTCGCGTGAGATTCATTTTGTCAGACATTTGCGATACTCCTTGTTAATGCGAAAAGGTCCGTTTTTCGGACTCATGTTTGTTTCGAAAGTAGTTTGAGCATAAAATTTCATAATTAAAGCAAAAATAGACTCTGCTCTTCATTTATGTTCAGAAAATGCTCTATTTGATTGTTTGCGCTGCAAAGAAACCCGAGGCGGCACCTGTGCCAGCGCCTGGCCAACAGGCCGCACCGATCATATGCAGTCCTTCAATCGGGGTTTGGCCGTCGGCAAAGCCGCGCACGGGACGGAAGAGGAAGTTTTGCGTCAGGTGGTGGGAGCCGCAAATCTGATCCCCACCAACGAGATTGGGGTTCTCGGCCTCCAGATCGAGGGGGGACACTACGTGCTGCCCAAGGATCAGATCTCGGAAACCAGGTGCTTGCTCTTCGATCAGGTCAAGGGCGCGCTCGGCCATCGGCGCTTTCGCGTCTTGCCAGTTTGTCTCAGAGATTTCCCCTTTTGCGTCCCCCTTGATCTCGGCGGGCACGACACGGACTTGAACCCAAAGCGTGTGTTTGCCGTCGGGCGCGCGGCTTGGGTCAAATACGGTTGGTTGTCCGACGACGAGCAGGGGCGTGTCGGGAAGCTGCCCCGCAACAGCTTGCGCATAAGTGCGCGAAGCAGTGTCGATGGTGCGGCCAATGTGAACGTAGGCGAATTTTTTGAGCGCTTCCGCCAGCCACGGAACTTGTTTGTCGAGCGCGAGATGGATCATCATTGTTCCTGGCGCGTGACGGAAGGACTTCATTCCTTTGTCGAAGCGGGCGTCTGATGTGTCGCCTGTCAGACGCACGAGATGTTTCGGCGCGAGACCTGCGAGGATAGTTGAGGCTTCGATTTTTTCGCCGTTTGAAATCACGCCTGTGGCTTTGCCATTCATATGCAAGATTTGCGTAATTTCACTGTTGCACTCGACACTCCCGCCGTGCGCTTCGATCATGGAGACGAGCGCGCGGGTCGCTACATCTGCACCGCCTTTGCCGATGACCATGCCCATGGCCTGTCCGCCCATGGCCTCAAGGTAGGGGAAGATTGCGCCGCCTGCGATGTCGGGCGCGAAATCGAGGTGCATTCCCCATGTGGACAGGGCTGTGCGGAGACGTGGGTCTTCAAAGTTGGCGTCGAGCCAGTCGCGCGGTGACGACATCAGGAATTGCGCGACCTCTAGGCTCTTGGCTGTGCCAAGGCTGCGCCAAGTCTTCCAAAGGAATTTCGCCAATGGCCAACGCCGCATGGGTGTGCCGAGCAGGCCACCAACAACGCCAGCGCGTTCGGGAAAATCCTCCATCAAGGCGCGCCATGTGTCTTTGTCGGCTTGAGAGTTAAAGGTGCTTAACGTTTCATCAACATCCGTCGTCACGCCCAGATGATCGCCCGGCTCCATCGCCTGCGCAAAGGGGCGGTCAATAGGCACAAACTCCATGCCATGCTTTGCCATCTCATCCCCGTGACGGGCCATGAATTGCGACCCTGCGAACATGGACAGGTTCATCGCCGCGACGTCGTGGCGAAATCCGGGGAGGGTCAGCGCTTCGGTGCGCACCGCGCCCCCTGCTGTCGGGCCACGTTCCAACACGCGCACGGGCGTGCCGCGTGCGGCCAAATCCGCCGCTGCGACAAGGCCGTTGATGCCAGCGCCGATGATGATGACAGGTGTTTTCATATGTTACCTCGCAAAGCTTTCTACGGTTGCAAGCGCGCCATCGAGGCTATCGCCTTTAACGTCATCCAGGGCGGCAACACGCAAACGGCGCATCCAATCGGCTGCATCTGCGCGTCCTTCGAGCAGCTCAAGCGCGCCCATGACGCGAGCGAATTTAGACAGGCCGCGTGCGTGGGTGTCGGAATACCCTTTGATCAGGCGGTAGTTGGCAAGGACTTCGCTAGCCAATGCGGGATCACTTTTTGCGAGGTCGCAAACTGTGTTGAACCATGCGTCTACGTGCGCCATTTCGCTTTCGTGTCTGAGCAATTTGCGGCGGTAAGGGCGCAGTGACGAGACGATCCAAAGCATCATGAACCCGCGCAGGCTGTCCGTGCGAATCCGGCGTCCCTTGTCGAAGTGTTTGCTATAAAATGCCTCAAGCCCTTTGCGGCGTTGGAGCCATTTTCCGAGGCTGCGGGGAAGGGTGGTTGTGAATTCTTCGAACCGCGGGTGGAAGTATTCGGTCAACATCAATAGTTGGTCGTCTTTCACGACCACTTCGTTTTTCACGCGCTCAAACCGAGAGGCGCGGGTTTTGATGTCGGCGACACGTAGGATGTCATCGTAGCAGAGTGCACGGGCGCAATACTTGGCGGCATTGATGCTCATTTCATAAGGAGTCGTGTCGAGTGCTACGATTTTCTCGACCATGTCGAGGTAGTCCGACCCGTAGTCTACGTCTTGGTAATCCACGACTTTTTGCAATCCCAGAGCCGTCATTTCGCGGGCGTCTTCGGGCAGAGCAGCAACGCGAGCCTCTAAAGTGGCCCATTTCGTTTTCAACTTTTGGGGTACGTGAAGCACGGGCAAAATTGGCGCTTCAACATCTTCGGGCTGTGGCGCGGGTGTGATGCCCTTCGCGATGTCATAGGCATCGCCAAACGCACGCAAACTTGCCTCGACGCCGCGACCCGATTTGCGGATCACCTCTTCGAAACTTTCGCGCGGGAACGGCAGAGAGCCAGAGCCCGCCAATGCACCGAGCAGGGAGGAGGAGATCACCGAGCCTGCGCGTTTGGCAACCGTTTCCATATCAAACGCCACCACATGATCGGCAGCGATGCCCATGGCTTCGATCACGTCAGCGCCATCCACACGACCGTCGCCGGGATTTACCTTTTCGGAAACTGCGGCGATGCGGTGCGTGGAGGCGATTAGCGTTGTGCGTCCTGGTGTGACGAAGCCGCGTGTGATCGCTCGCCCGCCTTCCATCAATTCGGACGCCATCAAAATGTCGACGTCACCGATGGAGGGGGACAGCGAAAAGACGGGTGCGCGGCCCGTGTCACGGCACATCTCGACGTAGTAGATCGTGGCACCTGTCCGCTGGGCTACGCCCGCCACCGAGGTGGATTGGGCACGAAAACCATTGGCCTCGGCCACGGCGACAATCCAGTTGGTCAGCACGCCGCCGCCCTGTCCACCAACGGCCAAGGCCGCGAGTGTTATGATTTTCTCCCCATCTGGACCGGGAGAACGACGGGCAACAATCGGGTTTGTTTGGATGTTCATAAGAATGGTCCTTAAGCGAAGGCAACGCGCTTGGCGTCACGGCGTGTTTGTAGCCACGAGATGATTTTCTGGCTCCGCTTGGCGCGTCGCTTTTCGGTTTGACTTGGGTTCGAAACAATCTCGGCTTGGAAGAAGGACGGGCAAAGGATCGCCGCATCGGCCACCTCGCCACAGTTGCCGCAGCCGACACAGGTCTGGTCAATCGCGGCCACTGGATCGTCACGCAATGGATCACCCGTGTCCTTGACCGACAGTGATGGACAGCCCGACAGGCGCATACAGGCGTGATCGCCCGTGCAGATATCCTCGTCCACACCGAACCGTGGCCGCACAACGCGTTTGCCCTCTTTGGCGGCTTTGGCCAGTTGCGGCTTCACGCGGCGCTGTTTGTTCAACATGCACTCGGAGGAGGCGACGATAACCTTCGGACCACTTTCTGGTGTGGTGAGCGCCTCTTTGAGTGTGTCGCGCACTTTGGTCACGTCATAGGTGCGGTCGATCTGGCGAATCCATTTGACGCCCATGCCTTTACAGGCGTCGACGATAGAGTTCTGGGTTTGCTTGGTCTTGTTGTCTGCGCGAGACGACAGGATGTCCTGACCGCCGGTCGCGGCCGAGTAGAAGTTGTCGACGATCACAATGACGTTGTCGGATTTGTTGAACACCGCGTTGCCGACCGAGCTGGTCAAGCCGTTGTGCCAAAATCCACCATCACCCACGAAGGAGATCGAGCGACGCCCCTCTTTGTTTTCATTGTGGAAGGCAGCGGCAGAGGCGGGGCCAAGGCCGTAGCCCATCGTTGTCGCACCCAGATCAAAGGGCGGCATGATCGAGAACAGGTGACAGCCGATGTCGGATGAAATGTGGTGCTCTCCCAATTCCTCTTCAACCAGTTTGGTTGCCGCAAAAATAGGGCGCTCGGGACAGCCTGTGCAGAACCCGGGTGGGCGCGCAGGCAGGGTTTTCGACAGATCAGGGATCGCAACCGGCTCTTCGTTTGTCGCAACTTTCGCAATCGGCAGCATCTCGGCGGCATGTTCAGACAGGAACGCGCCGATGCCATCGACCATGACCTGACCGGTGTACTCACCGCCCATGGGCAATTTGCCCTTGCCCTCGAGTTTGACCGTTTTGCCGCCCTTGTAGAGCATATGCGCGATCTGCTGTTCGATGTAGTTCGGGTGACCTTCTTCGATGATCAAGACGGCGTCTTTGCCCTCGCAGAAGTCCATGATCTGACTGTCGACCAATGGATAGATGCAGTTGAGCACGAGCATATCCATGTCCGTGTCGCCATAGAGATCGGCAAGGCCGAGGCGGTTCAACGCGCGGATCACGGTGTTGTAGGTGCCGCCTTGGAGGATCAGGCCGACCTTTGCGCCAGACTTGCCAAAGCGCTCGTTGATCTCTTTTTCGAGGATGTAGTTTTGCGCGGCGGGCAAGCGTTTGGTGAGCTTCTCTTCTTCGTGCAGGTAGGTTGCGGGGGGCAACACGATGCGGTCCAATTGACGCGCGGGATTTTCGAGCGCATCCGACACGGTCATGTCGGGGCGCTTGTTATCCTTGGCGTCGAAGTGGCCGTGCACGTGGCACGAACGAATGCCGACCTGCAACATCACAGGCGTGTTGGAAATCTCGGATAGCTCAAAGCCATGCCCAACAGCGTCCACAATCGCGGGGAGGTTCGGGCGCGGATCAAGCATCCAGACCTGTGATTTCATGGCGAACGCATAGGTGCGCTCCTGCATGATGGACGAACCTTCGCCGTAGTCCTCGCCAACGATAATCAACGCGCCGCCCGTCACCCCGCCTGAGGCAAGGTTGGAGAGGGCATCGGAGGCCACGTTGGTGCCGACAACGGACTTGTATGTCACCGCGCCGCGAATGGGGTAATGCACCGAAGCCGCGAGCATCGCAGTCGCCGTTGCCTCGGAGGCGGAGGCCTCGAAGTGTACGCCAAGCTCGCCAAGGATTTCTTGGGCATCTGCCAATACATCCATCAAGTGGGAAATGGGGGAGCCTTGGTAGCCACCCACATAGCCCACGCCGTTTTCCAACAGCGCCTTGGTGATGGCAAGGATACCTTCACCCGTGAAGACCTCGCCCTCACCTTGCTTTAGTTTTTCGACTTCCTTGGCAAATGATCTTTCGGCCATAGGTGGCTCCTGACTTAATATTCGTGGTGGCGGATGTCGTAAAAAATCCGCAGCAACAGTTGATTGAATGTGGCGCGTTCGTCGTCGGACAACGCGTTGAGCATGGTGTCGCGCATCCCGAGCATGGCGGGCCAAGCGGCGTCATAGGCTGCACGGCCTGTTTTTGTGAGGCTGATGAGGCGATAGCGGCTGTCACCATCGCGGCTTTCACGCTTGATGAGTGCCGCTGCCTCCATCGTGTCGAGGGTGCGCGAGAGCGTGGATTGTTTGATAACGGTGAGAACCGAGAGTTCGGAAATGGTGCACGGCCCGTTGTCCGCGAGCACGACAAGTGCGCGCATTTGTGCGACCGAGACACCCACCTCTTTGAGGGCGGCATCGACGCCTTTGTTATAGCGCGCCATGATGCGGTTCATCAGGTATGGCGTGAACTCCTCAAGGTCTTCGGTGCGATCACTCATGCCCCCAATTCCTTTGCCGTCAGGAAGCCGGAGCCGCCGGAGAGGCCGGGGCCGGGGTGGGTGGATGCGCCGATGTGGTAGAGGTTTTTTATTCCCGTTTCATGGCGCACGGTGTCGGCAAACGGACGCCAGAGGAAGAACTGCTCAATCGAGCAGGCACCACCATAGGGGTCGCCGCCGACGAGGTTCATGTTGTAGCCTTGCAGGTCCGCAGGTGAGATGGCGCGGCGCGTCTTGATCTGATCTTTGAACCCGTCGATGTGGTCTGCCAGAATAGCCTCGACGCGATCGGCGTAGGCCTCGCGCACGGCTTCAGTCCATTGACCGTCTTCGGGTGTGTCAATCTCGCCGCGAGCATCGCCTTTGATGTGGCGAGGGGCTTCGGGCAGTTGCAGCCACAGAACGGTCTGCCCCTCAGGTGCGCGGCTCGGATCCGCGGCGGTAGGCTGTCCAACGCAGATGGTGGGAACGTCTGGCAGCAAACCACGCTCGGCCTCATTGCCTGCTTTGGAGACGCCATCAAGACCCGGCGTGATGTGCAACAATTGCACGGTATCAAGCCCGTCGGTCTTCCATTTGACAGGACCGTCCAGCAGGTAGTGAAGTTGGAAATTCCCCTTTCCATAGCGATATTTGCGCAGATCATCTTCTTTGTCTGCATTCGGTGCCAGGTCTTCGTACAGTTGGTGCGGCGTCACGGAGGCAAGCACCTTTTTCGCAGCGACGTCTTGGCCGTCACCGAGCGTGATGCCCGTGGCAATTCCGTTGCGCACGGTAATGTTGGCTACTTCGGTACGCGTGTGAACAGCTCCGCCGTTTTCCTCGATGATCGCGATCAATCCGCGCACCATGTCGGCCGTTCCGCCCTTGATCACGGGCGCACCCGCAGCTTCCAAGGCGAAACCGATCACTTGTCCCATTTGACCAGAGAAGGCGGCTTCTGGGCCGAGGCCAGCGTGGAGGCACCACGGTGCCCAAAGCGCACGGGTCAGCTCGTCTTGAAAGGAGGTTTCGAGCCAGCCGCGCATGGATTGCAATGCGCCGCCCATCGTTGTGGCGAGCCCGCGTGGTTTGCGTTTCCAAGTCTCTTTTGCGAGAAGTTTCGCCGTGGATTTTGACCACGGATCGCCTCCCATAAGGCCGAACAGAAGCTCGGCATCCGCGCCAAAGGCGTCCAGATCGGCGGCCAATTGTGCGCCGTCTCCGGAATGCACGGCATCGAACGCACGCACATTTGCGGCGCGATCAGTTGTATAGGTGAGCGCCCGCCCATCAGGGAGCAGAACACCCGTAGGGGTGTCCGTGGCGCAAAACTCGACGCCGTGGCGGGCGAGATCATCGCCAAGTGCCCCATGTGCGGCCCCCGTGACCCAAAGAACAAAGGTGGTGGCGAGGGGATCATAAGTGACCCCCTCGGCCAGTGTTTCAGACCGCATACAGCCGCCCGCGACGTCCTCACGCTCGAACAGCGCGACGCGTTTGCCGGATTTGGCAAGCATTGCGCCAGCGGTCAGCGCGTTGATGCCACTGCCGATGATGGCGATATCGAGGGGTGCGGTCATGGTGCGAACTCCGACTTAGGACGCAGGAACGAGTGCAAGTGCGCGGATCGGCGAGCCTGTGCCCTTAACGATCTTGAGTGGCGCGGTGACGAGAATCGCGCCCTTGGCTGGCAACTCGCTCAGGTTGGTCAGAGAGGCCAGACCGTAGCGGTTGTGTTTGTGCAGCAAGAAGTGCGCAGGGAAGGGAATCTCGAACCCACCAGCAGCGCCGGCATCCGTCCCAATACACTGTGTGCCCCAACCAAGTGCCTTCTTCTCTTCCATCAGATAGGTGATAACTTCGGCGGTTGGGCCAGGGGTGTGCGGGCCGTTTTCGTCGGCGTTGAGGTATTTGTCCTCGTCGTCGTTGTATTGGTCCCAATCAGTGCGCATCAAAACCCATTCGCCTTCTTTGATCTCGCCGTGCTCCGCTTCCCATGCCTTCACATGCTCAACCGTCAGCAAGAAATCAGAGTTTTCAGCGGCTTCTTTGGAACAGTCGATGACGTTGGCGGGGGCGACAAAGTTCTGTGGCGCAATGGTGTCGACCGAGCCGTCAGGGTAGTCTTTACCCGAAATCCAGTGGTGCGGTGCATCGTAGTGCGTGCCGGAGTGTTCGCCCAATTTGAGCCAGTTCCATGCCCAGAATGGACCACGGTCGCCATAGCGGGAAATTTCGTGGATTTCGATTTTGGGCGTGTCGTCTGCCAGTTCTGGCGGCAGTTTCAAAAGCGGCGTGTCGGGGCCCAAAGGTGCCGTGCAATCGACGACTTTGATGGAGCCATCCAGAAGGCCGGAGGCGAGATTTGCGAGTGTGTCTTTCGTGGACATTATAGAAACTCCCTGAGTGATAGTTTTGGTGTATTGATTAAATCATATGCAAATACATGTATTAAGTTTCTTCAAGCGCAAAATTTCCAAAAGTGGATTTTTCTTTTCAACAAAGGGCGTTCACGGCGTCTTATCTTTTTCGGTGACTAAATTTGAGGCAATAAAATAAGGGTTCATTCGGCGGTTTGCCTGAGAATCATACTGCAGGCGCAGAAAGTCACGTCATGTGCAGAATTTGCAGTAATTGCGAGTCGCCGCCCAAAAACAGTTGAGGTTTAAAATATAATCTGACAGGATCATCGCGTCGCGACACCGACGTCGCAATGAAATTTGAGGAGCCATTCTACATGACTGATAAAGTTGTTCCCGTCGTCACGCGTTCGAACGAACTCGATGACAGCACGCTGCAATCTGGCGAATGCGTACGTAAATCCGGCGTGAGCCCGCAGCACACTCCTGCGACCAAGATCTGGTTTGGCCGCGTCAGTAATGATCCAGGGCACCGCTCCCCTCCGCACCATCACGAGGAATGCGAAACAGGTGGCTATGTCCTGAAAGGTCACGGTCGCATCTATTTCGGTGAAGACTACAAGGAATACACCGATCTCTATGAAGGCGATTTTGTTTTTGTTCCTCCATACATGCCGCATGTTGAAGTGAATATGAGCACGACCGAGGAGCTCGTGTGGCTTACATGCCGTACGCCTGACAATCTTGTCACAAACCTGCCTGATGTGCCCGACGAAGCCCTCGAAGGCTACCGTCGCGCTTGATCTCATTGCTACCTCTCCGCTGCGTTCGCGGGGGAGAGGCCACCATGAAAAGGACGCTGTATGAAGCTTCTTCGCTATGGGCCTGCTGGCTCAGAACGCCCCGCACTCTTGGATGCCGATGGCAATATGCGCGACATCTCGCAGTATGTTGATGACATCGACGCACAGGCACTCGCACCTGAAGGCCTTGCCAAATTGGCGGCCCTCAATCCAATGGACTTGCCGCTTGTCGACGGAACGCCACGCATTGGTTCAGCGATTGCACGTCCAGGCAAGTTTCTATGTGTTGGTTTGAATTATGCCGACCACGCGCGCGAAACGGGCAAAGAGCCACCCGCCGAGCCTGTGTTGTTCTCCAAGGCCACCACAGCCATGTGCGGGCCATATGACAACGTCGAAATCCCGCGCGGCTCTGACCGCACGGATTGGGAAATCGAGCTGGGCATCGTGATTGGCAAGCGTGCGAAATACGTGTCGGAGGCTGACGCCCTTGACTACGTCGCTGGCTATGCCCTGGTGAATGACGTCTCCGAGCGCCGCTTTCAGTCCGAGCGTGGCGGCCAATGGGTGAAGGGTAAAAGCCACGATACCTTTGGTCCTGTCGGCCCGTGGATGGTCACGAAAGACGAGATCGCGGATGTTCAGAACATTGATCTCTGGCTCGATGTTGACGGCGAACGGCGCCAAACGGGCAATACCAAAACCATGATCTTCGGTGTTGCGCATCTGGTGCATTACATCTCGCAATTCATGACGCTTGAAGCGGGCGATATCATCGCAACGGGCACTCCTCCCGGTGTTGGCTTGGGCATGAAGCCTCCGACCTTCCTCAAGGAGGGGCAGGTTGTGACGCTCGGGGCTGCTGGTTTGGGCGAACAACGACAAGTGATGGTGCAAGCATGAGTATTGACTTTGAAAAGGCCAAAGCGGCCCTAACGGATTTGAACGGAAAAACGGCGATTGTCACAGGTGGCGCGCGCGGGCAGGGGGCGGTTGAGGTTGAACTCTTGGCCACCGCAGGCGCGCAGGTTTTAATCTGTGATGTGCTAGAAGAGGACGGGAAGGCACTTGCTGAACGCCTTCAGGCCGATGGCAAGCCTGTGCGGTTCTGCAAGCTAGACGTCACTTCCGAGGCGGAGTGGGCGGCGGCGCTTGATGTTGTGAAAGCATGGACGGGACGCCTTGACGTTTTGGTCAACAACGCGGGCATTATCAACCGCAAGGTCATTCGTGACATGTCGGTTGAAGAATGGCGTAAGGTCTTGGATGTCAACGCAACGGGCGCGTTTATCGGTGTCAAACTCTGTGCGCCTATGATGGCGGAAACGGGTGGCGGTAGCATCGTCAATATCTCGTCCAATAGCGGATTCTCGGGTCACTATGACCCCGCCTACACCTCGTCCAAATGGGCGATCCGCGGATTGACGCGCACGGCGGCGATGGAGTTTGCGGATGACGGTATTCGCGTGAATGCGATCTGCCCCGGCTTGATCGTCACCGACCTCAACCGCGAGTCTCCACACCTTGGCCCGATGATCTCAATGACGCCCGCACAACGCGCAGGTGAGGCCGATGAGGTGGCGCAGCTCGTGCTGTTCCTCGCGTCTGACGGGTCTGGTTTCATCACGGGCGAAGATATCGTCATCGACGGTGGCTTCACCGCGGGGGCCGGATATCGCCGTGTCGCAAAGGAAACGGGCATTCTGTAAGACGCCTGCTCGCGCATAAAGAAAAAGCCCCTCGTCCAAATGGTCGGGGGGCTTTTGTGTGTGGAGGCTAAGCCTTCTGGCGAATGTCGAGCATGATTGAAATGGCGCGCGCGGCGTCCGCTTCCGTGACGTTGTCAAACAGATCGTTGACCCACATCAGGTGTTCCGATGTCATCTCATCCATCAAGGCACGTCCTTTGTCCGTGATGCGCACCAAAAATGCGCGGCGATCTTTTGGCAGGTTGGTGCGTTCTGCGAGGCCGTCAGCGACGAGGCGATCCACAACGCCTGTCACGTTGCCGTTGGAGACTACGAGGTGGGCTGAAAGTTCGCTCATTTTCATGCCTTCTGGCGTGGCGTGTAATGTCGCCAAAACATCAAAGCGCGGCAGGGTGGTGTCATACCCTGCACGAAGGCGCTCACGAAGGGCGCTCTCAATGTGGCGTGTCGCTTTTAACATCTGAAGCCAAAGACGAAGACGTTGGCGGGCGAGGTGCTCGTCGGCGATGCCTGTGGTCGTTGCGCTATCCATAATGTGCCCCTAAAATTCACTGTTTCTAATTTGTTTTATATACCAACTTTATAGGTTGTCGGTAAAGCGACATTTAGGGGTTTGCTCGGCTTTGAGGTTGTTCAAGCGGGCGCAGCCTAAAATAGATGACCCGTGAGCTGCCCCGAAGTCTGTAGAGCGGGGAGGCCATGCTTGAGTGGCGCTCCCCAGTGGTTTTGATGTGTTGATTACAGTGTAGCTACGGCGGTGCGGCTCTCTGCGGGCTGCACGATCTCGCGCAGTGCTTTCAGCGTCCGTATTACGCCATCTTCGGTTGTCAGCACGCCGGGGGACATCCGCAAAATTTGGCTGCGATTGTCCA
Source organism: Celeribacter sp. (assembly GCF_048266405.1). GTDB lineage: Bacteria > Pseudomonadota > Alphaproteobacteria > Rhodobacterales > Rhodobacteraceae > Celeribacter. The sequence goes on from NZ_JBLWZO010000005.1 coordinate 236,494, forward strand.
TGAAGATGGCCTGTTCGCGCAGTGCAGCAACTACCTCGGCGGCGGGGAGGCTGTCGGGGAGGTTGACCATTAGGCTGCCGCCGCGTTCGTCGGGGTTCGTAGGGCTGGCGAGGATAAGCCCCATGTCTTCCAGTCCTTCTTGGAGGAGACCTGTAAGCTTGCGGTTATGCGCTGCGATTTTGTCGCTGTCTTGCGCCATGCGCCATCTCATGGCAGGTAGGCTGGCCAATGCGGAGACGCTCGATGGTGTTCCGCTATCCAGTCGGCGCGCGTCATCGGCGAATTTGAATTTGTCCAAGTCCCAAGAGAACGGGTTGTCTTGTGAGAACCAGCCACGCAATTCGGGCTCGCAGCGCAGCAAGAGATCATGGTCCATATATATCATACCAGCGCCAGGGGTGCCGCACATCCACTTGAGACTCGTGGACAGGGCGAAGTCGACTTTTGGCGCGGTCACGTCGTAGGGCAATAGACCCGCAGCTTGCGTCAGGTCGACCCCAATAATCGTCCCCATCTCACGCCCGTGGGCGACGAGCTGCGGAATGTCCAGGCGGTGCGAACTTGTCGAGCTGACCCATGTTAGCAGGGCAACAGCGACGGTCTCATCCCACTCGGAAATGATGTCCTCGGCTTCAACCCAGTTTCCACCTTGGCGGATAGGCACAGTCGTGAGGGTGAACTCAAAGCGTTTAGCCAGACCTGTCAGGAGGAAGTGCAGCGACGGAAAGCCGTCTTCAGCAACCAAAACCCGCTTGCCGCGTAATGTGCCCTCGGGCAAGGCGCCAATCACGGACATCAGGCCTGTGGTTACACTTTCGGTCGTCGTTACGGTGCCTTTGGGGGCGTGAATCAATTCGGCCCACAGGTCGATGAACTCTTGGCGCTTGCCGAGAACGTCGCCCCATTGGTCGCCATTTGCTGCGCCCCAAACGTCGCAAAAGTCGGCAAGGCCCGCAGCCATATCGTCTTTCTTGCCTTCGTATTGGCCGATGGAATGGTACAGCAAATAGGCATCGCCAGTTTTGGGTGATGTGGACATTTTAGTCTCCGATTGAATGCGTTGCGCAGGGGCTGCGCGAAATATGGGGGGCTTAGCGGTAGCCGCGTTTGAAATGCTCTTCGAGCCATCCCGTGAGGCGCACGAGCGGCCAAAGGATCGCGATGTAGACCATCGCGGCCAAAAGCAGCGGTGTCGGGTTCGCGAAGAGCGCTTGGGCATCTGTGGCCTGTTTGAGCAGGTCGTCCATAGCCACAACCGAGGCCAGCGATGTGTCCTTGATAATTGCCACGCCGTAGGACGCCAGTGGCGGGATCATCATACGGAAGGCTTGGGGTAAAATGACTTTGCGCATCGTGGTGGCAAACGACAGGCCGAGTGCATCACAGGCCTCGAATTGCCCCTTGGGGACGGCTTGAATGCCTGCGCGGACAACTTCGGCGGTGTAGGCCGCGAGGACCACCGCAAGGGCGACGGTCGCCGCGACGAATGAGGATAAAACAATGCCTGCAAAGGGTAGGGCGTAGTAGACAAGAATGAGCACCACCAGCACGGGGATGGCGCGAAAAATGTCGGTATAAAAGATCGCCAAAAGCTGGAAGGGACGGGGCGCATACAGGCGCACAAGGCAGACCAGAATACCCAAGGCTCCACCAAGGATAATAGCCGCACTTCCCAAAAGAAGCGTGTTCATCAAGCCGCGCATGATGATCGGAAAGGCGCGACGCATCACGTCGATGTTGAAGAAGATGTCGATGATTTCCATGGAAACTCCGGTCGCACAGACGCAAGGGGCGCGTCATCTTGGTGGGGGCGAACAGCCCAGCAAGGGAGTGCTGGGCTGTCTGGTTGGCTTACTTGGCCAAGGTAGGAAAGGGCATTGGTGTCACTGTGACGCTGCCTGCAGCAGGGGCAACGCCCATCCATTTTTCAAAGAGTTCGGCCATAGTGCCGTCTTCTTTCATGGCGGAAATCGCATCGTTGACCATTTCCAACTTGTCGGAGTTCTTCGGCATCATGATCGCGAAGAGGTCGCCTGTTGGGATTTCAACGGGCACCTGAAGGCTGCTGTCTTGCGTTTGCGCGAAGGAATAGCGCAGGCCAACAATGTCGTTCACCGCGGCGTCAATGCGTCCGTTGCGAAGGTCGGTCAGCATGTTCGCTGTGCTGTCGTAGCTGGAGTAAGAAGTGTAGCCCAGCTCTTCTTCGCGCTCTTTGACCCATGCCTCGCCGAAAGAGGTTGCGATGGCGCCAACGCGCTTGTCTTTGAGGTCAGAAATTTCGGTGATCCCAGCGGTATCTTTCGTACCGACACCAAGTGCGCCCAGGAAATAGGGTTGGGTGAAGGATTGCGCTTCGAGGCGTTCCTCTGTGGTGGTCAGCGAGGAGATGACGGCGTCTACACGGCCCGATGCTGATGCGACGAAAAGGGCGCGGAAGTCGAGACCTTTGATGTCGACGTCCATGTCGAGGCGTTTTGCGACTTCGTTGATGATGTCGACTTCAAAGCCTTCAAATTCGCCGGCTTCATTTTTGAATTCCCACGGGGGATTCGATGGGTAGGAGCCAACACGCAGAGTGTCTTTCGCCATGGCGCTTACGCCAGAAAAAGCGGTGACAGTGGCCAGTGCAAGGGTTGCGAGAATGGTGCGTCTAGATGTCATTTGAAGGGTTCCCTGTTGTGGAGTGAAGTGCGTTTTTGCGTCTTTGATGACATATCGTTGGCACATTCAGTATACGGATGTAAACATTTTATTTAAACCTAAAGCTTTTTCTTTACTGATTTGGCGATGTCTGCTTATGATGCTTAAAAATTAGAATACTGTTCTGGGGGTCGCCATGTCGGGTACGCCGAAGCGCCATATCAAAGACCGAATCTATGACACCTATCTGGCGCGCATTCAGCGTGGCCAGATTTCACATACGGATCGGCTTGTGGATACGGCTATCGCGGCGGAACTTAATGTGTCGAGAATGCCGGTGCGCGATGCGTTGATGCGGCTTACACATGAGGGCTATCTGACCAGTACAACACGCGGCTTTATGCTGCCGAACATGAAGCCCGAACAGATCTTGGAGATTTTCGAGTTGCGTCGTCTGCTTGAGCCGCGCGCTGCCGCACTCGCGACCGCAAACCTGACCCAGGCCGACCTTGATGCGCTTGAGGGGGCTGTGATTCAGGCGGAAAAAACACTTGAAACGGGTGATGTAGAGAGTCTTCATTCTGCATCAGAAGTCATTCGGCGCACGTGGATTATGGCTGTGCCAAACGTCGAGCTGCGTGACACGATCTTGCGGTATATGTCCCAAATCCAGGCTGTGCGTTTTGCAACGCTAAGCGATGCACGTTCCTCGCAGGCACTCATTGAGCTCCAGCGTCAAATGCTTCACGCTTTCACCAACCGTAATGCCGCACATGTCGAGTTAGTCCTTTTTCGCTACGTGCTCGCTGGCGAAGAAAGTTATCGCCGCATGATGGACTTACCCGATTGGTGAGCCAAACCTTTTCCCCTCGAGACCCAGGATACTCCACATGACCCAAGATACTTCTCCAGCCATCTCTATTTCAGGCCTCAACAAATGGTACGGCACGTTTCAAGTCTTGCGGGGCATAGACCTGACCGTGAAGCAAGGCGAGCGCATCGTGATTGCGGGGCCGTCGGGGTCAGGGAAATCCACCCTGATCCGCTGCATAAACCGTCTTGAAATGCACCAAGAGGGGCAGATCATTGTCGACGGCGTTGAGTTGACCAACGACACCAAGAATATCGGCAAAATCCGCTCCGAGGTTGGCATGTGTTTTCAACAGTTCAACCTGTTCCCGCACATGACGATTCTGGAAAACTGCATCCTTGCCCCGATGTCTGTGCGCGGCGTGTCACGCGCGGATGCGACGGAGGCGGCACTCGCGGTTCTGGAAAAAGTACGCATTGCTGATCAGGCTCATAAATACCCCGAGCAGCTTTCAGGTGGCCAACAGCAACGTGTCGCCATCGCGCGGTCCTTGTGTATGAAGCCGCGGATCATGCTGTTTGACGAGCCGACATCGGCCCTCGATCCCGAAATGATCAAAGAGGTGCTTGATACGATGATCGAGCTGGCAGACGAGGGAATGACCATGCTGTGCGTCACCCACGAGATGGGGTTCGCCCGCCGCGTGGCCGATCGGGTGATCTTTATGGATCAGGGCGAAATCGTCGAAGAAAACGCGCCTGAGCCGTTTTTCGATGCGCCACAACATGAGCGTACGAAGGTTTTCCTCAGCCAGATTTTCGGCCATTAGGCACTTGGCCTAATGCACTCACCTGACGGCGGTCATTGCGAAGCGTCTCATGGGGCGCCGCAGACGGTTTTGAGTTTTGATGTCTGACGTTTGCAGTCGTTGGACGGAAGCGTGGATTTGTATGCTACAGGGTTCCTGATTCCTTGGATCGGTTTAGGGGGCGGGGCGAAGAAGGGGCGGCGCACTGCAATCCAGCGCCGCCTTAATTTGGTTCGCATCATAGAAAATGAGCATCGAGCGGCGCGGTGTGAAAACCCGACAGACTTCTTAGAGTGCGGCGGCCCCGCAATCCCTCATTCCCCTCCTGGCGAACGCACTCAGACATCTCACAAGACCCCACATCAAAAAGACACAAGCCCGCGTCACCCGCGTCCGCTTTTTAGCCTGACATGTTGAGTAAAAATGGTGCCCAGGGGCGGATTCGAACCACCGACACGAGGATTTTCAATCCACTGCTCTACCCCTGAGCTACCCGGGCACCGGAAGAACGCTGTTGCGTTCGGGTAGGCGGTTTCTAGTCGTAGGGCGGTCAGGTGTCCAGAGGGAATTTGAAGAATTTAGTGGGGTTTATTGGTGCCATCAGGATTTTCATCCTCTTCTGCCTCTTGGAGGGCTTTTGCGACCTCTTCGGGGTCGAATTCCCGCTCGGACGGGATCGCATAGGAGCCGTTCATCCATCGCCCGAGGTCGATGTCAGCACAGCGTTTGGAGCAAAAGGGGCGGTAGGCCGCCACGCTCTCTTGTTTGCAAACGGGACAGCTCATCGGATCACCTGTGCGACGGGCAATCTTGTGCGTTTTTTCTGAATCTCGAAGTTGCCAAGTGGCGTCCAGCCCGCAAGGACAACATCGCCACCTTCGGCTTTGAACCCTGCTTTGAGCGCCTGCTCGAACTGGCGGCGTTCTTTCTTGGGCATAGGGGCCAGATCGAGGATGATCTGCCCTGCAAGGCCGCGGACACGCAGTTGACGCGACAGGTCGCGGGCCAGCGCAATATTGGCTTTTGTTCCTGCGGCGGGGGAAAAGGCACCGCCCGTGTTGACGTCCACTGTGACCATCGCGCGGGTCTGTTCGATATAGGCAAAGGCGCCGCCTGTGAGAGGGGCCTTGATGGCGCGAATACCGTCGATGAGTTCCATCACGCCATGATTTTCAAACGCATCCTCGCTGTCGTCGAACATATCGGAGGACCAATCGCGCCACGCGGTTTCCCACGCATCGGGGCCAGAGACGAGCAATTCGGGATCGCCCGCCACATCGGCGGTCACGGCCTCGGCCAGATTGCGCATGGCGGTGATGTCTTCGAGGATGTCATCATCCGACGCGCCCTCGCAGGCGGAGCGCAGAATCACACCGAAGGCCTCGTCAGCCTCCTCCATGCCAGCGCTCGCCAGATCGTGAAGGCGCAGCAATTCATCTTCATCCTTGATCGCGCGGGAAATGTTGAGACCCGGCGCATCAGGCGTGACGATGCAGTATTTCGATTTGAACAGCAGTCGCGTGGTGACAGGCACTGCTTTGCCCTCTTCGGCGATGTGCGTGACTTGCACCAACATCGGCGCGCCGGGCTTGAGCCCCTTGGAGCCGCGCAGATAGGCCTGCTCGCCGTCGGGCAGATCAAGCAGTGCGCCGCCCATCCCCTTTAGCAAGCGCCCGCCCTTGGCGCGAAAAATAGAGCCGGGGGCAGGGGCGGCGGTGTCATCCGCATCCACCACAAAATCGTCGAGTTTGCCGTCACGGATCAGGGCCGCCGCGCGGTTGCCGTTAATCTCGCCAAGTGCAATGACGCTGCCCTTCATGATGTCTCTCCGTATACGGGGTAGCCTGCTGCGAGGAGCAGGTTTGCGGTTTCGGCCACGGGCAATCCCATCACGGCTGTGTAGCTGCCCTGAATCCACGGGATGAATGCACCTGCGGGGCCTTGGATGCCGTAGCCGCCGGCTTTGCCCTTCCAATCGCCCGAGGCGAGGTAGGTGTTCAGCTCATTGTCTGAGAGGCGCTTCATCTTGACGGTCGTGACGACGACAGATTCGAGGACGCGCGCGCCATGAGCCACGGCCACGGCCGTAATCACCTTGTGACGACGCCCCGCCATTGCAAGCAAAAAGGCCGCAGCCTCTTTTTCGTCTTCGGGTTTGCCCATAATGCGACGGCCCAAGGCCACAGTGGTATCGGCGCACAGGACTATCTCGTCGGGTGCGCGTTCAACCGCCATCGCCTTTTCCCGCGCCATACGGGCGCAATAGGGGCGGGGCAATTCGCCCTTGGCGGGCGTTTCATCAATGTCGGGGGACCGAATGTCGTCGGGCACAAGCCCAAGCTGCGCCAGAAGGTCCTTCCGGCGCGGGCTTCCTGAACCTAGGATCAGTTTCATGTGGGAACCGCGCCGCCGCGTTTAGCGGAAGCGATAGTTGATCCGACCCTTGGTCAGATCGTAGGGGGTCATCTCGACCTGTACCTTGTCGCCTGCGAGAACGCGAATGCGGTTTTTGCGCATTTTGCCTGCCGTGTGAGCGATGATCGTATGGCCGTTTTCCAGCTCGACCAGGAATGTCGCGTTCGGCAGGAGTTCCTTAACGACACCGGGAAATTCGAGCAATTCTTCCTTGGCCATGTTCACTCCATGTTTAACTCACCCGCCAATCTGCGGATGCGTGCAGTAAATGCGCCTTTGATCGTAGATTTTCAAGGCTGATTTCACCCTAATGCGGTGTTTTGGCCACAGGATGTGGGGTTTTCGTCGCCAAATTCCGAAAAAAGCGCCCTCACCAGAGCGTCAGCACTCTTTTGGTGGCCCGAAGCGCGCGGTCATGCGGGCGATAATCTGATCGCGGGTCTGGCGGTAGGCGTCGAGCTTTTCCTCGCGCGTTTCGCCAATACCCGTGGGGTCCATGATGGGCCAGTATTCCACGTCCAAGTGATAACAGCGCGTCATTTCAAGAGCTTGTCGCTGCGATGCGGGCGACAGAGCGATGACAAGATCGTAGGAGGAAATGTCATCTCCCCAGTCCTTCATGTCATCAAAGGAACGCGAACGATGCCGATGCAGGGCGATTCCCATCTCTTCGCAGACCGCGACAGAGAATCCGTCGATCTCCATGTCGCTTTTGACACCTGCGGATTGGACATAGCTATCGGTGCCGTAGAATTTCTTCATCAGGCCTTCGGCCATCGGGGAGCGAACGGCGTTGTGGTCACAGCAGAACAAGACAGAGTGAGGCAGTTCTGCGGTCATGTCGCTCACGCCCCCCAGTGTAGCACACAGATCAGGGTGAACAGGCGACGGGCGGTCATGGTATCAACGTCGGCCTTGCCCTCAAGACGTTCTTGCAACACCCGCGCACCCTCGTTGTGAATGCCGCGCCGCGCCATGTCGATGGCCTCGATTTGCGACGGGGGCATGGTTTTGACGGCGTCGAAATAGCTTTCGCAAATCTGGAAGTAGTCTTTGACGACCTGACGGAAGGGGCCGAGCGACATGTGGAATTCTGCCACTTTATCGTCGGCCTCATTGGACAAATCGAACACCAAACGGCGGTCGCGGATGCACAGCAACAGTTTGAATGGTCCTTTTGGAACCTCGCGGTCCTCGCGGGCGGGCAGGCCGAAACTGTTGTCTTCGAGCAGGTCAAAGATCGCGACCTTGCGCTCCTGTTCGATCTCGGGGGTCGGCGGGGCCAATCCCTCGTCGTCGATTGTGATGGCGACCAGTTTACTCATTGCCGCCCCCGTTGAGACGGTCGAGACGCGCCCGCACAGACAGACCGTGCGCCTCAAGGCTCTCGGATTTGGCGAGGCGCTCGGCGGCGGGTCCAATGGCAGCCAAGGCTTGCGGCGTCATCTTGGCCAATGTTGTCCGCTTCATGAAATCAAGGACGGACAGGCCCGAGGAGAATCGTGCAGAGCGGGCGGTGGGCAGAACGTGGTTCGGCCCGCCGATGTAGTCGCCAATCGCTTCGGGCGTATAGGCCCCGAGGAAAATCGCGCCCGCATGGGTGACTTTCGCGCTTAGGGCTTCTGGATCTTCGACGCAAAGCTCAAGGTGTTCAGGGGCGAAACGGTCCGACAGTTCTGCTGCCTCATCAAGGTCGCGCACGGTGATAACTGCGCCGAAATCAGCCCAAGACTTGCCCGCAATGGCGCGGCGCTCAAGGGTCTCAAGGCGCTTGTCGACAGCCTCGGCCACGGCGCGGCCAAAGGCGGCGTCATCGGTAATGAGGACGGATTGGGCGCTCTCGTCGTGTTCGGCCTGAGACATCAGGTCAACCGCGATCCAGTCGGGATCATTGTGCTTGTCAGCGATGACCAGAATCTCGGACGGACCCGCGATCATATCAATGCCGACCTTGCCAAAGACGCGACGCTTGGCAGCGGCGACAAAGGCATTGCCCGGTCCGGTGATCTTGTCCACGGGGGCGATGCTGTCCGTGCCATAGGCGAGGGCGGCAATGGCCTGTGCGCCGCCGATGCGGTAAATCTCGTCCACACCCGCGATCCGCGCGGCAAGTAACACCAAGGGGTTGGCCACGCCATCAGGTGTCGGCACGGTAATGGCCAGACGCGTCACGCCCGCAACCTTTGCGGGGATAGCGTTCATCAACACCGACGAGGGATAAGAGGCCAAACCACCAGGCACATACAGCCCCGCAGCGGCGACAGGCGACCACCGCCACCCGAGCGTTGCCCCGTCGGGGTCGGTCCACATCTGGTCGTCGGGGATCTGGCGCACGTGGTAAGCGCGGATGCGCTCGGCGGCCAGTTCAAGCGCAGCGCGTTCTTCGGCAGAGACCTGCGCACAGAGCGCGTCGATTTCCGCATCGGAAAACCGCAGCTTGTCGGCGGTAAGCGGCATGCGGTCAAATTTTTCGGTCAGCTCCAACACCGCAGCATCGCCACGGGCGCGCACATCGGCAATGATCCCTGCGACGACATCATCCACATCAGGGCTATCCTCGCGTTTCATGGCGAGAAGAGCGGTAAAGCGGTCTTCGAAGTCGGTGTCGGCAGAGTTCAGAAAGTGGGGCATCGTGGTCTCCTTGATCCTCACATATCGCGCAGGTGGCAGACGGGCAAGCGCCCGCATTCAGGCGTCGTGGGTCGGCACTTTATGAGAGGGGGCCACATAGGGGCGTGTCACGTCCTTGAGCGTGGCGTCGATGGTCTCTACGTCCAGAGCGATCGCGCCATCCCCCGCAAGGGTGATTTCGACGCGTCCCGTGCCATCTGGCCCTGCCTCGAACGTGAGAGCCAGAACCGAAACAATCGTCTCTGTGTCGCGCCCGTCCACGCCCATTGAGCGGGCTTTGATCACGTCGTCGAACAGCAGAACCGTTTGCACGCGCTCCACCGCACGGCCCCGCGCCTGCGCGGCCTCGACGTCTTCCCAACGGAAGCGGTTGAGCAACATGGCAAAGCGGCGTTTGTTGGCGTCATATGACATCTCGCCCACGGGCACTACAGCGTCTTGGACCAGTGCCGAAATCACGGTGAGGTCTTCGGCATCAAGAGCCTTGAGAGAGAGGGGGCGTTCTCCGCCATCTTCGAAGCGTGCGTCTTCGACCATTGTCTATCCCTTAGGTTTGGATGCGTTCAATTTGTGCGCCGATGCCTGACAGTTTGCGCTCGACGAACTCGTAGCCACGATCAAGGTGGTAAATGCGGCTCACGACTGTTTCGCCTTCTGCGGCCAGACCCGCGAGGATCAGCGACACAGAGGCCCGTAGGTCGGTCGCCATGACGCGGGCGCCTTTGAGCTTACCCACGCCCGTCACGATGGCCTTCCCGCCGTGAACGTCGATGTCAGCGCCCATGCGGATCAACTCGGGTGCGTGCATGAAGCGGTTCTCGAAAATGGTTTCCTCAAGCACGGACGTGCCGTCAGCGGTGCACAGCAGCGCCATCATCTGCGCTTGCAGATCGGTCGGGAAGCCGGGGAAGGGCTCGGTGATCACATCCACCGCTTTGACGCGTTCGCCTGTGCGTTTGACGGTCAGGCCGCGCTCGTTTTCCTGCACGTCGATGCCCGCCGCGTTCAGCTTCTCGACAAAGCTCTCCACGAGGCGCATCTTGCCACCCAGACAGGTCACTTCGCCGCCGCAAATCGCGGGCGCAAGCATAAAGGTGCCAAGCTCGATACGGTCGGTCACAACGGGGTGGGTTGCGCCGTGCAGACGGTCTACACCCTGAATTTCGATCCGCGATGTGCCGTCGCCCTCGATCTGTGCGCCCATAGCACGCAAGCAATCGCAAAGGTCGATGATCTCGGGTTCGCGTGCGGCGTTTTCCAACACCGATGTGCCCTTGGCCAGCGAGGCCGCCATCAGGAAGTTTTCGGTCGCGCCCACAGAGGGGAAGCGCATTTTGTGAACGGCCCCTTTGAGACGTCCACCTTTGACCGTGGCGTGCAGGTAGCCGTCTTTCAACTCGATCTCTGCGCCAAGCGCCTCAAGCGCCGTGGTGTGCAAATCCATTGGACGCGCACCAATCGCACAGCCGCCCGGAAGCGAGACAACCGCATGGCCCAGACGCGCCAGAAGCGGCCCAAGCACGAGGTTGGAGGCCCGCATCTTGCGCACGATTTCGTAGTCGGCCAAGGGGGTGATCTCGCCGTGACACGACATGGCTTGCACCTTGCCCTCATGGAGCGAGGACACCTCGGCGCCAAGCGAGGACAGGAGCGCGGTCATGGTCTTGATATCGGACAGGCGCGGCGCATTGGTCAGAGTCAGCGGCTCTTCCGAGAGCAGGGTCGCGGGCATCAGCGTCAAACAGGCGTTCTTTGCCCCCGCGATTTCGATGTCCCCGTTAAGCGGGCCACCGCCGCGTACCAAAATACTATCCATTACTCTCGCCTCACGCTTTATCGTTATCGTTGGTGTGAACCGTCTCGTCCGCCGCCCGCGCGCGTGCCTGTTTCTTGCGCCGTGCGAGATTGGCCTTCAGCGCCGCCTTGAGTCGTGCTTCGCGGCTCGAAGCGGGCGTTTTTGCGCCAGTGGTATGATCGGGTTTTCTATTCATCACTTCCCATGTAGCCAAAGGGGCGCGGCCCGTCCAGTGCTGGCCGCGCGGGTCACACCGTCTCGATCAAAAGGCCTCACGCGGGCGGCCTTGAAACCACCCACCCGCCAAAATCGGAACGTCACGGGTATTTTTCGACAAATACCTCTTGCACCGACCCGCCTGAGCGTCTAATCAGCCGCCCACGGCGCTGCTGTAGCTCAGAGGTAGAGCACTCCCTTGGTAAGGGAGAGGTCGAGAGTTCAATTCTCTCCAGCAGCACCAGTTTTCCCAAGAAATTAGACTTGATCTCCGTGGCATGGATGACATGCCACCTTTTCCCCTCGTACGGGCGGTGGTGTGATGTGGGGGAGGGCGCATGGGTTTGGCTCGGCTTGTGTGCCGATCCGAACGTGCAGATTGTTATGGGGGCGCTTTATAATAGGCGCGATGAGTGGCTTCTAGGTGCGCAGATGTGCGGTGTTGTCGATCTGGGAGGACTGGGGGGCGGTTTTGAGGTAGCCGCGCAGCGAGAGAGATACGAGTGCAATCGCGCCGCCCAATCCGTATCCGATGACGGAAAGCCAAAGGGGAGCGCCGACAAAGTAAAGCGACACAGCAACGGCAAAGCCGCAGACCAGTGAAAAAATGACGTTCGCTAGCATAATATCCGAACTCCCCTAAAACATCGAATCGCACACAATACTTATGACTAAAACCTATGGACAAAATGTTTAAGGCGTCCACTTGTTAACACTTTGTTAATAAGTGCTAACTGCCCCTGCGTAAAGCGTGCCGTTACGTTTCTTGCCAGCTTTATTTGTGGCGACGGCCTCACTCCCCGTGACTAGGCGGGTAAGGCCTTGCATTCAATAGATGTTTGCAGATGAGCGACAGACCGCCGATGGGGTGGTCTGCGAGGCGAGGACAGGCGCTGAAACGGATTGCGCGGCCCCTTGCCGTGGCAAAGGACCGCGCGTTTTGTTGGGTTTCTTCGAGAGGAGTCGTTAAAAACGTCTCTATTCGGCCCATTCCCACGGGTTGGTGAAGGCCCCAAGGCAGGTTGTGACCGCGTCGGATTCGCCCTTCGCCGCAGGGTCGAGTTGGGCCACAAGCCCGCGCTTCTTGCTGTCGATCACAGAGATCACGCGCGCGCTCAGGCCCGCTTTTTCCAGCGCTGCGTTGTAGACGCGGGTGATCGCCGCTTTGCGCAGGTCGGGTTTGAAGATTTTGCCCACGCCCGTCTTTGGCAACTCGTCGAGAATCTCGATGTGTTTCGGGATCGCGGCGCGTTCGTGGATATGCACCTTGGCATACTCCATCAGCTCCTCGACGGAGACGGATGCCCCCGCGACCAGTTCCACATAGGCACAGGGAATTTCGCCCGCATGCGCATCGGGTTGGCCGATAGCGCCGACCATGGCGACGGCCTCGTGTCCTGCGAGCGCTTCCTCGATCTCGGCGGGGTCGATGTTGTGACCGCCGCGGATGATCAGGTCTTTAGCGCGGCCCGTGATCCAGATGTAGCCATCGCTGTCGATGCGCCCCAAATCGCCTGTGCGTAGGTAGACATCGTGGTGGAACAGGTCGTGGTTCTTGTCCACTTCCGTGTAGGTCGAGCCTGCGTAAACGCCCGGGTTGTCGATGCAAATCTCACCGATTTCATCAACGCCGCATTCGATTGGGCCGTCTGGTCCATCGCGCAGGATTTTGACGTCACAATGCGGGAAGGGAATCCCGACGGAGCCGATTTTCTTGACGCCACCCACGGGGTTGATCGAGGTGAGACATGTGGCCTCCGTGAGGCCGTAGCCCTCGATTACCTCAACGCCAGTGGCTTGCTCGAACCGTTTGTAGAGCTCGACCGGGAGGGGGGAAGATCCCGAAAATGCGGTCTTGATCGACGAGATGTCGGCATCCACAGGCCGCTGCATCAGCGCGGACATGGCTGTGGGCACGGTGATCATGAAAGTGACGCGATAGCGCTCGACCAACTTCCAGAAGTTGTCGAAGACGCCCTCGCCGCGATAGCCCGCAGGGGTCGGATAGACGCCATGTGCGCCCGATGTGAACTGCGCCATCATGATGACGTGACAGGCAAACACATGGAACATCGGCAGCGGACACATGATCACGTCTTTTTCGTCAAAGAGAAGACGTGTCCCGAGCCAACCGTTGTAGATCATGCCCGAATAGGTGTGCTGTGCCACCTTCGGCATGCCCGTTGTCCCGCCCGTATGGAAATAGGCGGCAACGCGGTCTTTTTGCTCGTCCTCGAATTGCAGTGTCGTGGGCATCTTTGCCAGTTCGGCGTTGAAGTCGAGCAGGTCGGCGTGATGGGCAATAGCCGTTGGATTTTTCGGGCGGATGAGCGGCACGATCCAGCTTTTGGGTGGGCTGAGGTAGCGCAGCAAATCCACCTCAAGCACGGTGTTGACCGCAGGGGCGTGGCGCACGGCCTCGGCCACCTTTTGGGCCACGTCCGTTTTGGGGAAGCTTTTGAGCGTGACGACAACCTTCGCGCCCGTTTCGCGCAGGATCGCGGCCATTTGTTCGGGTTCGAGCAGCGGGTTGATCGGGTTCACGATCCCCGCAACCATACCCCCGACAAAGGTGATCGCCGTTTCATGGCAGTTGGGCATGATATAGGCGACGGTGTCTTTCTCACCGATGCCGAGCTTGCGAAACAGGTTCGCCGCCTGCGTGACCTTGGCGTGATACGCCCGCCATGTCAGGGTCTCTTTCTTATCTTTGGGACCAGAGGTGATCTGATAGGAAAAGGCGGGGCGGTCTGGAAATTTCGACGTCGTATCGCTCAAAAGCCCGTAAACGGTTTTGGCGACGTCGCGGTCCTCCCACGCCATCTCATTATGGATTGCGTTGCGTGCCTCATATGAACTGAAATCTGACGCCATGATATCTCCCTTTCCTCCCCGTCGACCTCAGCCAAGGGCAAATCGCGCCTTGGGGGTCTCTCCTCTTACCTTTGATTGTGCGTAGAATTATCGCATCGCGCAAGCCTCGCCGCGCTCTCCACTACGCAGCGTCACGTCTCCCGCAGTCATGCTGAACGCGACGTCATCCTTACGAATGTCGCCGCGCACTTCTGGACCTCGCAGGCAAGCGCGGGTAGCGTTAGCGCATAACATAAGGAGAGACCTCGGTATGGCGGACGTATTCATTAGCGGCAGCGGTGTGTTCACACCTCCCCATGTCATCACTAATGACGAACTCGTGGCGTCCTTCAATGCCTATGTGGAGCTGTTCAACGCTGAAAACGCCGAAGGCATTGCCGCAGGCGAGATCGTGGCGAAAGCCCCGTCGTCCTCCGACTTCATCGTTGCGGCCTCGGGCATCGAGCAGCGCTACGTGATGGACAAAGAAGGCACGCTTGATCCCGCCCGCATGTGTCCGCGCTATGCGCCCCGCGCCGATGACGAACCGTCCCTGATGGCCGAGATGGGCTGCGCCGCTGCCAAAGACGCCTTGGCACAGGCGGGCGTGGTTTCCTCGGATGTGGACCTCGTGATTGTCGCCGCCTCCAATATGGAACGCGCCTATCCTGCGATGGCCGTTGAAATCCAACAGCTTCTGGACGCGGGCGGCTTTGCTTTTGATATGAACGTCGCCTGTTCCTCCGCCACCTTCGGCATTCAGGCCGCCGCCGATATGATCCGTGGCGGCTCGGCCACCCGTGCGCTTGTGATCTCTCCCGAAGTGACCTCCGGCCACCTTGAGTGGCGCGACCGCGATTGCCACTTTATCTTTGGCGATGTGGCCACCGCCGTCCTGCTTGAGGCGGGCGATATTGCGCAAAATCCGCAGTTCAAGGTGCTCTCGACCGCCTGCGCCACGCAGTTTTCCAACAATATCCGCAACAACTTTGGCTTCTTGCGCCGCGCCCACGACCAGATGGACGACCGCCGTGACATGCAGTTCATGCAAAATGGCCGCAAGGTGTTCAAAGAGGTGCTGCCCCTCGTCTCGAAACACATCAAATCCCATCTCGACCGCGAAGGCGTCGTGGCTGACGATCTGTCACGGCTCTGGCTGCACCAAGCCAACAAATCCATGAACGACTACATTGGCAAAAAGGTTCTGGGACGTGAACCCGAAGCGGGCGAGCAGCCCAACATCTTGCAGGACTACGCCAATACCTCGTCAGCAGGCTCCATCATCGCCTTTGCAAAACACTCGGACGATATGGCGGCAGGCGACAAAGGCCTGATCTGTTCGTTCGGGGCGGGTTACTCGGTTGGCTCGGTGATTGTGGAGCGGGTCTAACCCCTCACCACGCCGCAGGGTCCATCTGAAACAGTGTTGAGAACTGCGCGTAGAGCGCAGGTTCTTCGGCCTTCAAGTCGGCAGGGCGCTCGAAGAAGACTTCGGTGCAGACTGCGAAGAACTCTTGGTGATTGGTGGCGCCATAACCGTCGATTACGCTGCGTGTCCCGCGCGCAACGTCGGCGACAAGGCGGGTATAGGCGTCGAGAAACACCGCCTCCCATTGCGCAAAACTCTGTCCCTGCGCCAAAGTCGGCACCCCGTTGACGTCGCCCGATAGCCCGTCAAGTTGGTGGGCAAACTCGTGGATCACGACGTTCTTGCCATCATTGGCGTCCTCGGCCCCCTCGCGACTATGCTGCCACGACAGGATTACGGGACCATAGCGCCAACTCTCCCCCAGTCGCGTTTGGTTGCGCTCGCGGATCACATAGCCCTCGCGGCGTTTCTGCATCGAGCGAAAGGCACTTGGGTAGAGCAGGATCGTGCGCAGGCTGTCATACCACGCAGTCGTCCCCGCGATCAGCAAACAGGCCTGCGCGGCAATCGACAGGCGCATGGCCTCCGTGACCTCGACGCCCTCGTAGCCAAAGACCTCGACCTGATCGAGAAAGAGGTTAATTTTTCCCTCATAGCGCGGACGCAGGGCGGTGGGCAGGCGTCGGCTAAGCGGCACACAGGCGGCTATAATCGCGCGTTGATCCGCCGTGAGCGGGCGGCGCAATAGCCGCCGTTTGTGCAATGTGCTGACGATGAACCGCCCTCCGAAAAAGAGCAAAACACCGACGATGATGAGAAGGGCGAGGAGGGGCATGAGCGGGAGTTGATCCTGTAAAACGGGCGCGGAGGTGGGCGGGAGGCGGGGGAAATTGTGTTAAAATGCGTCCCACAAAGTCTTTAAACATTTTAAAGACCGCGCCGCAAATCTGTGAAAGATATTAAAAAGGGCGCCCCATTTGGGACGCCCTCAACACATGCCCTAAAGCGGTTGCTTAGGCTTTTTTGTCCTGTGGGATGCGTAGCATCTGACCAGGATAGATTTTGTCAGGGTGTGACAACATTGGCTTGTTGGCCTCGAAGATTTCTTCGTAGCGTGCGCCATTGCCCAGAGCAGCCGCAGCAATGCCCCAAAGCGTGTCGCCCTTTTTGACTTCGTGGAACACAGGGTCGTCACCGTCGAGGTTATCCTCGACCGAAGCGATGCCTTCGATGTTGCCGGCAGCCATGATGATTTTCTCTTTGGCTTCTTGCGAAACAGCCGTACCGCCGACCTTCACAGTGTCGCCTTCGACTTCGATTTCAACGCCTGCTGCGTCAAGACCGAGGGCTTCGATTTCCGCCAGAAGATCATCCTTGTTTGGCGCGTCGTCTTTTTTACCAAAGACGGCTTTGCCAGCATTTTTCGCGAAACTCCACAGACCCATGTTCATACTCCAAATGGTTAATTACGATTGCGCGTATCAGACAGGGAAACAGGCAGAATGAAAAGCGGAAATTCGGGTTTTCTCCTAAAAATTACGCCCCGTCAGAGCGGGGCGTAAAGTTGTTTATCTTTTTGTTACAAAGCCTTAATCGCCATTCGTGAACTGTAGTTTGGCCAGTCGGGCATAGAGTCCACCTTCGGCAACCAAGGCGTCATGGGTGCCAGTGGCGACGATCTTGCCATCTTCGAACACAAGGATGCGGTCGGCCTTTTTCACGGTGGCCAAGCGGTGCGCCACGATCAGGGTGGTGCGGGTGCGCGACATCTCGTCGACGGCATTTTGCACAGCCTGTTCGCTTTCGGAGTCGAGCGCGGAGGTGGCCTCGTCGAGCAAGAGGATCGGCGCATCGCGCAGGATCGCACGGGCAATCGCGACGCGCTGTTTCTGGCCCCCCGACAGCATGATGCCGCGTTCGCCCACATAGGTGTCGTAGCCTTCGGGCAGCTTGGCGAGGAAGTCATCGGCATTGGCCGCTTTCGCCGCGGCGATGACGGTGTCGAGAGACGCGTCCGAGGAGCCAAAGCGGATGTTGTCGGCGGCGGAGGCGGCAAAGATCACAGGGTCTTGGGGGACCAGTGCGATGTGACGGCGGAAATCGCTGCGCGCCATATCCGCAATGGGGACGCCATCAATCGAAATCGTGCCTTCCTGTGGCTCGTAAAAGCGTTGAAGGAGTTGAATAATCGTGGATTTTCCCGCACCCGATGGGCCGACGAGAGCAACGGTTTCGCCCGCTTTAATGTCAAAGGAGACCCCATCCAGTGCCGCCTGTGACGGGCGGGCAGGGTAGGAGAACCGCACCGCGTCGAACGAGATCGCGCCTTTGGCGGGGGTAGGGAAGGGGACGGGATGCGCGGGGTCTTGGACGGGATCTTGAGCGCCGAGAAGTTCGACCAGACGTTCGGTGGCCCCTGCGGCCCGTTGCAATTCGCCCCATATTTCCGACAGCGCCCCTGCGGCCCCTGCCACCATCACGGCGTAGATCACGAATTGGACCAGTTCCCCGATGGATAGGGTGGCTTCACGCACGTCACGCGCCCCGATCCACAGTACACCCACCACACCAAAGAAGATCAGCGTGATAACGATGACCGTCATAACCGCACGGGTTTTGACGCGGGTTTGTGCGGAGACGAAGCTCTTCTCGGTGACATCATCAAAGCGCTGGGCCTGCTCGGTTTCGGCGGTGAAGGCTTGGACCGTTTGCGCCGACAAGAGTGCCTCGGAAGCTGCACCGGAAGAGGAGGCAATCCACTCTTGGTTCTCGCGGCTCAATTTGCGCAGGCGGCGCCCGAGCACAATGATTGGGACAATCACCACGGGCACGATCAACAAAACAAGGCCCGTGAGCTTTGCGGAGGTGAACATCATCAAGATGAGCCCGCCGATCAAAATCAGGAAGTTGCGCAGCGCGACCGAGATGGACGAGCCAATCACCGAGAGGATCAGCGTGGTATCTGTGGTAATGCGCGACAGGACTTCGCCCGTCATGATCTTCTCGTAAAACGCAGGGGACATGCGGATCATGCGGTCAAACACCGCTTTGCGGATGTCGGCCACCACACGTTCGCCCAAACGGGTCACAAGGTAATATCGAAGCCCCGTTCCGAGCGCGAGCAGGAAGGCAATGGCCAATGCCGCGCCGAAGTATTTGTCGAGCAAAAGGCCCTGCGAGGATTGAAACCCATCCACCACGCGGCGTACCGCGACGGGCAGGATGAGAGAGATACAGGCCGTGAGGATCAGGGCCAACATCGCGCCGACCATGATTGTTTTGTAAGGGCGGATGAACGGCCAAAGCTCGGCCAAGGCGCCGACGCGCTTGGATTTTTCGCGATCTGCGGCGTCTTGAAGTGTGCGGTCGTCGGCCATGTTTGATCCTTCTTGGTCTTACTTATGCGCATGACTGATAGCGGCGCGGCTATGGCGGGGCAACCTTTGGCGGAGGGCCATGGTGCCGCAGGGCACGAGACACCCGCCGCGGGGGCTGAATTCACCCTGTATTATATGGGAGAGATTGACGGGGCTTGGCGGGCGGTTGGAGGGCTGTTCCGCGGGGTAAGAGAGGGCATTTTGGGCAATCGGGTTGCATCCAAGCCCACAACATGTAGATTCGCCGCATGCTCCGCCGATCGTGCCTCTCTATAGATAGAGGGGCGTTCCTAGAGAGGAACAGCGAACGGACGTGTGGAGAAATCGCCCATTTCGGGGTGGTGCGCGGTCCATCTTTTGCGTCAGGGAGGCGTAGGATCGTTGAACACACACACGAATGTAAGCAGGATTCCCACTTATGACTATGACGAAACTTATTGCGGCCAGCGCACTGACCCTCGCGGCCTCTGCTGGTGCAGCATTTGCCGCTGAATGTGGCGACGTAACGATTGCCGAGATGAACTGGGCCTCTGCCTCTCTCATGGCAAATGTCGACGCGATCATCCTCGAAGAAGGTTACGACTGTAACGTCGAACTGATCACCGGCGACACAACACCGACCTTTACGTCCATGAACGAAAAAGGTCAGCCAGACGTTGCGCCCGAGCTTTGGATCAACGCTGTTGCGACACCTTTGGCAGCGGCGAAAGAAGCCGGCTCCTTGGTTGCTCTCAACGACGGCCCGATCACGGGTCTTGGCGAAGGCTGGTGGGTGACGAAGAAATTCAAGGAAGATCATCCTGAACTCGACACCGTCGAGAAACTGCTCGAGCATCCCGAGTTGTTCCCCTACATCGAAGACAAAACCAAAGGCGCCTTCATGGGCTGTCCTGCGGGTTGGGGCTGTCAGGCGATTAACGCCAACTTGTTCCGTGCGTTTGACATGGAAGCAAAAGGTTGGACTTTGGTTGATCCAGGTTCGGCAGCAGGCCTTGACGGTTCTATCGCGAAAGCGGTTGAGCGCGACGAGCCATGGTTTGGCTACTATTGGAGCCCAACGGCTGTCATCGGCAAATACGAATTGCAAATGCTGCCATTCGAAGTCGATTACGCCGGGGATGACAACTGGAACAACTGTGTGTCCTTGCCCGAGCAAGACTGTCTTGATCCACAGCCAACGGCATGGATTGAATCCGCAGTTGAATCTGTTGTGACCGATGAGTTCATCGCAAAAGCAGGCCCAGCGACCGACTACTTCAAAGCCCGTGTTTTCCCTGGTGAAGTGATGAATGGCATGCTCGTTTATATGAACGAGAACCAAGCCTCTGGTGAAGATGCTGCTTACGAATTCCTTGCGACACGTGAGGACGTTTGGATGCAGTGGGTTTCCCCTGAAGTTGCCGAGAAAGTCAAAGGCGCACTGTAAGGGGATACCCTTGATGTGGTCTGATTAAAATTTGGGGGCCCGCGATCCGGTTTACGGTCTATCGCGGGCCCCTTCTTTTAGGAAAAACGGGAATCAATACCGATGGATTGGCTAATGGAGTTTCCTTCGATGGGTCGCCGCGACCTTTCGCAGTTGAAACAAAGCATAGATGAGAGCTTCCGCACATTTTCGCGGGCTTTCGGGGATGAACTTGAGGCGTTCTTTACGCCGCTGCTGAAATTCTTGATCTTTTTCGAAAAACTACTGACGGGCGCGCCGTGGCCGTTGGTTATTGCCGTGA
Organism: Celeribacter sp.; assembly: GCF_048266405.1. GTDB lineage: Bacteria > Pseudomonadota > Alphaproteobacteria > Rhodobacterales > Rhodobacteraceae > Celeribacter. The sequence goes on from NZ_JBLWZO010000005.1 coordinate 257,136, forward strand.
TCGCTGCCCTGACATGGTTGGGCGCGCGCTCTTGGAAAATCACGGCGGGGACGATCGTTGCCTTCTTGTTGATCGGCTATCTCGACATGTGGGAAAATACGATGGCGACGCTCGCCATTATATCTGTCGCGACATTTGTCTGTATCGCCGTGGGCATTCCCATCGGCATCTTTATGGCGCGATCCGATATCGCGCAGCGGATTGTGACCCCTATTCTCGACGTGATGCAAACCATCCCGTCCTTTGTGTATCTTATCCCTGTGGTGATGCTGTTGGGGATCGGTAAGGTTCCGGGGCTTATTGCCGTGTGTATCTACGCCATTCCACCCATCGTGCGTCTGACCAACCTTGGTATTCGCTTGGTGGATCGCGATGTGATGGAAGCTGCTGAGAGCTTTGGCGCTTCTGGACGCGAGAAACTCTTCGGTGTGCAAATCCCGCTCGCCTTGCCCAACATCTTTGCTGGCGTGAACCAGACCATCATGATGGCTCTGTCTATGGTCGTGATCGCGTCGATGATTGGCGTGAAGGGCCTCGGCACACCTGTGCTACAAGCAATTGCGAACCAGTACCTCGCTCTGGGCATTATGAATGGTCTCGCCATCGTAGCGCTCGCCATTATCTTTGACCGTGTAAGCCAGACCTACGGCAAACGCCTTCAGGCATATCGGGAGACTGGCCATGACTAGTATGAACGTGACCTCTGCAATGGCAGATGATGACCAAGACGAGATCAAGGTTTCGATCCGCTCTCTCTTCAAGGTCTTTGGGGATGATCCTCAGGGCGCCATGGAGCATGTGCATGCGGGCATGTCGAAACCAGATCTGATGGACCAGCATGGTCACGCCCTCGGCCTCAAAAACATCACCCTCGATATTCCTGCGCAAAAGGTTCAGGTCATTATGGGGCTGTCAGGGTCGGGCAAGTCCACTTTGATCCGCCACCTGAACCGACTGATTGAACCCACCGAGGGCGAGATCTGGGTCGATGGTGAAAACGTGATGCAGATGAGCGCTTCGGAATTGCGCGATCTGCGCCGCTTTAAGATGTCGATGGTGTTCCAGAAGTTTGGCCTCTTCCCGCACCGCACGGTGCTGGAGAATGCCGAATACGGTTTGGAAATTCAGGGCGTCGCGAAAGAGGAGCGGGACGAACGCGCACGCAAGTGGCTTGACCGTGTCGGCCTGAACGGGTTCGAGGAACAATACCCCTCGCAACTCTCCGGTGGTCAGCAGCAACGCGTAGGCCTCGCCCGTGCCTTGGCGACGGATGCAGACATCCTGTTGATGGACGAAGCCTTCTCGGCGCTCGATCCACTGATCCGTACGGATATGCAGTCGATCCTGTTGGAGCTTCAAGCCGAGCTGCACAAGACGATCATCTTTATCACCCACGATCTCGACGAAGCGCTCAACATCGCCGACAACATCGCGATCTTGCGCGATGGGGAGATTATTCAGTCGGGTGATCCACAAGACATTATTATGAAGCCGGCGGATGACTACATCACCGACTTTATTAAGGACATCAATCGCGCCAAGGTCGTGCGCCTGCGTTCTATCGTTCGTAAAGGGGCGACAGGGCAGGGACCGACGCTGTCGGGCGGCATGTCTATTGAGGACGCCTTGCCAAAGTTGCACCGCGCCCCTGATAGCACCTGCCCAGTGGTGTCCGTGAAGGGCGTTCCTTTGGGGGCTGTGTCCTTGGATGACGCGATCAATGCGCTCAAACCGCTTGAGAGCGACGGGGACGACGTTCGCTACGCCTGATCTGGCGACATTATACTGTTGAAGACGGGTGGCTCGGAAACGAGTCGCCCTTTTTCGTGGCAAATCGGCCTTTGGGGCGTCCATTTTCGAAGCGATTCACAAAAATTACTCCTGTTTCACGAGTCGCGTGCTGATTCCTCTAGGAGCCTCGATGCCCGATTCACGGCGCTTTTAATGTTTATTGCGTGTTGGTCTGTGGATAAGCACAAAATGTTGCGTTGTGGTTCTGCGGCGCGGCGAGTTTGACCTAGGGTCAGGTTGGGGTTGTGGGTTTTAGGCTTGCTGGAATTGCGATAAAGTTGGTTAT
>NZ_JBLWZO010000006.1:0-196583 GCF_048266405.1 Celeribacter sp.
TGGAAAAATGGGTCCGCACCGAGATCGGCCCGATCGCCAAGCCCGACTTCATCCAATGGGCGCCGGGCCTGCCGAAAACCCGCTCCGGCAAAATCATGCGCCGCATCCTGCGCAAAATCGCAGAAAACGACACCGGAGCTATGGGCGACACATCAACCCTCGCCGACCCTTCCGTCGTCGATGAGCTGATTGAAAATTCTCTTTACGCCACGTCAGCATAAACGTGGTATAATTTAAGCGTCGCCACCACAACATAAGGCAGCGACATGATCCCCGACCCGCACAATTGCGGGTCGGCTGGGACGGGAGGCGGCACAGGCATAACGCAGTGTTGCAGTTAAGTGATTACGGCAAGCGGGGGATTTATCCGCACCGTAATCGGGGACAAAAGGGAGGACCGCACATGGCGGACAACTCAAAAAACAATGCTTACTGGGCAGCGAACAAACGGATCATCGGCATCAGCCTCGTGATCTGGTTCCTGTGTTCATTTGGTGCAGGCATCCTGTTCCGGCCATTGCTTTCGGGCATTAAAATCGGCGGAACGGATTTGGGCTTTTGGTTCGCACAGCAGGGCTCGATTCTCGTGTTCCTCGTGCTGATCTTCACCTACGCAATCAAGATGAACAAACTCGACAAAGAACACGGCGTCGACGAATAAGGAACCGAAGAATGGATCAGTTTACCCTCAACCTCATCGTTGTTGGCGCGACTTTTGCGCTCTACATCGGTATCGCAATCTGGGCCCGTGCAGGGTCCACATCTGAATTCTATGCGGCGGGCCGTGGGGTCAATCCCATCGTCAACGGCATGGCAACTGGCGCGGACTGGATGTCCGCCGCGTCGTTTATTTCTATGGCTGGCATCATCTCGTTTGGCGGCTACGACACCTCCGCCTACCTGATGGGTTGGACGGGCGGCTATGTGCTTCTCGCGATGCTCATCGCGCCATACCTGCGCAAATTTGGAAAATTCACGGTGCCCGAATTCATCGGCGACCGTTTCTACAGTCAGACCGCGCGCACCGTTGCGGTCATCTGTCTGATCACCGCTTCGCTGACCTATGTGATTGGCCAGATGACGGGTGTAGGCGTGGCCTTCTCGCGCTTCCTCGAAGTTGACAAGACCACAGGCCTTCTCATCGGCGCGACCATCGTGTTCTTCTACGCTGTGATCGGCGGCATGAAGGGCATCACCTATACGCAGGTGGCCCAATATGTCGTGTTGATCACCGCCTACACGATCCCTGCGGTGTTCATTTCGCTGAAACTCACAGGCAACCCAGTTCCACCACTCGGCCTGTTTGCGGACGCCAAATCCACAGGCATGCCGTTGCTTGAGACCCTCAACGGCTTGCTGAATGACCTTGGCTTCAGCGAATATACCAAACAGTACGACACAACGCTCAACATGTTCTTGTTCACAGTCTCTCTGATGATCGGGACTGCGGGCCTGCCTCACGTCATCGTGCGCTTCTTTACGGTTCCGACCGTTGCCGCCGCACGGTCTTCCGCAGGTTGGGCATTGGTCTTTATCGCACTGTTGTACCTCACGGCACCTGCTGTGGGCGCAATGGCGCGTGTGAACCTGCTCGACACCTTCTACCCCAACGGCACAACCAGTGCGGCGCTTTCTGTCGCCGAGATCGAAGCGGGCGTGGATGCACGCGGCAACGATATCAACTGGCTGAAGAACTGGGAGCAGACGGGTCTGCTCGGGTTTGAAGACAAAAACGGTGACGGCCTCATCGAATACAATGGTGGCGCTGACAACGAGTTGAATGTGAACCGTGACATCATCACGCTTGCCAACCCCGAGATTGCCAACCTGCCTGGTTGGGTGATCGCACTGGTAGCAGCGGGTGGACTTGCAGCGGCGCTTTCCACCGCAGCGGGTCTGTTGATGGCCATCTCCTCCGCCGTCTCTCACGACCTCATCAAGTCGCAGATCAACCCGAACATTACCGAGAAGGGCGAGCTTCTGTCCGCCCGTATCGCAATGGCTGTGGCGATCGTAGTTGCGACCTATCTAGGTATGAACCCTCCAGGGTTTGCCGCTCAAACCGTGGCGCTTGCCTTCGGTCTGGCAGCGTCCTCGATCTTCCCTGCCTTGATGATGGGGATTTTCTCCAAACGCGTGAACAACAAGGGCGCGGTTGCGGGGATGCTCGCAGGTTTGATTGTGACGCTCGTCTACATCTTCCTGCACAAGGGATGGTTCTTCATCCCAGGCACCAATTCGTTCACCGATGCTGATCCGCTGCTCTTGTCGATCAAATCGACATCCTTCGGTGCCGTAGGTGCGGCCGTCAACTTCATCGTTGCCTTCACCGTTTCGAACGCAACAGATGATGTGCCAGAGGAGATCGCCGAATTGGTCGAAAGCATCCGCGTCCCACGTGGCGCAGGCTCCGCAGTAGACCACTAAAACGGGTTTGGGCTAGCCCTCGGGCTGGCCCCTCTCCATACTGCGGGCGCGGAGGTTAACGGCTTTCGCGCCCGTTTATCATTCAGTCGACGGACCACCCCGATGCATGCGTCAGCCAAAATTCTTGCGTTTCTCGAAACGGCTCACCCCTACGACGTGCTGCCGCGCGACGCATTGGAAGAGCTGGCACACTCTTTTGCCCGCAAGCAGGTCAAAGAGGGGGAAACGATCTATGGGCATGGCGATCTGCTCGAAGGCCTCTACCTGATCAAAGACGGTTCAGTAGAGATTACCGACGTGAACGGCGGGCAGGTCTCGCTTCTGCAAAAGTCCAATCATTTTGGCGAACGCGGGTTGCTGCGTGACGGCGTGGCCGCAACCACCGCGACCGCCGCCTCCGACACAACGCTTTTGATCCTCACCCCACAGGCCTTTAAGGCCGAAGTGGCCCGTAACCCCGCCTTTGCCCGCTATTTCAATCGCGGCAAAAACCGCCCACAGGCCGCGGCAGGGTTGATGACGCAGCACGTCTCCGACCTCATGGCCAAAGACCCTGTGACCTGTCCGATGGACATGAGTATCCTTGAGGGCGCACGCCTCATGCGCGACCGCCGCGTGTCCTGCCTTGCCGTAACCGAGGGTCCGCTTCTCAAAGGCCTCGTGACGGTGCGCGACATGACGAACAAAGTTCTGGCAGAGGGACTGAATACCGCCCTACCCGTCTCCGCTATTATGAGCCCAGATCCCATTACCTTGGAACCCTCTGCGCTTGGTACGGACGTGATCCAAACCATGCTTGAGGCCAAGATCGGCCACCTGCCAATCACCGAGGCGGGTCGTCTTGTGGGTATGGTCACGCAAACCGACATCACGGGCTATTTCGGCTCCTCGCAAACCCAGATGATATTCGAGTTGAGCAAAGCCAAAACCATCGCGGAGATGGCCGACGTGACCGCCCGTCTTCCCGCATTCCTCATGCAGTTGGTGGGGGCGCATTTGCCCCATGATGTCGTCACACGCAAGATCACCGATGTGGCCGATATCGTCACCCGCCGCCTGCTCAAAATGTATGAGAGCGAGTTTGGCACCGCCCCTGTGCCCTACCTGTGGGCAGCCTGTGGAAGCCAAGGACGCCAAGAGCAAACAGGCGTCTCCGATCAGGACAATTGCCTCATCATCTACAACGCCGCGACCGATACCGACATGACCTATTTCAACGCAATGGCGAAATACGTTTGTGACGGTCTGGACGCCTGCGGCTATGTCTATTGCCCTGGAGATATGATGGCGATGACGCCTAGATGGTGTCAACGTCTCTCGGTTTGGGAGGGCTATTTCGATAGGTGGATCAACAAACCCGATAACGAAGCTCAAATGCTCGCCTCCGTGATGTTCGATCTGCGCCCGATTGCAGGCGACGAATCCCTTTACACACCACTCCAAGAGGCATCACTCGCTGCCGCCCAAAAGAACTCGATCTTCGTGGCGCATATGATCTCCAACTCGCTCAAACACACGCCGCCCCTTGGATTGTTGCGCGGGTTTGCGACAATCAAATCGGGCGAACAACGCGGCCACCTCGACATGAAACACAACGGCGTTGTCCCGATTGTCGACCTCGGCCGTGTCTATGCGCTTCAAAGCGGTAGCCCTGCGGTCAACACCCGTGCGCGGATCGACGCGGCGATTATCGCAGGTGTTATTTCCCAATCAGGCGGGGCCGATCTTCTGGCGGCCTATGACACCATCGCCACAGCACGCCTCGAACATCAAGCCGAACAGGTGCGCAGAGGCACGCCACCCGACAACTACCTGAGCCCTTCGAGCATTCCTGCCTTTGAACGGTCCCACCTGCGCGACGCTTTTGTGATCGTGCGCACCATGCAATCCTCGCTCGGCTCCTCGTCAGCGCGCAGTTAAAAGAAGGGTCCAATCCCCATGCTTCTCGAATTCATTGCCGTCATCGCCCTTGGTGGGGGCACAGCGGGTATCGTCATGCTCCTCCAAAAACTCACACGCAATGCGTTGCCCCGTTGGGCCACCCCCACGGCGGCAGGCCTCGCAATGCTCGGCTTTGCGATCTGGAGCGAATACTCTTGGTTCGATCGCACCTCGGTCGCTCTCGGCCCCAATACAGTTGTCGCAGCCACGATCGAGCGCAAACAAATCTGGCGACCTTGGACCTTTTTCGCCCCCGTCACCACGCGGTTCATTGCCGTGGATATGGGCAAGACCCAGATCAAAGACTCCATCGTGGCGACAGACCTATACTTGATGTCGCGGTGGCAAGAAGGCGCCATTGTCCCCGTTGCATTTGATTGCAAACAGGGACGCCGCGCTGACGTGTTCAAAGGCTTCACAGACGACCTAGATGCCGATCTCGCGGGCGCAAGTTGGATCACCTTGGAGGAGGGCGACACAATTTTGGCGCAGGCCTGCACCGCGCTCGACTAAAGCGCATCACTCATTACGGAGGGAAGACAGACATGCGCGGCCCACAGCATATTTTGCTTGTCGAAGATGAAGACAATATCGCTATCGCCGTCGCACTCTTACTGGAGCGCGAAGGCTATCAGGTCACACGCGCTTCCATCGGCAGCCAAGCCCTCCCCAACATTCGCGCCATCGCCCCTGCTCTCGTCATACTCGACGTGACGCTCCCCGAAATGTCAGGCTATGAAATCTGCCAACAATTGCGCCGCGATCCTGAATTGGGCAAAACGCCCGTCTTGATCATGTCGGCCCGCACCTCCCCCGCCGAACGCCGCAAGGCGATGGCCCTTGGCGCGGATGCCTTTCTCGCCAAACCCTTTGCCGTCCACGAACTGCTCGACACCGTGAACCACATGTCACAAGGACTGCAGTCATGAAGATTGAACACTGGTCCTTGCGTCTGCGCGTCTTTTTGTTCTTTGCGTTTCTGTCCGTCGCGGGCATCGGCGCGGTCATTGCGGGGCTGTATTTCGGATATCATCGCCTTGGCATTCCCGCAGCCCTCGATGGCTTCGTTTTCGCGGGGGCCGTTTCAAGCTTTGCCATCCTCGGTGTGACCGTGTGGATCTGGCTGATGTTCGACGAAAATGTCGCCAAACCGATCCAACGGCTATCGGGCGGGTTGCTCGCCCGCGCCCATGCGGATGTGGACGATGAACTGGACGAGGCCACCGCCAAATACCTTGGCGACCTCGCGCCCGCCGCGCGGGCTGTCACACAAAACCTGTCATCAACGCGCAATCAATTGGCGAAATCCGTCGCGCAGGAAACCACACGTCTGGTTGAAGAAAAGGCAAAACTCTCCGCGCTCGCCGCAGAAATGCCTCTCGGAGTTGCGCTTCTGTCAGGCACTCACAAACTTGCGTTTTACAATGGAGCCGCAGCCGAATTGCTCGACACAGATCACGCCCCTGGCTTGGACCATTCGATTTTCGATTACTTGCGTGAAGCCCCAATTCGATCCGCCTACCGCCGACTGTGCGCGGGCGAAGGCGGTGACGGGCACGTGATCCCCCTCACTGTCGCCACCACCCACGGCGGGCACACTCTCGCCGCGCGTCTGCGCCTGATGCATAGTCCGACCGAAAGCGAGGCCAGCCCTCCCTATGTTCTCACCCTTGAGGACGTCACCGATGACCTCGCTGTCCATGTGGCCCGCGAAGCGCTTCTGCGCCGCTTGTTCAACCGCCTGCGCCCCTCTGTGGCCACGTTGCAAACCACACTCGACGCACGCGCTTCAGATGACGCTCTGCGTCAGGACGCCCGCCTTGATGCCGCGATGCTGTCTGAAATGGCCACTCTCATCACCGAGTTCAGGGAGATGGACGCTGCTTACGAAGCCGCAAAAAGCGACTGGTGGCGGATGGGCACCGTGCGCGGTGCGGAACTATGCGATGCACTGACAGCGCGCCTCGAAGAAGACGGGATCGCCCTATCAGCAGACGTGCCCGAGCCGATCAATCTCACCCTCGACGCTGTGCAAATTATCTCTCTGATCGACCAAGTGGCCCACAACCTCACCCGTGACGGGGCCAAGGCGCTCTCGCTGCTCATCACGCCAGAGGAGACAGGCGCAATGATTGCTCTTGGATGGTCGGGCGAGCCGCTTTCGGTGGATCGTCTGGACGGGTGGATGCGCCGCGAGATTGACGTCGGGCTTGCCAATATGACGGGTCGCGCAATTCTCGACATGCATGGCACCGAGATATGGCCAGAGGAAGGCCGTGGATCGCGGGCCGTTCTCAAGCTCCCCATCCGCGAGGCGCACCGCCCACGACGCCAAGCAAGTGATGGACGGCGCAGCGTAACCTATGATTTCGACCTCTTGGCCAAAACACCTCCCAAAGAACTCATCAACGCGCCTCTGTCCGATCTGACCTATGTGGTATTCGACACCGAAACCACGGGGCTTTTACCCTCTCAAGGAGACGAAATTTGCCAGATCGCCGCTCTGCGCGTGATCAACAGCAAGGTCGTGCAGGGTGAGCACCTCGACCGTCTCGTGAACCCCAATCGCGACATCCCCGCCACCTCCACCGCCGTGCATCATATCACCAACGGGATGGTCAGGGACGCCCCTCCGATTGACGTGGTCGGACTGCAACTGCACTCCTTTGCGCGCGGCGCGGTATTAGTCGCTCATAATGCGCCGTTCGATCTGGAATTCTTGCGCCGTCACGAGAGCGACATTGGCGTGAGTTTCACCAATCCCGTTCTCGACACCGTGCTTCTCTCTGCCGTGGTGTTTGGCCAAAGCCAAGAACACACACTCGACGCGATCTGTGACCGGTTGGGTGTGACAATTCCCGCGGAAGCGCGACACACCGCTATGGGTGATACGGTTGCAACAGCGGAAGTGTTTATCAAAATGATGCGCATGGCCCAAGAGAGAGGCATCACGACATTTGGCGAGATGCTGTCAGAAATGCGCAAACACAAACGCCTGTTACAAGACGCCAATACGCATCTCTAACGCTCGTCATCGAATATTTCGCACCGACCCGATAGGACCACGATGGTCATAGAACGGCACATGATCCGGCGGTTGCGGCCCGTGCAATGCGGCTTCGACTTCGCCCAACACAACCCGCGTCACGAAAGGCAGATCAAAGCGGCGTGCGGCCTCTAGAGGCACCCATTGCAGATGCGATAGCTCATCCTCGGCGCGGCTGAAATCATCAAGATCCCCCGCAATCAAGGACGCTTCCGCCAGAAAGAACCGCGCATCAAAGCGCCGCGCGAACTTCGGTGGTGTGATTGCGCGAAATACGAACGATAAGCCCGTTGCCTCCTCCATCACCAGACCCGTTTCCTCGCGCAATTCGCGAAGCGCTGCGACGGGCAAAGCATGGGCCAAGGCGGGGTCGGCCTCTGTTTTCAATCGTGCCTGACAAATCGGAGAAAGAGCGCCTCTCAATGGCGCCCTGAAATCGGCGTCATCCACGGCCCCACCTGGAAAGACAAACTTGCCGGGCATAAAGACCGCCCCCTGACCACGCTGCCCCAAAAGGACACGCGGTCCTTCCGCACCTTCTTTGCGAAGGACGACAATCGTAGCGGCATCTCTGATCGGGGTCTCATTCATACCCGAAAGCCTAACGCGCTCTTACGGCTCGCGAAAGGCCTCACGCGATTTGTAGAGCGGTTTTAGAAGATATTGCAAAAAGGTCTTTGACCCAGTGTGCAACTCGACCTGCGCGCGCATACCGGGGCGAATTTCGATATTCTTTTGACGATCCGTGAGACCGCCCAAATCGACCGTCGCGGTGACGCGGTAATAGGGCTCTGCATTGGGGTCACGTTCATCTTCAAAAGTATCGGCGGACACAACTTTAACCTCGCCTTTGAGTGATCCGTAAATCGTGTAGTCGTAGGCCGACAACTTGATCGTTGCCGCTTGTCCTGGTTCAACGTGGGCGATGTCTTCGGGGCGCACACGGGCCTCGATAAACAACTCCTCATCAATGGGAATGATCTGCACCAATTCTTCACCCGGACGGATGACGCCGCCGATTGTGGTGACGGTCAACTCGTTGATGATCCCGCGCATGGGGGATGTAATCACGGTGCGGCCCAATTGGTCCTGCGCCAATGTCAGCGCCTGTTTGACAGAGGCAATCTCGCGCAGCGTATCTGAATATTCCTCGGCTCGCTTCAACTCGGCTTGGCTCACGGTCTCGTTGTATTTCGCCTGCGCATCCGAATGCGCTTTGCGCGCGCGGGTCACTTCAATCAGAGCCACAACGTTTTTGGTGAGCATATCCTCCATCAAGGACCGCTCTGCCTCCGCCTGTTTTAACACCGCCATCGCGCCATCTTTACGCGCCAGATAATCCGCCGTCCGCGCGGTCAGAAGGGCACGTTCAGAGGCCAGAACCCGTTCGGCCCGCGCCGCCAAATCCTCGGGCACATCAAAGGTATCACGCCCCTCAAGTTCAGCTTCGAGCCGCAACTGGCGCACACTCAAGGCATCTAGCTGCTCTTGGAGATCATCCGTAGACGTACGGAACTCTGTGCCGCGCAAACGTGCCAAAACCTGCCCTTTTTCGACCGTATCGCCCTCTTTGACGAGCATCTCGGACAGGATACCACCCTCAAGGTTTTGCACGATTTGTGAACGCGACGAAGAGATCATTTCCCCGTCTGCACGCACAATCTCATCGACCGTGGCAATGGAGGCCCACAAAATGAAGACCACGACCACCAGACCCGCAATGCGGATCACCCATCCGGGTTTGTCGAGATCTTTTTCAAGGACATTATCGAGTGTGACCATCAGGACTTCCCTTGCGCTTTGGCAAGGTGTGCGGTGACTTGGTCGCGTGGGCCGTCGACAACCATTCGACCACCTTTGAACACCATCACGCGGTCGGTCAGATCGACGATTGGCATACGGTGCGTGGCGATCACCGCCGTGCGGTTCTCCAGCCATCCCGCAACCCGCTTGATCAGTTTCGCCTCAAGCGCTTGGTCAAGGGCGGCGGTTGGCTCGTCGAGCAGGCAAACACTGGGATCTTGCAACCACAAGCGGGCCCAACCGATGGATTGACGTTGTCCAACTGAAAGCCCCTCACCCCCGTCACGAATATCCAGATCGAGACCACGGTGGTGACTGCGCACAAAGGCTCCAAGTCCAGCAAAATCAAGCGCTGAATAGAGCTGATCGTCACCACGCATCACCCCGCCCAACGACAGGTTGTCGCGCAACGTCCCCGCGAACAGGCGCACATCCTGACCAAGGTAGCCAACATTGCGCCGCACATCGCGCGGGTCGATCTGGTTCATTTCGGCCCCATCAAGCATCACACGCCCTTGGCTCGGCGCATACAGGCCCGCGAGCAATTTTAGGAAGGTAGATTTGCCCGAGCCATTGGCCCCAAGCACGGCGATCTTTTGCCCCGCTTTCAAATCCAGACCAGGAATATCAAGGCTCGGCGCTCCGTCCGTATCATAACGGAACTGGACCTCACGCAGAGCAAAATCGCCCGCAATCGTTTCGCGGCGCAGATAGCTGCGTGTCGGATCATTGTCCTGAACCGAGTCCGCGATCATGTCCAACCCGTCGAGCGCTGTTTTCACATTGCTCCACCGCGCCAGTGTGCCCGACAATTGAGCCAGAGGCGCAAGCGTCCGCGAGGTCAGAATACCTGTGGCAATAATGGTTCCGACTGTAAACTCGCCCGCAAAGACAAGATACGTTCCTGCGACCACGGCGCCGACATAGGTCAGTTGTTGAATGGCCTGCGACCAGAACGTCAAAAGCCCCGCAAGTTTGCGTTGTTCCGAGGATTTCACCGAAGACAGCAGGTTCAATTCGTCCCAAATCCGTTTGATCCGATCCTCGCCGCGTTGCGACTTGATCGTGTCCAACTCGAACACTGATTCATGCAACAAACGTGACGCCTGCGCCGAAGCCCCTTGGGTCTCTTTAGTAAGCTGCATCATCTGCTTTTGGAAAAAGTACCCCGGAACAACCATGAGAATGGCACCGGCGATGAGCAAAAACACCACTGGCCCTGCAATGGAGGCCACAAGCGCGAAGAACAAAAAGATAAACGGAATATCCGCGATCGTTCCGATAGTACTGGAGGTGAAAAATTCACGCACAGACCCAAACTCACGCATAGCTGAAAACAGCCCCGAGGGCGTGTTGGGTCGCGCATCCGAACGCATTCCCAAGATACGGTCCATCAGAAGCGATTGCACCTTGGTCTCTATCTGACGCCCCGAGCCATCCATAAGGCGCGACCGCGCCAATTTAAGAACAGCTTCCATAGCAATCGCAATAACGGCACCGAGCGCCAAGACCCACAAAGTCGCTTGGCTCTGGTGCGGGATTACACGGTCATAGACCTGCAACGAAAACAGCGCGACAGCGACTGCCAACATATTGGCCACGAGAGAACCGAGGGCAATTTCACCGATCTGGCGTTTGTAACCTTTGAACTGTCCCCAAAACCAATGGTCGTTTTTGAGGTTAGGGACATAGGAACGCGTCAGCGCACCGAGCGTTTTCCCCGCACGCACAAGCGTGCCCGAAAAGAAAGGAGCAAACTCTGTCTCCAAAACCTCAGCCGTATGATCAGGTGCTGTACGGTCATGGATCGTCAGAACACCGTTTTTCTGGCTAAGCACCAAGACAATATGACCAGAGGACATATAGGCCAAGGCAGGCCAATGATTGGGCCTTAGCATGGTCACGGTTGTGACTTCTGCATCCAATCCCGTCTGTTTGAGAGCCTGCGCCATTGTCTCAGGCGCGATATCTCCGCTCTGCGCCCCGAAGCTGTCGAGCACATCTGCCACCGTGGCAAGGACACCAAACCGCGAGGCCAACAAGGTAACGAGTTCAGCGCGCTGCACGATCTGCTTTGTGATCGCTGCGGGAGCGGGAGAAACGGGCGCGGTCGGTTCTGGAACGGGCTGCGGCGCTACGTCTGGAGGAGCGATTGTCGGCTGGGCTTGCGGCTCAACAGCCTGCGGCGCGGCAGGGTCTTGGACCGGCTCGGTCACAGGCGCGGACTGAGGCGCTCGCGCCACCTGCTCGGCCTCGCGGTTTTGCTTGAGCCGCTCGGCAACACGCGCTTTGGCCTCGGCCTTAACCGTTTCCGCGTCCTTTTTCACATACGCAGCCCCGTTGGCCGCAGATTGTGCGCGAGCAAGCCGCTTTGACTTTGCCTCTTCACGGGCTTTGCGTTCTTCAATTACTTCACGAGCAAGTCGCTCTTCGCGGGCTTTCGCCTCTTTAGCCGCTTTGGCCGCCATCTCTCGCACAGCCTTCGCAGCAGCGGCCTTTTTCTCCTGGTGTGGATCAATGGCCGTTGGTTCTGGCGTATCTGCCACGGGGACAGTTTTCGGACGCCCGCCCAAATGAACGGTCATCGGTCCAATTTTATTCAAAGGCGCTTTGGTCTTGTTCGACACGTCTTTGGGCGCGATAGGCCGCGCCGACGTGATCTTGAATGCCAGTTTGCTCCCCCTACTCAAATGTCCGCTCCGTTTGCCAAAGTGCCAGCCAAACGGGCCGCTTCCAACTGGGTCTGGACGATGTCGTATTTGACATCGATGTGCTTCAACTCGTCACGGACCATTTGCTCATAGACCCCCAAGACATCCATGACGGTCTTTTTTCCCGCTTCGAACTGATCTTGAAACAGGCGGTAATTGGCACGTGATTGTTGAACCTGATCTGCGGCATCGCGTTCTTTGCGTTGCAAAGCCTGTAAGCTGCTTTCAAGCCGCGACCGCTGCCGCGCCGCGGTCTCCTGCGCCTGCGCGACGAGGGCAAGTGCGGCACCTTCTCGGGCTTTGCTAGCCTCCATTTCGGCGCGGGTTCCAAGCCCCAATCCGCTGCCTTCGTAATCAAGAGATGCAGAGCCGTTTTTGCCCAACACACCTGTCGCCGACAAGGCAGGCAATAGCGATGCCCGTTCTACGCGAGCCTCTGCTGCCGCGCGTTTAGCCTCAGCGCGCGCACGCACCACGTCGAGACTCTCGAGTGACGACGACGGCAATTTCACGCCCCGTGGTTCTGTCAGATCAGGCACAGAATGCCCCGACATCATTGACTGCAATTCAGAGAGGGCGCTGTCGCGGGCTTCGCGATGTGTCGACGCTTCATGCTCCATTTCGGAAATCTTGGAATGGACAACGCGCTCGTCTGCAAGACTAGACAGCCCCCCGCGCACACGCTCGCTCACGACACGGTTAAACTCACGCATGCGGCCAAGGCCACTTTCCGCCATGATCGTTTTTTCGCGGGCTTCTGCGGCCACCACCAACAATTCCAACCCTGAATGCACACGATCGTTTTCGTCTTGGGCCAAAGCCACAGCCGCCACTTCAACATCGGCAGCGGCGAATTCACGCTCGGCTTTTTTCTTGCCGTTGTCATAGAGCACTTGGTTGATCAAAAGACCCGCGGCGAACTCACCCAAAGAGGTCAGCGAGATTGACGGGCCAATCGTGGGCAACCAGTTTTTGTCACGCGACACCGACCGCATTTTGGCCGCACGCAATTCTGCTTGCGCCACACCCGATGAGGTATCGAGCAAACTTGAGGCCAATTGCGCGTAGGGTGATCCATCGTCCAGAACACTGCGGCGCGAAATGAGGCCCGAAATGATCTCGGACCCCGTATTGGTGTTGGCAGCCGCAAGTTGCGACGCGCCTTCATCCATAGCAGGAGGGTCGGCCATCTGGTCGCGCAAAAACGCGACCGGTTTCACCTCTGAGAGTTTGGACATCACGGGTGCGTCCATGCATCCTGATAGAGCTGTCGTCGCTCCGATCAAGATACAGATTGATAGACCCTTGCGCATAAAACCCTCACTCAACACCCGCGCGAACTGGACCCTATTGAACACCATCGTGTCCTCTACGGCAGCACCACTTCGATTTCAGGAGCAACAAGAACCTGTCCTTCGGTGCCCAACGTGTAGACATCGTAGGTCGCCCCATCGACGTCAGTCGATTGACCAGTATGTGTTGCGCCCTCGAGCACCACGCGGTCATCTTCGCCACCGTGAATTGTGATCGCTCCATTCACGCCTGCAAGACGATCCAGATCAGCCGCATTGAGCGTCACTTGGCCGCCATTCACGAATTGAAGGTCGATTGCGCCAAGCTCGAAGTCGTCGAGACCTGTATTGTCGAGATCCACCTCAAACATCGCGCCTTCGGGACGCTCGTTCGTCGTGTCGAGTACGAACAGGGTGTCCGATTGGTTGCCCGCAGTGTCTTCGGAAGAGAGTACGATTTGTGATCCGTTCGGGACTTTGTTGCCAAACACCATCATGGTCTCGCCGCCCACGTCGATATCGGTCGAAGCCACTTCGGTAACTTGTCCGGCCTCGCTGACAGCAAAAGCCGTCACATCATCAGTAGTCTCTTCGATAGAAACGGACCGTACACCTGTCGTGTCGCGCATCACGGCTTCGACAACAGGCTCGGTGCCAATGGTGTCGATCTCGATTTGCGATGTCTCGGTCAAGGTGTTGCCTGCGGCATCCTTGGCTTCAATGGTCACTTCCGCATTGCGCTCGCCGCCTGCGATAACCCCGTCATCATAGGACACAGTCCAGTTGCCGTTCCCGTCAACCTGCGCTTCCTTGCGGACTCCATCAACTGTAACGAACACCGTCGAGCCTGACTCGACCTCGCCCGTCAGTGTAAGTCCGCCGTCCATTTCCGAGCCATTGAACACACCATCGGCACCGCCAACATTGCTATCCATGCCAAGCTCGGTGACAAGCGTGTCATAGGTCAAGGTGTCGGACAGGCGCGCCACGTTGCCCGCACGGTCGGTTGCGACCACCTGGATCGGCATAGAGCCTTCGCCCGATGGAACAATGCCCGCGGGAAGTGTGTAGGACCATTCGCCCGCGCCATTGGCAATGGTGGTAAATTCCGAACCACCAACCGTAATGACCACCGTGGAATGCGGCTCTACCTGACCGTTCAGCCCGACGCCTGCATCAGCCTCAACCTTGTTTACAACTCCATCAGAGCCGCCAAAACTTGTTAGATTGTTGAAGTTATTAACGTAAGTATCGACCTCAACTGCGCGGGTTACCGTCTTGGTATTGCCCGCATCATCGGTGATCGTCGCCGTAGCTTCGGTCATATATTCGCCTGCGGTCACTTCGCTCGCTGCGAATTTGACAGCGAATGACCCGCCTGACGACGCCCGAACGGTGTGCGACACGCCACCCAAGGTAACGACGACATCCAGACCCGGCGTCGCTGTGCCTGTGACCCAGACACCATCGGCCGCCTCTTCAAAGTTGATGATATCGTCACCCTCAATCGGGCTTGATGACAACGCGACATCGCCCGCCTCCGTATCAACACGCACCGAGGTTGCCGAGGTTGCAGTGTTGCCCGCGGCATCGGTAGCCACAGCCGTCAGCGTCGTATTATATTCGCCCGATGGCAAAGTCCCCGCAGGAAGCGTTACGCTCCAAACACCATCTGTGCCTGCGGTTGTCTCCATATCCACGCCCTGAAGCGTCACCACCACAGTAGACCCTGGCTCTGCAGTGCCTGTGAAAGTCAGTGGCTGACCGCTTTCACTAAGGTTCACAATATTGTCGCCGCCAGAGTGGTTCGGGTCGATTGCGACCCCCATCTCGGTGTCGATGTGGAACGTGCCAGAGGTCGTGGATGTGTTACCTGCCGCGTCTGTGGACACCGCCGCAACCGTTGCATCGTATGTGCCTTGCGGCAAAGTGCCATTGGCATAGTTGACCGTCCACGATCCATCATTGCCAACCGTCGTCGTGCGCGAAACGCCAGCGACGGTCACAACGACAGTAGACCCCGCCTCACCTGTTCCCGATAGCGCAACACCCGACTGCATTTCGCTCAGGTTGACGGTCCCGTCACCGCCTGCCGAGTCCGCATCGACGGTCAAACTGCTCTCGAGATCGACATGCACATCATGCGTATAGCTCGCAGCATTGCCCGCAGCATCGGTCACCGTTGCGGAAATCGTGCTGTCGTAAGTGCCAGGCGCGAATTGCGTGCCATCAAAGACAACGCTCCATGTCCCATCCTGCGCCACGGTCGTTTCGACCTCTTGGCCCTGCATTGTAACAACAACCGTCGCCCCTGCTTCGGACGTACCTGAAACAGTGACGTCGCCCGTTGCTTCGTCGATGTTGATCACGTTATCGCCCGCAACCGTATCAAAGGTCAGATTTTCGGCTTCCGTATCAACGAGAAGCGAGTCAGTCACAGTCGTCGAATTGCCTGCGTCATCGGTGGCTGTCACGGTCACATCCGTAGAATATTCACCTTCATCGATCGCATCACTCTCGAAGTCGACCGACCAAGAACCATCATCACCAACCGTTGTGGTCTCGGTGGTATCGTTGACAGTTACATCAATGGTCGCACCCGGCTCGCCCTCACCCGAAATGGTAAAACTGCCGCTATCGTAATCTTCGCCATTTACGATCGTGCCTGTGCCCTCGGTTCCGCCCGTAATGACAACATCGGGCGCAGTCGTATCCGCAGCCCCGCCATTACCGCCGCCATCAATAATAGTGCCCGCTGCCAACGCTGCCGCAGCACCACCTCCGAGACCGAGAAGTGGCCCAAGCCCTGCACCGAGAACTGGCGCAACCACAGGCTCGACACGCTCCAGATCAAGAAAGACCAACTGGTCGTATTCACTCCACTTGCCTGACAGGTCTACGTCTCCGTAGCTCGCCACAAGCGCACCCTCAGAGGTATCTTCGAACTCGACTTCCGAAATAAACCCGCGTTCGGAGAGCAAAATCTCCTTTTCGCCGCCTACGAAGAACCCTTCGAGGCGCACTTCCTTGCCTCCGACCAACGTAAGGATCAAATCCCCGCCACTACGTGTATAACCCGAAATCGCGGCCTGCGTTGTGTTTAGGGAGATATCTTCGATTCCTGCCATCCGAATGACTTCTACGTCATTCACGAGAGGAATATTGCCTGTGTCAATTTCGCCCGCAGAATTGCGGACAGTAAACTGTAGCCCCACCATTGTACTCATTCACTTCTGCTCAAGTTTCACGGCGTGCCCTGCTCGAACCGCCGCATTTTTATACTCTGGGACAGAAACTACCCGATCAGCGAATCACTTGCTAGATTTTTCTCACTCCGGACGGCAAAAATTAACTATTTGGTAACCAAATAGCGGTAAGGCCCCGCGATTCCCACCAAGATGTAGGGAGGAAAACGACATCTTGAACACCGCAGAAACACAGAAAAATCAAAGAAAATTACGACTTTCGGACTATTTACTACTTTAGGACGACCACGCCATTGAGCCTTAACGCGTTGCTGATCACGAAGACCGACGACATCGCCATAGCTCCCGCGCCAAGCATCGGGGACAACAGAACGCCCCAAACAGGGTAAAGCACCCCCGCCGCAACGGGGATCAACGCCACGTTATAGGCAAACGCCCAAAACAGGTTTTGACGGATGTTGCGCATGGTTTTTGCACTCATGTCCAGCGCAGTGACGACCCCACGCGGGTCCGCCCCCATCAACACCACATCCGCCGCCTCAATCGCGACGTCCGTGCCAGTCCCGACTGCAATACCGACGTCCGCCGAAGCAAGAGCCGGCGCATCGTTGATCCCATCCCCGACAAAGGCGATCTCACCGAACTCTTCTCGCAGCGCCGCAACGATCTTTGCTTTGCCTTTAGGGAGAACCTCGGCTTCGACCCGCTCAATGCCCAACTCCGCCGCGATTGCTTGTGCGGCACGCGTCGTATCTCCCGACACCATCACCACCGACAGCCCACGTGCATGTAGCATTTCAACGGCAGCGCGTGACGTTGCCCGCACTGGATCGGAGACGCCAAGCACCATCGCGGGCACGCCGTCAATTGCGACCAATACGGGTGTGCGTCCCTTTTCTGCCAAGGCCTCAAGCGGTGCCGCGAACGCAGCCCCTTCAACGCCTTCGCGCTCCATCAGCCGTAGGTTTCCGACTAAAACGGCCTGATCGCCCACCTGTGCGCGCACGCCTTGACCCGCAACTGCACGCGCTTGCGAAACCTCGGGTAGGGTTAAACCGCGGTCCTGTGCAATGCGCTCAATCGCCCGCGCTATCGGGTGTTCAGATTGCGCCTCAACCGCCGCAACAACGGCCAGTACCGTCGCCTCATCACCGCTCAGACGAACCACATCCGTCACCACGGGCTTGCCTTCGGTGAGTGTTCCCGTCTTGTCAAAGGCCACGACCTTGATGCCTTGCAGCGCCTGAAGCGCGTCGCCCTTGCGAAACAAAACGCCCAATTCCGCGGCCCGTCCTGTGCCGACCATGATCGACGTCGGCGTGGCCAGCCCCATCGCGCAAGGACAGGCAATGATCAACACAGACACACCTGCGACAAGCGCATATTGCAACGCGGGATCAGGACCGAATATCAACCAGACAAAGACCGTCAACGCAGCCAATCCCATCACAGCAGGCACAAAATACATCGTCACCTTGTCGACGAGGGATTGGATGGGCAGCTTCGCGCCTTGTGCGTCCTCGACCATGCGAATGATCTGTGCCAACATCGTGTCGCCACCAACCTTTTGAGCACGGAACGTCATCGCCCCTTCGCCGTTCACCGTTCCGGCGATCAAGCCCGCGCCCTCGGCCTTGGCCACGGGCAGCGGCTCGCCCGAGATCATCGCCTCGTCCACATGGCTCTCACCGCTAATCACCACACCATCGACAGCAATCTTCTCACCGGGACGCAGGTGCAAAACGTCGCCCACGACAACCTCGCCAATCGCCACATCGACCACGTCCCCGCCGCGCTCAACCCGTGCGGTTTTGGCCTTCATCCCGGCCAGTTTACGGATTGCCTCACCTGTGCGCCCCTTGGCCCGCGCCTCCAAATAGCGCCCCAATAGGATCAGTGTTGCAATCACCGCCGCCGCT
This sequence comes from Celeribacter sp., assembly GCF_048266405.1. Lineage (GTDB taxonomy): Bacteria > Pseudomonadota > Alphaproteobacteria > Rhodobacterales > Rhodobacteraceae > Celeribacter. The sequence goes on from NZ_JBLWZO010000006.1 coordinate 18,346, forward strand.
TCGAAATAGACATTGCGAGCGGACACAGGCAGCGCCCAAGGCGCAAATGTGGTCACGCAAGAGTAGGCAAACGCCGACCCCGCCCCCATCGCGACGAGTGAGTTCATCTCGGGCGCACCGCGCAGTAGCGCAGGAATGCCTTTGAGAAAGAACCCGCGAGCAGGTCCAACGAGAACGGCCAAGGTCAACACGAACTGGATGAACCGCCACGTTTGCGGCCCTACCACCCCCATAAACCAATGATGAAAAGCCGGCACCAGATGCCCGCCCATTTCCACCACGAATACGGGCAATGTCAGGGCAGCGGCCACGATCAACCGCCCCCGATACCCACGCGCCTCATCGGCCTTGCGGTCCACTTGCGGCGCATCCTGTCCGCGCGGCTTGGCCGAATATCCCGCACTGGCCACAGCACGGCGCAGCTCGTCTGCATCAGTGGTCCCGACTAAAAACGTCGCACTTGCAGTTTCCGCGGCCAAATTGACCGATGCCGAGACAACACCCGTCGTCGCCGCCAAAACACGTTCAACTCGCCCCACACAAGAAGCGCAAGACATGCCCTCGACATCGAACACAACCGTATCGACCCGCGCGAGATAGCCCGCCTTGTCCAAAGTAGCGCTGAGACTAGCGGGATCGGCAGGCGCATCAAATGTCACCTCGGCTGTTTCCGTGGCAAGATTGACACTGGCGGCCTGCACACCCTCAGTCGCGCCAAGCGCTCGTTCAACACGCCCAACACAGGATGCACAGGTCATGCCCGCAACACTCAATCGGATGGTGGTCATTTTGGGAACCTCGCCTCTGGCAGTTTCATACCCACCTAGGTAACAATAGGATAAATCGTCAAGGCTCTGCGCGACAAAGTGAACGGCGCAATTCCACCTGACGTTAAACCATACACGCATCCAACAGCCAAGAAAGGCGCCCCCATGTCTGTGTTTTCTGTTCCTGATATGACCTGTGGCCATTGCAAGGCCGCCATTACCGAAGCTCTCGAAGCGGTCGATGATGGTGTCGACATAGAGGCCAACATGGAAACCCGCGAAATTGAGGTACACTCCACCGCGGGAGATGCCGCCATTCTCAAAGCTCTCAATGACGCAGGCTACCCCGCGCAACTGCGCTCCTGATCGCTCCCTTCTTTCCCTATTCAAATTTCGTCCGTTGCAAGCCGCCCGCGCTCGCGCGATAAGGTTGTGCTAACAGTATGACTTTTGAAATTCGGGAGGGATTGATGGTCAAAGCAGACTGGATCGCCGTTGACTGGGGCACCACGTCGCTTCGCACGTGGGCGATGAGCTCAAGCGGCACTGTTCTGGCCGAAGCCCAATCAGATCACGGTATGGGGGCCCTGCGCTCCGACGGCTTTGAAGCCGCCTTGCTTGACCTGATTTCAGACTGGCTTCCTGCAGAAAAAACCCGTGTCATTGCCTGTGGTATGGTCGGAGCGCGCCAAGGATGGGTCGAGGCCGAATACTCGCGCGTCCCTTGCGCGCCCACGGCCAGCACGTTGACCCGAGCACCCACCACCGACCCGCGCCTTGATGTCCAAATCTTGCCCGGCGTATGCCAAATGTCGCCCGCAGACGTGATGCGCGGCGAGGAAACCCAGATCGCCGGCTTCCAATCGCTCAACCCCAATTTCGATGGCGTCATCACCCTGCCCGGTTCCCACACAAAATGGGTCCACATGAGTGCGCGCGAAATCGTCTCGTTCCAAACCGTGATGACAGGAGAAATGTTCGCCGCCCTGTCTGGCCATACTGTGTTACGCCATTCCGTGCGCACCGATGGATGGGATGAGGCAGCGTTTGATACCGCAGTAGACGAAATTCTCTCGCGCCCCGAGCGGCTCGCCGCCAAACTCTTTTCGCTGCGAGCCGAGGGGCTGCTCAATGCCATGCCATGCGAAACCGCCAAAGCCCGCCTGTCTGGCCTGTTGATCGGCGCGGAGATTGCCGCGTCCAAACCCTACTGGCTCGGGCAACCGCTTGCCATCATCGGCGACACCGACCTTGCGACCCTCTACGCTCGCGCATTGCAGACACAGGGGCTCGACGCCATTCGCACCGACGCCACAGCCATGACACTCGCGGGGCTATGTGCGGCCCACACCCAATTCACCACTGGCCCACGGAGCGGCACATGACCTGTCGTTTCAACATGTGGCCTACATTCTTCAAACCAGATTTCACCACCAACGTGACCGCATCTCGCGCCCGCGCTATGGTGACCGCATATGATGAGGCTGTAACATGAGCTATTACGTTTACGACGACACAAAATGCGAACTCGGCGAGGGCCCGATGTGGCACCCCCTGTGCAATCAACTTTTCTGGTTCGACATCATGGGGATGCGTCTACATACTCGTGTCGATGACGAGACATTGACATGGCAGTTCGATGAGTATGTGTCCGCCGCAGGATGGGTCGATGAGAACACCCTGTTGATGGCTTCGGAAACATCGCTATCGACCTTTGACATCGAGACGGGCGAGACCTCCTTTGTCTGCGCCCTTGAGGCCGACAATCCCGTTACCCGCTCCAACGATGGCCGCGCCGACCCTCAGGGCGGGTTCTGGATCGGGACGATGGGCAAACAGGCCGAAGACAAAGCAGGCTCGATCCACCGCTATTATCGCGGCTCTTTGCGTAAATTATTTGGCGACATCACCATCACCAACTCCATCTGTTTTTCTCCCGACGGCAAAACGGCCTACTTCTGTGACACGGCCACCGATCAGATCATGCGTGTTGCCCTCAACGACGATGGTTGGCCCCATGGCAAACCCGAAGTCTTCATCGCAAACGCCAACAATCCCGACGGCTCCGTGGTCGACGCAGCGGGCAACTTGTGGAACGCCCAATGGGGATCATACCGCGTGTGTTGCTACTCCCCCGAAGGTGAGGTGCTGCGCTATGTCGATGTGGGCGGGATGCAATCCTCATGCCCTGCATTCGGGGGCGCGGATGGCACGACTCTGTTCGTGACCACGGCGCAGCAAAACCTGCCAGAGGCAGACCTCGAAAAGAGTGACGACCACGGTTGTGTCTTTGCGGTTGATGATGTGGCCAAGGGCCAAAAAGAACATCGGGTGATCCTATGAGACGCCCCTTTGGCACCACGGCGGATGGCCGCAAGGTCGAGGCTATATCGCTGCACGCAGGCGATCTGAGCGTCACCATCCTGACCCTTGGCGCGACCCTCAACGATGTCCGCCTCAAAGGCGTCGCATACCCGCTCACATTAGGATCAAAAGATGTGGCCGCCTATGAAGGACCGATGGGCTATTACGGCGCTCTGGTCGGCCCTGTGGCCAACCGCATCGCAGGCGCAAGCGCGCCGCTCAATGGGGAGACTTTGAGCTTTGAGGCCAACGAGGGCACAACCTGCTTGCATGGCGGCCCTAACGGGATGCACCGCGAGATTTGGCAGATCGAAAGCCATTCAGAAAGCGCCCTCACCCTCTCGCTCACCCTGCCTGATGGCAAGGGCGGCTTTCCGGGGGCGCGGTCTATGCGAGCGCGGTTCTCCCTCGATGCACCTGCGCACCTGCGCTTGGTGATCGAGGCGGAGACGGACAAGGACACCTACATCAACATCGCCAACCATTCCTATTGGTCGCTCGACGGTCACGCGACCATTACGGGCCACATGCTCACTGTGCCAGCCGACCGTTATACGCCCGTTGATGCAGACCTCATTCCAACGGGCGTTGCCCCCGTAGACGGGACCGATTTCGACTTTCGCACAGGGCGCGCCTTGGGGGAGAATACACCGCGCATTGACCACAACCTATGTCTGTCAGACACCCCAGCCACAGACCTGCAACACGCCTGTACGTTGACGGGGTCAAGCGGCGTGACACTGCGCATTGATACCACCGAGCCGGGCTTGCAAATCTATGACGCGGGCAAGAACTCCTCCGCCCCCTTCGTGGGATTAAACGGCAAGCCCTACGGCGCGTTTAGTGGCGTGGCCTTGGAGCCGCAACGCTGGCCCGATGGGCCCAATCAGGCGGGCTTCCCGTCGTGCCTTCTCAAAGCGGGCGAGACCTACAGACAAGAAACCGTCTGGAGCTTTTCCAAGCCCTAATCCGCACGACACGCCAAACCACAAAAGGGGCCAAACGGCCCCTTTTTCAATCGTCCTAACCTGATCCTAAATGCGTCAGGAAAACCCGCCGCCACCTGGCGTTTCCATCACAAACACGCCATTTTCAGGCAGATCAATCTCGTCGTTTCCTTTGAGATCAACGCGCGTGCCATCGGGCAAAATAGCGTAGTTCACCCCCACCTGTCCGCCCATCGCTCCCCCAACGCCAAAGGGCGGAACGACACGATGGGACGACAATGTGGTCACGGTCACAGGCTCCAGAAAACGCAAACGACGCAAGGCGCCACAGCCCCCCGTGTGCGAGCCTTTTCCGCCTGACCCGTGACGAATGGAAAACTCCTCAAGGCGCACTGGGAAGCGCGTCTCCAAAATCTCGGGATCGGTCATACGCGTGTTGGTCATATGGCTTTGCACCGCATCGCAGCCGTCAAAATCCGGTCCTGCCCCTGTGCCGCCTGCAATCGTTTCGTAGTTTTGAAACTCAGCGTTGCCCCAAACAAAATTGTTCATCGTGCCTTGGCTGCCCGCAATCACGCCAAGCGCGCCAAACAAGGCATTGCACGCGGCCTGCGACACTTCCGTGTTGCCCGCGATCACCGCCGCAGGGGCGCGGGGATTGAGCATCGAGCCTTCTGGAACGATGATATCCAACGGCGCAAGACACCCCTCGTTGAGCGGGATGTTCTTGCCAACCAAGGTGCGGAAAACATAAAGCACTACAGCCCGCGAAATGGATAAAGGCGCGTTGAAATTGCCATCCTGCTGCGCACTTGTTCCGGTGAAATCCACGACTGCACGACGGGTTGCACGGTCCACCCGCACCGCCACTTTGATCTCGGCCCCTTCGTCCATCGGATAGGTAAATGCGCCGTCTTGCAAATGATCAATGACCGCCCGCACGGAGGCCTCGGCGTTATCTTGCACATGCCCCATATAGGCCGTCACAACGTCCAGACTATAGCGCGACACCACCTCCAACAAGGCGCGTTTTCCCGTTTCGTTTGCGGCCACTTGCGCCTGTAGGTCCGCGATATTCTGATCAATGTTTCGCGCAGGGTAGCGCGCCTCCGACAAGATGCGACGCATCAATGTCTCTTGGAATTCTCCCGCCGCCACAAGGCGTTCATTGTCGATCAGAACACCCTCGTCCTCGATCGTACGGCTGTCGGGCGGCGCTGATCCGGGGGTGCGACCACCGATGTCGGCATGGTGCCCGCGCGACCCGAGCCAAAACGCGATGGACCCGTCCACAAAGACAGGCGTCACCACAGTCACATCGGGCAAATGCGTCCCGCCGCGATAGGGCGAATTGAGCACAAAAGCATCGCCATCTGCGGCGTCGGCATTCAGTCGGATTATTGTCTGAATACTGTCGGACATTGACCCCAAATGAACGGGCACATGCGGCGCGTTGGCGACCAGATGCCCCTCAGCGTCAAAGATCGCACAGGAGAAATCAAACCGCTCCTTGATGTTCACCGACCACGACGTATTCGCCAAAGTTGCGCCCATTTGATCGGCCACCGACATGAACAGGTTCGACATGACCTCAAGCAAGATCGGATCGGCCTCAGTTCCCACCGCGAGCGCCCGCGCGGGGGCTGTGTCACGGGTCAACACCAGATTGCCCATCGGATCGAGCGTCGCACGCCACTCAGGCTCGACCACATTGGTTCCCGTCGCCTCGGTGATGATCGCGGGGCCTTTGATCACCGTCTCTTGGGCCAGTGTGTCACGCGCGTAAAGCGGCACGCGTCCCCACCCCGCAGCACTCACATCCAGATGCGCCACAGGGGTCGCCTCGCCCTCGCCCATCGCAACAGCGGCAGGCGCTTCGCCCGTGTCACCAATGGCCTCCACGGCCAACATATCGAGGATCAGGGCACGCCCCTCACGGGCAAAGCCGAACCGCGCTCTATGTGCGGCATGAAAGGCCTCCGTCATTGCCGCCGCGGCCACGAACGTCACATCCAAAGTCTGATGTGATCCGTCATAGCGCAGGTGCGCACGGATTTCTGTGCGGGTCGAGGTGACACCCTGTGCCGTAACCTCGCGCAGCGCGTCCTCCGCCAGTTCCTGTGCAAGCGCCTGTGCCGCACCAAGGTCCGTGATCGGTGTGTCGACCTGACGCTCGCGCAAGGCCCGCACCTCGGCCAACCCCATGCCGTAAGCCGAGAGAACCCCCGCAAAGGGATGGATCAACACGCGGCGCATCCCGAGCGCATCCGCCACAAGACAGGCATGTTGCCCCCCTGCACCGCCGAAACATTGCAAGGCGTATTCGGTCACATCATGGCCGCGCTCGACCGAGATTTTCTTGATCGCGTTTGCCATATTGTCGACTGCAATCTTGAGAAACCCCTCGGCCACCTCAACGGGATCAAGGCTCTGCCCCGTGGCGGCGTTGATCTCGTCGGTGAGAGCAGAAATGCCGCGCCGTGTGGCAGCCACGTCAAGCGGCGCATCGCCATTTGGCCCGAACACAGGCGGGAAATGATCGGGTGACAGCTTGCCCAAAAACACGTTGCAATCGGTGACGGTGATCGGCCCGCCACGGCGATACGCCGCCGGACCGGGGTCCGCGCCCGCACTCTCGGGCCCGACTTGAAGCCGCCCGTCGCGGAACGAACAAATCGAGCCGCCCCCCGCGGCCACCGTGTGAATATCCATCATCGGCGCCCGCATCCGCACGCCCGCCACTTCGGTCTCAAAACTGCGCTCGAACGCGCCCGCATAGTGGCTCACATCCGTGGAGGTGCCGCCCATATCGAAGCCGATCAAACGGTCAAATCCCGCCGCCTCACCTGTGCGCACCATTCCGACGATCCCGCCCGCAGGCCCCGACAGAATGGCATCGCGCCCCTGAAACAAGGCCGCATCGGTCAGCCCACCGTTGGATTGCATGAACAACAACCGCTCACATGCTGTGCCCAGAGACAAGGCTTCGGCCACCTGTTCCACGTAGCGACGTAAGATGGGCGAGAGATAGGCGTCCACCACGGTGGTATCACCACGCGAGACGAGCTTGGCCAGACGCGACACCTCATGAGAGGTGGAGACCTGCGTGTAACCGATCTCCCGCGCGATTTGCGCCACGCGTTGCTCGTGAACGGGCTCCAGATAGGCATGAAGAAAGGCCACAGCCACAGCGCGGACACCACCGTCGAACGCCCGTTGAAGGGCCGCGCGCGCTGCCACCTCATCCAGCGGCGTTACAACGGTCCCGTCGGCGGCAAGACGCTCAGGAATTTCCGCGACGGTTTCATACAAAAGGTCAGGACGTTTGATGTTGAGCGCGAACAGATCAGGGCGCGTCTGATAGCCGATACGCAAGATGTCCCCGAAGCCTTGGGTGATGAGCAACAACACCCGCTCCCCCTTGCGCTCCAGCAGGGCATTGGTGGCCACAGTGGTGCCCATCTTGACCGAGGCAATCGCGCCAGACGGAATCGGCTGTCCCGCTTGCAATCCCAAGACATCACGAACGCCTTGTTCCGCGGCATCGCGGTAGCGCTCGGGGTTGTTCGACAGTAATTTATGGCTGTGCAAAACGCCCTGCGGATCGCGACCGACAATATCCGTAAAGGTGCCACCACGATCAATCCAAAAGTCCCATTTCGCATCCATTGTATCGGCCTTTCGTCACAGGTTTCGGGCAAACTAGGACATGCCTTAGTCTGCAACAAGCACGCTGCCACAAAGGAACCGTCACAAACACGTAATTTCCCTCTTGACCCCCCGCGCGTGACCGACTACCTACGCGGCACTTCGGCGGAGTAGCTCAGTTGGTTAGAGCAGCGGAATCATAATCCGCGTGTCGGGGGTTCAAGTCCCTCCTCCGCTACCATTACCCCCTCAGATCATAGATACGATGCACGGCTCAGGCCGACCTTTGCGCTGTGGCGGGCGGCACCGGCACGCTCGAATGATGTTGTCCCGCACACAAAAACGGGGACGCAAGCGCCCCCGTTTTCAACTCATTGCATAGCCGCGCCTTACCAATCGAAGGCAGCAACCATTTCGCGTTTTCCGAGCGTCAGAGCATCGGAAACATGCAGCATGGGGCGCAGGTCCACTTCGCTGCGGCCCGAGGCCACCAGCGCCGCCATATCGGCGTAGAGCTGCGGGTATTCGCCGTCGAGTTGGCCAATCGCGCCGGGTTGTTGGACACCGTCGATCAACAGAACGCCGCCGCCCTTCTCCAGTTTCAAAACGCCCTCGTTACAGACCGCTTCGATATCCCACACATCCGCGCCCGAATGATCCCAATCCATCTGGGCCGACACCACGGCCGCCTTGGGATGATAGAACTCAAGATCCGCCGCAATAGGCGTGTCTCGGTTGGCGGGGAATTTCAGCACCGCCTCTTTGAGGTGAATCGGATCGGGCAGGATTTCTGTCACGATGGACAGCGCGTTAATGCCCGGATCAAAGATGCCCATGCCGCCAGGCTCAAACACCCAATCCTGGTTCGGGTGCCATTTGCGCACATCTTCTTTCCACGTCACTGTGAACCGCTCGAGCGTCTTGTCCGCGAGCCATGCCTTTGCCGCCGCGACCTGCGCCGCCTTGCGCGAGTGCCATGTGGCATAGAGGGTCACACCCGCTTCACGCGCCAAAGTTTCGAGCGTGTGGACTTCCGAGAGCGTCGCACCAGGGGGCTTTTCCAACATCACGTGACGCCCTGCGGCAATCGCCTCACGCGCGATGTCAAAGCGCGGCACAGGCGGCATACACAGGCTGACCACCCCGATCTCGGGGTGAGCCTCAAGCATCTCGGTCATGTGAGTGTAATTGGGCACGCCCTCAACCTGATGGTTGCGCGACACGGCTGCGGCCAGTTCCCAATCGTCAGATTTGGCAAGCGAAGGGATGTGTTGGTCGATGGCGATTTTGCCGACACCGACCAGAGCAATTTTACGCGCCATTAGTGACTGTCCTTTCCGACAGGTGCGCCACGGCACCCTTTGAGGAAGTCGAGATCGGCCCCCGTATCTGCCCCCTCGACGTGGGCTTGGTGAAGCCATGCATAGCCGCTCGCAGCCTGTTCGTGGATCGGTTTCCATGCAGCCAGACGTGCGGCCAGTTCCTCGTCCGAGATATCGAGATGCAGCTTACGATTCGGCACATCCAGTTCGATCATGTCACCATTCTGAACCACGGCAAGCGGCCCGCCTGCGGCGGCCTCTGGCGAGGTATGCAGAACAACCGTGCCGTAGGCCGTGCCCGACATCCGCGCGTCGGAAATACGCACCATATCGGTGATACCCTTGCGCAGGATTTTGGGCGGCAGGCCCATATTGCCCACCTCGGCCATACCCGGATAGCCTTTGGGTCCGCAGTTTTTCATAACCATGATGCAGGTCTCGTCGATGTCGAGATCCTCATCGTTGATCTTGGCCTTGTAGTCGTCGATGTCCTCGAACACGACCGCGCGGCCTTTGTGTTGCAACAGTTCAGGCGTCGCCGCAGAAGGCTTGAGAACCGCACCTTTGGGCGCAAGGTTGCCGCGCACAACAGCGATGCCGCCCTGCTCCATGAGGGGCTTGTCGACAGGCAGGATCACGTCTTCGTTGTGGTTCACCACATCTTTGACCTCGTCCCAGATCGTCTCGCCCGACACGGTCAGCGCATCTTTGTGCAACTGATCCGCCTCGCCCAAACGTTTGAGAACCACAGGCAGACCACCCGCGTAGAAGAACTCCTCCATCAGGTATTTGCCCGATGGCATAAGGTTGACGATGGTCGAGACATCGCGACCGCAACGGTCCCAGTCATCAAGCGACAGATCAACACCCACACGGCCCGCCATTGCGAGCAGGTGAACAACCGCATTGGTGGAACCACCAATGGCGCCATTGGTACGGATAGCGTTCTCGAACGCCTTTTTGGTCATGATATCGGAAGGCTTCAGATCGTCTTTGACCATCTGCACAATGCGGCGACCCGACATCTGCGCCATAACGCGGCGGCGGCTATCCACGGCGGGGATTGCGGCGTTTCCCGACAGAGCAAGCCCGAGCGCCTCGGCCATAGAGGCCATCGTCGATGCAGTGCCCATGGTGTTACAGGTCCCCGTGGAGCGCGACATGCTTTGCTCCGCTTCGAGGAATTCCTCTTGGGTCATCTTGCCCGCTTTGACGTCCTCGGAGAATTTCCAAAGGTGCGTGCCCGATCCGACGCGCTCGTTCTTGTAATAACCGTTGAGCATCGGCCCGCCCGTCACAACAATCGACGGCAGGTCACATGATGCGGCCCCCATGATCAGCGACGGCGTGGTTTTGTCACAACCGACAAGCAACACACAGCCATCAATAGGTTGTCCGCGAATAGTTTCCTCGACCGCGAGAGCGGCAAGGTTGCGGAACATCATCGCGGTGGGGCGATAGGTGTTCTCAGAGGCGGAGAACACAGGCACCTCAACGGGAAAGCCACCCGCTTCCCAAATCCCTGCTTTGACCTTTTCGGCCAGCTCTTTCATGTGGCTGCCGTTACATGGGCTAAGTTCCGACCATGTGTTCAACACGCCAATGATCGGGCGACCGTCGAACAGATCATGGGGATAGCCTTGGTTCTTGAGCCAGCCACGGTGGTAGATCGTGTCACGACTATTGCCGCCATACCAAGACTGGGATCGAAGTTTGCGGGGCCATTCTGCGGGTTTAAAACTCATTTTATAGTGCTTTCACTTTGGTTGTGCCTGCCGCCTTAGGGGCTTGGATAAGAGGATTGCGCAGCGCCATGCCGAAATCGGGGGCTTCAATCTCGAAAATGTCGCCCTCTTTCGTGCTGATGCCATCCGCGAAGGACAGGGTCGCCGTGCCAAAGAAATGCACATGCAAATCCCCCTCTTGGCGGAAGATGTCGTACTTAAAGTGGTGATGCTCCAGATTGGCAAGGGTGTGAGACATATTGTCCTCACCCGAGACAAACGGCTTCTCCCACAACACCTCACCATCGCGGTAAATCCGTGACATGCCCTGCACATCGGCGGGCAGATCCCCGATCAGCATTTCAGGACCAATGGCGGCGGGGCGCAGTTTGGAATGCGCGAGCCACAGGTAGTTGCCGCGTTCGGTGATATGGTCGGAAAATTCATTGGACAGGGCAAAGCCCACACGGAACGGCGTGCCGTCAGGACCGTTGATGTAGATGCCCGCGATCTCGGGTTCTTCGCCCGCGTCCTCGGCGAAGGAGGGCGAGTGCAGCGGCTTGCCCGCAGCCACCGCCATCGTGCCGTTGCCCTTGTAGAACCATTCGGGCTGCGCGCCCACTTCGCCCTCGGCGGGCTTGCCAGATTCAACGCCCATCTGGAACATTTTCATCGAGTCGGTTAGCGCGGCCTCTTTGTCCGGTTTGACGTGCATCGCATTGCGCGTCGAGGCCGAACCAAGGTGGGTCAGGCCCGTGCCCGTAAGATGGCAATGCGCGGGGTCGTCGTGGTGGATCGGCAGGAGCATCCGGCCTTCGGCGTAAGCGGCCTCAAGGTCCACCGCCTCACCAAACCCATGTTCACGGATCACATCGGCAAGGGGACGTCCCGATGTCGCGGCCTCCATCGCAAGCGCATAGGACGACTCCGCGTTCTTGACCACATAGGCCTCGGAACCAGACCTGACGACGACACTCACACCGCCAGAGGCATTTTCAATTTGTGACAGAAGCATCATCCGTTATCCTTGTTTTTGTTTGTTATAGACGTCGAAAACCACAGCCATCAGCAGCACGAGGCCTTTGATCATCTGTTGATAGTCGATACCAATACCCATGATCGACATGCCGTTATTGAGCACCCCCATCAAAAACGCACCGACCACAGCGCCCACAATCGTGCCGACGCCGCCCGACATGGACGCCCCGCCGATGAACACCGCCGCAATCACGTCAAGCTCGAGTGCAAAGCCCGCTTTCGGTGTCGCCGTATTCAGGCGCGCCGCAAAGACGAGACCGGCCGCCGCGGCCAGAACGCCCATGTTCACAAAGGCGAGGAAGGTCAGCCGTTCGGTGTTGATGCCCGACAGCTTGGCTGCTTTCTCGTTGCCGCCCATCGCGTAGACGCGGCGACCGATCACGGTGTTCTCGGTGAGGAAGGCATAGATCACGGTCAACACGCCCATCGTGATCAACACGTTTGGCAGGCCACGGAAGGTCGCCAGTTTCCACATCACAAAGATCAGCGCGAAGGCCACGATGCCCGTGCGAGCCACAAAGAAGCTCTGTGGTTCGTCTTCGATCCCGTAGGCCTTGTTCGTGGCGCGCTGTTTCATCCCGCGCCAGATGACAAATGCTGCGGCGACAAATCCCATGACCAGTGCCAAGACATTGACCTGACGGACACCCGTCATCACGGCGAGGCTTTCGCCCCACGCGGCGGGGAATACATCGGGCACAAATCCGTTTGCAATCACGGTAAATTCACGCGGGAACGGGCCGACAGATTGGCCGTGCAGCAACCAAAGCGACAGACCGCGAAACACCAACATGCCCGCGAGCGTGACGATGAAGGGGGGAATGCGCCAATAGGCGACCCAATAGCCCTGCGCTCCGCCGATCACACCGCCCGCGACCAGACAGACCGCGATGGTGAGAAGCGGGTTCACATCCCAGTTCACGATCATCACCGCTGCCAATGCGCCGATAAAGCCCATGACCGAGCCGACCGACAGGTCGATATGACCGCCGACAATGATCACCAACATGCCCAGCGCCATGATGATGATGTAGGAGTTTTGCAGCAGCAGGTTGGTGATATTCACCGCCCGCAGCAACGTCCCGTTTGTGACGATCTGAAAGAACGCCATGACCCCGATCAGGGCAAATAGAAGACCGTATTCGCGCAAGTTCGCGGCGAGGTAGGCCTTGATCCCCGTGTGTTTCGTGTTGTCCATCCCTGCTCTCCTATTCGCTGACGATGAGCGACATGATGCGCTCTTGGCTCGCCTCGGCGGCGGTCAATTCACCGACCAACGCGCCCTCGTTCATGACATAAATTCGGTCGCACATGCCCAATAGCTCGGGCATCTCCGACGAGATCATAACCACGCCTTTTCCTTGGGCGGCCAGATCGTTGATGATTGTGTAAATCTCGTATTTCGCACCCACATCGATGCCGCGCGTCGGCTCGTCGAGGATCAGAACCTCAGGCTCGGTAAACAACCACTTGGCCAAGACAACCTTCTGCTGGTTGCCCCCCGACAGGTTCATCACTCTTTGGAACACCGACGGAGTGCGCGTCGCCAAGGCCTCGCGATATTTTTCCGCCGCCTTGGTCTCTTCGTTCTTGTTGAGAACGCCGCCACTGGAAACATCCTCAAGGTTGGCAAGCGTGGTGTTGAAACGGATCGTTTCCTCCAACACGAGGCCCAGAGATTTACGGTCCTCGGTCACATAGGCGAGACCCGCATCAATCGCGCGATCCACCTTGGACACATCAACAGGCGTGCCATGCAGTTTCACGGTGCCCGAAATATTGCGGCCATAGGATTTGCCAAATACTGACATGGCCAATTCGGTTCGCCCCGAGCCCATCAGGCCCGCGATGCCGACAACCTCGCCCGCGCGTACGTTGAACGAGGCGTTCTTGACCACTTGGCGGTCGCCATGTTCGGGATGCCAGACATTCCAGTCCTCGACCTCCATCAACATCTCGCCCGGTGTGCGGACATGTTCAGGATAGCGGTGCGTCATGTCGCGCCCCACCATATCCGCCACAATCTTGTCCTCGGACAGTCCTTTGGCAACATGGGCAGAGACGGTTTGGCCGTCACGGATCACCGTCACAGTGTCCGCGACATAGCGCACTTCGTTAAGTTTGTGAGAAATGATGATACAGGTCACGCCCTGCGCTTTCAGCTCCAACATCAAATCAAGAAGTTTACGGCTGTCGTTTTCCTGAAGCGCCGCCGTGGGCTCGTCCAAGATCAACAATTTCACGTCTTTCGACAGAGCCTTTGCGATCTCGACGAGTTGCTGTTTGCCGACACCTATGCTGTCCACTTTGGTGGTTGGCGTCTCGGCCAGACCGACCTTTTTCAACAACTCCTCGGTGCGCGCATTGGTTTCGTGCCAGTTAATGACACCCTTCGCCGCGCGTTCATTGCCCAAGAAAATATTCTCGGCAATTGACAACTCGGGGACCAGAGCAAGCTCTTGGTGGATGATCACGATGCCGCGGCTCTCGCTATCACTCAGCGTTTTAAAGGCGGCGACGTCGCCCTCGTAATGAATGTCGCCGTCATATGTTCCGATGGGGTAGATGCCCGACAGCACCTTCATCAACGTTGATTTTCCGGCGCCGTTTTCGCCGCAAATCGCGTGGATTTCACCCTGCTCAACCTTCAAGTTCACCTGATCGAGCGCTTTCACGCCGGGGAACTCTTTGGTGATATTTCTCATTTCCAGAAGTGTGGTCATGGTTTGCCCTTCTGCGGGGGCGCATCGCCCCTTTTCGTCGCTCCGCCCCTCAGGGGTAGAGGCACAGCCGCCCGAGCCTCTAGGGAAAACTCGGGCGGCCTCGTACTGTTCAAATCGCGTGGATTACTTGATCTGATCCATTGTGTAGTAGCCAGAGTCGATCAAACGCTCTTCCCAGTTGGACGCATCCACAGGAAGCGGCTCAAGCAGGTAGGAGGGAACAACCTTAACGCCATTGTCGTAGGTCGTGGTGTCATTGATCTGTGGCTCGGAGCCGCCAAGAACGGCGTCGACCATGCCCACGGTCACTTTTGCAAGCTCACGTGTGTCTTTGAAGATCGTGGAATACTGCTCGCCAGCAAGGATGGATTTCACGGATGGGATTTCCGCATCCTGACCCGACACGATTGGCATTTTCAAATCGCCGGAGCCGTAACCGACACCTTTAAGCGAGGACAGGATACCGATGGACAAACCGTCGTAAGGGGACAGAACGCCGTGGATCTCTTTGTCGGTGTAATGTGCGGACAAGAGGTTATCCATGCGGGCCTGTGCAACAGCACCGTCCCAACGCAATGTCCCGACTGTATCCATGCCCATCTGGCCAGACACGATGTTGATCGTGCCATCATCGATCAGCGGCTGAAGAACAGACATCGCACCATCGTAGAAGAAGTAGGCGTTGTTGTCGTCAGGGGAGCCGCCGAACAGCTCGACGTTATAAGGGCCATCGCCAAAGCGGGCTTTGAGGCCTTCAACGATTGTGGTTGCTTGCTGAACGCCAACTTTGAAGTTGTCGAACGTCGCGTAGTAGTCAACGTCGCCAGAATCGCGGATCAGGCGGTCATAGGCGATGACTTTCACGCCAGCAGCAGCGGCGTTTGCCAGAGCGTTGGACAGCGTTGTGCCATCAATCGCCGCGATCACGAGCACGTCCACACCTTTGGTAACCATGTTCTCGATCTGTGCGAGCTGGTTGGGGATGTCATCTTCTGCGTATTGAAGATCGGCCTCGTAGCCTGCGGCTTCGAGTTCTTTGACCATGTTGTCGCCATCAGCGATCCAACGTGCCGAAGACTTTGTCGGCATTGCGATCCCAACGGTGCCGTCAGCAAAAGCAGCGACAGCAAGCGTAGAGACAGCGGCGGCAAGCGCCAGTGTTTTCGTAAGTTTCATTTTTTATCCTCCCAAGACCGAAAAATCCGGTCGTCGTCAATCAGGCCGGAATCGGCCCCGACGCATGTCACGTCGCGCATGATAAAGCCTTGGCTTATTATCCCAGTCAAATTATGTATAATTATTAATTCATATCATTATGGCTATTTTATCAAGCTGAGGACGGGACTTCACCGATGAACACGCTTTTGCGCAAGGGCCTGAAAATCAATCACCTGCGTCTCGCGGCCGCTCTGCTCACCGAAGGCAAGCTGACCGATGCGGCCCATACGCTCGGCATTGCGCAACCCGCCGCCTCGCGTCTGGCGTCCGAGATCGAAGCCATCATCAACGCGCCGTTCTATCACCGTGAAGGCCGCGGGATTGCCCTCACCGCCGAGGGTCGCGCTTTGGCGATCCGCGCGGACCGTATTCTCAATGAAATCGGCGACGCGGGTCGCGAAATAGACGAGTTGCGCCGCGGATTGACGGGGACCGTAGCACTCGGGGCCGTTACGGGGCCCGCGATTGACCTTGTCCTTCCTGTGGTGCGCCATGCACGGATCGATATGCCCGATGCGCAGATCGAGATTGAAGTCGCGACCTCTGATCACCTGCGCGATATGGTCATTGATCGACGGCTGGACTTTGCCATCGGCCGCCTACCCGACGATTCCACCGCGTCCCAATTCGACTACACCCCCATCGGACCAGAACCGATGAACATTATTGCACGGCGCGATCACCCTTTGATGCGGGCCAAAACGCCGATCTCGATCGAAAGCCTGTTAAGATATGATTGGGTCATGCCGCCCTCTGGGGCCATTTTGCGGCAAACCGTCGAACGGGCGTTGCGCGACCTTGGCCACGCGCCGCCCCTGCGCGTGCTCAACACGTCTTCGTTTTTATTGACCCTCGCCGCCGTCGGCCAATCCAACGCCATTGCGCCTATTGCCTCTGCCGTAGCCCAAATCTTTAGCGCCGACGGTCAAATCCAGACCCTCGACACGAAACTAGAACTCGCCGTCGACGAATTTGGCATTCTGACACGTTCGGGCGCACATTTGACACCGACCGCCCAGCGCGTTCGCGAGCTTGTCAACGATATGGTCAAACAACACCGCGACACTTAGTCCGCGGACCGCAACACCCGCGCAGGCCGCACACGCATCGCGCGCCATGAGAACCACAGCGACGTCAGAAGCGTGAGCAAAACGCCCCCCACCACGATGACCGCCGCCGAGCCCCAAGCAAACTGGAAGTCCGACTTCATCACGAAATGGATGACAGCCCATCCCGCGAGGCCACCGGCCGCAAGTGCGACGATGGCCGCAGCAAACCCCATAAGCGCCGAGCGCAGCGCGAAACTGCGCAAGATGACTCGGCGCGTGGCGCCAAGCGTTTTGAGAATGGCCGCCTCATAGCGCCGTTTGCTTTCCCCCGCAGCCGCAGCCCCGACAAGAACGACAGCGCCCGTGATAAGCGTGGCCAGTGCACCAAGGGTTGTGGCAGCGGCGATGCCCTCAAGGACGGTGACAACCCGCCCGATAGCATCGCGCACACGGATCGTCGTGATATTGGGATAGGCCTTGGCAAGATCGCGGATCAGCGGTGCTTCGGCCTCCGGCGTGGCATAGATCGTCGCAATATGGGTGTGCGGCGCACCGCGCAACGCCGCGTCATTCATCGACAGGACAAACCCCATGCCCGCGCCAGAAAAATCAACCTCGCGGAAGGACGTGATCTCACCCGTGATCTCACGACCAAGCACATTGACCGTCATGGTATCCCCGAGTTTGAGACCCATCTCTTCGGCTTCTTCGGCGGCAAAACTGATCTGTGGCGGGCCCGCGTAATCCTCGGGCCACCACGTTCCTGCGGTGATCTTTGCGTTTTCGGGTTTGGCGGCGGAATAGGTGATCCCGCGATCCCCGCGAATGACCCAATGCGGCCCCGCGTATGTCTCGGCGTCCACGCCATTGATCTGCGTGATGATCCCGCGCAGCATCGGCGCGCTCTCAAATTTGCTCACGCCCGCGTCGCTTGTCAGGCGCTCCAACACCCCGTCGATTTGATCGGGCTGAATATCGACCACGAAATAGGAGGGCGCCACTTCGGGGAGGTCTTGCGCGATGGCATTGCGCAGGTTTGTGTCAATCTGTCCGACTGCGGAAAGAACCGTAAGCCCAAGGCCGAGCGACAAAACCACGGAGGTTGTCTCCCCCCCGGGGCCACCCACGGACGAGAGCGCGAGACGCAAACCTGTGCGCCCTTTGACAAAGCGGGCCTTCGACAGGCGACGCGCCAGACGGGCCACACCACGGGCGGACAAAACCAACAGAGCGAACGATCCTGCCACACCGACAAAGGACCAAAGCACCAAACGCGCACTGTCGGTGAACAGGGCAGCCGAGGCGACAAGCGCCACAATCATCACCGCCATGACGACTATATAACGCGGGCGCGGACGCCCACTCAGACCGAACTGCGCATCACGGTAGAGCGCGGCAGGGCGAATTTGCTCGGCGCGTGACAGCGGCCACAGCACAAAGATTGCCGCCGACAACAGACCGTAGACGCTGGCCTCAATCAGCGGGCCAAGATGCACACCGACCACAACAGGAACGGGCAGTTGCGCCTCAATCAACGGCGCGGCCAACAGCGGTGCAACAGCACCGAGGGTCAATCCAATCGCGATGGCGACCAACGTCAATATCCCGACCTGAAAGGCATAGATCATCATGATGGTCGAGCGCTCTGCCCCCAGTGTTTTCAAGGTCGCAATGACAGAGGTTTTGCGGTCTAGGTAGGCGCGCACAGCCGCCGAAACCCCGACCCCGCCGACGGCCAGACCCGCAAGGCCGACCAGAACGAGGAAAGACGACAAACGCTCGACAAACCGCGACACTCCGGGCGCACCATTACGAGCATCGCGCCATCTGAACCCGCCGTCCGCGATCTCCGCCTTGGCGCGAGCCTCATAAGCGTCAAGGTCGGTGTCCGTGGGCAAACGCAAACGATAGGCCGTCTCGAACAACGTGCCTGCGGACAAAAGAGTCGTCCCGCGCAACGCGTCCAACGCGACAATGGAACGCGGCCCGAGCGAGAAGCCCGCCGAGGCATTGTCAGGTTCGCGGGTCAGCGCAGCCATCGCCACAAACGGCTCGCCACCAATGGCAATTTCGTCGCCAACGGATAGCCCCAACCGCTCGAACAACATCGGGTCGAGCACAGCGCCCGCAACGCCGCCTTGCCCCGCAAGCGCCTGAGCGATTGGCATGTCGGGGGTCAAGGTCACAGCGCCGATCAAGGGATAGGCATCATCCACCGCCTTCACCTGTGTCAATGCCCGCTCGTCACCGATTGTCACCATAGACCGGAAATCAGCGACTTCGGAGACAGCATCGGCATTGGCCTCCATCCATGCGCGTTCCTGATCGGTCGCGAAGCGATAGGTAAACTCCAATTCCGCCTGACCGCCAAGTAACGCCGCACCTTCGCGGTCCAGACCCTGCGCAATGCTCTCGCGCACGGATGTGACCCCCGCAATCGCAGCCACCCCAAGAGCCAGACAGGCAATGAGAACCCAGAACCCTTTGATCCCTGCGCGCAATTCACGCCGCGCGATGGTCCACGCCAGTTTTATGTTCACGCGACAGCCTCCGCAGGTTCCAGATGCCCGTCACGCAAACGGATCACCCGATCACACCGCGCCGCCAGTTCGGGCGCGTGTGTCACCATGACGAGCGTTGATCCGTGGCGGTCACGCAAACCGAAGAGCAGGTCGATAATCGCCTCCCCTGTTGTGCCGTCGAGATTGCCCGTTGGCTCATCGGCCAAGAGGATTTCGGGACGCGGAGCCGCCGCGCGGGCCAAAGCCACACGTTGTTGCTCACCGCCCGACATTTGCGACGGGTAGTGATCCATCCGCGAGGTCAGCCCAACCGCCTCCAATTCCGCCCGCGCCCGCTCGAACGCATCCGCGACCCCCGCCAGTTCCAGAGGCGTCGCGACGTTTTCAAGCGCAGTCATTGTCGGAATGAGGTGGAAGGATTGGAACACAACCCCCATATGATCTCTACGGAACCGCGCCAGTTGATCCTCGTCCATCGACGTGAGGTTGTGGCCAAGCACCGAAACGAGGCCGCCCGTGGCCTGTTCCAACCCGCCGAGCAACATAAGGAGCGACGATTTGCCAGACCCAGACGGCCCGATCAGCCCAACGGTTTCCCCGCGCATGACATCGAGCGAGATGTCGTGCAATATCTCCACGCGGCCCGCATTGCCGTCGAGGGTTAGATTTGCGCTCGACAGAGAAATAATGGCGTCACTCATGGGGGGTATCCTTTTGGTCTTTCACTTTGGATATGGGGTTTTATCCGGCATGAGCAAGCGATTGTCGGCGGTTTTCCTTTCTATCGCCCTAATGGTCGCAACTCCACTTGCCGCTCAGGAGACCAATGTGCGCATTGCCGCCCTTGGTGACAGCCTGACCCAAGGCTACGGATTATTGGCCCACGAAGGGTTCACAGCACAGTTGCAAGATTGGCTTGACGCGCAAGGCATCGCCGCCACCATCGTCAACGCGGGCGTATCTGGTGACACGACATCGGGCGGGTTGTCCCGCGTGGATTGGACCCTAACCGACGACATCAACGCGATGATCGTGGCACTTGGAGGCAATGACGTGCTGCGCGGCATCCCGCCCGAACTCGCCCGTTCCAACCTCGACGCGATTATGGCAGCGGGGGCGGCAAAGGGCGTGCCTATGATGATCGTCGGCATCTCGGTGCCAAGCAATTACGGCCAAGATTACAAAACGGCTTTCGAGACGATCTATCCCGATCTGGCCGAAAAATATGACGCGCTTTACTTCGAGAGTTTTCTCAAACCGCTCACCGATTTGGGCGACATGAGCGAGACGATCACAACCCATATCCAAGCGGACGGGATTCATCCCAATGCGCAGGGCGTGTCGGTGATCGTGGAGGCTATGGGGCCAATGGTCGCCGAACTGGCGACACGCGCAACACCATAGGCGGCGTCAGTCTTCGCGCGGGTGATCGTCGTAGTCGGTGGTCAGAATGCGGTTGGCGTCCCCTTCAGGATCATCGAACTGATGCGAACGGATCGACCAAAAGAAGGCCGCGAGCCCTATCCCGCCAAGAAAGATCGAAACGGGAATAAGATAGACAAGCACGTTCATATCAATTGACCTTTTTGCGCGCCCGCAGGCGCAACGCATTGAGCGACACAGTAATGGACGAGAACGACATCGCCAAGGCCGCCGCGAGCGGTGTCGCAAATCCCGCAAGCGCCAATGGCACAGCGATCATGTTATAGCCTGCTGCGATTGCGAAGTTTTCCTTGATCCGGCGCGTGGCCGATTTGGCAACCTGAGCCGCCTCGCCCAAGGGGGCAAGCGAATTGCCCAGCAGCACGATGTCGGACACCACGCGGGTGGCCTCCAGAGCCGATGCAGGCGAGATCGAAACATGTGCGCTCGCCAGTGCGGCCGTGTCATTGAGGCCGTCCCCGACCATCAGAACCTTGCGTCCCAAGCGGGTCAGATTACCCACGCGTTGCGCTTTGCTTTCGGGAAGGCACTCGGCCTCCCATGCGTCGATACCGATCCGTTCGGCAATCTCGGCCACAGCGGCGGGCGCGTCACCTGAGAGCAAGATAACCTCTTTGCCCTGCGCTTTGAGTGCTTCGACGGCCTGTGCCGCGCCATCACGCAGGTGATCGACAAAGGCAAAGGCCACCGCTGCGCCGTCACCCACTTTGAGATAGGTCGCTGTCTGCGGCAGGGGCTCGGCCCCGATCCACGTCGCACGACCTAGACGGACAAGTTTGCCATCAAAGCGTGCCTCAACCCCATGACCCGGAATTTCAGTAATGGCCTCAAGTTTCGCGGGGATCACATCCGCCTTGCGACAGGCTTCATAAATCGCCGCTGACAAAGGATGCGCAGAGCCAGAGGCAAGCGCCATTGCAATACCGCGGGCGCGGGGTTCGATCTGTGCAAGGTTCGACAGTTCGGGACGCCCTTCGGTCAGCGTGCCCGTTTTGTCGAAGACCACAGTGTCGACCTCGGCCAGACGTTCGATTGCGGTTGCCGATTTGATCAACATACCCGCCCGAAACAAACGCCCCGAGGCTGCGGTCGTCACGGCAGGCACGGCCAACCCGAGGGCACAGGGACAGGTGATGATCAGAACGGCGACAGCGATATTGAGCGAATGACGCACATCACCCGTTGCCCATACCCAACCGACAAAAGCCACAAAGGCGAGGATATGAACAAGCGGGGCATAGACCTGTGCGGCGCGATCCGCGAGCGAGGTATAGCGGTTGCGCGATGTCTCGGCCATCGCCACGAGATCGGCCATGCGGTGCAAAGAACTCTCCGACCCTGCCGCCGTTACGCGCACATTCAACACACCTGTCAGGTTCACTTCGCCCGCGCTGACCACCGTGTCGGGCCCAACAGCAACGGGAAGGCTTTCCCCCGTCAAAAGCGAGCGGTCCAATTCGGAGGCGCCTTCGGTCACTATCCCGTCTACGGGGACACGTGCGCCAGGAACAACGCGGACCAGATCCCCTGCTTTGATCTCGGAAATAGGCCGCACGGTCCCGTCGACCAAGGTGGCACGGGGGACTTCAAGAGCCGCGAGTTCTTCAGCTGCGGAGCGTGCTACAGAGCGCGTGCGATAGTCGAGGTAGCGCCCCGCCAACAAGAAAAAGGTCAGCGAGAGGGCTGCATCGAAATAAGCATGTTCGCCCGACAAAGCCGTTTCATAGACCGACATGCCCGCGGCAAGAATGATCGCCAGTGAAATTGGCACATCCATATTGAGCCGCCGCACCCGAAGCGCCGACCATGCGGATTTGAAAAACGGTTGGGCCGCATAAACAATCGCGGGCAAGGCAATGGTCGCGGAAATCCAGTGGAACATATCGCGGGTCGCATCGGTTGCCCCCGACCACACCGCCACGGATAGCAACATGACGTTCATCATGGCGAAGCCTGACACTGCAATACGGGTCAGAATGGCGCGGCCTTTTTTGTCTGTTTGGGTTGCGGAAATCGCATCGGCATCCAACTCATAAGCCTCGTAGCCGATCCCTTCGAGAACCTTGATCATATCATCGGGCGTCACGGACTCGTCCGCCTCGATCAAGGCGCGTTTGAGCGTGAGATTCACCCGCGCACTATGAACCGCATCGACTTTGTTCAATGCACGTTCCACAGCCGAGATGCAGGCCGCACAATGCGCGGTCGGCAAGGACAACACGATACGAGCCTCTTTCACGTCAAACGCCCCCGCAGCATCTTCTGCGGCAGGAGCGGCGAGACACGCCGGACAGGCTGAAATCTGGACTTCGGACATCGCGCGTTTTCCGATCAGGCGTGTTTAATGTTTGACGTAAAAGACGATCCGCTGTTTGAAATGCGATCCATCTTTGGCTGTCGCAACCATGCGGTAGTTCCAGTTGCCTTCTTCGAGTTTGCCCGTTTCGGCAACATAGGCTTTCCCGTCGAAAACAAACTCTGGCGTCTGGTCATCGACCACAGAGGTGGGGCGGCCGATGGTGCCGCTGATGCTTTCCACCTCGACGGGCGCACCCGTCTCATCGGTGATGGCGACACGGAAAATGTCCCCCTCCGCTTTCGTCTCGACTGTCCACCCAAGCGCCAGTTGCTCGGCCTTGTCTGTGTCGAAATGCTGGGAGGCGACGTAGGAGTTTTTCACCTCTAGCCCGGGAAAGGTCCGCACAGCACTAACCGCCATAAAGATATTCACACCGATGATGAGGCCGAAAGCCCCGACCATCATCGCCAAGACATGTTTGCCCTTGAGTTCGAACTCTTTCTTTTCGCCTGATTTTTCCTCAGCCATCTTATTGCCCCCGACCATTGAACACCGTCGCGGTATGCGCACGATCATTGTTGGAGATATCTGTTACCCAGATGGTGATGTCACTACGGTCGCTCGTTGCAGGAACGGATTTCGCTTCCGCTGTGATGTAGACACGTTGGATTTTCATCTCATCCGCAGGCACAACCACCACTTGGTTTTCGGCACCCTCGACCTGAACCGACAAGGACGGATCACCCGTGACAGAGATTTTGAAGGGGCGATCATCGCCGTGTTTGTTGCGCAAGCGCACATTGTAGATATTGCGGATCGAGCCGTCGGATTGCACCACGAATGTCGGGTTGCGCTCTGGAGCCACCGTCATGTCGATGTCGGGGCGGATAAACAAGGCCACCACAAGCCCGATGCCGACACCCGCCCACAGGACGGTGTAGAGAATGGTGCGCGGGCGGAAGATGTGTTTCCAAATCGATTTAACTTCCTGACCCGACATTTCACGCGCTTCATCGGTCAGGGCCATGTAGTCGATCAACCCACGAGGCTTGCCGATTTTGTCCATGATCTCGTCGCAGGCGTCGATGCAAAGGGCACAGGTGATGCACTCAAGCTGCTGACCGTCGCGGATGTCGATCCCCACGGGACACACGTTCACACAGGCCATGCAGTCGATACAATCGCCCATTTCCACATTGCTATCCGCTTGTTTACGAGCCTTGCCGCGCGGCTCGCCACGCCAATGGCGATAGCCGACCACAATGGTGTCCTCGTCCATCATGGCCGCCTGAATGCGTGGCCACGGGCAGGCGTAGATACAAATCTGTTCGCGGGCGAACCCGCCGAAGAAGAAAGTGGTGAGTGTGAGAATGATCACGGTGCCATAGGCCAAAGGATGCGCCTGTCCCGTAAACAGGTCGACCAAAAGTGTTGGAGCATCTGTAAAGTAGAACACCCATGCGCCGCCCGTTGCCGCGCCGATCACGAGCCACAAGAACCATTTGGTCAGGCGCAAACGCAGCTTGCGGAAATCCATCTTCTTTTGACGGTGAAGGCGCAGGCGCGCATTGCGATCGCCCTCGACCCAACGCTCTACAAGGATGAAAAGATCGGTCCAAACTGTCTGAGGACAGGCATAGCCACACCAGACACGCCCTGCCGCCGAGGTAAAGAGAAACAGCCCCAAACCCGCCATGATCAACAGACCCGCGATGAAGTAGAATTCATGCGGCCAGATCTCGATCCAGAAGAAGAAAAAACGACGGTTCGCAAGGTCAATCAACACCGCCTGATCCGGCAGGTTCGGACCACGATCAAACCGAATCCACGGCGTGAGGTAATATATCCCCAAAGTGACAGCCATGATGATCCATTTCAGCGAGCGGAATGGACCTTTCACACGGCGTGGGAACACCGGCTCGCGGGCTTCGTAAAGTTTTGGGGCGTCGTCTGTAGAGCTCATGGGAGCAGGCCTTTGCACTATTCGCGTTAGCTACCTTAATGGTGGCGGTGGCGCTATGAAGCCTTGATGTGGATCAAGATTTTCCTACGCCTCACCAAACATGCATTAATTAAATATGTTTTTCACGCGGCATTCTGTCTCGCTTCCACATTTGGCCAATAGAAACGACGTTTGTCGCGCATGAAGATTCGCACCACAATTGCACCCTATCACAAAAAAACACCGCAGCTTGTGGGCTGCGGTGTTTTGAATTTTGTCGGCACCGACCCTTAAGAAACGCGCGAACAGGATCATGGGCCGGTGCCTCAACTCGGGCGTTGCCGCCCGAATTCCGAATGGATTATTCGCCACCGCCCAAGTTGTGGACGTAGAGGGCAGCCGCTTTGACTTCAGCCTCGGAGAGACGCAGGCCCCAAGCAGGCATGACGCCATAGCGCGCATTGTAGACTGTCTCGTGGACATCCTCACGCGAACCGCCATAAAGCCAGATCGCATCCGTCAGGTTTGGCGCACCTTGGTAGATGTCCCCTGTGCCATCTTCAGCGTGACAAGCCGCACAGTTCTCTTCAAAAACCACGGCGCCTTCAGCAGCGAGAGCCGCATCATGCTCTTGGTCAGAGATCGAAAGAACATATTCGACGACCTGTGCAATTTGCTCGTCTTCGAGCAACTCGTCAGCGCCGAACTTTGGCATCTCGGAGTAGCGAGAATCGTCAGTCTCGTTGCGAACGCCGTGTTGGATCGTATAGGCGATCTCATCTACGGTGCCGCCCCAAAGCCAGTCGTTGTCGAGCAGGTTTGGATAGCCTTTGTTACCCGCAGCCCCGGAGCCGTGACACTGGGAACAGTTGGCACGGAACACAGCAGCGCCCGCGTTCACACCGTAGTTGTGAACATCAGACCCAACAGCTACTTCCGTGACATCAGCCGCCGCAAGTTCGGCTTCCACCGCCGCGTTCATTTCCTCGAAAGAGGCGATTTTCTCGGCAACCTCTGCGCGGGTCGAATACCCGAGAAGGCCTGCTGTGGCGTGCTTGGCGAGTGGCCATGCAGGGTAGGCAATCGAATACCCGATTGCCCAGATGATGCACAGGTAGAAGGTCCACAACCACCACCGGGGGAGAGGGTTGTTATATTCTTCGATGCCATCCCAAGAGTGGCCCGTCGTATTGACCTGATTTTTGTCTTTTTTACTCATCTCCGAGCCTCCTCAGATGTGGCCGGTTTATCTTCATTGCGAAAAATGGAGTTGGCGACGTCCCGGTGCTCTTTGTTACTGCCTGGGCGGATCGCCCAGACAATAACGGCAACGAAGAAAACAAACATCAGCAACAGTACCCAACTGTCCGCAAACTCACGCAGGATATGATAGTCCATATCACGCACTCCTTAGCGCGATGCGTCTGGCGTGAAGGTCGAGAAGTCAACCAACGTACCGAGCATCTGCATGTAGGCAATCAAAGCATCCATTTCTGTAATGCCGTCCTGCCCGTCGAAATTGCTGACCACCGCACCGGGGTAGCGTTCCACGAGAGCATCATAGTCACTGTCGGGGTCGGCTTGAGCGAGGAAATCCTCGTCTGCGGCTTCGATCATCTCGTCGGTGTAGGGAACCCCGACCATGCGGTGCGTTTTCATGAGATCCTGAACATACTCAGGCTCGATGTAACGATCCGCAAGGAAGCCATATTTCGGCATAACCGACTCAGGAACCACGGATTGCGGGTTTGTCAGGTGATCAACATGCCACGCATCGGAGTAACGACCGCCCACACGCGCAAGGTCAGGACCAGTCCGCTTTGAGCCCCATTGGAACGGGTGGTCATATTTCGACTCCGCTGCCAGTGAGTAGTGGCCATAACGCTCCACCTCGTCGCGCATCGGGCGGATCATCTGCGAGTGGCAGACATAGCAGCCTTCGCGCACGTAGATTTCGCGCCCCGTCAGTTCGAGCGGCGAGTAAGGCCGCATCCCATCCACATCCTCGATCGTGTTTTCGAGGTAGAAGAGAGGCGCGATTTCCACGATGCCACCGACGGTCACCACCAAGAGGGAGAAGACCAACAACAGGGTCGCATTGGTTTCGAGGATCTTGTGTTTATCAAGAAGTGCCATTTGCATCAGCCCCCTTATTCTGCCGGAGCCATGACCGCATCGTCAGCCACAGCAGGCGAACGACGAACGGTCATGATGAGGTTGTAGCACATGATAAGTGCGCCAGTGAGGTAGAGAACGCCACCCAGAGAACGAACCACATACATTGGGTGTTTCGCAGAAACCGTGTCAGCGAAAGCGTTCACGAGGAACCCTTGGCTGTCGACTTCGCGCCACATCAGGCCTTCCATAATACCCGTCACCCACATGGACGCCGCGTAGAGGACGATACCGATAGTAGCGAGCCAGAAGTGCCAAGACACGAGACCCAAGGAATAGAGACGTTCACGGTTCCACAGTTTAGGAACGAGGAAGTAGAGCGCACCAAAGGTGATCATACCGTTCCAACCAAGGGCACCGGAGTGTACGTGACCAATGGTCCAGTCGGTGTAGTGCGACAAGGAGTTCACAGCGCGGATCGACATCATCGGACCTTCAAAGGTCGACATGCCGTAGAAACCGACCGAAATCACCATCATGCGGATAATCGGATCGGTGCGCAGTTTGTCCCATGCGCCCGAGAGCGTCATCAGACCGTTGATCATACCGCCCCATGAGGGCATCCAGAGCACGACAGAGAACACCATGCCGAGCGTCGAGGCCCAGTCAGGCAGAGCTGTGTAGTGCAGGTGGTGTGGACCTGCCCAGATGTAGAGGAAGATCAGAGCCCAGAAGTGGATGATCGACAGCTTGTAGGAGAACACCGGACGACCGGCTTGCTTGGGCACGAAGTAGTACATCATGCCAAGGAAGCCTGCGGTCAGGAAGAAGCCCACAGCGTTGTGGCCGTACCACCACTGCGTCATCGCGTCCTGAACACCCGACATCACCATAACAGAGCGCGAGCCGAGGAACGAGACAGGAATAACGAGGTTGTTGACGATGTGCAGCATCGCGATGGTCACGATGAAGGAGAGGTAGAACCAGTTGGCCACGTAGATGTGCTTTTCCTTGCGGGTCATAAGCGTCCCGAGGAAAACAAGAAGATAGGCGACCCACACGATGGTCAGCCACAGATCGACGTACCATTCAGGCTCGGCGTATTCTTTGGACTGGGTCACACCCATGACATAGCCCGTCGCCGCCAAAACGATAAACAGGTTATAGCCCCAGAACACGAACCACGCGAGGTTCCCGCCCCAAAGACGAACAGCGGAGGTACGCTGTACGACATAGAATGAGGTTGCGATCAGTGCGTTCCCACCGAAAGCGAAAATCACAGCCGAGGTGTGCAGCGGACGCAGACGCCCGAAGTTACCATGCCCTTGCAGGAACTCGAAGTTGAGCCCCGGATAGGCGAGTTGGAATGCGATGAACGTTCCCATCAGGAAGCCCACGACACCCCAGAAGGCCGTGACGATAACACCGTAGCGCACAACGCCGTCAAGATAGCCAGTCGTGGCCGGTTTGACGTCACCCATCGTGCGCAAGGAGTAGATGAATGTCATGGCCCCAGCGGCCATGAAAATGAGCGCATGCACTTGATATGCAAAATCGCGCCCGTAGTTTGCGGCCAACCCTGCGAGAACCACAAAGAGTCCCAGAGCTGCCAGCTTAAAATAGTTCCACATGTTGCGTCCCTTCGTTCTGCACCTCTTTTTCGAGGCATAGTCTCAATCCTGCTCGGACACAGGTATCGACATTGTGCGGTTTGAACGACAACCCCGCTCTCAACCTTGATCTGAGTCAAAGCTGTTGAACTTAAAGGGCTAGGCGTCGTCGGGCCGACAGTTTTGCAATCGACATGCGCTTGGACCGCAGCCCGCTCGCAGGTCAAGTTTGACACAGAATGCAATTCGAAAACAGTTCCAGAATCCTCCGTAGCGGCAAAACACCGCGCTTTTTCGCCGCTGTGCAAAAGGTGTTGATCCTGATCAAAGCCACCGCGCCGGTTTGCCGCCACACTCCACGCATAGAGAAACAAAATTCAGGAGGCATCCATGCCCTTCAAGACTGTAACGACGGTCGTGTGCTCGATGGAGGCTGACAGCCATGCGCTTGATGCCGCTGTAAATCTGGCACGACGCGAAGACGCCCATCTCGAAGTCCTCTGCCTTGGTTTGGACCGCACGCAACCCGGATTCTATTATGCGGGAACAAATGCTCTCGCGTTGCAGGACAACCTTCAACAAGCCCAAGCAGAGAGCAAATCCATTGACGATGCCGTCAAGGATCGCTTGTCCGCCGAAGATATCGCGTGGTCCTCGAACCCGATCACCGCGCAAATGGCAGGCCTCACGCCGCAACTCGCACATTTCCTGCGGTTCTCCGATATCGTGGTTCTCCCTCGCCCCTATGGTGCGGGCCGCGGCCATGAACATGAAGAAATCCTAGAAGCAGCCCTGTTTTCGGGTCACGTCCCTGTGCTTGTCATTCCCGATGAGGCCACTTTGCCCGAAACCATCCAACGGGTTGTCGTAGCATGGAACGAAAGTGCCGAGGCGCTTGGCACCATCCGTGCGGCCCTGCCGATTCTGCAAAAGGCCGACTTGGTGGACATCACCGTCGTCGATCCGCCGCGCCACGGCCCAGATCGCTCCGATCCAGGTGGATCGCTGTGTCAGATGCTTGTCCGTCATGGCGTCCGCGCAGAAGTATCGGTGTTGGCAAAAACCATGCCGCGCGTCTCTGATGTTCTGATGCGGCAACTGACCGACAAGGACGCCGATATGTTGGTGATGGGGGCCTATGGCCACTCGCGCTTCCGCGAATCCATTTTGGGCGGCGCAACACGGCATATGCTTGAACTGGCCGAAGTGCCCGTTCTCATGTCACACTAACGGCGCGCACCAATCCGAAAACAAAAAGCGCACCCGAAACGGTGCGCTTTTTGTTCCGAGAGCATGATCTGGCGTCAGATCATCAAGCCGCCATCCGCATCATCGCCTGTTTCCATCTGAAGCCGATCAAAATCGGGAATCACAACGCGGCGCTTTCCTTCAAGCTGAATAACACCCTCGCGTTTGAGTGCCGAAACCTGACGGGACACCGTTTCCAATGTCAGGCCGAGATAATCTGCCATCGACTCACGTGTCAAAGGCAGCTCGAATGTCATGCCGTTTTCGGTCGACTTGAGTTCCAAAGACGACTCGCGGCGGGCAAGAATTGCCAGAAGAGATGCAATTTTTTCGCGGGCGGTTTTACGACCCAGAATGAGCATCCATTCGCGGGCAGCATCCAGTTCGTCGAGCGTCATTTCCAACAGGCGCTGACTGATGTGGGGCGTGGCCGCCATCATGGTCTCGAACGGTTTGCGACGGAAGCAACACAGCGTGAGATTCGACACAGCCACAACATCATAGGGCGCAGCCTCCCGACCTGGACGGCCCAAGAAGTCAGAGGGCAGCAAAAGGCCGACCATTTGCGTACGCCCGTCTTCCATCGCTTGAGACAACGACGCGACACCCGTGACGACGGAAGCCACAAAGTCCATGCGGTCCCCCGACCAGACAATTGGCTGACCCGCCTCGTAGGAGCGGTAATATTTAATGGCATCAAGCTCTTCGAGCTCATCGGCCTCACACCGCGCACAAACGGCGCGATGCTTGATAGGACACGTCCCACAGTCTTTGTGGTCGAAAACAACATCGGTCATGAATTGTGCGCTCAAAGTTCGAGTTTTTTGATTCTTGATCTGGGTCAAGGGAGCCTCACCCCAGTTCCGATAGAGCCTATCCTTATGAACAAGCACATTCAACTCCGCAATCTTGGCCTCTTTGACGCTCGCGTTCCTCGCTATACGAGTTACCCAACGGCCCCGCATTTCAAAACCGACGTAGGCGAAGCCGACGTTGCGTCGTGGTTGTCCGCCCTTGATCCAGAGCAGCCCGCATCGCTTTACGTGCATGTCCCGTTTTGTCGCCGCCTGTGTTGGTTCTGCGCCTGCCGGACCCAAGGCACCACCACGGCAGGCCCCGTCGCCGCCTATGTGGGAACCTTGAAAGCCGAGTTGAAGCTCATAAAAAATCATTTGCCAGAGGGACTTAAACTCGGGCACCTGCATTGGGGTGGCGGAACGCCGACCCTGCTCGAACCCGATATGATCGTCGACCTCACAGGGGCGATTGCCGAGGTTGCGCCCTTTGCCGAGGACTATGAATTCTCCGTCGAGATTGACCCCAACGAGATCGACGATGCCCGTCTGGATGCCCTTGCCGCGGGCGGAATGAACCGCGCCTCTATCGGCGTTCAGGACTTTGATCCCGTGATCCAAGAGACAATCGGTCGCATTCAGTCCTATGAGATCACCAAGGCCGCAGTGGACGGATTGCGTGCCCGCGGGATTCGCTCCCTCAACACCGACATCCTCTATGGCCTACCCGGCCAGTCGCAGGAAAAAATCACCGCAAGTGTGCAAAAGCTACTATCGCTGTCACCTGACCGCGTCGCCCTGTTCGGCTATGCCCACGTGCCGTGGATTGCACGTCGCCAAACCATGATCCCCACCGATCAGCTCCCCACTCCCGAAGAGCGGTTGGAGCTATTCAACACCGCGCGGGATCTCTTCGTTGCGGACGGTTACACCGAAATTGGCATCGACCACTTCGCCCGCGAAAACGATGGTCTTGCCGTTGCCCTGCGCACAGGAAAACTGCGCCGCAACTTCCAAGGCTACACAGATGATAAGTGCTCCGCCATGATTGGCGTTGGCGCTTCCTCTATCGCCAAATACCCGCAAGGCTACGCGCAAAACGCCCCTGCCACCTCAAAATACCAAGAGGCGGTTCGGGCGGGACGCTTGCCTATCACCAAAGGGCACAGCTTTACTGAAGAGGATCATTTGCGTGGCCGCATTATCGAAGCGCTGATGAGTGAATTTCGCGTAGACCGCGCCGACCTCGTGCAACGGTTCGATCTCAGCCAAGAGGCTTTTGACGACTTTGCCAAAGGCGTCGATACGGCCTTTCCCGATATGCTGGACATTTCCGCCGACGAGATCGTTATTCTCGATCATGCCAAACCGCTTACCCGCATGATCGCGCGCCACTTCGACGCCTACGACATGTCCCAAGGTCAGCACTCCTCAGCAGTATAAGCGGACCTTGATCAACGGTTTGAACAACCAGACCCCAGTACGCCCTCGGCAGTTTTGTCGGGGGCGTTTATCGTTTTACGCCCTTGTCTCTCGTCCCGTTTTCCTTGAACTCTGTGCGCAACAACTGCCACCTTTTGCAAAAGGATCTCGCTTTTGGTTTTTCTCGACCGCCTCCGCGCTATCACCCCTCAGGTTCTCACAGGTGACGACACAGCATCCTATGCCCGTGACTGGGTGGGAAAATATGAAGCCGAGCCGTTGGCCGTTGTGCGCCCTGCGACGACCGCCGAGGTGTCAGGTGTCCTTGCGCTGTGCAACGAGACGGGCACCGCCGTGGTTCCGATGGGCGGCAACACGGGCCTGACGGGCGCGACTTTGGCCAAGGGGGCCATCATCCTGTCGATGGAGCGCATGAACACTGTGCGCGAGGTGCGCAAAGAGGCGCGAATTGCCATCGTCGAGGCAGGCGTTGTTTTACAAGACCTGCACGATCACCTTGAGGGATCGGGACTCAAATACCCGATGACGTTTGGCGCAAAGGGGTCATGCCGTATCGGCGGCACGCTTGGCACCAATGCAGGCGGGTCCAATGTTCTGCGCTACGGCAATACCCGTGATCTCTGTCTCGGGATCGAAGTGGTTCTGGCCGACGGGCGTGTGCTTGATCTGATGAGCGAACTGCACAAAGACAACTCGGGCTATGATCTGCGCGACCTGATCATTGGCTCCGAGGGCACGCTTGGCGTCATCACCGCTGCGGTCCTCAAACTGGCTCCTGCACCCAAAGCCCACGCCACGGCGATGGTCACGGTCCCCGATCTGTCGGGGGCATTACAGCTTTTAAACGCCCTCCAAGAGCGCACCGGCGGCATGGTCGAGGCCTTTGAATACATGCCACGAAACTACATGGAACGGCTCGAAGCCTACCGCCCTGACCTCATCCCGCCCTTGGGCCATGAGGCAGAGCACACGATTTTCCTTGAGATCGCATCAACCATTCCGCGCGATTGCGCGGAGGACGACAGCGGTGAGGTTCCTCTAACCACCCATCTCGAAGACGCCTTGGGAACCATGTTCGAGGCGGGCCTCGTTCTGGACGCAGCCCTCGCAGGCTCAGAGGCGCAACGACGGTCCATGTGGGAAATGCGCGAGGCGGCTGCGGAAATTTCCACCAACACCAAGCCCCTCGTGATCAACGACCTGTGCCTGCCCGTCGACAAGGTCGCCGCTTTTTGCGACGAGGCCATCGCACGGCTCAAACTCTTGGACGCTGATCTAACCGATTGCACCGTTGCGCATTTGGGTGACGGCAACGTGCACTACACCGTTTACCCGTCCAAGGATGACGCGGACCTGTCCGATAAGATCATGGAAACCGTCGAGGACATCGTCCAAGACATGCGTGGATCATTCTCCGCCGAACATGGGATCGGTGTTGCCAAGCTGTCCTCCATGCGGCGGCGCAAATCTCCCGTGGCGCTCGACGTGATGCGCGCGATTAAGGCCTCAATGGACCCTAACGGCATCCTCAACCCCGGCAAAGTTCTTCCATGATCTCCGCCTTCGCGATCATTGCTGGTAGCCGCCGACTGCGGGCCAGTGCTTTTGCGATGTTTTTCATCGGCGCTCTTGCGGCGGCTCTCGCGCCTTACCAAGGGCTAATCGCCATCAAGCTCTTTGGCTTCTCCGACGCGCAATTCGCCGCGATTATGGTGGTCGGGGCTGCGGCCTCGGTGGCCTCCTCGCTCTACACGGGCATCATCACCGACCAATGGGCCTCACGGCGAACCACCGCGCTGATCTGTGCGGCGATCACCGTGGTGGGCGTTGGTGGCGTCTATGTCACCCGTTCGCCCATCGCCTATCTGCTCGCCGCAACGGTGCTGATCCCCATCGGATTTGCCCTCATGGGACAACTGTTCGCCATTGCCCGCCTCGCAGTGTCTGAACGCGCTCCCGCCGAGCGGGACGGCGTGATGTCATTGATCCGTGCGGGGTTTGCTCTACCCTTCATCGTGGTTCTGCCGCTGTTGTCGATTGCCATCGGACGCGGCATGGGCCTGATCCACCTCTACGGCATCGTCACCTTAGCCGCGACGTGCTGTTTTATCGCGCTCTACACACTTCTCCCCAAAGACGGATTGGAGGGCGGCGCAGAAACCAAATCGGGCCTCTCCTTCGGACAGTCCATCTCTGAGTTGGCCCATCCGCGTGTGGTGTCTCGCCTGTTACTGATCGCCACGCTCGTCGCCGCCAACACGATCTATATGCAAACGATGGGCCTTATTTTTGAAGCCGCCCACCCCGAGGGAACCGCCCGCACCGCCCGTCTTGCGGCCCTGATCGCGGGGCTGGAGATTCCGTTTATGATGCTGATCCCGTGGGTCTCGGCACGCATGAGCAAAAGCACGATCCTGCTTGGCGCGGCGTTGATCTATGCCGTGTTCATGTTGCTGTTTCCGCGCATGGCAGGTGGCGATGCCGTGTGGCTTTTGGCTCTCCCCGCCGCCATGGGAGCCGCAGCGCTCTTGACCCTGCCCATCGCTTACTTCCAAGACCTGCTCTGGAACCGTCCGGGGGCAAGCTCGTCGCTGCAATCTGTCAATCAGGTGACAAGCCAATTGATCGCAGGAGGAATTTTCTGGATCGGGACATCTTTGGCATCCTATGGCCTAGTGATGACCATTGGCGCAGCAACCGCGATTGGCGCTGGCGTCGCCCTACGCGTGGCCGATGCCCGCGCGACAAGGTCAACGCCCTAACCCTTATTTCCAGTCGAAAAAGCCGTCGCCCGCACGGGCCAACAGACGCGTGGCCAATTCACGGCCCATCTCTGCGCCGTCTTCGATGGCACCAGAAATCTCATCGAACAACGCCTCTGATCCGTCGGTGCGCAGGATTTCTCCTCGCAGACGCAACGTGCCCCCATCAAGGGTCGCCAGTCCCGCAATCGGAGTCTCACACGACCCGTCAAGCGCGGCAAGAAACGCCCGCTCTGCGGCCAAACGTTCGCCCGTTTCACGGTGGTGCAACGCTTCCAAAATGGCAGCGGTATTACGGTCATCACTGCGGCGTTCAATCCCGATAGCCCCTTGCGCTACGGCGGGCAGCATCTCTTCAGGCGCAATTTCCGAGCGCGGCACGTCCGTCGCATCCAAACGGTTCAACCCCGCCATCGCAAGGAAGGTCGCGGACGCAACGCCATCTTGCAGCTTTTTCAAACGGGTCTGCACATTGCCGCGGAACTCGACAACGTCGAGATCAGGACGCCGATGCAGAAGCTGCGCCCTGCGGCGCAACGATGAGGTGCCCACCACCGAACCGCTTGGCAAATCAGCCAGTTTACCGCCACCCAACTGGATGAAGGCGTCGCAAGGGTTTTCGCGCGGCAGATAGCAATCCAAGATCAAACCCTCAGGCTGATCCACGGGCATATCTTTCATCGAATGCACGGCGATATCGATGGAGCCGTCAAGCAGCTGATCCTCGATCTCGCGCGTAAACAGCCCCTTGCCCCCGATCTCTTTGAGGGCCCGATCCAACACGCGGTCGCCTTGGGTCGAGATCACGACAATCTCGAAGGCCTCGGCAGGCAGGTCGAAATGATCCATGATACGGTCACGGGTCTCATGTGCTTGCGCGAGCGCAAGCAGCGAACCACGGGTGCCGATCTTGAACGTCTGGGCGGGGGTCGGGAGCGAAATTTTCATGCCACACGCTTACCCGCGACAGATGCGCCTGACAAGTGATCCCTGCCCTATCCGACCTTGACAAAAGCACGCAGGAAAGGGACCAACAGCGAAATGATTGGGAGAATGACATGACGAACAAATCCATCCTCAAGGCGCTCAACGGTGAGACGCAAGCCGTTCCCCCGATCTGGATGATGCGCCAAGCGGGCCGCTACCTTCCCGAATACAAAGCAACACGCGCACAGGCGGGTGACTTTTTGTCGCTATGCTACACGCCCGATCTGGCCGCCGAAGTGACCTTGCAACCGATCCGCCGTTTTGGTTTCGACGCAGCGATCCTGTTCGCGGATATTCTGCTGCTGCCACAAGCCTTGGGCGCAGACCTCTGGTTCGTCACGGGCGAAGGCCCGCGCCTGTCCACGATCACAAGCGACGCCGACTTCGCTCCGTTGAAGGGCAAGGACGACATCCACGAGACACTCGCCCCCGTCTATGAGACGGTGAAAATCGTCGCGCGTGAACTGCCGAAAGAAACCACATTCATCGGCTTTGCAGGCGCGCCATGGACCGTTGCCACCTACATGATCGCAGGACGCGGCACACCGGACCAAGGCCCCGCACATGCGCTGCGCGAGGGCAACAACGCCCTGTTCGAAAAGATCATCGACCTGTTGACGGTCAGCACCATCGAATACCTCGACATGCAGATCAAAGCGGGCGCGGAAGTTGTGAAGATTTTCGACAGTTGGGCAGGCTCTCTCAAAGGGGACGCCTTTGAAAAATACGCCGTAGCCCCCGCGCGCAAAATCACCACCGAGTTGAAAAAACGCCACCCCAATGTTCCGATCATCGGCTTCCCTCGGGAAGCGGGCGAAGGCTACATCGGGTTCCACGCCAAAACGGGTGTGGACTGTGTTGCTCTCGACAACTCTGTTTCGCCTGAATGGGCCGCCGCGAACGTGCAGAAAGACGGCTGCGTTCAGGGCAATCTCAAGCCTTCGCACATGGTTACGGGCGGTCAGGGCCTGATCGACGAAGTGCGCCACATCCGCGAGACATTCTCCAAAGGTCCGCATATCTTCAACCTCGGGCACGGCATCACGCCTGACGCCGATCCCGACAATGTCACGTTGATGATTGAAACCCTACGCGAGACCGTATGATGAATATCCGCCCCGCAGCCCCCGCCGATCTGCCTGTCATCGCAGCCATCCACATCGCCAGTTGGCGCGTGGCCTATCGCGGGCTACTCTCTGATGACTATCTGGGGCAACCCGTTGCCGATGATCTCAATGCCAAATGGGTCGGCATGGATATTCCCGATGAAGATGTCCTCCTTGTGGCCACCGACGACACAGGGGTCGCAGGGTTCATCTACGTCAAAGGCGGCAAACGCCCCGCCTACATCGACAACCTGCACGTCGACCCTTCCCGAAAACGCTCAGGGATTGGCGCAGCGCTCATGTCCGCCGCAGCCAAAATCCTGATCGAACGCGGCCACGAAAGCACCTATCTGACCGTGATCACGGACAACGAAGGTGCCGTGAATTTCTACCGCAAAATGGGCGGTGACTTCGGTCCAAAACAAGACGAGCTACTCTACGGCGAACCCGTCCAAACCTACCCCGTCCATTGGACTGATCTGAGCATTTTGGCGTCCTAAGATGACACTTTAGTGTTGCGGCGAAACGCGTTCAGCTTCGACGCCATTTAAGCGACAAGGGGGCCAATAGGCCCCCTTTTATCTCACACCCATTTGGCCATTGGCGGCAGGCTCATCAGAACCGCATTTGCGTCGTGACCTGTCTCCAACCCGAATTTTGTGCCGCGATCATAGACGAGGTTGTATTCGGCATAGAGGCCGCGATGCACCAGTTGTTGATCCTTGTCGGCCTCCGTCCACGGTGTATTGCGGCGCTTCTCCGTCACCCCGAGGAAAGCCGGCAAAAAGGCGCGTCCAACATCTTGGGTAAAGGCGAAATCCGCCTCCCAATCGCCCGAGTTATGGTCGTCAAAAAAGATACCACCAACGCCGCGCGCGCGACCGCGATGAGGAATATAAAAATACTCATCTGCCCACTCTTTGAACCGCGGATAGTAACCCGCGTCATGGCGGTCACAGTGCTCTTTTTGAACCGCATGAAACGCTGCGGTGTCCTCAGGGTATTCTATGCAAGGGTTCAAATCGGAGCCACCGCCAAACCACCACGCATGGGGCGTCCAAAACATCCGCGTATTCATGTGAACGGCGGGTGTGTGCGGGTTTTGCATATGGGCCACGAGCGAAATCCCTGCCGCCCAAAAGCGCGGGTCATCCTTCATCCCTGGAATGCCCTTGCGAGCCGCCATCGCCATTTGCGCGCGCTCTCCAAGTTCACCGTAAACCGTTGAGACATTGACGCCAATTTTCTCGAACACACGACCACCGCGCATCACCGACATCAAGCCACCGCCCGCATCCGATCCATCGCTTGACGCGCGTTTGGTCTCTGTGACTTCGAAACGGCCCGCAGGCAAGTGCGCGAATGGCCCCTCGGTTTGGGTATCTTCGACGGCCTCAAACGCAGCAACTATTTCGTCGCGCAGAGAACGGAACCATGCGGAAGCGCGGACTTTTTCATCACTCATCTCTAATTGCGGCTGTTTGGTCATGGTGTGGTCCTTCGTGGCGCGTGAAATTGCTCGCGCAGACCTAGCAGGAATGCGCCGATCCTGCCAAGCCCGCTTTCCCTGCGGCCAAAAGGCGCTATGCTCAACATACTGTTCGCGAAGGTTTTCTTATGGAGTTCTCAATGCGTTGGATTTTGCCACTGGCCATCCTGCCCTTTCTCGCCGCCTGTTCTGAGCAACAGATGTGCATTTCGGGCGCGACCAAAGACCTACGGGTTGTACGCGGATTTATCACCGAGACCGAAGGCAACCTGCAGCGCGGATATGCTTTGGTCGAAGTCGAAGTCATCGATTTCGAAACACAGGCCTGTGGCACTAAAAAAGATGGGACCACAAAATACTGTCGCGTTCCGGTGAAAGATACCGAAATGAAGCCGAAGGCCATCGACCTTGATGCCGAAGCCGCGAAACTGGCATCGCTCAAACGTAAAGAGGCGCAACTGGCCGTACAGGCAGAACAGAAAATTTCAGCCTGCAAAGCCGCCTATCCAGAAGGGTAAAGACAGCGCTGCGTCCTAGTGTGTCGGCGCTTGGACCACATCGAGAAGTGTCCGACCGCCGTCCACGTCGAGCACCTGTCCTGTCACGAAGCTTGAACCGTCAGAAGCGAGGTACTGCACTGTTTCAGCCACGTCTGACGCAGGGGCGACACGCGCCAAAGGTGTGCCGCGCAAAATCTCGTCACGGTAATCAGGATGCTCGGACAAGACATCACTCAAACTGGCGCTCAGGACCGAACCGAATGCCACGGCATTCACACGGATACGGTGCGGCGCAAGAGCCACCGCCATAGACCGCGTCATCTGCTCAACGGCAGCGCCCGAGATCGAAAAGGCCAACATTTCGGGCTGTGTACGCCGCGCCGCCACAGAGGACAGGTTGACGATAGATCCGAGCATACCCTCGGTCCGCTCGTCTTTCTCGGCGCGTTTGATCATCCATTTAGACACCTGTTGAGACAGGCGTAGCGCTGTCAGAAGGTTCTGCTCCAACAATGCTTCCACATTGTCTTCCTCTGCACACAATGGATCACTTTGCGCCACTTGGCGCGAGGCATTGACCAAAATATCGACACCATCGAACGCATCGACCGTGGCCGACAACAGATTGGCAATGGTCAGTTTCTCACGCAGATCACCCGCAAAATAGGCAACACGAGCATCCTCAAGTTCAGAGGCCTCACCCACTTCGGCGATCAAACCGTTTTCGTCCATATCGGCGAACATAACATTTGCCCCTTGGGCTTCGAAATGGCGCGCGATAGCAAGACCAACACCATTTGCGGCCCCTGTGACAATGGCCGTCTTACCCGCAATCGAAAAGCTCATGAGATCATCCCTGATTCTGTTGGCGCTAACTTACGAGGTTCAGGCGCGCGTGCGAAGAGGTCTCTTGGCGTAAAGAACTTTGAAGCCGCCCGCGTCCGCAATTTTCTCGACAAAGGAGAACCGTTCGGACAAGGCCACTTCATAAGGGAGTTGACGGTTGGCCACGAGCCACAACTGTCCGTGGGGCGCGAGAAGGCGAGCTGCCGCCGATATAAACGCTTGCCCCAAAGCAGGGTCGGCAGCGCGTGTGGTATGGAACGGCGGGTTCATAATCACGCCGTCAAACCGCAGTTTCGGATCAAACCGTGTGGCGTCGGCCCAATGGAAGGTGGCCCTCGGATCGGTCACATTGGCCTTGGCACATTCCAACGCGGCATGTTCTGCCTCGACCAGATGCAGCGCCTTTACCCCGTCGCGCTCAAGGATATGGCGCGACAGATATCCCCACCCCGCGCCTAAATCCGCGATAATCGATGGGAGTTTTTCGGGCAGCGCTCCGATCAGGAGTTGCGATCCTTTGTCGATACGGTCGGCGGAGAACACACCCAAGCGGGTCTCGAACCCCTCCACAGAGCCAAGCGGGCCTTTGTGTTCCCAATCAGAAAAATCGCCGCCCTCAAACGCAATAGCTTTGCCATGCGATTTGGATTCGACACGCACATTGCCGCCGCGCTTTTTGATATCCCGTGCGATACTATCGATACCGTCCGTTTTCTGACCATCCACGACGACCATCGATGCGCGGGATGCGGCATCAGCAATAAGATCGCGGGCCTCGGTCTTCGAACGCGGCACAGCCACAATGGCAAGATCAAACTCGCCCTCAGGCTCAATACGCACCTCAAACCCCGCATCCGAAAACGCGTCAAAATCAGGTTTGAAACCTTGGATGATCTGTACCGATGCAGGATCAAACACTGACAGGTCAGCCCCGACACGAGGGCGATAGATCGCAATACGATCAGGCTGCTCGCTCAGGAGCAAAGAGATGCGGGCTGTATTCATTGTGACGGGCGCGACCGGAGCCGGCTCTATTCCTTTTCCATCGTGCATTGCAGCGGGTGCTGCTGACGGCGGGCGAAATCCATAACCTGATTCACCTTGGTCTCCGCCACTTCGTGGGGAAAGACCCCGACCACGGCCAGTCCCTTTTTATGGACGGTCAACATAATCTCGGTCGCTTGTGCGTGACCAATAGAAAAGAAGCGCTCCAACACAAGCACGACAAATTCCATCGGCGTGTAATCGTCGTTGAGCAGCATCACCTTATAAAGCGGTGGGCGCTTTGTCTTTGGCTTGGTTTTGGTCGCAAGTGAGGTGTCGCCGTCATCGTTATGACGGTCGTCATCGTCGGACATTTTATGCAGCGAGAGAGTCACTCTGGCGTCTCCGGTTCTACGCAATACCAAAAATAGTGTTGTTAGACGCTGTATATAGCCTCTTTCTCGTATCAATAAAGGGGGTTATCCACACAGGGTAAAGGGGAGACGTAAATGAGCGCAGAAATCTCGACAATCGCCTTCGATGCAGATGACACCCTATGGGAGAACGAACAGTTCTTTCGTATGACACAGGAGCGGTTTGCCGAACTTCTGGCCGATTACACCCCCGCCGACCATCTCGCGGAGCGCCTGCTCGCGGCCGAGCGGCGCAACCTCGGAAGCTATGGATTCGGGATAAAGGGCTTTGTCCTGTCGATGATCGAAACCGCCATCGAAGTGACCGATCATGCCGTGCCCGCCAAAGTGATCAAGGAGTTGATCGAAGCGGGCCAAGACATGCTCTCACACCCGATCCACCTCCTCGATGGGGTCGAACAAACCGTGCGGGCTCTTGCCGCCGACCACGAGCTCATCATGGTGACAAAAGGGGATCTGCTCGACCAAGAGCGCAAACTCGCGCAATCGGGTTTGGGCGACCTGTTCGATGCGGTCGAAATCGTCTCCGCAAAAACACCCCCCGTATATGCCGACATTTTCGGGCGTCACGGCGTGACCCCGGAACGCGCGGTCATGGTCGGAAACTCGATGAAATCCGACGTTTTGCCCCCGATCGAAGCAGGCGCATGGGGGGTCTACATCCCCCACACCATCACATGGGAGATCGAACACGCCGAGGCTCCTGAGGATCATCCGCGCTTTAAGCAACTCGACAGATTGGCCGATTTGCCCGATTTTGTCGGCTCCATTTCACGCTAATTCAGGCTTGTCTCGCGACTCGGAGCAGAGGCGTATAGTGGGGTGGAAAATTTTGCTCTCTTGGCTCACCCC
The DNA here is from genome assembly GCF_048266405.1 of Celeribacter sp. Lineage (GTDB taxonomy): Bacteria > Pseudomonadota > Alphaproteobacteria > Rhodobacterales > Rhodobacteraceae > Celeribacter. The sequence goes on from NZ_JBLWZO010000006.1 coordinate 60,522, forward strand.
GAAAAGACACCTCATTTAGCGGTCCACCCCAGAACACCCCCTATATTTTGCGTTGCATCAATGCCATCCTCTAATGCCTTATAAAATTTAAGGTTTTCTCATTTCAAAGCCTATGCTAGCGTCTTGGCAATAAGCTGGGCGAAATGATCCGGCACATTCGAGGCAGAGCAATGATGTTGAACAACGTGCGAGCGTGGGCAAACCCGCGTGCCGTGATAAGACGTGTATTCCCCGTTTTTCTAATCGCGTTTGCGATGATCGTAGGCGTTTCCGCCAAGGTCATGGCCGCCGAATACGCCGCATTGGTAATGGATGCGCGCAACGGGAAGATTCTTCATTCAAGCAACGCAGACACACGACTGCATCCCGCCTCCCTCACCAAAATGATGACGCTCTACATTGCGTTCGAAGCTGTCGAACACGGTGAGATCGACCTCGACACGCTGGTGACCATCTCCAAAAATGCCGCCGCAGAGCCGCCCTCGAAATTGGGCCTCAAAGCAGGTCAAAAAATCAAACTGCGCTATCTGATTCGTGCCGCCGCCGTGAAATCCGCCAACGATGCGGCCACCGCGATTGGCGAAGCCATCGAAGGGTCCGAGGCCGCATTTGCCCGTCGCATGAACCGCACCGCCAAACAGCTTGGCATGTCGCGCACCACCTTCAAGAACGCTCACGGCCTGACCGCGAGCGGGCATTTGTCGACCGCACGCGACATGACTGTATTGGGGCGCCACGTGTTTTACGATTACCCAGAATACTACAATATCTTCTCGCGCAAGACGGCCGACGCAGGGGTGCGCACAGTAACCCACACCAACAGCCGTTTTCTCAATAGCTATGCCGGCGCTGACGGGATCAAGACAGGATATACCTCTGCCGCAGGGTTCAATCTCGTGGCCTCCGCCCAGCGTGGCAACGAACGCATCATCACAACCGTCTTCGGTGGACGTTCCACCGCATCGCGCAACGCACGTGTGACCGAACTGATGGACCTCGGGTTCAAACGGGCTCCAAGTCGTGTCGCTGTCGTCAAACCCAAGCGCCCCCCTTATCTCGGCAAGGCTGCGGGTGGTGCGGTTATGGTTGCAGGCACACAGGAGGCACCCAAAGTGGCCTCTAAAATCATTCGCGTGACTGTCAACATCACCAAGAGCCCGATCCCCAAACCGCGCCCGATGCGCGAACTGGCACCTGAAGAAGAAACACTCCTCGTCGCAATGTCGGATGATATTCTCAATGCCGTCACGCAGGCCCAAGAAGAGGAACAGGTGCTTGCCTTGGCCGAGACCGCAACAACGGAAGCCGCCGAAGTGCTCGAAGAAGTCGCAGCAAAACCCGCTCCCGCAGGCATTGCGGCCATCGCGCCCAAGCCACGTCCTGCCACATTGCAACTTGCCGCGATTACACCCACATCTGCACAAATCACTACACAAACAGTTGTGGCAGACACCGGCCCCGAAGTTGTCACCCGCCTATCGACCTCCGGATCGCGTCATTGGGGGGTCAACATCGGCACCTACGGGTCGGAATATGAGGCGCGCAAAGTGTTGTTGAAAACGGCCCTGACCGAACTCGACATGCTTGATGGTGCGCTCCGCAAGGTCGTGAAATCAAAACGCGGATATCAGGCGAACTTCCTCGGCCTGACCCAAGACCTCGCGGGTATGACCTGTCGCCGCCTGTCGGCGCGCGGCGTAGAGTGCTCCCCGATTGGCCCGACCTGAAGACAGGCCTCAACACATAGCAAAAGAGATCACCACCGGAACGGCGCGGGCGTTTAGACGCCTGCGCCCTCTTCAACTTTGAGATCGAACGCCGCAGCAACGAGAGCTTTGGTATAAGGCTGTTGCGGCGCATCAAAGATCGCATCAGCGTCCCCCGCCTCAACGACATCCCCACGCTTCATCACCATCACCTTATGGCTCAGCGCACGCACCACACGAAGGTCGTGCGAGATGAACAGGTAGGCGAGTTTGTGTTTGACCTGAAGGTCGCGCAGAAGATCGACGATCTGCACCTGCACCGTCATATCAAGTGCGGACGTTGGCTCGTCCAGAACGACCAGACGCGGACGCAGGATCATGGCACGCGCGATCGCCACCCGTTGCCTCTGCCCGCCTGAAAACTCATGCGGGTAACGATGGCGCGTTTCGGGATCAAGGCCGACTTCATGCATGATTTCGATCACAGCGTCTTCCTTGGACGTATGATCGCCCAAACCGTGGACGCTCAAACCTTCGGCAATGATTTGCGCGATGGTCATGCGTGGCGACAGCGATCCGTAAGGGTCTTGGAACACGATCTGCATATCGGCCCGCAGATCACGCAGCGCTCGGTTGTTCCACCCTTGCACATCCTGACCAAGCACAACCACAGGGCCTTGCGACGAAATCAGCCGCATCATCGCAAGCGCGAGTGTGGTTTTCCCTGAACCGGATTCGCCTACGATGCCGACGGTTTCGCCTTCGCGCACGGAAAATGTCGCAGCATTCACCGCCTTCACGTAGCCCGCCGTGCGGCGCAAAAATCCGCGCTGGATCGGGAACCAGATACGCAAATCTTTGGTCTCCGCTACGACCTTTGCATCGTCGGGCACAGGCGCAGGTCGCCCTGTCGCGGCGGCTTCCAACAACAACTTGGTATAGGGGTGGCTCGGCGCATCGAATATCTCGGACGTCTTTCCCGCCTCGACGATCTCGCCGTCCTTCATCACGCAGACACGATCAGCAAATTTGCGCACGATGTTGAGGTCATGGGTGATGAACAGCATCGACATGCCCTCATCGCGCTTAATATCCATCAACAGGTCGAGTATCTGCGCCTGAATGGTGACATCAAGCGCCGTGGTCGGCTCGTCCGCGATGAGCAATTTGGGCGCATTCGCAAGCGCCATAGCAATCATCACGCGTTGGCGTTGCCCACCTGACAGTTGGTGCGGATAGGCACCCAAACGTTCTTCGGCGTTATGAATGCCCACACGGTCCAACAGATAGAGAATGCGTTCGCGGGCCTTGGCCCCTGTCATCCCTTGGTGAACGAGCAAAATCTCGGACAACTGCTTTTCAATCGTGTGCAGCGGATTGAGCGAGGTCATGGGCTCTTGGAAGATGAAGCTGACGTCATTGCCGCGAATTTTGCGCAGCACGTTTTCGCTCGCCCCTGCCAACTCCTTACCATCATAGAGGATTGACCCCTCGATCACAGCATTGTCGGACAACAGGTTCACAGATGAGAGCGCAGTGACGGATTTGCCCGACCCGCTCTCTCCAACCAAGGCGACGACCTCACCCTTCTGGACGTTAAACGACACGCCTTTAACAGCCTCGACAAGGCCGCCATCCTGTTTGAACGACACGCGCAAATCTGTGAACTCAAGAAGGCTCATTGAAAGGTCTTTCTCGGATCAAAGGCATCGCGCACCCCCTCGAAAACAAAGACGAGGAGCGACAGCATAATGGCATAGGTGAAAAACGCGGTGAAACCGAGCCACGGCGCTTGCAGGTTCTGTTTGGCTTGCAGCGTTAGCTCGCCCAGTGACGGATAGGACGACGGCAACCCGAACCCCAGAAAGTCGAGCGAGGCCAATGTACCGATGGTGCCTGTGACGATGAACGGCAAAAGCGTTAGTGTCGCGACCATCGCATTGGGCAGCATATGGCGGAACATGATCGTCCAGTTCCCGACACCCAAGGCTCGCGCCGCACGGATATACTCGAAATTGCGCGCTCGCAGGAATTCAGCACGCACAACACCGACCAAGGCGGGCCAGCCGAATAGGATGGTAACAAAGACCAAGAGCCAGAAACTTCGCCCCAAAATGGCGAACAGGATAATGATGACATAGAGCGAGGGCATGGACCCCCAAATTTCCAGAAATCTCTGGAATACGATGTCCGTGCGTCCGCCAAAGAACCCTTGGATCGCGCCCGCAACAATGCCGATGAGTGACGACACCACGGTTACAATGAGGGTAAACAGGATCGACAGACGGAAGCCGTAAATCACCCGTGCGACCACATCGCGTTTGGTGTCATCGGTCCCGAGCCAATTTTGCTTGGTGGGCGGGCTTGGCGCCGCACCTGGCCCCTCGACCTGCGTGTTGAACGAATATCGGATCGGCGGCCAAAGCAGCCAGCCTTTCTCGATTGCCTCGCCATTCACTTCACCATCTTGCGCGTCTGCGATGATGGCATCGGGATCGTCAAAACAATCAACCAAACCACCCGATACAATCAGACATTCCACCTCGGGGTAACGGTAGACGGCCTCGGTCTGGAAATCGCCGCCGAATTCGGTTTCAGGATAGAAGTTGAAGACTGGCGTATAATAGCTGCCGCGATAATTCACGATGATCGGTTTGTCGTTCGCGAGGAATTCCGCAAACAGCGACAACACGAACAGGAACGAGAAAATCCAAAGCGACCAAAGCGCGCGGCGGTTGGCCTTGAAGTTACGCCAACGACGTTGATTGAGAGGGGACAGGCGCATCTCAGCTCTCCCGCTTTTCAAAGTCGATACGCGGATCGACAAAGACATACATCATATCCGACACGATATTGATCAACAGACCGATCAGACCAAAGAAAAACAACGTGCCGAAGATCACGGGATAGTCGCGTTGCAGAGCGGCTTGGAATCCCATGCGGCCAAGACCATCAAGCGAGAAAAGCGTCTCAATAATCACAGACCCGCCAAAGAAGACCGACAGAAACAGACCCGGGAATCCCGCGATGACAATCAACATCGCGTTGCGGAACACATGTCCGTAGAGAACACGGCTTTCCGTGAGGCCCTTCGCCTTGGCTGTCACCACGTACTGCTTGCGGATTTCATCGAGAAACGAGTTCTTCGTCAGCAAGGTCAGCGTCGCAAAAGACGAGATCAGAGAGGCCAAGACGGGCAATGTAATGTGCCACAGATAGTCGCCCACTTTGCCCAAGGCGCTTAACTCGTCAAAGTTGGATGAGGTCAATCCGCGCAGCGGAAAAATCTGCCAGTATGAGCCGCCCGCGAACAAAACAAGCAGCATAATCGCGAACAGAAAGCCCGGAATAGCATAGGCAACAATGATGATCGCAGAGGTCCATGTGTCGAACCGCGACCCGTCGCGCACCGCCTTGCGGATGCCCAAAGGGATGGAAATCATATAGGAAATCAACGTCGCCCAAAGACCGAGTGTGATCGACACGGGTAGCTTGTCCCAGACCAGTTCCAACACGCCTTGGCTGCGGAAATAGCTCTCGCCAAAATCAAATTGCATGTAGTTCCACATCATCGACAGGAACCGTTCAAGCGGCGGTTTATCGAGACCGAACTGACGCTCCAACTCCGCGATGAATTCAGGCGGAAGCCCACGCGCGCCGATGTATTCGGACTCCGCTCCCGCCGCTTCAAGCTGCACTTCGACATCGCCAGAGCCACCCGAAATGCTCTCAAACACATCGCCTTCGCCACGCATCTCGGCAAGCACCTGCTCCACCGGTCCGCCAGGGACGAACTGGGTCAGGGCGAAGTTGATGATCATAATCCCGAGCAACGTCGGAATAATCAGCAATAAACGCCGAAGAATATAGGCTCCCATGTGGGTGGCTCCCGCTCGTTTTCTCTTTGGGCGTTATTTAATCGCGCCTGCCGCTTTCAACTGAGCGGCTTTGTCGGCGTTATACCACCAGTAATCCAGATAGCCTAGATGATAGGGTGCCATCTGTTCCTCTGGGGGATGCTCATACATGTCGTAATAGGCGACCCAGTGCTTATCGAGGAACCAAGTCGGCACCACAAAGTACTCATAGCGGAACAGGCGATCTACAGCCCTGAGTGCGGCCGCCATATCATCGTAAGTCGGCGCTTCAATGACCTGTTGGATCAGGATGTCAGCCGCCTCGGACGCATAGCCTGCGGGATTGAACACGTCGTCGATCCCTTCAGTGCCATATTTCTGGCTCAGGCTCACACCCTCTTCAAAGCCGCTCGTATAACCGCCAAAGATGATGTCATAATCGAAACTCTGCGTACGGGCCTGATAGGCGTTTGTGTCCACACGATTGTAAACAGCGTCCACACCCAATGCGACGAGATTTTCGACGTATGGGATCAAGATGCGGTCAAACGACGGGGTATTCTCCAATATCTCGATCTTGAGCACCTGACCGTTCTCGTCGCGCAATTTTCCATCTGGTCCCGGCGTGTAACCCGCCTCGGCCATCAGGGCGAGCGCTTGGCGCATGTTCTTGCGATCTAACGAACGGGCACCAGAGACATGCGGCAATACTGCCTCTTGGGTGAACAGCTCTTCAGGAACGAGATCACGCACCATCTCGAGATACTCGAGTTCCTTGCCTTCGGGCAGCCCCACAGCCTTGAGTTTCTCTGTGTCCCAGAAACTCTCACGCTGCGCAAATAGCCCGTATTGCAACGTCTCGTTGGTCCATGTGAAATTATACATCAGGCCTAGCGCACGGCGCACATTGCGGTCCTGTAGCTTTTCTTTGCGCAGGTTGAAGACAAAGCCCGTGGCGTTGGGCAGATTGCCATCGGGCAACTCCGCCTTCACCACATAGCCATTGTCGAGCGCGGGAAAATCATAGCCCGTTGCCCAATTGAGTGATGAGTTTTCTTGGCGGAATGTGATCTCACCCGATTTGAACGCTTCAAACGCGCCGATGGTATCACCGAAGTATTCGATACGGATGGTATCGAAATTCTCGGTCCCCTTTTTAAGCCAGTGATCTTTGCCCCAATAATCGGGATTGCGGTTATACTCGATCCATCGCCCGGCCTCGAATGCTCCGTGAGTATATGGCCCTGTTCCCGGAGAGACATCGAAACGTTTCTCGTCGATCTTCGCATTTGTCTCGTCGAACCATGCCTTTTGCATGACAACAGTTGACCCCGCCTGTGAAATCAATCCATTGCGCGGCGCGTCAGGCTGGAAATTGAACCGCACAGTATAATCATCAAGCGCTTCAACGCTCGCGATCATATTGCCCACGCCCGTGCGCCACGACAACGTCGCCTCGGCCATGAATTTCTCATGGGTAAAGACGACATCGGCGGCGGTCATCGGCGTGCCATCCGAGAAGGTCACATCATGGCGCAGGTTGAAAATCACCCACTCCTGACTCTCGGGATATTCGATGGTTTCGCACAGCAAACAATAAGACGCCGACAGTGCTTCGTCCCCGACCCCCGCCATCAGGCGTTCGTAGGGGATGGATGAGTTTGCGGCAGGTGTGCCCGAACGTGTGGAATAGGGATTAAGGCTGTCAAAATCCCCGATGACGCCAAGCACGATCTTTCCCCCTTTGGGTGCATCGGGATTTACATAGTCGAGATGGTCGACAGGATCGCTATATTTTGCCTCGTTCCAGTCTGAATACCACGTCGCGGTAATCACCGTATCGTCCTGCGCCCAAAGAGCGCTCGTTGAAATGGCGATACCTGCGGCAGTGAGAAACGCGAGGCGAATGCGATTGGCGACCATGTGTGACCTCCGGTCAATTGGTGATAGCTCGGTATTTTGTAGTAGTGTTATCAAACTGGCCTGAAAATGCACGACTTCCAATGGGTAAGTGAAACAACTGTGATTAGCCCGTGAGCGCTGCGCGCCTCACATAACGAAAAAGCCCCCACAGCAGGTGCTGCGAGGGCTTTTCAATGAGATCAACTTAGGGGCTATCAGTTCAAGGTCTGAAGATAGGCCACGAGGTTGGCGCGATCCTGAGGTTTGCTCAGACCGGCAAAGGACATTTTTGTGCCTGGTGCGTAGTTTTTTGGAGAGGTGAGAAACTCATCCAAATGCTCGGGCGTCCATGCGCCCTCCATACCTGCCAGAACATCAGAGTAACCGAAGTCACCAACGGATGCGATGTCACGATCGACAACACCATCGAGGTGGGGGCCGGTGCCGTTGGAGCCGTCCACTTTGTGACAGGCTTTACATTTGTTGAAGACTTTTTCGCCTTTAGCAACATCCGCAGAGGCCAGAAGCTCGGCGAAGGACACTTCGACCACGACTTCTTCTTCGGCTGGCTCATCGTCGCCCGTCGCAATGACATAGGCCTGAGCGTGCTCACCGTGGCCACCGCCACCGGAATGATAAATGGCGTCTGCGCCCCAATTGGCGAAGAGGAAGATCAAGAGCGTTCCGCAGATACCGCCGACGATCTTAGTAAGGGTCATAGTGTTGAACATGTCGCGTTCCGTTTTGGTGCATGGGTCGCGCGTTATCTATCCGTTTCCACCACCACTTTTCAAGGTATAAGACCTGCGACCAATAAACATTCCGTACAAACCAGATCGAAAAGGGACGAAAATGACAAAACGCATAGCATTCCAAGGGGAAATGGGCGCTTATTCGCACCAAGCCTGTCGGGATGCCCGTCCCGATTTCGAGCCTCTACCCTGCCCTTCCTTCGAAGATGCCATAGAAGCGGTCCGGACCGGCAAGGCCGATTTGGGTATGATTGCGGTTGAAAACTCAACTTACGGGCGGGTGCAGGACGTCTACCACCTGCTCCCTGAGTCGGGCCTGCACATCATTGACGAGACCTTTGTGCGCGTTCATGTGAATTTGCTTGGCGTTCCTGGCGCCAAAACCGAAGACGTGCGCGAAGTGCGCGCCATGTCTGTTCTGTTGGGGCAGGCGCGTGGCTTCATATCCGAACACGGTCTCAAAACCCGCAATTGGTCTGATAACGCCGCCGCAGCCCGCGCTGTCGCTGAGGAAGGCAATCCCGCCATCGGGGCCTTTGCGTCCGAACTGGCTGGTGAAATCTTTGGTCTCGACCTTTTGGAACGCCACATCGAGGATCACCAACTAAACACCACACGCTTTCTCATCATGTCGCGTGAAGCCGATCACTCGCGTCGCGCCGACAAGATGGTCACCGCCTTTATGTTTCGAGTGCGCAACATTCCCGCCGCGCTTTATAAGGCAATGGGCGGCTTTGCCACGAACGGCGTCAACATGACAAAACTGGAAAGCTACATGGTCGACGGAACGTTCTCCGCCACCCAGTTTTACGCCGACATCGAAGGCCACCCAGACGACGAAAACGTGCGTCTGGCACTCGATGAATTGAGCTATTTCACAGAGATGGTGGAAATTCTGGGGGTTTATCCCGCAGATCCACGGCGCAAATAAGCACGAGTAGGTACATTGTGGCGGGAGCCGACCTCGGCACCCGCCACCTTACGCCATGCGTGTTTTGTCGTAATCTTCGCGAATAGTGCTACAGAACTGTCCGATTTTGCGTTCATATCGCCGATCAAGCGTGCCTTTGGCGAATTTGATCGATTGCACAAGAATACGGGCCGACAAGGTCTGAGGCTTGACGTCAAAGGTCATCGCCAGTCTGGTCCGTTTCGGACTCAAAGCAACGAGATCGACAACAAGTACCATATCGAGGCCATCAGACTTCGCATTCACCGCAAGCCCGCTTGGCGCAGAAAATGCGACGACATCGGCCTCAAGATCGCGAGTCTTTCCGCGAAAAGGGACTTTCATCGTCCAACCTGCCCCAACGCCTCGGGACTGGGCAGGGTCTTTGCGGGCCACTTCGATGCCCCGACGCATGGCCTGACGCTCAAGCGCCTCAAAATTTGAAATACGTTCAAAAACATATTCTGCTGGGGCGTCGATGTCTTTATGCGTCGAGAACTTCATACTGTCCCACCTCATTAAACTGTTCGCCAGAATATCCGATTATTCAATCTCGTCCGCAAGCCACTTCATCAGAAGAAAATGTGCAATTGCGCCTTTTCGTGCAGCTTTGAGAGTCGGGTGCCCGCCAGCCATAGCCAAGGCCACATCCTCGCGCGTTACCCACATGGCATCTTGCAACTCTGCGGGATCAATCGTGATCTCACAGCTTGTTGCCTTTGCGGTGCAACCCAGCATCAAAGACGCAGGAAACGGCCACGGCTGCGAGGCCACATAGGAAACCTCGGACACCGAAATCCCCGATTCCTCAAGGACCTCGCGGCGCACAGCGGCCTCGATCGGCTCACCAGGCTCAACAAACCCCGCGAGCAAGGAATACATCCCCTCAGGCCAATTTTCATTGCGCCCCAAAAGAACCGAATTCGCACGAGTCACCAACATGATCACAACAGGATCTGTACGTGGATAATGAGGCGCGCCGCAAGCAGGGCAGTCTCTCTGCCATCCGCCCTGCGTCATGTTGCTTTTAGCTCCGCACGCAGCACAAAATCCGTGGCGGTTATGCCATTCCAACAATCCACGCGCGGTCGACGCAATCTCTGCCTCCCACGCGGACAATAGGGTCATCACCGAGCGCAATTCGCAAAAAGCTCGTCCCGACAGGCCGTCCACACGTTGCTGCGACGGATCAAGAAACCCCTCTTGCAACGGCTCAAGCGCATGAACATCCCACGCCTCAGTCACGTCCACCGCAAAGATCGCGCCGCCAGCGTCATCGACACCCAAGAAAATGGCATCACGCGCCAATCCCGCCACTTTAGGATCTTTTGTATCCAGGTAAGCCAACCCGCCCGTGTCGTGGCAAAACGGTTTGTACGACCAAAGAGGCAAAACGCGTGAGCCGTCTTTCTCCCAAAGGCTTGCCGCCTCAGCCCGCTGTAGTGCCGCGCGGTCCAACGTGCCTGCGCCCAAAGTAACGGCTTGATTTGGCCTACCTATTGTCGTGATCACGCTCGCACACCTCGCCGATTGGCCTGTCAAAGTTTTTCAAATTTCCGTCTTGTGCAAATCGCACCCACGGCATGGCGTCAAGGAGAACACTCGCAAAATCGGTCCTTTGTTTAGTCGACGCGACTGCTTCCGAAACAGCTCTCAACCGCAAGCTCTCCCTAAAGTTGTTTCCGTTGCGTCAATACCCCTTAAAAGTTTTGTTGCACACAATTTCCCTGTTATAGTTTCCTGATAGATCATGTGATTGTAGTTGCTGCCCGCACACCAAGACGGGCCCACAGACACGTGACCTGAAACGTTACGCAAGAATTCAAACCCGTGACTCACCGTCCGGTCTGCTAGCAGGAGCCGCCGTGAATCATCGCCATATATTTTCCGATACGGCCTGTGTAGGACAGGCGCATCTGCGGATTATGAGCACCACCGACCTGCACATGCAGATCTACCCCTATGACTATTACGGGGATCACACGACAGATACCGTCGGGCTTGCCCGCACCGCCGCACACATCGTGGCAGGGCGCGAACAGGCAGCCAACAGCGTTCTGGTGGACAATGGCGACTTTCTTCAAGGCACTCCAATGGGTGATTTCGTTGCCGCTGATCGAAACAATGGGCGGACCAAACCCCACCCGATGATCACCGCCATGAACACGCTTGGTTACGATGTCGGGACAGTCGGGAACCATGAATTCAACTACGGATTGGACTACCTCAAGTGGGTGACATCAGGGGCGACCTTCCCGATGATCTCTGCCAATCTCATCGAATCACGTGGCGACGCTCCGCTTGACGACACACCCGTATTGCCGCCTTTCGTCATCCTTGATCGCGATATCACTGATGGCAGCGGAGCCCTTCACAAGCTCAAGATCGGCTTTCTCGGACTGCTCCCACCACAAATCATGACATGGGATCGCCCTCATCTCGAGGGCAAAGTCACCACCCGTGACATCATGCAAACCGCCCGCGCCTATGTGCCCCATATGAAGAAGCTCGGCGCGGACATCATAGTGCTCTTGTGTCACTCTGGCATAGACAGTGCGCACGAATATGATGGCATGGAAAATGCTGCCATCCCCCTAGCACAGATCGAGGGCGTTGACGCTTTGGTCACGGGGCACCTACACATGGTGTTCCCTTCCCCCCAATTTGATCACATCGACGCCGTCGACAGCCGCCGAGGACTGATCAACGGCAAACCCGCTGTGATGGCTGGCACAGGCGGTTCACATCTTGGCCTCATTGATTTGCTGATCGAGCGCAAAGACGGGACATGGACCGTCATCGGCTCCCGCGTCGAAGCCCGTCCGATCTATGAGCGTGACAAAACAGGCGCGGCTATTCCCTTGGTCGACAGTGTCACCGAAGTCCTTGACGCCGTTGAACCCGATCACCTCAATACGTTGGAATTTGCGCGACGCGCCGTTGGCCAGACCGCTGGCCCGCTCCATTCCTATTTCTCTCTGATTTCCACGGACCGCTCAATGGAATTGATCGCGGAGGCGCAGCGCAGATATGTCATCGATGCCCTCGCAGGAACCGAATACGCAAACTTTCCCGTGCTCGCTGCTGTTTCGCCTCTCAAGTCGGGGGGGCGTGGTGGTCCCGAAAACTATAGTTCGGTCCCCGCAGGCATTTTGGCGATGAAGAACGTTGCGGACCTCTATCCTTTTCCGAACAGGATTTGCGCTGTTCGCATTACAGGAGAGCACGTGCTCAACTGGCTCGAACGCGCAAGCACCGTGTTCAACCGCATCACACCCAGCACACGTGACCAAATGCTGCGCAGCCCCTTGGCCCCCGCCTATTTGTTCGATGTGCTTTTTGGCGTGACCTATCAAATTGATCTGTCACAGCCCGCCCGATTTGATAGCGCCGGAAATCTGGTGGACCCTTCTGCCCATCGCATCCGCAACCTGTCCTTTAATGGTACTCCCGTCACCGACTCCATGGAGTTCATTGTCGTGACCAGTGACTACCGCGCCAATGGGGGCGGCAGATTCCCGGGCGCGGACGGGTCCACTGTGATCTTCGAAGGCCACGATCTCAGCATCGACATTTTAACACGCCACATTCGCACGTATGGCGTAGTCGCGGAAAAGAGCCCCCCAAACTGGTCCTTTGCCCCTCTTGGCGGCACTCCCGTCATTTTTGAAACGGCAACCGCCGCACAGCAACATCTCCACGAGTTGGCGCATCTCAATGTAAAAGACGTGGTCAAAAGCGCCTCAGGATTCGCGCAAATCAAACTGGTTTTGTGAGGCGCACCCCCTGTGAAAGCCCTATAGCCATTGGCCCCGCGCCTTTGGAAGGCTTAGTCGATCACCATGGCGCGTTTCTCTTGCCATTTCATCGCCTCCACCCTATATCCCCATGCGAGAGGTTGGCGCGGGCAAGCTCCTCGCCAACTCGGTCAGGTCCGGAAGGAAGCAGCCGTAACGAGGCCCGTTTGGGTCGTTGTCCAGCCTCTCACCTAATCTCCCTACATCCGCGCCCCTTGCCGTATCGGTCGAGACGGGCAATATAGGCGCTATGTTCATGAGTTCACTCAAATGACACCAAACCTGAAGCGCCTTGGCTGGTCGCAATACTTCACCGCGCAGATGAGCGTGGAGGAGATCGAAACACTTACCCCCGTGCGCATTTCCGAAGTGCGTCGCCGCAACATCATCGCCCTCACAGCTGAGCTTGATCGCTTGGAGCTGGCGCTAACGGGTGATCTGGTCGCGTCCGATTTCGCGGTGGGTGATTTTGCCCTGACAGACGGCGAGAAAATCGTGCGCCTTCTAGACCGCAAAACAGTGATCTCGCGCAAGTCTGCGGGCGTCACGTCACAAACCCAACTCATCGCGGCCAACATCGACACGCTGTTCATCACTACCTCATGCAACGACGACTTCAATGAAGCGCGTCTGGAACGCTACCTCGCCATCGCCATTGAGGCCGAAACGCATCCCGTCATTATCATCACCAAAGCCGATAGGCCCGAAAGAGGCAGCGCCGACGACTATGTTACGCGCGCCAAGGTTATCTATGCCCCCGCCGATGTGATCGCCCTGAACGCCAAAGATCCCGAAGCCTTCGGGGGCTTGAAATATTGGTGCGGCAAGGGTCAGACCCTTGCACTTGTCGGCTCCTCTGGTGTCGGGAAATCCACCATCGCACGCGGCCTCACAGGCCTCGACATTGAAATCGGCGACATCCGCGAAGATGACGCCAAAGGTCGCCATACAACCACCGCCCGCTCCATGCACCCGATGTTGGAGGGTGGCTGGCTCATCGACACCCCCGGAATGCGTGAACTGGCACTGCATGACGCGGCCGAAGGCATCGGCACCCTGTTCGAGGACATCACCGATCTGTCGACCACCTGCAAATTCTCCGACTGCGCCCATGACACCGAACCGGGATGCAAGGTCCGCGCAGCGATTGAAGATGGCACATTAGACATCGAACGCGTCGAGCGGTGGCGTAAATTGCGCGAGGAAGACGAGCGCAACTCCGAAACCGTCGCGGAAGCCCGCGATCGGGGCCGCAAATTCTCCAAAATGGCCAAGTCGGTTATGAAAGCCAAAAAGGCACGACGCGGCGAGTGAAACCCGCTTGCGGGGGGGGCTCTGCCCCCTTACCTTGAGCGGCGATAAGGGAGACTGCGCATGAGCGAGAACACCGACGGATATAAGGTCCTAGCACGCAAATACCGCCCAGAGACCTTCGCCGACTTGATCGGTCAGGACGCGATGGTGCGCACCCTCAAAAACGCCTTTGCCGCCGACCGCATCGCCCAAGCTTTCATCATGACGGGGATTCGCGGGACGGGGAAAACCACCACGGCACGGATCATCGCCAAGGGGCTCAACTGTATTGGGCCTGATGGCAAGGGCGGCTCTACCACCGAGCCTTGCGGGAAGTGCAAACCCTGCATCGGCATCAGTGAAGGTCGCTTCTTTGACGTTCTGGAAATTGACGCTGCCTCCTCAACAGGTGTCGACAATATCCGTGAGCTGAACTCAATGGCGCGCACCCGCCCCGCCGAAGGGCGCTATAAGATCTTCATCATCGATGAGGTTCACATGCTCTCGACCGCCGCGTTCAACGCGCTGCTCAAAACCCTCGAAGAGCCAATGGCCCATACCAAATTCATCATGGCGACCACGGAAATCCGCAAGGTGCCCGTCACGGTTCTGTCGCGCTGTCAGCGCTTTGATCTACGGCGCATTGAGCCCGAGGTGATGATGGCCCACCTTGCCTCTATCGCCGAGAAAGAAGGCTCGGACGTGGCGCAAGACGCCCTTGCCCTCATTACCCGCGCGGCCGAAGGCTCCGTCCGCGACGCTCTATCTCTCTTGGACCAAGCCATCTCGCATGGCGCAGGTGAAACCACCGTAGATCAGGTCCGCGCCATGCTTGGCCTTGCGGATCGTGGCCGTGTGCTTGATCTGTTCGACATGATAATGGCGGGCGATGCGGCAGCCGCCCTCGAAGAACTCAGCGGGCAATATGCCGACGGGGCCGACCCGCTCGCCGTGCTACGCGATCTGGCGGACATAACCCACTGGGTATCGGTGATCAAAATCACGCCAAACGCCGCTGACGACCCGACCATTTCACCCGATGAACGCGCAAGAGGACTGGCCCTGTCCGAAAAGCTACCCATGCGCGTTCTATCGCGGATGTGGCAAATGCTGCTCAAAGCCCTCGAAGAAGTTGCAGCAGCTCCCAACGCCATGATGGCCGCCGAAATGGCGATCATTCGCCTCACTCATGTGGCTGATCTACCCATGCCCGAGGATTTGGTGCGCAAACTCAACGAGCAAAATCCCCCTCCACGCCCCCCTGTTGGTCCCGCAGGAGGTGCGCCCTCCGGTGGTGGAGGTGGCAATTCGACATCTGCACAGGGCAGCGCCCCCGCAGGCGGTTCAGGTGGCATGACCCATGCCCCGACCATGTCAGCACAAGCCGCCCCCGCTCAAGCGCCCGACGCGGGCCTCGCCAAATATGCGCGGTTCGAGGACGTCGTCGAGTTGATCGGCTACCACCGCGATATGAAGCTCAAGATCGACGTGGAAAATCACGTGCGTTTGGCAAGCTACAAACCTGGTCGGATCGAATTTGAACCCGTCGGGGATGCGCCCGCTGATCTTGCATCTCGTCTATCGAGCCGCTTGCAGTCCTTTACAGGGCACCGTTGGGGCGTGTCGATTGCCACCGCCCCCGAAGGCACAAAAACCCTGCGCGAATTGATGGATGCCGACCGCCTCGCTCTTGAGGCCGCCGCCAAAAGTCACCCGATGGTTGCGAAGGTATTCGAGCTGTTCCCCGACGCCAAAATCGCGGACATCCGCACGCCCGAAAAGATCGCCGCCCAAGCCGCATCTGAAGCGCTCGAAGAAGTCGAAGACGAATGGGATCCGTTCGAAGAGGATTGATCTCCGCGGACCGCTCACGAAAGGGCATCATGCACGCACTCGCAGACACACATCAGCTCGTCAAAGACGGCGTTATTACGCCAGACCAAGCCGCGCAGATCGAAGATCGTGCGCGTGACACAATGATGCGGATGGTCATCAATATTATCCTGACGGGCGGTATTTTCGCGTCGACAATCGGTCTCATTGCCTTTCTCGCAGACGCGCGATCTGTGGCCGGCCTTGGCGCAGGTCTTTTGCTTCTCGGAGCTTTGATCCTGAACCGTAAGAGCGATAGCCTGTCCATGTTTGGTCAGGCGGCAACCCTCATCGGCGCAGGCATGTTGATCGGTGGCTTTGGGACGGAACTATTCCTCTATCACGAGCCGATTGCAGGACCTGCGGCATCGATCGCGGGCATCGTGGTGGCCCTGCCCGCCGCATGGATATTTCGTCGCCCCACGCATCATCCGTTTATTATCGGTGCCATCTTCATCATGGGCGTCGCCCTGCACCTTGCGGGATGCGCCTTTTGGCTCGACCAAGCCGAAATGGTGGGATGGTCCAAGGCGTTGTTCCTATTATACGGCGCAGTTGCAATCGCGGCATCCGGGCTCTTTGTCGATGTGCGTTTCATCACCGCCCTCGCGATTATCCCCTTCGCACAAATCCTTGATGCAAACACACGATATTATCACGCGGCTTATGCATTTTACTCCAAAGAATCGACGCTCTCCATTCTGCAAATGTCAGGCTTGATTGTTCTTGCCCTGCTCACGCGCAACCGTTGGGGTGACCGCGTCGGACGGCATATAACCCTGCTCGCGATAATTGCCTTTATCGTCGCCAACATGTGCGCCCTTGTCGGCTCGCTTTGGGGCGATGTTGTCGGCGAGAGCCTTTGGGGCCAGCATACCTATTGGCAGAATTACCCCGATTACGAGACAGCTCAAGCCGCACGTGAAGCCTTTGAAGCCACGACCTTGGTGATTTCCGAACAGGCCTATGCTATTCTTTGGGCCTTGGCTCTTGTGGCAGTTGCGGCCTTCGCCGCGCATCGCGGTTTGCGCGGTCTGCTCAACACTGCGGTGACCTTCGGGGCCATCCATGCCTACACTCAAATGTTCGAAAGCTATGCCGACCAACCCTTGGCCTATGTCATCGCGGGGCTCACTGCGATCCCCTTGGCATGGGCAATGTGGCGTCTCAATACATGGCTGGCCTTGAGAACCAACACTACGACGCGTATCTAACGCTTAACCGTACAGGAGACACGATATGTTCAAAGGACTTGGCAATCTCGGCGATATGGCCGGCATGATGAAAAAAGCCAAAGAAATGCAGCAGCAAATGGCTGACCTGCAAGAGAAAATGGACGACATGACAGTCGTGGGTGAAAGCGGCGCAGGTTTGGTCAAAGCCACCTCCACCGTCAAAGGTCAGCTGACAGCGCTCGAAATCGACCCCTCGATCTTTAACCCCGACGAGAAAGAAGTGGTTGAGGATCTCATCCTTGCCGCGATCAAAGACGCACAGGCCAAAGCCTCCGAGCGCGCCCAATCAGAAATGGCACAAGTGACCGAGGGTCTTGGCCTGCCCGCTGATTTCAAAATGCCGTTCTGAGGCTGCTTGAGGTGGGGGACGCGACACAGGACATCGAAGATCTGATTGACCTCATGGCACGGCTTCCGGGCCTTGGTCCGCGTTCGGCACGCCGTGCGGTTCTCCACCTGATCAAAAAACGCAGCCGCCTCATGGCCCCCCTCGCCACCGCCATGCAAGGCGTGGCCGACAGCGCGCGTGAATGCCTGCAATGCGGAAACATCTGCACCTCTGACATTTGCGACATCTGCACATCTGGCAAACGCGCCAACGGCGAAATCTGCGTGGTCGAGGATGTTGCCGACCTCTGGGCAATGGAACGCGCAAACGTCTTTGGCGGGCGCTACCACGTTCTTGGCGGGACACTGTCCGCACTGGATGCTATCGGCCCCGAGGACTTACGCATCCCTGCCCTTGTCCGCCGAGTCGCAGACGAACAGATCACCGAAGTAATCCTCGCGCTCAACGCCACAGTCGACGGCCAAACAACCGCCCACTACATCGCGGACCAACTGTCCGACCGCTGCGCCGTAACCTCACTGGCCCAAGGCGTGCCTATCGGTGGCGAACTTGACTATCTTGATGACGGAACAATCACAGCCGCATTAAGAGCGCGCAAAGGAATCTAACCCGAGGCCAAACACTAAACACAGAAAAGCCCGCCAAATTGGCGGGCTTTGCGCATTTCAGGACCATGCCCGTTTAGGCATCAATCGTCGTCGCCCTCGTCATCATCTTTGTCGGGCAGGTTGAAGAAACTGTCAGCATCAGGGACAGGAGCTTCTTTGTCTTCGTCGTCGATATCACGCGACAGGGAGAAGGCTTCGAGACCCGAAATAGCCGTCGGCATTTTTGGCTCGGCGCTCATACCCAAGGATTGCTCTGTAGAGAGCAGCTTGCGACGTTCGTCATCGGTCATCGCGGCGCCATCGGCAGCCCGTTTCGCGGCGGCTTTTTGCACAGCGGCGTCAAGCTCGGTCTGCTTACACAGACCCAAGGCAACAGGGTCAATCGGCTGCATGTTGGCAATGTTCCAGTGGGTGCGTTCACGGATCGACTGGATTGTCGGTTTGGTCGTGCCAACGAGCTTGGCAATCTGGGAATCAGCCAATTCAGGGTGGAATTTAACGAGCCACAGGATCGAGTTGGGGCGGTCTTGGCGCTTTGACAACGGCGTGTAGCGTGGGCCACGGCGTTTTTCCTCGCCAGACGCAGCAGGGTTGAACTTCAGCTTCAACTTCTGCGCAGGGTTCTCTTCAGCAGATTTGATCTCGTCTGCGGTCAACTGGTTGTTTGCGATCGGATCAAATCCTTTCACACCCGCAGCCACATCACCATCAGCGATGCCCTGAACCTCAAGCTCGTGAAGACCACAAAAGTCAGCGATCTGTTTAAAGCTCAGCGTCGTGTTGTCGACGAGCCAAACGGCGGTGGCTTTCGCCATAATTGGTTTTGCCATGGAATACTCTCCTTGCGATGCCTGTGCCCCGAACAGAACTTCTCCGTCGCCTGAAAAGGCTTTCCCACTTTGGGGACGTATCCGTTGTAAGGGAACTTGGGCGGTGTATAGTGCGGAAATTGCGTAAGGGGAAGAGAAAATGAGTAAACGATTGGTAACGGCTCTGACGTTGGCCGTATCTACGTTTGGACTGGCCGCATGGGCCGACGGTGAGACCGCAGGCGACTTTGACTACTACGTCTTGTCATTGTCGTGGTCTCCGACGTGGTGCGCCCTTGAAGGTGACGCTCGCAATTCTCCGCAATGCGACCGCGAGCTTGGATGGGTTTTGCACGGGCTCTGGCCCCAATACGAAGACGGTTGGCCCTCCTATTGTCACAGTCCTGTGCGCGATCCCTCTCGCAGCCAGACCGCTGCAATGGAAGACATCATGGGGACTGCTGGAGCCGCGTGGTATCAGTGGAAAAAACACGGGCGCTGCTCTGGCCTAGAGGCACAAGAGTACCTTGACCTGTCGCGTGCCGCCTATGAAAAGATCAAACGCCCGTCGGCCTTTATGAAACTACCGCACGACATCAAAGTGCCCGCCTCGGTTATTGAAGAGGCCTTCATGAACGTGAACGAGGGATTGGACGCCAACGAGATCACGGTGACGTGCAAAGATTATCGTATACAAGAGGTGCGCGTGTGCATGACCCCCGATCTGGAACCGCGCAAATGTGGACAAGATACGATCCGCGATTGCACGCTCACCGACGCCCTTTTGCAGGACATCGAATAGCGCCCTCAAATCTCAAGTACGATTTTCCCGATGTGTGCGCCGTTTTCCATGTGGGCGTGGGCGGCACTTGCATCCGCCAACGCATAGCGACTGTCTATCACGGGAGCGACGCGACCCGATGCAATCAGGGGCCAGACTTTGGCACGCAACGCCTCGGCAATCCGCGCCTTTTGCGCGTCGGATTGCGGGCGCAAGGTCGAGCCAGTCAGCGTCAGACGCCGCATCATAACAGCGGCAAAATTCAACTCCGCCTTTGAGCCTTGCAAAAAGGCTATATTGACGAGCCGCCCTTCCATCGCCAACGCCCTGACATTGCGCGGAATGTAGTCACCGCCGACCATATCGAGGATCAGGTTGGCACCGCCCTCCCCCTTCATCACATCGACGAAATCTTCGTTGCGGTAATTGATCGCGCGTTCGGCTCCGAGGTCCACACAGGCCGCGCATTTCTCGCCAGACCCTGCCGTTGCAAAAACTCGCGCACCAAAAGCTCGGGCCAATTGGATCGCGGTCGTGCCAATGCCCGAAGAGCCGCCGTGCACCAAAAACCGCTCGCCCGCTTGCAGCCCACCGCGCTCGAATACGTTCGACCAGACCGTAAAAAACGTCTCAGGTAGACAAGCGGCTTGTTCAAGAGACAGCCCCGTTGGAACGGGTAACGCATGTGCCGCTGGAGTCGCCACATATTCGGCATAGCCACCGCCGGGCAAAAGCGCACAAACCTGATCGCCCACGACCCACATCGACACCGATGCGCCCACGGCCACCACTTCGCCCGCCGCTTCCAACCCGGGTAAATCAGATGCGCCCGCAGGAGGATTGTAGAGCCCTGCCCGCTGCAATGCATCGGGACGGTTTACGCCCGCATAGGCCACCTTGATCACGATCTCATCGGCGCGCGGCACAGGCACAGGGCGCGAGCAAAGGCGCAGCACATCAGGGCCACCCGCCTGTGAAATTTCTACAGCGCGCATGGTGGTGGGAAGGCTCATAGGATTCTCCGGTGTCTCGAATTAGTCGGCACGTGTGCCAGGGATATCGTCACGACCAACGCCCGCAGGGGCCTTGATCGTACCAAGGATCGCATTGGGCAGTGCAAAAAGCGCCGAGAGTGCCTTGTTATCGCGCACCGTGGCCTTGGCCTTTTCGATCTGCATCACGTTGGCGATACGACGGTCGATAAAGGCGCGGGTTTCGGCGAAATCCTCGCTGTCATCTCCAAGCCAGAACAGCACGGAGGAGGCAAAAACCCCCGAAAGCGTGGCGCGTTTCGTGTACCAATTCACATCGCGCGACGTATCGCCCATCGCATTCCAAATCGCATCGCTCGTTTCCCAAAGCAACTTGGTCCCCTCAGGCGCATAGTGCGGCAAGGAAAAGAGCGACATGCCACGGCGCACGACCTCACGATCAACGGCCTGCAATCGCAACCACACAGCATGACCGATCCGATCAGAAAACCGCATCGCGCCCAGATCGGCATCCGCAAGCGCCGCGAGCATCGCGCGGTCGCCGCGCTTGTGATAGGCCGCAGCCAAATCAACAGCACCGCGCGGCGCAGACACGTTGGCCAAAGCCTCTGAAATCCCCGAATCAGCGACTGCCGCCTTGAACGTCTCGGCCCCCCATCCGTCGAAAACCACGTGCGGAAGCGCCGCATCGAGCAATTTTTCACGCGTTGGGTCGAGATAAGCGGTGGTTTGCATCGGATCAGTCCTTTTTGGAGATAGGGACATAGTAGACAAGGAAGTACCACTTTGCTATATGGCGACTTCCTGCAATTCATGCAAATCTAACTTAGGAAGGTGGTGACACCACATGCAGGTTAGCGTTCGTGATAACAACGTCGATCAGGCACTCCGTGCTCTGAAGAAAAAACTTCAACGCGAAGGCGTTTTTCGTGAAATGAAGCTCAAGCAACATTTCGAAAAGCCCTCCGTCAAGAAGGCACGCGAGAAAGCTGAAGCCGTACGGCGTGCTCGCAAGTTGGCTCGTAAAAAAGCTCAACGCGAAGGTATGCTCTAAGAGCTAAAGCCGTTCGATGTTAGAACGGTCCGATGCACGCAAGTGCTAGGACATAAAAGATTACAAACCCCCGCACCCTTTTGGGTTGCGGGGGTTTTGTTTTGCATGTGGCAAAGGCGCAGGAAGGTGGACACGAAAAAGGCGGCCCGACCCAAGATCAAACCGCCCTCAACCGTGTCGCAATATTTCGCGCCTATTTCTTACGTGTCAGAACCGCGTCGCCGCCCTTTGGGCCGCCTTTAGGCGCAGCGCCCTTACGGTGGGGCTTTTTACCCGAGCCAGTTTTGTCGAACTTGCCTGCGGGCTTACCACCTTTGGGCTTTCCTGCGGGTTTTCCAGCAGGCTTGCCACCTGTGGATTTGTAATCGCCGCCTGCCCCTGCGGGTTTTGGTTTGCCCTTATACTTGCTTGCAGGCTTGTCCTTGCGCGGCTTCGCAGGCGCATGAACGGTGTCATCACGCTCCTTACGCGCAGGTTTTTCAAACTTGTCGTATTTCGGCTTGTCGCCACGAGGTTTGTCGTATGACGGCTTATCCCCGCGCGGCTTGTCAAACTTGGGCTTACCATAGCTCGGCTTATTGCCACGTGGCTTGCCGCTGTGTCCGTCAAAGCGCGCTTTGGGTGAGCGCGGCCCACCAGAACTGAACGTCGGCGTGCCCTCAACAGCGCGCGCCGTCACACCGTCCTCAAGCTCACCACCTGCGCCAAGCTGTTTCATGAAATCAGGGAAAGCGGCCTCTTGGAGTTCCACGAAGGTTTCCGTGTTTTCCATTTTGATCTTGCCGATTTTAGATTTGTCGATGTTCCCCGCACGGCACAACAGTGGCAAAAGCCACCGTGGCTCGGCATTTTTGTCGCGCCCGACAGACAGCGCAATCCATTTAGACGGGCCAAAGGTCTCGCGGATGTCTTTTTGCGGGCGCCCACCGGTATGGACATTGATCTCTTCGGGCGCGGAAAGACCCGCACGATAGAGACGCAAGCAGGCCGCAGCAACTTGTTCGGGGCTGAACTTCTCAAGCAAGGTCGCCGCAAATGCCGTTTCGGTTTCCGTCAACTCTTCGGTCCATGCCGCGTCCTCGATCAGACGGGTCTCGTCGAGTGCCAGAATTTCTTCGGCAGTGGGCGCGCCACGCCATTCGGCGTCAATCTTGGCCCATTTCAAAAGGCGCTGCGCCTTCTTCGCGACATTGTCAGGCGCGATCAGAACGGATGTACCCTTGCGCCCCGCACGGCCAGTACGGCCAGAACGGTGCAACAAACCTTCGGTGTTGGTTGGAATATCAGCGTGGATCACAAGTTCGAGGTTGGGCAGGTCAATGCCGCGAGCCGCAACGTCCGTGGCGACACAAACACGCGCACGTCCATCACGAAGCGCTTGCAATGCATGACTACGCTCGTCCTGAGACAACTCACCCGACAGGCTCACAACCGAGAACCCACGGTTGGCAAAACGAGCAGTCAGACGCGCCACGGCGGCGCGGGTATTGGCGAACACAATCGAGGTCTGACTGTCGTGAAAGCGCAACAGGTTGATGATCGCGTGCTCGGCATCGCGCGGAGCACATTGGATCACTTGGTAGGAAATATCGGCGTGTTGATCGCGGTCGGACACAGTCGAAATCCGCACCGCATCGCGTTGGAAATTCGTCGCGATCTGGCTAATCGACTTGGATACCGTTGCCGAAAACATCAAGGTGCGACGGTCTTTTGGACATTCGCTAAGCATGAACTCGAGGTCTTCACGGAAACCCAGATCGAGCATCTCGTCCGCCTCATCAAGGATCACAGCACGGATGTCGTCGAGGTCAAGTGCGCGGCGCATGATGTGATCGCGCAAACGTCCAGGTGTGCCAACAACGATATGTGCGCCACGTTCCAAGGCGCGGCGCTCTGTGCGTGCGTCCATGCCACCAATACAGGTCACAACCTTGGCCCCTGTTTTGGCATAAAGCCATTCAAGTTCGCGGGCGACCTGCATCGCCAACTCACGGGTCGGCGCAATTGCGAGCGCGAGTGGTGCCGCAGCGGGACCAAAACGAATCTCGTCGCCCAAAAGCGTTTTCGCAATGGCGAGACCAAAGCCAACCGTCTTACCCGACCCCGTCTGAGCCGAGACAAGCAGGTCGGCCTGTTCCAATTCGGGAGCCGTAACAGCGGTTTGTACATCGGTCAAAGTGTCGTAACCGCGCTCGGAAAGCGCGTCAGAGAGGGGCGTAATCATGTGGGAATGTCCAATCGGCGCGCAGGTAGTCTGCGCAATTTTTGGCAAGTTAAAAGATTTTGCCGCGATTGTCCATTGCTGTCGCTCAAATGGGTAAACGCTACGCGCTCAATTGTGCATATTCCTCATCAGTGAACAGGCGCGATTTGGAGTGGAAACATCTGCCGCGCCCCGTATCGAGGGAAAAGCCCGCGCCGTTCCCATCGCCAGCGTCGAGGATCATTTGACTGTTGCGCCAAATCTCGAACAGGGTTTCTGAAATCCACACTGGTACCCCCGCAACATCGCCCAGATGGACATCGCGTGACCCGATCAGATAATCGCCCTCTTTGTAACACATCGGCGAGGAGCCATCGCAGCACCCACCCGATTGCACAAAAATCACATCGCCATGATCGGCGCGGATTTCGTCCAGAAGCGCCAAAGCGGCCTCGGTCGCAACAACACGATCAACAGTCATATCACATCCTCCAAATAAAAAGCGGTGGCCCGATGAAACAGGACCACCGCAAGTTGGGTCGAGACGCGCGGCTACGTACGGGGAGAAGACACCGCGCGTCTCATAGGGAGGGCGTCGAAACAGACACCCGAAACCAGATCAAAGAGGGGCTTAGAAGAAGCCCAGTTTGTTCGGGTTATAGGAGACGAGCATGTTTTTCGTCTGTTGATAGTGGTCGAGCATCATTTTGTGGTTTTCACGTCCAACGCCCGATTGCTTGTAACCACCGAAGGCCGCATGTGCCGGATAGGCGTGGTAGTTGTTGACCCAAACGCGCCCAGCCTGAATGTGGCGTCCAAAGCGGTAGCATGTATTCATGTCACGCGACCAAACGCCGGCACCGAGGCCATACATGGTGTCGTTTGCGATTTCCAAGGCTTCCTCTTCGGTTTTAAAGGTCGTCACAGACACAACTGGACCAAAGATTTCTTCTTGGAATACCCGCATTTTGTTGTGACCTTTGAGGATCGTAGGCTGAATGTAGAACCCGTCCGTCAGATCACCGTCAAAACGTGCAGCATCACCACCCGTCAG
Organism: Celeribacter sp.; assembly: GCF_048266405.1. Lineage (GTDB taxonomy): Bacteria > Pseudomonadota > Alphaproteobacteria > Rhodobacterales > Rhodobacteraceae > Celeribacter. The sequence goes on from NZ_JBLWZO010000006.1 coordinate 85,735, forward strand.
CACTTCAGCGCCCTCTTCACGACCAATCGTGAGGTAGGACAGGATTTTCTCCTGCTGCTCTTGCGAGGCCTGTGCGCCGACCATTGTGTTGATGTCGCGTGGATCGCCTTGTTTGATGGCTTTCACGCGGGCAATGCAGCGTTCCATGAACTCTTCGTAGATGTCTTCCTGAATAAGCGCACGGCTCGGGCAGGTGCAGACCTCGCCTTGGTTAAAGGCAAACAGAACGAAGCCTTCGACCGCTTTGTCGAGGAAAGCGTCATCTTCGCGCATCACGTCGGAGAAGAAGATGTTGGGGGATTTCCCACCAAGTTCCAACGTCACAGGAATAAGGTTCTCGGTGGCGTATTGCATGATCATGCGACCCGTGGCCGTCGAGCCTGTGAAGGCGATTTTGGCGATGCGTGGGGAACGCGCAAGCGGCGCACCAACTTCGGCGCCATAGCCGTTAACGATGTTAAGCGTGCCTGCGGGCAACACTTCGGAAATCAACTCGGCCAGAACCATGATCGCGGCAGGCGTCTGTTCGGCAGGCTTGAGCACGATACAGTTGCCCGCAGCCAATGCAGGTGCGATTTTCCACGCGGCCATCAGGATCGAGAAGTTCCACGGAATGATCTGACCGACAACGCCAAGTGGCTCATGGTAGTGGTAGGCAACGGTGTCTTCGTCGAGTTCGGACATCGTGCCTTCTTGACCGCGCAGCACAGATGCGAAGTAACGGAAGTGGTCAACGGCCAAAGGAATATCAGCCGCCATCGTTTCACGGATCGGCTTGCCGTTGTCCCATGTTTCCGCCGTCGCGATGAGTTCGAGGTTCTCCTCGATAACATCTGCAACTTTGAGCAAGAGGTTGGAGCGGTCGGTCGCGGAGCGTTTGCCCCATGCCTCTTTTGCAGCATGAGCGGCATCGAGAGCCAACTCGACATCAGCGGCGTCCGAACGCGCCACATCACAGACTTTTTGACCTGTGATCGGCGTGATGTTCTCGAAATACTTCCCATTCACAGGGGGCACGAATTTGCCGCCAATGAAGTTGTCGTATTTAGCCTTAAATGGATTGACGTATTTGCTGTCAGGTTTGGACTGAACGTTCATAGATTTTTCTCCTCCAAGAATGCCGGCGTCCTCCCGCCGGTATTCCAAGAGCATGCCAACCTGATTGGGGCTCAGTCAGCCCCCCCGACCTGTCCAACACGGCCAAAGTGTCTCACAGGTGAGACACTTCGAGACAGATTGCATGCGCAAACAAGCAGATCGTGGAGAAATCTAGGGCGTCAAGTCACCTCGATGCCGAGGCGACTCATGCGGCGGTAGAGCGTCGCACGTCCGATTCCAAGCTCACGCGCCGCCGCCGAGAGATTGCCGCCAGAGCGCGCGATGGCACGTTTAAGCGCGGCGCGTTCAGCCCGCTCCAAGGCGGACGCAGTGGTGTCGCGCCCCAAGACATCCGAGGCAGGACGCGGTGTAAGAGCGCCTCCCTGTCCCAAATCGAACACACGCCGTGCTGCACGGGTCGCCCCGACAATGATGTCATCGCTATCCACGGCCAGTAAAACCGCGCCTTCGGGGCGCTCTTCGGGTGAGGTGACAATACGGGCCTTGGGAAAGGCCGCGCGGAAGGCTTCGGTTTCGATCTGCTTGGCGGTCTGTGCCACGACCCCCGAGATCAGCCGCGTATAGGCCTCCGTCTGATCAGCTCGACAGGACGACACATCAAGCGCCGCAATCAACTCACCATCAGGGCCAAAAATCGGCGCGTCCATGCAGGACATTACAGTGTTACGGCTCAGGAAATGTTCGTCTCGGTGGATAGTGAGCTGACGGGCTTCAGCGATACACGTCCCGATCCCGTTGGTGCCTTCGGCTCTCTCCGACCAATCAGCGCCATACCATAGGCCCCATTTGTCAAAAGTCGCGGCATCCCCATCAGAGGAGCGCAGATCAAGCACAACACCCTCACGATCGGTCAGCAACACGCAACAGCCCGTTTGGCCCACCATCTGGAACAGGTGATCAAGTTTCGGGGTGGCCAGCTCCATGAAAGAGCCCATGCTGTCACGACGTTTATCAACCTCGCTACGTTCATACCGTCGCGGGGCGTGGCTCAGTGTCGGATCAAGGCCATGCTTGTTGATGGACCGTCGCCAACTCGCCGTCAGGCGCGATCCAACAGATCCCGATTCGACGGCGGAAATGACATTATCTGCGTGCTTTAGTCGTCTCATTGACTGCGTCCTCCCAAAACGACAGCAACGTTCATACCACGAATGTGTGTATTTTCACAAACTCGACAACCTGCGTCTCCTCACACAGGCAGGGCCGTGGTTTTGAAAACCGTGCGCATTGCAAAGGAAGATTGCATTTTTTGAACTCCGGGAAGGCGTACCAGTTGACGGTGAACAAGCGCGAAATGTTCCGTGTCAGCAGCTACAACTTTGAGCATGTAATCCGCTGAGCCTGCCATCAGGTGACACTCCAACACATCCTCGACCAAGGCCACCGCCCGCTCGAACTCATCGAGCGTTTCATCTGCCTGACTGTCGAGTGTGACCTCAACAAACACCGTCGCGCGGCGATCCACATGACGCGGGTCGATCATCGCGGCGTAATCCCGGATGACACCCTCCGCCTCCATACGCTGCACGCGGCGGTGACAGGCCGAAGACGAGACATTGGCCTGCACAGCCAAATCTGCGTTTGAGATGCGGCCATTGCGCTGCAAAATGCGCAAGATACGGCGATCTGTATCGTCCAATGTCGTCATGATGGCAGATTATCCCGAACTAACCCAAGTTACGGGAGAGTGTTCCACAGCATCTTTATCGGCGCAAGCGCGACGGAAATCCTCGTCGCCCCCGTATGATAAGATGTATCCCCCAAGTCGTGGCATCCCTGCCACGCAAAAGGCCCGCCGGAGCAATCCGACGGGCCTCTTTTCACTACCACGCAGCATTGCGCGGATAATGTCACTTATTTCTTCGCAAGCGAATCGCGAATTTCAAGCAATACGTCGAGTTCCGATGGACCCGCAGGCGCTTCTGGAGCGGCCTCAACAGGCTTTTCTGCCGCTGCTTTGATTTTGTTGACATAGCGCACAAGCATGAACACCACGAATGCGATGATCAGGAAGTTGATAATTGCCATGATGAACGAGCCATAGGCGAAAATCGCAGCGCCACTTTCGCGAGCGTCCGCAAGAGCCGTGCCGGCGGCGACGTCACCCGACAGCACAATGTATTTGTTCGCAAAGTCGATGCCGCCCATGAACAAACCGATGAACGGGTTGATCAGGTCGTCGACCAAGGATTTCACGATCGCGGTGAAGGCCGCACCGATGATGATACCAACAGCCATGTCCATGACATTGCCCTTGGCGATGAAGTCTTTGAATTCTTTCAACATGGAAAATTCCCCACTCTAGTACCTCTAACAACTGCGACAACCTGCCACAGCACTGCACACTGCATAGCAGATTTCCGAACAGTCTCTAGCCCTTTTGACACCACTACGGCACACTTACGTAGGGATAGAATGCAAAAAAGCCTCAGAAAGTTACTCCATGACACAGACACTGACACACCCGATCACCGCCCGTTGGCCCGCCAAAGACCCATCGGTGTTGCAACTCTATTCCTTTCCGACACCCAATGGGGTGAAAGTCTCCGCCGCCCTCGAAGAAATGGGGTTGGCTTATGAGCCACACCTCATCACTTTGTCCGATGCTGATGTGAAAAGCCCCGAATTTCTTGCGCTAAATCCCAACAACAAAATCCCCGCGATCATTGACCCCGACGGTCCTGACGGACAACAAATCGAGTTGTTCGAAAGCGGCGCGATCTTGCTTTATCTTGCGGAGAAGACAGGGCAATTCCTGTCCGATGATCCCAAGACCCGCATTGAAACAATCCAATGGGTGATGTTCCAAATGGGCGGTGTTGGACCGATGTTTGGTCAGCTCGGTTTTTTCCACAAATTCGCAGGCAGCGCGATGGAGGACAAAACCGCCCGCGACCGTTATGCGAATGAGGCCAAACGGTTGTTGAACGTGGTTGAGCAGCGTCTTGACGGGCGCGATTGGATCATGGGTGACTATTCGATTGCCGACATGGCGCTCGCGCCGTGGCTCAATGCACTCGACTTTTACGGGGCCAAGGAGATCACAGGTGCGGATCAGCTTAAAAACGTCCCCGCCTACATCGACCGCTTCTATGCCCGTCCCGCCGTGCAGCGCGCGAAAAACATTCCCGCGCGCCCCGAATAATCAGGACGGCAAAGCTCCATTCAACACATAGGTGAGCATCTCGACCACCTGCTGCGGCGTTTCGCAAACGGCAAGCGCCGCAGCATCCACTTCCTTCAGCGCGTGTTGATGATCCGCGCCATGCATCACAATCAACGCCTTACCTTTGGCTGCGGCATAGCCCGCATCAAACGCGGCGTTCCATTGTTTGTATTTTTCACCAAACCGCACAACGACCACGTCCGCCGCTTCAATGGCCATACGGGTGCGGATCGCGTTGAGCTTCGCGCCTTTATGATCGTGCCAGAACTTATTGTCCTCGGCCCCAAGGATTGTGACACCACAATCATCCGAAGCTGCGTGATCCGTCACGGGTGCAGAAAATTCGATATCAAGACCCGCTGCGCCCTCAACAATCTGATCGCGCCAATCGGTGTGGATTTCTCCTGACAAATAGACTTTCATTGCTTTCTCCCTGTCTCAGTAAAAAGGAGGCCGAAGCCTCCTTTTGCATAGCATAATAAGCGTGGGCCGCGTTACCCGCGCAGAGCGCCGCCTGTGGCTTTCTCGACTTTTGCAACCACCTTAGCCGACAACTCATCAAGGTCTTTTTCCTTGAGCGTACCTTCCGTGGGCTGAATACGCACGGTGATGGCAAGGGATTTCTTATCCTCACCCAAAGAGCCGCCGATGAATTCATCAAACACCCGCACCTCTTCGATCAGCGCCTTGTCTGCGCCACCTGCGGCATTGACCACATCGAGCGCGTTGACGGATTTGTCGACAACAAAGGCAAAGTCACGCTCGACCACCTGCAGGTCGTTGGTGAAGAACGCCGAGCGCGCCACTTTAGCCCCGCGCGGCATCGGAACCGCTTCAAGGTAAACGGTAAAGGCGACAGCGGGGCCTTTGACGCCCATCTGCTTGAGCACCTTGGGGTGAACCTCACCGAATTGCGCGAGGACTTTCTTTGGCCCGAGGCAGATTTTGCCCGAACGACCCGGGTGGAACCACGCCGCTGTGTCGCGCATGATCTGTGCCTTGGCGGGCGCACCGATGGCCGCCAAAACGGCCTCGGCGTCGGCTTTGGCATCGAACAGATCAATCACGCGGCGCTCGCCGTGGACATCCTTGGGCCCAGTCGCGCCCACAAGCAAACCCGCAAGCTGCAAATGCTGCTCGCCCGGCTCGCCACCGTGGAACGCTGGTCCGCACTCAAACAGAGCCAGATCGGCAAAACCACGCGCCTGATTGCGGCTCGCCGCTTGCAACAGACCGATCAACAGGTCAGGGCGCATATGGCTCATCTCGGACGAAATCGGGTTTTGCAACTTCACTGCATCACTACCACCGCCGAACAGAACAGCAGAGGCTTCATCCACAAAGGAATAGGTGACACATTCGTTGTAGCCCAATGCCGCCGCCGTATGACGGGCCGCACTTTCGCGCACCTGCATTGGCGTCTGGATTTGCTTTGCCACACCAGTGGGACGGGACAAAGGTTTTGGCTCCAGATGCGTCAGGCTTTCGACACGCGCAACCTCCTCAACAAGGTCCGCCGAGCCAAGCACATCGGGACGCCACGACGGCACTCGCGCCATGTCGCCATCCATTTCAAACCCCAAAGCGGTGAGAATTTCGACCTGACGCGCAGGCGTGATTTCCATGCCCACGAGCGATTGCACGCGGTCGGTATCGAGCGGATAGGCGCGGCTCACATCGGGCACCTCACCCGCGACAACCACCTCGGAAGGTGTCCCACCGCACAGCTCCAGGATCATCGCCGTGGCGTCTTCCATCGCTTGCATGTTGTAGGCGGGATCAATGCCGCGCTCGTTGCGATAGCGCGCATCGGAATTGATCTTGAGCGCACGACCGGACTTGGCGATGTCGAGCGTGTTCCAAACAGCCGCCTCGACAAACACATCCACGGTGTCCTCGGTGCAACCCGTGTCCAAACCACCCATAACACCCGCAACGCTCTCCACGTTACCGCCCGACGAGATCACCATCGCGCCCTCGGGCATGGTGTAGGTTTTCTCGTCCAAAGCGACCAATTGCTCGCCCCCCTTGGCGCGGTGGATGGTCAACCCGCCCTCTACTTTGCCCGCGTCAAACACGTGCAACGGGCGGTTGCGGTCATAGGTGAAAAAGTTGGTGACATCGACAAGGGCCGAAATCGGGCGCAAGCCGATTGCGGTCAAACGGTCCTGCAACCACTGTGGCGAGGGGCCGTTTTTCACGCCCTTGATCAAACGCCCCGCAAAGACGTAGCAGCCGTCCTTGGCCTCGTCCTCAATCGTCACGGAGATCGGGTTGGGGAATACACCCTCAACGGTCGGCGTCGCAGGTGTCTTGAGCGTGCCAAGACCACGCGCGGCCAGATCACGAGCAATACCGTGAACGCCAAGCGCGTCGGGACGGTTAGGCGTAATCGCAATCTCGATCACGGGGTCGACCTTGGACGGGTCAGTTTGAGCGAGATAGTCGGCAAACTCCATGCCGACCTCGCCACCCTCAAGCTCGATAATCCCGTCGTGATCCTCGCCCAAGTTCAGCTCGCGCATCGACGCCATCATGCCGAAACTTTCAACGCCACGGATTTTGCCGACGGAGATCGTAATATCGAGGCCCGGAATATACATGCCCGGCTTGGCGAGAACGGCGGTGATGCCTGCGCGTGCATTCGGGGCACCGCACACGATCTGGGTCTCTCCCTCGTCGGTCTCGACGGTGCACACGCGCAGCTTGTCCGCGTCGGGATGCTTTTCGGCCTCTTTGACTTTGACCAACTTAAAGCCCTTGAGCGCCTCGGCGGGATTTTCCACACCTTCCACTTCGAGACCGAGGTCGGTCAGCGCGTAGAGAATGTCGTCGAGAGAGGCCTCGGTTTCGAGGTGCTCTTTGAGCCAAGAAAGGGTGAACTTCATGTCGGTGTCTCCTTTGCCCACACGGGCGTCGGTTTGCGTGTCGGGAGGCGGCGTTAACGGACGCCGAGATCCTCAACCAATTCGAATGTTTCAAAAACCAAAAGCGTATCGCGGTCCAACTCGATGCCTTTTTCGCCCTTGGTGCCAAAGGCTTTGGTGATGCGTTTGCGCCAAGCCTCGATATCTTTGTCCTCGCCCTCAAGCATCGCCATTTGCGGCGTCACGTGGCGAAATTTGATGCGGTCCACTTTGAGCGTGCGCACGACCATCGCGGGGGTGCCGTCCCAGTTGGCAATGATGTCCGCGCGACCCACTTGCGGCAGCGCCTCTGGATCGTTCTCGAACTCGGAAAACGGCAAACAGGTCGCGGTTTTCTTGCCCGCAGCGACAAGTTTGTTAAGCGCATTACACCGCGCCTCATCCTCCGCCAACCGAAACGTCCCTGCTCCGGGATAGGTGTCTTGGAGGTCTTCCATGTTGTCGTTTGGGTTGGTCATTTTAGTATCCCTTTGGGAGTCGAATTATCCATCGAGATCCGCCTTCATTGCCTTTACCACATCCGCGAGCCCAACATTTTTGCCCTCGCCATCAGTACCTGAAGAACCGCTAATTGTTCCGAGCGGCTGCTTAAGCAATTCACGAACAAGGTCGCTAACCTCAATTGGGGCGTACATTGTGACTAGCGAAGCAGCTAAAGTCATCTTTGTAACCTCTGACTTACCTATAGTACCTTCGCCGCTAGCATGTGCATCTATGGCGTACTCGCTATAAGCCGCCAAAAACGCAGCATAGGCCAAACGTTTTTCCTCATGTTGACGTTCATTCCTGTCGACTTTTTTCTGGCCTCGATAAGCAATAGTACCGCCTATCACTACAACTACGGCCGAAAAAAACGGGACCCAATCCGTAAACTGCCCCAACCACGAAAAATCGCGGCAGATGTTTTTACATGCCGTGATTGTCTCGTGTGTGGTCACCCGTGAATCCCCCCCGCCAAGGTCGGGACGCTCAGCGGGCTAAAGCCGTAGTGGCGCAGCCAGCGTAGGTCGCTGTCGAAGAAGGCGCGCAGATCGGGGATGCCGTATTTCAGCATGGCGAGGCGGTCGATGCCCATGCCAAAGGCAAAGCCCTGCCACTCGGCGGGATCAATGCCGCCCGCCTTGAGGACATTGGGGTGCATCATGCCGGAGCCAAGCACTTCGAGCCAGTCGTCGCCCTCGCCCACAGTGACCGTGCCGTTTTCCCATTTGCACTGCACGTCCACCTCGGCGGATGGCTCCGTGAAGGGGAAGTGCGAGGCGCGGAAACGGGTTTTGACGGGGCGACCAAAGAAGGCGGTAAAGAACTCTTCGAGCACCCATTTGAGGTTCGCCATAGAGATATCCTTGCCGAGCGCCATGCCCTCGACTTGGTGGAACATCGGCGTGTGGGTTTGGTCGTAATCACAGCGATACACACGACCCGGCGCGATGATGCGTACAGGGGCGCCACCGTCGAGCATCGTGCGGATTTGCACGGGGCTGGTGTGGGTGCGCAGCACGTGCGGGGCGCGGTCGTCACCCTCGTCGCGGTGCATGTAGAAGGTGTCATGCTCTTGGCGTGCGGGGTGGTGTGGCGGAATGTTCAGCGCATCGAAATTATGCCAGTCATCCTCGATCTGCGGGCCTTCGGCCACAGCGAATCCGAGATCGGCAAAGATGGCGTAGATTTCCTCGGAGACGCGCGAAATCGGGTGCAATGTCCCTTGGCGACGGGCGCGCGCGGGTAGCGTGACGTCGAGCCACTCTTCGGCCAGACGCGCCTCAAGAGCGGCATCTTCGAGTGCGACCTTCTTGGCGGCGAGTGCGGCGTTGATTTCGTCTTTGAGAGCGTTGAGTTTGGGGCCCACCTCTTGGCGCTGCTCAGGCGTCATCTTGCCAAGCTCGCGCATTTTCAGAGCCACTTCGCCCTTTTTGCCGACAGCCTGAAGGCGGATGTCCTCAAGCGTGGCTTCGTCCCCCGCGTTCAAAATGGCGGTGAGGTATTTGGTCTTTAGGTCGTCCATCTGACACCCCTGTATTCTGGGCACGTCCGCAATCGGATGGCCCCGTATTCATGTTCCCCCGCTTGGTATCACGGAGGGTTTGAAAAGCAAGAAGCCGCGAGACCCCAAAGGAGGTCCGCGGCTTCAAATGTCTACCCGAAAAGGGTGAGTAGCTTAGAGCGCGGCCTTCGCCTTATCGACGATGGCACCAAACGCTTCGGGCTCATGCACGGCGAGATCGGCGAGAACCTTGCGGTCCACTTCGATGCCCGCAAGGGACAGGCCGTTGATGAACTTGGAGTAAGTCAAGCCATCGTCATGGGCGCGAACAGCAGCGTTGATACGCTGAATCCACAAAGCGCGGAAATTACGCTTGCGATTCTTACGGTCGCGTGTCGCGTATTGGTTTGCCTTGTCGACAGCCTGCGTTGCGGTGCGGAAGTTACGGCTACGGGCGCCATAATAGCCTTTCGCGGCCTTAACGATTTTACGGTGACGGGCGTGGGTAACGGTACCACCTTTGGTGCGGGACATATCCTAGCTCCTTCTTAGCGGTCGTATGGCATGTAGGACTTCACGATCTTCGCATCAGGTGCGGAGAGCGTGGTAGTGCCACGTGCGTCACGGATAAATTTCTTGTGGCGTTTGATCATGCCGTGGCGTTTGCCAGCCTGACCTGCCATGACCTTGCCTGTGGCGGTCACTTTGAAGCGCTTCTTAGCGCTCGATTTTGTCTTCATCTTGGGCATTTCCATCTCCTTCGTATTTCGATGGTTGTAACGCGCGACTCGGCATGCCTTTTAGCCGGCCACGCACCATGAGCGCGTGCAAGTACACGGCAGGTGGGTCTTTGACAAGTCTGTTTGTGGAAATTGTCAGATTTAGGAGCGAATTTCCTTAGAAATAACGCCCGAGGACGCGGGTAAGCGCCATTGGGATATCTGCCACGGAATACCCGCCCGGATGTTGCGTGACGGCGAAGATCAAAAGACCTCCGCCGATCATCACAAGCATGGCAGCCGCACGGGGCGGGCGGCTCTCAGAAAGTGCGCCAATCACGGCTGGAATAGCGAGGACCAGAATGGCCACACCAAGCACAAGAAATAGATCGGTATCCATTGACCCCACCGCTCCAAAAACGTTTTACAAACGCAATTATTCGGGATCGGTGTTGAAAATCAAGCGTTCCTCACACGGGGCAACGCGCAAAATATTGGTCGAGCCTGGTTGGTTGAACGGAATACCTGCGGTCACAACGATCATATCTTTCTCTGTTGCGAACCCTGCGGTGCGAGCGGCACGCGCCGCATTGACCACAGCCATTTTGAAGCGCTCGACCTCACCCGTCATCACGCAATGCATACCCCAATAGAGGCACAACTTACGCGCTGTGTTGCGGCGCGACGTCATGGCGATGATTGGAACGTGTGGGCGTTCGCGGGCCGTCAAAGACGCGGTGGTGCCGCTCTCGGAGTAGCACACGATGGCTTTGACGTTGGTGGTCTCGGCAATCTCGCGGGCAGCGGACACGATGGCATCGGCCACAGTATCTTTGGCCGCCGAGCGGGAGGCGTCGATCACTTCGCGGTAGGTTGCGTCGTTTTCGACCTCCATCGCCACGTTGTTCATCGTGGTGACGGCTTCAATAGGATAGTTCCCTGCGGCGGATTCAGCGGACAACATGATGGCATCGGCGCCCTCATAGATCGCAGTCGCAACGTCGGAGACCTCGGCGCGGGTTGGCATCGGGCTTTCAATCATGCTCTCAAGCATCTGCGTCGCCACAATCACCGGCTTGGCAGCAGCACGACATTTGCGGATCAGGCGTTTTTGGATCGGCGGAACAGCATGGACAGGAAGCTCAACACCAAGATCGCCACGGGCAACCATGATCCCGTCGGATGCTGCCAGAATGTCGTCGAAGTTTTCAACGGCAGAAGGTTTTTCAATCTTCGCCAAAACCGCAGCACGACCGTTCACCAGTTCTTTGGCCTCAACCATATCCTCAGGGCGCTGCACAAAGGACAGAGCGACCCAATCGACACCCAGTTCACAAGTGAACTCAAGGTCTTTGCGATCTTTGTCGGACAATGCAGCAAGCGGCAGCAACACGTCAGGGACGTTCACGCCTTTGCGGTCAGAAATCGTGCCACCAACGACAACGACACAATTAGCGTAGTCTTCGCCGCAATCTTCGACTTGCAGGCGGATTTTGCCGTCATTGACGAGCAGGTTCGCGCCTGGCTTCAAAGCTGCGAAAATTTCGGGGTGCGGCAGTTGCACGCGCTTGCTGTCACCGGGAGTGTCATCCAGATCAAGACGGATTTTATCGCCTTCTTCGAGATCATGCGCACCAGAGGAGAATTTACCGACCCGCAATTTCGGACCCTGAAGGTCAGCGAGAATCGCGATCGGACGGCCAAGGTCGGTTTCGACCTTGCGGATAATCTCATGGCGCACGCGGATTTCTTCGTGCTCACCGTGGCTCATGTTGAGACGGAACACGTCCGCACCCGCCTCGGCAAGAGCGCGGATCATTTCATAGTCATTCGAAGCGGGCCCCAGTGTGGCCACGATTTTCACGTTCCGTAAGCGTCGCATGCTGCCTTACATCCTTTTAAGTCATTTAATTTCTGTCAGGGCCGCCCCCTCTATGCCGCAAACTTGAGGGCTGCACAACTGGCGGTTTTAGCGCAAACACTTTAAGCAGGAGTGCAAATCATTGATGACAGAGCCATGACACAAACCCCTCCCTTTGAAATTATCGGACAGAGCCGCAAAGGGCGGTGGCTCGTGACCTGCGACCACGCAAGCAATTATGTGCCCGATGACATTTGGCCCGAGGGCGGTGAGGCTCTGGGACTGCCGCCTGCGGATATGTCGCGTCACATCGCCTATGACATCGGGGCGCGTGGCGTGGCTTTGGCGCTTGCACAGCACCTCGACAGTCCCGCAATCCTGTCGACGTTTTCTCGCTTAGTGATCGACCCGAACCGCGGCGTGGACGACCCAACTTTGGTGCGCAAGATTTACGACGGGTCGATCATTCCTGGGAACCGACACGCAGGTGCCTCCGAGATTGCTCGGCGCATTGATGGCTATTATCGTCCTTATCACGATGCCTATGAGAGACTGGCGCAGCAGCGCGACGACACTGTGATCCTTGCCGTCCACAGCTTTACACCCCAACTCAAATCACGTCCGCGCCGCCCGTGGCAAATTGGTATTCTGTCCGCACATGACAAACGCCTCACCGATCCGTTGATCAAGGCATTAGAACAAGCCCCCACCCTAGTGGCTGAGGCCACCAAAATCGGAGAGCGTCTGTGCATCGGAGACAATGAACCATACGAGGGGCGCTTCCCTGGCGATTCCATCGACCAACACGCGCTTCGCAAAGGCCGCTTGAACGTCTTGATCGAACTGCGCTCGGATTTGATTGAAACTCCTGAGGCACAGAGCCATTGGGCGCGCTTACTCGCGCCAATTCTGTGCGATACCTTGGCAAAAACGGGCCTTTAGCGTCGCCTCGGACGCTACACCGAGACACGCAATTCACACACCTCACCCGCTCCTATTGTTTCCCGTCCACGCACAATCAACCCAGACAGGAAGGATTGCGCAGACAAGGCCAACAGACGCCCCTAAAATGTCAAACTTTCTTGACTCAAAATATCCTTAAGCATTTATTGCCCCCGTCCGTCAGGGGTGATCGGATGCGCAATTTTGCGCCTTACTGTTTTAACACGGGGTCAATTATGTTAACTGTTTTAGCGCTACTTCCTTGGGCCATTGGTCTTGGGTTCTTGGTTGATGCATTTGGGGACGATAACGGTGGTGACGACGACACTGAAGCCGAAGCCCCCGCTGAAGAAACCACCGAAGACAGAATTTTCACGGACGGCACGCCTTTTGAGGGCACAGATGAGGCCGAGCACGTGCGCGGAAATGGCCTTGCAGACATGATCGCAGGCAACGGCGGCAATGACATTCTTTACGGTCTAGGTGGACATGACACCATCAACGGTGGCGAAGACGACGACCGCATTTTCGGCGGTGCAGGTAGCGACACATTGGACGGCAACGAAGGCGACGATTTGATAGCGGGCGCTAACGGCGCCGACATCATTCGAGGTGGCCCTGGCAATGACACGATCCGCGGCGAAGATGGCGCAGACGACATTGACGGCGGAGCGGGCGATGACACCATTGACGGCGGTCTGGGTCACGACCTCATCAATGGCGGCGCAGCAGCCGATACAATTTTTGGCAACATCGGCAATGATACGATTAGTGGCGGCAAAGGCAGCGACACCATCGACGGCGGCCAAAACGATGACACCATTCGCGGAAATGGCGGCAATGACACGCTCTTTGGCGGCGCGGGCGAGGACACGCTCTATGGCGGCTTTGGAGACGACACAGTCGAAGGTGGATTTGGCAACGACATCGTCAATCTTGGCGATGGGAACGACTCCTCTGGCGCAAGCAACGATTTATCTCTTCAGGCAGGAAACGACACCATCAATGGTGATGCGGGCGATGATACGATTCTTGATGCGCTCGGAACAAATGCAATCTTTGGCGGCGCGGGTGACGATGCACTTTCCACCGCAGATCGGGATTTCCTTTTTGCCTATCAAGAGGGCAATGAGCCAACACCAGACACGGTAGATGGTGGCGAAGGTAACGACGCGATTGTCGTCGACAACGGCGACACTGCGACAGGCGGAGCGGGCGAGGACATTTTTGACGTGATCCGCTCCACGCAAGACGACGCTCACATGGTGACAATCACAGATTTCGATGTGGCCGAGGACGTCTTGGTTCTGGAATGGGTCGGTGAAGTTCAAACGGGCGACACGGTCGTGTTCACGGAAACCGCAGATGGCCTTGTCGGTACGTATAACGGCATCGCCTTGGTCCAACTCGACGGCCTAACAGCCGCCGACATTCCAAACATCAACGGCTCATTCTCATTCGCATCCACGGCACCCGCGGCTCCCGCAGGTGCCTAGAGAGTAGTTCTGGTTGGCTTATAGCCGCCTCTCAATTGGAAAAGGCCCGCCGATTTGGCGGGCCTTTTTGTTGCGGTGCCCATTTGGGCGGTCCGAATTCAAATCGCGGCTTTAATCATCTCTTCGGTGTAAATCTCGCGTAGGCGTTTGGAGATATCCCCCGGAACACCATTCCCAATCGTCGCGCCATCAATCTCGATGACGGGTTGTGCAAATCCAGTGGCGGAGGTCACAAAGGCCTCATCCGCACCTTGGGCTTCTTCAATCGTAAAGGGGCGCTCTTCGACTTGCATTTGAGCCTCTCGCGCGAACCGCAAAATCGCGGCGCGAGTAATTCCGTGCAAAATGTCGTTGCTCAACTGACGCGTAATGATTGTGCCATCCTTGACGATATAGGCGTTGTTTGCGGTGCCTTCGGTGACAAAGCCATCCTCAACAAGCCACGCATCCGCACAGCCCTTCTTCTTGGCCTGCATCTTGGCATATGACGGATAGAGCAACTGTGTGGTCTTGATATCGCGACGGCTCCAACGCTCGTCTGGGATGGAAATCACCTTTATGCCCTCATCCATCACCTTGCTGTCCACGAGCGGTTTGTTGAAGGTGAACAACACGATGCCTGCGGGCACCTCATCGGGATCTGGCCATGCGAAATCGCGATCTCCTGGCGCCCCGCGTGTGATCTGCAAGTATATACCACCCTCATTGAGGTCGTTCTTTGCGATCAGCTCACGGTGAATGGCGAGCAATTCGTCCATCGTCACGGGAGAGACCATTTCCAGCTCGCTCATCGAGCGCTGTAGGCGCGTTACGTGGCCTTCGAAATCAACGAGCTTTCCGCCGATCACAGACGTAACCTCATACACCGCGTCCGCCATCAGGAAGCCACGGTCAAAAATGGAAACTTTGGCTTCGGTCTCGGGCAGGTAGTCGCCGTTGACGTAAACGGTGCGGGTCATGTCGCTCTCCTAAATGTAAATCTCTTGCTAGCCCCAAAGCGCCGCAGCGGGCGGATGAACACCATCCGCATCATAGGCCAAAGGAACATCACGGTCTTCCGCCAAAAGCAGCGGCCCGTCAAGGTCCACGACCTTTGCACCTTGCGCCACGAGAACCGCAGGCGCCATTGCCAAGGACGAGCCGACCATACAGCCGACCATAAGGCCATAGCCCTCGTCGAGCGCGGCCACCCGTAGCGCAAGCGCCTCGGTGAGGCCCCCCGTTTTGTCGAGCTTGATGTTAATCATGTCGTATTTGCCCTTCAGCGCAGGAAGGCTGGCGCGGTCATGACAGGACTCGTCAGCGCACACGGGCAAGGGCCGCGCGATCTCCGCCAACATACCGTCCTCACCCGCAGGCATAGGTTGCTCGACCAGATCAACACCGAGTCGCACCATATGAGGGGCGAGATCGGCATAAACATCCGCACTCCATCCCTCATTCGCATCGACAATGATGCGCGACTTTGGCGCACCGCGACGCACAGCCTCAAGACGGGCCATGTCTTCCGCTGTGCCAAGTTTGATCTTCAACAACGGACGATGCGCATGTTTCGCCGCCGCCCGTTCCATCGCCTCGGGTTCACCAAGCGATAGCGTATAGGCGGTGATCAGTGGCACAGGGGCAGGCAAGTCAAGCAACTGCCAAACCCGTTTACCCGCCGCTTTGGCGTCCAAATCCCACAGCGCACAGTCCACAGCGTTGCGGGCGGCCCCTGCGGGCAGCGCCTCTTGCAACTCCTGACGCGTGATGCCCGCAGGCAACGCTTCGATCTGCGCCGTCACGCTTTCCATGCTTTCGCCGTAGCGGGCATAGGGAACGCATTCGCCCTGCCCCACCACGCCGCCTCGCTCAATGCGCACGGTTAGAACATGCGCCTCGGTCCGCGCTCCGCGCGAGATGACAAAGGCCTCCGCCAAGCGGAACGCCTGAGCTGTTACTGTAATGGTCATACCAAGTCCTGTTATTGCGCTGCGACGGCAGTGTGCAGACCCAAAAGCGCATCGACAAGCCGTTCTGCGCCCTGACGGAACGGATCAACAGCAGGCAGACCCATTTCCATTTCGACTTTGGCCAGATACTCGACCGCCTCGACCTCAGACATATGTTGGGTATTGACCGAAATACCGACCACTTCGCAGGCTGGATTTGCGACACGAGCCAGGGGAAGAGCGGTATCTCGCAACTGCTGAAGGGTCGGCAAGTCGTAGTCAGGCAGACCGCGCATGTGGGTGCGGGTCGGCTCGTGACAAAGAATAAGCGCGTCAGGTTGACCGCCATGAATGAGAGCGAGCGTGACACCCGAATAGGACACATGGAACAGGCTGCCCTGCCCCTCGATCATGTCCCAATGATCGGGGTCGTTGTCTGGCGTCAGCCATTCCACCGCACCCGCCATAAAGTCAGCAATCACCGCATCAAGCGGCACACCCTTGCCCGTCACCAGAATGCCAGTCTGGCCTGTAGCGCAGAACGTCGACTTCTCGCCGCGCTCCTTCATCACCTTGTCCATCGCCAAGGCGGTGTACATTTTGCCCACCGAACAATCGGTGCCAACCGCAAGGCAGCGCTTGCCTGTGCGCTTCACGCCAGTCGCAATCGGGTATGTGATGGAGGGCACGCGCACATCGTGCAATTGACGGCCACAGGCCTTGGCCACCGCGACCAAATCCTCTTCGTCGCGCAGCAAATTATGCAGACCAGAGGCAATATCAAACCCCTCTTCGAGGGCCGCAATCAGAACTTTTTTCCATGAGGGACTAATGACACCCCCACGGTTAGCCACGCCGATCACCAATGTCTTGGCCCCTGCCGCTTTCGCCTCCTCAAGCGTCATATCAGCGATCCCCATATCGGCCTTACAACCCTCCATGCGGAATTGACCAAGCGCGTATTCTGGGCGCCAGTCTTTAACCCCTTGGGCAACCTTGGCAGCGAGTTGATCGGGGGCGTCCCCGAGGAACAATAGATATGGTGTCTTAATCATGGCAGCTCTCCGATGGCGGTCATGTCAGCGACTGTGACCTATGCGTTTCGCCCAATATGGCGCGGAGATGTTGGAATGTGCTTGCGTTTACATCATTTCAAAACGCTACTTCGGGAGAATCTCCCCATAAAAGGGAAATAGTGGGATTTTTTTGCACGCCGCATCCGACCTCGCAAAAGTTCGAAACTCGCCATACGCACATCGCCGCAGCGCAGAAATCCCTTGCATATAGCAACGCAAGATAATACCAAACAAGGCGACAGTTAAGAAACATCATTGCTAAAGGAATTCTTTCGCATGTCCTTCCGCCTTCAACCAACGCCTCCCGCCCGTCCAAATCGCTGCCAACTGTTTGGACCTGGCTCGAACACAAAACTGTTCCCAAAAATGGCGGCCTCGGACGCAGATGTGATCAACCTCGACCTCGAAGATTCTGTGGCGCCCTCCGACAAAGACGTAGCTCGAGCCAATATCATCGAAGCGATCAATACCATTGATTGGGGTACCAAGACGCTGGCCGTGCGGATCAACTCCCTCGACACCCCGTACTGGTATCGCGATGTGGTGGACCTTTTGGAGCAAGCGGGCGAACGCCTCGATCAGATCATGATCCCCAAAGTTGGGTGTGCCGAGGATGTCTATGCCGTCGATGCGCTTGTCACCGCAATTGAACGCGCCAAGGGGCGGACGAAAAAGGTCGCTTTTGAAGTCATTATCGAATCCGCGGCGGGGCTCGCCCATGTCGAAGAGATCGCCGCAAGCTCCCCACGCCTTGAGGCCATGAGCCTCGGCGCTGCCGATTTCGCAGCCTCCATGGGGATGCAAACCACGGGCATCGGCGGCACACAGGAAAACTACTACATGCTGCACGGCGACACCCGCCATTATTCCGATCCGTGGCATTGGGCACAAACCGCCATCGTTGCGGCCTGTCGCACCCACGGCATCCTACCTGTCGACGGCCCCTTCGGGGACTTCTCCGACGACGAGGGCTACCGCGCCCAAGCGCGCCGCTCTGCTACACTTGGCATGGTCGGGAAATGGGCGATCCACCCCAAACAAATCGCCTTGGCCAATGAGGTATTCACTCCCTCCGAGGAAGCTGTTGCGGAGGCCCGCGAAATCCTCGCCGCGATGGAAACAGCCAAAGCCAATGGCGAAGGCGCAACCGTCTACAAAGGACGCTTGGTCGATATTGCCTCCATCAAACAAGCCGAAGTCATCGTCGCGCAATCGGAATTGATCGCGAATAGCTAACGCCACTTCCAAGCGGGTGGAGGAGCCCGCTTGTCGAAGCGAACGCCGCGGGAGGCCCACCCCGCGGCGTTTGTCATTTGCTTCGCAACCTTGCCAGTTCACGCCGCAAACGGGCCTGAAAAGAATTCGTAAATCTTGCCGAGTTGCACACAGCCGCTAAAGTCGCCATATACGACTACAACCATCGGTTTGGAGTTCTAGAATGACGCAATATCTCGAGTTTGAAAAACCCCTCGCGGAAATTGAAGGCAAAGCGGAGGAGCTACGGGCTCTGGCCCGTGCCAACGAAGAGATGGACGTCGAGAAAGAAGCCGCTGCTTTGGACAAGAAAGCGGCTGACATGTTGGTCGACCTCTACAAAAACCTAACGCCGTGGCGCAAATGTCAGGTGGCCCGCCACCCCGACCGCCCCCACTGCAAGGACTATATTGAGGCGCTGTTCACCGAATACACACCGCTCGCAGGCGACCGTAACTTTGCCGACGACCACGCCGTCATGGGCGGCCTTGCGCGCTTCAATGACCAACCCGTCGTTGTGATCGGCCAGGAAAAAGGCAACGATACGAAATCCCGCATTGAGCGTAACTTCGGCATGGCACGCCCTGAGGGCTACCGCAAAGCCATCCGCCTCATGGAATTGGCTAACAAATTCGGTCTGCCCGTGATCGCCCTTGTCGACACCCCCGGCGCCTATCCCGGCAAAGGGGCCGAGGAGCGCGGTCAATCCGAAGCCATCGCGCGCGCCACCGAAAAGTCGCTGCAACTTGGTGTGCCTATGATTTCCGTGATCATCGGCGAAGGCGGATCAGGCGGCGCAGTTGCGTTCGCGTCGGCCAACAAAGTCGCCATGCTTGATCACTCCGTCTATTCGGTCATCTCACCCGAAGGCTGTGCGTCGATCCTATGGAAGGACGCCGAAAAGATGCGCGAAGCCGCCGAAGCACTGCGCCTGACAGCGCAAGATCTCTATAAGCTCGGCGTGATAGACCAGATCATTCCCGAACCAATGGGCGGCGCACAGCGCGATGCTCAAACAACCATCGCCGCCGTCGGCAAAGCCATCCAATCCATGCTGACACCACTGTCGAAAATGAGCCCTGACGCGCTCATCGCAGATCGGCGCAAGAAATTCCTCGACATCGGGTCCAAAGGGTTGGCGGCATAACGACGCGAGACCCAACACTCAAACATAACAAAGGGCGCCACGTACAAACGGGCGCCCTTTTGCGTGAGGTTGGAACACTGTCAGTCTTTAGCGGCCACAAATCCCGCCTCAGCCATGAGTGCATTGGATGACGTTTCAACATCATGCTCCAACCGCGCCATAAAGGTTTTCATGTCTAGCCCCGTCTCGATCTCGGGAAGAAACTCCACAACGGCGGTTCCGCGACCGCGATAAATCCCGTGGCGCGGCCAGAACACACCGACGTTGGTTCCCGCTGGAACGCAGGCCTGACCTGTCTGTTCGTAGAGTACACCCGTACCGATTTTATATGGCAAATGCGCCCCTGCCGCGACACGCGTGCCTTGTGGAAAAATGATCAACTGCCCCGGATCGGTGGCACCGGATTTCACATCTGCAACCATCTTCTTGATCGCCACACCGCGCTTGCCACGATCCACAGCGACACAACCCATTCGCCTTGCATACCAACCAACAATCGGCGTCCACAGGATCTGTTTTTTCATAATGAACTTCGGTCGAGGCGCGACAGAAACGATCAGAATAATGTCGAAGAAACTCTGATGCTTGGACGCGATAATCACCTCTCCCGTAGGCACTTCGCCGCGGATTTCCGATTTCAGCCCAACGATATATCGCGCCGAGAACCGTACCCATTTGCAATAGGAATGAATCGCGTTGAACACATTGTCCCGCTTGATCATCACCAAAGGCGTCCAGAATATCGCCATGACAAACATCGACAGATACATCTGCACAATAAAAATCAGCGAGAGAATCCACTGGATCGGGTAAGGCATTACATCAATCTCCGCAGGGCTTGCGTGGCGGCTACACGAGTCGCGATATAGGCGACTACGGCAGCAAGAACAGGAATGATAGCAGGCCAAAGCCACTGTGCCCCGCGAAAACCGAGCCCCGTTAAAAATCCGCCCTCAACCTGCGCATCCGGCAAGAGCGCTATCGCAATCATACCGAAAAACGTGCCAACCACAGCGCCCGTAAACCCGCGCAATGTAAAGCGGCGCACGAATGCCCGCGCGATATAGCGGTCCGTTGACCCCACAAGGCGCAACACACGGATCACCTGTCCATTCGCGGCCAGAGCGGCATTGGCGGCAAGCGTAATCATCCCCGCCGTCACCCCCGTGATCAAAACCAACGACAATAACCCAAGCGCCCGCAATCGCTCCGCAGCCTTTACCAAAGGCACGCGCCAACGGGTATGATCGTCAAGCACAGCCCCCGGGGCTTCGCCCGCAAGACGCAAGCGCAACCCTTCGGCGTCATAGCCTTCGGCCGTTTCTTGCACCTCAATCAGCACGGGCAAAGGCAGAGTATCCACGGGCAAAGACGGCCCGAACCATGGCTCCAACAAAGCACGCTCATCCTCGTCCGACAGCGCCTGCGCCGAGGCAACCCCTGGCGTCGTGAGCAACACATCAAGCGCCGCTTGCGTCTGTGCCTCGATCTGGTCTTCGGGCGCAGAAATACGCACCGTTGACGCCCGCGCCAATTCACTGCCCCACTGATCCGCCAAACGCCCCGTAGCAAAGGAAAGCGCCATTGCAAACACCGCCAGAAACGCCATCGCCCCCGAGGTCAGCAGTGACAACTGCGCAGTAAAGCCCGACGACGGCACAACACGAGCATGTTTACTCTCTTCGAACGTCAAAAACGGCAGGAGAATACTTCTCATAGATCCGCTCCCGCTTGATGAATACGACGATCCGCGATTCGCAAGACACGCGCGTTGACCTGTGATTTCGCCTGACGGATCAAATGCATGTCGTGAGTGGCAATGACCACGGTTTTCCCCATGCGGTTCAATTCCACCAACAGCTGTAAAAGCCGCAGCGACATGTCCCAATCCACGTTGCCAGTCGGTTCATCCGCAATGATGACATCGGGCGACATAATGATCGCCCGTGCAAGCGCGGCGCGTTGGCGCTCCCCTCCCGACATCTCGGGCGGCAAGGCATTGACATGGTCACTCAAGCCGACCCAAGCCATAAGATCCGCCAAGTCGCTCTCGACAATTGGACGCCCCGAAACAGTTAAGGGGAGAGAGATGTTCTCCCAAACGCTGAGATGATCGAGAAACTGACAGTCTTGGTGAACAACACCGATCTTGCGCCTCAACATCGCCACATCATCGCGTTCCAGCGCACGACTGTCCTTACCCAAAATCGACACACGACCCGCCGTCGCCTGCAATTCATGGTAACAAAGCTTGAGAAACGTGGTTTTCCCCGCCCCCGATGGACCCGTCAGAAAGTGGAACGATCCTGGAGCCAGTGAAACGTTCATTTGCGTGAGCAGCTCTTGCCCACCGTATCCGTAAGCCGCGTCATTAAACTCGATCACTTGGGAACCCCTGTCGCTCTTTCGCGACAGTTTTGCCTCACAGTGAGGTGTGTTTCAATGCAACTGTCGCAAAAACATGGACAATTCAACTTCAGCCGTTAACATTTTGGGAAAATAGTCAAGATATACCACGGTAGAACTGTGGATGGGGTCAGTAATGCGGCTAGTTTGCCCGAACTGCGACGCTCAATATGAGGTCGACGATAAAGTTATTCCCGAGAGCGGGAGAGACGTTCAATGCTCGAACTGCGGTAATACGTGGTTCCAAGGGCCTAAGCATCGAGATGCCGATCTTGCCGAAGAGATGGGCTACGAAATAGCGCCTGATGGCGAGGCAGAGCATGGGAGCGATCCCATATCCGAACAGCCACCCAAGCCCGATTTCGAAACGGATGAAGATCAGTTCCACGACATCGAACCCAACGAAGTCTCCCCTGAACACCCCTCTGAAACAGAGGATATTGCCTTCCATGACGAGGGCACGGTCGCAGATGACAGCCCAGACCCGTCACAGGAATACACCTACGACGACAGCGACGACGACCTCGATGCGCCAGTCTCCGTAGATGAGGACGATGACGAAGAGGATGAGGGGGACGCACCAGTTCCAGAGGGTCGCAAGCTCCCGTCCATAGACGATTCGATCAAAGAATTGCTTCGCGAAGAACAAGAATTCAGCGCACCGCCATCATCGAGCGACCAGCTGGAAGTTCAACCCAACCTAGGCCTTGAAGAGGCCGAAGTGGCCACCGATCAGGCAATGCGTGAGAAAATGGCCCGCCTTCGTGGCCTTGATCCCGCGGACCCTGCTTTGGCTGCGGGGATATTGGGCGCACAGGGCAAGCGACGCGATCTGCTTCCCGACATCGAAGAAATCAATTCGACCCTGAGCGCTTCGTCGGAACGCGATGCAGACGGCACTGTTCCAGACGAGCAAACACGGCGCACCCGAGTTCGTCGCGGCACCTCGCGCACCATATTTGTGGCGCTCATCGTTATCGTCTTGCTCTTGATTGTGCTTTACATCCTCGCACCGACCATCGCCAATGCTGTGCCCGCCACCGCCCCAATTATGGAGAGCTACGTCGAGGCCGCCAACGTGTTCCGTACGTGGCTTGATGGTGGCATGTCGGCCTTAAGTACACGGCTGAACACGCTCTTGAGCCAACTCAACGGCTAACAGTCAAAACCGATCCAACAGCCTGTTGAGGTAATCGCGTTCCTCTTCGGGACGGTTTTGTTCGGCTGAGCGACGGCGAATTTCGTCGAGCAACTCTTCGGCGCGACGATAGACATCCTCACCCTCGGCCATTTCCTCGTCCGATCCGAACCGTCCCGTATTCCCCGGTGTGCGGCCTAACGGATCGCGGCGCTCCTCAGCGCCATCGGCACCGCCCGCTTGACCCTGTTGGCCCTCTTGCTCTTGTGGTTGTCCTTGCGCAAGTTGATCACCCAACTGGCGCATGCCTTCGCGCAGCGCTTCCAAAGCTTCGGCCTGACTGTCGAGCGCTCCGGCCAAATCATTCTCACGCAGCGCCTGTTCGGCGTCATCCATTGCGCGCCCTGCATCCTCAAGCGCCTCGCCGATCCCTTCGGCATTTTCGCCACTTGGGACATTGCCAAGCTGGCGCTCCAATTCGCGCCGCAACGCCCGTTGACGGTCTGACAGATCACCCATATCCGCTGCACCGTCTTCACCTTGCTCATTTTGCGCTTGACCTTGGGCACCGTTTTGATCTGCGCCTTCGCCGTCTTGACCCTCTTGGTTTTCGCCTTGGTCCGCCTGCGCTTGCCCCTCACCCTGTTCGCGTTGATCCTGCTGCTCTTGCAGATCAGAGAAGGTATCGTCGTTCAGGTCTTGTTGTTCGCGCAGCATATCCTGCATGCCCTGCATCGACGGATTGCCTTCGCCACCCTGCCCATTGGGGTCTTGGGTGACGCGCATATTCTCCAACAACTGATTGAGCATATCCATCATCTGCTGCGCCTCGGCCATGCGGCCCTGCTCCATCAACTCTTGGATACGGTCCATCAATTGCTGCAACTGATCGGCGGACATCTGTTGTGTCTCGCCCTGCGGCTGCTCGCTTTCGTCCTCTCCTTGCTGCTCGGCCAACTGCTGAATGTAGTCTTGGGTCGCCTCTCGCAATTCCTGCATCAAGCGCGCGATTTCCTCGTCAGAGGCCCCGTCGCGCATCGCCTGTTGCAACCGTTCTTGGGCACGCCGCAACCGCTCCAACGCCTCGCTCAACTGGCCATCTTCCAACAAGTTGGCAATCTCCCAGAGGTCCGTGGCGATCTCATCGACCAAGGCATCGGACATCGGATCACCGCGCCCTTCCAACTTGGCAATCACATCGCGCAACCGCTGCGTAATGGCGTCATCGTCGATCAGGTCTTCGGGCTGAAACGACACGGCTCGCAACACCTGTGCCGCGCGAGAAGCATTCGCGCGATTCCACAACAGCTCGCGCCGCACATCAATCAACGCCGCCGCCAAGGGATCAAAAAACCGCCGCGATGGCAAAACGCCCTCACCGATAGCGTCTTCGCTTACCTGTCCCGTTTGATCATAGGCCCGCAAAGAAACCATAACGGGCAGCCCTGCGAACGGGTGCTGTGAAAAGTTCTCGGCAAACACGCCCTCAATCTCGGTGCGGTCCCCTGTCTGCGGCAGCGTCACCTCAACAGCCAGATCGGCGCGAGGCTCAGGATCAACAACAAACCCGTAGTGCCGCGTCACCGCATCAATATCGCGCTCGAACACCATAACCGCTCGAGCAACACCGAAATCATCGCTCAGGCGAAACCCTTGCCGCGTCTCGCCACTGGCCGCACGGGTCATCGCGTCCACAAGTTCGGCCACGGGCGGCGCATCGGGCACAAGTGCGACAGACCATAGTCGTCCTGTCGGCCCGTCAATCTCGATATCGCCAGACTGCACAACGCTGAAATCTGTTGCCTCGCTTTCGCCCGAACCTGACACGGTTTCGCGCAGGCTCAACGCATCGCTATCGCCATCCCCGTACAGACGCACCGTCACTTCGGAGCCCTTGGGTGCCTCAAAGGCATCATTCAAATCCGCCAGATAAAGAGTCGGCTTGCCCGTAAACGCAGGCGGCTTGACCCAGCCTTCCCACACAGGCCCCATCGCGATCTGATCCGCCCCTCTGCCAATGGCAACGGTCTTTGCCTGATCAAGCGAGCCAAACAAAAGCCCCATGCCCAAAACGGTCAACGCCATGAGGCGCAGCCCAAAGGGATCGTGGCGCGGCAAGTCGGGCGGCGGCGCGACGGCACGGGCGGCGGCGGCTCGCGCGGCCATACGGTCCAAATGCGCGGCCCAAATGGCTTGTGACGCGGGATCGGCGGCACCAGACAACGGGGTGTCGCTCAACGCCTGAAGCGGACGGCCTTTGAGCGTGGCATCGACACGAGCCACGGCCTCGCCCTTGGCTGGCCACCGAAAACGCCACACGCCATGACCCAGTGTGACCACGAGGAAAGCGGCGGCGCCCATAAACAGGAACACACGCAACCCGCTTGGAATAACCTCATGCACCCCCAGCAGAGCCAAACCAACAAGCGAGACAAGAACAGAAAAGAACGGCCAGAACGCCGCGGACAGATGTTCAAACAGCACACCAGCGTAGGTCGCGCGAATGGCGCGTTTCACCCGCGTGGCGGGCCCTTTTGGCAGGTGGGTTTTATAGTCCATTCACTCATCCGTTCGGGGCATGCGCCGCGCACCGAAGAGGGCGCAGGATCAAAGCCACTCAGGAATGCTATCGCGATTTATCATCTCGTCATAGGTCGGACGGGGCCGAATGACAGCGAATTGATCGCCATGCACAAGAACTTCGGGAATAAGCGGGCGCGAATTGTATTCCGACGCCATCACCGCGCCATATGCCCCCGCAGAACGAAACGCTACGAGATCGCCCTCGCCGAGCCGCGGCATGTTGCGCGCCTTGGCAAAGGTATCGCCCGTCTCACAAACGGGGCCGACGATATCCACAGGCGACTGCTCTGTGGCGGCTTGTGGTTCAAGGACGGGAATAATGTCATGATGCGCGTCATACATCGACGGGCGGACAAGATCGTTCATGGCCGCATCCACGATAAGGAAATCACGCCCTTCACCGTGCTTGAGATAGATCACCGACGAGACGAGAATCCCCGCATTCCCCGAAATCAGCCGACCAGGTTCAATTTCGATCTCGCAGCCCAAATGACCCACGGTGTTGCGGATCACGTTGCCATACTCAACGGGCAAGGGCGGAGCCTCGTTAGAGCGCTCATAAGGAATTCCCAAACCACCGCCAAGGTCGAGACGACGAATGTTGTGGCCATCACTGCGCAGGGCTTCGGTCAACTCGGCCACCTTGGCAAAGGCAAGCTCAAACGGCTCAAGTTGAGTCAGTTGCGAGCCGATATGCACATCAATCCCGACCACATCAATCCCGTCCATTTTGCCCGCACGGGCATAGACATCGCGACAGGTGGCAATCGGGATGCCGAACTTGTTTTCGCTTTTGCCAGTGGCAATTTTCGCGTGGGTTTTCGCATCGACATTGGGGTTCACACGCAGCGCAATCGGGGCTTTGACGCCCAACGATATGGCGACCTCATTGAGCGCCTCCAACTCAGGCTCGCTCTCCACGTTGAACTGTCGGATGCCACCTTCAAGCGCCACGCGCATCTCCTCGCGGGTCTTGCCCACGCCCGAAAACACGATCCGATCTCCGGGGACGCCTGCGGCTTTCGCCTTGAGGTATTCGCCCATCGACACCACATCAATGCCCGCGCCAAGCTCACCCATGAGCTTGAGCACCGCGAGGTTTGCGTTCGACTTCATTGCGAAACAAACAAGGTGATCCATGCCCTCTAACGCCTCATCGAAGAGCGTAAAGTGGCGGGTCAATGTGGCCGTCGAATAGACGTAAAACGGCGTACCAACAGCGGCGACGATATCGCTTACCGGCACATCTTCGGCGTGCAACATGCCGTCGCGGTAGAGAAAGTGGTCCATAAATGGCGGCCCTTGATATCAGGTCCCCGCGTGGTCGGCGGGTCAATTGGCAGGAAAGGTGATCCCGATTTGCGTGTTGGTATACACACCCGTGTTCGAATTCACACCTATGGTCTGCTTGCCCGACACGACGGGTTTGGTCGGAGGACCGTTCGCCCCACAGGCCGCAAGTAAAACAACAATTCCCAAAGCAGTTGCAATACGGATCATTTAAGCACCTCTTTCCAACGCGCGATCTGCACGCGCACCTGTTGAGGGGCCGTGCCACCGTAGCTTGTGCGCGAGGCGACCGAATTTTCAACCGTTAAGACGTTGAACACGTCTTCGGTAATCGCTTCGTGAACGGATTTCATATCGTCGAGGGAGAGATCAGGCAGATCACAGCCCTTTTTCTCGGCCATTGCCACCAATGCGCCCGTGACGTGGTGCGCCTCGCGGAATGGCATACCCGCCTCGCGCACGAGCCAGTCGGCCAGATCGGTCGCCGTCGAAAATCCACTTGCCGCGGCAGCACGCAAATTATCAACATTGGCAGTCATGTCAGAGACCATACCCGTCATTGCGGCGAGAGCCAGCATGAGGTTATCGGCGGCATCGAACACCTGTTCTTTGTCTTCCTGCATGTCCTTGGAATAGGCGAGCGGCAGACCCTTCATCACCATCATCAGCGCAACATTGGCCCCGAAAATCCGACCAATTTTGGCGCGGATCAGTTCAGCGGCGTCGGGGTTTTTCTTTTGCGGCATAATGGACGAACCGGTGGAGAAGCGATCCGAGAGCGTCACAAACTTGAACTGTGCCGAGGACCAAATCACCAACTCTTCGGCAAAACGGCTCATGTGCATGGCGGTGATCGACGCGCAGGACAAGAACTCGAGCGCAAAATCGCGGTCCGCAACCGCATCGAGCGAATTGGCCGTTGGACGATCAAAACCGAGCGCCTCAGCGGTCATATGACGATCAATCGGGAAGCCTGTGCCCGCAAGAGCCGCCGAGCCGAGAGGATTTTCATTCATCCGTGCGCGGGCGTCCTTGAACCGAGACAAATCACGGCCAAGCATTTCGACATAGGCCATCATGTGGTGGCCCCATGTGACGGGCTGCGCGGTTTGCAGGTGCGTAAAGCCGGGCATCACCCAATCCGCACCCGCTTCAGCCTGTGCGAGCAGCGCGCGGATAAGCGCATCAATTCCTGAGATGGCCGCGTCCATTTGGTCGCGCGTCCAGAGTTTGAAATCCGTGGCCACTTGGTCATTGCGCGACCGAGCCGTGTGCAAACGCCCTGCTGCCTCGCCGATAATCTCTTTGAGACGCGCCTCAACATTCATGTGAATGTCTTCAAGCGCTGTGGAAAATTCGAATTTTCCCGCTTCGATTTCTGACAATACCGTGAGAAGGCCTTCCCGAATACGCTCCGCATCGTTAGCGTCAATGATGCCTTGTTCGGCGAGCATGGCGGCATGTGCGCGTGACCCTGCGATGTCCTGAGACGCGAGGCGTTTGTCGTAATCGATAGACGCATTGATCGCTTCCATGATGGCGTCGGGACCGTCCGCAAACCGTCCGCCCCACATCGCATTGGATTTTTTGTCACTCATGGACCTGCCCCACATGTTGAAAACTTCTCTTGTCGCCACCCTTTATACGGCCCTGAGCCTCTCTGCAATTGCTGCGCAGGCATCTGACATGAGCGACATCGAGGCCCTGCGCACCGATAGCATGAAGAAACTCGTGGTTCACGCAGCACCCAAAGAGACCTCCGACGTGCCATTCACATTGCAAGATGGCACGGAACTGACGCTCGCCGAGATCGACGGCGATGTGAAAGTGGTGAATTTCTGGGCCACATGGTGCGCCCCCTGTCGCAAGGAAATGCCCGCCCTCGACGCGCTCGCCGCCGAATTTTCAGACGCAGGATTAACAGTGACCCCCATCGCGACAGGGCATAATCCGCTGCCCGCCATTGAACGTTTCTTTGCCGAGGCAGGCATCGAACACATCGACTACGCACTGGATGCGAAAAGCAAATTGGCACGGGATATGAGTGTGTTGGGCCTTCCTGTCACGCTGATCCTGGATGCGGAGGGGCACGAACTCGCACGCCTCACGGGCGATGCCGAATGGCATTCACAATCCGCACGCGATATTGTCGCGGCCCTGCTCTCAAACGCGGACGCAGGCGACAACTAACTCGAGAGGGAACCCTTCTACGTTAACCCGTTCGCGCGTTGTCCGCGGCTGGTCATGTTCCCATGCACAGCATACATCGTGCGGCTGACCGAGCGTGGCATCGCCTTTTCGACCAAGCGCTTCACTTCGGCGGCATGCTCCACAATTCTTTCCAGTGTTCTGTCAATGTCGACATGGAAACGGTCCAATTGATCAATAACCGGCGTCAGCGCCACCGAGTTTGACCCCAAGCGCCCCGCCTCAACGCGGCACAAAACACGGATAGAATCGAGCCCCGTCACCAGTTGCTTCAGGTCCTTGGACGATTGCATCAAACGCGCGATATCCTGGTAAACGGAGGCGAGTGTCTCTGTCGATTGACTCATATAGTCCTCCAAGATCGTCTCCAAAACCTCGGATTCATATTCAAATCCATCGCGTTCATCACCTGTTTGAATCGCCTTGTGCGCATTCTCCCCCACTTCGCGTTGGACGCGCGCCGCAGCGACAATGAACATAGCGCGGTAGACCCGCTCAAGAATAGTATCCGATAGATTGCGCGATCCGTCGTCAGCGGAAAACGCGCTGAGTTGCTCGGTAACTTCATTCGACATCAATCGGTAGTTTTGCGAAATCGCCGAAATCGGGCCACCAGCGGGCTCAAGACGCGAGGCCACGATCCTCATGTTCGACGGAATACCGCGAATAGCTTCAAACGCATGGAACAGTTTTTTCTGTTCGCTTTCGATTTCCTTCAAGGCGGGAAGCAAGAGTTTCAGGCTCTTAATCCGTTGATCTTCTTCACGACCCAGAGCCCGATCACGCGACAATATCTCATTGGCAATCGCATAAGAACTAAAGGCATCGTAGGTCGCAAATCCCAAACCGCCGACACGCTCACACATACGCGCGGCGCTTTGCTCTGCGGACAGCCCCTCCTCGGCTTCCGCCCGAACGGCCTCCGCATATTCTTCGAAAACGGTTTGCAATACGGGGGACGTCGGCTTGAGTCGTACCGAAACATAGCCACCCTCAATCGGGGTGACGATGGCATATACCCAATAATAGCGCCCGTCCGCAGCCCTGTTTTTGATGTAGGCGCCTGTTGGCAACCCCGCC
Organism: Celeribacter sp.; assembly: GCF_048266405.1. Classification (GTDB taxonomy): domain Bacteria; phylum Pseudomonadota; class Alphaproteobacteria; order Rhodobacterales; family Rhodobacteraceae; genus Celeribacter. Next base: position 116,062 of record NZ_JBLWZO010000006.1, read on the forward strand.
TTGAGACGCGCCCACAAAATATGAAACAGCCCCTTGGGCATATCGCTATGGCGCACAACCTTATGCGGGGCCCCGATCAACGCGCTCCACTCATAACCAGACACACGTTGAAACACGGCATTGCCCGCCTCAATCACGCCGCGCTCATCGGTGCGCGAAAAGAAGAGTTCGGAAATATCGAAAGGCGCTTCCTCGGTCTTTAGTGCGAAGTCGGGCGCGGGGGCTTGAATGTTCATGGCGTACTTTCTGGTTTTCGACACGCATAAACAATCACTTCGAGCTTTCGATTTGGTTAAAGTCAGCCCGCGCGCCAGCCACGATCCGATTTTCCTGTAGGATTTTCTTAAACTTCTCTGCTTTCGCCGCTCAAACCAAAATATTCACATAAAACCAGTGCGTTAAAACTTTTACACAAACCAACGTCAAATCAAGCATTTTACCCGCTGTTATCTTTCTTGGCTGCATTGTGGTCGCAACACAAAGACACCAACCGGTTAATCAAGAAGGGCCGCGTTAGATGTTCGAATCTCTTATGCACAGCGACTTGGATTCTCCCCTGTCTGCCGCCGTCGCCGAGCGTGACAAAAACACATTGCAGATGGTCAGCGATGCGATCCGTAAAAAGCAGGTGCTCCTGGCATTCCAACCCATCGTTCAATCCGCACGCCCCGACACGCCCGCCTTTTGGGAGGGACTGATCCGAGTACTCGACGATAGCGGACGCGTTATCCCCGCGCGTGAATTCATCCACACGGCGGAAACATCGGAGATGGGGCGCATTCTCGACAGTCTCGCTCTTGAGTTCGGCCTTGAAACCCTGTCTGAAAATCCGGATCTGCGCCTGTCCATCAACATGTCCGCGCGTTCTATCGGCTACCCAAGATGGATGGAGACGCTCAAACGGGGCGTAGAACGCGATCCTACCGTTGGTGAGCGGCTCATTCTTGAGATTACCGAAGCCTCCGCAATCGTCATGCCCGATCTCGTAACTGTCTTTATGCAACAACAACAGGACCGTGGCATCTCGTTTGCCTTGGACGATTTCGGCGCGGGCTATACTTCATTCCGTTATCTGCGTGATTTTTACTTCGATATGATCAAAATCGATTCTTCATTCATCCGCGGGATAGCGCAGAGTCCCGACAATCAGGTTATAACGGCCTCGTTGATTTCTCTGGCTCAGCATTTCGATATGTTTACCGTCGCTGAGTTTGTGGAAACCCAAGAAGATGCCGCCTATCTCGTCAGTGCGGGAATCGACTGCATGCAAGGTCACTACTTTGGAGCGGCGACAATTGACCCACCCTGGGTGCGTCAAGCCACGCGGAAAATGGCCGTATAACCTCTCGAAATACAGTTAAAACACGGGTTTTGCGCTAACAGATGGTCCTCAGCCTTTCGTAAAGGTTGATTATGCTGCAGTCGCAGCATACACCTTTCAATCAAGGGGAGGCGCAACATTGTTGCAAATACTGCGCCCAATGGGCAATCTCCCCAAACATCATTTGGGAGAGAATGCTACCATGACCAATGTCGTTATCGCATCTGCAGCACGAACCGCAGTCGGAAGTTTTACGGGAGCCTTCGCCAACACCCCCGCACATGACCTCGGTGCCGCCGTACTTGAGGCGCTTGTCGCCCGCGCCGGCATCGAAAAGGGCGAGGTGAGCGAAACAATTCTCGGTCAGGTTCTGACCGCAGGTCAGGGTCAAAACCCCGCACGCCAAGCACATGTCAACGCGGGCCTACCGATTGAATCCTCTGCATGGAGCATCAACCAAGTGTGTGGCTCCGGTCTGCGCACTGTCGCGCTTGGCGCACAACACATCATGCTCGGCGACGCCGAAATCGTTTGTGCAGGCGGCCAGGAAAATATGTCCCTATCCCCCCATGTTGCCCACCTGCGTGCAGGTCACAAAATGGGCGACATGAAAATGATCGACAGCATGATCAAAGACGGGTTGTGGGATGCGTTCAACGGCTACCACATGGGCACCACAGCAGAAAACGTGGCCAAACAATGGGGTATCACCCGCGACATGCAGGATGCTTTTGCTTTGGCCTCTCAAAACAAAGCCGAAGCAGCACAGCTCGCAGGCAAGTTCGACGACGAAGTGATTCCCTTCACCGTCAAAACCCGCCGCTCCGAAACCGTCGTCGACAAAGATGAATACATCCGTCACGGCGCAACGCTCGAAAGCATGCAAAAACTGCGCCCTGCCTTTGATCGCGAAGGCACCGTCACCGCAGGCAACGCCTCTGGGCTCAACGATGGCGCCGCGGGTGTCTTGTTGATGTCCGCCGAAAACGCGGCCAAGCGCGGCATTCAACCCATGGCCCGCATCGCGTCCTACGCCACGGCGGGTATCGACCCCTCCATCATGGGCGTCGGCCCGATCAACGCCTCGAAAAAGGCGCTGGAAAAAGCGGGATGGAAGGCCTCCGACCTCGACCTCGTGGAAGCCAACGAAGCCTTCGCTGCACAGGCCTGTGCCGTGAACAAGGACATGGATTGGGATCCCGCCGTGGTTAATGTTAACGGTGGCGCCATCGCCATCGGCCACCCGATCGGGGCCTCTGGCGCGCGTATCCTCAACACCCTGCTGTTCGAAATGATCCGCCGCGATGCCAAGAAGGGCCTCGCCACCCTATGTATCGGCGGAGGCATGGGCGTCGCCGTCTGCGTAGAGCGCGACTGATCTCCGCGACATCGCTAAACGAAGGGGCGCCATGGGGCGCCCTTTTTTTGTGCGAATGCCCAAAACAATAGTTTTACAAAATAGGTCTTGCCTAATCGCGACGAACACCTTGTCATGGAGTAGAACATGGGGAGGATTCATGCCCCCCTACAAGTCGGAACAGGCTATTTTCTATGCTGCAAGTGCAATATTTTTCTGCATCAGCTAGGTAATTTTGTTGCGATGCAGTATAAATTTAGATAACAACATTACCAAGCGAAATGTGATATGGAGGAGTTATCATGTCTAGAGTTGCACTCGTAACAGGTGGGTCGCGCGGCATTGGCGCAGCAATTGCTAAAGAGCTAAAGGACAAAGGCTACACGGTCGCCGCATCCTACGCAGGCAACGACGAGGCCGCGTCCGCATTCACCGCTGAGACAGGCATCAAAACCTACAAATGGAACGTCGCCGATTATGAGGCGTCCAAAGCAGGCATCGAACAGGTCGAAGCCGACCTTGGCCCAATCGACATCGTTGTGGCCAACGCAGGGATCACCCGCGATGCACCTTTCCACAAGATGACCCCCCAACAATGGCAAGAGGTGATCGACACCAACCTCACAGGCGTGTTCAACACCGTCCACCCCGTCTGGCCCGGAATGCGCGAACGCAAGTTTGGCCGCGTAATCGTGATCTCCTCAATCAACGGTCAAAAAGGCCAGTTTGCGCAAGTGAACTACGCCGCGACCAAAGCGGGCGATTTGGGCATTGTGAAATCACTGGCCCAAGAGGGCGCACGTGCAGGCATCACCGCCAACGCAATTTGCCCCGGCTACATCGCAACCGAAATGGTCATGGCGGTACCTGAAAAAGTCCGCGAATCCATTATCGGTCAGATTCCTGCGGGACGCTTGGGAGAACCCGAAGAAATCGCTCGCTGCGTGGCCTTCCTCGCCTCCGACGATGCGGGCTTTATCAACGGCTCCACGATCTCCGCAAACGGTGCGCAGTTCTTCGTCTAAACAGCGACAAAACCTCACATAATCGGGTCGCCTTTCGAGGCGGCCCTTTAATATTGGCGCACAGTATTGCACGCCGCGTGCAATCAGGCTTAATGCCCCCATGTCAAAATCAACCGCTACATTCATCGGATTTGTCGCCGTCCTGCTTTGGGCGCTATTGGCCCTGTTTACAGTTGGTGCCCGCGAGGTTCCGCCGCTGCAACTCAACGCCGTCTGCTTTGCCATCGGCGGCACGATTGGCGTGATCTGGACCACGGTGAGTAAGCGGTGGGGCGAATTGCGCAGCGTGCCGCTGTCGATCTACCTGTTCGGCACCGTCGGTCTGTTCGGCTACCACTTTCTCTACTTTTCCGCCCTGCGCGCCGCTCCCCCCGCTGAAGCGGGCCTCATCGCATACCTTTGGCCATTGTTAATCGTGCTGTTTTCCGGACTTCTTCCCGGTGAACGCCTGCGCCCGCTGCATCTGATCGGCGCGGCGGTTTCCTTTGTCGGGGCGGCCTTGATCGTCGCCCAGGGGGCCGCCTTTTCGGGTGCGAACGGCCTGGGCTATCTCTTGGCTGCGGGGTGCGCGCTGACATGGACGAGCTATTCGGTTCTGTCGCGGCGCTTCGGATCAGTTTCGAGCATGGTCGTCACAGTCTACTGCCTTGCCACCGCTGCGCTCTCCTTGATCGCCCATCTGGCCCTTGAGCAAACCGTTTGGCCCTCCACATCACACGGATGGGCAAGCATGATCGCACTCGGCGTCGGGCCTGTCGGCGCGGCCTTCTATGTCTGGGATATCGGGGTGAAACGCGGAAACATCCAACTCCTAGGCACCGCCTCTTATGCGGCCCCGTTGTTGTCCACCTTTGCGCTAATCATCGCGGGCATCGCAGAGCCCCGCGCAACACTGGTTCTATCGGCGATATTGATCACCTGTGGCGCCGGAATGGCAGCTTACGCGAGCCGCCATTCCGAATAGTATGCGAGACGCCTAAACGAGTTTAGGTCGTGGAGAGACGCGAAATCTCCTCCTTTAGCCGCAGTTTTTGTTTTTTCAGGTCGGTAATTCGTAGCTCATCTGCGCTTGGGGCGCGTTGTGCCGCTTCAACGGCTTCAGACAGGGATTGGTGTTTTCGCTTCAATTCTTCCAGGTGGGAACTCAAACTCATTGTGTCTCCTCTCTCTGTAAAAGCAGCTCTTTTGTAAAAGCTGTATGACAATTGCATCATAGAAATCGAGTCGTGTCACGGGGTTGATTTGTAACAATGTAACCAGTGGAGCTTGACACGCGAAATATTGCCAAAGAGTTAACTCATCTCCACGCAATTGCCGCAGCTTTGCGCAAAATTGCGCTGATCTGCAGCGTATAACTTTCCGCATCGCGCTCATGTCGCGCGCCCTCATGCATCACAAGCGGCGCATGAAGCACGAAATCCGCCCGCCCCGCTTTACGCGCCTGCAAGATCACCAACCCTGCGGGGCGCCCGATACGTGACTGAACAGGTAAAACACGCATGGACCCAAGTCGCCCGGAGATCGCACAGATCAGGTCAGGCAAGCGGTCAGCCTTTTGGATCATGGTCAGATAGCCCTTTGGCGCAAGTCGTCGCGCAGCCACATCCACCCATGCCTCAAGCGGCGTATCTCCGCCAAGCGCCACATCACGCCCCGCATCCTGCGCGGCGGTCGACTTTTCGCGCTTAAAATAGGGAGGATTGGCGATAACGTGATCGAACCGCTGCGCCTTTATGTCTGCGGGCAAATTTCGAAGGTCGGCCTCGACCACCTGCATCGTCGCGCCATTGGCCTGCGCATTACGCCGCGCGAGACTGGCATACTCGGCTTGCACCTCCACGCCGACAAACGACAACCCCGAGACGCGCGCATGTAAACACAGTGATGCAGCCCCTGCCCCACAGCCCAACTCCAACACGTTTTGACCAGAGGACGCACCAACAGCGGCGGCCAAAAGAACGGGATCAATACCCGCGCGATATCCGTTGGCAGGTTGCAACAATCGCACCCTCCCGCCCAGAAAATCATCGCAGGTTTCATCGGTCGCGGGCGTCACTGATCTTCCAACTCGAAACCATTATCTTTGAGAATATGCCGTGCGAGAAACAGATCTTCATCGCGCACCATCAGACGGCGCGGCAATATGCCAATGGACCCATCGAGAATGCTCATATGGACGTCCATTTCAAAGCAAGCTATATCCTCCCCCGAAAGCAAGGCCTGAGCGAAGGCAATCTGTGTAGGATCATTGGTGCGGAGCAATTGTTTCATGCTTCATTTAAAGAGCAGATGGTTGCAAATGTCGAGCAACTGACGCACTGAAATCAACGCAATGAGGGATGAAGCCAGATGGTTTTGGATAAGGTCGTCGAAAAACCACATGAACGCTTAGCCACGAATCTGGCAAGTGAGCTTGCGGATGTGAACGCGCTGATCCGTGAGCGCATGGCGTCCAAACACGCGCCCCGCATTCCCGAAGTCACCGCGCATCTGGTCGAGGCAGGCGGCAAACGTCTGCGCCCGATGCTCACGCTCGCCTCTGCCAAACTCTGTGGCTATGACGGCCCTTACCACATTCACCTCGCGGCCACCGTCGAGTTCATTCACACCGCCACACTTTTGCACGACGATGTGGTCGACGAGAGTGCTCAACGGCGCGGACGGCCCACTGCGAATTTGCTGTGGGACAACAAATCCTCTGTGCTTGTCGGCGACTACCTCTTTGCCCGCGCGTTCCAGTTGATGACGGACAGCGAAAACATGCGCGTCCTGCGCATCCTGTCGAACGCCGCCGCAACCATCGCCGAGGGAGAAGTGTTGCAGCTCACCGCAGCCCAAGACCTCAAAACCAGCGAAGAGATTTACCTGCAAGTGGTGCGCGGGAAAACAGCCGCGCTGTTCTCGGCTGCGACCGAAGTGGGCGGCGTATTGGCCAACGCTGACGAAAGCGTTGTTCAGGGCTTGTTCGACTATGGCGACGCCCTTGGGATTTCGTTCCAGATCGTGGACGACCTGCTCGACTACTGGGGGTCGGACAAAACCGGCAAGAACATCGGTGATGATTTCCGCGAGCGCAAAATGTCGCTCCCGTTGATCAAGGCCGTGGCCAAAGCCGACGATGAGGAACGCGCCTTTTGGACCCGCACGATTGAAAAGGGCAAACAGGACGATGGCGATCTTGACCACGCCATCGCGCTTTTGACCAAACACGGGGCGCTGGATGAGACCCGTCAGGTTGCGATTGAGTGGGCGGACAAGGCCAAGGCCGCGCTTGCCGCTGTGCCAGAGGGCGATATCCGCGACATGCTCTCCCAGATTGCCGACTACGTCGTCGAGCGCCTGCGCTAACCGTCACGGGGTAAATCAGGCAGGCAACGTACTCGCCGATTTCACCCACCACCACGGATTACCTGCCGCCAACTGCATTGCCGCTGCCTCGGCATCTTCGCGGCGCTCGAAGAGTGCAAAACAGGTCGCCCCAGACCCCGACATACGGGTCAGCAAGACATTGGGCAAAAGCGCCAAAGCCGTCAGAACGGCGGCAATCTCAGGAGCCGCCTTCACCGCAGGGTGCTGCAAATCATTGCGCTGCGTCGACAACCAATCCGCAAAAGCTACCCCATCGGGCCAATGCGGCAAGCGCTCAGGCATCGGCGCGTTGTCTTTGACCTCCAACCGCTTGAACACATCAGGTGTCGAGACCGCGATACGCGGATTCACCAACACCATGTGCAAGGCAGGCAGGTCCACGCCCTGCATCTCCTCGCCAATCCCGCGCATCCGCATCGGTTTGGCCCGCAAACACACAGGCACATCCGCACCCAAGGCGAGAGCGCGATCTGGTGTAACCGCCGCGGCGCCCAGTCGTGCAGCTGCCTTTAACGTTGCTGCGGCATCTGTCGACCCGCCACCAATACCCGATGACGGCGGCAACCGTTTATCAAGGCTGATCTGCATCGGAAGCCCTGCAAGCTCTGCGGCCTGCATAACCAGATTACTCGCATCCGTCGGAACGCCGTCGGCAAACGGCCCCGTAACGGTGAGACTGTTTTGTGTGGCGGGTGTGGCCGTGATCTGATCACCCGTATCGACAAAGGCCACCAAGCTATCGAGTACATGATACCCGTCCTCACGCTGTCCTGTGACATGCAAGGTGAGGTTGATTTTGGCGGGCGCGAAAACCTTAACCGTCATTGAGCGGGCGTGTGGGCTCTTCGCCCTCTTGAACCAAAACGCGGTCAAGACCGATTTCGAGCTTCAGACGGATACGTTCCGCATCATCTTCCTCAGGATCGAACGACAGAGCGCGATGCCATTGGAACTGCGCTTCGCGTTCGCGGCCAACGGCCCAATACACATCTCCCAGATGGTCATTGATAATCGGATCGACAGGCATCAATGCTGCCGCTTTTTCCATTGGGGCCAAGGCCTCTTCATAGCGCCCCAAACGGTAGAGCCCCCATGCGAGACTATCCGTGATGTAGCCATCATTCGGACGCGCCTCGGACGCCTGACGGATCATGTCCATCGCCTCATCAAGATTGATTTTCAGTTCGAGGAAGGAATAGCCCAGATAGTTCAGTACCGAGGGCTGACCTGGCTCCAACTCAAGCGCCTTACGCAAATCGGCCTCGGATTCAGCCCACATATCAAGCTGCTCATAAGCAATTCCGCGCGTGAAAAACAACGGCCACTGCGCGCGCGTCAATTCGTCAAAGAGGTCAATGGCTTGCGTGTAAACCTCAACAGCACCCGCGTTGTCTTCATGACGACGCAGCGAATCCCCCAACGCCACAAGCACATCCGCTCGCTCGGGACGCGCTTTTGCCAACTCTTGCAAGGCGGCCAATTCCTCATCCTCACGCCCCGCATTGCGCAGCGTCTCGGCCCGTCCCATAACCGCGAGGTGATAGTTCGGATCGGTTTCGGGTAAAGAGGCATAAACCTCCGCGGCCAGATCGAAATTCCCCAAAGAGTTCAATAGCTCGGCCGCTAAAAGCACAAACTGTGCCCGCTCGGGGCGCAGTTCCAACGCGATCCGCGCATAAAGCAACGTATAGGCATCACTCGGCCCCCCAGCCAAAGCGGCGCTGATTTCATAGAACACATTTGCGAATCCGTCGGTGGCGTTGGACAACTCGACAAACGGCACAGCCCCGCCCGCCCGCAAGACGTCAGCCATTGCATCCGCCTGTGGATCAGCCACACCCCCGAAGAACTTGTCATAAAGCGCCAACGCTTCGTCGTTACGTTCGAGTTGGCTCAACATCTGCATCCGCGCGATCAAGGCATCGCGGGTCTCAGGGGCGCCCGGCGCCGCTAAGAGCGCCTCACCGCTTTCAAAGTCGCCAACGAGAGCATAGGCCATCGCCTTATTAAACGGCCCGAAAAATTCGGCCGGCCGCTTGTCGCGCGTCGCCTCATCAAAGGCATCGATCGCCGCGCTCATTTCACCTTTGCCGACATAGGCCCATGCTCGCATGAATCCGTCTACAACCGAGGAAATGGATTGCCCGTCATCAAGCGCCGCTATGATGCCATCAAAGTCACCCGCTTTGATCATCAAGGCAAAGGAAGCCAAAGCTGCAATCTGATTGCCCGGCTCAACACTTTCCAAAACGGTCGCGTAGCCTTTGAGGTCATCGAACTCCCCTCGCGCGATATTGGCTGACAGGACCGACTCGAGAAGGGCGACATCTTTGGGTGCTTGCGTGAGTGCTATGGTTGCGTAATGCGCCAATGCCTCGAAGTTGCTGTCAATCGTCGCCTGCCGTGACGCAAGATAGGCCCCTGCATCGGCATGTAGCGGAGTAACGCCACTCATGCTCAGGCTGACGCCCAAAGCGAAAGTACCAAGGGTTCGGATCAAAAGCGAAGCGCGTGTCGGCACGTGGCGGTCTCCTTGTATGAGCTATCTTCGAGCCTAACCGCACGTCCTGAGCATCGCAACGCAAACGGGAGCCGAATCTGGCTCCCGTTATATTTATTTTTCAACACGATCCTGTGAAAATTTACATATTTCCGTAGTTTGGCCCGTCGCCGCCTTGGGGAACCGTCCATGTGATATTCTGGCTCGGCTCTTTGATGTCGCAAGTTTTACAATGCACGCAGTTTTGAAAGTTGACGACGAATTTAGGCTCATCGCCCTCTTCACCGACATATTCGTAAACCCCTGCAGGGCAATACCGCTGTGACGGACCGCCAAAGACATCGTAATCCACCTCGATAGCCACCTTCGGATCTTTGAGTTTCAAATGCGAGGGCTGGCTTTCCTCATGGTTGGTCGCCGCAAAGGACACGTTGGTCAGGCGGTCAAACGACAAAACACCATCGGGTTTTGGATAGGTGATCTTGGGATAATCAGCGGCTTTCCCCGTTGAGGCCGCATCCGTTTTGCCATGTTTAAGCGTTCCGAACAGCGACACGCCAAACAGGTTATTGGTCCACATGTCAAAGCCACCAAGCAACAACGACGCCGAAAGGCCGAACTTGGACCACAGAGGTTTGACGTTGCGCACGCGTTTGAGGTCTTTGGCCACTGCACCTGTGCGCAATTCGGTCTCATAGGCTTCCAACACATCACCCGAGCGACCCGCCTTGAGCGCGTCCACAACGGCTTCCGCCGCCGCTTTGCCCGAAAGCATCGCGTTGTGGTTGCCTTTGATGCGCGGCACATTGACGAGGCCGACGGAGCAGCCCAACAGCGCCCCACCGGGGAAGGCGGCTTTGGGCATGGATTGATACCCGCCCTCGGAAATGGCGCGCGCGCCATAGGCCACGCGTTTTCCGCCCTTGAGCAACTCGGCCACCATCGGGTGATGTTTGAACTGCTGGAATTCCATATAGGGAAACACGTTGGGGTTTTTGTAGTTCAGGTGGACAACGAACCCGATGAAAATCTGGTTGTTCTCGGCGTGATAAATGAACGCGCCACCGCCCGCTTTGCCGCCCAACGGCCACCCCATCGTGTGGGTAACTGTGCCCTCTTTGTGCTTGGCCGGATCAATTTCCCAAATCTCTTTCATGCCAAGGCCGAACTTTTGCGGCTCACGGCCCTTGGAGAGGTCGTATTTGGCAATCACATCTTTGGCCAGCGATCCGCGCACACCCTCGGACAACAGCACGTATTTGCCGTGCAATTCCATACCGGGCTCATAGCTCTCGGACGGGGTGCCGTCTGGATTTTTGCCGAACTCGCCCGCGACCACACCTTTGACTTCGCCATTGTCGCCGTAGACCAGTTCCGAACACGACATGCCGGGGAAGATCTCGACACCCATCTCCTCGGCCTGCTCCGCCATCCAGCGACACACATTGCCCATTGAGACGATGTAATTCCCGTGGTTGTTCATCAGTGGCGGCATTGGGAAGTTCGGCACACGAACCTGACCCGCTTCGCCAAGCATATAGAAATTGTCTTTCGTCACCTTTGTGGAAATCGGCGCACCGCGCTCTTTCCAATCGGGCATCAACGCATCAAGACCACTGGGATCAAGCACAGCTCCCGACAGGATATGCGCGCCAACTTCGGAGCCTTTTTCCAAGACGACGATATTCAAATCCTCGTCCAACTGCTTGAGACGGATGGCCGCGGATAGACCAGACGGCCCCGCACCCACGATTACGACGTCATATTCCATCGCCTCGCGCTCAATGTTCGACATTATATTGCTCCCTCGATCCAGCGACACATTGTGCCTTCCTACCCTCAACTTAACGGCGGGGTCAATTTGAACCTACCGTTTCGTGGCGTCCAAACCAGCGCATTTAGGCCATTTTTTAGCCCTTCACCGCCGATTGATCACCCTACCTCTTGCATTTGCCCCATGACTACTGTTGTGGTGTTCCGACATAATCAAAACCGACGCGGGAGGCTCATAGGCCGATCTCGCGTTTTTCGTATCTGAGAATGAGTGCCATGGAAAAAATTCTGACAACCCGCGCGGGGCACGCCGCATTGAGCGCCGAGCTGAAAACCCTCAAATCCGTTGAGCGGCCCAAGATCATTCAAGCCATCGCGGAAGCCCGCGAATTGGGCGATCTTTCGGAGAACGCGGAATACCATTCCGCACGTGAGAAACAGAGTTTCATCGAGGGCCGAATCAAGGAACTCGAAGGCATCCTGTCTCTGTCCGAAGTGATTGATCCAAAGACCCTCTCGGGCACGATCAAATTCGGGGCCACGGTCACGATCGCGGATGAAGACACAGATGAGGAAAAAACCTATCAGATCGTCGGCCAGTATGAAGCCGACATCGAACGTGGTTTGCTCAACATCCAATCCCCCATCGCGCGCGCTTTGATCGGCAAGGAAGAAGGCGACAGCGTCACTGTACGCACGCCTGGTGGCGAGAAAAGCTATGAAATCGTAACTGTCGAGTTTATCTAAGCCCTGCTTAAGAAATCTCGTGGAGGCCATTGTGGCTGAAGAGAAGACCAAACCGCACATCGAACTCGGCGTCTATCAACGCCCCGAAGAAGACCAGCGCATCACAGCCACGGAGATCATCGCGGGTGTGTTGTCGCTCGTCTGGCTTGCCATGACTGCGGGGTTCTTTTTGATCGTGGACGGGGGCGACAAAGAAGCCCCGTTCGACAGCATCCGTTTTGTGATGATGCTGATCGCAATCTTCATGCCTGTTGCCATGATTTGGGTGGGTGCCTTGGCTGTGCGGGCCTCGACCACCATGCGCGAGGAAAGCCGCCGCTTGCAGACCGCTATCTCCGCAATGCGTCAAAGCTACCTCGCACAACAGCATAGCGGCGCGGCAAATCAATCGGTCGAAAAAAAGCTCGAAGAAATCGCGGCAGCCCAACGCAAGACGGAAAACACCTTGGCGACCTTCACCTCGGTGCGCCCCGCAGCGACCCCTGCGGAAGACCGCTTGGCCATTCCGTCGCCCTTGCAAATTGACGAGCAAGCCTCACTCGAACTCGGCACACCCTCCGAAGCCTTGGCTCCGCCGCTTTCCGTAGCTGATTTCATCAAAGCGCTGAACTTCCCCGAAACCGCTGAGGACAAAGAGGGCTTTCGCGCTCTGCGCCGTGCTCTTTCGGATCATAAAGTCAGCCAATTGGTTCATGCCGCTCAAGACACGCTGACGCTCCTGAGCCAAGACGGCATCTATATGGATGACCTCACACCCGACCGTGCGCGCCCCGAAGTATGGCGCAAGTTTGCCAAAGGCGAACGCGGCGCGGCTGTCGCTCCGCTTGGCGGCGTGCGTGACCGTTCGTCCTTGGCCCTTGCCGCGGCGCGGATGAAGCAGGACGCGATTTTCCGCGATGCCGTTCACCACTTCCTGCGTAAGTTTGACAGGACACTAGCCGAGTTTGAAACCTCCGCCTCTGACGAGGAAATCTCGGCCCTCTCGAACACCCGCACAGCCCGCGCCTTCATGTTGCTTGGGCGCGTCACAGGCACGTTTGATTAAGACATTATGGCAAAACTCATCCCTTCCCGTTTTCTGCGCGGTGCCATTGATGGTCTGCCGTTCCATTTGGTCCTCGTGCCATTTGGCGCAATCTTTGGCGTCATCGCGACCGAAGCAGGGTTAAACCTCGTCCAGGTCATGGGCTTCACCGTGCTTGTGATCGCGGGCGCCGCACAACTCACCGCCATGCAGCTGATGATTGATAACGCGCCGACACTGGTGGTCATCGTCACGGCCCTTGCCGTCAACCTGCGCATGGCGATGTATTCCGCCTCGCTCGTGCCGCACCTTGGCGCGTCGCCGTTCTGGATGCGGGCCCTGGCCGCCTATTTCCTCTTTGATCAACCCTATGCGCTCTCCGTCATCGCCTACGAAAAAGAGCCAAACCGCAGCGCCGTCGAAAAAGTCAGCTACTTTCTCGGCGTCGGCATCCCTCTGGCCATGTCATGGTATGTGGCAACCTTGGCCGGAGCGCTGCTCGGAGAACAAATCCCTGCCGACATGGGCGTGGATTTCGCCGTTCCCCTCACCTTCATTGCCGTCGTCGCGCCGATGCTGCGCACAGTGGCCCATGTGGCAACGGCTGTAACCTCGGTCGTGTTGGTGTTGGTTCTGAGCTTCATGCCCTATGGATCGGGTCTGCTTGTCGCGGCCCTCATCGCACTCTTCGTCGGCGCACAGGTCGAACTCTGGGCTGAAAAGAGAAAGGCGCGGATGTAATGGACGCCACCCCAACTCAGGTTTGGATCATCATTGGCGTGCTTGGCGTCTTCACCTATCTAATCCGCTTGTCCTTTATGGGATTGGTCGGGGATCGCCCCCTGCCCGAATGGCTGCTGCGCATGTTGCGCTACACGCCCGTGGCAGTATTGCCCGCCGTTGTAGCTCCGATGCTGATTGGCTCTGGCGCACATAGCGGCGACCCGCTGCGCATTGGTGCGGCCTTGGCCACGCTCGTTGTCGGGCTGACAACGCGCAACGTGCTTTGGGCCATTGCAACGGGGTTCGGAATTTTCTTCGGGGTTGGCGCCTTACTCGGCTAAGGCCACCGTCAAATCACCACGTAGCCGCAAATCCGGTGCCTGAATAAGACCTGAGTTATCATCAGGTGAATCATCCATATGCAGACGTGATGTTGCCCCTTTTGCCTCGAAATATCGGGTCAGTTTATTGGGGAACATGGTGCTTGGCGCATCCTGAAAACCGGGAATGCTCGCAAGAATACTCGAAATACTGCGCGCACATTGCGCCTTTGGCACCGCGCCGTAGCTTTGAATACGGGCCAGTGCAAATTCCGCAACCTGCGGGGAGACTTCGATGGTCTGCTCGATCACATTGAACGTTTCGCGGGCGTGGTAATCCACGTAAAACGCCACAGCCGCATCGCTCATACCAAAGATAACGTCATTACGTTCTGGCAAATGGGGATGCTTGAATGTCCCTGCGGGATCGAACATCGCGCGTTGCGATGGCGCGTTAACCATGAGACCAGAATGCGCCCCCGACCCGTTACGCTTGCCGACAACGGTGAACAGGGTCAACGATGTCGGTTCATTGCTCACATAACGCGCGCGCGACACCTCGGCCTCGGAAGCCCAACGCGGCTCGGCTGCGCCACAGGCGGTCAGCACAAAGAGAGAGAGGATCACCAAAAGGCGTGAAAACGTCATAGCAGTGATCCTCAAACTCTCGGGCACTTAGCTGTTAAAAACAGCGAGAAAAATCAGAACGAGAATAGAAGCAACGGCCACATATGTGCTGGCCTTGATGAAACCCGCAAAGGTCTTTTCCTGAACCGAAGTATCCATTGAGCCGTGTTTATGGTCAGCCATTGTGCATTTTCCTTTTGATCGTTGGCGTATTTCGCGCCTCATTTGATAGTGATTTAGACGATTCAGCGCGCGCTGTCACCGTTGGATTTACGCCTTTTCGTCTTCATCCGCGCCTGACTTCTCCAAATCAAGCGCCAGACGGAACCCGATCCGCGCAGGGGCGGCCTCAGGTTCATGTTTGGGCAAGGCTCGCAGCATGACATTGAGCTGCGTGACGTGTTGGACAAGTTGGGTTTTGGCGCCCGAACCGTCCGTGCCGTAAAAGGTCACGATGTCGGGGTCAAAATAGCCGATCCCCTCAATCCGAAGCACACCGGATTCCGACCCTGTGGACCCCATCGCAATCTCATGCTCGTTATCGAGCTGCTCTTCGAAATTCTTGATATAGAGAATAAGCCGCTCATACGCCCATTCGGCAGGGCTTTTCTGTGCGATCGGTTTGCGCGAGACGGAATCGGGTAGCGGCATTTGCTCGGCCGAAAGCGGCGCATCCGGATTGGTGTGAACAGCGCGTGCGCAGGGCAAGGCCGCTGCTTCATGGGCTTCCGCTGTTGTTTTGATTTGGTCGTAGTCTGTCATGCCTTATCCCGTTGATTGCCACAGGTAGGCACCATCCTCTCTCATTGTCCGAGAGACAAGCCCCTGCGCGAACAAGTGATTGCAATGTGCCATCGCCTCGACCATCGCCAACCCGTAGGTATCGCCTTTGATCTCGCGTTTGAACAACACCGAAAAGCAATCACATGCCGTGCGCGGTGTGGTGAGAAAATCCAACAAACGCGCCAGAGCGGTATGGTGGTTCTCGGTCAATTGCCGCAGCCGTGTCGGCAGACCTGTGAAAATACGTTTGTGTCCCGTCAAAACCAACTGATCATCAGTGGCAAAGGGCTTAAACCGTTCGCAACTTTCAAGCCATTCGCCCAAGGGGTCCGCCTCGGGTTCTGTCGGATGCACGCCAATATTTGGGGAAATGGATGCCAAAAGCTGATCGCCGCCGATGACCGTCTTGCCGTCATGGCTCCAGAACGTTGCATGTTCAGGCGCGTGCCCATTGCCGCACCGCACATCCCAACGCCGTCCGCCGATCTCGATCTCGTCACCCTCACGAATGCGCGTATACCCCAACGGAATATCGGCCACGGCATCAGCGGTGTTAAACGGGCGAGCCGTTTCGCGTTCAGCGTAGACCTCCGCGTCCATTCCGCTTGAACGCCAAAAGCGCAGCATCTCGGGTGTCGGTGTGTCCTGAATATCCAGTTTGAGCATCCGCGCCATCAGATAGGCGGTGCGCGTCGTCACCAATGTCGCGCCGTGCGCGGCCATGAACCACCCTGCCAGACCGATGTGGTCAAGGTGGTGATGGGTGGCAATGACCCGCGAGACGGGCTTGCCGCCCATCGGACCCTGCATCAGGTCATGCCAAACCGCACGGGTACGCGAAGTGTCGATGCCCGTGTCGATCACGGTCCAGCTGTCGCCCTCGTCGAACAGATAAACGTTCACATGCTCCAACGGTCCGGGCATCGGGATGCGCGCCCACAACAGGCCCGTGGACACTTCAACCGCCTCCCCCGTCTTTGGTGGCTCGACAAGGGTGCGGAGAGGCGTTTTCATCAGGCCAGTAAATCTTCCGTTGTGAGAGCATAAAGGTCGCTCGCGCCAAGACGCGCTTGCGAAAGCAGAGCGACATGTTCGGGCAACATACGGTTTATGTAGAACGTTGCAAGGCGGGTGCGTGGTCCGGCCTCACCCTCGGCCATCGCGGATTTCAGGTGGTAATAGCCCCCCAAGACCCGTGCAAAGGCCCGCAAAAACGCAGTCGCGCCCGCAAAGCGGTCGTTCAGTTCAAGCGACAACATCGTATCAACGCCTTCGCGTAGGGTTTCCGCCGCACTCCACACAGGCTCGGCCAGATCAGGCAATGAGGCACGCGCGGCCTCGGTAAAGGTCTCGATCTCATCAAGCAACGCATAGGCCGCATCGCCGCCATCCATCAGCTTTCGCGCCACAAGATCCATGGCCTGAATACCGTTGGTGCCCTCATAGATCGAAGTGATCCGTGCATCGCGGGCATATTGCGCAGCACCTGTTTCTTCGATGAAGCCCATGCCGCCGTGCACCTGAACACCAAGCTGTGCGACCTCATGGCCAATGTCGGTGCCGAACGCCTTGGCAATCGGAATGAGGAACGCACCGCGGGCCTGCGCTTCGGCGTCGTCGCGCCCAAGATCAAGCGCCACACCACAAGCCAGAGCAATGCATCGCGCCACATAGGTGTCCGCCCGCATCACTGCGAGCATGCGGCGCACATCTGCGTGATCAATGATCGCGCCGGTGCCATCGGCGCCAAGCGGCGTGCGGCCCTGAATGCGGTCCATCGCATAGGCATGTGCCTTTTGCGTCGCGGCCTCGGCCACGCCGACGCCCTGCATCCCGACCCCCAAACGCGCATTGTTCATCATCGTGAACATGCACTTCATGCCTTCGTGTTCATTCCCGACAAGCCACCCTTTGGCGCCATTGTAGTCCATCACACAGGTGGGAGAGCCGTGAATGCCAAGCTTATGCTCAAGGCTGACAACGCTCAGGCTGTTGGCCTCACCCGCCTCCCCGTTTTCATCGGGAATAAATTTTGGCACGAGGAACAGCGAGATGCCTTTGGTCCCCGCAGCGCCATCGGGCAGGCGCGCCAGAACAAGGTGGCAAATATTGCCGGAGAAATCATTGTCGCCCCACGTGATAAAGATTTTCTGCCCCGTGATGTCGTAGCTGCCATCGTCGTTACGCGTGGCCTTGGTGCGCAGTGCGCCCACGTCAGAGCCTGCGCCCGATTCCGTGAGGTTCATCGTGCCGCACCATTCCCCCGACACCAGTTTGGGCAGGTAGAGTGCTTTGATCTCATCGGAGGCGTGATGCTCCAAGGCTTCGATCTGACCCTGACACATCAACGGTTCAAGCGCCAAAGACAGGCACGCGCCCGACATCATCTCATTGACCACAGACCCCAATGTCAGGGGCAACCCCATGCCGCCGAACTCGGGGTCGGCCAACATGCCGATCCACCCGCCCTCGGCAATCTGCCCGAAAGCCTCCGCAAATCCGGGAGATGAAATCACACCGCCATTTTCAAGCCGCGCTGGGTTCAAATCCCCCCCGCGATCCAAGGGCGCTATGACATCGTTGGACAGCTTTGCCGCCTCTTCAATGATCGCTGCGACCACATCACGGTCCGCCTCGGCAAAACGTTCGGTTGACGCCACACGGGCATAATCCACAACGTGATCAAGAATGAATGCGTAGTCCGCGACGGGAGCACGATATGTCATGCGAAGGGTCCTCCGAATGGGTGTGCGACCTGCGCACTGCCCCTTAAACTTCGCGAGAACTTTACTTGATGCGCACAGACCGCCAACCCAAACGTGGCGTCACGCCTTCGCCATGATCCGCTTAGGCATGTCCCGCTTCGCCCGACAAAAGCGCGGGGCTCACCCCGATGGAACGCACCGAAGCGTCCCATTTTTGCGCATTGGGCAATTCGAACACAATCTCGGGCGTCGGGTCGACGGTGAGCCAACCATTCGCGGCCAACTCCTGTTCCAACTGGCCCGGCCCCCATCCCGCATAGCCCAAACACAACAGCCGATCACGCGGCCCAGCGCCCAACGCAATGTCGGACAGGATTTCGCGGGAGGCTGTCATGGAATAGGTCGGACTGACCGTCATCGAGGCGCTATCGGCCTCGTAATCCACACTGTGCAACACGAACCCGCGACCCAACTCCACAGGCCCACCGAAATGTACGGGCAAAGGCGACATCATATCGGTGATATTGATACCCAGTTGCTCAAAGACATCGCGCGCCTGAATATCTTGCGACTCTTGGTTGATGATCAGCCCCATAGACCCGTCATCGGAGTGCGCGCACATAAAGATCACGCTGCTTTCAAACCGTGGATCACCGATCCCTGGCATGGCAACAAGCAGCTTTCCCGTCAGATTCTTGAACACGGTATCAGGCATACCCTACCTCACCCCAACTGGAAGAAAGGTGCAAGAAGAACTGCACTCGCGCAGCAACACTTCGCCGCATGTAACACCTCGTCGCCTATTTGTGAGTTTTGCGTGTGCATATGAGTGCCTATATCTGCATCTATGACATACACACTCCCCTTCTCGCGCCGCGCTTTGACGGCCACGGCCTTCGCTTGCCTGTGCATGACAACTGCACCGGTACAGGCATCCGACAATGCGCAAGTCACCTTACTGCATGGATGGCGCATGGAGAACGGCCACCACATGGCCGCCTTGCGAATCTCTTTGGCGGACGGGTGGCACACCTATTGGCGCGCTCCGGGGGACGCGGGAATCCCACCGCGCTTTGACTGGAACGGCTCGCAAAACGTAGCGAGCCTCGATCTACATTGGCCCACGCCCGACGTCTACGCGCAAAACGGAATGCGCTATGTGGGGTATAACGGCGATGTGGTTCTGCCCATCGAAATCAGTCCGCGTGCCAATGGCGACATTCTCCTCGACGGCACCATCGAATTCGGGGTCTGTGATGACATTTGCGTGCCCATGTCTGCGCAGTTGCGCATTGATTTGAGCAACACGGGTAAGAAAGACGACTACCCCGAAATTTCCGCCGCCCTGCGGGACGCACCCCAGCAGGTCACAGGCGCGATTTGCGATGCCACTCCGATCAGGGATGGCGTGAAAATCGCCGCCAGTCTCGACGTGCCCTCTCTTGGCGCGGGTGAAGTGGCCGTGATCGAACACCCCGATGCCTCTATCTGGATTTCCGAGGCAATGGTGTCTCGCCAAGGCGGGACCTTAACCGCGGTGAGCGAACTTGTCCCGACGCAAGCCGCTCCCTTCATGGTCAACCGCTCCGATCTGACCATTACGGTGATCGGAAACGGCATGGCCTATGAAGCCCACGGCTGTTCTGGCAGCTAAAGAATCAACGATTGCGCCGCTATCTCACGCGACGACGGCGCGTGATCAGGAGAGCCGAGACGGCGTAGATCACGGCATAGGCCACAACGATCCCGACACTGAACACGCCCAAAGCCCGCGCCATCCCGCCACCGCCGAACAGCGCAGGCAAAGCCCCCGAGACAGCAACCTCGCCAACAGTGGCGATTAGCAACGCAAGGGTCGCAATCGCAGCCGCAAGAGTGGCCACACCCACAGCCCCCACACGACGCGGCGAATTAACCGCCCGACGGGTCGCGGCAATGGCACGGCCCACGTCCAACTGCATCGCAATAATCGCGGGCACCATCATCAAAACAATCACCATGCCAAAGCCAAGCCCATAGGCCAACGTGACCACAGTGGGCTTAAGGAACTGCGCATCGGCAGAACCCTCGTAGAGCAAAGGCGCAAGGCCCAAAACCGTGGTCATGGTGGTGAGAAACACAGGGCGCAAACGGTCCACCGTCGCGTCCACAATGGCGGGCATCAGACCGCGATCTTCGGCGTATTCATCAATCGTTGTCACCAACACAATCGAGTCGTTGATGATGATCCCCGTCATGCCGATCAACCCCACAATCGAGAACATCGACAGAGGAATACCCCACAACGCATGGCCGTAAATCGCGCCGATCAACCCGAAGGGAATGACCGACATCACCACAACGGGCCGTGTCCAACTCGAAAAAATCCACGAAAGTGTGAGATAGATGCCGAGCAGCGCGGCCATGAGCCCCAAGAGCGCATCCGACAGGAACCTGTTCTCCTGCTCCGAAAGACCCGCCACTTTATAGGTCACACCATACTCCTCGGCGAGTTCAGGCAGGATCGTGTCAGAAATTGCAGCTTGGATTTCAGTGGCCCGCGCGGGGTCGTCTTCGCTCAGGTCGCCCGAGACCGTCACAACCCGCAGACCGTTTTCACGCCGCACGGTCGAAAACCCCGTCTGACGTGTAACCGAGACAATATCGGACAGCGGCACATACTGACCCGACGTGGCCCGCATTTGGGTGCGGTCAAGGAAATCAGCGGTCAACTCGTCATCAGGCAATTCCACCCGCACCGTCGCCGTGCGAACCCCATCGGGATAACTCGCCGCCTCAATGCCGCCCAAACGGTTCGACAGGGTCCGCCCCAAAGCATCAATGGTAAAGCCAAGCGCCTCGCCCTGCGGCGTCAGTTCCAGAATGAGCTCTTCCTTGTCATAGGCCAAACTGTCCTCAAGCGCGGAGACCTCGGAGAACTGCGCAAGTTTTGATTTCAGACCTTCGGCTGCGGCCTTGAGCGTCTCGGAATCGGCCCCGACCAATTCGATATCAATCGCATCACCTCCCGGACCGAAATGACCCCGACGGAAGGACACGGTTTCGGCCAGAGGATGATTGACCACAGCCTCCTGCAAATCCGCGACAAAGGCATATGACGAATAGGGACGCAGATCGGCATCAATCAACTCAATGGAAATACCGCCCAGTTGATAGCTCTCCTTGGTGTCCGCGCCCGACAGGCCACGTCCCGCATTGCCGCCGATTTGAGCCACGGCATAGGCCACAGGATTGACCCCGTATTCCGCCTCGAACTTTTGACCCGTCGCCTCGGTCGCGCGTTGCAACTCGGACATCATCGCCATGGAATCCTCGCGTGTCGCACCAGGCGCCATCGCGAAATTGCCCGAGATCACGGGCTGCTCGGGCGAGTTGAAAAACCGCCATTGCACCGCCCCTGTGATCAGTTGCGAAACCTGAACCGCCAAGAGAACGAAAATCGCCGCCACCACGGGATAGCGCAACCGCACGGTCCACGTCACAAACGGACGGAACAGCCGTTCGCGGAACAGACGGAACCCCTTGTCCACCTGCCGCGAAGGCCAGTCATACCAATGCGCGTTCTGGTGGCTCGCGACCGTATGGCTCAGGTGGTTCGGCAGGATGATGAAACACTCCATCAACGACGCCATCAGCACCACAATCACCGTAAAGGGAATATCGGCAATCATATCCCCGAAGCGTCCCGATATGGCCGTCAAACCGAAGAAGGCGATGACCGTCGTCAGCGTTGAGGAAAACACAGGCGCGAACATACGCCGCGCCGCATTTTCCGCCGCCTCGACAGGCCCTTCGCCCAAACGACGCGCCCGAAAATCGGCATGCTCCCCCACCACAATCGCATCGTCCACCACGATGCCCAAGGT
The DNA here is from genome assembly GCF_048266405.1 of Celeribacter sp. Taxonomy (GTDB): domain Bacteria; phylum Pseudomonadota; class Alphaproteobacteria; order Rhodobacterales; family Rhodobacteraceae; genus Celeribacter. The sequence goes on from NZ_JBLWZO010000006.1 coordinate 138,202, forward strand.
GATGATCAACGCGAACAGAGAAATCATATTCAGCGTCAGACCCGCCGCATACATCAGCGCAATCGCGGTGAGCATCGACACGGGAATCCCCGCCGCCACCCAAAGTGCCGTTCGCGTATTGAGGAACAAGAACAGCAACGCCGCGACCAAGGCGAGACCCATCGCGCCATTCGTCACCAAAATATCCAAACGGGCTTTGATCGCCTCCGCCCGTGTGCGGAACAAATCGAGCGTCACCCCCTCGGGCAGGCTCAATTGCATCTGCGCGGTGACGTCCTCGACGATGCCTTGCAACTCGATCGCATCGCCCTGATCGGAGCGCGCCACCTTGACGCTCACCGCGCCATTGTCCTTGACGAAAAACGCTTCGTTGCGGTCGATCCCCTCAACACGAATGTCGGCCACATCACCGACCGTGAGCTTCGATCCGTCGTCATTCGAGCGCAAGACAATGTCGGAGATTTGCAGCGCCGAGCGTTTCTCGACCCCTGCACGCACCCGCGACGTGCCGCCGCCCACACTGCCCGCTGGGCTGGTGTCCGCCTCCGCCGCAATCGCCGCTGCGATCTCGGCCATGGTCACATCGTATTTAATCAGATTGATCGTCTCGACCTCGACGATGGTCTCGGGTGCGGCTACGCCTGAAATGCTGGTCCGTGTGACCCCCTCGGAAAACAGCCGCACCACCAATTCATCGGCAAACCGCGCCAGTTGATCCAGACCCACGGGCCCCGTGATAACCACGTCCGTTACGGAATCCGTCCACCCGCCCCAGCGCACGGTGGCGTCATCGGCCCCGTCAGGCAGGTTGGACACGGTATCAATCGCCGCCTTCACATCATCAGCGGCGCGTTGCATGTCCCAGTTCGGCTCGAACTCCAGACGGATCGACGCACGCCCTTCGGTGGAGGTGGAGGAGCTTTCCATCACGCCCTCGACCGTGAGCAGCGTCGGCTCTAAAATCTGCACCACGGCGCGGTCGACATCCTCGGCCCCCGCGCCCTCCCATGCCACCGAGACACGCACAGTATCCACGACCACATCGGGGAAAAACTGCGCCCGCATCCGTGGCAACGAAAACATCCCCGCCGCCAAAAGCAGAACCAACAACAGGTTCGCCGCCGTGCGGTGGCGGGTGAAATAGGAGAGAACGCCGCCCGCCTTTTCAAAGCGTTTTGTGGCCATGTCTAGCTCCCCATTCGGCTTTCAAGACGTGTGACCAACTCGGCGGGCACCTCTTCGCCGGCAAGCTGTTCCTTGATCCGCGCGCGCGCCTCTTCGGGCATGCGCGAATTGCCATCGACAAAGGCAATGAGTTTCTCCCGCTGCTCTGGTGTCAAAGCAACCGTCGCCGGCGCTTCGCTCGACGGGTCTTGCGCAGCGGCACCCTCACGCTCGGACCGCGCCGCGCCGTTCACACGCACGCGAATCCCCGCCCCCAAAAGCGGGCTGCGTTCGGCCACGATCTGACGCCCTGCGATAGCGGAAGCCTCGACGATGACATCATCCCCTTGGCGTCTCAAAACAGGCGCATCAAGAACCTCCAAACGGCTCTCTTCCGTGATTGCCAAAACCGTATCCGCCGCATCCACCGCACTTGCGGGAAGCCGCGCGACATTCTCCAGTGCCGGCTCGTTGAGGCGCACATTCACAAAATCCCCTGGCCGCAAACCCGCAGCCTGGTCCAGACGCGCGAACAACAAACGCCCCGTTTGGCCATCGCCCACAGCCGCACTTTCGCGCGTCACCTCACCCGTAGCCGTCAAATCCACACCCGCCACGTCCAAAGACACCACAACAGGCAAACGCGGCAGGCCGCGCTGACCATCGACAAGGCGGGAATATTGCTGCGTCGAAATACGGAACGCGACCTGAAGCGCATCAGGCGAGATCAGCGTCCCGACCTGTTCATTGGCATTCACGATCCCGCCAAGGGCGCCAACCACACCCGTCAACACACCATCAAACTCCGCGACCAATGTGGTGTCGTCCAAGGACCGCTTGGCCTCTTCAAGCGCGATTTCAGCCCGCAACACGCCCGTCTTGGCTTGATCCACCCGCGCCTCGGCATTGGCAAGCGACTGACGTTTGGACAGCACCGCTTGTCGTGCAGAGGCTTCGGCCAAGGCCGCCGTTTCAACCGCACTGGCAGACCCGACACCACGCTCTTGCAAGTTTTGTTGCCGCTCCAACGCGGCGGTGCGCAACGCCGTTTGCGCCCGTGCGGCCTCCAGATCATCGACAGCAATCAGCAAAGCACGCTCTGCCTCACTCAACTCGGCCTGCGCCTCCTGAAGATCGGCTTGCGAGACGCGCAGGGCAGCGGCCGCATCAGCAGGATCGACCCGCATCAGCACCTCATCTGCCCTCACCGCGCCGCCTTCTTCAAACCGTTCGGACAACTCGACAATGCGGCCCCCCGCAGGCATCCTTAGCTCCAACGTGCGGCTCGCCTCAACCTCGCCATAGGTTGACAGGACAGGCTCCAGACGCGTTGGCTCGACCGTTATAGCATTCACCGCAAATTGCCGCTCGCGGGCAGGTGCGGGCTTGCTCTCACGAGCCAATCTCTCTTGGAAAGCGGAATAGAATTTATACCCGCCCGCCACCAACAAAGCGGCGGTGAGCGACATCAAGAAAAGACCAACCAAAGAACGGCGCAGAAAACGCATCGCGTGTCCCCGAATATAAATTGCACAATTTGAAACGTTTCGGGCGCAGCCACCCGATCCGTCTATTTACACCACTCTACAAATGATTGTCGCAATTGCGGTGCACTTTTTTGTCATTTTCGGGTGTGGCGTGACCGCGCAGATTATCGAGGGCGCTTATGCTCCTCGAGACGCGGCATCATTTGCACAAAGTTGCTTGGCCTGTGACGGTGATCAAGCTGCCAGATCAGAATCTCGTTCCAAGCGTCCTTACACGCCCCCGGCGATCCGGGCAGCGCGAACAGATAGGTGCTTTTGGCGATCCCGCCCGTGGCGCGGGACTGCACCGCAGAGGTGCCGACGTTTTTCATCGACACGATGGTGAACATCGTCGCGAAGGCTTCGATTTCTTTCTCGTAGACATCGCGGTGCGCCTCCACCGACACATCGCGTCCCGTCAGCCCCGTGCCGCCCGTGGAAATCACAACATCCACGTCGTCGCTATCGACCCACGCTTGCAACATGTCGCGGATGAGCGGGCGGTCATCAGTGACAATCTTGCGATCCGCCACGATATGCCCCGCTTTCTCGATCATCGACACCAAGGTCTCCCCCGACACATCGTCGGCCATAGACCGTGAATCCGAAACGGCCAAAACGGCAATGCGAACGGGAATGAATTCAAGACTTTCGTCAATCTTGGGCACGTCGTGTTCCTTTAGCTTAAAGTGCGCAATCGCGCCTGTATGTCGAGAAGATCGGCCCATGCCTCGCGTTTCGCCATAGGCGTGCGCAGCAGATAGCCGGGATGGGCCATCGGCATCGCGGGTTTTCCCAACACCTCCAGCCACGTCCCGCGCAAACGCGTGATTCCCGCCCGCCCCGTGAGCGCCTGACAGGGCAGGTTGCCCATCATCACGATCACATCAGGATCGGCCAATTCGATATGTTTGATCAAAAACGGTGTGAGCATGGCGAGTTCATCCGCCGTAGCATCGCGGTTTTCGGGCGGACGCCACGGCAAAGCGGACGCAAGATAGAGCGCGTTTAGAGCGTCGGGAGAGGTGCGATCCAATCCGATGGCTCCGAACATCTTGTCGAGCAATGCCCCCGCGCGACCGACAAAGGGTTTGCCTTCGCGATCCTCATCACGATTGGGAGCCTCCCCAATGACCATCACCCGCGCCTTGGGCGTGCCGTCGCTAAACACAAGATTGTGCGCCCCGCGTTTCAGGGCGCAATGATCGAAATTTGCAATGGCCTCGCGCAGCGCCTCAAGCGAGGTCGCGGCCTTGGCGGCCTTTGTTGCTTCACCAACGCAGTCCACCTCGACCTCTGCCGCAGGACGCACAGGGGGCACAGCCGCCTTCCCCGATCGCGCTTGTGCGGCGGGCTTGGGTGCTTTTTCGGGAATTTCATAGCGGTTTATGGGATACTCGCTAATCGGCTCGGACACGCCAAGCTCGACCTGCCAGTCCAACAGGGCGTGCGCGTCCCAAAAATCAATATGATCCAGATGAGTCTCCATACGCGCTACGCTACATCGCCACGCAGGCGAGGTAAATCTACGCATTCGACATTACGCGCCATTGCCGCCCTGCCTCACAGTTTCTATAAGCGTGACAAACCTGCACCGTCGCGCTTTAGGGAGGCACATATGGCATTCCGGCAGAAACACCTTCTGGGGATTGAACCTCTCCATCCCGAAGAAATCAAAACGGTGCTTGATGTGGCCGACAGCTACGTCGATCTCAACCGTCAGACGCACAAACATTCCGACGCGCTCAAGGGTCTCACCCAGATCAATATGTTCTTTGAGAACTCGACGCGCACACAGGCCTCCTTCGAGCTTGCGGGAAAGCGCCTTGGCGCGGATGTGATGAACATGGCGATGCAGGCCTCTTCGATCAAAAAGGGCGAGACCCTGATCGACACCGCGCTCACGCTCAACGCCATGCACCCCGATCTTTTGGTGGTGCGCCACCCGCATTCGGGGGCCGTGGACCTGCTTGCGCAAAAAGTGAACTGCGCCGTGCTCAACGCAGGCGACGGCAAACACGAACACCCGACACAGGCGCTTCTCGACGCACTGACCATTCGCCGCGCCAAGGGCCGCCTGCACCGTCTCAGCATCGCGATTTGCGGCGACGTCACCCATTCACGCGTGGCCCGTTCCAACCTGATCCTACTGGGCAAAATGGAAAACCGTGTGCGCCTCGTCGGCCCACCCACCTTGGTGCCAAGCCAGTTCAAAGAATTCGGCTGCGAGGTCTACGACAATATGGAAGAGGGCCTGCAAGACGTGGACGTTGTTATGATGCTGCGCCTTCAAAAAGAACGCATGGACGGCGGGTTTATCCCATCCGAGCGCGAGTATTTCCACCGTTACGGTCTTGATGCCGCGAAACTGGCACACGCCAAACCCGACGCCATCGTCATGCACCCCGGTCCGATGAACCGCGGGGTCGAGATCGACGGGACGATTGCCGACGACATCAATCGCTCGGTGATCCAGGAGCAGGTTGAGATGGGTGTCGCCGTGCGCATGGCCGCGATGGACCTTTTGGCCCGCAACCTCAAAGCCGACCGCGAGGCGGCAGACAAGAGCGTGATGGTATGACCGATCCCCTCACGATCCCCGATAGCGACCACCGATACGTCTGGGTGTTTTCCGTCGATCTGCCCGAGGACGAGCTTGCCGCCTTCGGCCATGAGGAGCACACCAACGAGGGCGACGTGCAGTGGCCGCTTGGCGACGCGCTCGGACTGTCCTCCTACCCCGATCAGGATTTCGTCGAACTCTTCGACCTCTCCACGCTTCAGGAGTACGGGTTTTCTCGCTACCTGTCCGAAGCCAACGGCATGGACATTGGCGAAGACGCCGCCAAACTCGACGCCCTGCACGGTGGTGTCGCCTTGGTCTTTTCCCAAGCCCTCAGCGGCCAAGAGCGATTTGCCCCCAAAGCCCCGCTGTCATTCGTTGGCCGCTACGCCTTGCCCGTGGACTTGCCCACCCACGAAAAACTAACCTCCACCAGTGCCGAGGGTCTCTTGCCCCAAGGCAAACCCGTCAAATCCGACGCGCGGATCGGCGGCATGGTGGCGACCTTCGTCCTCATCTTCCTTGCGGTTTTCGTGACCCTGTTCGTGTGGATTTCGGGATGACGGACGGATGGGACGGCATACTGCGCGCAGACGAGCGCATCCTGTGGCAGGGGCAACCCGTGCCAAGCCAACCCATGTCCAGACATGAAATCGTGACCATGATCGCGGGTCTGGGCTTTTGCCTTGCGGCGGTGCTGTGGATGATCTCGGCCTATAAAACGGGCGGCTTTTGGCCCTTTGGCCTGATCCACATGGGCGTCGGACTTTTTGTGGGCTTCGGCCCGAAATGGCTCGGCATGTATGCGCGGCGCAACACGTGGTTTTCGCTGTCCAATTCCCGCGCCTTTTTCGCGATGCGCATTCCCTTTGCAGGCCCGTCGCTCAACGCCGTGGACATCCGCCCCAATACGGGCATCGACTTTGACGGCGACGATCCGGGCACCATCCGCTTTCGCGCCGAGGCCGTGAGCCTCATTGGCAACCAGACGCTGACCACGCCGCAATTCGACACTATCCCTGACGCCCGCACAGTTTTCACGCTGATCCGCGACATCCAAAGAGGCATCGCATGACCATTTTCACCAATGCCCGACTGATCGACCCCGAAGCCCTCACCGACACGCTCGGGTGGTTGCGCGTCGAAGGCGACCGCATCGCCGAGCGCGGCACAGGCACACCACCACGGGGCGAGAGCATTGATTGCGGCGGCAAATGCCTTGCGCCCGGAATTGTCGATCTGGGCGTCAAAGTCTCCGAGCCGGGCGAGCGCCACAAGGAAAGTTTTGCCTCCGCCGGACGCGCCGCCGCCGCAGGAGGCGTGACCACGATGGTCACACGCCCCGACACCATCAACGCCATCGACACGCCCGAAGTGTTGGAGTTCGTCCAACGCCGCGCCGCGACCGACGCCATCGTCAACGTCAAACACATGTCCGCCCTGACCAAAGACCGCGCAGGTCGCGAGATGGTCGAGATCGGATTTATGAAAGACGCAGGGGCCGTCGCCTTTACCGACTGCGACCACGTTGTCGAAAACACCAAGGTTCTGGCCCGTGCGCTCACCTACGCCAAATCTTGCGGTGCCTTGGTCATCGGCCACCCCCAAGATCCCTGCCTGTCCAAAGGTGCTGCGGCGACATCCGGCAAATTCGCCGCCCTGCGCGGCTTGCCCTCCGTGTCACCTATGGCCGAACGCATGGGGTTGGATCGCGACATCGCGCTGATCGAAATGACGGGCGTTTCCTACCACTTTGATCAGATCACCACCGCCCGCGCCCTGCCCGCACTGGAGCGGGCAAAGGCCAACGGCTTCGACGTGACGGCGGGCGTGTCCATCCACCATCTGACGCTCAACGAGTTGGACGTGGGCGATTATCGCACCTTCTTCAAAGTCAAACCGCCGCTGCGCTCCGAAGACGACCGCCTCGCGATGATCGACGCGGTGGAGAGCGGGCTGATCGACGTGATCTGCTCCATGCACACCCCGCAAGACGAAGAGAGCAAACGCCTGCCGTTTGAAGAAGCCGCATCGGGCGCGGTAGCGATGGAAACGCTTTTGCCCGCCGCCTTGCGCCTCGTTCATGCGGGTCAGATCACCCTGCCCCAACTCATGCGAGCCATGTCGCTCAATCCCGCCAAACGCCTTGGCCTGCCCTCTGGCCGTCTAGCCGATGACGCGCCCGCCGACCTGATCCTGTTCGACCCCGATGCACCCTTTGTGCTTGATCGGTTCAAACTCAAATCGAAATCGAAAAACACACCCTTTGACGGGGCACGCCTACAGGGCAAAGTGCGCGGGACATGGGTTGCGGGCTTCCGCGTTTATGAGGGCTGATTGATGACCATGCTACTGACCGCACTCGCCGCCTATCTGCTTGGCTCCATCCCCTTTGGTATCGTCATGGCGCGCCTGTTTGGCCTTGGCGATCTACGCGCCATCGGGTCGGGCAATATCGGTGCCACCAACGTGTTGCGCACGGGCAATAAGCTCGCCGCCTTCCTCACCCTTCTCGGTGATAGCGGCAAAGGGGCTGCGGCGGTTTTGATCGCGCGCAGCCTCGTCGGTGAAGATGGCGCAGGCATCGCGGCCCTGTGCGCCATGCTCGGCCATCTCTATCCCGTGTTTTTGAAATTCAAAGGCGGCAAAGGTGTTGCAACCTTCCTCGGCACGCTTCTGGCGCTGAGTTTTCCCGTGGGCCTGTTGGCCTGCGCCACTTGGCTGATCACCGCCGTTGCAACGCGGTATTCAAGCCTCTCGGCACTCGTCGCGGCCCTACTCGCCCCGATTTACACCGCATGGCTGTATCACCTGCACGGCGCTGTTCTGGTCTTGGTGCTCACAGGCCTGATCTTCTTCAAACACCGTGAAAACATCGCGCGGTTGCGCAACGGAACAGAAACCAAGATCGGCGCGAAAGGCGACAAAACCGCCTAACGCGTGAGGCGGGCGGCCTTAGTAGCTGAACTCGCCGAACACTTTGGTCACGTCGCCGTTCCAATCATCCTCGAACCGCTCGATCAATTCATCGGCGGGCGCTTTGCCCGTTTCCAAACTGTCTTTGAGCGCATTGAGGAAGTGTGTCTCATTGGGCACCAGACCGCCCGCGCCTTCGCGGCCACGCGCGACCAAACCCGCCTCGGAAATCGACACGCATTCGCGCGCAAGGTCGAGCATCTTCACGCCGCCCACCTCGGCCTGAAGCCCGTCCACAGAGGCCGCAACACGCAGCTCCTCGCGGAACTCGGGCGTCCAGTCTTTGAACAGATCCGTCGCGGCATCGAGCGCATTCTGGTCGTACATCATACCCACCCAGAAGGCAGGCAAGGCACAAAGCCTGCGCCACGGACCACCATCGGCCCCGCGCATTTCCATGTATTGCTTGATCCGCGCTTCGGGGAAGATCGTCGTCAGGTGATCGGCCCAATCGGACAGCGTTGGCTTTTCACCCGGCAGCGCAGGCAGTTTGCCCTTCAGGAAATCTCGAAACGACTGGCCCAGCGCGTTGATATATTTGCCATCGCGGTAGACGAAATACATCGGCACATCGAGCGCGTATTCGACATAGCGCTCAAACCCCATCCCCTCCTCGAACACAAAGGGCAACATGCCCGTGCGCGCAGGATCGAGGTGCCGCCAGATGTAGGAGCGCCACGATTTATGGCCGTTGAGCTTGCCCTCTTTGAAGGGCGAATTGGCAAACAGCGCCGTGGCAACGGGTTGCAGCGCAAGCGCGGTGCGGAACTTTTGCACCATGTCGGCCTCGGAGCCGAAATCAAGGTTCACCTGAACGGTGCAGGTGCGCCGCATCATCTGTGTGCCCGTGGTGCCGACGCTATCCATATAGGCGTCCATCAATTTGTAACGCCCCTTGGGCATCAACGGCATGTCCTCATGGGTCCAATGCGGTGCCATGCCCAGACCGATGAACCCCGCGCCAATCTCGTCAGAGACGCTTTGCACTTCGCGCAGGTGTTCGTTCACCTCGTCACAGGTCTGGTGGATGGTATCGAGCGGCGCACCGGACAGCTCCAACTGGCCACCGGGTTCAAGCGAGATATTCGCGCCATTCAACTCAAGCCCGATGAGATACTCACCCTCAAAAATGGGGTTCCACCCGAAACGATCCTGAAGCGATTCCAGAATGGCCCGAATCGACCGTTCTCCCTCATAGGGCAGCGGTTTGAGCGTATCTTTGCAGTAGCCGAATTTTTCGTGTTCGGTCCCGATCTTCCACGTCTCTTTGGGTTTGCACCCCGCCTCAAGATATTCGGCCAAATCGCTATAATTCTCGACGATACCGCCGCCAGACTGAGGGATGGACATAGATCGGTTCTCCGCCGTTATTTCGTCGAGTAGAGTTGGGGTATGGCCGTCAGAAAGTCAATGCGACGAAAGCGAGGCAGGGAGATCTACGTCCACACGGGTAAGCTCCCTAATGATCCCGATATGCACGTCAAACAAGATCACAGGCCATGATATTTACGTGATCAATGAAGCGCGATGCTGCGTTTGCGCCAGATCACCACGGGTTTGTCTGGCTCGGCTTTGATCTGGCGAAGCATCTTTTCTGTCTCGATTCCCTCTAGGGTCACGAAAACATCGAACAGTTTTTCCGCCCCGAAAGCGTCAAGCGGGATGAGCAACGGCGCTTGGCCCGGCGCGTCGAGTTGCCAATGGGCGGGACCGCGCACGGCGGGCAGGAGAATCACGGAGGTCATCGCCGCGATTTCGATCTGACCGCCCGTCATGGGGGTGAAATAGCTGACAACGCCCTCGTCATATTCGACCGCGCCGACCCCGCCCCCGTGCCGTCCGAACCGTACGCGTTGAACCGCAGCAAAGGCAAAGACCACGGCAATCGCGGTGACCGCCAAAGCCACCCAGCGCACGACGCCATAGGAGGCGGAGGCCCACCACGCCATCAACGCCACAACGACAAGCGCCACGATCACTTCGCGCCACCGCCACATCAAGGCCCGCACTTCAGGACGCATCAGGACCAGTCCCCCAGATGTTGCTGCCACACGGTAAGCGCCGCAACGGCGGCCGTATCCGCCCGCAAGATACGCGGCCCAAGCGAGATCGCATGAGCATAGGGCAGCGCATGAAGGCGGTCGCGCTCCGCTTGCGAAAACCCGCCCTCGGGTCCGATCAGAATGGCCCACTTACCGCCCGCCACATCGCCCAAAGCCTGCGCCGCGCCGACAAGGCTTTCGTCGCAAAACATGATGTGGCGCGTCTCGTCCCAATCCGCCAACAAACGGTCGAGCTTTTGCAGCTCCGTCACCTCGGGCACATAGGTGCCACCACATTGCTCGGCAGCCTCAAGGGCATGGGCCTGCAAACGGTCCTGACGGATTCGCTCGGCATTGGTGTATGCGGTGTTCACAGGCACAATCCGACGCGCCCCCATCTCGGCGGCTTTCTCGACGATGAAATCCGTGCGGGCCTTCTTGATCGGCGCGAACATCAACCACAGGTCGGGCGGCATCTGCACATCCCGCGTTTTCGCGCGACAGACCAATTCGCCGTTCTTTTTATTGGCTTTGGTCACTTCGGCCAAAAACTCGCCGTCAGCGCCGTTAAACAAGGCCACAAAGGCCCCGTTGTCCTGACGCATCACGCCGAAAAGATAATGGGATTGCTCCTTTGTGAGAGGAACGGTTTGCCCTTCGGACAGGGGGTGATCTACATAGAGGCGTATTTTTGCTTGAACCATGAGACCTACATATGACCGACGAGCGCACAACGCCAGAGACAGACGGACAGGTTTTTGATGCCGTCAAAGGCAACTGGGTCGACACAATGGCCCCCGCATGGACGCGACCCTACCTGCGCCTGAGCCGCGCAGATCGGCCCGTTGGCACATGGTTGCTGCTCCTTCCGACATGGTGGGGCGCACTTCTGGCGGCATCTGCGGCGGGAGAAATGACCCTGCGCACGGTGTGGATCATGGTCGGCTCGGCGCTCGGCGCGTGGTTGATGCGCGGCGCGGGTTGCACATGGAACGACATCACTGATCGCGAGTTCGACGCGAGCGTGACACGCACCAAAAGCCGCCCGATTCCCTCGGGTCAGGTCTCCGTCAAACAGGCGCTGATCTGGATGGGGCTGCAATGCCTGATCTCGTTTTTCATCCTGCTCACCTTTGGCCAACTCGCCATTCTTCTCGGCATCGCCTCGCTCGTGCCCGTTGCGATCTACCCCTTCGCCAAACGCTTCACATGGTGGCCGCAGGTGTTCCTCGGCCTTGCATTCAACTGGGGTGCCCTTCTCGCCTATGCCGCCGTCGCGGGCGAGCTCACCATCGCCCCTGTCTTTCTCTACTTGTCGGGCATCGCATGGACGCTGTTTTATGACACGATCTATGCCCACCAAGACAAAGACGACGATGCCCTGATCGGCGTCAAATCCACCGCCCGCCTGTTTGGCGACAACACGGCCATGTGGCTCAAACGGTTTTTCATCGTCACTGTCCTGCTCATGGCGGGCGCGATTATCGAGGCCCTTTCCGACCGCTCCTTGCTGGCGACCATCATCGCCATCGGTGCGCCGTGGGGCATGGGGTGGCATATGGTCTGGCAAATGTCGCGCCTTGACATCAACAATCCCGATACCTGCCTCAAACTGTTTCGCTCCAATCGGGATGCAGGTCTCATCGCTGCGCTGTTTTTCGCCGCTTCGGTTTTCCTTTGATTGCAGGGGGCGGCTGAACCCCCTAAAGACTTGGATACTCATAGATTAATTCTGGAAATTGACCTGTTCCATGCGCCTATCATCAGTTGTCCCGACACTCATTGCGTTTATATGCGCTGCGATCATTGCGCTCTTCGGCGCAACTCTAAGTGCGCGCGCGATTGAAACGCTGTCCCAAAGTGCCGTTTCCCAACAGCTAAAGCTCGAAGGCTACGAATGGGTCGAGGTTCAAGCGGACGGGCTACAGGTCGTTCTGACCGGCACCGCCCCCGATGAAACCACGCAACTGGCCGCGCAACGCGCCGCAGGCCACGTGGTCGATCCCGCCCGCGTCATCAACGTCATGGACATCGAAACGCAGGACGCCATTGTCGCCCCGCGGTTTTCCATCGAAATCCTGCGCAATGACGAGGGCATTTCGCTGATCGGTCTGGTGCCTACCGCATGGGATCGCGACGCCTTCCTCGACGATCTCATGTCCGCCGGGTCCACAGGCTCCATTGCCGACCTGCTCGAACATGCGGATTACTCCGTCCCCGAAACATGGGACGCGGCAATGGACTTCGGGCTTGAGGCCATCAAACTTTTGCCACGTGCGAAAATCTCGCTGTCTGCGGAGAACATCACCGTAACGGGACTGGCCGATAGCGAAGATCAAAAACGTCGGTTTGAGCGCGCCCTTGATGACAAGAAACCATCGGGCATTGCCGTTGACATCAATATCTCCGCGCCCCGTCCCATCATCACGCCCTTTACCGCGCGGTTCCTGATCGACGAAACGGGTCCGCAATTCGATGCCTGTTCGGCTGAAACCGAACAAGGGCAAGCGCGCATTCTCGCCGCCGCCCGCGCCGCAGGGATCTCCGATCCTGTTTGCGCCCTTGGTCTTGGCTCCCCAAGTTCTCAATGGGCGCGTGCCGTCGAAACGGGAATGCGGGCGGTTCAGGAACTCGGCTCTGGCTCCATTACATTCTCGGACAACGAAGTCTCCCTCGTCGGCACCCCAGACACCAGTGCATCGCTCTTTGACAAGGTCGCGGGCGAACTGGAGGCCGATTTGCCTGCGGCCTTTACCCTTCACACCACATTGCCCGCCCCCGTTAACGACGAATCCCCCGATGCAGTGCAATTCGTCGCCCTGCGCTCGCCAGAGGGTCAGGTTCAACTGCGTGGGCGCATTGGCGACGAGCGCAGCCAAACCGCTGTCGAGGCCTACGCAAAAGCCGCATTCGGGGCCAACACCATCTACTCCGCCCTGCGTCAGGTCGAAGGTCTGCCCAACGGCTGGTCCGTTCACGCCCTCGCCGCGATTGAGGCCCTCGCCACACTCGACAATGGCTCCGTCACGATGGTCCCCGGAACGGTGCGGGTACGTGGTCGCACAGGCGATGCCGCCGCCAAATCCAACATCACGCGCCTTCTGGCCGACAAACTTGGCAGCGAGCAAACCTTCGACATCGAAGTCGAATACGTGCGCCAACTCGACCCCGTGCTTGACCTCCCCTCCGCAGAGGAATGCGTCTCCCGCGCCAACGAGATCATTCAGGCAAGCAAGATCGTCTTTGCGCCCGGCTCCACGGAGGTCGACGAGTCCTCCACAGATACGCTTGACCGTCTCGCAAAAGCCCTTGAGAAATGCGAAGATATGGAGATCGAAATCGGTGCGCACAGCGACAGCCAAGGCGGCGAAGAAATGAACCTTCAGCTCAGCCAAGCCCGCGCAGGATCGGTCCTGAACGCCCTGATCTCGCGCCGCGTCGTCGGTGTTGATTTCACCGCCAAGGGCTATGGCGAGACACAGCCGATTGCCGATAATGAAACCGAAGAGGGCCGCGAGGCCAACCGCCGCATTGAGTTTAAACTCATTGACGAGACCGAGGCCGAGACAGAAACCGCGCCTGTGGACAACAACGGGGACGAGACCGAGAATGAATAGAACTGAATTGATTTTCGCCACAGCGGTCGTACTTTTTCTGGCCTTCCTTTTGGGGTGGTTCGCGCATTGGCTCGTCCACCGCTTTGTCCGTGTCGGTCAGGGCGAGATGAGCGACCTCGATCAAATGGCGCAGCAGGTTCATGAAGCCGAAGAGCAGCGCGATCAGGCCATCACCTATTTCCAACAGCGTGAGCAGGAAATGACCAATCAGCTTAACCAGACCGAAGCCGAGCTGAACGCCGCAATGGACGGTCTGCGCGAAGCCCGCCAAGAGGCCGAAGAACTACGCGCCTATATCGAACGGGTGAACGCACAGCAGTAAAGGGTCGCAGCACGGCGCGGGTGTCAGTCGACCACCCACCCTTTGTCCGAGGTCACAAGCCCCGTGATGTAATCGGATACCACCTTGAGGCGGCGCAATTCCTTTTGCGTCTCGTGGTAGGCGAGCCAGTATTCGCGGCGGGTTTTCACAGACGACGACAGGCGCACCAGATCCGTCTCCCGTGCGGCGAGATAATCGTGCAGCACGCCGATCCCCGCCCCTGCCTTCACCGCTTCCATCTGCGCAACGGCCGAGGAAATCCCGAGCTGCGCCCGCGTCCCGCCGAAGTAATCAGAGGCATAATCCAGCGACGGCGAGAACAACAAATCCTCGACATAGCCAATAACCCGATGCCCCGTGAACGGCGGGTCAGAGGGCGGATAGCCGTGTTGCTCCAGATACTGTTTCGAGGCGTAAAGACCCAGAGAATAGGACGTCAGCTTGCGGGCAATCAGCCGCCCCTTTTCGGGTCGCCCCACCATAATGGCCAAATCCGCCTCTCGTTGGGACAGCGAGAAACTGCGCGGGATCGCCACCAACTCGATCCGCAGATCAGGATAGCGGTCCAGCAACGGCGACAGACGCGGCGTGAGGTATGACACCCCGAACCCGTCAGGCGCTCCGATACGCACAACACCACTGGGGCGCGTGTCGGTCGAACTGAACAGCGCCTGCCCCTCAAGCATCGCACTCTCCGCACGCTCAAGTTTGGTCACAAGCGCCTCACCATCCTCGGTCAAGGTGCAGCCGGACGGACCCCGCACCAAGAGCGTCGCCTGCAACTCCGCCTCAAGTGCGGACAGCCTGCGGCTCAACGTGGCTTGGTTCAACCCGAGCTTTCGCGCCGCCGAGAGCATTTGACCCTCACGCGCGACCGCCAGAAACAGTTTTCCATCTTCCCAATTCATAGGGTCTTCTACCATTCCACCGTGTGCCATTGATAT
Source organism: Celeribacter sp. (assembly GCF_048266405.1). Taxonomy (GTDB): domain Bacteria; phylum Pseudomonadota; class Alphaproteobacteria; order Rhodobacterales; family Rhodobacteraceae; genus Celeribacter. Next base: position 153,356 of record NZ_JBLWZO010000006.1, read on the forward strand.
GCAAATCTACATATCCAAACCACAAATTTGCTCAATATGTTGCAAAAAGCAAAACACATACGATCTGGGCAATCCCACACCGAATCCCGCCTGACACGGCAGATTCACACCGACATGACACAGGAGCGTCCCATGACCGAGATTGCACACTTCATCAACAACGCCCAAGTAGCCAGCACATCAGGCCGCAGCCAACCCGTCTTTAACCCTGCCACGGGCGAGAGCAATAAAACCGTTGCCTTGGCCACCATTGACGAGGTGAACGCAGGTGTCGCCGCCGCTAAAGCCGCATGGCCCGCATGGTCCAAAACCCCCTCTTTGCGCCGCGCACGTATCCTCGACAAATTCAAAAACATCCTGTGGGAACGCGCCGAAGAACTTGCCCGCGCCGTCTCCGAAGAGCACGGTAAAACCCACGACGATGCGCTCGGCGAAGTCACCCGTGGTATCGAAGTTGTCGAATTCGCTGTTGGCGCGCCGCACCTGCTCAAAGGCGAGTTCTCCGAAAACGTCGGCACAGGCGTGGACAGCTACTCCATCCGTCAGGCGCTTGGCGTCGTTGCGGGCATCACCCCGTTCAACTTCCCCGCAATGGTTCCCCTCTGGATGTTCCCGATCGCTTTGGTCACAGGCAACACCTTTGTCCTCAAACCCTCCGAGCGCGACCCGTCCGCATCGCTTCTGATGGCCGAATGGCTCAAAGAAGCAGGCCTGCCCGATGGCGTGTTCAACATCGTCCAAGGTGACAAGGTCGCCGTCGATGCGCTGCTTGAACATCCCGATGTCAAAGCCATCTCCTTCGTCGGCTCCACCCCCATCGCGAAATACATCTACGAAACAGGCACCGCCAACGGCAAACGCGTTCAGGCCTTGGGTGGCGCGAAAAACCACATGATCATCATGCCCGACGCCGACCTCGACATGGCCGCAAATGCGCTCATGGGCGCGGCCTTCGGCTCCGCAGGCGAACGCTGCATGGCAATCTCCGTCGCCGTTCCCGTCACCGACGCCGTGGCCGATGCGCTGATCGAGAAACTCGTGCCTCAGATCGAAGCTCTCAAAATCGGTCCATCGACAATGGAAGGTGCCGAAATGGGCCCGCTTGTCACCAAACAGGCACAAGAGAAAGTCCTCGGCTACATTGATAGCGGCGAGCAAGAAGGCGCGAAAATCGTCGTCGATGGCCGCAATTTCAAACAGGACAAGCAAGGCTACGAGAACGGCTACTTCGTTGGCGGCACATTGATCGACAATGTGACAACCGACATGAAAATCTGGAAAGAAGAGATTTTCGGACCCGTTCTCTCCGTCGTGCGCCGCAACTCCTATAGCGATGCGGTCGCCCTGATTGACCAGTGCGAATACGCCAACGGCACCGCGATCTTTACCCGTGACGGCGACACCGCCCGTGCCTTCGCCCAAGACATCGAAGTGGGCATGGTCGGCATCAACGTTCCGATCCCTGTGCCAATGGCCTTCAACTCGTTCGGCGGGTGGAAAGCATCGATCTTTGGCGACCACCACATGTATGGCATGGAAGGTGTGCGATTCTACACTCGCATCAAGACCACCACACAACGCTGGCCTACAGGTCAACGCACCGACGCGGAATTCACCATGCCAACGCTCGGCTAAACCGGATCACATCCCAAAACAAAAGGCGCCTCTCGGGGCGCCTTTTTTTCATGTCCTGTGGTCCGGGCTGTCTATGAACGCAACGCTCGCAGGGTCCGACAGATGTCCGACGCATAGCCGACACATATCCGATCGGGTGTTTTGGGGCTTTACCAGCGCTTCAACGCGTCCTCATCCACGGCCTTCGCCGCGACCCAATCCGCGCCCGATGTGGTGACTTCTTTCTTCCAAAACGGGGCACGTGATTTGAGATAATCCATCAAATATTCCGCCGCCTCGAACGCCTCGACACGGTGACGGGCCGCTGTGGCCACCATCATAATCTGGTCGCCCACCACGAGCTTTCCATAGCGGTGAATCACCAGACAATCGGTCAACGCCCATCGCTCCACAGCCTCACGCGCAATGGCCTCAATCGCCGCTTCGCACATGCCAGGATAGTGTTCGATTTCCATGTGCTGAAGGTCGCCCGTATCGTCGCGCACGAGCCCCGTAAAACTAACAGTTGCGCCGGTGTTTGGACCACGTCCGAACCCGTCCAAAGCGCGGGCCAGATCGAAGTCCTCCGCCTGAACCGAGATCCGCATCTCAGCCCCCTGTCATAGGTGGGAAAAACGCCACTTCGCGCACGCCTTCGAGTGGCGCTTCAAAGTCCATCAACTCCTGATCCACCGCCACGCGCAAAGACCCTAAGTCCTCGAAAGCAAAGGCATAACGCTCTTCGCGGGCTTTCAGCTCATTGACCAGATCGGCCACGGTCTCGGCCTGTGTGTCAACCTGTTCGCGCGGCACACCAATGCGCTCGCGCACCCATGCAAAATACACCACATCAATCATCGCTCGGCTCCCGCAAAAACGGCATGGCTTTGATCAGATAATCCGCACCCGTAATCACGGTCAAAATCGCCGCGATCCAAAACAGAACGATGCCGCCTGTGTAACTCCAGACCATACCGAGATACTTCCACCCGAGCCCGTTCACATCCTCGATGTCGCCCGCCAGAATGCCGTCGAGGGTCGCACCATCCATGCCGAAGGTTCCCATCCCGACATAGTGAGAAAAAAGACCATAACTCAACAGGATAGTAATCGAGACCATCTGCAAGGTGGTCTTCCACTTGGCCAGTTTCGTGACTTTCAAAAGCCCCGCCGTAGCGCCCAGAAATTCACGCAATCCAGAAACAAATGTCTCGCGCAAAATGATGAACGCTGCAGGAAAGACGATCCAGAATGATGCGCCGAAATTCATCGCCAGAACGGCAATCGCCGTCATCACCATCGCCTTATCCGCAATCGGATCAAGCATCGCCCCAAAGCGCGATGTCTGCTTCCATGCGCGGGCGATATAGCCGTCAACATAATCCGTGAGCGATGCGCCCACAAAGAACAGCACAGCCGCCCAATCTGAATAAGGGTGGGGCAAAACGAGAAAGACGATTGCGATGGCCGGCGCGCACAGCAACCGAAAAACGGTGAGTATATTAGGGATGTTCCAAATCATACCTATATCCTTACAACCTTATCCGCCCTCATGGAAGAAGTCGTAGATCGTCTGTGCGACCGTTTCCGAAATTCCGTCCACCGCCTTGAGGTCTGCGAGATTGGCAAGCCCCACAGCCTTGGCCGATCCGAAATGCGCGAGCAACGCCCGTTTGCGGGTCGCCCCCACGCCGGGTACATCATCAAGCGGCGTGGCGCCAATCGCTTTGGACCGTTTGGCGCGGTGAGTGCCGATTGCAAACCGGTGCACTTCGTCACGGATACGTTGGATGAAATACAAAACAGGGTCATTGCGTTGTAGTGCAAAGGGGCGTTTTCCCGTGCGGTAAAACTCTTCTTTCCCGTGGTCGCGATCAACGCCTTTGGCGACCCCCACCATCGGAATGTCATCCACCCCCAATTCCGTCAATATCTCTTGCACAGCAGACACTTGTCCTGCGCCGCCATCAATCAAAAGCAGGCTCGGCCATGTGTCGCCTTTGCGCTCGGGGTCTTCTTTCAACAAGCGTTTGAAACGACGCGTCATGACCTCTTTCATCATGCCAAAATCGTCGCCCGCCGTGATCCCGTCCCCCTTGATATCGAACTTGCGATATTGGGATTTCATAAAGCCCTCTGGCCCCGCCACAATCATCGCGCCCACCGCATGGGCCCCTTGGATATGCGAGTTGTCGTAGGCTTCGATCCGTGTCGGCATTTCGGGAAGATCAAACGCCTCCGCCACGCCCTTGAGCAATTTGGTTTGCGCCGCACTCTCGGACATTTTACGCCCGAGGCTTTCACGCGCATTGCGCACAGCGCCCGCCACCAGTTCGGACTTCTCGCCGCGTTGAGGAACAAGCACCTCAACCTTGCGCTGCGCCCTTTCCGACAACGCGGCTTCAAGTAGGTCCTTGTCATCGACATCGTGGCTCAGGATCAACTGACGCGGCGGTTCTTTCTTGTCATAGAACTGACCGATAAAGGCCCCCATCACCTCAGCTTCCGACACGTCGGCCCCGACACGCGGATAGAAATCCTGATTTCCCCAGTTTTGGTTGGCGCGGATAAAGAACACCTGAACACAGGCCTGACCGCCCTCCATGTGGAGGCCGATAATGTCGCCCTCCGACACAGTGCGCGGATTGATCCCTTGGGCTGTTTGAACATTGGTCATCGCCCGAATACGGTCACGCAAGGCGGCGGCTTTTTCAAACTCCAGCGCCTCGGAGGCCTCTTCCATCTCTTTAGCGAGCCGCGCCTGAAGCCCTGTATCCTTGCCTTGCAAAAACCGCTCGGCCTCCGCGACCAGTTCCGCGTAATCCTCTTTGGAGATTTTACCCACACAAGGGGCCACACACCGCTTGATTTGGTGCTGAAGACATGGGCGCGTGCGCCCCTCGTAATCACTGTTCGAGCAATTGCGCAGCATAAAGACGCGCTGCAATTGATTGAGGGTGCTGTTCACATTGCTCGCCGAGGCGAACGGACCATAGTAAGCCCCTTTTCGCTTCTTTGCGCCGCGATGTTTCAGGATCTGCGGGAAGTCGTGATCCTTGGTCACAAGGATGTTCGGGAAAGATTTATCATCGCGCAGTAGCACATTGTAGCGCGGCTTCAGTTGCTTGATGAGGTTCTGCTCCAAGAGCAGTGCTTCGGTCTCGGTGCGGGTCGTCAAAAACATCATTTGAGACGTTTCAGAGATCATCCGCGCGATCCGCGGACTGTGCCCATGAGGACGCGCGTAATTGGACACACGGTTCTTGAGGTTCTTGGCTTTGCCCACGTAGAGAACGTTATGTTCAGGGTCGAGCATTCGGTAAACGCCGGGCGATCCGTCAAGCATACGCAAGTATCCGTCGATCACCTTATGACCACGAGGAACGTTCTTTTCGCGCCTTTCTCCTGTCTCTTCGCTCATATCGACCTTTGTATGATTCTCGGCTTTAGCTGCAACCTTAACGCACTCGCCGCAAGAGGAAACTCATCCACGGAATCTGTGGATAACTCTGATGATAAGTTTTCGTGATCGCGAAATTTCCTTTGCTACGGGGCAATTTCGGCAATTTGCCTAAAAAATAGGCACATAAATATCCCATTGTTTTTAAACGATATTTTAAAATCCCTCTAGCAAGTCGTTGAAAATATTTACATTTTGTTTACATTCAGCCGGAACAAAGAGGCGCGGTGCACAACTTATGACAGAGTCCACCAAGCCTGCTCGTCAGTCGGTCAATATATCAGGCGTGTTCCAAGCCAGATGCTGCCCACCATCCACGCACAAAAGCTGCCCTGTGACCCCATCGGCATCGATGAAATACCCAAGAGCCGCCGTAATATCCTCAGGGTTTGATCCGCGCTCCAATATGGTCGCTGCACGTTGTGCCTCGAACATATCGCGCTCTTGATGCGCGCCTTGCAGCGTCGGCCCCGGGCCAATGGCATTGACACGAATACGCGGGGCAAGGGCCTGAGCCGCTGTTTGGGTGAACGCCCAAAGCCCCATTTTGGCAATCGTATAGCTCATAAATTTTGGGGTGAGCTTCCGAACGCGTTGATCGAGCATATTAATCACAAGCGCCTGTGCCACTGCCTCGCCACGTGCATCGCGCCCTGTATCGGGGGCCTGTGCCGCAAAGGCCTGTGTCAGGACCACGGGCGCCCGCAGATTGCTCTCGATATGACGATCCCAACTTTCACGCGTTCCCGTCTCGATGCTGTCGGCTTCATAGATCGAGGCATTATTCACCAGAACGGTCAATGGCCTGCCAAGAACGGCAGCAGCGCGATCGACCAATTGCGCGGCCTCTTCTTCAACCAGAAGATCAGCTTGAACAGCCTCCGCCCTCACGCCCATCAAGCGCAATTCACTCACCACTTCCGCAGCAGCATCCGCAGAGGTCGCATAATGCACAGCCACATCAAACCCGCGTTCGCCAAGGTAAAGCGCCATAGCACGACCCAATCGTTTGCCCGCGCCCGTGACCAATGCCCGCTGTGCTTTCATCTCATCCCTCTCAGAACACCATCACAATGTAGCAGACATATAGAGCGGTCAGGATAACACCCCAAATCTTTGTGATACTTTTCCGACGCAGCACAAAAAGGCCGAGCAAAAGCGACGAAGCAATCATCACCCAAATGTCGAACGTCATGATTTCTGGTGCGACGGGGATTTTCCCGAAAAAGGAGGCGACGCCGATGATGCCCAACAGGTTGAACATATTCGACCCGATAACGTTGCCAAAGGCCACATCCGCCTGACGACGCAATGCGGCCATCACCGTGGTGGCAAGCTCAGGCAAGGACGTGCCAAGAGCAACAAGCGTCAGACCGATAACGGTATCAGAGACGCCAAATGATTTCGCAATATGTGTCGAGGCATTCACCAATAACTCTGCACCAATGGGAAGCCCGACCAGACCAATGACGAGAAAGCCAATGACTTTAAACCAACTCATGTGAGGGTCGGCACCCTCCAACTCGCTCTCGTCTAAGTCACACGCAACCACATCAACTGCATTCGTGCGATGACATCGTGCGGTATAGGCCGCATGCGCCAACATCATTCCAAGTGCGCCGAGCAGGATCAGACCAGACACCCAACCGAAGGGACCAATAAAAGCCAAGGCAGTGAAAAGAGCTGTTGCGGCAATCATTTGAAGGTAACTCGCACGGGTAGAGTTATCGACCACATGCAGCGTCGTGATCAGTGCGGGAATCCCCATAACCAACAGAACGTTGGCCGTGTTGGACCCCACAACATTCCCAAGGGCAAGGCCCGGAACGCCTTCACGGATGGCTGAAATCGAGATCAGCAATTCTGGTGCGGATGTTCCGAAGGCAACAATGGTCAAGCTCACGATCAACGCAGGCACCCCAAGGCGCAAAGACAGGTTTACCGCCCCACGCACCAAAGCGTCGCCAGCCAGAAGCAAGAGCACAAGCCCCGCGACAGCATACAAAAAGTCCATTACGGTTTCCCTTTCGAGCAGGCGCACGGGCCTTTGCCGATGACATAGCGCCCGCATTTGGGGCACTTCATTGAGGCGAGTTTTGTCTGGCCCGGGAAGCGGAAACGACCGAACAACGCCAAGACAGCCATAAAGATCATAAAGATCGTGATGATTTTGAAAATCATATTAGAGCCCGTAACGCGCCCAGAGGCCGCGCTCTTCGACCGAGGTCATAACGCCATCTAATATCTGCGCACCGAAGCGGCCAAAGAAAGGTTTTTTCGGACCGAATACAGCGAAACGCGTTTTTTTGCCGTGCAGCTCTTTCATTGTCGGCATGAGATGCCCAATCGCATCTGCCAACCCAAGCTCAATGCTTGTCTGGCCTGTCCAAAAGGTGCCATCAAAAACGTCGGCCTCTTCGGGCAAGCGATCTCCACGGGACGTTTTCACATGATGAATAAAGGACACATGAACTTCATCTTGGAGCGATTTGAGCCGCGCCACATCCTCATCTTGTTCAGGTTTGAATGGGTCCAGTTGGCTCTTTGATCCACCCGCCGTGTAGACGCGACGCTCAATGCCATGCTTGGCGATCAGCTGATCAAAGCCAAAGCCCGCCGAGATCACACCGATGGACCCGACAATCGAGCTACGGTCCACATAGATTTTATCGGCAGCACAGGCGAGCCAATACCCCCCTGAAGCCGCGACATCTTCAACGAAAGCATAGACAGGAATCCCCTTTTCATCCGCCAATCGCCGAATACGGGCTGCAATCAAAGATGACTGAACGGGCGATCCACCCGGGGAGTTGATAGACAGGGCAACCGCCGTGGGCTTGCCTTTACGAAAGGCTCGCTCAATTGCGGGCGCAATCGCCTGATCGTTCAACCCGCCACGCTTAGTGGCGATCGCCCCGTCGAGACGCACAACATTGACGCGCGGCGGGGACTTCAGAAATGGGATCAAGTGTTTCATACACTGGATGTAAAGCGGCAGCCCCCCTCAAACAAGGGGCGTTGACGCTTCGTCTCACTGGCACGACACAAACGCCTCCGCTATGTGATCCAAAAGCTCGATGTAGAACTCTGGATCATTGTCCAAATGCGCCCCAAGCGGATCAATCACAGCACGCGCCGCAACATGATCCCCAAGCACGGTATCAATGAGCTTTGCGTTAAACTGCGGCTCTGAAAGCGCACAAGTCACGTCCATCGCGTCCACAGTATCGCGCACTTCGGCGATGCGCTTGGGGCTTGGCGTACTTGCATCACTCATCGAGATGGCTCCAACCGCTTCGACCCCGAACCGCGCCTCGAAGTAATGGTAGGCGTCATGGAACACGATAAAATGGAGATCACTCAACGGCGCGAGTTTGGCGGCAATCCGTGCGGACGCCTCATCAATTTCCGCCTGCCCTGCTGTAGCGTTGGCGGCATAAAGGTCAGCATGCTCCGGGTCTTGCTTTGAGAGAGCGTCAGCAATAGCGCTCAGCCAGATTTTGCCATTTTCCGGATCAAGCCACATGTGGGGATCATCCCCCTCATGCGCATGGTCATCATGGGCGGAATCTTCGTCGTGATCGTCGTGCGCGTGGTCTTCAACATGATCGTCGTGCCCATGTTCATCATCGTGCGCGTGCTCATCGTCATGGTGATCCTCGTCCTCATGTCCGTCTTCGTGCTCGTGACCATGGTCGTGATCATGGGCCTCAAACGTTGCCCCTTCGCGGAAAGGCAAACGCACGGTTTGCTCCAGATTGGCAAGCGGCAAAGACAGAGCATTCGGGGCCACGCTGCCGATGGTCTCCGCCAACCACGGGGCCAATCCTTCGCCGGTCCAAATGACCAACTCGGCGTCTTGCAGCGCAGCCGCATTAGAGGGGCGTAGCGCGTAGTCATGTGGCGACGCGCCCTTGTCGAGCAGCAGCACAGGCTCACCCACCCCTTGCATTACGCGAGCGACCAGGCCGTGCACGGGTGGAATATCCGTCACAACATCAGGCACATCGGCAAAAGCAGGAAGGGTAGACACGAAAAACGCGAGAGTGGAGAGACGTCCGACAGACATGGTGAATTCCTGTTATATTATCACATTCGGAGGCTTGATATATGCAATAGTATAACATATCAATACCCCACAACTAAAAAGGACACCGCATATGGAGCCGCTCGGGTTCGCACGCCACGATCATAGTCACTGCGTCACGGATGCCGTGGCACAGGTGGACAGCCAATGTAAAATACGCGGATTAAAACTAACCCCTGTGCGCCGGCGGGCCTTGGAAATCCTCCTTGAGGAACACCGTGCCCTTGGGGCCTACGATGTCTTGGAGCGTCTGCGCGAAGATGGGTTCGGATCTCAACCTCCTGTGGCCTATCGTGCGCTCGACTTTCTCACCGCCAACGGTTTTGCCCATAAAATCGAACGGCTCAACGCCTTTATCGCCTGCGCCCATCCCGGTGACACCCACACACCTGCCTTCCTGATCTGTCGCCTTTGTCGCGCTGTCGCAGAAGCCGAAACACATCACGAAGAAGGCCTATTGGACCGTATTGCCGAGGCCACGGGATTCAATATCGAACGTGCAGTGTTGGAAGCCGAGGGTCTGTGCCCCAACTGTCAAAACGGGCCAGACGCATGAGCTTGGTCACATTAGAACATGTCGGGGTCGCATTGGGCGGGCGCGATGTCCTGACTGATGTGTCGTTCACAATGGATATGGGAGAGATCGTCACCATCGTCGGCCCGAACGGGTCGGGGAAGTCCACAATGCTACGTGTCATTGTTGGCGCGGTCCAACCGACCAAAGGCCGCGTCATACGCAAAGAGGGTCTCAAAATCGGATATGTTCCGCAAAAATTACATATTGATCCAACGTTGCCAATGACAGTGCGCCGTTTCCTGTCCCTGCCCCGCCGTGTCGACAATGATGCCGCCGATATGGCTCTCACGGAAACAGGCGCAGGGCACCTTTACGATCGTCAAATGGTGGATTTATCTGGTGGACAATTTCAACGCGTCCTTCTCGCCCGCGCTCTCTTGGCCAAGCCCGACCTGCTGATCCTTGATGAAGCAACACAGGGTCTCGACCAACCGGGATCGGCAGATTTCTACGATCACATCGACCGCGTGCGTCGCGAGTTTGGCTGTGCCGTCTTGATGGTCAGCCACGAGTTGCATGTTGTCATGGCCGCCTCTGATCGTGTGATCTGTCTCAACGGCCATGTGTGTTGCCAAGGCGAGCCCGAGCATGTCGCCTCCGCCCCCGAATACCGCGCCTTGTTTGGCACAGGAACGCATGGCGCATTGGCGCTTTACCGTCACGAGCACAGTCACACCCATGACACCTGCGACGACGCCGTTTGTGACCATGACCACTCACACGATCACGGGAGCGCCCCATGAGTTTTCTGGATGATTTTATGGTGCGCGCCGTTCTTGCCGGTATCGGCGTTGTCTTTGCTGCGGCCCCCTTGGGATGTTTCGTCGTCTGGCGGCGCATGGCATACTTCGGAGACGCCACAGCACATGCCGCAATCCTTGGCGTGGCTTTGGCACTTGCCTTTAACGTCTCGGTGTTTGGTGGCGTCACGGCCGTGGCACTCATCATGGCACTGGCCATCTCGTCACTCAACGGGCGCGGAGTAGCGATTGACACCATGCTCGGCGTAATGGCGCATTCATCACTGGCCTTTGGCCTTGTCGCAGTGTCGTTTATCGACGGCGTGCGCGTTGATTTGATGTCCTATCTTTTCGGCGACATTCTGGCGGTAAACCGCTCGGATCTCATGGTGATCTGGCTAGGCGCCGCATTGGTTTTGGCGTTGCTTATTTGGCGATGGCAGGGGCTTTTGACCTCGACACTCAATCCCGACCTTGCGACATCAGCAGGTCTGTCGCCACGACGCGAACAACTCATCCTGTCCATCGCACTGGCCATGGTCGTCGCCGTCGCGATCAAAGTGGTGGGCGCCTTGCTCATTGCCGCAATCCTCCTGATCCCCGCCGCCGCTGCCCGCCCCTTTGCCAAATCCCCCGAACGTATGGCGGTCATTGCAGTTGGCATTGGCATCACATCAGTCGTCGCGGGCATAGAAGCGGCGTTTATACTCGACACACCAACAGGGCCGACAATCGTCTGCACCGCAGCCGTGATCTTTGCACTTGGTCAGTTGGTACGATTGGTGCGAACGGCTTAGGACGCCAGATACGTTCTGATGGCCGCCTCTGTCCCATCGGCATAGATCGTCACGAGCCACGCCTCGAATGCGTCAGCAAAGCGCGGATCATCGGCCAGATCGCCATAGATGTGACGCATCGACAGCCACGCTTTAGGCGTCTCCTTTGCCTTCTGCGCCAAGGCGGTCAAATCAGCCCAGAAGGGATCGTTGGGCTCAACCGTGGAACCATCCTCACGCACGCCAAGACAATACCGCGCCCAGATTGCGGAACATAGAGCCAAGCCCTCAACCGAACGCCCCGCCGCCAAACTTTCGCGCACGGATGGGATAATAAACCCCGGCTGGCGCGACGAGCCGTCAAAGGCCACGCGGCGTGTGGTGTCCACGATCTTGGGATTCGAGAACCGATCATAGATCAGCTTGACGTAATCCTTAGGTGTAAACTCTGGCACAGGCTTGACGTTGGGCATGATCTCTTCACGCTCGACCTTGTCAAACAACGCCGCGATGACCTCGTGCTCCATACAGCCCGAAATCGTCTCGACACCAAGAACCGCACCCGCGACAGAAATCACTTGGTGTCCACCGTTAAGAATACGGATCTTCATCACTTCGTAGTCATGGACATGATCGGAGAAGGTCGCACCCGCTTTGTCCCAATCGGGACGGCCCGCACAAAAATCATCTTCGATCACCCATTGACGGAAATTCTCATGCGTCACTGGGACAGTGTCGCTCACACCCATCTCACGCGCGAACTCAAGCTCGCGTGGTCCCGTAGCAGGCACGATGCAATCCACCATCGAATTGGGGAAGGTACAGTTGGCGTCGATCCAATCCGCCAAATCGGGATCGGACATGCGGGCCAAGGTGACTACCGTTTGGCGCAAGATACCACCGTTGCCCTGAAGGTTGTCGCAGGACTGCCCTGTAAACGGTCCGACCCCACGATCACGGCGCAGCTTCAACGCGGCAACAATGGCCCCGAACGCCGTGCGTGGCGCTGTCGGATTGGCCGCATCATGAACAATGTCAGGATGACTTTGGTCGAAGCTCTGTGTGGCAGGATCAATAAAATAGCCGCCCTCGGTCACGGTCAGCGCAACGATACGAATGTCTGGCTGCGCCATACGTTCGATCAGCGGACCGTTGCCATCGCAAACAGGGACATAATCGATCATAGACCCGACCACCTCGGCAGAGGAGCTTGCAGGGTCCAACTCGATTAATGTGGTCAAATAGTCCTGCGCGGCCAGTTTTTTGCGCATCACTTCGTCGTTGGCCCGAACACCCGCACCAACGATGGCCCAATCATGGGCAAGCCCCTGCTCCATAAGAGTGTGCAGATACCACGACTGGTGCGCCCGATGGAAATTTCCAAGACCGATATGCACAATCCCCGCCGACAGAGTGGACCGGTCATAGGTCGGTCGCTTGATCGATTCAGGAAGGTCTTTCAATGTGGCGTTGCACAGGTTCATCGTTAAATTTCCAATCGTCTGGAGCATCCGCCCCCATCCTTTTCAAACGTTTCGTGCAGACACGGAACGGAGCGTTAATCAGCCATCCGCAGCCCATCGGCACCAAAACGATGCAGATGTTCGGGGTCGGGTGTCAGGAAGACTGTATCGCCATACTTGAACTCAACTTCACCTGAAGCACGCACTGTCAAAGGCTCTTCAAAACCCTCAACGGTGATGTGGAAAAACGTATCGGAGCCGAGGTGTTCGGAAACACCAACAGTGCCCTCCCAATCGCCTTTTTCACTATCAATCGCGATGTGTTCGGGTCGCGTCCCGATAGTCGTTGCGCCGATCTTTTCGGCTTCTGGACCTGTAATGAGGTTCATCTTTGGCGACCCGATAAAGCCCGCAACAAAAACGTTCCGCGGTGTGCGGTAGAGTTCCATCGGCGTGCCGACTTGCTCAATATGTCCCGCGCGCAGCACGACGATCTTGTCGGCCATTGTCATGGCTTCAACCTGATCGTGGGTCACATAGACCATCGTGGTGGCAAGGCGTTTGTGCAGCTCCGATATCTCCAACCGCATCCCGACGCGCAGTGCCGCATCAAGGTTGGAAAGTGGTTCATCAAACAGGAAGGCCGAAGGCTCACGCACGATAGCACGGCCAATAGCAACACGCTGACGCTGCCCGCCCGACAACTGCCCGGGACGACGGTCAAGGTAATCCGTGAGGTTAAGCGCCTTAGCAGCCGCGTCAATGCGACGGTCTTGCTCGGCTTGATCCATGCCCGCCATCTTCATCGGGAAGGCGATATTCTTGCGCACAGACATGTGCGGATATAGCGCGTAGCTCTGAAACACCATCGCCAAGCCGCGCTTGGCTGGAGGCAATTCGGTGGCGTCCTGCCCGTCGATACGGATCTGGCCGGAGCTGACATCCTCAAGGCCTGCGATCAAACGCAGCAAGGTAGATTTACCGCACCCCGATGGGCCAACAAAAACGGTAAACTCGCCGTCCTCAATGGTCAGGTCTAGCGGCGGAATTACCTCGACGTCCCCGAAAGTCTTGCGAACTTTATCAAGTGTAATGCGTCCCATGATCGTGTTCCTTATTTAACCGCGCCGAAGGTCAGGCCTCGGACAAGTTGTTTCTGGCTGAACCAGCCCATAATGAGGATCGGTGCGATCGCCATTGTGGAGGCAGCGGAAAGTTTGGCGTAAAACAGGCCCTCGGGGCTTGAATAACTCGCGATGAAAGCCGTGAGAGGGGCCGCTTTGATGGTCGTCAAATTGAGCGTCCAAAAGGCCTCGTTCCATGCCAGAATGATGTTGAGCAACATGGTCGACGCAATCCCGGGCACGGCCATTGGCGTGAGGATGTAGAGGATTTCGCTTTTGAGCGAAGCCCCATCCATGCGGGCGGCTTCCAAAATCTCACCGGGGATCTCTTTGAAATAGGTATAGAGCATCCAGATGATGATCGGCAGGTTTATCAGCGTCAGAACCGTGATGAGCAAGGTGTAGCTGTCGTAAATCCCGAGGGTGCGGGCGATCAGCACGATCGGAAAGAGCACGCCCACCGCTGGAAGCATCTTTGTGGAGAGCATCCAAAGCAAAACGTCTTTGGTGTGTTTTCCGGGAACAAATGCCATCGCCCATGCGGCAGGCACCGCAATGATGAGGCCAAGGATGGTCGAGCCAACCGACAGCACCACCGAGTTCCACAGGAAGCGTCCGTAGTCCGAGCGCTCTTGCACCACTCCATAGTTTTCCAACGTCCAGTTGAAGAACAGGAAGGAGGGCGGATCAGCGATAGCCTCAGCCTCGGTTTTAAAACTCGTGATGACGATCCAGAAGATCGGGAAGAAAATCAGAAGCCCCACACCCCACGCAATCGCGGTGTTGAAGGCTTTCTTTTGATTGGAAATTGCGCGTGCCATATCTTGTGCTCCTTACTTATCGAGGCTTTTGCCAACGATGCGCATCAAGAAGAGCGCAATGATGTTTGCGAGGATCACGGCGAAGATGCCACCAGCAGAGCCGAGACCGATGTTCTGGCTTTCGATAACGCGCTGGTAGATCAGGTACGTGAGTGTGCGGGTGCCGAAAGAACCTCCGGTGGTCACAAAGATTTCGGCAAAGATCGACAAAAGGAAGATGGTTTCAATCAGGATCACAACGGTGATCGCCCGGCTCAGGTGCGGCAAGATGATGTACCAGAACCGTTTGTGGGCGGGCGCTCCATCCATCTCAGAAGCTTCAAGCTGCTCACTGTCGAGCGACTGGATCGCCGTCAAAAGGATGAGTGTCGCGAAAGGGAGCCACTGCCATGAGACAATGAAGATGATTGATCCCAAGGGGGCTTGGCTGAGCCAATCGACAGGCTCTGCGCCAAAGAATTTGTAAAGGTGTGCAAACAACCCGTTCACAGGGTTCATAAACATGTTTTTCCACACCAGGGCCGATACAGTTGGCATGACAAAGAACGGAGCGATCACGAGGATACGCACGATGCCTTGTCCCCACATGGCGCGGTCCAACAAGAGCGACAAGAACACGCCGCCGACCACAGTAATGATCAAAATACCGCCCACCATCGTGAGCGTCGCCCAAACGGACGACCAGAAGGCCGAAGAACTCATAAAGCGCGAGTAGTTTTCAAAACCGACGCAACATTCAAACGTCAGCCGCATGGGGCGATAGTCCGTGAATGAGAAATAAAGCGTCATCACCAGTGGGACGATCATCCACAAAAACAGGGCGATGATGGCGGGCATGACCATCAGACGGGCCGCTGAGCGGGAATGCTGGGTAGCCATACTGGCCTCCTCCGGTTCGTATGCAAAAGTGCAAATTGAATATCGAGGTGTAAAAAGGGAACTCGTTAAGTGGCGCGACCACAAACCAAACGGAAAACTCGGTACCATGCGCCAGTTGTACAAGTGGGGTGGAGGCCGGCGAACCGGCCCCCTTGGTCCTTTGGGAAGGACGTCTTAGTAGCCTGCGGCTTCCATCTCTTCTGTGGTCAAAGCCTGCGCTTTAGCCAGAGCTTCCTCGGCGGTCTGTTGACCTGCGAGAGCGGCAGAGAATTCTTGGCCGACCAGAGTTGCGATGCCTGCAAACTCGGGAATAGCTGCGAACTGGACACCCACGTATGGAACCGGATCAACCGTTGGGTTGGTCGGATCAGCCGAAAGGATGCTTTCCAGCGTCATTTTGGCGAACGGGATGTCTTTGTAGTTTTCGTTCTCGTAGAGGGATGTACGCGCACCTGGAGGAACGTTGGCCCAACCTTCGTTTGCAGCGACGAGCTCGATGTATTCTTTAGACGTTGCCCACTCGACGAACTGCTTGGCGGCATCTTCTTTTTGCGTACCAGCAGGGATTGCGAGCGCCCAAGCCCAGAGCCAGTTACCACGCTTGCCGAGACCCGTGTCGGGTGCCAGAGCGAAGCCAACTTTGTCAGCAACGGAACTGTCCTCAGGATTGGTGACGAAAGATGCTGCAACGGTTGCGTCGATCCACATGCCACATTTGCCCTGTTGGAACAATGCGAGGTTCTCGTTGAAGCCGTTGTTGGCTGCGCCGGGAGGGCCCGCGTCTGTCATCAGGTCGATGTAGAAGTTCAGCGTGTTTGCCCATGCCTCGGAATCGAACTGTGCTTTCCAATCTTCGTCAAACCAACGTGCGCCGAATGCGTTACCCGTTGCAGTGAGGAACGCCATGTTCTCGCCCCAACCAGCCTTGCCGCGCAGGCAGATGCCGTACATTTCATTTTCTTTGTCGGTCATGGCGCGTGCAGCCTGAGCCACAAAATCCCACGTTGGGGCATCGGGCATTTCAAGACCGGCTTTTTCCATGAGATCCGTGCGATACATGATCATCGAAGACTCACCGTAAAACGGTGCGGCGTAGAGGGTACCATCAACAGACAGACCGCCACGCATAGCAGGCAGGATGTCGTCAACGTCATACTCGGCGGACAGATCATCGAGCGGAACGAGCCAATTGTTTTTGCCCCAGATGGGTGTCTCGTACATGCCGATTGTCATAACATCGAACTGACCACCCTTGGTGGAAATGTCGGTCGTCACGCGCTGACGCAGCACGTTTTCTTCGAGCGTTACCCACTCGACCTCATGGCCGGTCTTTGCGGTAAAATCATCAGTCAGACCCTGCATACGGATCATGTCACCGTTGTTCACGGTCGCGATTGTTAGCGTGTCGGCCTGCGCAGATACTGCAGCGGCGGACAACACGGTAGCGCCCATAAGGACGCGGAACGTTGTATTCATAATTTCCTCCCGTTTGACGGTGAGCATTTGCCCAACCGTTGAGCAAATATTCACTCACAGACATGATTCTTGTCAAGTATTTTGCAGGGATTTTTAAAACTGATATGAAAAGTTTTTACTTAACAAGAGCTTGAGCCGTGACTTCATCTGTTACGAGGTCGGAAATTAGCCCGCCCCGAAGCGCGGCTCGCAGCGCAGGGATTTTTTTGCCCCCGCCACCGATACAAATCACCCGCATCTGCGTAACATCAGGAAGCAATCCGATCATCTGTCGTCTCACGGGGTGATCAATGAGTTTTCCGTCCTCATCGAACATATGACTACAAATCTCACCAACAGCCCCAAGCGCCTGAACCTCGCTGAGCTGCTCGGCAGAGATAAACCCGTCAACAAACAAGGGCGCATCGTCCCCCATCTGACCAATACCGACAAGCGCAGTATTGGCTTGTTTGGCTAAGGCCCGCGCAGAACTCACATGTGGCAAAGACAGATACAGATCCATCTCGGCGTCGTTACGCGCCAAAACGGGAACAGACATCGGGTAATGCGGCGCGTTGACCTTTTCCGCCAACCGCATAATGACCTCGTAAAACGATGCCGACCCATCAGGTGATACATTACCAATCAGGGAGGTCAATTTGTGGTGCGAGCCATCGAAGGCATGCATCTGATCCACCACCATACTCAATGTCCGTCCCGTCCCTAGCGCGATCACCTGCGGGTTCGGGTCTTCGAGGATACGCTCCACAAAAGGCGCCGCAAAAGTCGCGATGCCGATGCTTGGGTCAACGGAATCGCCCGCATTCGGGGACACCCGTACAGAATGTAGAGAAAAGCGGCTTTTCAATTCGCGCTCAAGCTCAAGGCAATCGGCAATCGGGTGATCGATACGTACGCGGATCAACCCTTCGGCACCTGCTCTCGCGACCAAACGTTGCGCCCGCTGACGCGAAATACCGAGCTCCTGCGCAATTTGATCCTGCGTCATACCTCCGACATAGGACATCCACGCCGCGCGTGCCGCTAGTCCGCGATTTGAACGTTCACCGTCGTCGGAAGTTACCTGCGCCATACTATACCATCTCATCCTTTAACTCAGGAGCAATCTGAAAGAGTTCGTCGAAACTTGCAAACACGTGATGTGGCTGTGCGGTCTCATCGGTGGGTAAATCAAGCCCGATCAAATGGCTCCCCCCAATGAAGCGCCAAACGACCATCCCCGCAGCAAGCCCTGCTCGCACCCCTGCCAAGGAGTCTTCAATCACCAAACACCGCGATGGCGCAACACCGTACCGCTGCGCCACATGCAAGAACAAATCCGGCGCAGGTTTACCCCGCGCGACTTCGGACGCTGTATTGAACCGTCCCTCGAAATAGGGGGTCAAACCGACCACCTCCAACGAACTTTTCAAACGCGCAGGACTTGAACTTGTCGCCAGGCAATAGGGAGTGCGGATGGAGACGAGAACATCTTTTATACCCGGCATCGCGGTAAGGTTTTCCTCAAACGCCGCAATGAGACGAGCGCGATAATCGGCCTCAAATCCCTCGGGCAAAGCCACGCCAAATTCATCGCGAATTTGCTGTAACACGACAGGGTAGCTGCGCCCTAAAAAATGCCGCGCCACATACGCCCCGTCGATATGCACGTCATAATGCTTCAATTCGGCAATCAGCATTTGCGCAGAAATCACCTCGCTATCGACGATCACACCGTCGAAGTCGAATATCACCAGATCGAAATCAGCCATTGCCTCGCCCCGTCGCCTCACCCGTTGAACATCCTCATCGCGCAATGCACGACAGCGCCTGTTATGCGCGAGAGAAAAGATGTTTCCAAGGTGAAGTTACGCATCTCGTCAAAACACACCAAGACGTCTATACCCGAACCGACCAATCGTTAGGCAAGCCGACACAATGACTAAACCGACACATAAGACCCTGACCTGCGACGTTTTAATCGTCGGTGGCGGCCCTGCAGGACTGGCCACCGCACAAACGCTTGCCCCTCATGCAAAAACCATTGTGATCCATCAAGACCGCGAAATAGGTAAGCCCGTGCGCACCTCGGGGGGCACTTGGGTAGAAGACATGGAGGCTCTTGGCGTGCCTTCGCACCTTTACCAGCAGATTGACGAAATTCTGTTCCGCTCCGACAACCGCAAAGTGCGCCAACATTTGGAACGACGCAAATGCGCAGTGCTCGACATCACAGGCACGTATCAATGGCTAGCGGGTCTGGCCCATGAGGCCGGCGCGGATATCTACACCGACACGAAATTCTTGCACACGGTTGAAACAGACGACGGTTTTATCTCCGAAATTCGGTCTCGTTCCATCGACGCGACCCGTATCGAGTCGCAGTTCATCATCGACGCATCAGGCACGCCCCATGCCGTTTTGGCCGATTTGGGATTGGTCGACAAACCCGACCGCGTCGGTGTCGGCATCGAGCATGAGTTCGAGATCAAATCCGCCGACAAAAATCGCGCGGTCCTGTTTGTGGGCCAAGCCGTGAAATCAGGCTACGGCTGGATTTTCCCCGCGCCGAATAATCACATCCGTATTGGCGTCGGAATTATCCAACCCGTCAGCAACCTATCACCTCGCGATATCTATAATGCCGTAGTGACACCCGAGTTTCTCGAAAGCTACGGCCTCGAGCTTGGGCCTCCCGTTCAGGTCAATGCAGGGATCATCCCCTCCGTACCCTATGACCCCAAACTGGTATTCGGTAATGTCATCCGTGTCGGCGATACCGCCAATTTCGCCACACCGACAGTTGGCGAAGGCATCCGCATCGCAATCAAATTCGGTCGCATTTTAGGGGAACGGTTGAGCGAAACCCTCACTCAAGGGTGTCGCTCCCCCTTGGTGCGTTACGAATTGGAATGCCGCAAAGCGTTGAAGCGCAACTATGGCTTCGGCTTTACCGCAAACGAACGCATCGCCACCTATGACGCAGACGATTGGGACAAGAGCCTTGACCGCTTAGCGCGCCTTGACGAAGACGAAGTTGTCTCCCTCGTCAAAAGTGAATTCACACTGTCCATGATGATCAAAGCCGTCGGAAAACAAGTGCGCCACAAACTCTTCGGCTAAAGCGACCACATCGCACATCCGAAGTCAGCAAGCACAGAAACCAGCGACACACTTTACTCAACGCCTCTTTTTTTGCGCATCGCGACAACGCTCTCATGTCCTGTTGACCTATGCCGCAGGTCCGTGCTTCATCTAAGGTAAGACCTCGCCCGCCAAATAATCTTATCAGTCCGATTTTTGGAATTTACAAAGATGGAGAGCGGCATGACACTCGATCCGACGGCTAAATTCCCTGACTTCCTATCGCAAGCAGATGTGGACGCCCTGAACGCAGGCACGCACCCCGCTCCGTTTGGTGTTCTTGGCCCGCACAAAAGCGGGACACGGCGTTGGATCACCACCTACCAACCCGATGCGACAGAGGTCATCGCGACCGTTGCAGGCAAAAGCACCCCGTTGAAACGGCTCGGTGGTGCGGTGTTTTCGGCCCCTGTCGCGGGAAAAGCCTACACGCTCACCATGCGGTTTGCAGATGGGACAGAGCACACGACCCCTGATCCGTTTGCCTTTGATCCAATTCTGACGGATTTCGATCAATATCTACTCGGCGAGGGAAGCCACAAAGAGCTGTGGCGTGTCCTCGGTGCGCATGTCGTCACACACCATGGGGTGGACGGCGTGCATTTCGCCGTGTGGGCCCCTAATGCCCGACGCGTTAGTGTCGTCGGTGAATTCAACCACTGGGACGGCCGCCGCCATCCGATGCGCCCTGCGGGGCAAACAGGCGTTTGGGAAATTTTCATGCCCGATGTAGGCGAGGGCGATCTCTACAAATACGAGATCGTCGGCGCAAACGGCGTAGTGGCGCTCAAGGCCGACCCCGTCGGATTTGGCTCAGAGCACCCGCCAGAAAAAGCCTCGGTCGTGCGCGACATCTCGGGCTACGGGTGGAAAGACGACAACTGGATGAAAGAACGCGTAGGTCGCGCAGACCGCGCCAGTCCAATCTCGATCTACGAAGTGCATCTTGGATCATGGCGACGCCGCTATGACGAGGGGGGACGCCCGCTCAGCTACAAAGAGTTGGCACGTGATCTTGTCGCCTACGTCAAATTCATGGGCTTTACCCATATCGAACTGCTGCCCATCTCCGAATTTCCGTTTGACGGCTCGTGGGGCTATCAACCTGTTGGCCTGTTTGCGCCGACCATTCGGTTCGGGCCGCCGCATGAGTTTCGCGATTTTGTAGACGCCGCCCATGAGGCAGGTATCGGCGTTCTTCTGGACTGGGTGCCCGGACATTTTCCGACAGATCCGCATGGCTTGGCAACCTTCGATGGCACGCATTTGTATGAACATGCCGACCCGCGCGAGGGGTTCCATCAGGATTGGAATACGTTGATCTACAACTACGGCCGACGTGAGGTGAAAAACTACCTTGTGTCAAACGCGCTCTACTGGCTCGAAGAATACCACCTTGACGGTCTACGCGTAGATGCTGTGGCGTCGATGCTCTACAGAAACTATTCGCGCCAAGAAGGGCAATGGGTGCCCAACAAGGATGGCGGCACGGAAAACTATGAAGCCATTGCCTTCTTGCAAGAGATGAACACGGCCACCTATGGGGCGGACCCCAGTATCATGACCATCGCGGAGGAAAGCACCTCTTTCCCCGCCGTCTCCAAACCCGTCCATACGGGCGGGCTAGGCTTCGGCTACAAGTGGAACATGGGGTGGATGAATGACACGCTGCGATATTTTGAATACGATCCGATTCACCGCCAGCACCACCAAGACCTGATTACCTTTGGCATTCATTATGCCTTCACCGAGAATTTCATTTTGCCGATCAGCCACGATGAAGTGGTTCACGGCAAAAGGTCTGTGTTGGGCAAAATGCCCGGAAATGAATGGGAAAAATTCGCAAACCTGCGGGCGTTTTATGGGTTCATGTGGACCCATCCGGGCAAGAAATTGCTGTTCATGGGGTGTGAATTTGCGCAGCCCGAGGAATGGAACCACAATGGCGAACTTAACTGGGGCGCGGCCGATCAAGCCGCCCACAAGGGCATTCAAAAACTCGTCCAAGACCTCAACACGCTCTACCGCAACACGCCCGCCTTGCACGTCAAAGATTGCGACCCCGACGGGTTTATATGGCTCAATGGTGATCCGGAACAATCCACACTAGGCTATGTGCGATATGGTGAAGAAGACGACGCGCCTGTTGTCGTCATGTGTAATTTTACGCCCGTTGAACGATCACACTTCCGCTTGGGCGTGCCAGAAGCGGGTTTTTGGGAGGAAGTCTTGAATACCGATGCCGAAATCTATGGCGGCGGAAATCGCGGGAACTTTGGCGGCGTAGAAACAACCGACGTCTCGGCAGACGGGTATCCGCAGTCTTTGGAAATGACGCTGCCACCGCTGTCGGTCGTCATCATGCGGCAAGGACACAAACCCTAAGAGGCCAAGGGCATATAAATCGGCCTCGCAAACAGGGATGGAGGAAACACGATGCAAACGAAACGTCTGACACAAAGATCAATGGTTTTCGTGCTTGCCGGAGGGCGCGGCAGCCGTCTCAAGGAGCTCACAGATCGGCGTGTAAAACCCGCTGTTCCATTCGGCGGCAAGGGACGCATCATTGATTTTGCCCTGTCGAATGCGATGAATTCCGGCATCCGCAAAATGGCGATTGCAACGCAATACAAAGCGCACAGCCTGATCCGCCATGTGCAACGCGGATGGAATTTCTTCAACGCGGAGCGCAATGAATTTCTCGATGTGCTCCCCGCCTCCCAGCGCGGCGGAACCGAGAGCTGGTATAAAGGCACCGCAGATGCCGTGACGCAGAACATTGATATCGTTGACAGCTATGGCGTTGACTATGTCATCATTCTTGCAGGCGACCATATCTATAAAATGGACTACGAAATCATGCTGCGCCAACACGTTGAGACGGGCGCGGATGTGACCGTAGGCTGTTTGACCGTACCACGCATTGAAGCCACGGCCTTTGGCGTGATGGACACCGACAAAGAGGGACGGATCACGAGCTTTCTTGAAAAACCCGCCGACCCACCGGGCACCCCCGAAGACCCGAACAAGGCATTGGCCTCGATGGGGATTTACGTCTTCGATTGGAAATTTCTGCGCGACCTTTTGCTAAAGGATGCCGAAGACCCTAATTCCACCAACGACTTTGGCAACGACTTGATCCCCGAAATCGTCAAGCACGGCAAAGCTATGGCGCACCGTTTTGATGAAAGCTGTGTCCGCCACGAGGGTGCACCCGCCTATTGGAAAGATGTCGGCACCATTGATGCCTTTTGGCAGGCGCATATTGATCTGACGAACTTTACGCCCGAGTTGGACCTATGGGATCGCGACTGGCCGATTTGGACCTATAATGAAAGCGTCCCGCCCGCGAAGTTTATCCACGATGAACGCGACAGGCGTGGCATGGCGATTTCCTCAATGGTATCAGGTGGCTGCATAATTTCTGGCACCGAGGTGCGAAATTCCTGCCTATTCACCAATGTGCACACCAACTCCTATGCCGTTTTAGAACAAGCCGTGGTATTGCCAAACGTAAGCATCAGCAGATCGGCGCGCTTGCGTCAGGTCGTCATCGACAGCGACGTGATTATCCCCGAGGGTCTCGTTGTTGGTGAAGACCCGACAGAAGACGCACGTTGGTTCCGGGTCACCGAACGCGGCACAACGCTGATCACCAAAGACATGTTGGATAAGCGAGCCGCCAAACTATGAGTAAAATTCTGTCCGTCGTCTCCGAGTGCGCCCCCCAGATCAAGACAGGGGGCCTTGCGGATGTGGCGGGTGCGCTGCCAAGTGCGCTTGCGGCCTATGGTGATGAGATGCGAACGCTTATCCCCGGCTATCGCTCCGTCATGCCGCAACTCGGCAAGACCAAAGTGATTGAAAAGTTCGACGACCTGTTTGGCGGCCCTGCAAAGCTACATACGTGCAAAGTTGCAGGTCTCGAACTGTTTGTAATCGACGCGCCGCACCTGTTTGATCGGGATGGCGGAATCTATGTAGACGCACAGGGGCACGACTGGCCCGACAATCCCGAACGCTTCGCCGCATTATCCTTCGTCGCCGCACGCATCGCGGCTTCTGGCGCGGGAGGTTGGACGCCAGACATCGTTCATGGGCACGATTGGCAAGCAGGTCTGACGCCTGAGTACTTGCAAGCAGCAGGGACAAAGACCCCGTTCGTCTTCACCATCCACAACATCGCGTTTCATGGCAACACAAGCGCCGATAAACTCGAATCGCTGCTCTTGGACGCCGACCGTTTTGACAGGGACCATTTTGAATTTTGGGGGCAGATTTCCGCACTTAAGGCCGCATTGATGGGGGCGACCAAAATCACCACCGTGTCCCGAACCTACGCCGAAGAACTCATGACGCCCGAGTTTGGCATGGGCATGGAGGGCGTATTGCGTCACCGTCAGTCCGATTTGGTCGGGATTGTGAATGGTATCGACGAAGATGTTTGGAACCCTGCGACTGACCCCAGCATCACGCCCTTTAAGGCGGCCACAGGCAAAGCCGCCAACAAGGTCGCGCTACAAAAAACTTTCGGGCTGGGCGCATCAGATGGCCCGCTGTGTGTGCTTGTGTCACGGTTGACCGAGCAAAAAGGCATCGACCTTCTCCTAGAAGCCCTACCCGCATTGTTAGATAACGGCGGTCAATTAGCGCTTTTGGGATCGGGCGATCCCCGCTTGGAAGTGGCCTTACTTGAGGCTGCCGAAACCCATGAAAACGTGTCCGTCAAAATCGGCTATGACGAGACGCTTGCGCATTTGATGATGGCGGGTGGCGACGTAATTTTGGTACCGTCACGGTTTGAGCCCTGCGGGCTGACGCAGCTTTACGGTCTGCGCTATGGCGCCATTCCGCTTGTGGCGCTCACGGGCGGACTTGCCGACACCGTAATCAACGCTTCCCCCGCTGCCCTCGCCCGTGATGTCGCCACAGGTGTGCAGTTCTTCCCGATCACGGCACAAGCTCTGACAAACGCCTTGGGTCGCATCTGTGATCTCTATACGCAGCCGAACCTCTGGAAAACACTACAACGCAATGCCATGAAACAACCCGTAGGGTGGTCCGCCTCTGCGGCCGAATACCATGCCATTTATGCGTCTCTCGCAAAGGCCTCACGTTGACCCCTGTTCCGTTCCCCATTCTGCCCGGACATCCGTCCCCGTTGGGCGCGACCGTCACCGAAGGCGGCGTTAATTTCGCCGTGTTCTCACGACACGCGACAAAGTTGGTTCTGTGCCTGTTTGATGAGGACGGCAACGAAACGGAAAACGTGACCTTGCCAGAGCGCGAAGGCGACGTGTGGTATGGGTTCATCCCCGGCATGACAGAAGGTCAGCAATATGGCTTGCGCATGGACGGGCCTTACAAACCCGAAGAGGGGCATCGTTTTAATCCCCACAAGCTGTTGATCGACCCCTATGCCAAACGACTAACAGGGCACCCGATCTGGAACGATGCTCTGTTTGGGTATGAAAACGGTCATGCGGACAAGGACCTGAGTTTCGACACAACCGATAGCGCCCCCTATATGCCGCGCTGCGTTGTGGTTGATCCTTCCTTCGATTGGGACGACGAGCCGCGCCCGAACCATTCGCTCGAAAACTCCGTCATTTATGAAGCCCATGTCAAAGGGCTAACAGCGGGGCGCACCGATATTCCGAACGCGGGCCGTTATCTCGCGATGGCGTCCGATCCGATCCTTGAACATCTCAACACCCTTGGCGTCACCACGATTGAGCTTTTGCCTGTCCAAGCCTTTCTCAACGAGAAATTTCTACTGGATCGCGGACTGACCAATTATTGGGGCTATATGACCTACGGGTTCTTTGCGCCCGATCCGCGCTATATGCAGAGCAACGAGATCACCGAATTCCAACAGATGGTCTCGCGGTTTCACAAGGCAGGTATCGAGGTCATTCTCGACGTAGTGTACAACCATACTGCCGAAGGGTCCGAGATGGGACCGACCTTGATGTTCAGAGGTCTTGATAACGCGAGCTACTACCGCTTGGCAGAAGATCCGCGTTATTACATCGACGATGCGGGCTGCGGTAACACGCTTGATTTTGAAAACCCCTTTGTCATGCGCTTGGTGATGGACAGCTTGCGGTATTGGGTCGAGGTGATGCACGTCGACGGGTTCCGATTTGACCTGTGTTCCGCACTCGGGCGCACCCGCGACGGGTTTAATCGCGACGGGCCGTTCTTTCGCGCGATTGGACAAGACCCCGTTCTCAACCGTGTCAAACTGATCGCCGAACCGTGGGACATTGGACCCGGGGGCTATCAATTGGGCGCCTACCCCGCCCCCTTTGCAGAATGGAACGACAAATACCGCGATAATATCCGTGAGTTTTGGCGCGGAGATCAGGGCAAGGTCGCGGATCTGGCCGAACGCCTTTCAGGCTCCGCCCCGTTTTTCGATCACGGCGGCCGCCCCGCCACCTCATCGCTCAATTTCATAACCGCGCATGACGGGTTCACCCTCCACGATACGGTCAGCTATTCGACGAAACACAATCTGGCCAACGGCGAGGACAATCGCGATGGCCACTCCAATAACCACTCAGACAACATGGGTGTTGAAGGACCAACCGACGATCCCGACATTGTGGCGGCCCGCATTCGGCGCAAGCGCAACCTGATCGCCACATTAATGCTATCCCAAGGGACGCCCATGATCTTGGCCGGGGATGAATTGAGCAATTCACAAGGCGGCAACAACAATGCCTATTGCCAAGACAACGAGATCGGCTGGGTCAACTGGCCTGAAAAGGACGATCCGTTTTTCACCTTCTGCCAACAAGCCATCGCATTTCGCAGGATGCATCCGCTGCTACGTCAAAGACGGTTCTTGCACTCGCGCCAACGTCTGATTGATGGCGAACCCGACCTGTTCTGGCGTCAGGCCAACGGTGACCCGATGCGTCAGGCCGATTGGGACAATCCCGATCTGAATATTCTCGTTGCCGAAATGCGCATGGCCTCAGGCACCCCGGAATACGTACAACGTGAAGGCGCATTACTGATTGTGCTCAATCGGGGAGACGCCGTAGACATTACCGCGCCCGCGCTTCCAGATGGGGATGCATGGGTGCGCCGCTTCGACACTAGCCAAGACGACGCAATCAAAGTCACAGAAGGGATGCACGTAGCGGCGAACGCCGTCGTGGTCTTTTCACACGAAAGAGACGACGCCTGACACAGCCCGTTAAAGACGCCTCGCGGCACATCAAATGGAGAGCATGAAATGCCTACACAAATGGTTCGGACAGGTCCGATTGATGGACAAAAACCTGGCACCAGCGGTTTGCGCAAAAAGACGTCGGTCTTCAAACGGCCGCGCTACCTTGAGAACTACGTGCAAGCGACCTTTGACGGAATTGGCGGCGTTCAGGGCAAAGTGCTCGTGGTAGGCGGCGACGGGCGCTACTTCAACGATCAGGCCATTCAGGTCATTTTGCGCATGGCGGCGGCCAATGATGCTGCGAAATGTATTGTCGGCCAAGGCGGCATTCTCTCCACACCCGCCGTGTCCAACCTCATTCGCAAACGAGGTGCCGATGGCGGGTTGATCCTGTCGGCAAGCCACAACCCCGGTGGTCCGAATGCGGATTTCGGTCTCAAGTTCAACGGTCCGAACGGCGGGCCGGCGACCGAGATCGTCACGGACAAGATTTTCGCCCGCACCAAAGAGATCGAGTTCTACAAAATCACGGCGGCACCCGATGTCGACTTGCACCAATTGGGCACCGTACAGACCTGCGGTATGGAGGTCGAAATCATTGACCCTGTGGCCGACTATGCGGACCTCATGCAAACCCTGTTCGATTTCGACAAAATTCGCGCATTGTTTGCGGGCGGCTTCACGATGCGTTTTGACGCAATGCACGCGGTAACCGGCCCCTATGCCCATTCAATCCTCGAAGGCATACTCGGCGCACCCAAAGGCACAGTTGTGAATGGCACCCCAAGCCCAGACTTTGGTGGCGGGCACCCCGACCCGAACCCGACTTGGGCCAAGGCATTGATGGATGAGATGTTTGGCGCAAACGCTCCTGATTTTGGCGCGGCCTCGGATGGTGACGGCGATCGCAACATGATCGTGGGGCGCAACATCTATGTCACCCCGTCCGACAGTCTCGCGCTTCTGACGGCGAAGGCACATCTCGCCCCCGCCTATAAAGAGGGCCTGTCGGGGGTCGCCCGCTCTATGCCAACATCTCGCGCCGTAGACCGCGTCGCCGAACAACTTGGCATCGAGTGTTATGAGACCCCTACCGGATGGAAGTTCTTTGGCAACCTGTTGGACGCAGGCAAAGTAACATTGTGCGGTGAGGAAAGTGCAGGGACAGGCTCGGATCACGTTCGTGAAAAGGACGGGCTTTGGGCCGTGCTGCTCTGGCTCAATATCCTTGCGGAAACCAAACTATCGGTTGCCGATTTGATAGCCGATCTGTGGTCCACCTACGGGCGCTGCTACTATTCGCGCCACGATTACGAGGCCGTTGAAAGCGACAAAGCCAACGCGATGATGGACGGGCTACGCGCCAAGTTGCCAACGCTTGCGGGCACGCAGCTAAACGGCCTCACGGTCGAAAGTGCTGACGAGTTTGCCTACGACGATCCCGTTGATGGATCGCGCTCAGAGGGCCAAGGCATTCGCATCGTGTTCAGCCAAGGCGCACGCGTTGTCATCCGTCTGTCGGGCACAGGCACGGAAGGGGCAACAATCCGCATCTATCTGGAACAGTTGGAGACCGACACCGACAAGCTGCACGCCACACCCGAAACGGCCTTGGCCGATGTGCGAACCGCAGCCATGATCGTGACAGACCTGACCGCTAAAACAGGCCGAACAGATCCCGATGTGATCACCTGACGCAGCTGCAACGCTTATAGTTACATGACATCTGGTTTTCTGCCTTGTCTTTTGGCCGCGCCCAAGACATGGCAGGGACCAATCCAGACGAACAAGGACTGTCCATGCACATCATGAATGATCTGTCTGCTGAGTCACTGCGCCTTAGCATCACACAGCACCTGACCTACACGTTGGGCAAGGACAAACCCCATGCGAGCACCTACGACTGGCGCATGGCCGTCAGCTACGCCGTGCGTGATCTGATTATCGAACCATGGTTCGCCGCCACGCGCAAAACCTATGCCGAGCAAGGCAAGCGGGTCTATTACCTGTCGATGGAGTTTTTAATCGGGCGTCTCCTCGCTGACGCGATGGTGAACCTGAATATTCTGGATACGGTCCAAGAGGTCTTGGACGGCGAAGGCATTTCCCTCGCGGAGGTCATTGAAGACGAACCCGACGCTGCCTTGGGCAATGGGGGCTTGGGGCGTTTGGCTGCCTGTTTCCTTGAGAGCATGTCAACGCTGGCGTGTCCGGCCTATGGCTACGGCATTCGCTACGAGCACGGCTTGTTTCGCCAAAAATTTGAGGGCGGTCGCCAAGTTGAGCTTCCCGAGGATTGGCTCAACCAACCGCACCCGTGGGAATTTGAACGCCCCGAAGCCCGCTACACAATCCCATTCAAGGGTCATGTCGAGACAGTCGACGGCGCGACGGTCTGGCATCCGTCTGAGACGGTTTATGCCCGCGCCTATGATATTCCCGTGGTCGGCTGGCAGGGGAATTGGGCAAACACGCTGCGCCTATGGGGCGCACATTCGACCGAGCTTTTCGACCTTGAACGCTTTAACTCTGGCGATCACGCCGCCGCTGCCGCGCCCGAGGAACTGGCACGCACCTTGTCGCGCGTGCTCTATCCCGAGGACACCACCGAAAGCGGGAAAGAGCTGCGTCTCAAACAAGAGTTTTTCCTGACGTCCGCCGCTCTACAGGACATCTTGCGGCGCTTCCTGACCGAATATGACGATCTCGAATTGCTGCCCCAAAAGGTCGCAATCCAGATGAACGACACCCACCCTGCCTTGGCGGGGCCAGAGCTGATACGGCTTTTGGTTGACGTTTACGGGGTAGAATGGAGCGCCGCGAAACATATCGCGCAGGGGTGCCTGAACTACACCAACCACACCCTTTTGCCCGAAGCCTTGGAGACATGGTCAACGTGGCTCATGGGGCGCGTTCTTCCGCGTCACATGCAGATCATCGAACAGATTGACCACGAGCATCTGAAGGCCACAGGGACGCCACCGACCCTCGCGATTGTCAAAGACGACCAAGTACATATGGGCACCCTTGCCTTTGTCATGGCATCCCACGTGAACGGGGTGTCAGCCCTGCACACGCAACTAATGAAGCAAACCGTTTTCGCGGATTTGAACAGGCTTTACCCGAACCGCATCCTCAACCAAACCAATGGCGTCACGCCACGCCGTTGGCTTCGTTTGTCCAACCCATCATTGTCGCGGGTTTTGACCGACACGATTGGTGCGGGTTGGGAAAACGATCTCGACCGCCTTGCGGATCTTGGCGCACATGAGGGCGATCGCGCCGTTCGTGATGCCATCGGAGCGGCCAAACGCGACAACAAGGTCGCCCTGTCAAATTGGGCCGCAGACCAGTTGGGCATTTCACTCGATCCAGATGCGATGTTCGATGTGCAGGTCAAACGAATGCACGAATACAAACGCCAACTGTTGAACGTGTTTGAAACGATTGCACGTTGGGACGCCATCCGCGCAAATCCAAATGCCAACTGGACGCCTCGGGTCAAAATTTTTGGTGGCAAGGCCGCTCCCGGCTATGTCGTTGCCAAGGAAATCATTCACCTCATCAACGACATCGCCAACACCATCAACAATGATCCCGTCACGGGCGACCTGCTCAAAGTGGTGTATCCCGCGAATTACAACGTCTCCATGGCGCAACGCCTGATCCCCGCCGCCGATCTCTCTGAGCAAATCTCGACTGCGGGCAAAGAGGCCTCTGGCACGGGCAACATGAAGTTCACAATGAACGGCGCCCTCACCATCGGCACGCTTGATGGTGCCAACGTCGAAATTCGCGAACACGTTGGAGCCGAGAACTTCTTTCTGTTCGGGATGACCGCTGCCGAGGCGCAAGAGCGCTCGCAAATGGCGGATCATGCGCGAACCGCAATCCTTGCCAGTCAGCCGTTACAGGACGTTCTACAGATGATTGTCGAAGGGCGCTTTAGCCCGAACGACACGGGGCGCTACAACGGTCTCGTCGATCTCACATGGAACCACGATCCCTTCCTTGTCGCCTCGGATTTCGACAGCTATCTCGCAAGCCAATCCGCCGTCGACAGCGCCTATTCCAACACGGACCATTGGAACACCTTGGCGCTGCGCAACATTGCGGGGTCTGGCTTCTTTTCGTCAGATCGAACGATCAAAAGCTACATGGCCGAGATATGGCACACCCAAAGCCTCGCCTAGTCTTTGGTGAGTGTGATTTTGGCATCATGCGAGAGGTAAACAAACCCGTTACCGTCCAAGGCAAGCCGCCTCTCATTGAGGGTGGCGGCATTGGAGAGCGTGACAATCGGCGCTCCGACCACTCGGATGACAAGGGGATCAGGCGACAGGTTGAACACGCAGGTGATGGTTTCCTCCTCGGTGTGACGCGTGAAGGCCAAAATGGGTTCGGGCAGAGAAATGAACGTGGTCGTACCTCTGGTGAGGGCAGGGCTGGCTTTGCGGCGCGCCATAACGTCTTTGTAAAACGCCATGATGCTGCCTTCGCCTTGCTGATCCACGGCACGCGCAGCCTGTGGTGCTTTGACGGGCAGCCACGGCGTCCCCGTTGAGAAGCCTGCGTTAGGCGCGTCTTTTTCCCACACCATCGGCGTGCGACAGCCATCGCGGCCTTTCACGGCAGGCCAATAGCGGATCGCGGGCGGGTCGGTAAGCTCCTCAAAGGTCAACTCGGTCTCGATCTGCCCCAATTCCTCTCCTTGGTAGATGCCAATCGTCCCCTCAAAAGACATCAACATCGCGCAGGCAAGCCGCGCCATCGCATCCTCTGAGACTGCATACTGCGCCCAACGGCTGACCTGCCGCGGCACATCGTGGTTGCTAAACGACCAATACGGATGGCCGTCAGGCGCACCGCGCTGAAAGCCTTCGATGCAATTGCGAAAATGCTCGGCATTGAAATCAGGCCCGAGCATGGCAAAGCTATAAGCCATATGCAGACGAGACGTTCCCGCCGTATATTCGCCCATAATCTCGATGGAACGATGCCCCATCTCACCCACTTCACCCACCATCATAATGTCGGGATATTGATCCGTCAGGCGACGCAACCGTTCGAGAAACTTGAGGTTTTCAGGGCGCGTTTTGTTGTAAATGTTGTTTTGCATCCCATACAGGTCCGTCGCCATGACCTGTGGCTTCGCCTGAGCGGGCGGGTTGGAACGCAGCTTTTGGTCGTGAAAATAGTAATTCACCGTATCCAGTCGGAACCCGTCCAACCCACGGTCCAACCAAAACTTGCAAGTCTCCAAAATCGCATCGACAACGTCAGGATTGTGGAAATTCAAATCGGGCTGAGACGCCAGAAAATTGTGCAGATAATATTGCCCGCGCTGTGGATCGAACTCCCAAGCAGGCCCCCCAAAGTGACTGTGCCAATTTGTTGGAGGAGAGCCGTCAGGCAAGGGATCGGCCCAAACATACCAATCGGCCTTATCGTTACCGCGATCGCGGCTTTTGCGGGATTGTTGAAACCACGCATGTTGATCAGACGTATGCGACAACACTTGGTCCACGATGACCTTTAGCCCGCGCGCATGGGCTGCCTGTATAAGCGTATCAAAGTCCTCAAGGTCGCCAAACAGAGGATCGACCGCTTTGTAGTCGGATACATCGTATCCCATGTCAGCCTGCGGAGAGGCGAAGATAGGGGACAGCCAAATGCAGTCCACACCGAGCCCCGCGATATGGTCCAATCGGCGCGTAATCCCCTTGAGGTCGCCAACGCCATCCCCGTTGTCGTCTTGATACGACCGTGGATAGACCTGATAGACCACCGCACTACGCCACCATTCATTCATATATCGTCTCCTTGTTGGAAACGACCTTATCATCAAGCATTCGGAGGGAAAGCACATACAAACCGAAGGAGACCTCAGATAGCAGGTCCTCTTCCCATACCCCATGTCGAACCGCACCAGACATGAGCAACACAAACAGTGAGAATGTCGACGACGGCGACCACTAACTTTCCTTAAACGCGCGCTGCATTGAATCCAAAACAGGTTTGACCAGGTATTGCGCAAATGACCGTTCAGCCGTTTGGATCATCACTTGCGCGGGCATTCCTGGAACAGGGATGAACCCCGGCACACGTTCAAGCTCAGACGCAGGTAGAGAAATACGCACCACGTAAACTTCACGCGAGGCTTGTCCGTTTTCATCGAGAATGGCATCGGCGGAAATGTAGAACACTTTGCCTTCAAGTATAGGCGTTGTCCGCTGATTTAGGGCCGTGAGCCGCACTGAAGCGGTCTGACCTGATTTCACGCTATCAATGTCCGTTCTCGCGATCATTGCTTCGATAATCAGCGGAACATCCGTGGGTAGAATTTCGGCTATAACCGCGCCGGCCTCGACCACCGACCCGGGGCCGGAATAGTTCAAACTGACCACCGTTCCTGAAACAGGCGCTTCGATAACAATGCGCTTCAAAATCGACTGAGCATCCCGCTCGCGCTCACGCACGGTATCGAGTTCAATTTGAACCGATTGCAATTCGTCGAGCGCAGCTTGTCTGTAAGTATCGATGGTTTGAGCTTTCTGCGCCTCATATCGCGCTTTCATTTCAAGCGACTCTTCAATCTCCGCTTCAATTTGGCCGAGTTCTCCTTCCGCGTCTGCAATTGCACGCTCGACCACATTCAATTCGCTGCCAATAATAAGACCTCGATCCAAGAGCTTAATCTTCTTTTGACGTTCTTCATCAAGGAGCGAAAGTTGACGTTCGTAGGCGCGTTTTTGTGCGCCATACCCCTTGGCTCGCGCCTCTAACACGGAGATATTTCGCGTAATGAGTGCGAGATCATTTTCCAACCTTGAGCGAGCGACTTCAAAGGACAACAATTGGCTGTCGAGCATCGTGGCAACCTCAGGGTCAATACGCGCTTCCAATAGTGAGGGAGGGAAACGGACCTCTTTTTGAGCCTCGTATTCAGCGAGCAATCTCGCCTCGATACCTTGAAGCCTGAGACGGCGCAAAAACAACGCGCGTTGATTTGATTGTGCTGTGGTTTCATCTAGCCTTAGCATCGGGCTGCCTTTGGTAACTTCGTCTCCCTCAGAAACATTGATTTCGGCAATGATCCCGCCTTCGAGGTGCTGCACCATCTTGTTGCGCCCTGTGGCAACGAATGATCCTGGCGCAACAACAGCTGCGGCGAGCGGAGCGGTAAAGGCCCAGTACCCGAACCCACCTATGGCGAAGATAAGGATTGTCATCCCCGCGATGACTTGTCTGCGGATTGAACGAGGAACTTCATGATCCCACGGTTCGCTTGCCGCGATTGTGGCTGGCAGTACGGTCATGCCATGGCTCCTTCTTCAGAAATTCCTTCAGTGGCTGCAAATTTTTCTGCTGCAGCTTTCCGACGTTTCTCGAGTTCTCCAAGGACTTGATTGCGCCAGCCAAACATCGAAATATTCCCATCTGAGAGCATCATAATTTTGTCGACCGCTGTAAGGATCGCCGGTTTTTGAGTGATGACCACGGTGGTTATCCCGTTGTCATGTGCGTGACCAAGCGCATTGATCAATGCGGCATCGCCAGCGGCATCAAGGTTGGAATTTGGCTCATCAAGAACAAGGAGCTTGGGGTTTCCAAAGAACGCGCGGGCAAGGCCGATGCGTTGTTTTTGGCCACCAGATAGCGGTGAGCCGTCGGCCGCGACAACTGTCTCGTAACCTTGTGGCAAGCTCGCAATCATTTCGTGCACATCGGCCAACATCGCCGCACGATGGATTGCCTCGTCACTAGCATTCACGCGCATACGAGCAATGTTGGCTTTGATCGTGCCAGGGAAAAGTTGGACATCCTGAGGTAAGTATCCAAGCGTTTCCCCCAGTTGCCGTGGCTCCCAATTCCGCAGGTCCATGAGATCAAGTCTTACGGCACCCGAAGTGGGAAGTATGGAGCCGACCAACATTTTCCCCAATGTCGTTTTGCCAGCACCTGAATTTCCAATCACGGCAAGAGTTTCTCCCGCTCCCAAGCTGAATGTAAGGGCGTTGAGGACCACACTTTTGGTCCCGGGTGGAACGAACAAGAGCCGTTCAATATCCAGTCGCCCCTCTGGCTTGGGCAATCTCAATTTGTCGTTGATTTTGGATGTACGCTTAAGCAATGCCGCGACGCGTTGAAACGCGCCATGCGCCAGCAAAAAACCATTCCATCCCTCAATGGCACCCTCAATTGGAGCCAATGCACGGCCGGCCACTATCGAAGCCGCGATCACCATGCCGCCAGTAATTTGTCCGTCGAGGGCGAGATACGCACCCCAACCAAGCATTCCGATCTGCGCAATCATGCGTAGCATCCGCGAAATGGATGCCGTTAGAATATTGCGGTCTTGCGCCTGAACTTGGGATTTCAACGACTGCGCCGTATCCGCCCCCCAGATCCGTACTGCTTCCGGGATCATCGACATAGCATTAATGATCTGGCTGTTGCGCGACATGCTGTCGAGATGGACGTTGGCACGTACTTGTGCTTGGTTTGCCGCTTGGAATCCTTTTGACGTCAGCTTTTGGTTGATCAACGCCATGATGGCCAATGCGATCGCGGTGACGATTACGATAACCCCAAGATGCGGGTGTATCAGGAAGATCACAAAAATGAAAAACGGCGCGAAGGGGACGTCGAGAAATGACAAAAGTGTACCAGACACAATAAACTGGCGCAGCGTCTGCAAATCGCCCAGCACCTGATACTCGCGCCCATTGGAATGCAACGAGGCCTGCGCCGCCGCAGACAAAACAGGAGCACCCAATCGGGACGCGACATCGACAGCCGTACGCATCAACGCCAAACGACGGATGGCGTCGAGGACGGATTGCAAAACAACCGCGCCCAAAATGACAGCAGTCAACATGATCAATGTATCGACAGACCGAGATGTCAAAACACGGTCCGAGATTTGGAATAGATAGATAGGTACAGCCAACACGAGCATGTTGGTCGCAGTCGTCATCAGAGCAACGAATACGAGGTTGGATGTGACGCGGCCATAAATGGATCGAAGCGTTTTTGTATGATCTTCGGGTGTAACACGACGGTGGAAATCTGCGGTAGCCTCGTTGGCGCCGCCCGTTCCACTCATCTCGGCCAGTTTCGTTCCTTGTGTGTCAGTCACTGCAATTCTCCCATAAAAATCGCGAGTTAAATCCCATTAATTCAAGAAATCATTGTATTGAGCGTATCAAAACTTCCGGATTGGCACCCTTCGACGCCACAGACATCGGCACCTGTCGTCTCATCCAACGCAGGCGTACCATCAATCATTCCGTCGACAAGAAATGCGACCGCTTCAGAGGCCAATCCGCTGATGTCCGTATCGCCAAAATCAAGCGAAGCGGCATCAGTATCGTACATTCCGGCCTGAAAGATCACGACGTCGGAATATGCGCCGCCACTGGCCATGATATCGCTGTCCAATCCCATCACGTTGATCGTGGCGGAATTGGCGAGAATGTTATCGCCCGTACGCAGGTCAAACTGTGAGAATGCCGCGTCGTCTTGTGCGAAGAGCTGTATAAGATCGGCGTCGGCGAGGATGTTGATCTGTGTAAGCGTCGTCGACATGACGTAGTCGCCTTCGACCGCCAAAACCCGCGCGATCTGCGTTCCGTTCAGGCCATCCAATCCGTCGAGACGGAACGGGTCAAAATCGCCCGCGTTCAAACTATCTAGCGCACGCGAGGCATCGCCCGTCATATCGACAACGGAATCAATGCCTGTGATCGAAATCGCCGCCTCATTCCAGAGCAGATTTCCTCCAGTTAAGACAGACCCAAGCGTGCCGTTTTCCGCCAACACAAAATCATTATCGAGCAGGATATTTGTTTGACTGATCGACGCGGTTTGAATCATGTCTCCGCCGACCATGAAGACGTCATAACCATGTTGGAAGCCGTTCAAAACCGCGGCATTGATCGCTGAGTTCTCACCCAACGAAATATCTACGGTGTGGAACACCTGTTCATATGTGATGACATCATTATCGGAGATCAAATTGATCTGAACGGTGTGGGATGTGAACACCAAGTCACCTTCAAGCGACGCAAGCGCATAGCCCACAGGCCCGCCCGTATGGGCGACACCGTTCACTCCAACAGCTGCCGTTGGAGCGTTCGACATATATGAAATCTCGGCGAAATTCTCTGCCGTACTTGGCGTAGTCTCCACCACATCCGCAACATCACTCATCACGAGGTCAACGTTGCTTTCGACATTGATCTGCGAAATTTTGACAGTGGAGGTGTAATCCCCCCCGACAATGAAAATTCCTGCATCAGGAGCGATGCCGCCCAAGACGGCTTTATTCATAAGCAGGTTATCTCCAGTGGAGATCTCCTGCGGGACGGGTGTGAATGGCTGATCGCTTGAAATTTCAATGTTCTGAATGAGGGTCTCGCCAGTGACGGCACGGCCTTCATTCACTTCTGGCTCCTCATCGAGTTCTTCGGCATCCGTCAGCCGGTCCGATCGCGCATCAAGGGCATCCGAAAGCGTTTCTGGTGCAGCGTCAACTTCGGCACCATCAAGTATCAAAATCCCGCCGTCTTCAGCGACAGCATCAAACACTTCATCGCCTTTTATCTGCGACATGTGGGCGTCGGACAAAGCCTCGATGGGCATACTTTCGGGATCAGAGGAGGCAAACTTATCCAACGCGTCTGCGAGCTTCGCGAGTTGCACCAACAGTGTATCGAGCGCTTGGGGAGAGGCGTCTCGCGCCACATCCTCTGGCAACTCAAGCGGACGAACCAAAAGCGTATCGTCATCCAATAGCGTATTGGTCTGAGCTGCGGTTGCAGCCCAACTATTCGCAGGAGGTAGGGTGAAAAGCATCTGACCCATCCCAAAATGCGCCCATGTCGACGCACCGGAATAGATTAGATGGATATTGTCGATTCCAAACTCACGGAAGCCCTCGCTGCGTGGCAGGCCGATGCTCATCGGAGACGGATACGAAGCACTAAGCCAGATCGGCATATCTATCTGCGGATACATGTCGGTGAGTGAGAGCGGGGACGAGACCAGGACCTTCACATTCAGGAGGTCTGCAGGCTCATACTCGGCTGCTTGTTGTGCCGTAAATTCCTCGTAGTCCATACGGTTGAGAAGCGCGTCGATCGCTTGATCGAACTGACCAATGAAATGGGCGATCGCTTCAGAATTGCGATCCAGCATAGCCTCCTCCTTCCTATGGATGTGGGTTCTTCGGAACCTCTTGCGCGACCTCTTCTGAGAGGTCTTGCTGTCAGGTGTGGATCAAACCTAAAATTGGTTGTGCAACACAGGGACAGAAAGTGGCGCGCCCGCTCAACTATGGGACAGTGCGGGCACGCCGGGCTAAGGTCGTGGGGACCTTATGCTTCGTCATCACCGATGGAGTAGGTGGAGCTCATGCCGCCACCGACCACGGTCGTATCGACTGTGTTGCCGAGAACGTTGGCACCCATGACGATAGACTGGTTGAAGGCCGTAACGTCCATGGCTGCTCCGGCGTCGGAGTATGCAGAACCGCCGACATAGCCGTCGTCACCGTTGCCTGAACCCCAGTCACCAATGCCACCGCTGGCAGCAGCGCCATCATCTTCCTGACCGTGGCCACGGAAGCCATGATGGCCACCCCACCCCGAGTCCTCTTCAGCAGCAGCGCCACCAGCAGAGGAGATACCGTCACCGGTTTCGCTTCCGCCGCCAGACGTCGTGCCGTTGACCGTGAAGCCACCGTTGTTCGCAACGCTTGGGCTATCCAACGTGTCGTTATCAACGAGGTTATTGGACTGTGCGAAGATTTGACCGGAGTCATTGCCAGCACCAGTAAGTGCATGATCAAGCAACTCGCTCAGGTTCATCTCGTTACCGGGATCGAACGAACCGTTGATGTAGTCGCCCATCGAAGCATGATCAAGGTCGATGAAATCATCATCGTTTGGCATGTAACCCTCGATGCCGAGATCAACATCAACCGTTACAGTGGTATCGGATGTGTTGCTGTTGGAGTTCGAATTGGCATTCACGTTTGCATTGGAGTTTCCATTTGTATTCGTGTTGCCATTGGTATTGCCGTTGTGGTTCCCGTTCATGTTCCCACTATGGTTACCGTTCATGTTGCCATTGAAGCTGGTTGAGCTCTGGAACTGACCTTGATCCTGGCCTTGGCCCTGATCTTGTCCTTGACCTTGGCCTTGCGCTTGAAGTTGGGCCTGAAGCTCAGCTTGCAACTGGGATTGAGCGCTACTTTGGCCCTGATCCTGGCTTTGATCAGGATTTGGGTCACCTTGTGGTTGATTGTGTCCGTGATTACGACCTCTAGACATAGTAAAGTCCTCCATGTTGATTTCAGATCCAGAGCCCGTCATTCATTTCCAAAACGGATATTCCAGATCATTTTTGGTAGGGAGAATTCCCCGACTGGTTTGCCCGAGCCCTTATGGACCGCTGATGACCAAACAAGCCGTCGACGAAACTGTGTCGATGGATGAACTGTGCGATGAGTTCAGCGAATGGCATAGTCGCCCATAGGATATAGACGCCTCTGGGGACGCCTTCATGCCATTGATAAAATTTGATAATTTATGAAATTCCATCTGATGGAGGATATTCAGATGGTGTAGCTCGATATCCGATAGCTACCGAAAGGGACTACATCTTACGGAGGAGAGTTTATTTCAGGCATGATATGACGAGCCGTCAGTTCCGAGGCAGTATTAAGAGAGATTTCTCGCAATTTCTGGACGGCATGACGCTTCGAGCAAAACCACCACATACTCCTTTTGAGTGATCCGAAGCAGTCAATAGGTGATTGATAGGTTTGAATATAGATTAACTTTTAGAGAGATTTCCTGCAGTCTTTGTAAAGTTAACCTGTCTCTCCGCCTACTTGCTGCGGGGAGCAGGTTCATTTTGATTTTAAACTCTGCTTTTTAATAGTGCGACTTGTTTGAGTGTTTAACGCGAATTGCGCGTATTTGCGTTTGGGGGAATGCTGATTTTAAATGGGGGGAACTATGGAAAGTCTTTCACTTTCTGAAGTCTCAAGCGGGCATACCGCAGAGGCTCTAAACCGGTTAATATTTTTTATTGGATCTTCGAGTGTATTTTCACCCGTCACATTGCGGACGGTAGAAACGGAGATTGATCACACGCAAACGCTGCACGTACCTGACTTTCAAGTTCTTAATCTGGTTATGTCTGCGGCGCGAAGTGTGGCCTATGGGCCTGAATTATTCATGGTGGTGTGCGATCTGCATAACGCCAAAGATTTGTTGGACCGTACGAAGCATTCAGATCCATTGCTGGCGGGGTGTAAACTTGTCATAGGGTTTGAGGACACGGATGCCGCGCAGTCTTTTTTTGAAATGTACACGCAAGATATCTTTGCGCGACATATCTGCTTTCTACCCATGAACCTCAACGTCTGCGCCTTTCTTGGCCTTTTGACGGTGATTGGCTCAGGGGCGCATTATATCCCACCAGAGATAACAGCCAAAGTGGCGCACAAACCAGTCAAAGCACCTAAGAACGTGAGCCATAGCGCTACCGAGCCCGCGCACTCCCTTGCATTATCAACACCTGAACAAACTGCGGCCATTCAAGCCGCACTCACACCGCGCGAGTCCGAGGTGTTATCCTTGGCCGCCAAAGGGAGGCCAAACAAAGTCATCGCCCGCGATCTGAATATATCAGAACACACTGTCAAACTGCATATGCATCGCGTGATTTCAAAACTGGGTGTTTCCAATCGGACAGAAGCGGCGGCGCGCTTCCACCATAGCTACGATGAGTAATTCAAAGGTACAAACTCCACCAAAGGCCTTCGATGCGTTCCTGATGCGCATTGGACAGATCAACTATGCGTGGACCAACACCGAAAGCACACTCATTCATCTAATGGCGGGCCTGATCCCGACCGACACGTCTACCGCAACAGTTATACACCTGACATTAAACACAACACGTGCGCGCCTTGATCTCGTCGAGCGGCTATCCAAGCGCCAGAACTGCCCTGTGCCTGCGGAAGCAATCAGTCGAATTATTGCCATCTGCAAACAAATGAAAAAACTCTCGGGACTTCGCAATCGCCTGAACCACTGTCTGTACGCATTCGATAGCGATGGCGGACCCGTTCGGGCAATTCAAATGCGTATTGCCGACAGGAAAAACAGTTTAGCTTATGGCGCTGAGACCGTTCTGGACAGGGCTGAGCTTGCTGAAATCGATCTGGCATTGCGTGAAATTCAGACGCTGAATGAAGACATTTGGTCGGTCGTTTCTGATTACGCCATGCCCCAATGATGTGGGAGGCTGCCGCTCACAATGGCATGA
This sequence comes from Celeribacter sp., assembly GCF_048266405.1. GTDB lineage: Bacteria > Pseudomonadota > Alphaproteobacteria > Rhodobacterales > Rhodobacteraceae > Celeribacter. The sequence continues at coordinate 195,028 of NZ_JBLWZO010000006.1, forward strand.
GTGATGCGTACAGCGACGTTTTCTGCTAATATATTTTTAAATTGTGGGATAAACGCAAATGGCAATTACCTTAAAACAGTTGGAAATTTTCCACGGCATTGTCGTGGCCGGCTCAATTTCTAAAGCGACAAAACTCCTCGGCGTTTCACAGCCAACGGTATCGCAACAACTCTCAAAGCTCGAAGATTGCCTAGGATCACAGTTAATCAAACGTAGTCCTTCGCGATCTGATGAATTAACTCCAAGCGGGGAACATTGGTTTCGCGTAGCCAGCGAAATAAGCCATACATTGTCATGCGCTTGGGAGCGTCATCACTCTGAATTTGACGGCAAACAATTAGTTTTGCAGTTGGGATCTATTCCAAGCATGCGCCGTCGGTTCATCGCATTAGCCGCACAAGCAGCACGTGATGTAGAAGGGTTCAAACACTTCGCGTTCAAGTCCGGCGACAATTCCGAGCAAGTTATCGACATGATTTCCATGCACCGCGTCAATTGTGCAATTTTGAATGCCAAAAGTGCCGAAGCGCTCAGTTCGTCTCTTCAGCAGGAAACCCTCTTCAGTGATCAAATTTTATGGGCCGTCCCGTATGATATCTCCATTGATTGTATTGAAGAAAGCTTGGAAACGCGGCAGATGGGAGCCAATACACCGCCTGCGCTATCATGTTTTGTCGCGATCACTGATCCCGTATCGTGGCAAAGCAAAAGCGAAGGATGGTACGCTACAAAACTCCCCTTCGCAGAACCATTTTTTTCCTGTCCCGCGCATCGGGCCGGAATGGAAATCGTCGCACAAGGGCTCGCGACCGCGCACCTGCCTAGTTCCCTCCTCCCTCATCTTTCGGCGTCTTTACGCGACAAGATTCGGTTTATCGATACAGGCGAGCACGCGCGGGATATTGCACTCGTAATGCCGAAGCATCTTATGAACTTGAAACCATTCGCACACTTCTTCACGCTCCTCGCAGAACGGGTGAAAGAGGCGCATACTTCGGCGATGGATCAGTTTATTACAAGTAACGTCGGTCACATGAACGGCGAAGCAGAACACAATTCCTCAAGTTATTCTGCCCCTGTTTAACCGTCCACCTAGGCGGTTTCGTATTTTGCGTCGCTCTAAAATTCAATGTTCCTGCCATTTATAATTAGAGTTTTTCGCTGTATTTTCCTTTGGCTGGGAAAGGAACAAAAACGTTAAGAGCACCCAAATTCTCAGACGCGCAGAAGGTACGGCTGTTGCTGAGATTTACCGCAAAGCTGGGCGCCTCAGTCCGATAGGGTCATGCTGTGCAATATCCCGAAAAGTGGCTAGTGCTGTGCTACCCAAAGTGTCCCCAGTCAGGGCTAGATTTTCCGCATATTGCTCACACAGACGGGCTGGATGCGTCTGGCAATTTCATCAGCGATGCTGGGACGTTATTCCCAATCGCGCTGTGCGGTCGTTCTTCGTTGTCGTCTCTGCCATTGCCCGGCAGGGTTATGCGGAGCATGATCCCGAGAGGGGCCAAGCCTCCACCTTTTCGCAAGCATCTTGCAGGCTCATGAACCAGTGT